>CAVVNW010000023.1:0-44378 GCA_963749635.1 uncultured Acidobacteriaceae bacterium
AAGAGTCAGTTGCTCTGCCAATTGAGCTACGCGCCCGCTTGTGTGGGAAAAAACTTCAGAAGGGCAACATCATTATAGCATCCGAATTCGAGCTAACGAAACCGCACGTTCCGCTTAGTTTCCAACGAGCGATGATCGATTGTCGCAACTCATCGCCGCCGAAACCGCTTACTCAATTTGAATCAGTTGGCCTTGATCCACGGGCGATTGCGGCGCCGGCTTCGATTGCGGAGCGCGCCAGAAATCGAAATAAGAAACCTGGTGCACGCATGACACCGTGCAGTGTGGCGCGCAGCTTTTTTCCGTCAGAAACTCCCGCCGAATATCGTTGACCGTGTACTGCGCCAGAGGCGTGCCGGGATATCCGCGTTGTTGCGAGCAGTAATGCACCAGCCCGTCCTCGCAGATGTAAACGTAACGCGCGCCCGCTCGGCAGCGCCAATGATTAGGCTGCCCGTGCGCAATATTGTTCTGGAACCAATTCAGACGAGAGTAGTTTGTCTTCTCCAGGTTCTTCATCTTCAGAAAAACTTCGCGCTCTTCGTCGCCCAAAGGACGAAGCTGACCTTCACCATCGTGAATAATTCCGATAGTCGACGTAAGCCCCAGCTGTACCGCCCGCCGACCCACGACCAGCGCGTCGTGCGGATTGCGGGTGCCGCCGCCCACCACCGAATTGATGTTCACGTGGAAGTCGGCATGTTCCGCCAGCAGCTGCAGCTTCTTGTCCAGCACCTTCAACGACTTCTTCGACACGTCGTCGGGCATCACGTTGTCGATACTGATCTGCAGATGATCGAGCCCGGCTTGATTGAGCCGCTTGATGCGGTCAGCCGTCAGCAAGTAGCCATTGGTGATCATGCCCGCAATAATCGGATAGGTCCGCATGTGGGCGATGATCTCGTCGAGTTCCGGATGCAGCATCGGCTCCCCGCCGCTCAGCGTGACGACAGTCGTTCCCAGCCGAGCCAGGTGATCGATGCGGCTTTTCATCACGTCGAGTGGAATCGGCTTGGAAAAGTCGTCGTATTCGTTGCAGTATTTGCACGCCAGGTTGCACCGACGAATAGGAATGATGTGCGCCAACACGGGGTGGTCGGTCGACGCCACACCCTTGGCGATCATGGTGAGTTCGCGGACACGCCGCTTTGCGGCAACGATTCGGCCGCGCACCCCTGGAGACAATTTCGACATACCTATCTACCGTAATTACAACACACTAGCCGCCCACTCCGTGAAGGCTGCGCCCTTATTCGGGGAATAATGGCACCCGAGTGGTGCCCCACGGCCACTCGGCGGCGCGCCCGATTTTGCCACTTGCGAATGTCCTCACCTGCAAGGCCGTCATTCGCGAGAGAAGCGAAGTACTCGGCTATAATAAAGGTTTCCGTTATCCAACTCCCGGAGTCCAGTACAAGCATGCTTCGATTTCTGCAAACCCCCGGCCCAATGAAAAAGATCATCTTGGGCGGTCTTCTCCTGGTCATCTGCGTCATGATGGTCATCACCCTCGTTCCTGGCGGCCTGTTCGGCGACTATTTCGGCAGCGGTGTTACCACAGCTGGCGTCGTAGCCAAAGTTGGCACCGACGACATCACCCTGCAACAGGTCGCGCAGCGCGCCCGCATGATCGGACGCCAGCAGTTCCGCGGCAATGTTCCGCCCACCCTCATGCCCTTTTTGATGCAGCGCGCCGCCGATGGGATGATTACCCAGGGCGCTCTCGCCTACGAAGCCGATCGCATGGGTCTCGGCGTCAGCGACAAAGAACTGGCGGATTACTTGCATCAGGGCCAGTTCGGCACGCTTTTTTTCCCGGGCGGCAATTTCATCGGCCAGCAGCAATATGAAGACTTCGTGCAGAACCAGTTCGGCCTGAGCGTGGCGCAGTTCGAGAAGGAGCTGAAAGGCCAGCTCGCGCAACAAAAGTTGCTGTCCGCCGTGAGCGCTCCCGCGACCGTCAGCGACAAGGAAGTCGAAGAGCAGGTCAAGAAGCAAGACACTAAGGTCAAGTTCGACTACGCCGTGCTGACCCTCGACGACGTCAAGAAGCAGGTTAAAGTCACCGACGTTGAGCTGAAGGCATTTTACGACCAGAACAAGCAGCAGTACCTGAACTCCATCCCCGAGAAGCGCAAAGCGCGCTACATCTTTATCGACACCAGCCAGGTCGCCGGTTCGATCCCCGTCACTCAAGCTGACTTGCAGGCGTATTACAACCAGCATCAGGACGAATTCCGCATTCCTGAGACCGTCACTGTCCGGCACATCCTTATTAAGACACCGACTCCAGGACCTGACGGCAAAGTCGACCAGAAGGCCGTCGACGCAGCGAAAGCAAAGGCCGACGATATCGACAAGCAGTTAAAGGCCGGCGCAAACTTCGCGGACCTGGCGAAAAAGTATTCTGAAGACCCCGGTAGCGCGGCGCAAGGTGGCTTGCTTCCTCCAATCACTCGTGGACGCACCGTTCCCGAATTCGAGCAAGCAGCTTTCAACACGCCCAAGGGACAGATGACCGGTGTCATCCGCACCAGCTACGGCTTCCACATCATTTTGGTGGAAGACAAGCAGAATGCTCGCGTTAAGCCGCTCGACGAAGTGAAGGCGCAGATCGAGCCTGCAATCAAGCAGCAGAAAGCCGCCGCCGCCGCGCAGACCTTGGCGAATTCCGTCGAGAGCGTCGCTCGCTCCGCCGGCATCGACAAAGCCGCTGCCGAAAAGGGTCTCAGCGTAACTACTACCGACCTCATCGCGCAAGCCGATGCACTCCCCGGCCTGGGTCCGGCCCAGGAGTTGTCGAACGCCCTGTTCTCGGCGAAGAAAAACGATCCGCCGGCAATGGCGCAGACGCCGCAAGGCTACGCGATCTATCAAGTTACTGAGATTCAGCCTCCGCAGACTCCCACCTTCGATCAAATTAAGGCGCAGGTCGAAGACCAGTTCAAGGCTCAGCGCGCTCAGGCACTGCTGGCGCAAAAGACGCAGGAACTCTCCGATCGCGCTCACGCCGAGCATGATCTGAAGAAGGCCGCCAAGGAACTTGACGCCACCGTGAAAACCAGCGACCTGGTGAATTCCACCGCGCAGGTTCCCGATGTGGGCGCCATGACCGGTGCAGCCAACGTCGCATTCGGCATGGCGGCAGGTGAAATCAGCAGTCCCATACAAGGTAGTCAGGGCACAGGCGTCGTGCTCGCCATTGTGGAGAAGCAAGAGCCCACGCCGGCTGAAGCCAAGCAGAACTGGGACCGCGCCAAGGAAGCGCTGCTCGACCAGAAGCGGCAGGTGCTCGAGGGTCTCTACGTACAAAACTTGCGCGACAAACTCGAGAAGGATGGCAAGATCAAAATTAACAAGCAGGAAATGGAGCGCATGAGCCGCCTGGGTGAAGGGTCCTAGTTTCCGTTCGCCCTCCATGGTAGGCCAGCGTGAATCGCTGCCCGCTCTACTTCTGTGCTGCCTCGTTTGCAAGTGGGGATTGTTGCCGTCCCGTTCCGGCTTAAGCGGATTTGGATTTTCTGCGGCCCGATTCCGTAGGAGCTCGAAGAAACCAAGACCTCCGTGTCCTCCGTGCCTCCGTGGTGAATTCATCGTCAGGGCACACATGTAAGTTACGAATTTGCTCGAGTCGAATCGATAACCATGTTTACCAAGCGATCGTCTGGCATCCTGATGCACCCTACATCCCTGCCTTCCCGCGGCGGGATCGGCGATCTTGGTCCGGCTGCCTACGAATATGTTGACTGGTTGGCCGCCGCCAAACAGACGCTTTGGCAAATTCTTCCGTTCGGCCCGGCGGGCTATGGAAATTCTCCGTATTCCTGCACATCTGCGTTTGCCGGCAATGTCCTCATGATCAGCCTCGATCGGCTGGTCGAGCGCGGCTACCTCGACCCAGCGCTTATCTCGGATGTCACCGAGCCCGATGGCACGGTCGATTTCGACAGTCGTGCGTGCCCACAAGCTGCCTTTGCTCCGCGAGGCGGCGCGAAACTTTCTCCAATCCGCTCAAGGTAGCGCACGCGATAGGTATCAGACGTTCTGCAAAGCCAACAAGAAGTGGCTGGACGACTATGTTTTGTTCGCCGTGCTACGGGAGCACTTTGGCGATAAAGAGTGGAGTGCGTGGCCTCCCGAAATTGCACATCGGAAGCCAGAAGCCCTCGAGCAATTAAACGAGGAGTTGAAGGACCTGATCGAGGTCGAATGTTTTCTCCAGTTCGCGTTTTTTGAACAGTGGAGAGCGTTGCGCACGTATTGCGCCCTACATGCAATCAAGATCATTGGTGACGTCGCGATCTTTGTTAGTTATGACAGCGCCGATGTCTGGACCCATCCCGACATTTTCCGTCTGAAAGAAGACCTATCGCCCGAGGTTGTCGCCGGCGTCCCACCCGACGCCTTTAGCGCAACCGGGCAGCGATGGGGCAATCCCCTCTACAACTGGGACGCGTTGAAGGCCCGCGGCTACGACTGGTGGATCGACCGCATGCGTTGGGCGACCGAGACCTGCGACATCATTCGGCTCGATCACTTTCGTGGATACGAAGCCTGCTGGGAGATTCCCGCCGAAGACCCGACCGCGGAAAACGGCCATTGGACGCCCGGCCCCAATGACGATCTGTTCCAGGCCCTCAAGAATGAACTCCAGGATCTGCCCTTCATCGCCGAGGACCTGGGCTACATCACCAAAGACGTGGTCGAGCTGCGCAAGAAGCTTGGTATCCCCGGCATGAAAGTCATGCAGTTCGGCTTCGGAGACAAGGGCGCGCACATTTATCTTCCGCAGCGGTACACGCGCGACTATGTGGTTTACACCGGGACCCACGATAACGACACTACCGTGGGCTGGTGGAACAACAGCGCCAGCGAACGCGAGAAGGCCTGGGCGACTGTGTACTTCGGCGACGTCGACGACGGCATCAACTGGGCCTTCATCCGCTCCGCGTTTGCATCGGTCGCGACCCTGGCCGTCATCCCGGTGCAGGACATTCTCGGCCTGGATAGCGACGCCCGCATGAACATTCCCAGTAAGCCGGGAGGCAACTGGTCGTGGCGCCTGCATAGCGGCGCGCTCACACCCGAATTGGCGGAAAAGTTGGCGTTACTCACCGAAGTGACCGACCGAGATTGCCCCGCGAACGTCGCAACCAACGCTCCCAGCCCGACTGCCTCGCCGCTTCAATCCGATTTTGCAGCTTGATCCGTTGCGTTTTCTAACCACTAGCCACTAACCACTAGCCACTGCTTCTTTACTTAATTCCCAGCGACAGCGAAAATAGCAGGTTGGCTGTTGGCTTCGACTGAACACCGAGACCGTCTCCCATCTCTCTATCATTTCTGTGATCGAAAGGACTCTTATGCCGGCCAGTGGTGAATTAATCCGCATGATGAATTTCATCGACGACATCGCAGCAACTCTTCGGCGCGTCAGCGTCAGCGTCTATCTTCTCTCCGAGGACGAGAAGAAGCGCCTCGCCGAGTACATGCGTAAGTCCGATCCCAACTTCGTCACCATTCTCGGAAAACTCGAGCAGGGAGCCTGAGCGCATGGCTGAAGTTCGCACTATAGCCGTGATCGGCGCAGGGATCATGGGCCGCGGAATCGCCCATGCCGCGGCTCTTGGCGGATACCGCACCATCCTCGAAGACATCCTGCCGACCACGTTGCGCAAGGCCGAAACCGAGATCCGCGCCAACCTCGATAAGGCAGTCGAACTCGGCAAGGTAACTCAGGCCGACGCCGACGAGGCATTCAAGCGATTGGAGTACGCGTCGTCAGTCGAACAGGCAGCGCGCGAAGCCGACCTGGTGATCGAAGCCGTGCCTGAAGAGATGGAGTCGAAGCTGGAAATCTTCACTTTGCTCGATAAAGTCTGCCGCCCGACAACCATCATCGCTTCCAACACTTCGTCGCTCAGCATTACCGAAATTTCGTCTGTCACCTACCGCGCGCCCAAGTGCGTTGGCATGCACTTCTTCAATCCGGTGCACAAAATGAAACTGCTGGAGATCGTCCGCGCACTGGAAACCGATGACGAGACACTCGCCGCCGCCGTCGATGTCGGCAAACGCATGGGCAAAGAAGTCGTCGTGATCAAGGAGTCGCCCGGATTCGTCACCAGCCGCATCAACGCGCTCATCGGCAACGAAGCGTTCTATATGTTGCAAGAAGGCGTCGCCTCACCCGAGGACATCGACAAAGCCATCAAGCTGGGACTCAATCATCCCATGGGCCCGTTCGAGATGGTGGACCTCGTTGGCCTGGACACGCGCCTCCACATCCTCGAGTACCTGCACAAAACGCTCGGAGAGAAATTCCGTCCTGCGCCCCTCATGGTGCAGTACGTCAAGGCCGGACGCCTGGGCCGCAAGGCAGGGCGCGGCGTCTATTCCTATCCCGGCCAGGAACCCGGGCGCCCCTCCCCGCCCGACAAAAAGTGATCGGCATTTGTTTTGGGTGGAAGCCGGGTGCCCCATCCGACCTTCCTTTGGTCGGTGGGTCTTTTGACCTCCTCCTTTCACCAAGAGTCGTTGACGTTGAAAGCGTGCGCGCAACCCTATGTCGCTTGCCCCATTTCACACGCTATCCAACAGCCACCAAGCCCTGATTAGCGCCGGTTCTTGAACGCAATAGTCTTACGCAACTCTTTACAAGCCAGTCGAGCGCGATTCTTCGCTTCCCGCGCTTCATGAACGTCAACTCTGCGTTCGAGGTACTCCTGTTCCGCGCGAAGCTTAAGAAAATTCTTCGCGCGCTCGGGATCGAGCAGTCCGCCTTCAATAGCAGTACGAACCGCGCATCCGGGCTCCGCCTGATGGCTGCAATCCCGATAACGGCACTTCGCAGCAATTTCGTCGAAGTCGTTGAAGGCAGCACCGAGGCCACTCTCGCTGTTCCACAGTTGCAGTTCTCGCATGCCTGGAGTATCGATCACCAGGCCGCCGCAGCTCAGCACAAACATTTGCCGCGACGTAGTACTGTGCCGCCCCCGATCATCCTGCTCGCGAACAGGCAGAGTGGACTGGGTGTCGTTACCCAGCAGGCGGTTGATGATGGTTGACTTACCTGTCCCTGACGAGCCGATGAAAGCCGCAGTTCGACCCACCTTGAGGTAGCCGAACAAAGCATCAAAGCCGACGCCTTCGCTCGCACTAATGGCGTGCACCGGAACTCCAGGAGCGCTGAATTCAGCTTTGGCAACTCTCGCCGACACCTCTTCGCAGAGGTCAGCCTTGTTAAGAAGGACCACCGGTTGAGCCCCGCTGTCCCACCCCAGGGCGACATAGCGCTCCAGACGGCGCAGGTTGAATTCCTGATTCAGCGCGCTGACGATAAACACGGTATCGACGTTCGTCGCGATGACTTGTTCATCGACAACTCGACCAGCGATCTTACGCGAGATTTTCGTGCGTCGCGACAGCACATGATGAATGACGCCGCCGCTATCGCCAGGTCCGCGGCCGATGGCTACCCAGTCGCCCACGGCGGGGAGGTCGCTTTTGGAGCTTGCTCGAAAGAGCAGCTTCCCTGAGAGTTTGGTGAGTGCATCTCCGCTTTCACTCCAGACCCGGAAGTGTCCCTTCATCACGCTGCTAACGCGTGCGGGCACAAATCCCTGGCGCGAATGCTCTGCAAAGTCGCATTGCCAATCGGCATTCCAGCCCAATTCCATTAAAGTCACTTTGATTCCTCATAGGCGCGCACACCTGTGGCGCTGGTTCGGGATAAAGGAATGGACAGGCTGTGATCAGGTTTACTGCGAGATAGAGGCAGACCTGTCCGCGGATACGATGGGACTGGTTTTCATAGGCGCCTCCAGAGAATTACAGCGGGCAAGCCCGCGAATGAAATTATACCTCGGCCGTGAGACGATCCGCTTGGTAGCCGGGTGCCCCATCCGACCTTCCTTTGGTCGGGTGGGTCTTTTTACCTCCTCCTTTCACCAAGAGTCGCGCTTTAATCGTCCATTTCCTCAGCGGTGAACCCAGATCAAATACACCGGTCCCGAGGCCAGTATGGTGGGTCAGGCTCTCGGGACCGCACTCGCTGGGTCTGGGTGAACCCATGCGAATCTTCCGGGGGACGAATCATGCTACCGGTCGAGTTTGCAGTGTCCGGATCCGTGCAACATGTGTTTGTCAGCATTCGCAGGCAAAGTGATTTTCGGATGCGTACGTACGACATCCGCAACCGACGGGCCTAGGTCTTCGTCTGTAGGGGTTGCAAGATAGGCGTGGATGTCGCCCACATGGGGCCCGGTAAGCACCGTTGCCATACCCGAGATTTGTCCGCGCTCATTGATATTGCTAGCCGAGATTACGAAGAGGTTGGAATCCGCGGGAATTAGCGTGTTAAGGTCGGTCATCACACCGTTCTGCCAAATGAAGCCGTGGGACCAGTTGAAGCTGGAGTCAAAGTTGTTTCCCACCACTTGGCCCCGGTTGTTGATGCCGGTGGCGAAGGCGTCAAGATCTCCCGGCAGAGGTTCGTGGGTTGTGAGTGTGCCGTCCGGCTGCCAAAGAGCGGCTACGTAGTGTGTGCCATCGGCGCTGCGAACTTTCCCAGCAATTTGGCCCAGGTTGTTAATGACGTAGGCGACATTGGAAAGTGTACCTCCGAGGTCCTGAAGCACGAAAGCAGTGTTGTTTTTCCACATTACAGCGTGCGTCGCAAAGAAGCAGTTTCCCGAGTAGCCTACGGCTTGGCCTTGATCGTTGATGCCGAACGCGACCCCGTCTGGATCGCTACCCACCGTAGGAAGAGACTGGGCATTGCCTCTTTCCCACAACACCGCCAAGGTAGTCTTATAAGGGGGACACCCAGAGTCAACGACTGGCGTTTCCGCATATCCTGCGACTTCTCCGCGGTCATTGATCGCGCTGGCCTGCCCGTTATTCCCGCCCACCGTCGGGAGAGCGCTCATGTGGCCGTCTCGCCAAAAAAACGGAACGCACGTAAGGTATGTGCCGAAGCCGCAAACATCTTCGCCATCAGGATCTGGAGTAGATGTTTCGGACATGCCGACGGCTTCGCCGCTGTTGTTGATCCCGCCCCAGTTGATCCAACTGTTGCCGTCGGGTTTTCCAAGTGTGCCCAGGTCGATGTTGCGCCCGTCGACGTTTATCACCGCGCGGCCCCTTGAAACTGTCGTAAACAGATTATTTATGGGAGGGTTCACGGTCCCATCCATGTTCTCCGTCCAGCCGTGGTTATTGAGGCCCATGGCCATACTAAAGTTGTCTTTGCTGTTGTCAGTGTGCAAGTCGGTAATTTTGTAGCTCGCTTGGGCAACTGCATTGCTGAGGCAAGCTAGAACCATCGTCGTAACCCACAGTATCCAGGAATTCCGCAACCGTCTTACTGCGCTCATATCTTCTCCTTTTTGTCCGTGCAAAAGTTTCCGTGCCGGGATCAGCGGCGATTCACGTACGCGTACCTATCCGGCGTGGTCTGATGGTTAATGCGCAACACAAAGCGGAAGCATGTGGTGTTCCATGCATCGGCGTGCAACGAATGCGTTTGATCTGTCATCAACTTCCGCTACAGGTCCGCCTGACCTCAGCTTTTGATACGGAGTGAATGAAATCAGATATTTGCTACTAGCCGCGTCGTGCGATTTGTTTGAAAGCATGATTTGAAATCACAGTCGTTCGCAGTTTTGATTGCGGAAAGCCAATGCACATCTACAAGAAACGGGACTTTGACGGCGACAATTCTATGGGAAAAGGTAGGAACGTTCATGGAGGTTGCATTATACAACTGGTTTTATATTACAACTAGTTGTGTTATGACTGGCGACCTGTACATTATTACCGAAGGGGCACCGGTAATTGCTCAATACACAACTGGCTCTTATATGCAACTAGTCGTACAATGTTCAGGGCAAGCAATGCCAGACGGGAGTGGAGGGCTGGGTGCGCAAGGATCACAGGTCGGAGTGTGTTATCAACCGAACGGTCGAAATTTTTGGCGATCAATGGAGCCTGCTCATCGTCCGCGACATCGTTTTAATGAACCGGAGGCATTTTCGCGAGCTCCTGACCCAGTCTCAGGAAGGGATTGCGTCGAATATTCTCGCCGATCGCCTTCAGCGGCTTGTCGAGCAAGGGATCCTGGTCAAGTGTCAGGACGCCAGCCATAAACAGAAAGCCATTTACAGTCTTACGGAAAGAGGCATCGAATTGCTTCCTCTTCTGATGGAGATGGCTGCATGGGGGAACAAGTATCTGCCAGCCTCCAAGCTCAGGGGTCTAGCTCAGGTCCTGGACGAAGGAGGACCGAAGCTGAGGGCAGAATTTATGGCCGAACTTCGCGAAACCCATCTTCGGAAGTCCAGCGCCAAAAAATCAAGCGCCAAGAAAAGAGCCCGGCGCCCGTTGAAATCTACGCGTATTGTTGCACCGCACAAGCTTCACGCGGCATACCAGGCTGCGCTGGCTAAAAGAAATCAGTAGCGAATCACCAGCGCCAGATTCGGAAGTAAGGCCTGTTAACAATAGTGAGGTGGAGTTTCGGTTTGCGTGGCGGTAAGGTAGCGTAGCGCCGGATCTCTTCCTGCTCAGTCTCACTCCGTCTTCCATGCTGACGATCAACCCCCAGCATGTGGACCTTTCCTCCAGGCTCATCTTGCATGAGACGAGGCTCCAGGTTGTTGCCGGCAGATCCTCATGACATAACTCGCATTCCGAATTCAGCAGGTCTAACCGGTCGCGAAAATGCGCGCTTGACAGATGTCATGGCGAAGTGTTCTCTTCGAATACCAACTAGTACTAAATAGTAAACGGCAGGCGGGAAATCCTGACGCCGCAGAATCAGCAAGAGTAAGAGCCTCGCACACTGGCTGGCCTTGGTGCGGGAATCGGCCAACAACAGCGTTCCACAAAAGATCGTCCGGCGTGGGCCGGAGCGTGCGGGTTTTCACCTTGCGAAGGAGCAAAATCCTATGCATCTCAGTCTGATTCAACGTGCAGTCATAGTCGCGCTCGTCGGTCTTGTCGCCTGGAGTGCTGCCACAACCGCCCAAGCTCAGAAGATCCAAACAGTTTTCGTGATTTCGATGGAAAATCACAATTTGACCCAGCCCGTCCCGCTTTCAAGTCCGCAGCAAATCAAGGGGAACGTGGCTGCGCCGTTCCTCAACAGCCTCATGACCGTGGGCGACCCCAACGCTTTGCACACTTCCTTCGCGACAAACTACCAGAATGTCGGGTCGGGTATCCATCCGTCGGCGCCGAATTATATCTGGTCACAAGGGGGTTCAAACTTCGGGGTTCTCAACGATAACGATCCGTATGGTACCGGCGGCTCGGTGCAGAGCACTTCTCAGAACCTGAGCAACTACCTTCAGACCGCAGGCATCACGTGGAAGGCCTATGAGGAGGACACTGATATTAGCCAGACCGACAATACCGTGTTACCGAATAACCAGTGGACGGTGCCTCTCCAAAGCATGTCGGGAACCTTTGTCACCGGGACAAACGCCTATAACGGCAGCAATCAGTACAGCTACGACGTGAACCACGATCCGATGGTTTATTTCACCGACACCGACGGCGGCAACAACTCGACTTCTAGCAACCCCTTCGCGCATAATTACGCGCCCCTGCAGCAACTCCAGACGGATCTGGCCAACGGCACCGTGGCGCAGTACAACTGGATCACGCCAGATATATACAACACTGCTCACAGCTCTCTTCCCAACGGTTTCACTTATCACGGAACGCATTACACGGGCGACCAGGCGGCGGTCGCGCAGGGCGATCACTTCCTGTCGATTATTGTTCCTCAGATCGAAGCCTCGCTGGCTTACCAGAACAATGGCGTGATCATTATCTGGTTCGACGAAACAGAAGGCGGCGACACGCCCGCCTACACCATTCCTGAAATCATTATCTCGCCACTCGCCCAAGGTAACGCATTCAGCAACAACCTGCTCTACACGCATTCTTCAGACCTGGTAACAACCGAGGAGATTTTCGGTGTCGGCCCGTGCATTAGAGCCGCGTGCAGCGCCAACGATTTGGCGCTTCTCTTCAAGGCCGGAGTCATCGGCTCGGGACCCACCCTGACCTCCATCAGCCCGTCAACGGGATCTCAGGGTTCGTCCGTCCCAGTGACTCTTACGGGAACTGGTTTCGTGTCTCCGCTTACCGTCAACGCCAGCGGATCTGGCATTACGGTATCGAACGTGGTCGTTGTCAGCAGTACGCAGGCCACGGCGACGTTCAACATTGCCGCAAATGCCGGCGTCGGACCACAGAACATCTCGGTAACGACGGCGGCGGGCACAAGCGGCATTGTTACCTTCAATGTCACAGCCGCGATGAGCGCCCCAACTCTGACCTCCATCAGCCCGTCAACGGGATCTCAGGGTTCCTCGGTTCCAGTGACTCTGACGGGAACAGGTTTCGTGTCTCCGCTTACCGTCAACGCCAGCGGATCTGGCATTACGGCATCGAATGTGGTCGTTGTCAGCAGTACGCAGGCCACGGCGACTTTGGCGATTGCCGCAAATGCCAGCGTCGGACAACACAACGTCTCCGTTACCACGACCGCGGGGACCAGCGGTACGATGCCGTTCACAGTGACCGTGGCTAGCGGCGTACCGACGCTGACGTCGATCGTCCCTTCGAGTGGAGCGCAGGGAACGTCGGTCAACGTGACTCTCACCGGGACAAATTTCACCACCGCGTCGCAGGTCAGGCTGCAAGGGGGCGGGCTCACGCAGACCAATATCGTTGTCGTGAGTCCTACGCAAATCACCGCTACCTATAACATTTCCTCGAGCGTGACGATCGGACCGCATAATACCTGGATTGTGACCAGTGCTGGAAGCAGCAACATACTGACTTTTACGGTCACGGCCGCACAAAGCGCTCCCACTCTGACCTCCGTTACGCCAAATAGCGGCGTGCAGGGAACTGCAGTCAACGTGACCCTGACGGGCACAAACTTCATCGCCGGAGCGACCGTGGGAGCCACCGGCAGCGGCATTACCGTCAGCAATGTGACGGTGGCCAGCAGCACTCAGATCACTGCGACTCTCGCCCTTGCAGCGAATGCAACCTTGGGCCCGTCCAATATTTCTGTCACCACCAGCAGCGGAGTCAGCAATACCCGGCCCTTCACCGTCAATGCCGCCGTCCCCACGTTGACTTCGGTTACACCAAATAGCGGCACGCAAGGAACGGCGGTAAACGTGACCCTGGCGGGCACAAACTTCATCGCCGGAGCGACCGTGGGAGCCACCGGCAGTGGGATTACCGTCAGCAATGTGACCGTCGTCAGTGGCACTCAGATCACCGCGACGCTGAATATGGCCGCCAACGCCACACTCGGCGCTGACAACATTTCCGTCACGACTACCGGAGGAACCAGCAACACAGTCGCGTTCACGGTAAACGCTGCTGTCCCCACATTGACTTCGGTTACGCCGAATAGCGGCACGCAAGGAACTGCAGTAAACGTGACCCTGGCGGGCACAAACTTCATCGCCGGAGCGACGGTGGGAGTCACCGGCAGTGGGATTACGGTGAGCAATGTGACCGTCGTCAGTGGTACTCAGATCACCGCGACGCTGAATATTGCCGCCAACGCCACACTCGGCGCTTACAGTATTTCCGTCACGACTACCGGAGGAACCAGCAACACAGCGGCCTTCACCGTAAACGGCGCCACCGGTCTGCCCACGCTGACCTCGGTGACCCCTTCGAGCGGCGCCAGAGGCACGTCGGTCAACGTAACTCTCACTGGGACAAATTTCACCACCGCGTCGCAGGTCAGGCTGCAAGGGGGCGGGCTCACGCAGACCAATATCGTTGTCGTGAGTCCGACGCAAATCACGGCCACCTATAACATTTCCTCGAGCGTGACGATCGGAGCGCATAATACCTGGATTGTGACCAGCGCTGGAAGCAGCAACATACTGACGTTTACCGTGAATTGACGGAAACTTATCTGCGCCGAGCCATGACGGGCGGCGCATATATCTATCCCCGATACCCGGTCCGGGTCGAACGCCACGGCCGCAAAGAAGTTGCCAGGAGTCCCAGCAGGGACGGCAGATGATTGTGGGGGCAAAATTCCCAATTTGGGCCACTTTGATTACTTTAGTTTTCCGCCTTGCCGTTTTTCCTGGCGCTTCCCATTGCCGCGATCTACAACTAACTTGTGGGCCAAGGGATTTGTGTCTTCTCCCCATGCCGCGCCCAGCGCGCGGGGCATTTTGCTCTTTGACATCGTTTTGTGGCGCCGGGGATGAGTATGACTTGTATTGAAAGTATGACAGTTTTCTTGTATTACAAGTATTACAAGTATGACAAATTCTGGGCCAAAGACCGCCGTTTTTGTCAGCTAAGTCCTACGGGCAGATATGGATACGTATAACTATCTAAAGAACCAATGACATGCGAACAATTTCCGTCTAAACCATTGATTTCAAAGGACAGCGAAGCAGCTTTCTCATTTTTAGCGAAAATCGTGTGATCTGACCTCCGCATCCGTGATGTCGACACTCTCGGTCACATAGGCTTCTCGCAAAGGAGCTACCCGCTCCACCCGCACCGAGACCACCCCATCCTGGTTCTGTAGGACCCCCTCCAGGAGCAGGAACTTCTCCGAGGTAATCACCACCCGATTCTGGTCCATGATGTCGGGGGTGAGGATCGCGTTGCTGATCCCGGTTTCATCTTCCAAGCTGAGGAAGACGAACCCCTTAGCAGTACCCGGACGCTGACGGGCAATCACACATCCTGCCGTCCGAACATGGCTGCCATTTTTGGCCTGCGTCAAATCGAGTGCGGAGAGCACACGCGCCCGCTTCAGATCGGCACGGCGATAGGCCATGGGATGCGGGCCGACAGTGAGGCCCGTACCGTGAAAGTCGGCAACCAGCCGCTCTTCAGGAGTCATGGCCGCCAGCGGAGAAGCCGTATCGATCTCGGGGATTCCATCGAGCAGCGGTCCGGCAAAGCGCACGGCTCGTTCCACCTGCCACAAGGCATCGCGTCGATGCAGACGCTGGTTCTTGCGAGGACCATCCAATTGGACCTGCGCCTCTTTCGCGTTCGCGCAACCAATGGAGTTCAGTGCCCCGATGGAAGCCAGTTGAACCAGATGGTCGCGTCGCAATTCCAGCACACGATGCGCGAGGTCGGCGATCGAGTCGAAAGGTCGCTGCTCGCGCGCGCGAACGATCGCCAGTCCGGCTTCTTCGCTCAGCCCTTTGGCATAGCGAAAGCCCATGCGCAGTAAGAAAGGACATCTGGGGACGGAGCTTTGAAAGGGCACGGCTTTAGCCTGTTGCAAGGGGCTAATTCCGTTTTGAAAGGGCACGGCTTTAGCCGTGCCGGAAGGCTGTTCGCGGTTGAGTGGTTTTAGCCACTGAGGGGCCTCGGTTTTCGAGGAATTACGATTCTCCTCGGGTAAATGCTCTTTGACAATCTCGTCTTCCTCCAGCGTACACAGCCATTCCGACCGATTGATGTCCACCGGCTTCACCCGCAACCCATGCCGCTGGGCATCTTTCACGATGGTCGCCGGTGAATAAAACCCCATCGGCTGATTGTTGAGCAGTGCTGCAGTGAAGGCCGCGAGGTAATGGCACTTGAGATAAGCGCTGGCGTAGGCGATGAGGGCAAAGCTGGCGGCGTGCGATTCGGGAAATCCGTAAAGTGCGAAGGAAGTGATGGAGAGGATGATTTCCTCCTGCGCTTCACGCGAGATACCGTTGCGCTCCATGCCTGCCCGCAGCTTGAGCTCGATATCGCGCATACGCAATTCACTGCGCTTGAAGCCCATTGCGCGACGTAACTCTTCCGCTTCGCCTCCGCTGAATCCAGCGGCGATCATGGCCATGCGCAAGAGTTGCTCCTGGAAGAGTGGCACACCGAGCGTGCGCTCCAGTACCGGCTCTAGAGAAGGATGCGGATAGACCACAGGCTGACGTCCCTGCCGTCGCAGGAGAAACGGATTGACCATCTTGCCCACGATAGGTCCAGGTCGGATGATCGCAACTTGTACCACAATGTCGTAGAAGCGAGTGGGGTACAGACGTGGCAGGCATGACATTTGCGCCCGACTCTCGATCTGGAACATGCCTACTGTATCTGCCTTCTGCAACGTGCGATACACCACAGGGTCGTCCGCAGGCAGCATGGCGAGATCGACATCTTCTTTGTAGTGATCGTGAATGAGTGTGAGCGAATCTTTTAGCGCGGCCATCATGCCCAGTCCCAACAGATCGACCTTGATAATGCCCATATCGGCGCAGTCTTCCTTGTCCCACTGCACCACCACCCGGCCGGGCATAGTGGCCGGCTCGAGCGGCACAACGGAATCCAACTGTCCCTGGCAGATCACCATACCGCCGGAGTGCTGCCCCAGATGACGGGGCAAATCTTGGACCGCTACACAAAGCTCGAAGAACTTGCGAATGCGCGGATGCTGCAAATCGAAGCCTGCATCGCGAAACTGGCGCTCGAGAGTGTCGCCCGGATCTTTGTACTCCCACGAACTAACCAGACCGGCCAAGCGGCCAAGCGTCTCTTCGTCGAAGCCCAACACCTTTCCGACCTCACGCGCAGCCGAACGTCCGCGATAGGTGATGACGTTGGCCGTCATGGCAGCCCCCAGTTTTCCATAGCGCTCGTATACGTACTGGATCGCCTGTTCGCGCTGGTCTCCGCTGGGAAGATCGAGGTCGATATCAGGCCATTCTCCACGCTCTTCCGAGAGGAAGCGTTCGAACAGCAACTCCATCCCGATGGGATCGACAGCCGTGATGCCGAGCGAATAACAAACAGCACTATTGGCTGCCGAACCCCGACCCTGTACGAGAATGTCGTGGTCTCGGCAGTAGCGAACAATGTCCCAGACGATGAGAAAGTAGCCTTCCAGTTCGAGCCGCTCAATGAGCATGAGTTCGCGCTCGATCTGGCGTCGCGCCCGCTGCCACAACTCGCTTTGTCCGGGACGCTGGTAGCGCTTGCGAGCTCCTTCGAGTGTGCGTGCCCGCAAGAACGAACTCATGCTTTCTCCTGCATCGACCGGATAAGCAGGGAATTTGTAGCCAAGATCGTTGAGCGTGAAGCCAAGGCGCGAAGAAAGCTCAAGCGTATTAGCGGTAGCTTCAGGGAGATCGGCGAACAAACGCAGCATCTCCTGCGGTGGTTTGATGTGACGCTCGCTGTTATGCGACAGCAATCGCCCGGCAGTATCGAGATGGTGGTGATGCCGGATGCAGGTAAAGACATCCAGAATCTCCCGTTTCTCAGGGCGAGCGTATTGCGCACCTTGGGTTGCAAGCAAAGGCAGTTTCAAATTGCGTGCCAACTCGATCGCTGCTTGATTGCGGAACTCTTGGGCGCGGTCGTAATGGCGCTGCAGTTCGACATAAACGTTATCGTGGCCATAAATCGACATGAGTTGTTCAAGCATGCGTTGTGCTTCTTTCATTCCACCGCATGTCAAAGCGCAGGCCAGCGGTCCTTCGTCTCCTCCCGTCATGCAAATCAGGCCGGACGAAAACTCGGCGAGATCATCCGTAGAAGAGACAGCTTGCGAGGTCATCAGCAACTCTTCGGTTGGAGCCTTTCTGGTTTGGCGGGGAAGCATCGCAGGATATTTCGGCGCGCGCAATTTCATGCGCGTTATCAGCCGGCAAAGGTTCTGGTATCCCTCGCGCGAAGCGCACAGCAGAGATACACGGGGAAGGTTCGAATATTCCGGTAATGTCACATGCGGCTGCAGGGAAGTGATCTCGGCTCCGATATGCGCCTGCAGACCCTGTTTTTTCATGGCGAGATGAAAGCGTGCGGCGCCATAAACACCGTCGCGATCCAGCAGCGCCATCGCCGGCATTCGGTACGAGTGGCATGATTCAGCGAATTCCTCGGGAACAGATGCTCCTTCGAGAAAGCTGAATGCAGAACGTGAGTGCAGCTCGATGTACATACAGTCAGTCGTAGCTGGCATCGGCAAACCAGTGGTCATTACCGGTATCGCGATAGATTCGGTAGAGAGCTACGTTGTCGCCGTCCTCATTGGCAAGTGCTATGTCCCACTCTTCGCGCTCCCATGCTTGTGCCTCTTCGGCGTTTCTGGGGGAAGCGGACTGTTCGGCCCACCAGTCTCCGGACGAACACCAAGGCCCAGCCGACCACAGGATCTTGCCCTGCAACTCCTCTTGGTCCCCGCTTCGCATCAACATCCTCAACTTGCAGGGGCGCCCTTCCATCAGTTGTACCCGAACCTGTCTTGGCGGGCGGAACATGCGCAAGGCAAGCGGAGGAACATTCGTAATATCCGACATTGTCGGACTATCGTTTTCATTTCTTGTTTCCTGCTGCGAAATAAAACGCTCCATACGAAATGCATCCGGACGGTGCGAATCCAGTAATTTCGCGATTCCGGCACGGCGCTCGCCTACTATGCCGGTGATGCGGGCGAGCGTAATCTCCAGCTTTTCGGCTTCGGGAGTGACGGGTAAAAACAGACCGCACTGCGCCGAACGCGGACGCGCCGGCTCGGCTGTGATCCATAGTTTGCAAACGGGGGCTCCCGGCGGATGGGCCGCCAAGTCTAACTGCAGCAGCTTGAGAAATATTTTGGGATCGCGCATGGCCACCGGCAAACGTAGAGTGCGCGCATAAAGATTGCTGTCTCTGTGATCGGCTGGCAGCAACGCATCTCGCGCGTCAGCCAGTTCCTGCAGCGTTGCCGTCTGCTCGTCTGTGACACGTGGTTCCAGTTGCAGGCGCAGGTGCAATTCCTGCACTGCAAGGGCGCGTGCTTCCAGCCGTGCGCACAACTGCTCAAGCATGCGGTTCAGCAGGAATGACAATGGTTCGAGCGTCTCTACTGCCGACTCCAGTTCCATAGCCTCTTCAAAATGCACGCGAGGCTCGCAGAGTGCCAGTGTCCGCATGCCGGCTCCGCGAGCGAGCTGTTGCAGGCGGCTGCCTGCTTCGCCCAGTCGGGATGCCAGGGCGTGATCGGGGAGCAGGGACAAAGTACGAAAATCGCGCACGCCCCAGCGTCCCAGCGTATCGAGCATTTGCTCGCGCAACTTCTCGCGTTCACGCGCGGCAGCTCTCGTTTCGGCCCCGCTGCATGCAATGTCAAACGAATCGAGCAGGACACGGAGCGGCAAAACGCAGAGCCGCTTGGCTTCCTCACCCCCGGAAATTATGGTGATGCCGCTGAACCCACAGGCGGCGTGCATGGCAGCATCGGGATTAGCGGCCATGCCGATATTGCAATCCAGTCCTACGAGGCTCAGCCGCGAGGATAGTTCACGGGCCATCGTAGCGTGTTGTCCGTAAAGCCGTTCCAGGCCATCGAGGTCGAGCAGCAAGCGATCGGGATGCGTGTCCTCCACGCGAGGAGTAAACCCATGGGCCACATCCAGCAAAGCAGCGTGGGACGATTTTTCTTGCACCCCTGACCGTTGCCGTAGGATTATGGCATTAGTTTTGGGCTGTGCCTTCGCACGCCGCGAAGCCAACTCAATTTGCGAAGATTTCTTTCTGGCGTCAGCCTTTGTGACGACCACATCCTCTTCCGGCAGCGCGAAAACGGCAGCCTGCATTTTTGTCATTCCAATTTCCATTCCAAGCAGGCGAGCTTTGTCGTTGAGTGCGGTGACCCGCGCCTGCGGAGGCTTGCCCTCGAGCACCGCCACGGCGCGAGCGTGCAACCATGGTTCCGCGCGAACAATGGCTGCTACGGGGAAATCGGGAATGTAGAGACAGGCAAACATGCGAAGTCCTCGCAGGCAGAATCACCATGCAGCGCGCAATTCAAAGTTGGCTCCCACCGAGTGCATAGGTTTACGCTGCGCCCACGAACGCACCACTTCGGCGCGCAACTGCATGCCGTGCAGCAGGACCGCATGGCTCACCACATTCACCGGCGGAATCGCCGATGTCTCATGATCCAAAACCTTCCATCCATGAAACTCTGTTTCGGTTGACGGAGCCGTATCGAGGGCGCACACTGCCGTTCTCTGCAAACGCACCACCAGAGAGGCGCAAGTTTTCGCACATGGCTCCCGCTCCACAACCAGCAATACAGTGGCGGTGGACTCCACGGCCCGGCGAAAACGAAACCACGAGGTGAGTGGGACGCGACGCGCGCTCTCCACGGGAATGTCACCAAGATCGAGTACGACCATGCCAAAGCCGCCGCCTTGCAGCAGCAGATCGGTTACTTTGAGAACTTGCT
Source organism: uncultured Acidobacteriaceae bacterium (assembly GCA_963749635.1). Taxonomy (GTDB): domain Bacteria; phylum Acidobacteriota; class Terriglobia; order Terriglobales; family Acidobacteriaceae; genus DASRAA01. The sequence continues at coordinate 20,231 of CAVVNW010000023.1, forward strand.
CCAGTCGTCCGAGCGCCGAGCGTCGCTGACCTTTGTGCGAGGAAGTGCGATCACCCGCGTTGCAACGTACCCACAGCAACCGGTCGAGATCGATTCCTGCCGGCACGGCCGAAGCCGGATCGAAATTGTCGCTGGCATCCACCAGCGCGCAAGCTTCTTCGCGGCGCGTGGTCTCGGCCAACGCTGCGAGCATCACGCTGGTCCGTCCCGAGGAAGCCGGACCGGTAATTTCGCTCAACGCCCCACGCGGCAATCCTCCGGTGAGAGTGTCGAAAGCAACCACTCCTGTAGGAACCGTCAGTGGCGCAGCTTTTTCGCGAAGTATTAACGTAGAGGACAGATGTTCTCTGAGCGCGGACTCGACATGAGCACGAAGCGTGGCGGATGACTGCATAGGAAGCCCTCGAAGGAAAAATGCGAGCGGAAGAAGGAATTACTTTCGCTTTTTGTTCGCCTATTTCAGATAGGATTCTGCACCCTGCCGGAAGGCTTGTCAATCCCTCGCAAAGCCGCTCCAGCAGCGGCCTCGGCCCATATTGGCAAGTTTGTTATAATCAGAAAGTTGCCCCCCAGCGTGGCGCTATCGTCTAGGGGTTAGGACGGAAGATTCTCAATCTTCAAACCCGGGTTCGATTCCCGGTAGCGCTACCAGCTAACATCCGCTAAAGCCCGCTAAATCAGCGGGTTTTGTTTTTGCTCGAAAACCGCTCTGGCGCGTGCTAGCCCGCGAAAGCGCGTTTGCTGGTACACAAAATGGTACACAGGCCCCAGGCGGGGAGTTGTCCGGGGGCTGCTAGTCCAAGCCTCAGCGACCCGCCTTTGCGCGATTGCGGGCCATTAAACGCAAATTCTGTGCCACATCCTGTGGCACAGTTCAAGGAATGCGAATCTCCACCAGCTTGTGGCGATGCAGCAATAGCTGTCGCACGTCCCGCTGCTCGGCACTCGGTGTCCACAACTTCGGAAACCGGTTCTCCAGCAACAACCGCAGGATGTGCGCCGCGTCCCGCTTGTCCGTCTTCTGCTTGCGCACGTAGCTGGCCCGGATCTGTGCCGCATCCCCTATCCACACTTCGTGGCCCAACCGCTGCAACATCTCCACAAACCACTGACTGTTACCGCAGGCTTCTACTCCCACCAGCGCCGGTTCCGCCAAAGCGCGATAGAACCGCTCCGCTTCGCCGTCGCCGTTCACCAGCTTGCTTTCGCCGGTTTCTCCCGTCGCGGCGTCCAACCACGCCACTTGCTGCCAGCTGGGATGAAAATCGCATCCTATAATCTTCATCGAAGGCTCCTTCCGTCCCCTGGGTCTTTCGTCCTCAATCCACAAAAGACTACTCGGGTTCGATCGAGCCTTCGACCTTATCCAATCAGTTCAAGCGAAGCTTGAGCGGGGATTTTTCTAACTCACAACGAAATGGTTCCATGGTCCCAGCATACTTGCCCTCTCAGCAACTCCAGTCCCGCCCCGCGGGACGGCAGAAGAAAGCCCAGCGTTTCAACGCTGGGTAAGCTAAAGAAAAAAGAGACCCATTCCGCTCTGCCGAAGGCTTGCGCGCAGCCCGCCGTGGCGGGCGGAGCGTACACAAAAAAATCGTCGCGCGATCTCAAGACGGCGTGTCTTTTTCTATCCACTATCCACTAACCACTATCCACCTCGAGCTTGTCACACTACGCCGTGACCCACGCCCTTTCGCGCCCGCCTCCGCGCCATTAACCATCGACTACGAGGAGAGGGATTGGTGTCTCTCGTCTCTCCACGCTCAACTGTGGACGCGAATGGCTCTTTGAAATCTCGAAAGAAAGGCGAAACTTGACGCTTGTCATACTTGTATGTGAAATATGGCTAAAACCTGTATGAATTGTATGTAAAGTATGATAAATTTCGGTATGACTTGTATGCGTTGTATGATACTTTCAGGGGCGAAAAACCCTCGAAATCGCACCTAACTCTTGTGCTGTCTAATGGATACATATAAGTCATCTGGAATCAGCTATTTGTAGGGAATTGTTGTCTAAGCCGTTGATTTCAAAAGGGAGCGACAAGAAATATCGTGAAAACCGACTCAAAAGCACCCCAAAAACCCGAAAACTTGCTTCAGGTACGCCTTTCCGAAAACGAGAAACGCAACATCAAGATGATAGCTGCCGGTCAGGGACTGACCCTCAGGGAGGCGGTTCTGGCAGCCTTTACCGCGTGGGCGGAAAAACTTCGAGCCCAGGCGGCAACTGCCAAGGCATCGAAAGCGGCCGGACAAAAGTAGGAGGCGGCGCAGCTAGATCCGCGCCTCTTCAAAGCTACTTTGCCGCTGTGGCGCCCTCGGCGTGCAGGGGTTTCGAAGCTTTCTCAGATAGTTGTCCTGAAGTCCCCATGCGGTAGATCATCAAGCGAATCAATTGACGATGCGAACCCTGTTCACGCTCGTGTCTTCAATAGCGATGGCAGTGTGCTCGTTGCAAGTCGCCAATGCGCAAGATCTTTCGCCGCGCGCCTATGTCATCACCCCGATCCACGCCAACTTTGAATGTTTGTTCGGCTCTGAATGGCCCTCGCCATTTTGTCTATTCCGTGGCCCTCTCGACATGCCATACTCCCCAGGGAATGATTTCGTATGAATGTTCTTGTCCTCAATGCAGGCAGTTCGAGCCTGAAATTTCAAATCATTGCAACTGACCTCGAGCGCATCCAGCAGTACAAGGATGAGCGCCTTTGCCGGGGCGAGATTGAACGTGCCGGAGGCGAGGCGATCGTCACTTTTCAGAACCGGGACGGAGCCAAACACAAATCCACTGCCTCGCTGCGCGACATCTCGGCCGCGCTCGACTACCTGGTCCGCTACATCGCCTCTGACCAATCTGGAGTGACGGAAATTCGCAGCACCGCCGACATTAATGCCGTCGGCCATCGCGTCGTCCACGGCGGTGAGGCCTTCAGCGAGTCGGCGCTCATCGACGACAAGGTGCTACAAGGCATCGAGGATTGCATCGACTTGGCCCCACTGCACAATCCGAACAACATCAAGGGCATTCTGGCGGCGCGCGAGTTGTTCGGTAAAGACACGCCCCAGGTGGCTGTGTTCGATACTGCCTTCCACCATTCCATTCCCGATCAGGCCTACCTCTACGCAATTCCGTATCACCTTTACCGGCGCTATCGCATCCGGCGCTACGGTTTCCATGGCACCTCGCACCGCTATGTCGCTTTTCGCTATCGCGCGTTGCGAGGACTGACGCGCGAGCAGACGAATATCATCACGCTTCATCTGGGGAATGGCTGTTCCGCTGCCGCAATCAAAGGCGGAAATTCGGTGGACACATCCATGGGCATGACGCCGCTCGAGGGGTTGGTAATGGGCACGCGTTCCGGCGACTTGGACCCGGCGGTCACTAGTCTGATCTCAGCCAAGGAGGGGATGTCGTCGTCGGAAGTAGATACGCTGTTGAATACGCAATCGGGCTTGCTGGGAATCTCCGGGTTGACCAACGACATGCGTGAACTGCTCGCCGAGTTGAAAGAGCACGACGACCGGCGGGTGGGACTTGCCGTGGAAGTTTTCTGCTATCGCGCGCGCAAGTACATAGGAGCGTATCTTGCAGCCATGGGCGGAGCTGACGCCGTTGCTTTCACTGGTGGAATCGGCGAGAACTCGCCGGAAATCCGCGCCCGCATCTGCCAGTCGCTGGAGTGGGCAGGCCTGAAAATCGACGCGACGCGAAACCAGCAAACCGTCGGGCGCGAGGGGCTCATCAGTACCGACGACTCCAAGTTGCTCGCCTACGCCATTCCCACGGACGAGGAACTGCTGATCGCGCGCGACACCGTCCGCGTCATCCTGGGCCACCCGCATCCCTCGTGATTTCGAGCGTGGCTGCTAGTACGGCCACACCCACGCCGCCGCTTTGGGCTCGTCGATGCCGTACTCGTGGGCGTAATTGCGGCATTCGATCTGCCGGTTCAGAAAGCGCTCCTTGGCGTGTCCGCCGATCCTCTGCAAACGCGGTACACGGTCGATGACGTCCATCGCCAGGCTGAAGCGATCGACGTTGTTGTTGATCGCCAGCTCCAGCGGAGTATTGATATTTCCCTTTTCCTTATAACCGCGCACGTGCATGTTGTCGTGATTGTGACGCCGGTAAGCCAGGCGGTGAATCAGCCAGGGATATCCGTGAAAATTAAAGATGACCGGCTTGTCCAGCGTAAAGAGGGAATCAAAATCCTTGTCTGGAAGCCCATGCGGGTGTTCCGTGCTGGGCTGCATCTTGAACAGATCGATCACGTTGATGAACCGGATCTTGATGTCGGGAAATTCTTCGCGCAGCAGCACGGTCGCAGCCAGCGCTTCTTGGGTCGGGATGTCTCCCGCCGATGCCATCACCACGTCCGGCTCGCCGCCCTCGTCATTGCTGGCCCAGTCCCATATGCCAATGCCTTTGGTACAGTGCGTAATCGCCGCATCCATGGTCATGTATTGCAGGTGTTGCTGCTTGTCGCACACGATCACATTCACGTAGTTCTGGCTGCGCAGACAATGGTCGGACACCGACAGCAGGGAATTCACATCCGGCGGCAGATAGATGCGCGTCACATTGGCGCTCTTGTTCACCACTACGTCCAGAAAACCTGGGTCCTGGTGGGTGAATCCGTTGTGGTCCTGCCGCCAGACGGTCGACGTGATCAGCAGGTTCAGGGAAGCAATCGACTCGCGCCACGACAGATGGTTGCATATCTCCAGCCACTTGGCGTGCTGGTTGAACATGGAGTCGATGACGTGCACGAACGACTCATAGGTGGAGAAGAACCCGTGCCGGCCGGTCAGGACATAGCCTTCGAGCATGCCCTCCAGCGTGTGCTCGCTCAGCATTTCCATGACGCGCCCGTCGGAGGAAAGTTCGCCCCCGTCCAGGTCCTCGGGAAAGTACTCCTCGATCCAGAATTTCTTGCTGACTTCATAAATGGCGTCGAGTTTGTTCGAGGTGTTCTCATCGGGGCCAAACACGCGGAAGTTATTCATGTTCAGCTTCATTACGTCGCGCAGAAAAACGCCCAGGGGACGCGTGTTCTCCGCCTGGACCACGCCAGGTTTCTCAAGCTTTACGCCGTACTCGCGGAAATCGGGCAGACGCAGCGCCTTCTTCAGTCGCCCACCGTTGGCGTGCGGATTCGCGCTCATCCTCCTCGTCCCGGTTGGCGCCAAGTCGCGGAACTCGCTTACGAATTTTCCGTGTCCATCGAAAAGCTCGTCGGGACGCTGCGAGTGCATCCAGTTCTCCAGAATCCGCAACTGCTCAGGGTCCTTCTTCACGTTCGGCAGCGGGACCTGGTGAGCGCGCCAAAACCCTTCCAGGCGGTGTCCTTCCACTTCCGCCGGGGCTGTCCATCCCTTGGGCGAACGCAGCACGATCATCGGCCAGCGCGGACGGACAACTTTTCCGTTTCCGCGGGCCTCCTGCTGATGATTTCTGATCTCCTGAACGCAATGCTCCACCGTGGCCGCCATCGCCTGATGCATGCTGGCGTGGTCTGAGCCTTCCACGAAGTAAGGAGTCCAGCCATAGCCGCGCAGCAGGCCCTCCAGTTCGTCATGCGAGATGCGCGCCGGCAGTGTCGGATTGTTGATCTTGTATCCGTTCAGATGAAGGATGGGCAGTACCGCGCCGTCCCGCGCAGGGTTCAGAAACTTGTTGATGTGCCACGACGTCGCCAGCGGGCCGGTTTCCGATTCGCCGTCGCCCACCACCGCGGCCACAATCAGCTCAGGATTGTCGAACGCCGCGCCGCACGCATGCGACAGCACGTAGCCGAGCTCGCCGCCTTCGTGAATTGATCCCGGAGTCTCCGGCGTGCAATGGCTTCCAATGCCACCCGGGAACGAGAACTGTTTGAAGAACTCGCGCAGGCCTTCAAAGTCCTCACTCTTGTCGGGATACACCTCGGAATATGTGCCCTCCAGATACCCAGGGCCGAGTACGCCCGGCGCACCGTGTCCGGGGCCGGCCAGGAAGATCATGTCGAGATCGTATTTCTTGATCAGCCGGTTCAGATGCACATAGATGAAAGACAATCCCGGACTCGACCCCCAATGCCCAAGCAAGCGGTTCTTAATGTGCTCCGGCCGCAGCGGCTCCGTCAACAGAGGATTGTCCAGCAGATAAATCATTCCCAGGCTGAGAAAGTTGCACGCCCGCCAATAAGCGTCGGTCTTGCGCAGATCATCGGCGCTCAGCGGCGCGCCGCTAACAGTTGACCGCGCTGTTCCATAGGCGCTCAGTGACTTGATCTCAGTATCGATTGCAGGAGCGATAGTTCCCATCAGTGCACCTCCGATACCCGCGTCCTGGATCACCGTACAGGCGTGACGCGAGCACACGAAATTCCGACACTTCAACGATTAACCATGCGGATTAGACAGTCAACCGCATGGAGCGATTTATCACGCATTTTTAATCGCAGCGAGGAAAAATCTTCGATAGTCCCGCAACTTATCGGATGGCCGCGGGACCGAGGCGGGGACACAATTGCCTCCCATCTCGCGCACCGCTCCCGCACCCTGGATTGGGACGAGTATTGTGCTATTGATCCGGCGAATCCGCCTGCTAATCCGAACGGTCCGGGTGTTCGGTCCAATCGTCGTCGTCGATAGTCCGCGTGCGCGATGGTCTCAGCTTCACGGCAGCGGTGCAGGCCACCTCGGCCGCCTCGCGCGCGATTTCCAGGTTCTTGTACTCGTACTTTCCTTCGACGTGGACCTTGACGCCCTTTGCCTTCTTGGGCTGGACCTCGTTTTCCTCAGTCATCGTAACGTGAACTACATAGGACATGGACGGTCTCCTGTATAAAGTATGAATACGTTCTTGCCGGCTAAATAAAACCTTCTTCAATTTCGTATCTCGTCCAATAGCGTTCCATCTGGACCCAGCAGCGAAATACTGACTGCCGGCGCTCCGAAGGCATGGGTCGAGCAACTCAGACATGGGTCGTAGGCCCGCACTACCGCGGAGACTCGGTTCAGCATCCCCTCTTCCAGCCGGTCTCCTTTAACAAAGTGCTCGCTTACCTGGCGGACGCTATTTCCAATGGCGATGTTGTTATGGCCCGTAGCCACGATAAGGTTTGCCCAAACGATCGCGCCGTTCTCATCGACTTTGTAATGGTGGATGAGCGTGCCGCGCGGCGCTTCGATGATGCCGACCCCTTCCAGCGCATTTACACTCGCGTTGGCACGGACATGGCGGTCGAGTATCTCGGGCAGCGTCAGAAGTACCTTCATCCTCTCCAGCGCGTACAACACCTCGATCAGCCGCGCATAGTGATAAAGGAACGCGCTATGGGGCACGCGTCCGAAGCGCTGGCGGAATTCCTGCAATTCTCCGTCGGCCAAGGAAGTGCCGCAAGCATTCACGACGTTCATACGTCCGAGCGGCCCGACGCGGTAGCTGCCCTGCGGATAGCCCAGCGGTTTGTAGTACGGCGCCTTGAGATACGACTCCGGCAGCGTTGCCTCGCCGATGTATTCCCCATAGTCTTCTGCAGGAATCCCGGCCTCAACGATCTCGCCGTCGGCGTCGCGAACGCAAAGGTCGCCGTCGTAGAGCTGCAGATTTCCTGCGCGGTCAACCAAACCCGCATACATCGTGGGCGCCGAGCCGAAGTTCTCGATCTCCTCCTGGAACGCGTCCAGCTTGCTCTTGAACAGAGTGAGTGAGCGCATCGTGGTCTCGACGGCCTCTGGGATGGCTCCCAGCAGGCGATCGCGGGTTTCCAACTGCAACGGAGTTTTTACCCCACCGGGAACAATCCAGGAAGGATGCACACGTTCTTCGCACAGGCCTTCAATCACCTGTAGCCCGAATTTGCGCAGGTCGATACCCGCACGGGCAAGCTCAGGATTGGCCTCGATGAGGCCGGCCACGTTGCGCGTCGCAGGGTCGGCATTCATGCCCAGCAGAAGATCAGGCCCCGACAGATAGAAGAAACTGAGCGCATGCGATTGCACGAACTGGCCGCAGTGCACGACTTCACGCAACAACTGTGCGGTCTTGGGTATGCGCACCGCCATGATCGCGTCGCACGCCTTGGATGACGCCAACTGGTGGCTGATGGGGCAGATCCCACAGATGCGCGAAGTGATTCCCGGCATCTCGTAGAACGGACGCCCTTCGGTGAATTTCTCGAAGCCGCGGACTTGCGTCACCTGGAAGCGGGTGTCTGCCACCTTGCCGGCGTCGTCGAGCTGAATCGTGATCTTGGCATGACCTTCGATGCGGCTCACCGGCTCAATCGTAATGCGGTTCATCGCCACTCCTATCCGAACTTGATCTTGCTGACCGTCTCGATCTTGCGGCCCTCCAGCAGGCTGTTCAGGAACGCAGCAATCACTTTGCTTTGCGGTGGACATCCGGGAACGCTGTAGTCGACCTTCACGTAGTCCTGCGCGGGCCGCGCCAGCTTTAACAGTTGCGGCAGGCCGTCGCCAGGAATGCGTTTGTTGATGTCCGAACCGTCCACGTAGATACGCTGCAACAGTCTGCTCACCGGCACGGTATTGCGCATTCCGGCCACGTTGGCGGTGACTGCACAATCCCCCAGAGACACCAGTGTCTTGGTCCGCTGGCGGATCTTCTGGATGTTGTCCGCATCCGCCTGCGAGCTGACCGCGCCCTCGACCAATGTGACGTCTACGTCCTCGGGAAACTCCTGCGCATCCACCAGCGGGCCGTAAACGATCTCAACCTTGCGCAGAATGGGAATGAGGGCGGCATCGAGATCGAGCACCGACATATGGCAGCCGGAGCAACCGTCGAGCCAGACGGTGGCAAGCCTCAGTTTTCTCATGCCTCGACCCCTCCCTTGTGGCGCGCAATCGCGCTGATCGACGTGGTCGTGCGGACCATTTCCTCCACCGCCTTACCCTTCTCCGCCATCGCGCCGGTGGGGCAAGCCTGCACGCACTTGCCGCAGTTGGTACAGGACTTGGCGTCTCCCCAATTCTGGTTCAGGTCAGACACAATGCGTGCCTTGATGCCGCGCGACACCATGTTCCACACATGCGCCCCTTCGATTTCCGCGCATACTCGCACACACCGCGTACACAGGATGCATCGGTTGTGGTCGAGCACGTAGCGCGGATGGCTGGCATCCACCTTGAGCTTGGGGAAGTTGTAAGCAAACCGCACGCTGGTGACGCCCAGCGAGTAAGCCATGTCCTGCAATTCGCAGTGGCCGTTCGCCACGCACACCGCGCACACGTGGTTGCGTTCCACCAGCAGCAACTCGGTAGTGATGCGGCGATAGCGCGATAGCTTTGGCGAAGTGGTCGTAACCGACATGCCATCCTGCACCGGCGTCGTACAGGCAGGAAATAAGCGATCGATGCCGGAAACTTCCACCATGCACAGCCGGCACGCACCGACCGAACTCAGACCCTCCAGATAGCAGAGCGTGGGAATGTACTTCGCATTGGCGCGGGCCGCCTCCAGGATGGACTGCCCTTCCACGGCGTTGACCAACTCGCCATCGATGCGGAGCGAGACCTTTTTTTGCGGCAAGACGAAACACTCCTCTCTAGCGGGACGCCGCCACTTTAATATCGCAACGCAGGCAGCGGCAGGCTTCCTCGTGCGCATCGTCCTGGGACAATCCAACCACCACTTCCGCCGACGACTGCATGCGCTCCCGGACCGAAAGCTCGTGCGGCGCGTGACGGTGACATTCGCTGACATCCTTGGGCGGTGACTGCTCGTACTCCAGGGCGGGGAACACTTGCTCCCACCGCTCGGCTTCCATCAGTTGCTCGTCGATGGCGCGCGCCGCCCGCTTGCCAAACGCCATTGCGTTGGAAACGTTTGACGCGCCTGTGACCAGATCACCACCGGCAAAGAAGCGCGGACGGCTGGATTCGAGGCTATAACGATTCACTTCGATCGTGCCGGCCGGTTTGATCTCCAGTCCTGATGCCTTGCAGAAATCAAGATCAACCGTTTCGCCCACCGCCAGAACCACCGAGTCGCATTCAATGCGCTGCACTTCGTCGGTCAGCACCGGCTTACGGCGTCCCGAAGTGTCGTATTCGCCCAGCCGAGTCTTCACCACTTCCAGCGCTTTAACGTTGCCTTTGGCATCGCCGATGATGCGGTGCGGCGCTGAGAGAAACACAATCCGCGCACCTTCTCGTTCAGCTGCTTCTGTCTCTTCTTCGATGGCCGGCATGTCTTTGCGTTCGCGACGATAGACCACCACCACTTCTGCGCCCTTACGCAACGACGTTCGCGCGGAATCGATGGCCGCATTACCACCACCGATGACCACCACCTTGCGTCCGAGGTTCACCGTCTCGCCTTTGGCTACCGACTCCAGCAACGGCAGCGCCGGATAGACGCCTTTTAGTTCCGTGCCCGGCAAGTAAACCCACGACTCTTTCCATGTTCCGATGGCGAGGAATACCGCATCGAAGCGCTCATCCAATTCATTGAGCGAAATGTCTGTACCGATGCGGGTGTTGAGGGCGAACGTCACTCCCAGACGCTCGATCAACTCAATTTCACGCTGCAGAACCGGTTTGGGCAGCCGGTACTCCGGCAGTGCAAAGCGCAGCATGCCCCCGGCTTCGGGCAGCGGATCGTACACCGTGACATCGTGACCCAGTAGCGCCAGGTAGAACGCCGCCGTTAGGCCTGCAGGACCAGCACCGGCCACCGCGATCTTCCGGCCAGTGTGTTCCAGCATGCGCTCGGAGACGCGCTTCACCGCCGCTTCGAATCTATCGGACAGCAGGATGCTGTCGGCGATGAACCGGTGCACCTCGCGCATGTTCACCGCCTCATCCGTCGTAATGCGGCGGCAGCGCTCATCACAGGGATGCTGGCACACCCGTCCGGTGGAAGCCGGCAGCGGATTGTCGAGGATCACCGACTCGAACGCGTCTTCCAGCCTGCCTTCCTTGAAGAGTTGCAGGAACCGCGGAATGTTCATGTGCAACGGGCAACTGTTCTCGCACGGCGAGAGCGCCAGTTCGGTACAAATTCCAGCTTGGCAGCGCCGGGCCACGATATGGTCCTCAAACTCATGGCGGAAGTGGCGCATCGTTGTCATCACGGGATTGGGAGCTGTCTGGCCCAGCCCGCACAACGAGCAGTCGCGAATGTAGCGGCTCAGCTCTTCCAGCGTCTCCATGTGCTGCATGCGTCCGGCGCCGGCGGTAATTCGGTTCAGGATGCGCAACGACTTATTCAGTCCCACGCGGCACGGCACGCATTTCCCGCACGACTCCGAGTTGGTGAACTCGACAAAGTAGCGCGCGACATCGACCATGCAGTTATCTTCGTCCATCACCACCATGCCGCCCGAGCCCATGATGGAGCCCAGTTGCGCCAGGCTCTCGTAGTCCACCGGCGTGTCGAACATTTCATGGGGGATGCACCCGCCTGAGGGACCGCCAGTCTGGACCGACTTAACACTCCTGCCGCCCGCGCCACCTTCGCCGATGTCATAGACAAACGTCTTCAGCGGCGTGCCCAGCGGCATCTCGACCAACCCCGTACTATGGACCTTGCCCACCAGCGAGAACACCTTCGTACCCGGACTCTTGGCACTGCCGGTTTCGGTGAACCACGCCGGGCCTTTGGTCACGATGGGTGCGATGTTGTACCAAGTCTCGACGTTGTTAATGTTGCTAGGCTTGCCCCATAGTCCTTTTTGCGCGGGGAAGGGAGGCCGTGGCCGGGGACGTCCCGCTTCGCCCTCCAGTGACGCGATCAGTGCGGTTTCTTCGCCGCAGACGAATGCGCCCGCGCCTTCCACCAACTCAATGTCGAACTTAAATCCGCGGCCCAGGATGTTGTCGCCCAGCACTCCATACTCATGCGCTTGCTCAATGGCCCTACGCAGCCGATGCACCGCCAGAGGATATTCGGCGCGTACATAAATGATTCCCTGGGTCGCCCCCATCACGTATCCACCGATGATCATGCCCTCGAGCATCGAATGCGGATCGCTCTCGATCTCATTGCGATTCATGTACGCGCCGGGATCGCCTTCATCGGCATTGCAGATGATGAATTTCTGGTCAGCGACTGCTTTGCGCAGGAATTCCCACTTATTACCGGTCTGGAAGCCGGCGCCACCGCGACCCCGCAACTTGGCGGCTTTAATCTGCTCGACGACGTTCTCCGGTTTGGCATCGATCAGCACTTTATATAACGCCTGGTATCCGCCGACCGCGATGTACTCCTCAATGTCGTCGGGATTGATGAGACCGCAGTTCCGCAGCACAATCTTCTTCTGTCCCTTGAAAAACGGCACTTCGTGCCACGCAGGTACTTCGGGGTAGCCGTGTCCGTAGCGGATCGAGCCGGTAATGTGGTCCCACTCTTCGATCTTGCAATACACCAGCTCGGGCGTGATGTTGCCGCCGGACACGTCGTGAATGATTCGTGCCGCATCGCTGGCCTGCACCTGATGCAAGATCAGCAGCGGCTGTCCCGGCACGTACAAGTTCACCAGCGGTTCCTGGCAGCAGGCGCCGAAGCAGCCGACGGAGGTGAGATAAAAGTCCATGCCGCTGGCTTCGATGGCCTCGATGAATGCGTGGTACAGGCCTTCCGCGCCGTTTCCGCGGCCACACGTTCCCATGCCGACGGCGACGCGAGGAATCGTAGGCAGAAGCTTGTTCAGTCCTGCTTCGCGCACGGAGCTGAATACGCCGATGTCTTCAATCCGCGGCATCACTCACTCTCCCGTTCCAGTGCCCGCACTTCACGCTGTAGAGTGCGCTCGTTGACGTGCCCGCAGATGCGATGGTTGATCTCCACCACTGGCGCCAGCGCGCACTGCCCGAAGCAGGCCACGGTCCGTACCGTGAAGCGGCCGTCTTTGGTGGTCAGCGCGAGTTTGTCCGCTTCGCCGGATTCTTCGTCATCGTCCAATCCCAGTCCGAGCTCCAGACGAAGGCTTTCCAGCAGGTTGCGCGAATTGCGCGTGTGGCACGCCGTTCCCCGGCAGATGCAGACCGTGTTATCGCCTTGCGGCTGCAAATTGAATAGGGCGTAAAACGTCGCCACGCTGTAGATTCTCGAAAGCGGAATGTCCAGTTTCACGGCCACGTACCGGAGCGCTTCCGACGAGAGATATTTGTGAGGATGGTGCTCCTGCACCGCTTCGAGAATGCCTAACAACGCGCCGGGACGTCCGCTGTTCTGGGCAATGGTCTGGTCGATATAGCCCTGTTCGGCGCTATCCACAAAAGTCGAACCTGCTGACATGTGCGTGGGCGCTCCTTTCGCGAGAGACCAGCACGGAAGGGCCCTTTCGGCGCCCCGCTGAACCGCGCAGGGTGCCAGACCGCTTGCGTTGAACGGTCCCGCTCCTGCTACGTACCAGCTTCTTCCTAATTGGGGACTATCTCTGTGAGACGGGTCACGTCGGGGCGTGATGGCACGCACGTGAAGTGCAATTGGGGACGCTAGTCCCAAAATGAAACAAATGTTCCACGTGGAACATCGGCTGGTACATCGCTGATTCTGCGATGTCTACTGCGCTCTATTTGCCGTCCGTTTCATTCCACAGGAACGAGAGCTCGTCCGCTGTATCGTTGACTAATTGCGTAATCGACACTCCTGAGCTGTGCCCGGCCTTTAATTCATAGTGCAGCAAGATCGGCCGGTCACCGCCCGTGTCGGCCTGCATCAGGGCCGTCATCTTTCGGGCGTGAAGGGGATCAACGCGGGTGTCGGAATCTCCGGTATTAAACATGATGGCCGGATACTTCACTCCCTTTTTCACGTTGTGATACGGCGAGTACTTCAGAAGGTAAGGGAACTGGTCTTCCTTCTCGGCCGAGCCATACTCCGCCGTCCACCAGCGTCCGACGAGAAAGTTCTGGTACCGCAACATATCGAGCAGAGGATAGCCGCACCAGATGGCCCCGAACAACTCAGGATGCTGGGTCATCGCCACCCCCATCAGCAACCCGCCGTTTGAACGTCCACGCGCAGCCATGCGGGCAGGTGAAGTGTACTTCTGGCTGATAAGGTATTCCACCGCCCCGAAGTAGTCGTCGAATACGTTCTGCTTTTTCTCGAACATGCCGGCCTTGTGCCACGCTTCGCCATATTCGCCGCCGCCGCGGAGATTTGGCTGCGCAAAGAAGCCGCCCTGTTCCATCCACCACGCATACTCGGGGTCCCAGTGCGGAGGAAGGCTGACGTTGAATCCTCCGTAGGCAAACATCAGCGCCGAGGCTTGGCCATCGCGCTTCACCCCCTTCTTCGCCGAAACGAACATGGGTATGCGTGTGCCGTCCTTCGAGTTGTAGAAGACCTGCGACACGTCATATTGGTCGGAATTGAATGGGACCTTTGGCTTGGCAAATACGTCGGTCTTTCCCGTGGCCACATCGTAGTGATAAATCGCCGGCGGAATCGTGAACGACTCGAAACTGTAAAACGCGTGATTGGAAGTCTGGCGCCCAAACATTGCCGACGCTGCCCCCAAGGTTGGATAGGTGATCTTTCCCGCGGGCTTGCCATCGAGGCTGTACACCTGCGTCTGAGTGATGACGTCGTGCAGTCCGGTCACGAACAGCTTGCCACCCACAATCGAAATGGACTCGATGACATCTTTGCCCTCGGGTACGACCGTCTGCCAGTGCTCGGGGGCAGGATCGGCCACGCTGACTTTCACGACGCGGTAGTTCTCCGCCTGGTAATCCGTAAGGACGTAGAAATCGTCGCCATAATTCTCCGGCGAAAACCGGCTATCGATTCCGCGAATCAGCGGCTTGATCGGCGCATTGGCAACGCTCAAGTCCTTCACGTAAATGTCGACGCGCTTCGCAGGAACTCCATGATTCACATGAATCACCAGGAACTTTCCGTTCTCGGTCACCTCCGGATAAATCAGTTCCATGGGTCCAAAATCTTCGCCGCCGAAGCTCTTACCGAAAATCATTGGGTCGGATGAAACGGCTGTGCCAAGCGCGTGATAAAACACCTCCGAGCCCGTCGGCGCAAATTTGGCATAGTACAGGCCTTTTTCGTCGGGACTCAGGTTGACACTGGCATAGCGTGCGGTCGGCAGCACATCCGAAAGCTCGTGCCGGGTCTTCACGTCCAACAAATGGATGGACTGCTCGTCCGCCCCGCCTTCGCGCACGTCGTATACCAACAGGTTGCCATCTTTGGAGATGTCTCCGACGTTGACCGAGGTATTCTGGTCGGCGCTCAACTTGGTCGCGTCCACCAGCCTCTCGTCGCTACCTTTGAGTCCGTCGCGGACGTAGATCGATCCCTGGTTTTCCTCCGGCAGCCGTTTCTTGAAGAAATACCGCTGGCCTCGCTCCACCGGCACCGAATAGCTTTCGACATGCACTAGCTCCGTGAGTCGCTTGACGACTTCCGGCCGAATCTTTACCTGCGACAGATAGTCTTCGGTGTACTTCATTTGCTCTGTCAGCCACGCCCGTGTCGCCGGACTCTTGGAGTCTTCCAGCCAGCGATAAGGGTCGGTCACTGTGACCCCGTGAATCGTCTCCGTGACCGGTTCCACCTTGGTCGGCGGCGGAGGCGGCAGCACCACTCCGTTGCCACCGTGCACGGCAGCGTTGTCAGCGGCGTTCGAAACATTGGCGAGGCAGAGCAGCAGAAGAGCGAATCCCAGCTTGGTCATCATGTGAGTCCGTCTAGGATACAGCAGGTCGAAGGTGGAAGGGCGGTACTGGAGCCAACGTGGCGTTTCACCCCCGGCCCCGCAACTGCCCACTCTTACTGGGGATTCGGCCGGTTTGCGGCAGTAAGCCGAGCCAGTGAAATCTTTACCTGGCTGGCCTCGAGGCCGTTGGGACTCTCGTGCAGGTAGGTCTCATACTCGATGGCGGCATTTTGCGGCTGGCCCTTGTCCTCGTAGATCTGGCCGGCAATGACGTGCACTACGGAATAGCCCTCATGCGGTAACTGATGCACTTTGCGAGCGGTCACCAAGGCTCCGTCCTCATCGCCAGTCTTCATCTCGGCGTCGCAAAGCAGGGTCAAGCTAGCCGGGTTGAGTGGTTCCACCATCAGCGATTTCTTCAGCAGTTCTTCCGCTCGCGGATAATTTCCGTCGTGAATCAGCAGGCGTGCCAGGTTGCGGTCTCCATCGGCATTCTTGTCATTGAGCGCCACAGAATGTTCGAATGCCGCCCGCGCCTTCACCGGTTCGTTCATCTGGATATACATCACTCCCAGATTGTTGTAGGCAGTGTCGTACTGGGGATATGCGGCAACGGCCTTTTCAAACTGCTCGGCCGCCTTGGGATAATCGTTGCGCTCCCACGCTTCCATGCCTTTGTGAAATGCCTTCTTAGCGTCAGGCGGAATTTTGAGCTCAGCTGCCGATGTCACGGGAGGAGCATTCACTTTCGTCGTTGTCGAAACGCCATCAGTTCGTGGCTTCACTCGCAGGTAGACCGTCCTGCTCTTGTCCATGTCGTCGATCCGGACGCTCTCCACAGTGGTTCCCTGGATAGGAGTCCCGGACGCGCGTACCTCGTAAGTCCCGGCACTCCCAACGTGAAAGGATGTTCGCCCTTGGGAATCGGTGAACGTCTGCCCGACCGGAACACCAGTTTCACTGATCAACTCGACGCGAATCTGGTCTCCAGCAGCCCGGTCGTTGTCAAAAGTGACCTGCACCAGGACTTCCACGCTTGTGATATGGGTCGGCGAGCCCTGCGCCGCGCACAGCGTGGGCGCAACCAATAACAGACCTAGCGCAACCCACAATCCGCTGAACCGCGACATGCCGTCTCCGAACGGAGTCGAACCTCGCCCCGTGGACGAAATTGTACGCCAGATTAGCGGTCGCATTGTCAATTCGGGTGACAGCCGAGCGGCAAGTCTTGCGAAGAGTGACAGCTCACTCAAATGATCGCTGCGACTTCGGTCCTCGGACAAGCTTCCTGCCGAACAAAAAAACGGCGAAAGGTCGCGAAACCTTCCGCCGTTGGGCGGGGGGTGGGCAAGGAAACTCTAGGGCTTCATCGGCATATACATCGGTTCGCTCGGCTTGCCGGTTTCGACCGTGTAATCCGACGGAACCTGGAACAGTGACGAGTCCGGATCTCCGCGCGTCACGTTAGTTAACTTCGTGGTGACGGTGCCCATCATCGGGTCGCTGTGGATGGTCATAATCGCAATCTGCAGGTCCGGAGAATACCAGCGCTCCGTGACTACATCGATCGGCTTGTCATTCCCGATGGAGCCGGCAGCGATCGTGCGCGTGACTCGCACACCCTCCGCTTGCAGCCCGTTCACCGTCTTGGTGCCGAGGTCTTCTTTCTTCAGTTCGCCAGCCTGCGCCGGTCCTCTGCTTTCGCCGTTGGCAGCGTTCGCTCCCTTGTCGCCATGCTGCCGGGGCCCGTGCATAGGCATCACACGTGCTGTCTTGTTGTCTGGGTTCAGCATGTAGCGCTTGCCCGCCACCGGATCCATGATCATCACCACGTTGCGCTTCACGTTGCCGGTGGCCGGAGTGACGAGATCGACGCCCAGTTCCCGGCGAACCCGACCCTGCGAATCCCGATAGACCTTGGCTTGCGATTCGTTGTGGATCTTGTTGCCGTCCGCCAGCGTGGTATCGCGGGTCACCGTCACCACCGCCGTCAGCGGTGCGCCAGCCACAGTCTTGCCATCGCCAAACTCTCCTCCCATCATCCCGCCGGCTGGGCCAGGTCCGCCCATGAACAAGCCATCGTGCGGAGGTGGCGGGGGTGGCGCCTGCGCGAACCCAACCGCAGTCATCAACGCAATAGAGAAGACCACTAACGATGCCGTATAAATCCACGTCCTGAACTTTTCGGAGTTCATACCTAAAACCTCCAAACCTTTACCCCCCAACATCTCTTAATTCACGATCCGCATCGCGCGAACCAGTCCATCGTCTCCGACTACTACATCCGCGAGCACGGGAGACGCCGCGTTTGACCCCGGCAATTCCATCCGAATCACCTGCTCGTCTCCGGAACAAATCAGCGGATCGCACAACATCAACGCAACAAACCCGTCGTTGTCGGTATCACCTGACGCCGCGACCGACTTTGCCGCGCCCGGCTTCGATCCCGTCGTACGAACAGCGCGGTTCGTTGCTGGCAATAACTTGGCTGTTTCGTCCGCCGTCTGCCTCTCCGAAGCTGGAACCTCCGCAGCCGGTGTCTTGGCATTTGATCTGCTTTGCAGTGGAGCTGTAAGCACGTGCATTTGTGCCGTTGCCGGCGCGGCCTGCCGATCATGCAGCAGTCGCGAGCCCAGGAAAACTGCCATGATCAAGGCAGCGGCTACCGCGGCATATGCGGCAAATTCAAAAAATCGGCTGAGCCGCCAGACGACAGGCGCAGCACTCTCAGGGGCAGCTCCCGATGCAAAAGCGAACTCCTGGTTTCGGAACGCCAGCATGACGGCCTGCTCAACGCTGGGACCGGCTTCACACTGCGCGGTGCTCCCCCGCAGCGACTGCATGGCGTTGCCCAAGACACACTGCGACTCCAGCCAGCGTCCGCACGCCGCACATTCGCGGGCATGCGACATCATTGGCGAATCGTCCGTGCGCATCAACGACAACTGCGACGGCGTCAGGCATTCCGCAGCGCTAATAAATTCATGACACTTCATGACACACACCTCGCGGCATCACCCGAAAACCCCACCAGAGCGGGGGCCGAGCTTTGCAACTTCCTCACCAGCATCTCGTGCGCCCTATGTAAGCGCGAACGGATCGTTCCCAAGGCACATCCCAACGCGGCGGCTGCATCGGCATAGCTCAGCTCTTGCAGGTCGCACAGCACTACCACCTCGCGGTAATGCTCCGGCAACGACAGCACCGCTTTCCAAACCGCCTTCGATGTCTGGCTCCGCGCTAAATCAATCAGCGGATCGAACTCCGTCACCAGCGACGGATCATCGTCTTCCGCGGGGGTCGTCATCACCGACTCGGTGTAACTCTTCTCCATCGCTCGCCGGACGTAGTTCCTCGCCACACCGAACAGGAATGCCCCCAACGCTCCGCGCGCCGGGTCAAAATCGCGTCCACGCTGGATCAGGAAGAGAAACACTTCCTGCGTGACTTCTTCCGCCACGTGCGGCGATCCGCTCATGTGCAGAGCGAAGCGGTAGACAGGCCCCTGCCTCCGCCGGTAAAGGGCGGTAAACGCGTCTTCATTGCCGTCGAGCGCCTGTACCAGGAGCTGTTCGTCGGTATGGTCGGTCAGCAACTCCACCTCAGCGCTGCATCTGCTGTCGTATCTAGTAGTATTTCACCCTGCTCAATAGGAAAGTTCCGTCATGTTGGCGATATACCGGATCTACCCCAACTTGCCGTCTCTGTCAGCCACCGTATCACATTGAAAATAAATGGAAAACGCCGCGAGGTAGTCGCGGCGACCAGAGAACGGTTCGCTCCTCCCGTGAAGTCGCTCTAGTCTGTCCCGGCCTTCGCAATCGCCAGTAACACCGCGCCCACAAATGTGAAGAACACTGCCATCGACAGCACGATCAGCGGCAGCGCGAAGAATGTCCGGTTCCACCCTGCGCCGATTCGGGCATGGTCGGGATTTGCAGGATCATACCGCACAACGTGATGGCTGCCGACGGCGAACTGCTGCGTCCGTTGCAGGGTCACTTCGTAGTTGGCGCTTTCGAAGCTCGTCAGCTCCGACGTTACCGGCTGGCCGCCGACGGTATACAGCACCTGCAACTCTGCACGGTAAACGTTTTCGTGGCCCGACGTGGGTGCCGTTACGACCTCGCTGCGCAATACTTGCGCGTCCGTTTCCGGCCATTGCCGCAGTACCTGCATCTGCCGCCAGAAGAACGGCAGGCTGAAGATCAGGAACAAGGTGGCAAAGATGAAGTTCGCCGCGGCAATCATCCGCAGGGTGCCACGTTTCTCGCTCACGTGGTCATCCTCGAGAAGATCGTTTAAGGTCCTGCATTTCTTTACGCATCGCGCGATAGCGGACGACCAGGTAGCGCACGTACAGCAGCGTGACAATCCACGTCACAGCGTAGGCAGCGCGCAACGCGACAAATCCGCTCATCGTGCACCGCCTTCGAGCGCCAGCTGCGCATGTTCGGCTTCAACCGCGTTCTCCATTTGCTGCAAGCGATAGCGCGCCGCCACCAGCACGATGCCCACGCAGGTAAATGCCAGCAGGTTCCACAAGAAGGCATGTAGCATGGCTGGATCAAGCCCTGAGTTCTCGCCTCCGGCCATCACCGGCGAAGGGTGTTGCGTGCGAAACCACCGGATCGACATGTAAACAATCGGCACATCAACGAATCCGAAGATGCCCAGCGCCGCCGCCAGCACCTGCGTCTGGCCTCCCGCGGCGAAGCGGCGAAGCATCAGGTAGCTCACATAGATCAACCACAGTACCAGCGTGGTGGTGAGCCGCGCATCCCACGTCCACCAGATGCCCCACACCGGCCGCGCCCAGATCGGCCCGGTGATGAGCACGATGGTGCAGAACACCACGCCGACCTCGGCACTCGCCGCCGCCAGCGCGTCGGCGTTAAGACTTCGTTTCCACAAGTAAGCAATCGATGCTAGGAAATTCACGAAGAAGCACACGCCCGCGACCCACGCCGACGGCACGTGATAGTAGAAGATGCGCTGCACGTCGCCCATGGTCTGCTCCGTGGGAGCGACAAACAGCCCCTGATAGGTGCTGAAGCCAAGCAGGGCAAGCGTGAAGACGATAAAAGCAATGCTAAGGGATTTCATTCTGCGTTGAGCACACTCTCGAACAGCAACAGGCACACTGCGGTGAAGATGACATCGTAAACCAGCAGCAGCTTGATCCAGAAGTCTGGCGACGACTCGCCCGTCAGTACAGACGTGGTCGCGTCCACCATGGCCAGCAGCGCAGGAATCGAAATAGGGAAGAGAATCAGCGGCAGCATGATTTCGCGGCTGCGCGTGCGGATCGAAAGCGCCGCGAAAAACGTACCGTTCACTACCAATGCCCACGTCCCCAGTAATGCAATCACGACAAGCTGCCAGACCGGACCTACCGAACGTAGCTGGTAGAACACGACGAACAGCGGAGCCATCAGCGCTTCCAAAATTACGACGAACAAAAAGTTTCCCAGCACTTTCGCCAGCAACAGCGCGTTCGGAGGCGCTGGCGAAACGCGATACGCATCCAGCACCTGGTTGCGCAACTCGCGCGCCCAGGTCTGATTCAACGCGACCACCGCCGCAAACAGGAACGCTACCCAGATTAGGCCGCCGGCGATTAGCCGCGACTGCTCCGCCGTGGGATTGAAGGCGAAGCTGAAGATCACCACCACCAGCAGCGAGAAGAACAGCATGGAGTTGATGGCGTCTTTCGATCGCCATTCCATGCGCAGATCTTTCGCGAGGGTCGCTTTGGTCACGTCGAGATAACTCACCGAACGTCCCCTTTTTCGTGCCCCGCCGCAATCGATGCCTGCTGCACGCTCTCGCGCGATACGATCTTTCCTGCCTCCATGTGCACAAACTCGTCGGCCACTTGTTCCATGAGCGGAGCCTGGTGAGTCACCACGAAAATAGTCTTGCCTCGGTCTCGTACCCGCCCCAGCACCGCGGCCATCTCTCGCGCCGAATGTACGTCGACGTTCGAGAACGGCTCGTCGAGCAACATCAACTCCGGATTGTGCAACACCGCCCGTGCCAACGACAGCCGCTGCCGCATCCCCTGCGAGTACTGTCCCACGCGGCGCTCGAGCTTTGGATCGAGTCCGACCGTCTGCATCGCCTCGTGGCAAACCGCATCGTCATGAATTCCGTACAGCCCTGCGAAATACCGCAGGTTTTCCATGCCGTCGAGCTCGTCATACAGCAACGGCGCATGCCCCATGTAGCCGATGCGGTGCGCAACCTCGCGCACCTTCGCGGTGCCGAGTAGCGTCACCGAACCTTGACTCGGCTCCATGAGTCCCGCAACCACCCGCAGCAGCGTGCTCTTGCCCGCCCCGTTGTCCCCCACAACGACATAAAGCCTCGCTGGGGCGAAGCTGTCGGAAATACCGCGCAAAGCGGCAAATCGGCCGAAAAATTTGACCAGGTCTTTTAGAACGATGACTGGCTGGCTGGATCTGGATAAAGACGAAGACGAATCGGATGTGCCTGTCATCGTTGGCAGATGCTCGCAGTCGCTTTGGCGTAAGCTACTGGGACTGGCCTCCCGGGTGGGAACCATTCAACTCTGCTTTCTGGGGATTTTCACCCGCAGTGGGCGCCGCTCCTGGTTTAGGCGCGTATTTCGAAGCACACTTGGCTTGAATATTGGTTGCGTGGAAAACGCCGTCGCGACCGTACTTGCCTTCCGCCAGCGCCTGCGCGTTGTCCTTGAACGTATCGGGAGGAGCCTCACTACCGGCATACACCACAGGGATTGTGCGGCCCTCTTCTGCCAACTGGAACTCCAGGTGGGTGCCTTGGCGCTTGATCGAGCCCGGCGCAACGTTTCCGGCCACCCGCAGACGTTTGGTGTAGGCGTCCGTGCCCATGCCATTCAGTTCCTTGATGGTGACGTAATAGCTCTTGCTGTCCTGTACGCCGGTGTAGGCGAGATAGGCCAGCGAAACCATGATCACTACGATTACCGCGCCGAAGCGCAAATACCTGCGACCCTGTACTGACATACTGAAGTTAATCCTCAAGACTCCGAGTTTCCGCCCACTCAGTGCAAACCGGATACGCGATGAGCTAAGGATACTGCCTTTGGAGACCGGGCGCTACGTGATTCAGATCACACGGAGGTGTGACGACTTCGTTCCGGCGCCGGACACGGTTCCCGCCGGGCTGCTCGTTCTTGCCAGAAACGAACCGGGGAGCCGACCGCGAAGGCCAGCCTCCCCGTTCTATAAGACCTATTGATTTTTCTTATTTGGATTAAGTCCACAATCAAGTGACCCCGCAACCGGTGCCCGATGACGGGCCATGCAGGATTCGGTAGGACACTCAGCCAACTCGTCGACAGCTCAGGCGGATTTAGGCGACGGACTCACCGTAAATCTCCGCAGCTGCCTGGAACCAGTCCTGTTCCGGCGATCCGCCCTGGCCCTGACGCTGCAAGTAAAACTCATAGGCGCGAATACGGATCTTATCTTCCGCCGGCATCTCCAGTGTTAGTTCCTTTGTTTTGTTAGGCTTCGAGGCAGTCTTGGCAGCCGCTTTCACGATTTGGATGCCATTGTCAGCCTCGGTCTGGGGCTTGCGAGTGCGCTTCTTGGGGGTTGTGCTGTCGGTCGCCCGTGGTTCTTTCGCCATTTTTACATTTACTCCTGAGTTTTTGTGGATTCGCAATCGGTCCACGCCATCCCTCTAGTCGCTGCCAATTGCGGTACCCCTATGATACCGAATCTCGCCCGGGATTGCCGCACGGATGTGCCGTTTTCGCTCACTTTTGACATTCATGGAACAAGAAGTAGCAACTCGTCCCTGATTACAGGTAAGTTGCTTACTCCCCGTTACTTGTCGAGTCTAACTTGGAGGATAATAGGGCTGTCGAAATCGGCACGGTTGGGGAACAAACAAGTCTCGGCCAGCTTATGAACACCAGCGGTGAGTGGCGCTTCTAGATGGTCTTTTTCGAAATTCTCCGGCAAATGCTGCGCACCCTCTGGGCGCACAAGCTGCGCTCGTTCCTCACCATGTTTGGCATCGCGTGGGGCGTGGGGTCGCTGCTCCTTCTGGTTGGACTGGGCGAGGGATTCCGCTCGGGTAATCGCAAGGAAATGAACTCCCTCGGCGAAGACATCATGTTCATGTTCCCGGGCAGGGCTCCGGCCGTCGCCGGCAACATGAGCTCCGGACATCCCTACAAGCTCACCCTCAAGGACTATCTCGACATCCAGCGCGAGGCTCCTCATGTCCGCGCGGTGGCGCCGGTGCTGCAGCGTCAAGATCTTCACGAGGTTAGCGAATACGGCAACACGAACGGCCAAGTCGTGGGCATCCCGCCTCACTTCAACACCATTCGCTATCTGCCGCTGTCGGCAGGGCGCTGGCTGAACGAAGCCGACGAGACCCAGAAGCGCTTCGTTTGCGTCATCGGCGACGAGATGCTGAAGAACTTATTCCCCAATGGCCGGACCGCCGTCGGCAGCTCGATCTTGCTTAACGACATTCGTT
>CAVVNW010000024.1:0-71183 GCA_963749635.1 uncultured Acidobacteriaceae bacterium
GAAGGTTCTTTTCTGATTCTGTTGCCTTGGGAGTAAGCCTGCGCGGAACACCAGTCGCAGCATTTGGCCTGACGCTCAGGATGGAATCGACTTTGGGGAACTCATACCGATGCGGGACTGGATGCTCGGTCACAGGGAACTGGAATCTTCTCTAGAATTGCCCAAGACGGTCCTAACAGGAATTGTTCCGGGTCAGACGTCTTTTTGTAAGTACTGATCTCGCCAGATCGACGTCGAATCGCTTCGATCTAGTGAAAATGATGCGAAGCGGCCTGTAACTATGAACTGGTGGATGGCACTCCGGGTACCAGGGCTTCGGGGAACGTATCGAGGCGGCGGCACTTTGCGAGCCCGCAGTGTCGCCGCAATCTTGCACATCGAGTGATGGAAGTCGGTCCAGCCACCGGCTCCGGTTCAGGCCCGGCGAGGTCTAAACTCCGGAGCCGGCTTGGGCTTCCGCGGAACTTTGGCGAGTGCTCGACTGGCGGCTTTTTGCGCGGCCGCCAATCTCGCGGAACGTCATGTTCATCGCCTTCCGTTTATATTTACGCTTCCAGTCGAAGAAAAGTTCAGCGTACGATTTTGTGATGTAGCTGGCAGGCGTCACGCCTAAAGCTTTGGCGGTTTGATCAATCCAGCGCGCAGGGCCTTCGATTTCCGCGACGTCTCCAATCGGAGTGTGGTCCAGCACGACATGTCCCTTGCTGTCGCTCCATTCGGAGCGGAACTTCTCATACGTGAATACCGGACGATAGCCGAGGGCCTGCAGAATCTCATCCATCCGCGGGCCGTCAGAGACTTCCGTTTCCAACTCCGTTCGCGACTTGTATCTGCCGGCCCTGGCTCGGGCCTTGTGGGTCAATCGCCAAGCTTCTCCATACTTTCGCAGGCGCAGCAGTTCACCTTTACGACCTAGCTTCTGTCCGGGAAGGTCGTACAGCGTGTTCACCTCGTGCGTGGATGGCGTGACGCAGCGAAAGCCAGCCGCCGTGAGCCGCGACTCTAACGCTCGGGGGTTTGGTACGAGAAATTTGATTTCAATTTCTTGCGGCGCCGCCATGAAAGGAAGTCTAAATCAGAGAGTCCCGCTGGATCGAAGAGCTAGCTTTGCCGCTCGACCACAAATTCCGGAACCCATAGCAATACTCGCTTGAATTCTGAATCGGGGAACGTGCAAATCGCTTCGCGTGCAGCGGCGGTGAATTCTGCCGCACGCGCATAGGCTGCATCGATCGAGCCGTGACGATTGAGGATGGCGACGATGTCGGCAGGGGTGATGCCGTTGAATCCACCATTCCCCAACACCGACTCGATGGTTGTCCGTTCTTCGGGCGTGCAACGTTCCAGCGCGTGCAACACGGCAAGTGTCGCTTTACCTTCGCGAAGGTCGCTAGCCACCGGCTTGCCCAAAACTTCTTCCGATGCGGTGAGGTCGAGCACGTCGTCGACAATCTGGAAAGCCATTCCGAGGTTGCGCCCATAGTCGGCCAGACGCTGTTGGTCAGCATCGCTGGCGGCTGCCAGGATTCCACCCAACTTCATGCAGACCGAAAACAGACAGGCGGTCTTCCGGAAGATCAACTCGAAATGCTCGTCGATGGTGATAGCTTTGCCGAGACGCTCAATTTGTAGGAGTTCGCCTTCCACCATGGCTTGGGTGAGGTCGATCAG
This sequence comes from uncultured Acidobacteriaceae bacterium, assembly GCA_963749635.1. Lineage (GTDB taxonomy): Bacteria > Acidobacteriota > Terriglobia > Terriglobales > Acidobacteriaceae > DASRAA01. Next base: position 1,672 of record CAVVNW010000024.1, read on the forward strand.
CGCATCGAGGACGTGAAAGTTCCGCTCCTGGACGGCGATCTTGAACGCCTGCATGTATAGCCAGTCGCCGGCCAGCACGCACTTGGAGTTGCCCCACTGGGTGTTCGCCGCAGGGCGTCCCCGCCGCGTCTTGGCTTCGTCGATGATGTCGTCGTGGACTAGCGTGGCTGTGTGGATGATCTCGACCACCGCTCCGAGCTTGATTGCGCCCTGCCCGGTGTAGTTCATCAGCTTGCACGAAAGCAGTAGCAGCGCAGGCCGCAGTCGCTTGCCGCCGCCGGCACGGAGGTACTCGCCGATCTCCGTGATAGCGCGAACGCTCGAGACCGTGTCGCGCCCGAACTCGCGCTCGATGGCGGCGAGGTCGTCGTGCAACAGGTCAAACACTTCCTTGGCGTTGCGGGTTACGGTCGTATTCAAGTCGGGCAGCCCTGTCAGTTCGATCGGTAATTTGTAAATTGCATGTCGATGCCGAAATCGGATTGCTTGATGAGTGCGATGATCTGTTGCAAGGTGTCTCGGTCTTTGCCGCTCACGCGCACAAAATCTCCCTGGATCGATGCCTGTACCTTGAGCTTCGAGTTCTTCACCAGTTTCACGATTTCGCGAGCTTTCTCAATGGCGATGCCTTGCTGCAAATCGACCTTTTGCCGCACAGAGGAGCCCGCCGCAGGTTCGATTGCCCCGTAGGTCAGCGACTTCAGCGAGACTCCGCGTTTGACCAGCTTGCTCTGCAATACATCGTTGACAGCCTTCAGTTTGTACTCATCGGCCGAGCTCAAAACCAAGGCTTGTTTGTCGTCGAGGTGTATGTCGGACTTCGAATCTTTCAGGTCGTAGCGAGTATGGATCTCCTTCAGCGCCTGCTGCATAGCGTTGGAGACTTCCTGCATGTCCACCTTGCTGACGATGTCGAACGAGTTCTCAGCCATAAACAATTAGTGTAACAAGGCGCGTGGAATTGCTGAAATACGCGGGCGCGCAGCAGCCCCAGTTAGAGACGCTCGATGTGAAAGAAACGGTAAAAGTTCTCGGTCGTCTGCCGGCCAACTTCTTCGGGTGATATTCCGCGGAGTTCACTGATCTGTTTTGCAACCTCTGTGACGAATGCCGGTTCATTTCGTTTGCCGCGGTGAGGGACCGGCGCTAGATACGGCGAATCGGTCTCAATGAATATCAAATCCAACGGCACCATGCTGGCTGCATCACGTATGTTCTGTGCCTTCGGATAGGTAATGTTACCGGCAAACGAAATGACAAATCCGAGATCGAGCGCAGCCCGCGCATTCTCGACCGTACCGGTGAAGCAATGCATCACTCCGCCCAGGCCGGTGGCCGCCCAGTGCTCGCGAACCAAACGCAGCAGGTCATCCCACGCGTTCTCGCTGTTATCCGACGGACGGCAGTGAATAATGATGGGCAGCTTTGCCGTCTTTGCCAGTTCCAGCTGCTGCACGAACACGCGCTGCTGCACGTCGCGCGGCGAGTGATCGTAGAAGTAATCGAGTCCGATTTCACCCCAGCCCACAACTCTGGGGTGCCGCGAGAGCGCGACCAATTCGTCGAAGTCTTCAGGTTTGGCGAGTGCCGCCTCATGCGGATGGATTCCTACCGTGGCGTACACCCCGTCGTATTGCTCCGCAAGCTGAATCGCGCAGTCAAACGTTCCAGTCCCCGGGCCGTCGCCGTTGCCGATGGCCAGCATCGTGGTGACGCCCGCTGCGTTGGCACGAGCAAAAATGTCTGGCCTGTCAGCGTCGAAGCGCTTGTTCTCCGGATGGCAATGAGAGTCGGTGTACATGTATCAGTTCTTAGCCTTCAGCTATCGGCTTTAGTTGGCTGTGCTAACGGCTGAGAGCTGAAAGCTGAAAGCTCATTTCAGCCTTGCTCCTACCGGAACATCTTCCAGGAATCCCGCCAGCACTGGTACGCCCTCATCGCCCAAGGACGCGGCGACGATCATGCCTTGTGATTCCAGCCCACGCAGTTTGCGAGGCGCGAGATTGGCGACAATGACTACTTTGCGTCCCACGAGCTTTTCAGGATCGTAGGCCTTGGCTATGCCGGCGATGATCTGGCGTTTCTCGGTGCCGAGATCAACTTCCAGACGCAACAACTTGTCAGCGCCCTTCACCTTTTCAGCAACCAGAACTTGAGCGACGCGCAATTCCACTTTTGCGAAATCGTCAATGGTGATGGTGTTGTTAGCAGGCGTTGCCGCTGGCGCTGCGGTAACTACCGGCGCCGGAAGTGGTGCGCTTTCGAGCGGTTTGGTCGCCACATTGGATTCGGTGGCTGCCGGCGCTGCAGCTTGTGCAGACCGTTCCTGTTCCATCTGCTGCATCCTTTCGATGGTGCTCTTATCGGCGCGCGGGAACACCGCCTCTACCTTGCCGAGTTTGGTGTGTAACGGCAGCTGTCCCCAAGCCAGGTTGCGCAGGTCGAGCTTAGTGATGTCGCCCAGCCCGAGTTGCTCCCAAATGCGCGCGGTGGACTCGGGAATGACCGGGTGTACCAGGGCCGTTATAATGCGCAGCGCCTCGGCCGAAGTGTGCAGAATCGTAGCCAGTCGTGCGCGGGAGTCTTGATCGTCCTTCTCCGCCACAGCCCACGGCTCGTTCTCGACAATGTACTTATTGACCGCAGCCACCAGTCCCCACGCGGTTTCCAGCGCGCGCGAAAATTGAAACTGTTCAAACTGCGCGTGGTAGTCAGTAATCGTTTTTTGCGCCAGTTCGGCCACGGCATCGTCGGCAGGCATACGGGCCCCGGGCGAGGGATAAGGGATCTCGCCTTCGAAATAGCGCGTGATCATGCTCAGCGTGCGGCTGGAAAGATTCCCCAATCCGTTCGCCAGGTCGGCATTGAACCGTTGCACCAACGCATCGAAGCTGAACGAGCCGTCGCTGCCAAAGACGATTTCGCGCAGCAGAAAATAACGCAGCGTGTCAGCGCCCAGCGTGTCGAGAATTGTCTCGGTGCGCACGATGTTGCCGCGCGACTTCGACATTTTGCTTTCTTCGAACAGCAGCCAGCCGTGGGCGATGATGGACTTCGGCAATGGCAATCCCGCCGCCAGCAGAAATGCCGGCCAATAAACACAGTGGAAACGCACGATCTCCTTGCCGATCATGTGAACGTCGGCAGGCCAATAGCGTTCTAGCTTTGCCTGATCTTTTGGATCGTCTGAGCCGAAACCAATCGCAGTCAGGTAATTTGCCAGGGCATCGAGCCAGACATAGATCACATGCTTCTCATCGCCCGGCACTGGGATTCCCCAGGTGAACGTAGTCCGGCTGACCGAGAGATCACGCAGTCCGCTACGCACGAACGAAATCACTTCGTTCCGTCGCGTTTCTGGTCGTATAAAGTCTGGATGCTCAGCGTAGAGCTTCAGCAGCGGCTCTTCCATCGCCGAGAGTTTGAAAAAGTAATTTTCTTCCTGAACAGTCTCCGTCGGACGGCCGCACTCAGGGCAGGGAGCACCCGGTTCGGTCACGTCCACATACAGTTCGTCGAACACGCAGTACTGTCCGCTGTAAGACCCTTTGTAGATGTAGCCTCGCTCCTGGAGGCGCTTGAACAGCGCTTGTACGCCGCGAACGTGGCGCGGCTCTGTTGTGCGGATGAAGTCGTCGTAAGTCAACTTCATGCGGTCCCAAAGCTGGCGAAATTCCGCCGAGACCCGATCCGCAAACTCCTTAGGCGAACATCCGGCGGCTATGGCCGAGCGCTCGATCTTCTGTCCGTGCTCATCGGTGCCGGTAAGAAACCAGGTATCGAAACCCATCATGCGCTGACGGCGCGCCACAGTGTCGCATACCACCGTGGTATAGGCATGCCCGATGTGCGGGCGCGCGTTGACGTAATAGATCGGCGTCGTGATGTAATACTTTCCAGGGTTATCCATTCTTCTTGTCCAGGTACAGGCGGAGCGCCTCCTGCATAACTTGCTTCAGCGGTACTTGATGCTCCGCGGCGATGCTCCGGCAATCCTCATATTCGGGCGCCAATTGCGAGTCGGTATTGCCCATACTTCCGATCTTAATGCGTACCGTGCCCCATTGTGTCTGCACGCTCTCATGCCGTCGCGCCAGAACATGACGCCGCTCGCGACGGCTGCGAACGCCCAGCGTGCTGCTCTCTCGAAACAACAGGCCCCGCAGCTTCGGTTCGTCCTGTGGCTTGGCCAGTATCGTCAGCAGCGTACCAGGCCGTCCCTTTTTCATCTGCACAGCGGTCGTGAACACGTCCAACGCGCCTTCGGCTAAGACCTGGTCCGCGATGTAGCCAATAATCTGGGGACTCAGGTCGTCCAGGTTAGCTTCGAGTACGACAATTTCTTCGTCAGCGGCTTCGCCGTTCGTGCTAACAGCTAACTCGGCGTCAACGGTCTCTCCTACCGTGATTCGTAGCACGTTGGAATGCTGCGGAAAATCGCGTGCGCCCGCACCGTAGCCGATTTGTTCGGTGATCATAGTTGGCCGCAGCCCAAACCCTGCCGCCAGCACCTTCACGATTGCCGCTCCAGTCGGCGTAACCAATTCCTTCTGCACTTCGCCCGAATAAACCGGAATTCCTTTCAGCAACTCCAGCGTAGCCGGAGCCGGAACCGGCATCACGCCGTGGGCGCACTTCACCGTTCCGCTTCCAACATTCAGCGGCGACACTAGAATGCGCTTGACCTGCAACGCCTCTGCTCCGACAGCCGCGCATACGATGTCCACGATCGCATCTGCCGCTCCGACCTCGTGAAAGTGCACCGCCTCCACTGGAACGTTGTGGACCTTCGCCTCAGCTTCTCCCAGAGCGGTGAAGATGGCGCTGGCGGTCTGCTTGGCCCTGTCGCTGATCGGCGTAGCCGCGATAATCTTCAGAATCTCTCCAAGATGCCGCCCATGAGTCCCTCGTCTTTGAAGGGGCACGGCTTCAGCCGTGCCGTTCGAACTGCTTAAACCACGGGCTTTAGCCCCTGAGGAAACTTGCTCCTCGTGCCCGCCATCGGAATAGCTGGTCTTCGCATCATGATCGTGCGAGCCCGCCCAGAATTCCTCCCGCGGCAAATCCTTCTTCCCGTCTACAAGCACATCGATCTTGGTTGCGGAAATCCCATTGCGATCCACCCGCGACATCTCCAGGGTGGCACCTACGTGTAGCCCCGCGACCGTCCGCTCCAGCAACTCGAATGGAACTCCGGCATCCACCAGCGCGCCTAGAAACATATCGCCGCTGATGCCGGAAAAGCAGTCGAGGTAAGCAATGCGCATGGAAGTCGCCCGCTGGTACACCGCACCAGCCCTTCGCCGGATGCGTGGTGGGAACTTTCATCATAGGTAACGCTGCTAGTAGCGTCAAACCGTGAGCAGACAATCAGTTTGCTATAATCGCCTTTTTCCTCAGCTATTTGCGAGTCAACGTCCCGTCACGCATTGCCCGCGACGAACAGCCTCAGAGCTATAGGAAAGACCGAGAGCCATCGTGTACCTGAAGAGACAGAAACAACTGGCGAACCACGTCCGCGAATTCCTCCGCACCAAGTACCAGCTCGACTTGCCAAAAATCGTCATCGACCAGCCGCCCAAAGTCGAAATGGGCGAATTCGCCATGCCGTTCCCGTTCGAACTGGCCAAGCAGCTCCGCAAAGCACCACGCAAAATTGCGGAAGAAATTGTCGCCGAGATGTCCGTGCCCGACGGCTTCGACAAGTTCGAAGTTGCTGGAGGCGGCTATATCAACGCGCGTCTGCAACGAGCGACAGCTGCGCGCGAGCTTGCGACCGAGCACGGCGTCGAAATTGCCGACCACACCGGCGAGGGAGCGGCTGACGTTAAGGGCAAGATCCTGGTCGAACACACCAGCATCAATCCCAACAAGGCGGCTCACATCGGACATCTGCGCAATGCCATCCTGGGCGACACGTTCGTCCGCCTGTTGCGCGCGGCCGGACACACCGTCGATATCCAGAACTACATCGACAACACTGGCGTGCAAGTGGCCGACGTGGTGGTCGGGTTCACGCATCTTGAGAAGCAGAGCAAGGCCCATATCGAGGCGCTAATCGCCTCCACTCCGCGGTTCGACTATCTCTGCTGGGACCTCTATGCACGTGTCTCACAGTGGTACGAGCAAGACAAAGAAAAACTTAAAGCACGACTTGAAGCCTTGCATGCTATCGAGCAGGGAAACAATGAGATGTCGGAGATTGCCAACTTGGTCTCTACAGCTGTTTTGAGGCGCCATCTGGAGACCATGGACCGCCTCGATATCGAGTACGACTTCCTGCCCCGCGAGAGCGAGATCCTGCGGTTGCACTTCTGGGACTTGGCCTTCCAACAGCTCAAGGAAAAAGGCGTGCTGTATTTCGAGAACGAAGGCAAGAACAAGGACTGCTGGGTGATGACCCGCCCGGCCGCTTCAACCAAGGCAAACTCCGCCCTGACCGCCGATGAGCCGTCCGAATCCGACGAAAACATCGGTCCTGATGAAGACGCCAAGGTCATCGTCCGCTCGAATGGAACCGTCGGCTACGTCGGCAAAGACATCGCTTATCACCTCTGGAAGTTTGGCCTGCTGGGTCGCGACTTTGGATACCAGAAGTTCTTTCGTTATCCCGACGGTCATGAGTGCTGGATCTCGGCCGAACAGGGCGAGGCTGTTCACCCTCACTTTGGCGGAGTGGAAGCCATCTACAACGTCATCGACTCCCGCCAAAGCGATCCGCAGAACACCGTGGTCGAGGCGATACGTCTGCTCGGCTATCCCGACAAGGCCGCGCACTACACCCATTTTTCGTACGAGATGGTAGCGCTCACGCCTCGCTGTGCGATTGATCTTGGCTACGAGGTAAGCGAAAATGACCGCGCCAAAGCTTACATTGAGGTTTCGGGCCGTAAAGGCTTCGGAGTCAAGGCCGACGACCTGCTGGATGCCCTCATCGCTGCTGCCCAGAAGGAAGTGGACAGTCGCCATGCCGAGCTTGACGACGCCGAGCGCCGCGCCATCAGTGAGCAGATTGCCATTGGCGCACTGCGCTATTTCATGCTGAAGTTCACCAAGCAGTCCGTCATCGCCTTCGACTTCAAGGAGGCGCTGGCCTTCGAGGGCGAAACCGGCCCGTACGCGCAGTACGCGGTGGTGCGCGCCAGCAACATCCTGCGCAAGGCCGCAGTCGAGCCTGAGCAAGCTCTAGCCGCCGAGGTCGACCACGCGCGATTCTTCGCCGACGACAGCGGCACTGAAATCTGGGAGCTGTGGCTGCTGGCAGGCAAGACCGCGGCCGTGATCGAGCAGTGTATTGGAACGACCGAGCCTGCTTACGCTGCCAAGCACGCCTTCCAGTTGGCGCAGCAGTTCAATAACTTCTACCACCGTCACCACGTCCTGACCGAAGCCGACGAAGGCCGAAAGAAATTCCTGTTGGCGACCGCGGCCGTGGTACGTCGCGAACTGATCGAGCTGCTGGCAGTAATGGGCATCACCGTTCCGCCAGTGATGTAGGAGGAATCGCGCCATGTTCACGCCAAAACCAATCGGATTTGTGCATAGCCCCTACTCGGCGACCAGCGAGATTCCCAAGGGTCTGGGCGCCAAGCACGACGCTGAAGGCGAGCTTGAAATCCTCCCCGAGTTCGAAGCTGGGTTGCTGGACATTGAGGGCTTTTCCCACCTCTTCGTCATTTGGACTTTTGATCGCTCCGAGGGGTTCGACCTGACTGGGAAACCACCTACAGATGACAAGCCTCACGGCGTGTTTGCAACCCGTTCTCCGCGGCGTCCCAACCCAATCGCGCTCAGTGTGGTGGAACTGCTAGGCCGCGACGGTCGCCGGCTGCGCGTTCGGGGCGTCGACATGCTCGAAGGCACGCCCATCCTCGACATCAAGCCCTATCTGTCAGGTATTCCGGAAGAAAAGCTGCGCCGTGGCTGGCTGGCCGAAGCAGAAGCACGCAAAGTCAGGTGATATTCAACTGCTACGCTACTTCGCAAATATCGTGCCGTAAAGCATCAGTTGGAGCAAAACCCCGCCAGAAACTGCCAGGCTCACGCTAAGCAACGTTCCAATCAGGAAGTATTCTGCAAATTGAGGGCCTTTTAATTCACTCAGGCGTGCTATCGACTTGCCGGTGAGGATGAGTCCGATCATAGCGGGCGATTGCACGAGCAGTGCCGTCAGCACGAGGAAGCGTTCCAGCCATCCGATGTAGAGGCCAGCGTCGCGAAGTGCTTTAGGACTTTCGCCCTCAGGCGGCTCCATCTGGACGGTCAGCGACCGAGTCAGCGAACGAACCAGATAGCCACCGGCAAAAATGACAGCCACGTAGGTAACCGCCAGCAATAGCATGGTATGTCTGCGCTGCTCCGTCCAGACACCTGCAAGCGCCAGTTGAGGTGGCCAGATGTGCAAAAGCGCCAGGCTCAGCGCGATGACCATAATCAGATGCAACGCCTGGTCCACCACAAAGGGTCCGGTCGAGTCAGACTGGCCGCGAATCTTCAGATAGCGCACCTTCAGGTAATCCAGCAGGACATGCAGCGCCACATACAGGATGAGCAGCGATTGCGGATAGATCCCCCAGACAGGATCATGTGTGAAAGTCAGCAAGGCCGCTATCGCACACAAATAATGTACCGCCGCATGGATCGCAAACCCTCGAAATCCATTCTTCTTGGCTCGCACCAGGGCGTCGGTCTGCAACGGAAAGTCACCGCAGAGGTGAGCGAGTATTAAAGCCAGGAACGTATTACCTATAGGTTGCATAAAAACGTGCAAGAAACATAAACTTGCATATTAGCGTGCAAGTAGGCGCTCTCGAACAATCTCTTCGAGGTTCTCCGAGGTTTCTGCAATTTCCCAATAATGCGCCCGACGCAAGGCTCTCGAAACGGTGGAGATATTCACCCGCAACTTCCTGGCAGCCTTCTCCTGGCTGCCCAAACGGGCCACCGAGATTGTGGTTCTCCACTGCGCAGGCGAAAGATCGCTGGTCAGTATATCCTGCAATCGATAAATCGCATTCGCCGCGAGATCCAGAACCCTGTCACCCGACTCGACCGCGGTCAAACCCGGATGTCTGTTTCCCTTCGTCGCCTTCAGACGGTCCATCGCTGCTCGAGCGCGTTCAAAGGCAGCGCCCCCGGCAAACTGATTGATCGGCGATCTCTTCGGTTCGCTTACCTCGCCAATGCCAACCGCGATTCGCAATTGCATTGGATAGAACTGACGTCGCAAATCGACGGTGGCTTTCGGGAACTTCTCTGGCGACGACATGATCGCCTGGAACTCATCCCAAACGGTGACTGTGTAGGGCGAGAGGATCAGGCCCTGCTCGAGTTGGGCTTCCGAAAGCCCTCGCAGTACCGAGTCACGCTTTTTGCGAAAGCCCGCAATCCGTCGCGAACCGACGACGTCCGCAGTGATGACCGCGTACGTCCGTGCCGATTTGGCTCTTTTTCTTACTTGCATGAATATGTGCAAGTATAGCGATATTGCACATAATCGTGCAAGTGGGTTGTTTGCCGAGTGGATACGTAAGGCCCTACCACGTGCTGTACGCCGTGCCCTCACTCGACGTCTGGTCGCTGCCGCTATGCACGTCAATGATGCCGGCCTGTGACTGGTCGGGCGACATGATGCTGTCGTCAGTGACAGGCACCCAACTGTCGCGCGTATTAGTGAATGGGTCTCTGGGCATCTGCTTGATGTATCCGGCATCCACCAATTCCTGCAGCGATTGTGGCGCCTTCTGTTTGTCGAGCGTGTACTGGTCAATCACCGATCGCAGGGTGTAAAGGTCGTCGCGCAGCACAGTCTCGCGCGCCCGCAAGATCGATGCCTGGTACCGGGGAATTGCCACCGACATCAAAATGACGATGATGCTGATCACCACCATCAGCTCGATCAGCGTGAATCCGCGTTGTCGCAAGCGCCGGTTCATAGTGTCAATCTGCGGTCAAAACACAAAGCTACCACGTCTTATATTTCGAGCCGTCGAGCGCGGTGCCATCCGACTTGGTATACACGTCGAAGACGCTCTGTCCTCCCCACGAGTCGGAATCAATATCATCTTGCATCGATCGCAAACCCCACTCGGTCTTGCCGGTCATCGGATCGACCGGAATGCGCCGCAGGAAGCGCAGCTTCTTGCCGTTGGTATCCACGCCTTTGACCAGGGTCTCCAGGTCTGGCGGATAGCCTTGGCTATCGACCTTGACCTGAAATGCGCCGCGATCGGCGGCGTCTTTGTAGCGATCGATGGCGTCGCGCATCTCCCACAGATCGCGCCGCAGCTCACGCTCCTTGTTGCGTTGGATCGTGACCCTCACGATGGGCACCGCGACCGCCGTCAGAATCATGAGGATCGTCATAGCGACGATTAGCTCAACGACGGTAAATCCTCTACGGTGTGAACTGCGCTCGGCGAGAAGGTCCATTCTGGCCTGGGGAGACTTCACTCCTTCAATTTTATTCCTCTGCGCAACGTTCGCAGAAGTGATCTGCGTCCGCCGCACCGAACATAAATTGAAAGGTAGTGGCATAACTCCAGAATCTGACCGATGCGGATCAGTGGATCGTAATGATGGCCTGCGAGCCGCTCGCCGGAATGTTCTGCATGCTGGCATTCTTCAACATCGCCCGATTGATGCTGAGCGTCGCTTGTCCAGGCGCCTTAGCCTGGAACGTCAAGGTAAAGACTTGCCCATCGCCACTGATTCCGTTGCTTCCCGGCGGCCGCGAAGCCGTGACCTGCAGGATTCCCATCATGCTGTCATCGCGGTTCACCAGCGCCACAGCCTGCCCGTCCTGCGAGAGCATAGGCCCGTTGGAGACATTCACCAGTTGCAAAACGTTCGGGTTGTAAAGAATCTGCAGCGGCACCGAATATACATTCTGCCCGCCCGCCAGATTCACGTTCACCGTAAACGTGGTGCCGACGGCTTGGCTCAACGACGGCGGATCGAAGCTGATGATGGCACTCCCAGCGGGCGCGGTCGCGGCCGACTGATCCGCCGGCGGGGCGCCGGGTGCGCTCGCCGCCGCTGGATTAGCAGGAGTGGCAGCAGGCTGCTCCTGCGCAGTAGCATTCGAGCGGTGCAACGAAATCGAGTTTGCGGTACCGACATCGATGGCGCGAGTGTTTGAATCAAACACGTCTTGAGCACGAACGATGTGCGGAATCAACATGAATACCAGTTCGTTGTCCTGGCGCTGCTTGTTCTCGGTGGAGAAGAAATATCTGAAGAACGGGATTGAAGCGAGCCCGGGAATCCCGTTGATCGACTTGCTCTCCGTTTCTTCCAGGATCCCGCCCATGATGTTGGCTTCGCCCTCGCGCATGCGGATCTCGTGCTCAATCTTGCGTTGCCCGATGACCGGCTGCTGGATGCCGCCAATGTTCTGGTACGAATCGACCGCCGAAATATCCATGGCCAGCTTCAAGGTCACTTCGTCGGTGCCGTGCACCCGCGGCGTTACGTCGATGTTCACACCTACATCAATGTAGTTGAACTGCGTATTGACCAACGGGTTGATGCCAACGCCGCCGATACCAGGCTGGAACGAACCCGTGGCCACCGGTACGCGTTGTCCGATCTTCAGCGATGCCTTCTGTCCGTCCAACGCGCGAATCTGCGGCTGCTGCAAAATCTTTGTAGTGCTGTCGTTGTAGAGGAACGACGCAGTTGCGGGCGGAATCGTTACCTGAAAGTTGGTCGCATTGATATGCGCCAGGCTGTTGAGGTTGATCGTGCCCGCCGTACTCCCGGTCGTTGTGGTAGCCGACCCATTTCCGGTACCAATATTGCTTCCCGAGGTCGTCGTCGACGTAACGGTGTTGTCGATCAGTGCCACCGATACGTTGGTCGGCGGCGTAATTCCCAAGTCGCGCAACTTGTTGCGCTGCACCTGCATGATCACCACGTCGACCACAACTTCTGGACGCGACTTGTCCAGGTCATCAATCAGTTTCTCGGCCAGTGCAATCTGGTCGGGCGTACCACGCACCACAATGGCCTGCTGCGAAGGGAACTGCTGCAGCCGCTGCGTGTCGAGCAAAGTACGCAGAATGTTGACCAGGTCCTGCAGTTCATTCGGCTGTGACAGGTTGGTCAGGTAGAACGTGCGGATGACGCTCTGCTCCAATTCCTTGCGCTTTGCCGGCGTGTCGGCGGCAATAAAGATCGTGTTGGGCGTTACCGGACGCCAAAACGTCTTCGACTCCAAGGCCGCGATTTCCAGCGCCTCCTGCAACGTTACCCCATTTAATTCCACTCGAATGACGCGCGACGTGTAATCGGGGTCGAACAATACGTTGATTCCCGCCAGTTTTCCGATCGTCTCGTAAATGGTCTTGGAATCGGCGCTCATCTTGAGCGTGATAGGAGTGTTGGCGATCGTCGCCAGTTCTACCGGACCGCCAGCCTCTTCCATGCGCTTGTGCAGCGCTGATTGCGCCGTCGAGCTTGCTGAGGGTGGCGTGGGTTCCGTCGCTTGCTTCAGCTCTCGCGTGATCTTGTTGACTTCCTGCTGCGCGATAAAGCTGGAAGGGTCGATGGCCATGGCCCGCTCGAACTCAGTCAAGGCCTCCTGCAACTTTCCGGCCTTCTCCAGCAGTTGCCCTTTATGTACGTGCGCCGCCGATGCCAGGAATCGAACGCGTTCGAACGACGCGCGATATTGAATATCGTCTGGCTTAATTTGATACGCCTGGTGATAGTCGTTGTATGCCGTTTCGTAGTCTCCGCGAACTTCGGCGTCGAGACCTTGTTTGTAAAAAGCCTTGGCTTTGTCGGCGGCTACTGCGGGCAACGAGGCAAATATGAGGAGCAGCGCCAGGAGACGGGGAAGCCGTTTCATCAGGTTCCTTAAGACCGGTTTTGTCGGAGCACCCTGCAACAGGCCAGAAACGGGCTCCGGTACGCAGTTCTGACTTCCGCGGAAGCAAAACGTGAGCGCCCGATGCTCGTCGGAACCGGGTCTCTTCGCATCTACCGCAGCCGCCAGGATTGGCGCGATTATAGCATCTCCTTCGCTGCGTATATGTGACGTAACCGTGTGTTAGCATACGAGTTTCGTACCCGCGTGAGTTTGTCGCCATGGCCCGTCCGCCGCAGTCCACAGCTCGTCCAGAAAAGGAAAACAAGCCGGGCCGGCGCGATCCCACCGCCAGCGGATTGCGCGACGCCGCGGTCAATCGCTCCGCTTCGCATAATTATTTCCTGCTTGAGAAATTTGAGGCCGGAATCGCTTTGCGCGGTACCGAAGTCAAGTCCATCCGCAACGGGCGCGCCAACCTGAAAGACGCTTACGGCCTGGTAAAGGACGACGAACTGTGGCTCATCAACGCGCACATTGGCGAATATGACCACGGCAATATCTTCAATCACGAACCGTTGCGCACGCGAAAGTTGCTGGTCCATCGCAGCGAATTAGACAAACTGATCGGCAAAGCCCAACAAAAGGGGCTGACCCTCATCCCCACGCGTTTGTATTTCCGCAACGGCAGGGTGAAAGTAGAGATAGCCTTGGCCAAGGGCAAGCAAATGTGGGACAAGCGCGAGACCGAACGCCGCAAAACTGCCGACAAAGAAGCGCGCGAGGCGATCGCTCGCAGCAGAAAATCCTAGGAGTACAAGACGACATCATGAACATCAAACTTACTACTGTTGTTCCCTCGCAGTTTGAAACCGAGTGCCTGGTAGTCACCGTCGTGGACGCTTCTGAAAAAAATGGCAACGGCTCTAACGACAAACCTAAACCCCAAATCCTGACCGACGATGCCGCCGTTCAAGCTGCGGCTGCCGACCTGATCGCATCGGGCGAGGTCTCCGGTAAAGCTCTGGAAACCACGCTCCTGCACAAGCCTGCTGGTCTCAAGGCCAGACGCCTGTTATTGATTGGCGGTGGAAAAGCGAAGAAGTTTTCCAGCTCCGAGCTGCGTAAGATCGCTGGCGCTGCTGTCCGTTCCGTCAAAGGAAAGGACGTGAAGAGCTTCGCCATCGTGACGCCAACCGCCGACGGACTGTCCGCCTCCGATGCCGTGAAGGTCATCGTCGAAGGCGCTTATGTCGGTAGCTTCGACGCCGATTACTACAAGAGCGACCGCAAGGAGCAGAAGATTGACGAGTTGACCATCGTTGCTCCCACTACGTCGGATGCCAAAACGCTACAGGCGGCGGTAGAGCAGGGCACCATCATCGGCGAGGCGCAGAACTTCACCCGTGATCTTGTGAACGAACCCGGCAATCGCATGACCCCAACCATTCTCGCCGACCGTGCCAAGAAGATGTCCGACGAAGTAGGACTACAGTGTGAGATCTATGGTCCCGACAAAATCAGAGAACTGAAGATGGGCGCGTTCTGGAGCGTCGCCCAGGGTTCGCAAGAAGAGCCTGCCCGCCTCATCGTTATGCGCTATGAGCCGAAGGGCGCGCCCGAGAAACCCGTTCTCGGCTTGGTCGGCAAGGGAATCACCTTCGACAGCGGAGGCATTTCCATTAAGCCTTCCGACGGCATGGAAAAGATGAAATACGACATGGCCGGCGGAGCAGCGATGATCGGTGCCATGCGTGCCATCGCCCAACTCAAACCCAACGTCCGAGTCATCGGAATCGTCTGCGCAACCGAAAACATGCCGTCCGGCACCGCGCAAAAGCCCGGCGACGTGCAGATTGCCATGTCGGGCAAATCCATCGAGATTATCAATACTGACGCCGAAGGCCGGCTTGTCCTCGCCGACGGCCTGCACTACGCCAAGCAGTTAGGCGCGACCCATCTTATCGACGCCGCCACTCTCACGGGTGCCGTAGTCGTTGCTCTCGGCATGATCAACGTCGGTGTCTTCTCCAACGATGACGACTTCTACGAGAAGTTCAACGCCTCGTTAAACGCCTCAGGCGAGAAGATGTGGCGCTTGCCCGTCGACGATGAATACCGCGACATGATCAAGTCCAACATCGCCGACATCGTCAACAGCGGCGGTCGCTGGGGCGGAGCAGTTACGGCCGCCATGTTCCTGAAAGAGTTCGTAGGTGACACTCCGTGGATCCATCTCGACATCGCCGGCGTCGCCTGGACAGAAGACGCCAAGCCCTGGATTGCCAAAGGCCCGTCAGGAATTCCCGTTCGCTCGTTGGTCGAATTTGTGCAGAGCCTGAGCTCGTAGTCGCGCTGTCACACATTCTTCATGCACAATTCACCGTGCTTTGATGCAGTCGCCGCGCCGGCCGACTAAAGTAGCGGCAATAGCAAACCTGATCGGAGAGAGTGGGGAGACGGTCAAACAGCCGCTCCCCGATTTTTCTGGCCGCCATGTCCCACAATCGGGTACTACACCTGGCAGGCAAATACTCAGACCGGCCTCTCACACGTTTTTTCTATCCACTTCCCACTATCCACTCACCACTGCCTCTCCCATTTGCACTCCGCCCCTGCGCGCAATAACATTCATGGGTTATGCCTGTAGCGACGGAATCATCCACAACCTACGTCCCCATCAAGGCCCCGCGCGGCAACCAGCTTTCCTGCAAAGGATGGGCCCAGGAAGCCGCCATGCGCATGCTGATGAACAACCTCGACCCTGACGTTGCCGAGCGCCCGCAAGACCTCGTCGTCTACGGAGGCACCGGCCGCGCCGCCCGCAATTGGGAGTGCTACCACGCCATCGTCCGCTCCCTTCAGGCGCTCGAAAACGACGAGACACTGCTCGTCCAATCCGGCAAACCGGTGGCCGTATTTCGCACGCACGACTACGCGCCACGCGTGCTCATCTGCAATTCCAACCTCGTCGGCCACTGGTCCAACTGGGAGAAATTTAACGAGCTGGAACGGGCCGGACTCATGATGTACGGCCAGATGACCGCGGGCTCGTGGATTTACATCGGCTCGCAAGGAATCATCCAGGGCACGTACGAGACATTCTCGGCGGCGGCCGACAAGCACCTCGGCGGCGATTTGGCGGGCAAGCTCATCGTCTCCGGCGGGATGGGCGGCATGAGTGGAGCTCAGCCACTCGCGGCCACCATGACGGGCGCATGCTATCTGGGAATTGAAGTCGATCCCGAGCGCATCAAGAAGCGCCTACGCACCGGCTACTGCGACTTCATGGTCAATTCGCTCGACGAAGCGCTGCGCATTCTGAAGAACGCCGTCCGCAAAAAAGAGAACATTTCCGTCGGCCTCGTCGGCAATTGCGGAGACATCATTCCCGAACTCGCTGATCGCGGCGTCGTTCCTGACATCCTCACCGACCAGACCTCGGCGCACGATCCGCTCAACGGCTACGTGCCCAGCGGCATGACCTCGAAGCCGCCAATGAGTTGCGAAAGTCCGATCCCAAGGCCTACATCGAGAAATCGCTCGACACCATGGCACGCCACGTCGAAGGCATGCTCAAGCTCCAGAAAATGGGCTCCGTCACCTTCGACTACGGCAACAACATCCGCAAGTTCGCCTTCGATCACGGCGTGAAAGACGCATTCGATTTCCCCGGATTCGTTCCCGCCTACATTCGTCCGCTTTTCTGCGAAGGACGCGGACCATTTCGCTGGGCGGCGCTCTCGGGAGATCCCGCCGACATTCACACGACAGACGAGCTGGTGCTGCAGATGTTCCCCCAGGACCGCGTGCTCAGCCGCTGGATCGACCTCGCCCGCAAGCGCATCAAGTTCCAGGGATTTCCTTCGCGCATTTGCTGGCTCGGTTACGGCGAGCGCGCCGAGTTCGGACTGGCTATCAACGACATGGTGAAGAAGGGCAAGCTGAAGTCGCCTATTGTCATGGGTCGCGACCATCTCGACACCGGTTCTGTTGCCTCGCCTTACCGCGAGACCGAATCCATGAAGGATGGCAGCGACGCCATTGCCGATTGGCCGCTACTCAATGCGTTGCTAAACACCGCAAGCGGCGCGTCGTGGGTCTCGATCCACAACGGCGGAGGCGTCGGCATCGGCTATTCTCAACACGCTGGACAAGTCACCGTCGCCGACGGCACCGACGAGATGGCCAAACGCATCGAGCGCGTCCTGACCAACGACCCCGGCATCGGCGTCGCCCGCCATGTTGACGCCGGCTACGACGAAGCCAAACATTTCGCGCAAGAGAAGGGAATCAAAATCCCGATGGCAAGCGAGTAGATCATCGAGCTGCCGGTTCCGCTAGGCCCGGAGGGCCGATATATCAAAGCCCACCGTTTCAACGGTGGGGATGGGCCAGAAGAAAACCCGAGTCCCGGCAGGGACGATATATGTAGGGTTGAGAGTTGTCACCCTGAGCGCACGGGTGGCCCACATATTCCCTCTTTTGGAATATGTGGGTTCTTCCCAATTCGGGAAAATCTGGTTACCTTCGTAACATCGCCCTGTACTTTTCCCCTCGAATTTCCCCCGCCCCTGACCCTATCCTGATCAATTGATCCTGCGGAGGTCTCTATGCGTTCGCAACCTCTAATTATTCGCACCTGCCGTCGCATTCTTCCCGACGGCCGCCATTGCCAAGGCGCGGCGGTTCGCGGACGCGCCTGCTGTCGCCATCACCTTGACGGCCGCACCCGGCTCCACAATATGGCCCGCGCCCGCCGCCTCGCCGGTGTCCCGCGCCTTCGCGTTCCCAAAACCCTCCGCGACCTCGCTCTCAATCGCGCAGAAATCCTCCGCATTGTCGCTACCGGCGGCTTTGACTTCGCGACCGCCAGAATGATGCTCCGGGCAATTCAGCTCTCCGCCACTGGACTCCGCTCCGAATACGACTTGCGTCTGCGCCAGGCCAGAATCCGTCCAATTAACCCCAATCGAATCTATCAAGTACCTGCAAATCACCTGTTTCCAATAAGCTGTATGGGAAACCATGCAGAAGTGATTGAAAACAAAGAACGAGACGGAGGGTACACTATCAACCTGAGCCCTCGAAACCAGATGTTACGAAGCTGGGTCGCAGAACAAAGCCTGCAGCCCCGGAGGGGCGCAATATCAAAGCCCAGCGCTTCAGCGCTGGGGAACAGAAAAGGAAATGCGAGTCCCGAAAGGGACGGCATATGAAAAAGAGCGCCACCATCCTGACCCACGCCTCGCAACTCCTGACGTTGCGCGGCACAACCGGTCCGCGCCGCGGCCCTCAGATGGCCGACCTCTCCATCATCGAAGATGGCGCCGTTCTCATTGAAGATGGCAAGATTTCCGCCGTCGGCACCACCGACGAACTGCGTCCACTCGCAAAGAACGCCGAAGAAATCGGCTGCCGCGGCAAGGTCATCCTTCCCGGCTTCGTCGATTCCCATACTCATCCTGTCTTCGCCAGTCCCCGCCTCATCGACTTCGAGAAACGCATTGCCGGAGCCGGCTACGAAGAAATCGCCGAAGCGGGAGGTGGTATCCGCGCCAGCATTCGCGGCGTACGCGAATCGTCGGCGGAAGATCTTGCCGCGCACGTCCTCAGCGCTCTGCGCGAAATGCAATCCTCGGGCACCACAACCGTCGAAGCCAAATCTGGTTACGGCCTGGATCTGGCCAGCGAACTCAAATCTCTCGAAGCCATTCACACCGCCGCGCAGCAGTGGCAGGGAACCGTCATTTCCACACTGCTCGGAGCACATGTGGTTCCTCCGGAATTTCGCGAAAATTCCGGCGAATACGTTCGCATGGTTTGCGAGGAAATGATCCCCAGCGCAGCACAGGGCAAGCTCGCCGAATATGTCGACGTCTTCTGCGAGCGCGTTGCTTTCACCGCAGACCAATCCGTCCGCATCCTGCGCGCCGCCGTCGCCAACGGACTCAAGACGCGAGTCCACGTCGGCCAACTCACGCATACAGATCTCCAAAGTTTTGCCGAGTTTGGCCCTGCCAGCGTCGATCACCTCGACCAGCTCTCCGACGCCGACATTGCGTTACTGGCAAAGACCGACACCGTCGCAACGTTGCTGCCTGCCGCAAACTACTTCCTCGGACTCAGCACATTTCCGCCAGCGCGGAAGCTCATCGACTCTGGCGTCGCGGTCGCGCTGGCCACCGATTACAATCCCGGCACCTCGCCCACAAGCTCGATGCCATTTGTGCTTTCAGTCGCCTGCACGCACATGAAGATGTCGCCCGCCGAGGCCATTACAGCGGCCACAATCAATGGTGCGTGTGCGTTGAATTTGCAAAATCGCAAGGGCAGTCTCGAAGTCGGCAAAGACGCCGACATCGCTATCTTCGATGCGAAAGACTATCGCGAGCTTCCGTACTGGTTCGGTGTAAATCGCTGCTGGAAGACAATTCTGCAGGGCGTAACGCAAGAGTCGAGACCTACGTGAGTTTCCAGTGACCCGGCAAACTACTGCTGCATCGGGATGTCCTGATTTGCCGGGCACACCTTGTCGGTCTCCGGACTGTGGTTCACCCCGAACACTCCGAACGGATATTTCGAAAGATCGGAAGGCTGAGGATTGGCCGCCGAGTTGGGAATGATCCGGTCCCACCAAATTGCTCCCGCGCTGATGGTAAAGCCGCGCCAATTTCCCCAAACGTCGTCCAAGTTGGCGGTCTTGATCGCACAGCGAACGCCCGCTGTAAATACACTGTCGTAGCTGGCAAGTAATTGAGACTTGGTTTTGAATATCGTCGCTTTGCCGTTGCGATAGGAGTGCAACGGATAGCGAATCATGGCGACGACTTCCTGCTTCTTGCCGCCATCGACCGCCTGCTGAAACGTCTGGAAGAACGTCTTGGCCTGGTCACAATCGGGAAGAGTGCATTGCGGCTTTTCCTGAGCGAGCGCGGCGGACGACATCGCGAGCAACAACGAAACACAAAGAAGTCCGTACCAACGTCGGGAGCGAACTCCGGAAGTGGAACCACAAATGCCAGCTTGAGTCATGGCGTAGCAGTTTAGCTTGGCAGCCACAGATTGTCATAGCTCGGTGAGATGCAACGCCGCCGTGGCCGTTCCAGTCAGCAGCCCCATTCGGCCTGGCCTGGGCGCGCGTACCAACGGCGAGAATCATCGCGCTGGCTGGACTCGAGTTCCAGCAGGGCCAATCGCGCGGCTGCGACCATTCGTTCCCGCTCGATCTCGGGCATGTCTTGCCACGATTCTGGATTCAGGTCGGCAGGATCCTTGGGGTTCAAAGTCAACGCTTCCTGGTAATGGACGAATAGCTTGGCGAACTGCTGAACGAATACTTCCTGGGTCGACATCGTGGTCATCACCTCGTGCGCTTTCGCGCATACAGTGATTCGACGCCGACAGCGATAAACCATGAATAAGCGCTTCGTAAGCAGTTCGTAAGGAACGTTGAGTGAGTTCATCCGCGCGGAAAGAGGTAGCCCGACAGCATGCGCTTCATTTCGGCAATGATGCGGTCACGTTCCTCGCGAGTGGGCTGCTCGTAGGCGAACGCGATCAGCCGCTCGCCGGCCTCGCTGACCACGCGGAGCATCCGATCGAGTTCCGGCGCGTTGGGAATTCCCAGGCGCTCGAGCATGAAGTTCTTGAGCAGGGCCGGCAGACCAACATTGGGAGAGGCTTCGCGCTCTTTGGTGGCTGCACTGATGTGGCGCCCGAACGAGATGGCGCGGAAGTCAGGATGCGCGTCGAGGTAGATTATGTAAGCGTCGACAACGGCCTCGAGCAATGCCGCAGGGTCGAATGATGCCAGGTTCGACAGCGCCTGTTCGAGGGACGTCAGCACGCTCGACTCCAGCTCCGTCTTGAACCGTTCGATATGCTGAACAGCGATGGCGTCAACGACGGTCTGCTTGTCGGGAAAGAAGCGGTACAACGCACCGATTGACAGCCCAGCCTCGGAGGCGATTCGCGTAGTGGTGAGATCTCCCAGCGGCATCTGGCTGAGGAGCGCGCTGGCGGCATCGAGCACGCGCTGCACAGTTTGCTGGCTGCGAGACTGGACAGGAACGCGGCGAGATGGCGGCGTGACGGTTGCAGTGCTATCTGATTGATTTAACAGCGTCATAAGTGACGATAATTGCGGGTTCCATTGACATCATGACACAAATAGCATAAAAGAGAAAGAGAGTTCGCGTTCGTATATTTCATTCGAGGAATCTGCCGCATGGGTGTTCCAATCTCGCAAATGTGGACCGTGGCTAGCTACGTCCTGAAACAGAAGATCAAGGGACGGAGGCGATACCCGCTGGTGCTGATGCTGGAGCCACTCTTCCGCTGCAATCTGGCGTGCGCCGGTTGTGGGAAGATCCAGTATCCGGCCCACGTGTTGAAGCAGAACCTGACGCCCGAGGAGTGCTTCCGCGCGGTCGAAGAGTGCGGCGCGCCGATGGTCTCGATACCGGGCGGTGAGCCGCTCATGCATCCGCAGATTGCGGAGATTGTTGAGGGGCTGGTCGCTCGGAAAAAGTACATCTACCTTTGCACGAATGCGCTGCTGCTCAAAGAAAAAATTGACCTGTTCAAGCCCAGTAAGTACCTGACATTCTCGGTCCATGTCGATGGGCAGCGCGAGCATCATGACTTTTCAGTGTGCCGCGAAGGTGGATACGACATTGCGCTCGACGGGATGCGCGAGGCGGTGCAGCGCGGATTCCGGGTGACCACGAACACGACGCTATTCGACGGCGCCGACCCCAACAGCGTGCGTGAATTCTTCGACGAGATGATGGACCTTGGCGTGGAAGGCATGATGCTCTCGCCGGGATATTCGTATGACAAGGCGCCGGATCAAAGTCATTTTCTGGGACGCGCCCGCACTCGCCGCTTGTTCCGAGCGATGCTGTCGAACCGCAGCAAGCGCTGGGTCTTCAACCAGTCGCCGCTGTTTCTCGAATTCCTGATGGGGAAACGCGATTACCCGTGCACACCGTGGGGCATGCCGACGTTCAACCTGTTTGGCTGGCAGAAACCGTGTTATCTACTGCAGGACGGATACGCCGACACGTTTGAAGAACTGATGCAGGCCACGGAATGGGAGACGTATGGCACTGAGTCGGGGAATCCCAAGTGCGCGAATTGCATGGTGCACAGTGGTTACGAGGCTTCCGCAGTACACGACACATTTGGATCGTTGAGCGGCTTCTGGGCAACCGTGCGGGCGACGTTCTCGACCAGTTACAAGGATGACGAGGCCGCCGCCATGCTGAAAGAAGAGGTTCGGCCCGTGCACTCGTATAACCCGCTGGTGCAGATTGCGGGCGATTCGAACCGGCTGGAGGAGACGCACGCATGAGCGAACCGCAACGCAACCTTACGGTCGATGAGTTGGAGGTCGTCGAAGGACAGGAACATCATAAGGTCGAAGGCTGGGTTCCCGAGCTTGCCACAGAAGACGACCTTCGGGCCGCGCTCGAAGAGGCATTCGATTACCGTGGCGATGTGACCATCACGACGAAAGCCGGGACACGGGTCGAAGGCTACATCTTTGATCGGCGAAGTGGGGCGTCGTTGGTGGAGTCTTGTGTTCGGGTGATTCCGCAGAATTCGCGCGAAAAGGTAGCGATCCGATATTCAGACATCGCGGGCCTGGAGTTTAGCGGCCGCGACACGGCCGCGGGAAAGAGTTGGGAAGCCTGGGTACGAAAATACTGGGAGAAGAAAGCCGCAGGCGAGAAGGGAATCGCGATCGAGCCGGAGTCGCTGGAGTAAGGGAACCACATTAGTCGTGCCTTGAGGCAGGACCGGCTCAGTCCAGGCGACGAACTCCATCGGACAACAACACCAACCTTGCCAGCCGACTAGACGCGCCGTACTATCGAGAACTGGGCAGCACGGTATTCTCTGGTCTACCGCACTTATGGACGACGACGGTACTCTCGGGCGCGTCTCCGAGCCCGGCATATCTTCTGGCGCTGCGGTCGGCGAGATCGTAGCCAAAAACTACGAAATTCTCGGTCGCGTAGGCGCGGGCGGCATGGGCGTGGTGTACCGCGCTCGCGATCTGCGGCTTGAGCGCATCGTGGCGCTCAAGTTTCTGCCGCTTGAAATCGCAGCCAGCGAACGCGACAAGCGGCATTTCCTGAACGAGGCCCGCACGGCTTCGGCCCTCGACCATCCCAACATTGGCGTCATCCATGGTGTGGAGGAGACGGCAGATGGCCGCTCTTTCATCGTGATGGCGTTTTATGAAGGTGAATCACTGGCGCAGCGGATTCATCGGACTGGGGCTTTGCTGCCATCGGAAGCCCTGGACATTGCTGCCCAGATGGCGTGCGGGTTGGGCGAAGCTCACGCGCACCACATCATTCATCGCGACATAAAACCCTCCAACGCGATGATTACCCCGCAAGGAATCGTCAAGATTGTGGACTTCGGCCTGGCGAGGGCCGCCGAACAGACTGCTACCGGCACGCACGGCATCGCCGGCACGGTGGACTATATGTCACCGGAGCAATCAATGGGCGAACCGGTGGACCATCGAACGGATTTGTGGTCGTTGGGTGTGGTGCTGGCGCAGATGGTTACGGGGCACAATCCGTTTCATCGCGAGAAGGCATCGGCGACGATATTCGCCATCATGAACGCGGCGCCCAGACGCATGAACGACGTGCCTTTGGATCTGCAACAGGTCATTTATCGGGCGCTGGCCAAGGAAGCTGACGAACGCTATCAATCTGCGACGGACTTTCTGGCGGACTTGGACGCGATCACGGCACAAACTCGAGACGCAGCCGTGACCACCCTCCCGAGAGGCACCAGGCCGTCGTCAGAATTGCGACGGTCGATGGAGCGGGCGTCGGTGTCCGTCTGGCAGCCGCCAGCGGTCGTCAAGCCGTGGTGGCGAACCTGGTGGACGCCCCTAGGCGCAGTCTTGCTGATATTGGCGGGCCTGCTGGCGGTGCCAGCGGTCAGGGAACGGCTAAGATCTCCGTTCGCCGGTCCACCAGCGATGCATGTTGCGGTCTTGCCTTTCACCAACTTGGGCAACGATCCTGCAAATGATGCGCTGACAGATGGCCTCATGGACTCGCTGGCCGGAGAGCTCTCGAACCTGAAAGTGGGCGACAAATCGTTGTGGGTGGTGCCGACCAGTGAAGTGCGGCGTTTGAAGGTGACCGATCCCAGCGCGGCGCTCAGTCAACTTGGGGCGACCATGGTGGTGAAGGGCAGCATCGCTCGCGATGGGCAGGATGTTCGGTTAAACGTCAGCCTGATCGACACGAAAGACTTGCGGCAACTGGGATCGGCCAACTTCGAAGACCGTGCAGGCGACTTTGCGACGCTGCAAAACGAGGCTGTATCGCAGTTGGCTCGCCTGATGAATATCAACGTGACGCCGGACATGCTTCGCAATACCGGCGGATCGGTGATGCCCGCCGCTTACGAACAGTACCTTAGTGCCAACGGTTACATGCTGCGCTACGACAAACCCAGGAACCTCGATTTGGCAATCAAGGCGCTACAGAAATCGCTAGCGGCAGACCCGCGATTCGCACTGGGATACGCACAATTGGGAGAAGCCTATCGGCTGAAGTATGTGCGCGAACAAAATCCGGCGCTGCTCGACGAAGCGCTAGCCAACTGCCAGAAAGCCGTCGAACTCGATGACCGGATCCCGGCGGTCTACGTCACTCTCGGCTACATCCATAACAAGACAGGGAAGTACGATTTGGCAGTCGAGGAGTTCCAGCGCGCCCTGCAGGCGGATCCGCGTGATTCAAGCGCACTGATGGGCATGGCGCACTCCTATGAGACGGCAGGACGTTTGGCGGATGCGGAAGCTGCCTTCCAGAAAGCGGCGGACGCGCGGCCGGATTACTGGGATGGCTATGAAGAACTGGCTCTGTTTTATAACCGGCAAGGTAAGTATCCCCAGGCAATCGCCGCTTACAAGCGGGCGCTGGAGATAACACCGGATAATGCTCAGGTTTACTTGAACCTCGGTGGTGCGTACCTGGAATCGGGCGATCCCAAAATGCTTTCGGACGCAGAACAAGCCCTGACGAAATCGCTGGCGATGAATCCGAGCTATCCGGCATATGCAAACCTGGGGAATCTCTATGGGCAGGAGAAACGTTACGCCGAAGCCGCAGCCATGACCGAGAAGGCCTTGGCCCTCGATGACAATGACTATCTGGTATGGGACAACCTGGCGGCGTATTACAAGTGGCTCAATCGTACGGATAAGGTGCTGGAAGTCAGGGGAAAGATGCTCCCGCTGGTGGAAAGCAAGGCAAAAGCAAATCCGAGGGACGCTACGGCGCAGGCAGTGCTGGCCACAATCTACGCAGAGAAGGGTTGGAAAGACAAAGCTCTGACTCGCATTAAATCCGCGTACCAGCTGGCTCCGGACGATGCCGAAGTGTTGCAAAGCATTGCGGATGCCGCAGAGAAAATCGGTGACCGCAAGGCAGCTTTGGAGTATAGTAACCGGGCCTTACAGAAAGGCGCCACTTGGGATAGCTTAATTGGCGACGCAGATTTGCAGGAACTCCTAAAGGACCCTGGATTACACGCGCCAGTTAAATAGCCCATAACGCATCGTAGGGCGAGATCGAAGAGTTGCAACCAGGAGGAAGGCATTGCCCACTACGAATGTCACGATAACAATTACTGGTTCAAGTGGAAGCTACACACCTACGAACAGCCCGACTGAACCAGCCGGCGGTTATAGTCCGCCGATTTCGGTTATCTTCACAAACAGCACCACCGGCAGCATCACTGTGTATTACGGAGTGACCGCGACCTCCTTTCAAAGCGTGACCATTGCCGCAGGACAATCGAGCGTGGCCATCCCCAGCACGGTAGCCATGGAATTCAACGTGGTACCGGCAACTGCGAACCCCAGTACCTGGGCGCACGTGATTCACGTTGGCAGCTCAGTGCCTTAGGCAAATCTGGAATTGAGGCTGCGCCGCTGGTGCGGCGCGGCCTTCTTCAAAAATTGGAACTGAAGCGCAGCGGCGAGAACGGCTGAAGATCAAAGTCAGGACGGTGTCCTGCGACCAGCGCCGACATGATGTGTGCGGTGATGGGCGCAAGCATGATGCCGTCGCGATAATGCCCGGTCGCAGCGTAATAACCGGGCAACGACGTCTCTCCCAGTATTGGCAGGTTATCGGGAGTTCCGGGACGCAAACCCGCCCAGGCGTCGTGAATTCGCATTGAGGCGAGGACCGGCGCGGCATTGATGCCTGCACGGTAGAGTCGCTGGATGGTGTCCGGATCGACACTCTTGTCGAATCCCGCTTCTTCGACCGTAGCACCCAGCAATATACGGCCGTCGGAGCGCGGAATGATGTAAACCTCAGGCGTGCGTACCACGTGCTTGATCAGGGGCGCGGTGTGCTGAGCTCCATCTTCGGGTACAAGGCAAACCATTTGCCCTTTCACGGGGCGCGTTGGAACAGGAAACGGTGGCAGTTGCCCGGCCCAGGCGCCGGCACAGTTGACGACGACCCCGGCCGGATAGGTCGAGTGAGAAGTCTTCACGCCGACCGCGCGTCCGTTGGCGATTAAGACCTCAGTAACTGGCGATCCGGTGATGAAGTCGACGCCTAGACGCCTGGCGGCCTTGAGCAGCGCACGGCCCAACCCGCGGGGGTCGACGGAGGGTTCCGGTAGGAACCACGCAGGTTCTGCGATTCGCAGGGATGGCTCGATCTGAGAGACTTCGCCGCCAGTCAATTGACGAGCCCGTGGGCAGGGCGGCGGGAGTTCGCCACCATCGAAGTGCGCAATGGTTCCGGCGTCGCGGAAGTCGGAGGACTGGCCAGATTCAATCTCGAGTTCGCGTACGAAGTCGGGATACATCTCTGCGCTGGCACGGGCCAAGAGAAGAAGGACGTTCGGAGTGTGGGGATCGCAGTGGGCGATCATGCCTCCGGCGGCAGCGGAGGCTTCGCGGGCGGGTTCGTGCTTCTCTGCGACCAAGACGGAAATTGCGGCGGATTTCAGTCGCCATGCGAGCGACAGGCCAATTACGCCTCCGCCGACGATGACCACATCCCAAGTCTTCACCTTGCGATTGTAGAGTAGCGCGGTCGGCGGCAGCGGCGGGCCGGAGAGGCAAATGCAACTCAAGACGCCATTTCGGGTTTGTAACAATTTATAATGGCTGCATTGGCAAACTGCTCATTTCCCGCCGCATTGCGGAAGATTTAGCGTGCGAAGGTGACAAGAGAGAGATAGGGCCTTTGGCCCCGCACGCCGCGCCGCACGAAGTTTTGCAGACCCCTGGGTACCAGCTTCTCTGAATTCTTGATCAGGAACACGAAAGGGACAACGGATGTACGAAGAAGATTTGACGAACCAAGTGGAAACGCACCCGCAGGCAAGCGGGGCGGACCATGGCTCGATTGTGCGATTTGTGCTGCTGGGAGTAGCGCTGATCTATGTGCTGGCCTCGCTGTACTTCATGTACACGCTGAAGGGCCGCTTGGATATGCTGGATCAAAAACAGCAGACCATGGAAGCCGCGCAGACTGAATTGACGGCTCGGATCCACAGCACGCGGTCCGAATTGAAAGAAGCGCTGACAACCGAAGTAGGCTCGACCAAGCAGGAAATCGCCAAGCGCGCCGCGGAGTTAGAACAGGAACAGAAGAGCGCGTCGGCCCAGCTGAAAGCCGCGCAGAGTCAGCAAGGACAGCAGATCGCCGCGGTCAGCGGCGAGGTCAGCGGGGTGAAAACGGAAGTTGGAACGACCAAGACCGATATCGCCAAGACGCAGGCTGACCTGCAGGCGACGAACACGAAGCTGGAGCACACCATTGGCGACCTGGGCGTGCAGAGTGGGTTGATCGCTCACACCTCGTCAGAGTTGGATGTCCTGAAACACAAGGGTGACCGCAACTACTACGAGTTCACGCTGCGCAAGGGCGCCAAAACGCCGATATCGACCGTCAGCCTCGAGCTGAAGAAGGTTGACGCCAAGAAAAGCCGGTTTACTCTGAACGTGATTGCGGACGACAAAACCATCGAAAAGAAAGACAGGAATGTCGGCGAACCGCTGCAGTTCTACACCGGGCGCGATCACCTACTATATGAAATCGTTGCGTTCACGGCTGACAAGAACAGCATTACGGGTTACTTGAGCACGCCCAAGAATGCCCCCAAGCCGGTGACTCCGTAACGCGAATCCAGCTGTATAGAAACGAAAGCCAGAGCGAGTGCTCTGGCTTTTATTCTGGAAACCATAATCCGGCGCTCAGTTACTTTGCCGGCGCGTTGTTCTTTTCATGCAGCACGATCGGCTTCTGATCGTAGGGGATGATGGTGACGTTGAGGTCCTTGCGGGCATAGAACTGATCCTTGGTGATGGGGAAAGCCACCATTACGCTGCCCTTGACCTCCCCGCCCGGCAGAATCTTGGTTTCGACCTTCAGCGGGTCAGTGGCGTACATCTGCAGGTCGGGAAAGGCTTGCAAATAGCGCCCATAATCCACGGCGGAGGCTGCGTCGTCATTGGATTCGCCCAGGTCGGTCATAATCGTTGCCTTGACTTCCTTGACGAAGAGCGGCTTGTCGCCGATGTTGCGCAGTGTTACCTGCATCAGAACCATCGAATAGGAGTTGCCTTCTTGCTGCATCGCGAAAGCGCGATCGATCTGTCCCTGCGCTACCGGCTTGGCGCGAAAGACATATGCGACTCCAATGATGAACACGACGACCACGACCAGTGCTGCGAGGAGAGGAGCGATGGGAGGAAGGGTTCGCTTCGCGCTGTCGAATTCCTCGGTAATGGGAACGTGCCCGGCGTCAAAACCGGCGCCCGGTTTGGGGAAGTTTGTGTCGGGCATAAGGCGCCTCCTAATTAGAGTGCAAGTCCAGCTTACGCTCCAGAGCCCCGGCTTTCACTTAATTTGATGGCCAGTTGTGCTTGATAGCGTGCCGAAATTCTTTTAGAGGAAGTGTATTGAGGACGTCTTTCGGTGTCAGCCATGCTCGACGCGCTTGCAGAATTCCGTACTTGATCTTCTCGAAGTGCGAGGTGTGATGGGCGTCCGTGTTAATCACGATCTTGACGCCATGGTCGCGAGCCAGGCGAAGATGCACATCATTTAAATCGAGCCGATCTGGGTAGGCGTTCAATTCCATAGCGACTTGGTTTTCACGGGCCGTCTTCAACACGGCTTCGAAATCAAATGGATAAGCTTCGCGGCGTAACTGCAGGCGTCCCGTAGGATGACCGAGAATGCATACATTCTTGTTGCTGAGCGCACTCAGTAGGCGCTCGGTCATTTGCTCTGTTTCCTGATTGAACGCCGAATGGACACTGGCGACTACCACATCCATCTGTTCAAGAACGGAGTCCGACAGGTCGAGCGAGCCGTCAGCCAGGATATCAACTTCGATCCCCGACATGACGGTAATACCTTCGAGTTGCTGGTTTGCCGCGTTGATGCGGGCGATGTGCTGCACGGCCCGTGTATCGTCGAGCCCGTTGGCCATGGCGAGGTTCTTGGAGTGGTCAGTGATGGCGATGTATTTGTAGCCACGTTGTCTGGCCACCTCTGCCATTTCTTCGATGGTGCATCGGCCGTCAGTCTCGACAGTGTGCATGTGTACTTCGCCTTGGATGTCATTCAAGGTGATGAGGTCGGGCAGCTGATGTTTTTCGGCGGCCTCAATTTCGCCGGTATTCTCGCGGAGTTCAGGGGGAATCCAGTCGAGTTTGAGCTGGTGGTAGATGTCCTCTTCGGTCTTGCTGGCCACGCACTTGTTGTCACTCACTCGGCACAAGCCGTACTCGTTGAGGGTGAGGCCCATTTTCAGGGCGCGCTGACGGAGAGCCACGGAATGACTTTTGGACCCGGTGAAGTACTGAAGGCCGGCGCCGTAGGAGTCGGGAGACAGGGTCCGAACATCGACCTGCAATCCGTTGCGGAGCTTGAAGCTGACTTTGTTGTCTCCTTTGGCGAGGAGCTGGTCGATGCCGGGCAAGCGAACGATCTCCTCAATCAGCGCCAGGCGGGTGGCGTCGGCTACGCAACAGGGACCGGTTATAAGAAGGTCGAGATCGCCGACGGTCTCGCGGCCGCGCCGCAAGGAGCCAGCAGGAGTAATCGCGTCAATGCCTTGTATGTGCTTCAGGTGTTCGGTGAGGCGCTCCGCGGTGCGGTCGGCTTCGTCGATGAGAAAGCGGCCCGAGATGCGGCGATAATCCCCGATGGCTTTGAGAATCTTCTGCTCGCTCTTTTCGCTCATGCGAGGAAGCGTTTGCAGCCTGCCTTCCCTGGCCAGCCTCTCAACTCCGCTCAGGTCGCTGACTTGAAATGCGCTCCAAATCAGGGCGATCGTTTTCGGCCCGAGACCCTGAATCTTCATCAGCTCCAGCATGGATGGCCGGTATTTCTGTAGAAGCTCCTGGTTGAGCTGGAGCTTGCCAGTTTGCGTCAGTTCCTGGATGTTGGCCGCCATGCCTTTGCCGATGCCGGGAATTTCGAGCAGCTTTTTTACGTCGTCAGCGAGCGTGACGATCTGCCCGGGAAAACTCTCAACGGTTTCGGCGGCGCGCCGATAGGAGCGAATGCGGAATGGATCGTCGCCGTTGACCTCCATCAGGTCAGCAGTTTCGTAGAAGACGTTGGCGATGGTTTTGTTATCCACCAGTTGCGCCTCGAAGGAATTGTATCGCGAGATATCCGAGCGGTCAGAACGTAAGGTCGGCGACGAACGGAGAGCGACAGCGTGGAGTAAAAACCCAGCCTTTCGAGCTGGGTATTTTGTAATTCGGAGTGGTTTCTACTGAGCTTTTGTCACGTTTGCGGCCTGGGGGCCTTTCTGCCCGTCAACAATCTCGAACTCTACCGCATCGCCTTCCTGCAGGCTCTTGTAACCGTCCGCAATCAGGGCACTGTAGTGTACGAATACATCGGGTCCGTCATCGCGTCCGATAAATCCAAAACCTTTGGCGTTGTTGAACCACTTTACGGTTCCTTTCAATTTCACGTTCCAATCCTCCCGGGGGGCGGCCAACCCACAGGCACATGTGCGGGCGCAGTCGCCGATTAGCGTCAAGCAGGTTGGAACGAATCAGCCAGTTTCCAGTGGATGTTCCACGGTGGTGCTGGCAAATCGCGACCTCGCCTGTTCAACGGCGTGGAATGATTGTTTAGGAATTTCGTGGTGTTGTCAATAGAGTATACAGGGTCATTCGTACATGAGAATGGCCGATAGTAGTGTCACTTAATGCGGAATTAATGGTTTTCGGCGGCGCAATCTGCGACGCGATAGAAAAATCTCGCCACCAAGGCGGCGTGAAGTGTTACTTACTTTGGGACTGAACAAACCAGAGAATACTGGCGATGGTCTTTCCGTCGCGCATTCGGCCCGACATAATCTGCCGGAGGACCTCAGACAGCGGTACCAAACGGTGCTCGATGCGTTCGTCGGATTCCGGTTGGGCGATTCCTGGTTCGAGACCCTGCGCGAGAAAAACTGTCATCGTTTCCTCCAGAAAGCCGGGACTTGGGTAGAAGAAGAGCGCTCGCTTCCAGCGGCGTGCTGAATATCCCGTTTCTTCGAGCAATTCGCGTTTGCCCGCTTGGAGCGCATTCTCGCCGGGATCGATTCGGCCAGCAGGAAGCTCGAACATATAGGCCTGCGCGGCGTAGCGATATTGCGTCTCCATGAGAACGCGTGGTTCGTCGGCGGAATCGTCCACTGCCAGGACAACGACCGAGCCGGAATGGCGAATCACCTCGCGGACTGCGGTGACGCCGTTGGGTTCACGCACCCGGTCGCGAGTGATGTCGAACACTCGTCCGCGGAAGACAGTCTTAGACGACAGCTTTTTGAGCGGAAGCGATTTGGGCTTCTTGCCGCGTGCGCTTTTGACCTCTCGATTGAGCGTCGGTTGATTTCGAGTTGGCATAGCCCATCACTATAGAACAGCCCAGCCAGCAGGGGCCGATTGGCACGCCAGCTCTGTTATGCTGCCGCCATGGCGCGTGCGAGAACGGATCAGTTGAGCGTGTCGATCGTGGGTCCGGGTCGACTGGGGACCGCGCTTGTGCTAAACCTTCAACAAGCGGGGTGGAAAGTCGAGTGCCTCGTGGTCCGGCCGAGGGGGCGTGCGCGGCAGGCAACGACGAAACTGGCTCGGCTGCTGAACGCCCGAGTGGTGCGACTCGGAGAGGGAATACCGCCATCCAGCCTCGTCTGGATCACCGTTCCCGATGATGTGATTGCTGCTGTCGCTTCTCAATTAGCACGAGCGCAAAGCTGGAAGAATGCGACGGTTTTTCATTCTAGTGGGGTGCTAACCAGTGACGTACTTTCGCCGTTCCGCGACCGGGGAGCGCATGTAGCATCCGTGCATCCGGGAATGACGTTTGTTCACAGGGTCGTGCCGAGCTTTGCAGGCGTGCCGTTCGGAGTGGAAGGAGATCCGCCGGCGCTGCGGGTAGCGAAAAAGATCGTGGGCGACCTTGGCGGTACGGCGTACACAATCCGCAAGGAGAACAAAGTTCTTTACCACGCCTTCGACACTTTTGCGTCGCCGCTGCTTATCGGCCTGATGGCTGCTTTGGAACAAGTGGGCAAGGAGGCGGGCATTGCGAAGTCGCAGGTTAAGACGATGGCGGGCCCGCTACTTCGTCAGACGCTCGACAACTACTTGGAGCAGGGAGCTGCGGCGGCATTCAGCGGTGCGTTGATTCGGGGAGACGTGGCTACAGTCCGAAGACATCTAGACGCTTTAAAGAAGATTCCGAAGGCGCGCGACGCGTACCGGGCGGTCGCCAGGGTTGCGATCGAGCAGTTGCCGGTGAAAAACCAGTCTGCATTGAAGAAGGCACTCAGCTGACAGGAAGTGTCATGTGAGGGCGAGGGAGCGGAGTCGTTACAAGCTGGTGAAGAGATGCCCCATGCGATCTTTTTTGGTCTGCAAGTACTTTTCAGCGTGCTCGTAAGGCTCGACTTCAGCGGGCACGCGCTCGACCACCTCGATGCCAGCATTTTCCAGAGCGGCGACCTTCTCGGGATTGTTCGAAATCAGGCGCACCGCACGAACTCCCAATTGCTTCAGCATCTCGGCAGGCAGCGTGTACTGGCGGTAATCGGCGTCGAAGCCAAGCTTTTCGTTGGCCTCGATGGTGTCGAGTCCGTTGTCCTGTAATTCGTAGGCCTGGATTTTTGCCATCAGGCCAATTCCTCGGCCCTCCTGCTGCTCGTAAATCAGAACGCCAGAACCGGCGTCGGCAATCATGGAGAGGGCCAATTCGAGCTGCTGGCGGCAATCGCAACGCATAGATGCGAACACGTCGCCCGTCAGGCACTGCGAGTGGATCCGGACCAACGCGGGAGAGGATTGGATATCGCCCATGACTAGAGCGACCGCTTCTTCCTTCCGACGGTCGACCTTGCCTTCTCGCGCCAGGTAAGCAACTTGGTCTGGAGTCAGGCCGTCGGGTTGGGATCCGAACTCACCCTCGAAGCCATAGATACGGAACTGTCCCCATCGAGTAGGGAAGTTGGCTTCGGCGACCTTTCTGACAACCGGGCTGGGCACTCTTTAATTATAAGCTGACGAGCTTCATTCCGCGGCTATCGGGGGTTTTGACGCTTCGAACACTGGCGAAGCAAGATTCGTTGCAGAAATAACAAGGGCGGCCGAGAGGGCCGCCCATTGCACTCAATCGTCGAGAAAAAGTATTACCGCGAATGGCCTCCGCTATGACCTCCCGAAGAGGAAGATCTTCCGCTGCTGCCTCCGCTGGAAGAATGTCCGCTACTACTACCTCCTGCCGAATAGTGTGAGGCCGAGGGTGCAGAGTAGTGCTGAGCAGCGGGCGCATCCGACCGTGCGGTGTAAGTGGGCGCCGCGCTGTAAGTACCGGGGGCACGGTAAGCCGTTGCCGGTGCTCCGTACGAACTGCGGTTCGATGCATAAGGCGAGGCCGAGGCGCCGTAACTGCTGGTGCTCCCGCCGTAAGAACCGTTATGCCCAGCGTAGGAGGACGCGCTGTAGGCCGGCGTTGCATGATAGCTGTAACTGCCCGGCGGCCGTGGGACATTGGCCGATGCCATTCCCGAACCAGACTTCGGCTGTTCCTTCGGCTTGCTCTCCTTCTCCTTCTCCTTGGAATTGCCCGACGGTGTGCTGTGATTTGACGACGCCGGCGGCGGCGAAGCGTGCGAAGGCTGTTGCTGTGCCGGCGCGGTGTGTCCGTAAGGCGCGGGAGAGGTGTTGTGCTGTTCCGCGGCGGTGTTGGTTCGGGGAGCCGGACTGCCAGCGTAAGGCGGTTTCGGAACCGCGTGCGATCCGGTTTGCGAGTTGTAAGTCGAAGCTGACGGAGTTGCAACTGAGTTGTTGCGCTCCGGCGGCCGCGGCACATTGTGCGAAGCAGTTGCGCTATCGCCGGCGGGGTTGTGAACTCCCAACGAGGCAGGCGATTGCGGAACGTTATGCGCTTCCATGTTCTGCGACGCGGTCCGCGAGGGAGGCGTGGCCTGGGTCACGACTTGGCGATCAATCGCGGACCGCGGGGGCACAGCCGACCCGGTCGCCGTGTGTCCGCCCAACATCGCTGCTTTGGTGGGAGTGACATCAACGCCGCGCATTACTTGTCCCTTGGCCAGATCAGACTGCGGAACGGCCATGCCGACCTTGGCGATGTTCTGTCCGTTCGCCAGAGCGGACTTGGGAGCTGCGGTAACGGCACCCGCGACCGACCGGTTCGCATAGTGCGTGTTGCTAACCGAGTTGTTGTAGTAGTTGTTGGTCACATTCGCAATGTTCGTGATGTGCGTGTTGGTGACATTGACATTGCGAATGTACGCCTGACTGACGTAGCCTCCGCGATACCCGTGGTACCAGGGATAGTAAGCTTCACCCCATCCCAAGGGGAACCAGCCACAGCCCCCGCCGACACCAAAACCGACTCCGAACGAAATGCCGAAGCCCCATCCCGCGCCTCCGACCCAGCCCACCAGAGCGGGGGCATAGTAAGGTCGCCAGCCCACGTAGGCAGGACCGGGAGCCCAGCCCCAATATCCGCCGAAAGATACCCAGCGGCCGTAGTGGAAGGGAGCGAAGCCCCAAGGCGCGTCATCCACCCAGGTCCAGCCCCATGGGGCGATCCAGACCCAGTGTCCGTAACGATAAGGCGCCCAGCCAGCGGGTACGCTGGTGGGAACCCAGACGGCGCCGTAAGTTGGAACGACCTGCCAGCGGCCGTAATAATCGAGGTCCTGATATCCGATGGTTCCTGGGGCGACGTAGCGCGCGGATTGTGCGCCATCGAGCCGCTTGTCGCGAACCTGGGCCCAGTCTTCGAAGCCATCCGGAGCAGGAGCCGCGTACGCCTCGTGCTGCAGGGAATTCTGTCCGGTGAAGCGTACTTGGTCGCCGCTGTTCACTTTCACGGCAGGCCCGTTCCCAGTGGCTTGGCCGTTTCCTTTACGGACGGTGACCCAAGTCTGGTCGTCGTTCGGCCGTACGGTGATGACGTACACACCGGACTTCATCACAGTGAAGGCGAGATTGGGTGTGTCGATCTCGAAGATTTCGCCGGGCTCAAGGTGGAGAACGGTAAGTTCGACAACGCCTTGATCCAATTCCGCCTGAATGGTGTTGTCTCCGACATTGGTGAAGGTGAGGCTGCTCTCGGAATCCATGCGCAAGAACGCGTTGCCGACGTTCAGTTCGACTTTCGAGTTCTTGTCGGTCCAGACGCGGTCTGACGTCGTCAGTGGACGATTCAGGTTCGCCGCCACCCAGTCGTTCACACCACCGGGTTGCAGCGACACTTCGCCTGAGATGTATTGAATACGGGCCACGCGGGCCGGCGGATCGTACGTTGGACTTCCGGCATTGGCCGGACCACCAGGATTGCCCGGGCCGGGAGGATTGCTTGGATAGCCGATATTGGTCGGAATGCCTGAGTTCTCCCCGGACTGGGCGAGCAGATTCCCTGCGCCAAGCGCCATCAACATCAGCGCAACCAGGGCCCATCCCAACTGCCGCTTTGATTTCATCATCTTGCTTCCTCGATTCCCAGCCTGCCCGACCACAGTCGGGAATGCGCGCCGCCGTGCAGATCACTCAGCAGCGCCACTACTTTAAACCCTGTGTCGCTATAGGTGTTTCGTTTCATAAGATGTTCCAGCCCCGCCGGGGGCAGTAAAGAATTGTGAAGCAGAAACTGACCGCCAAAAGGCTGCAAACACACGCAAAATCAAGCTTCGTCACATCTCGGATGCGTCGCTCGAAACGGCTCTGCTATTCTCATCGGTTCTCCTGGAGGCTCTTCGATGCCATCAATCCGAATCTCTCTTGTGCTGGCACTGTTGGGTGTCGCTTGTGTGGCGCAAACATCCTATTCGACGCGCACAACGCCTGACAGCCAAGCCGCGTCGACAAGCTCGGCCGCAGGTCCTGAACTGCCCTACACGCCCAGCCTGGACGTAACGGCCATGGATCGCTCGGTTGATCCTTGCGTGGATTTTTACAGTTACTCATGTGGCGGCTGGGAGAAGAAGAACCCGATTCCGCCCGACCAGACGTCGTGGAGCGTGTATGGGAAGCTCTATCAGGACAATCTGTTGTACCTGCGAGGAATCCTGGAACAGGCGGCTACTGCCAAAGACCGCGATGCGGTGACGCAAAAGATCGGCGATTTCTACGCGTCTTGCATGAATGAAAACCTGGTTGAGAAGCTGGGGGCGAAGCCGATGCAGCCCGATCTTGCGGCTATCCAGGAGTTGAAGAATGTAAAACAAGTCGCACCGCTGATCGCAAAGTTGCAGATGCAGGGAGTCGGTGTGCTTTTCGAATTTGGTTCCACCCAAGACCCTGACGACTCCGACAAAATGATCGTCGGGATCGACCAAGGAGGATTGGGGCTTCCCGACCGCGACTATTACCTCAAGGACGATGCTAAGTCGAAGGAAACGCGCGAACACTACCTGCAACATGTTCAGAAGATGTTTGAGTTGATGGGCGACTCACCCGAAACGGCCAAGAAGAACGCCTCCACTGTGATGCGGATGGAAACCAGCCTGGCGAAAGCTTCGCTCACCCGGGTGGAGCGCCGCGATCCATACAAACAAAAGCACAAAATGACGGTTCCCGACCTTTATAAGGTGGCTCCCGATTTCGACTGGAACGCGTTTTTCACCGCTTCAGGCGTACCGAAGTTCGAGATTTTGAACGTCTCGTGGCCGGATTTCTTCAACGATGTCAGTTCGCAGATGAAGTCGGCGTCGCTGGACGACTGGCGAACCTATATGCGCTGGCACGTTGCACATTCGCGGGCGCCGTTCCTGTCGTCGGCGTTCGTCAACGCTAACTTCGACTTCTACCGGAAATATTTGCGGGGAGCGACCGAGCTTCAGCCTCGCTGGAAGCGGTGCGTGCAATATACGGATAACGACTTGGGTGAGGCACTGGGACAAGCCTACGTGCGCAAGACGTTTGGACCGGACTTGAAGGCTTCAACCGTTGAGATGACCCAGCAGATTGAAGACGCGATGGCGGTACGCATCCAGCAACTCGATTGGATGAGCCCGACGACCAAACAGCAGGCGCTGGTGAAGCTGAAGGCCGTCCGTAACAAGGTGGGTTATCCCGACAAGTGGCGCGATTACAGCTCAGTGAAGATTGTTGCTGACGACTTCTATGGGAACGATGTTCGCGCGACCGAGTTCGAAGAGAAACGGCAACTCGCGAAAGTGGGCCAGCCGGTGGACCGTACCGAATGGGACATGACTCCGCCGACAGTGAATGCTTATTACAACCCGCAGATGAACGATATCAATTTTCCGGCTGGAGTCCTGCAGCCGCCACTCTATGACGCAAAGCTGGACGCGGCCCCCAACTATGGCAACACCGGTTCAACCATTGGACACGAACTCACGCACGCCTTCGATGATGAGGGCAGGCAGTTCGACGCTAAGGGCAACCTGAAAGACTGGTGGACGCAGCAAGACGCGGACCAGTTCGTAAAACATGCCAACTGCGTGGTCGACCAGTACTCGCAGTACATTGTGGTGGACGACATCCACATCAACTCGAAACTGACGGAAGGCGAGGACGTGGCTGATTTGGGCGGCACCATCCTGGCGTATGTGGCGTGGAAGGATGCCACCAAGGGCCAGATGCTGGAGAACCGTGACGGCCTGACACCCGATCAACGCTACTTTGTGGGATTCGCCCAGTGGGCGTGTGAGAATCAGCGGCCGGAAAACCTGCGGGTCAGCGCTTTGACAAATCCGCATTCGCCGGGAAAATACCGGATCAATGGCGTGGTTGTGAATATGCCGGAGTTCGGTACGGCGTTTGGCTGCAAACCTGGGCAACCCATGGTCAAGCCCGCGAACAGAGTCTGCAAAGTTTGGTAGGGAACTGACGCGCCACCAAAGCTGGGGGTTGGAAGGGAAGTCCTACGGCCCTTCTGCGCGTCTTGTTACGGGGTCTCGATCCAGGCAAAACGGAAGATAGCCAGAGGATCGTCGGCGTAGCTGACATCAACGTCAATGTATGAGTCCGACACGATCCAGTAGTACCGCTTGACACAGTCGATCAGGAAGTCGGTCGCTCGGTCCAACTCACGGATGGCGGTCGCCACAGCTGCGGACGTGCGTTCGTGGTTGGAGAAATGCGGATCAATACGCTCCTTGAGAGTTGTGCCGATCTGGTCGAACTCGGCGATGTCCGAGGAGAGTTCCTTTGCTGTGAGTTTGTCGTGCAGCAGTTCAGGGTAGTCGGAGATCTGCGTCAGCAAGCGCCGCACGGAAAGGTTGGCGTCGGGTGCGAAAAGGCGCCGCAAACGCATCGTACTCGCGTCGGTATAGGCGCCCCGCAGCATGGTGAGGAACGCAGCGCCAGTACCCGCTAAGCGTGGGTTAGAGGGGAGCACCTCAAGCTCGAGTTTGCGATACAAGTCACGATCAATCGCCAGAACCTGGACCTGCTTGCCGATCTCGCGGAGTTCGCGGACAGCGCGGTCACGAAATTGTCTTTCACTCAGCATAGGCCTGTAGTGTATCGAAGATCCGCTGGGCTCATCTGTGAGTCGCGTCACTGACTAGTCGCAGAATTTAGAAAGGCGACGGAGGCCCGTCGCCTTATCTCGAAACCGATTCGACACGGCTATCCGCCGAGGTGGATCAAAAGCCGTTCGGCGCCACGGAACGGTCGGACATATTCGCTACTTCTTTTTCTTCTTGGCGGCTTTCTTGGCCTTCGGTTTAGTCGCCTGCTCCCCAGACCCCTTCTTCACTTTGGCAAACGGGTTACCTGACTGTTCCCCCGTACCTCTTTGTTCTCCGATCCCCATATCTATCTCCTCGCAATTTGTAGGTGGCTCCGGAATACGCGGAGCATTGTCACATTGGGCACAATATCACGATTTCCAATCTGCGGTTGACAGGGTTCCAAGGAAATGACAGCGAGATCGTCCTTGAGCAGGCAGACATCGTTGCGAATCGATAGAACAATATGGAATTCGATTCCGAGCGCAGCTACCCGGTGATTGGATGAATAACCCGCTGTTGCGGTTTCAGCTTCTGGAATGCACCGCGCCACTGAGTCGTCCAGCTACGGTCATGATTCCCGTAGCCAACAGCAAAATGCCGCCGGGTTCGGGAGTTGTTCCCGATGGGATCGACACCGGCCCATTCGTAGTTCCGAGCACGCTCTCCCACGCGATGTTGTCGAACTCGAATGCCGGATAGCTCGACGAAAGGGTTACGGCTGTCCACAAAGCGTCGTTGGTCGGGACCTCAAAGTTCAAGACATATGAGGTCGTGTCGTTTTGCCCGAGTGTCCAGCCAAAAGTGGTCGCGAGTTGTGCGCCGGTCAAGGAAATCGGCGAGCCGCTGGTGGGGGTAAACGTAATGGTGTTCCAACTATCCAGGCTGCCCCAGTAGAGAGAGAATTGTGCAATGCAGTTCGAATTATCGCAACTGCTGTCGTCGAAGGTCATGGTTATGGTCGGTGAGTTACTGGAGGCCGCCAAGTAATAGCCGTTATCGTTGGTCGGATTCAGCCACGGAAGATTGTTGGTTGTTCCATTGCCAAGGCGGAGGGACGAAGTGCCCGACAAGGCGAACGTCACTCCCGCGCCGATATTGGTCGACAATGTGTTCAAGTAGGACGCGGCGCCGCCAGAAGTTGAGGTATAGCTGTGCCAACCGGTTGTGCCGTTAAAAGGCGTCAGGCTAAGTGCGCTGGCCTTGGCTGCCGAACCGCAAGTCGTGCCGTTGGGGCAGGTGACCGCGCTTACGTCCGTGCCAGAGAGCAGACAAGGAGTTACACCGTTGACGCCAGTCACCGTCTTGCAATTATTTTGGGCGGAAATATCCGAGCCCCCCACGACCAGAACGGCCAGGACCGCGAGCAATCTACCATACTTTTTCACTACGAATTCCCCACTTTCGGCGGCC
Organism: uncultured Acidobacteriaceae bacterium; assembly: GCA_963749635.1. Lineage (GTDB taxonomy): Bacteria > Acidobacteriota > Terriglobia > Terriglobales > Acidobacteriaceae > DASRAA01. The sequence goes on from CAVVNW010000024.1 coordinate 41,942, forward strand.
AGAAGCCTCGAGCCTGCAGCCCGGACGACGCTTACTGCCGTGAAAGGCATTTTAGGGGCAATGTGCCGGAAGTCAAGTCCCCACTACGGGACCGTTCAGGATTGCAGTTAAGTACCCCGGTTGCGTGCGCCAGTTTTCCGGAGCGATAAAGCCTGACTAAGTTTGGTCTTCGCTCGCGAAGAAAGCTCTCAGCAGTCCAGATATATAACTGGCGTGATGTCATTTCCGCTAATCAATAACAATGCGAAGACGAGCAGCATTTCCCGCGAGCCATGAAAGGGAGTCGATCGGCCCCAGTCCCGGCCTCAGAACTTGACACAGCGCTACCTCCTGTCCGTGATGCAGGCGGGTGGTCGCTACTGAAATACTCACATCGCGTGAGTAGCTGGTTACGTTATTTGTTCCGCCCGCGCAGGTCGTTCAGTAGCCGCGAGCAACCGACGAGTGTGTGAGCACTTGCATTCTTACGATAGGGTTAATCGCAATCGAAGCGATAGAAATTTTTGATATGGATGCCAGGATTTTAACTTGACGCGGCACTTGGTTTACCTCTATGCTCAGTCAACCTAACACATGTTTCGAGGAGTCCGGTGGAGGTTGTAGGCAAGCTAGTGCTTACAAATTACTAACGGTTACTCCAAGACGATCGGAAAGATCAATTGCCTAGCAAGTAATTGGGCGCATGCGAGAGAGCAGTCGACGGACGCCGAAGTCGACAAGGCATTCGGTTCCCCCCAACAGTAATGATTGCAGCCGGCTAGAAGGAACGACTCTATCACTCCCTAGACCAGCTGTGGAAAAACCTTATCTAAGTGAGGATGGCGAAGCCTTGTCTTCAATTGGGATAACTGCTTCTGATCACCTACGCCACGCGCCGGAACCGCCGACTGTTGGCTGTCAATGTGTCGCCTCGAACTTAGTATGGCTGGCGGCGTATACCACGCCACGCCATGAGAAAGTGGTTACGCGGCATTTGGTTGCACGCGACGTAGAGTGTTTTCTACCGTTGCTGAAGTCGGTCCGCCGATGGAAGAACGGCTGCACTGTTCTGGTCGAATCACCCATCTTCCCCAATTACGTCTTCGTTCGCACCACCCGAGCCCAATCGAGTGTTGTCCGCGAGGTTCCCGGAGTACTGGCATTTGCCGGCTCTGGGAAGTCTGCAGCGGTGATTTCCGATAGTGAGATTGAGTGGCTGCGTCAGGAACTGCCGCTGCGCAAGTTCGAGCCGCATCCCTACCTTGCTTTAGGCAACAGGGTGTGCATCAAGAGCGGACCGCTCATGGGAACGTGTGGAATTCTTATCCGCAAGAAGAACAGTCTGCGGGTCGTACTCTCGGTTGAACTGATTCGCCAGAGCGTGGCGGTGGAAGTCGATGCAAACGAAGTAGAGCCAGTTCAAGCGTAATTCTTGCTACCCCCGAGTCCAGTTAAGCCAAGTATGAAGCCAGCCAAAAAAAAAACGGGCAGCACTCTAACCGAAGTACGCATTGTGGAAGCTGCGATGCAGCTCTTTGCCAGGCAGGGCTACAAGGGGACGAGCACGCGCGATATTGCCCGTTTCGCCAAAGTAAACGAAGTAACCCTGTTCCGCTATTTTCCTCGTAAGTCGGACCTATTCTCCGCGGCGGCCGAGTCTCGCTTGGGCCGGATTCGAATGGGACGGGAACTGCAGAGCCAGTTAGCACAGGACGCGGACGTTCGCGTAGTTGTCCCAATGCTTACTGAATTTCTTTTGGCGAACTTCTTCGACCAGCCGGATGTCGTTCGCCTGCTTTACGTTGCAGGCTTCGAAGTTCCCGGAGCAGATCGATATGTGCGCGAGTATCTGGGACCGTTCTTTGACGCCATCCATGGATATTTTGAACGGTGTGCCGCCAAGGGGACGATAGGAGACATCGAACCGTCAATCGCAACCCTCAGTCTGGCCGGAATCGTAAGCGCCCACCAAAATCTCTATCAAATGTTTACCGGCAAGAATCTGGAGTGGAACGCGGAAGAGACCGCTCCTTTCTATACCACATTCCTTTTAAACGCTCTGTCCCATCGTGGACCAAATTCATTGAACGATGCCTAGCCCGGTTCCTTCGAGAATCACCGACGCAACGGCGATCGACTATGCCATTCACATGTTAAAGTTCGCGATTCGATTAACGCTTTCTATTCTGCTGGTAGGTTTGCTGGCCGCGAATATGTCGGCGCAAACCGCCGACGACACCGCCACGCAATCGCAAGTTCAATCATTCTTGCAAAGTCATCCAGAGGTCGTTGCGCAACTGAAGGCTTTGCTGGCCCAACGACTGCAACAGGAAGGCAGCGCCATTGATGAGCAAGCCATCACGGACGCCATGCTGGCGGCTCGTTTGCAATCGGACGCTGGATTTCGCTCAGCCGCAGCTCGGTATCTTGTAGATCAAGGCACGTTGACCGAAGATCAGGCAAAGGCCTTGCTGGGGCAAGCTACCGGAAGCTACGAAGCGACTGCGCCCGAAGTAAATGGAACGGAGGACCGAGAGCCTGTCCCCGCTACCTCCAGTCCGTCGGATCGAACGAACGGCGCGGAACGACTGGGTGCTGCAGCTGCTACCGAAGTGAAGGGCACGAAGGGTGCCGCTGAAAAGACCGCGGCTCGGCCGGGTTCCAGCGAACAGCATTACGACGATTCTTCTCTCAATCCGCGAACCGTTAAGCAGCCCAATCCCTATCCCACTCTGCCATCGACCAAGGCGCTCTACACCCAGTTCCCAGATGACGCCAAGACTCTTACTCGGTTCGGCTCTGACATTTTTCGCCCCGATGTTGTAGGGCTGAGCCAGTTTCCGATGGACCTTCCGGCCGGCCCGGAGTATGTGCTGGGGCCTGGTGATAATGTGACCCTCGATATCTGGGGTGGTATCGCACAGAAGATCAACCGTGTCGTGGATCGCGAGGGCCGCATCTCCCTCCCGGAAGCTGGCCCCGTTGAAGTAGCGGGGCTGTCGCTGGCGCAAGCGCAGAAGTTGATACAAGCCAAACTCGAGCCGCAGTTCCACAACGCGAATGTCGATGTCGCAGTGACCCGGGTGCGCACGGTCCGCATCTATGTCGTTGGAGACGTACAGCGGCCGGGTGCTTATGACATCAGCGCACTCTCTACGCCACTTAACGCCCTCTATGCGGCAGGCGGACCGACACCAACGGGATCTTTGCGCGTCGTCAAGCACATGCGAGGCTCACGTTTATTGGGGCAGATGGATCTTTACGACTTGCTGCTGCGAGGTGTCCGGCAGGGAATTGAGCAGCTCGAGCCAGGTGACACCATTCTGGTGCCTCCGGTTGGTCCGCTGGTGGCGGTTGCTGGTAGCGTTCGGCGCCCGGCGATCTATGAGCTTCTGGCCGATACCCAACTCGTCGACGTACTGGAGATGGCTGGAGGAGTTCCGGTCTCCGCGAGCATGGATGACATCAAGGTGGAGCGCATCGACGCCCACGCTAAACGCGTCATGCTCAACGTAAAACTACCGGCGGGAACTGGCGAGCGTCCCCTGAGGGATATGGTTGGAACATTTTGGGTGAAAGACGGGGACAGAGTTTCGGTGTCTCCGATCCTGCCCTACAGCGACAGCACGATTTACCTGCAAGGACACGTATATCGCCCCGGCAGCTACCCCTATCGCGAAGGCATGACCATAACTGACCTCCTGCATTCGTATCAGGACGTACTTCCCGAGCCGGCGACCCATGCTGAGATTATTCGTTTGCAGCCGCCTGACTTTCATCCTGTGACCATCGAGTTCAATCTGGCGAGTGCGTTGGCCGGAGATGCAAGCGTGACCCTGCAGCAATTCGACACCGTCAGGGTGTCTGGTCGCTACGAAGTCGATGCGCCACGGGTTGCGATCTACGGAGATGTCCTGCGTCCCGGCGAATATCCCATGAGCGCCGGCATGACTGCGGCGGCTCTCGTCAAAATGGCTGGAGGATTCAGGCGCAGCGCGTTTCGTGATTCTGCAAGCCTAGCCAGCTACGTCGTGGACAATGGGCAGCGGGTCTCAACTGACCAGTTGACGGTTCGGATAGGAGCGGCGGTCGCAGGCGAGGCTTCTGCCGACGTCAGGCTCAAACCCGGCGACGTACTTACGGTGCTGCAAATCCCCGGCTGGAGCGACATTGGTCGCTCAGTGACGATCCGGGGCGAGGTGATGTACCCGGGCAGCTACGGCATTAATGAAGGCGAGAAACTTAGTTCGTTTCTCAAACGGGTTGGTGGTTTCCGTTCGTCAGCCTATCCGGCAGGGATTGTCTTGGAGCGCGACGACGTCCGCAAACTAGAAGAGCAGGGACGCCAGGAACTGATTCAGCGGATAGAAACTACCAGCGCTGCGATTCGTATTTCGCCGAACACCACCGGAAAAGACCAAGCCGACGTGATGCAGGCGGTGGAGCAGCAACAGGCACAAGCCATCACCCGCCTTCGCAGTCGCCCAGTTCCCGGACGATTGGTCGTAACCATCAGCGACGACATCGCGAGTTGGGAGAACACTTCCAGCGATATTCAGCTTCGCGCCGGCGATTCCATTACGGTCCCCAAAAGACCGACGTTCGTCTTGTCGTATGGGCAGGTTTATAACGCCAACGCGATCACTTACAAGCCAGGCAAGACCGCGGATTGGTATCTCAAGCAGGCCGGCGGTCCAACTCAATTAGCGAACAAGAAGGGCGTCTACATCATTCGCGCCAACGGGTCTGTGGTTTCCTCAGGAGGAACCTCGGACCTCTTTTCGGGCGGCGTGCTGAACACGAAGATGAAGCCCGGCGACGTGCTCGTCGTACCTGAAAAGTTCGTGACCGGTTCCTCTACTTGGCAGACCACGCTCGAGACCGCGCAGTTCCTGGCATCGCTGGCCATCGCCGCCGCTGCGGTCGCCCACTTGTAGTTCGGGCCCGTCGGATTGCAGATGTATTTATCGCACGAGAAGGACTGGACCGGTTGAGTCGACGCCCAATTAGAGGATGGGTTCTGGTGTCGCTTATTGGTGGCATGGTTTTGATTGGTTGCGTCTCAGGGGCCCAGGAGAATCCGGCGCCGCCAGTGGGGGACAATACAAGCGACCAAAAGTCTCAGCGAATTGTGGAGCCTGCTCAAAATACCGACGGTGCGCGCTTGCTCCAGCTCTTGCGCAGCCGTCCGGAATGGATGTCGCTGTTAAAGAATTACTATTCTCAGTACTTGGCCGCGGCAGGCGAGAAGCCCGCGCCTGAAAACGTCACAGATCAAGCCGTGGTGGAACGCATCCGCACCGACCCGGCTTTTGCCCGATCGGCGTCCCAATGGTTGCTTGAACTTGCCGCTCAGGCGTCGGCAAGCCTGCAGTTATCAGAACCCTCTGAAATGGCGTCTCGCGGCACGACGAGCAAGCCCTCCAATGCAGCCGCAGGCTCAGAAAGAGGAGCAGAACAAGCATCAGCGGATGTGAAGCCTAGCTTGGCGGCGCAACTTCCAACGCAGGCCATCGATGCTCAGCCTGTCGTACCTGCCGCCGCTTTTGATCCGGCTGGACCGAGTCCCGTAACTCAGTCGAATCGGCCGGACCGGTATCTGGCGCAGACCGATTTGACTGTGCGGAACTTCCCCAAGTTCTTCGCCCAGGACCAATTAGCTTTCTGGACGCAGCCTCTGCACTCCGACGTGCAGTCTCTCAGTTTCTGGGTTCCTGCTTCATTTGCTACAGCGGCTCTGATGGGAAGCGACACTGACATCGAGAGCCATCTGCCGACCTCACCCAATACGGTGAAGATAGCCGCCAACGGCTCAACCGCCGGGATGGCCGCCTTGGTAGGCGTAGGTGGCGGACTCTATCTCTTGGGGAAGATCAATCAAAATCCCCACCAACTTGAGGCTGGGTATTTAATTGGCGAAGCTGCCCTTGATGCCTATGTGGCCTCGACCTCAATGCAATACATGACCCAACGCGAACGTCCGTTTACTGGCAACGGCAAAGGACAGTTCTTCGATGGCGGGAACTCGTTTCCATCGAACACGGCCGCAGTGAGTTGGGCTGCTGCCAGCGTCCTGGCCCACGAATATCCCGGCGTCTTCACCAAGCTATTGGCTTATGGAGTTGCCGCCGGTGTGAGTGCTGGACGTGTGATCGGAGAAAAACACTGGGCGTCGGACGCGGTGATCGGGAGTGCCCTCGGTTGGTATATGGGACGCCAGATCTACCGGGCGCGTTCGCAGGGTCCGGACATTGATGCCACCAATTGGGGCCTATTCGAGAAAAGTTCCGAAGAGAAGCAGCGCGACCCGGACTATATGGCATCGACCTACATCCCTTTAGACAGCTGGATCTATCCTGCATTCGATCGCCTGGCCGCGCTGGGTTATGTTCCGACTGAGATCATCGCTATCCGGCCTTGGGCGCGATCGGAGGGCGCCCGCCTCGTGCTGGAAGCGCAGGCGCATATTTCCGAGGGCGATGTTGAGCCCGACGCTGTAGTGCGGAAAACTCTGACAGAACTTCGCCACGAGTTTGCTTTCGAACTGCAAACCTTGGAAGGACACAGCAATCTTGGAGCGCAGCTTGAGTCGGCCTATCTCCGTGTGACTCCGATCGCTGGCCGACCTTTGCGCGATAGCTTCAACTTTGCCCAGACTCTGTATGACGACTTTGGACGCCCCTATGGACAGGGCTTCAACGCCATTGCCGGCGTTTCGGCCCGCGCTGAAACCGGCCCGCTAGCCTTTTATTTTCGAGGTGAGTACGAGTATTCCAACGGCATGGCGCCCTACTCGCCGTATGTAAGCCAGCAGATTGCGAACTTCAACGATCTACCAGTTAACTCGGTTCCGACGTTTCCGCAACAAAGCCAATTCCGCACCATCGAGGCTTACATGGCCCTCGATGTACATAACTGGCAGCTCTCGTTCGGCCAGCAGACCTTGTTCCTGTCGCCGGACTTTGGCGGTTCTCTACTGCTCTCGAACAACGCGCAGGCCGGGGTGATGCTCAGGCTTTCACGCACCGTGCCGTACGAGTTGCCCGAGCCATTCTCATGGTTGGGCAAGATCCGCAACACGATTTTTGTCGGAGCGCTTCCGAACTACAACTACGTTCGTGGCCCATACCCGACGTTTCAGCCGCTTTACGGAAACCCATACCAGAACCTCAATCCCCTACCTTATACGTGGGGAGACAAGCTGGCCCTCAAGATGACGGAAAACCTCGAGGTGGGCGTCGGCCTGACGGTGATATGGGCGGGATACAGTAGGCCTGCCACTGCCAAGACCTGGCTGCACACGTTTTCTACCCAGGGGAACGCACAAACCTTGGATCCCGGAAAGCGCTATACCGGCATCAATGTTTCCTACCGAGTCCCGAAGCTTCGCGACTGGATGGTGTTTTATGTGGATGGAATGGCCAACGACGAGCCCAATCCGATCGCGTACCCGCTCGACTCGGCGTTTAATCCGGGCCTATATTTTCCGAAATTACCAAAGTTGCCAAACATCGATCTTCGCCTTGAAGGTGTCTATACGAACATCGTCGGATATCCGGGCACTGCACCGTATTACTCGAACAATCATTATCCGCAAGGTTACACAACCTACTGGCAACTCATGGGAGACTGGGTCGGTCGCCAAGGTGATGGCTGGCAGGCGACGAGTACGTATTGGTGGTCCGCGACACGGAAGCTGCAACTTAGTTACCGCCGCCAATACAACGACAAGGTGCTGCTGGAAGGCGGCAACCTCAACGATTTCGCCGGGACGATCAACTGGGCTTTCCACAAAGACTTTCTCGTGGCCAGCACATTGCAGTATGAACGGTGGAATTTTCCGTTGCTGGCTTCGGGGCCGCAGTCGGACGTAGCGTTCCAATTGCAGTTCACGTACTGGCCGGGACACGTGCCCGATCACAAGTAGATGACAAAACCTGACGCACTCAACTCTGATACCCAGATCAGCGTGTCGCAACCAGGACAGTGTGGTCGCTTCGAAAGATGCGAGGGTGAAACGTGCTGACCTCCGAGCAGACTCAGCGCGAGATGATGCCACCGGACCGGCGTGTCGTTGTTTCCGGTTCCTTACAGGTGCTGGAACTACTTTGGCTGCGGCGTTCATTGCTGTGGAAGAGTGCGGCCCTTGGATTTGCTATTGCGCTGCTGGTCGCATTCCTTATCCCGAAGCGGTACGAATCCACTACGCGTCTTATGCCGCCAGACACGCAGGGACTCTCGGGGCCCGGCTTGGCAGCGGCGGTGATGGGAAATCTTTCCACGGCTACTGCCAATATGGCGGGGAACGTCCTGGGCATTAAGTCGCCTGGCGCTTTGTTTGTCGGCGTGCTGCAGAGCCGGACGGTTCAGGACAACCTGATCAATCAATTCGACTTGAGGAAAGTCTACGGTTACAAGCGGTACCTTGATGCCCGAAAGAAACTGGCGAGCAGGACTGCGGTTGGAGAAGACACGAAAAGCGGAATTATCACCGTTACCGTCACGGACAACGATCCCGATCGTGCCCACGGGTTGGCTGCGGCCTACGTCGACCAGCTCAACAATGTCGTGTCAAAAGTCAGCACATCTTCGGCCCGCCGAGAACGTGAGTTTCTCGAGCAGCGATTAGAAAAGGTCAAGCAAGATCTTGACGAGGCCACGCTACGTCTCAGTAAGTTCTCCAGTCGGAACATGACTTTCGATCCGCAGCTCCAGGGGAAGGCCATGCTCGAAGCTGCCTCGACTCTCCAGGGGCAATTAATTGCCGCCGAAAGTGAGTTGAGCGGATTGGAACAGATTTACGGCCCACAGAACGCACGCGTCAAAGCGGCCGAGGCGCGGACGGGCGAGTTGCGTTCCAAGCTGCGTGGCCTCAGTGGACGAAGCGGTTCGGAGAACGAGAATTCCGAAAACCCGTCCGCATTGGGCGACAACCAACTCTACCCTTCACTGGAGCAGTTGCCTCTGTTAACCAACACCTATGTTGATTTGGCTCGCCGGGCCAAGATCGACGAAGCCGTTTTTGAAGTGCTGACCAAGCAATACGAACTCGCCAAGGTTCAAGAAGCCAAGGAAATCCCGACGGTCAAAGTGCTGGATGCAGCCGATGTGCCAGAAAAGAAGTCCTTCCCTCCGAGACTTGTAATCGGGCTGCTCGGCGGGGTCTTGGCGTTCTTAAGCTGTGTTGCATGCTTCGGCATTATGCGGTGGTTTAGCAACGTGCCCGATGAGGAACCGTGGAAGCGGTTGATTGCCGGGGCCAAAATGAGTTTCGTTCGTAGCGCGCCACGATCCCAAAATTAGGATTGCCAATCAACGCATGAGCGAGATTTCGTCCAGCAGGGCCGACGGCACTCTTGCGGTTCACATGCCGGATCCACAGTGGATTGCCCAGGTCTGCCTCGGATTTTTAGGCGCGGCGCTGGCCATACTTTTCGTTCTGGAGCCGAGCACCGCGGGCATTGTTCTCGCATTGGTGGTATTCGGAGCAGCATTTCTTGAAAGTCAGGCGATTCTTCTTCTCGTACTCGTGTTTCTTCTCCCGTTCAACGTGAGTTTACCCAGCGGCTGGGTAATTCGTGATGCGGGAACAGGCGTGAGATTCCTGTTGGTGGTTGGTTTCCTGGTCGGCAGAATGGCAAGAGGAGAGTTCTGCTGGAGAGACATGCTGGCATCGAAGGTGTCGCGATCCGCGCTGTTGTTTCTCGGCGCCGTGGTCGTGTCCGTCGTGTTCGGGACAGGTGGCGATATTCATGAGCAGATTCGTGGCACCTTTTATCTCGCGACATATGTCGGGATATTTTTCGTCACGAGTCTCTGGGTTACATCGCCAGCGAGGGCAAGGAAGGTGATCGGGATTCTGTTTGTATCTTCATTCCCGGTGTTCGTCTTCAGCTTTATTCAGAAGATTTTGGGTGACAGGACGGCGCTCTGGTCTCTGGCCTATTCGGGTGCCGTTCCATATGACTACACGGGTCGGCCCCCATCGTTCCTAGGACACCCAACCGCCCTTGGAACCTACCTCGTCTTGGTATTGAGCGTTGCAGTTACTACGTTCATTGCATCCGAATGTGCCGTGCTAAAGAAGAGTGCCTTCTGGGTAGTGCTGCTCGGTACTGCGAGTCTACTCCTGTCGGAGAGTCGAGGCGCCATTGTGGCGTTTGGAGCCGTCCTTCTTGTATCAGCGCTTGTTCTCGGTCGTGGAGTGCGCAGGAAATTCTATTTAATTCTCTCCTCCGCTGGGTTGGCGGGGTGCGCGTACCTAACATTTCAACTATGGGGAAACCCCGACCGCTTCGCGTCGCTCTCCTCAGATTGGAGCTTCCTAAGCAGGATTGTCCTATGGGGCATGGCGTTGAAGATGTTCGTGGCGTCGCCGCTGCATGGTTTTGGCATCGGCACTTTCACTGCTTTGCAGAGCGAGTATCTGCCGAATTTCTTGACGACCACGACGTCGCTCGAGGTCCATAACTTCTATTTCGAACTACTTGCTGAGACGGGAATTTTGGGTTTTGCGGCATTTTTGCTATTGCTGGTTCGCAGTGTTCGGGCCGGCGTTCGCAGCGTCCAGTTCCAGCAGCCGATGCGACGGACGATTGCGGGAGGGGCACTTGTTGCTACAGTCGGCGTAGCTGTGTTCAGTATCTCGGACCACAATATTTTTTGGGCGGAGCAAGTCGGTTGCTTGTATTGGCTGATTCTTGGCCTGATGGTCGCCAGCGAGACTTGGACAGTGCCCGAAACAGCCCAACCTTCGGTTTGCGAAATACGCGGTCCAGCGCTACCTGGACGAAGGGACTCCCCCGTCCAGGCCACGGTTAAGGCTGGGTCCTTCAAGACCGAAAAATAATTGAGTTATAGTGGTATATGTTCGTATAACACAGCTTTAGAATCAGTCGATTAGCAACCAAGTGTTCTAGTATAATAGTGGTATAGTTGTGTCATACAGTATAGCTCGCCGATCAATTTCAATGGTTTTTCAACTGCCAGTAGCCAGTCGCCAGCCACCAGTTTGGGAATTGAGAAAGAGCCTGTAAGGTGCGCGCGCTGGGCGCGGACCGGCCAGAGACACTAATCCTCTGGCCTCACAAGGCTCTTGTAGCAGGCTGGGAAAATCAGCGCCAGAAAAAAATGAGGGTGGAAAACTAAAGTAACCACCGAGACCCGAATCGGGAATCGCGGCCGCTCAAGTTCCCGCATTGTCAACTTAATGAACTCGATAGATGTGTGGTTATTCGCCGGTCTGGCAAGGCCCGACCGGCGACCCGACGCTTGTCACTGATGGAGCATGAGTAACCTCTGGCTTGCGAAATACGCTGTTCAGCGCTGCCTGGACGCGCTCCCGGGAAGTCTCAAGACCAATGAGGTCTTGCAGAAGACGCTGGGCGGCCTACGCAAGCCGATTATCTTCGGCTATCCGCGCACATTAACCATGCTGTGGCTTCTACAGCAGGCAGGAGTCAGGCTCGACGGGTCAGTGTGTGTCGAACTCGGGACCGGCTGGGACATGTCGAGCGCGATGACCTTGGTAAGAACTGGCGCCAGCTTTGTACATACCTACGACCATGTCAGCCATGCATTGCCGGAACTGAAAGCCATGGCGCTGCAACTGATCGACGCGAAGATCACCCCTTCGGACACCGACCTGCCGTTTGAGCCTCCGTTCGAAGAATTGAAGAAGATGGTCGGCCAACCGCGAGGCGAGGTGGCATATCATGCACCCTTCGACGCGCGTGCGACCGGCCTGTCTGATCGGAGCATCGATTTCTACTACTCTCTCGCCACCCTTGAGCACATCCCCTGTGGCGTGCTCAAGGAGTTGCTGGAAGAGTCGTTTCGAATCCTCAAACCGGGGGCTTGTTGCTACCACTACATTCAGCCCGCAATGCATTCCTGGCGGGGAAGCGAATCGAGTGTGGATTACCTGATTTTCTCTCAGCCCACGTGGGACAAATGGATTGCAAGCTCGATCGCGTACGAGAATCGCCTTCGCGCCGTGGAGCACCTCGAATTGCTGAAATCGATCGGCTTCACGATTACTAAGACCTGGTTCAGTACGGATGTCAGGGCGTTGAAAAAAATCCCGAGCATGCAACTCGCTTCCGAATTTACTCGGTTTACCGCTGAAGAGCTTGCACAGAATTATGTATGGGTCGTGGCGCAGAAACCGGTCTGACTCACTGGGCTTGAGAGACTGCGGGAGAGGTAGTGCCTGCTCTTCAACTGAGAACTGAGATGTGCGCAAAAAGAAACTCGTTCAGTGAGCGGAGAGCGTAGACGAGGGATAGTGGCCGCAACATACCAATCCCATCGTACGAAAGGAGGCTAGCAGTGGATGTGTCGCAAGCAATTGACGCTCTTTCAGTCGTAAACTATCGCACCCTGGCATTAGCGCTTCGCAATCCCTCGAAACTTCGACCGTACCTTCTTTACTGTCTCAAGAGATACGACGACCTCGCAGGGAGCGGCCTAATACGCCAGAGACCACCTGCGCCTTCCGACACTGACACCATATCTCTACCGGCAGCGCATTCGAGCGGCGGAATGTCGTTTACGGAGTTGGTGATCCTGGCTGGAGTGACGAAAAGTCGCAAGCCAAAGGCGGTTTTCGAGATGGGTACAGCTGCTGGCGAGACTACGACCGTCTTCATACTGAACGCTCCGTTAGGAGCGCGAATTATGTCGCTAGATTTGCCATTAGGAAACGACCCAGAGATCAATGCAGCGCGTCGGCTTGCATCGGTTCCGGCGGGTTTGGGTCTTAACAATTACACCCAGCTGTTGTGTGACTCAATGGTTTTCGACACGGCACCGTACTTAGACTCAATCGACCTTGGGTTGGTTGACGCGAACCATGACTTCGAGCACGTCCGCAACGATACGATCAAGATGGCGCAGATGATGACTAAGGAGGGTTTGGTGTTCTGGCACGATTACGGTGGCAAAGGGGCCCTTCGGCCGGTGGCCACGTATCTTGAAATAATCGCTAAGCATTGTCCAATTTACTGTGTGCCAGAAACCAGTCTCGCGTGGGCTCACGCGAAGGACCTAAAACGGATCGATTTGTAGCTCAGCCGAAGTGTTCGCATTGGCCCGGGTCGGTATACATCCCCTACGCGCGTGGGAAGTGACCTCGACTGCACCATCAAATTCAATCAACTCGGAGACGAATCTTGAACGTGCTCATTACTGGCGGAGCCGGATATCTTGGCTCGATTTTGTCGGAACACTTACTGGATGCCGGCCTCGGCGTCACTGTAGTCGACAATCTGTTGTATGGCCAAACCGGGCCCTATCATCTTGCGGCCAATCCTCGCTTTGAATTCATCTTCGGCGACGCGCGGGACGAGCGCACTATGTCGGGACTGGTGAAGAAGGCTGATGCGCTGATCCCACTCGCCGCAGTGGTCGGCGCTCCCAGTTGCGACCGCGATCCGGCGTACGCCACCAGTCTGAACCTGGAGGCTATCCAGATGCTCAACCGCCTTCGCAGTCCCAGCCAACGGATGGTGTTCCCGACCACAAATAGTGGATATGGCACCAAGAGTGGTGACAGATTTTGTACCGAAGAGACGCCATTGGAGCCGATCAGCCTCTACGGGCGACTGAAGACGCAAGCGGAAAGCGAAATTCTCGGAATTCCCAACTCGATCACACTTCGGCTGGCGACTGTGTTCGGTATGTCTCCTCGCATGAGGATTGATCTGCTGGTGAACACCTTTGTTTACGAGGCGGTCAAGAGGGGATACCTGGTTATTTTCGAGAAGGACTTCAAGCGGAATTACGTTCACATCCGGGACGTCGCTGATTGTTTCCTGTACTGCATTCAGCATGGCGACGCCATGTTGGGACAGGCCTACAACGTCGGACTTGACGCTGCCAACCTGTCCAAGGAAGAGCTGGCGCTCAAGGTCAAGCATTATGTTCCCAGCCTTTATATCGATTTCGCCCAGATTGGTTCCGATCCAGACAAACGAAACTACATTGTTTCTAACGAGAAGCTGCGCAAGGCAGGATTCGAAGCCAGACGTAATCTCGACGATGGCATCGTCGAACTCATCAAGGGCTATCGGATGATTGCTCGCAATCCTCTCGGCAACGCGTAAGGGGAAGCTATGCCAAGTACGTTCGTGACAAACCGCTCAGTCGACGGGGGACTCGCTACTACGAGTGGTCTGCTGATACGAGCCAAGGCGCCGCTCCGTATCAGTTTCGCCGGAGGCGGCACCGACCTGCCACATTACTACGAGAAGTATCAGGGGGCGGTGCTGTCAAGCACGATCAATCGCTATGCACACGTCACTATTTATCCCCGCGCGGACCATGAGATTGAGATAAGGTCGCTCGACTTGGGCCACACGGTGAGGTATTCAGTACGGGAGCAACCCGTATACGACGGAGTGATGGATTTGGCGAAAGCGGCCATCCATCGGGTGGGCGTCGAAGCCGGCATGGATCTGGATGTGCGAATGGAAGCACCGCGCGGCAGCGGACTGGGTGGCTCCTCCGCGCTCACTGCCGCAGTGTTGGGAGCTGTGGCTTCGCTGAAGGGGCATCCCTATAGTCTGTACGATCTCGCCGAGCTCAATTACGCAATCGAGCGTACAGACCTCAAAATTGCCGGTGGTAAGCAAGACCAGTACGCTACGACTTTTGGCGGATTCAACCTGCTGGAGTTTCGCAAGGACCGCGTCGTGGTGACCCCGCTCCGAATTGACGCTTCGGTGCTGAACGATCTGGAAGCACATTTGCTACTTTGCTATACGGGAAAAGTTCGGCCCAACCTTGGGCTGATCAGCGACCAGATCAAGTACTTTGCGGAGGGCCGCAAGGAAACCGTAGACGGAATGCATCGCCTATACGAGATGGCGTTCGAAATGAAGGAAGCTTTGCTCACCGGTAACCTTGAGCACTTTGGACTGATGCTTCACGAAGCCTACTTGAACAAGAAACGCATGAACCCGAAGGTGGCTGAAGGCACTCCGGCGGACGCGCTGTACGAAATGGCACTGCAACACGGCACGATCGGTGGAAAACTGTTGGGCGCTGGTGGAGGCGGCTACTTGCTCCTCTACTGCCAAACCGGCAAGCAGCTCGCGGTCCGGCGCGCTCTGGAAGAAATGGGGGGACAGTTCGCCGATTTCTCTTTCGACGGCTGCGGGGTGCAGGTGTGGCGAAGCCGCGCGCGATGATGACGGCAGCCGTCTTGGCGGGAGGGTTGGGAACACGACTGCGCTCGGTAGTCGCCGACCGCCCCAAGGTCTTGGCACCGGTCGCTGGCCGTCGATTTCTGGCCTACCTGCTCGACAAACTGGCTGACGCCGGTTTCGAACGAGCTGTAATCTGCACGGGGTATCTGGGAGAACAGGTCAGCGAGGCCTTTGGCGAGCGCTGGCGCAAGCTCTATCTTCGTTATTCGCAGGAGCGCGACCCATTGGGCACGGCCGGTGCGTTGCGTTTGGCCTTGGGCGCAATCGATAGCGATCAGGTACTGGTATTAAACGGCGATTCTTTTTGCGATGTCGATATAAGCGCCCTGGCTGAATTTCATCGCACACATCAAGCGCAAGTCACGATTGCCCTAGCGGATGTTCCCGACGTTAGTCGGTATGGTGCCGTGCAGCTCAATGTCGCCGACGCGGTCCGTGGATTCAGCGAGAAGGGAAGTGTCGGGCCGGGGCTTATCAATGCCGGGGTCTACTTGCTCGACCGGCAGTTGATCGAATCAATTCCTTCCGGGTCGTTCGTATCGATCGAACGCGATTGCCTTCCGAGTTGGGTAGGCAAAGGCCTGTTTGGCTTCCGAGGTGGCACCAGGTTTTTGGATATCGGTACACCGGAGTCCTTTGCGTCGGCACAAGTCTTTTTTTCCGCGTCGGATGACACTGGAATCTGCGGGCCGGGCCGTATCTATGCACTGCTTGACCGCGACGGAACCGTCAATGCGGAACGGAACTATCTCTCCCACCCCGACGAGGTGGAGATCCTCCCGGGCGTGATTGACGGCATGACGAAGATGCGCAATATGGGAATGGGACTTGCCATCGTTTCCAATCAGTCGGGATTGGGACGCAGTTACTTCGATGTGGCACAACTGGAGCGCATCCACAACCGATTGCGTGCGTTACTGGGCGAGCGCGACCTTGCCGTTGATGGCATTTATTACTGTCCCCACGAGCCGGCCGATGCTTGCGAGTGCCGAAAGCCCAAGATTGGCATGGCTGTGCGAGCTGCGTCGGAACTTGGGTTCGATCCTCAACAGGCATTCGTGGTGGGCGATAAACTCTGCGACATCGAGATGGGTGCGCGCTTGCGCGCTACCACCCTGCTCGTCCGTACCGGGTACGGCCACGAATCAGAAGCCGCAGGCGTTTCGGCGGATTATAACGTCGATGATCTCAGTCAAGCCGCTGATGTCATGGCGACCGAAATCAGAACTAAACGACAACTCAAAACTGCTCTTAGCCGCTAGACGGCTGCCCAAAGCGACGACTCTCCGAGGTCGCATCTCAACTTGTGCGCTGGTCGGCGGCGCAAGAACAGCTTTTGCCAAAATTCGCTACATCGAGGAAAGACATGGCGATTGGAACAGCTACTCGTCAAACAACTACCAATGCAGAGTTCTTGAGCAAGGCACGCACCTACTGGGCAAGTAGCTCCGAGGTCAAAGCCCGCACGGGCGAGCAGTGTCTTGAAGCAGTGGTGAGCGCTGCAGAAGTGGTGTCAGCTTCTCTGCGCTCCGGAGGTAAGCTGTTGATTTGCGGCAACGGCGGAAGTGCGGCCGATAGCCAGCACCTCGCTGGCGAATTTGTGAGCGTCTTGGATCGCAATCGACTCCGGCCGGCATTGGCGGCGATTGCGTTAACGACCGACAGCTCCATCCTCACCGCAATCGCCAACGACTTCGGCTACGCCGGTATCTTCGAAAGGCAAATCGAAGCTTTAGGACGCGCTGGAGATGTGTTGCTTGCCATCAGTACTAGCGGTAACTCGGAATCCGTTGTTCGCGCTATGGATCTGGCGCGCACTCGAAGCATTGCCACCATTGCGCTAACCGGGGAAAGCGGCGGCAAGATGCGCGATCTGGCCGATGTTTTGATCTGCATTCCCAGCCACAGCACACAGCACACGCAAGAAATGCATTTGACCGTCGAACATCTTCTTACTTCCTTGGTGGAACACCATCTGTTCGGAGAAAAAGAACAATGAGCATTGATTGGAGCAAGAAACGGGTGCTGGTTACGGGCGGGGCCGGCTTCCTGGGCAGCCACGTTGTCCAAAACCTGCAGGACCGTGGATGCAAAGACATCTTCATCGTTCGCAGCCACGAGTACGACCTCACGAAGGAAGACGCGGTCAGTCGCCTGTATGCCGAACACCCGGTTGATATCGTTGTGCATCTTGCCGGTTTGGTCGGAGGCATTGGTCCGAACGCCAAGTTTCCCGCGGAATACTTCTACCAGAACCTCATGATGGGAGTTCTCATCATGCACCACGCCTGGAAATCGGGTGTGGAGAAGTTCGTTTGTGCCGGAGCCGGATGTGGCTATCCCGAACATGCGCCGCTGCCACTCAAAGAAGACTACTTCTGGAATGGCTTTCCGCAGGAGCCTAGCTTTGCTTACTCGCTGGCGAAGCGGATGCTCCACGTGCAATCCAAGGCCTACGGCAAACAGTACGGTTTTCCGGCGATCGTGACCATTCCTGGCAATATCTACGGGCCGTACGACAACTTCGACCTGGAAAACGCGCACGTGATCCCAGCGCTAGTTCGCAAGTTTGTGGAGGCCACATCTAATGGTGAGCACGGCAAGGTGGAGGTTTGGGGTTCGGGCAAACCGACCCGCGACTTCGTGTATGCCGGCGATGTGGCCGAGGGAATGTTGCGTGCCGCCGAGGAGTATGAATCCGGAGAATTGGTAAACCTCTCTTCGGGTCGGGAGCACAGCATTCGGGAAGTCGTCGAGAGGCTAGTCGAGATCACCGGGCATCACGGAGAGGTCGATTGGCAAACCTCTCGCCCCGAAGGCCAGAGTCGTCGCATGTTCGATATCAGCAAAGCACAAAATGAGCTCGGGTACGACGCGAAGACTTCTTTGCGTGACGGCTTGAAGATCACCGTGGACTGGTACCGCGCTAACCGGGCGTCGGCCCGCAACTAGGCAGTTGAGAGAGTTGTCGTAACCGTGCCGACGGAACTGACCACAACAGAAGCGAAGCCAGACCTCCCGCAGCAGGAGAATCACATACGTGGTTTCTTGCACGGCGCAGGCTTAGCCGCCGCAAGCTTGGTTTTCAACGGCGTATTAACGTTGGCGACCGCCATGGTGCTGGCGCGCTGGCTGCGACCGGCGGCGTTCGGCACATACTCAATCGCTCTGGTTGCCATCACTTTGCTCGGGGGATTGGGCGCTGCCGGGATGGACACAACGGTTGCCCGCTTTGTGGCTTTCTATTCCGGAAGCGGAGAAGACGATCTGATCAAGCCCATTCTGCGCTTCGGCATTCGCTGGGCGACCATCATGTCAATGGTTCTGGCGACCGCGTGCTACCTCTGGCTGAATGTCGGCTCGGCACTTCCGGCAAAGCTCAGTCCGCTCCGGCCGCTGGCGCTGTACATTTGTGTGGGCACTCCGCTTTTCGCATTGTCTTTGGTGTTGTTGCAGGCCGTCCTGCATCTCGGCGCTATCAAGACGCGAATGGTCATAGAAAAAGCCATTCAGCCGTTGCTTCGCCTGGTGGTTCCATTTGCAGCCGTTCTCCTCTTGCACAATCGTCTTTTGGCAGCAGTCTCAGGAATCTTGCTGGCATCGCTATTCTGCGTGGCCGCAGCGGGAATCGTCCTCGATAGGATGACTGCCCCACTGCCGCCCGGTACGGTCGCGGCACGACGAAATATCCGTACCTGGTCGGCTTTTGCATTGCCTTTTGCCTTTCAGTCGATGCAACAGTTTGTTTCGAGCGGCTTGGGGATCGATATCGTGCTCGTCGGCGTACTCGCGTCTCTCAGTGAATCGGGGATCTATGCCGCCGCCTTTCGATTTACGCCATTGCTTACTCTCGTGCGGGTCGCTATGGATTATGCGTTCGGACCGAAAGTGTCACTCCTGTACGGCAAGTCTGACCTTGCGGCAATAGAGTTGCTCTACAGAGCGTCGTCAAGACTTGGACTGGCGGTTACGCTTCCCCTGGGCATTATTTTGGCGTTGTGGAGCAGTGTCTTCATGACCACGTTTTTTGGCGAGTCATACGCAGGAGGGGCGGCAGCATTGGCATGGCTCGTCGTAGGCTGTGTCGCGGATAGCGCTACGGGATGCAATACGACTCTCTTGGCAATGGTGGGTAAGCCCTGGCTCGTGTTCACTAACGGGTTGGCTGGAGGATTGCTGACTATCGTGCTGTGTGTGCAGTTAATTCCGCAATTTGGTATTGCGGGGGCAGCCTTTTCGGTCACGGTTGCGCGCGTATGTGTCAATGGACTGGCTACGATTGAGTTGTGGAAGTTAGAGCACGTTCAACCGTTTACAAAGGATATATGGAGGTTGGTGGTACCGTCGGTCTGCTCACTTGCGATGGGACTATTTCTCAAGAACCAGTATTCGTCGCGTCTTCAAGGGGGAGTCATCACTTTGGCGATCGCCTCTGCCGCCCTGCTCACTATTTATGTCATCGGCCTTCGTGTGGCTGGAATGAAATGGTCCCAACTGGTCTAGCACTTATTCCTTGTTGCCCTTACCGAACCTGACAATGATTCAGCGACTTGAGCTGTTCTTCTTGGATGTTGTGCTCAAAATTGGCACGCGGTTGATTCGAGGCGCCGCGGCCACGATGCGATTCATATCGGGACGTCGCATTTATGCCGATCGTCCGACTCGAGTATGGATTGATGTTGGCGCACACCGCGGCGAGACGACCTTTCAGCCCGCCCGAGAGGACCCGAATCTTATTGTCTATGCCTTCGAGCCAGACGTGTCTATCGCGTCGCATCGATATTCGCTCTTGCCGAATTTTATCGTGCTGCCCATGGCGGTGACAGAAACCGACGGTTTCCGCGAATTCAACATAAATTCGAACCCCCGTACGAGTTCGCTGCTGCCGCTGGATGAAGCTGGCCTGAAGAAGTGGCGAGGTGCTGACGGCTTGCGGACGGTGCGAAGATCTGTAGTGCCGACCGTTCGGCTCGATACCTTCATGGATGCCCTCGGAATCAAGTCCCTGGATTACCTAAAGATCGATGCTCAGGGCCACGACCTCGAAGTCGTGCGGTCGCTTGGAGATCGCTTCTGCGACGTGTCGGAGATAAGGCTGGAAGCATGCGCCGCTGATCAACCGATGTACGCCGGGGCAAACAACAGAGTTGAGGAGATTATTGCATTTATGAAGACTAGGGACTTCGACATCGTCGAAAACCAGTCGGAGAGTTTAGGTCAGGAACGCAATCTCGTCTTCCGACCAGTCCGGCCAGTGGTAGTCGCGGCTGCGGTAGGAGAAGAGACTAGATCGCGATGAATACGGTGCGGAGCGAAACTCTTGTGAGTGTTGTGACTCCCTCGTTTAACCAAGCCAGGTTCATCGAAGAGACACTGGCGTCGGTGTATAACCAAAGCTATCGTCCTCTGGAGCACATCGTCATCGATGGCGCTTCCACGGACGGAACGGCCGACCTTCTCCGCGGTTGGTCCAACACGCACAATGATTCGACTTACCAGCTGAAGTGGATCTCTGAACCTGACGGCGGCATGGGCGAAGGTGTAAACAAAGGCTTCGAGCGCGCTACGGGCGAGTTTGTCGGCTGGCTCAACTCCGATGACGTGTATTTTGATCGAGTCGTTATCCGCTCCGCGGTGGACGCCTTCCGACACGACCAGACGATTGACGTTGTCTATGGAGACGTGGCCCTAATCTCCGAAGACAGCGGGCTATGGATGATCTGGTGCTTTCCAGAGTTCAGCTACAAGCGCATTCTGCGCGGATATCTCATTCCCCAGCCGACCGTTTTTTTCCGCAAGGACGTAACTGACGATATTCGCATTGACGCGAATCTGCCAGTTGCACACGACACCTACGTTTGGCTGCTAGCCGGGCAGAAGTATAAGTTTCACCACTTGCACCGCGTGCAGGCGGGCGATCGTGACCATTCCGCGCGTAAGACGTACGAAGTCGTGGATAAGTGGGCCCAGCGGCGCGAGGAGATGTACCGCTCCTTCGGTGGCTCGGAACATCCGGGCCTGAGTGCCCGCTACGCTGATCGAATGACGCGCATCGTCATGCGCATTAAGGGTGCGCGGCATCTCTTGAAACTGTTTGGCGACCCGCGGTGGCGAGAAAATATGGCGTTTCCCATGTGGATTGACAGCGAGAAACAAGTCATGCAGCGGCAGGCCACGATGCGTATTACCAACCGTCCCACGCTGGTGCGCTCGGGCGCGATTGCTCCACCTCCGGCAAGGGAAGACTCGTAACGTCCCGGTTTCCGATGCCATGCCGATAGCCAAGACCACTCTCCGGGCGCAACATCCATCGATTGGCGGAGGTTCAGCAGCAGGATTGCGGTGGAGAGTTCGCCTTGCAGCTACCCGGCTCCGAGACTTTGCCCTGAGGTTGACGGGGTATCTTCCCACCTGCGGTCTGCGCGGGTTCATCTATCGCTTCGCATTCGGAGTAAAGATCTCGAACGGGGCAACGATTGAAAGCGGCTGCGTCATGTGGGGACCTAAGCGGATCACCATCGGCAGAGGAACCGTTATCAACCGGGGCGTCGTTCTGGATGGTCGGTTTCCGCTTGTCATCGCAGCCAACGTCAGCATCTCAATCCAGGCTATCATTCTGACTTTGGAACACGACCTGTCATCGCCGGATTTCTCCTCTGTTGGGGCACCTGTCTCGATAGGCGAGCGCGCTTTTATCGGTGCGCGTGCTGTCATTCTGCCGGGAGTGACTATTGGCGAAGGAGCCGCAGTCGCGGCCGGAGCCGTGGTCACACGAGATGTGGAGCCATACGCGATTGTTGCAGGGGTGCCTGCCAAGCCTATTGGTACCCGTCCAAAGAATCTGACTTACCAGTTTTTATGATCATCGCTCGTTCCCGTTATTGGTGTGGAAAAAGCATCAAGCTGGTAAATCACGGAATTGCGATTTGAACATACTCCGCATCTGCCAAGAAACGCCCTACCCGCCATCGGATGGGGTGCGTCTAGAGCCATACCGAATCACCAAGAGTCTTGCCGAGCAAGGTCACCACCTCACCTTGGTGTGCTTCCAGACAGATGCACGCGACGTTGCGCCAATGCGACGATGGTGCGATCTCTACACGGTTCCATTCGCTGGCCGTAACACTGCTCTCAATCTTTTGAAGGGAGCCGTCGAAGGTTTTCCTGTGAACTACGTCAAGTACCGCGACAGGGAACTGCTTGCAACCGTAGAGCGCCTCCTAATAACCAAGAGCTTCGACGTAGTGGTTGTCGATTATTCAGCGCTCGGCTGGTTTGTTTTCGAGGTTCGGAAGCTAAATCCGTCAATTCCAATCGTGACCCGCTGGCATAACCTTGATACTTTGATTTGGCAGCGATGGACGGATAGCCAGAAGAATGCGCTGAAGCGTCAGTTGGGCAAAATTCAGACCGGCTTCGTGCGGCGTTTCGAGACGAAGTTGGCATCAAACAGCGACCTGTGCCTCATGGTCGGCGCGAATGACGCCGAGCTGCTTGGCCGCATGGCACCTGCCGCGAACGTGCAGTTTCTTCCCGCGGGAATTGACACAGACCATTATTCGTTTCAGACAGCGGCGGAAGGTAACAATCTTCTGTTCATGGCAAGCAGCTACAACTGGCATGCCAACCTGGACTCCGTACGGTGGCTGCACGACGAAATCATGCCTCTCATATGGGAAAGGCACCCCGACACAGCTCTTTACATCACTGGCGCCGACCATACTCCGGAAATGCGGAAGTGGACGGCCGATGACCGGGTGATCCTGACCGGATGGGTTCCGGATGAGAGGGAGATTGCTCGCAAGTGTTCCGTGCTTGTTGTGCCGATGCGGCTTGGCGGAGGCATCAAGCTAAAAATCTTGACCGCGTTCGCTATGGGAAAAGCAGTGGTGACCACCTCGCGAGCCGCAGAAGGCATGGCCGACCTCGTAGAAGGAACCCATGCCCTTGTTCGTGACAGCACGGACAGTTTCGCCGACGCCGTCAACGAAGTTCTCGATGACAGCTCGCTATGCCGGAGACTGGCCGGAAATGGCAGGAAACTGGTGTGCGACCACTACGACTGGAGTGTCATCTCTGGCCATTTCGAGGCTTTCCTGGAGTCAATGGTAGCCCGCCAAGGAAATACTCGGCCGGCACTCGCCGTCAACCAAGCTTCGTGAACATCACCCTGATTTCGCAATATTACTGGCCGGAGTCATTCGGTGCAGGTGTTTGGACCGCCGAGCTTGCCGAGTGGCTGCACACACGCGGCCACAACGTAAGTGTGATTACCGGTTTCCCCAATCACCCCGAAGGCGTTGTCTTTCCGGAGTATCGCGGGAAGATATTCGAGACCGAAACACATAACGGCGTGCGCATCGTTCGTACCTGGCTGTACGCTACGCCTCGTACCCGTAGCCTTTGGCAACGTGTGCTTGGCCAAGCGTCGTTCAGCGCCACCCTGCTATTCGGAATCTTCTCCGTTCCGCGCGCCGACGTGGTGTGGTATGCCAGCCCACCTCTGCCCGGAACAATCTCGGCCTGGGTCCTCGCTCGCTTGCACGGCGCGGCTCTGGCCATGAACATTTCGGATCTCGAGCCGGAACGCTCCATTGCCTTGGGACTGTTCACCAGCCCTTACCTGATTCGCGTCCTGCGGGCGACAGAGCGCTTCTCCTACGTACACGCCGATCGGATATGCGTTTTGTCGCAAGGAACGAAGGATTGGCTTATCCGGGCCGGTGTTCCGGCCGCGAAAGTTTCTGTCACACCCAACTGGGCGGATGGAGAGCGAATCAGGCCGCTGGCGCCGGGGGATTCCTTGCGCCAGGAACTCGGCATCAGCCCGCACGAGTTTGTCGTGCTTTATTCCGGCAACATGGGTTACACCATGAGAGACCTCGAAGGTGTTGTTGAGTCGGCGCGGCTAGTGGCCGGGGAAAAAGATGTGCGCTTCGTCCTGGCGGGCGATGGCGTTCGTCGAAAGCGCCTCGAGGAACTATCCGCCGGCCTGGGCAACGTCACGTTTCTTCCTATTCAGTCACGAGAGCGCTATCCCCAACTTCTTGCCTCCGCCGACATCTGTCTGGTGGTTCTCAACCGGGAAGGTACCTTTGCGTCGGTTCCCAGCAAAACCTACAGCATAATGGCCGCTGGGAAGCCGGTGTTTGCGCTGTGCGAAGCGGGCAACGATATTGTCCGAGTGGTGCAAGAGGCCAAATGCGGCGCACACATCATGCCGGGAGATAGTAAAGCGCTCGCGGAAACCATCCTGCGGTACCGCGACGCCCCGTGGATTGTTGAGGAACAGGGCGCTCACGCTCGTGCACACTTCGAACAGAATTACGCGCCGACCGTCGGCATGCCGATCTACGAAAGCATCTTTGCCGAAATCGGCGGCGCGCCGCTGGGCGCAGCCGTCCTCGCTGACGCTGAATAGCGCTTTCAGCCCGCGAGCAAATTCGTCGCAAGTTCGTAGCGCCTAAAAGAGTTCATGAGTTGCGTCAGCGCCATTCATGACTAACGGTTGCCCTCACCCCAGGAGACGCAGCCGCCACTTCGAAACCAGTCTTCACACACCCACGCCGATTAGGGGAAGCGCCATGAGTCTAAGACTGAGCTCTCAGCGATTTTACTTTCGGTTCTGGATTTACTCCCTACCGCTCATTGCCATTTTGCTGTCAGCGTACGTACGCTTTTACAGCCACCTGCTCGTGGGCCTTTCCATGGAATACGAGCCGCGATTTTATGTCGTCGTCATTTTGCTGACGACGCTGATGTGGATTCTAGTCGCCGAACAAAATCACCTTTGCCAAGTGGACGACCTTTTTCAGGAGTACACCGGAATCAAGAAGGTGTTCTCTTCATGCGCCACTACGTACGTCATCTTGATGTGCGCGCTGTTTTTCTACCGGCAGCAAACATTGTCCCGCACGGTCTTTGGGATGAGCGCCGTGCTTCTGTTTGTCTTGGCCCTGTTGAGTCGATTGCTGTTTCGCAACCTGCTGCGTGGAGACTTCGGCCTTCGCCGTCGAGTGAGAATTTTGATGATCGGCGCCGACCGGGAGGCACAGAAGATAGCCACCCGCCTCAGCCTTGTCCCTTTCGTACATTCCGAAGTCGTGGGCTGCGTACGCCTGCAGGATCAGGACATCGTAATGACCGGCGTGCCAGTTTTCGAAGTCAACGATCTTAGCAAAGGGCTCTTTATACCGTTCGACGACGTAATCATAGCTGTTCCGCCAGAACGGCTGGCCTCGCTGGCTAGCATTGTCTGTCTGCTCGAACCGTTGTGTGCGCCCATTCGCACCGTACTCGACTTCGGCGATATTCCCATCGTCCGCGAACGCCTCTTTCGTTTCGGGGACCTCCAAATGCTCGACCTCGCTTCCACGCCGGTGGAGTCGCCGCACTACTTTTTGTTGAAACGCGCTTTTGATCTGGGGTTTTCGACGCTCGCTGTCGTCCTTACAGCGCCTTTCATGCTCGTGATTGCCGGGCTTATCAAGCTGATGTCTTCCGGCCCCATTCTGTTCCGCCAAGAGCGTGTGGGCCTGAATGGCACGCGGTTCCGGATGTACAAATTCCGAACTATGCGGGAATCGAGCAGGGAGGAAGGTGACACTCGTTGGACAACAGCCTCGGACGACCGTCGCACGCCGATCGGTAGCTTCCTGCGCAAGTTCAGCCTCGATGAACTCCCGCAGTTCTTCAACGTGCTGAAGGGAGACATGAGCGTAGTGGGCCCGCGACCGGAGAGGCCGTATTTCGTCGAGAAGTTTCTTGCGGAAGTTTCTCATTACGATACTCGCCACCGGTTAAAGGTGGGCATCACTGGTTGGGCCCAAGTGAACGGCTGGCGCGGTGACACGTCAATCGCGAAGCGGCTAGAGTTTGACCGTTATTATCTTCAAAACTGGACTCTCTGGTTCGACTTTCGTATCGTGTTGCTGACCATCTGGGCCGGACTATTCGGCAGGAACGCCTATTAGTCGATGGGCCCAGTTGGAGACGTAGGAAGCGTGAGTTTTCTGATTCAACGGAACATGAAATGCGCTTCAACGCTAAACAACGATAATTCTCTTGGGTCAATTGGTTGCCAGAGCTGAGAGCCTGAACAGTAAAGCTTGAAACGTCTTGCACGGAGTGCGATATGCTGGAGCACGATGCTTCACGAAGTCATCGTAGTTTCCTTTAACAGTGCGCAGGACATACGCGCGTGTGTAAGCAGCATCATCTCCAGTGGCGGTGTCCCGGTCGTAGTGGACAACGGTTCCACCGACGAGACCTTGCAGATCCTGGCAGATGATTTCCCTCAGGTTCGTGTGTTGCGGAACCGGCGAAACAGTTATTCCTGCGCGGCCAACATCGGATTAGCCAATACCGCTGGCGATGTTGTCATCCTTAGCAACGCGGATGTTATTTACCCTCCAAACTCCATATCACGCCTCTGTACTTACGTGAACTCCCATGGCCGAATTGGCGTGCTAGGGCCGCAGCAGGTTTTCCCGGACGGCTCATGGCAACGCAGTTGGGGCATGGTGCCAGGAATCATGGAGGCGCTGTGCGAGTTCTTCTGCATCACCACCCTGTACAACGCTACGCGCCGTGGATTATGGCCGGTGCGTGTGAATCGGCGCACTCTCAACGTGGGATATGTGGATGGCGCGGTTATGACGATTCGCCGAAGAGCGTTCGATTCGATCCGCGGCTTCGACGAACGCTTTCCTTTTTCCTCCGAAGACACCGACTTTTGTCTCCGTGCGCGTCGCGCGGGCTGGCAGGTTGTCGCACTCCCCACGTTCGATGTTGTTCATCGTCGGGGAGGCAGTTCTCGTTGCCAAGGCTGGTCGGCGGACCGGCATGCAGCCGTCTTGCTCGAAGGCACGCGCATATTCCTCGATAAATACCACGGGACACCCTTCACGGGGCTGTATTTCAACATCAAGCGGCTGTCGAGTTGGATGTTGATGGTGTTGTGCGAAGCAGGATCACGAGTCGCACCGCAGGCACGTCGCGGGCGGCTTAGGGAGAAAGCACGGATTCATCGCAGTTATTGCGATCAACTTCGAACTACCGATACGAACCTCCCGGTGGACTCTCCCCTATAGCTGGCGAAATAGTAAATCGAACGACGGATTGGGCGTGGGGGAATTCGTATCGCTTGTGACGGTTGGCTTTCGGGTTGGAAAGGCGATCAGCGCACGCGGATTGTTTGCTCTACGCCATTTCCTCGTTAACAACTTTAAGGAATTGGCGGGGTCGACGGGACTCGAACCCGCGGCCTCTGCCGTGACAGAGTAGCGTGGCTGTTGTTTTCAACAACTTACATGAACGCGGAGACTGCCAAAGTTCGCGAAAGTCATGTAAGACATCGCAATTTGTGGGTTGAGTTGTGGGTTGAGAAAAAGCGGCTCTCAACGCCCCTGGCATTGCTCCGATTCTACTTATTTGCTCCTGATCCCTTTCCGCATGAATTCTCCCGGACGATCATCCGAACAACCAAACTCAACAGTTTCCAGGTGCCGGTTTCCGGACAACTGCAAGCGTTAGCGTTATGGTGGTCAGTGACTTTACATCGAATGCTCTCAGCTAAATCCGAAGCACGGATTGCCATGCTGTGGATCATCAAAATATCGTACACCTGCAACATCAATGACTTGGGAATCAGCTCGGCTGGAGATGTTTCGTTAAGATTCTTGCCATGATCGTGTGGCTCAGGCACTTCCTCGGCTGGGTAGTCAGTGCGTTCCGTTCTCGCGAGGATCTCGTCCTTGAAAACGTCGCCCTCGGTCAACAACTACTCGCTTTCCGCGCCAAACGACCTCACCGACGGCTCATTGCTGCGCGCAAGTTGTTTTGGGTGGTGCTCCGAAAGGTTTGGGCTGAATGGAGGAAGCTTCTCATCCTAGTTACTCCCAGAACCGTCGTTCAGGTGGCATCGTGCTGGCTTTCGACTTCATTGGAAATGGTTTTCGCGAGCCCGATCGAGGGGAGGTCGAAAGCCTGTAAGCAAAGAAGTTCGAGCGTTGATCTTCCAAACGGTCGCTGAAAATCCGACTTGGGGAGCACCGCGCATTCATGGCGAGTTGCTTATGCTGGGCTTCGACTTATCAGAACCAACAGTGTCGCGATGGGTTCGGTGAGCACCGAGACCTCCAGATCCGGCGAAGCGATGGCTAACCTTCTTGCGAAACCACCGCGAGGCTATCGCAGCGATGGACTTCTTCACGGTGCCCACCCTGCCTTCGGCACTCTGTACTGCTTTTCCGTCATCGGTCACGATCGTCGTCGAATCCTTCACTTTAACGTGACCCGCAATCCCATGTTGGGTCAACTTTCTACACCCCGTACGGTAACCTGTCGAAAAGAGGGATCTGAGCCGATTGTGGCTCACACTGTGCATAGACTTGTCACAACCTATTGAGTCCCGGTGGTGAAAGTCGATTGGAAGTTGCTTAGAGCTTGTCCTTCCAAGTCCAGGATCGAAGAGCTTGCGCTTACGGTATAAATCGTAGAGATGAGCAATGCGGTGCTCGGTGTAAATGTTGCGATAGTGCCATCGGAACTAACAGAAATGGTTCCAGCTATCGGCGTCGTTCCGTTTCGCACTGTGAAGGTGGCATTGCCTATTGTAAGTGCATTCATTAGCTTGCTGAATTGAAGTTGTATGGTTGTGGTTGTCAATACGCCTGTCGTGTTGTTGCCGGGAATAACGTTCGTCACCACCGGTTGAGAGAAATCAACGAATCCGGTGGTGAAGCTGGAGGTAAAGGGCTGGGCCATGGAGTTGCCGGCCAGGTCGATGACTCCGGTTACCGTCAGGGTGTATTGAGTGTTGGCCGCCAGCGCCGCCAGCGGCACCAGGGTCAGGGTCTGGTTGCCGTTCGTCAGACTGCTGCTGGCCGGCACCGTCATTCCGTTGACGCTCAGCGCCACCTGTCCCAGGCTTTCGCTGTCCACCGGCTCGTTGAACTGCACCGTCGCCAGCGCGTTGATCGGCACCTGCGCGACTCCGTTCTGCGGGCTCACTCCCACTACCTGAGGTCCTTGATTATCCGATCCAGTCCCGG
>CAVVNW010000025.1:0-17687 GCA_963749635.1 uncultured Acidobacteriaceae bacterium
CGACCGCATCCAGCGTGCCGCTCAACGCGCCGGTCGCAACCCGAACGACGTCGCCCTGATGGCCGTGTGCAAGACCTTTCCCGCCGCAGCGATCGTGGAAGCCTACGCGGCGGGCCAGCGACTCTTTGGCGAGAACCGGGTGCAGGAATTCGCTGACAAATACTCGCAACTTGCTGGACTGAAAGACGCCGAATTTCACATGATCGGCCATCTGCAATCGAACAAAGCCGCAAGGGCCATCGAAATCTTCCACGCAGTTGATTCGATCGACTCCGCCAAACTGGCTCAACGACTGAACGACGCGGCACAGAAACTCGGCAAGACGGTCGACGTCCTGATTGAAATTAATGTCGGTGGCGAGGAAGCCAAGAGCGGCCTTTCGCCGGATTCGCCGGAAATCGACGCAATCCTCAACCAAGCGCCCACCTGGACGAACCTTCGCATTCGCGGCCTGATGACCGTCCCGCCCTTCACCGAGGACCCCGAAGGCGCCCGGCCATACTTCCGCAAGTTGCGCGAACTGCGCGAACAACTCGCGGCACGCAAGCTCCCGTCCGTCAGCTTCGACACGCTCTCGATGGGCATGTCGCACGACTTTGAAGTCGCCATCGAAGAAGGCTCGACCTGCGTACGCATCGGAACGGCGATCTTCGGCACGCGCCCCAGACCATGATCCCTATTCGCGAAACGCCGACGGGCGCGACTTATCATGGGTCAATGCGATTTGAAGGGGCACGGCTTCAGCCGTGCCGGTCTAGGCGCTCCAGACAGTGGGCTTTAGCCCCTGAGGGAATTCGAATTTCCTCACCAGCACTCTATGAACTGGGTTCCAACCGATGATCCCCATTCACGACACTCCCGCAGGTGCGACCTTCCAGGTGAAGGTTCACCCGCGCGCGCGTAAAAACGCCATCACCGGGGTAGTCGGCGACGCGCTGAAGGTAGCGCTGACCGCCCCTCCCGTGGAAGGCCGCGCCAACGAGGCCTGCATCGCGTTCCTCGCGAATTTTTTGAATGTTGCGCGTTCGTCAGTTACGATAGCCGCCGGAGAATCCAGCCGCCAAAAATTGATTCGCGTTGCGGGCATGCAGGCCGCGCAAGTGGAAGAGAAACTGCGCGTGCTCCTCGGCTGACGATCGGATGGATTAACCACGGAGGCACGGAGAACACGGAGTTAATTTTCTGCTTTGTATTCTCCGTGCCTCCGTGTCTCTGTGGTGAAAATTGCGTTCACTAGTACGAAGGAGAACCATTTGAGTTTTGCCCAGCGTTGGCACGACATTCGCACCGGTTTCGAGCGTCCGTTCTGGGTCGCCAACATCAGCGAGCTGTTCGAGCGGCTTTCGTACTACGCGGCGTTCGCGTCGCTGGCGCGCTATCTGCACGAAACCTTGCAGTTTCCTTCGCAGCAGGCCAGCACGTTCACCGGCTTCTTTGGCGGACTGGTTTGGTTTCTGCCGGTATTCGGCGGCGCTCTTGCCGACCGCATGGGGTTCCGGCGGGCCCTGGCGCTCGCCTATTTGATCCTCGGCTGCTCCTATTTCTTGCTGGGCTCGCTGGGAGCAACCTGGCTGCTGCCGGTGCGAAACGCAATGCCGCTGGGAGTACTGGTGGCCTTCGTTCTCGCCCTCCCTGCTTTTGGCGTCGCTCTGGTGAAACCGACGGTTGTCGGTACCACTGCGCGCGCGTCCAAGGAAAACGTTCGCTCCATGGGCTACTCCATCTACTACACGCTGGTGAATATCGGAGGCGCTGCCGGCCCCTTGGTAGCGTCCTACGTACACCGCACCATGAGCGTGGAGAACGTCTTTCGTGTGGCCGCCGTCAGCGTCTTCCTGATGTTCCTGGGCGTCCTTCTGTTCTTCCGTGAACCGAACCGCAGCGACGAAGTGCAGACCACCTCTCTTGCGCAGGCCGGCAGGAACTTTATGACGGTCCTCACCAATCCGCGCTTCATGCTGTTCCTGCTGATCTTCACCGGCTACTGGATCGTGTACTGGCAGGAGTTCATCACCTTCCCGCTATACGTTCACGACTACGTCAATCCACAAATCGATACCGAGCGGTTGCTTGCCACTGGACCGATCGTGGTGATCTTGTTGACTGTCGTGATCACTCTGCTCATGCGGAGGGTTCCTGCGCTGACGGCGATTGCCCTCGGCACACTGATTACCGCACTCGGCTGGATCGTGCTGATTTTCATCCCGACCGGACTGGGCGCAGTGCTGACGCTTATCACCATCGCCCTCGGCGAAATCATCATGTCGCCGCGCTATTACGAGTACGTTTCGCGCCTTGCGCCGTCGGGGCAGCAGGGCACCTATATGGGATTCGCGTTTGTGCCGCTCGGGATCGGGTCGCTCATCGGCGGAAAGTTCGGCGGCTATCTGCTTCACCACTACGGCGAGGTCAAGCACGAACCCTCAGGGATGTGGTGGATCATTGTCGCTGTCGGCGTGCTGACCGCGGGACTGTTGTGGGTGTACGACCGGGTGATGATGCCGAACGGGACGGCTGTGCCCACGCAACCAGCAACTGACTAGTGGCATTCTTGAATTATGGAGTAGCAGCAGCCACGATGCTCGTCGAATTTCCTCCACTGCAATGGTTCAGCGATGTTTTGGTGTCGAAAGAGGCATCTTCCAGACTGCATTGGCCGTAAAAACCTGAACCGCTTAGCGAGGCTCGCCGAAAATCCAGCCCGTCATAGTTTCCGTTGAGAAATGCTATCGCCTCCAGGTCTTCACCGCCGGGTTTCATCTTGCGCGTTGGATTTCTCCATAGCGTAATTAGCCCTTCACTGACGCTATCCAGCTTTTGCATGTCCGCATCGATTTTGTCCAGATCGGACTGATCGTCACAAAAGTCCTGCGGGGCATCGAGGAAGTGCCCCAGTGAGGGATCAGCCAGCGTGCGGTCTTTCGCCCGGGCCGCAATGCAACTGTCGCGTTTAGCCTTGAGCCGGGAAGTCAAAGCCCTGGCCAGAGCAATGAGATCCCAATCATTTTGTTGCGTCGTGTCCTTCACAAGGTCGAAGTAAACGTCGTCAAAGATGCTGGGATCATCCACGGACACGAGGAGTGCGGCGGCGACGGGACGCGATTCCTTCGCATAATCGGAGGCAAAGAAGCTCTTCATTTCCAAGGCTCCAACGGCCGCCGGCTGCGCGATAGGACCGATCTTCTCGACCGCTGACCTCCACTGCGAGTCCGCCTGCGCTCGGGCAGTTTCTTTGCCTTGCTCGATCTGCCACAGGAACGTGAGGGCCGTCACCAGAAATGCGAACGCCGGCAGCAGTGTCGCCGACCAGAACCGGATCGCACTCTGTCTGCGCTCCGCTACAGCCTTTTCGGCCTGGGAACCGGCGCTTTCCAACTCCATGCGCAGTTTCCTCTGCTGGTCCACCTCGTGGAGCACTGCGGCAGCTTTGGCGAGGCTATCCAGGTCTTCCGCCTGCTCCATCCACGCTCGCGCTTTCTGTTCAATTACGTCAAGGTCGTTCATGGCAAATCCTCTTGTGCGCCGCACCTCTCTAAGTGAGGGCCGCTGCCTCATCGGGTGCACGAGGCGTACCAAACGCCTTTGTGTCGGGCATCTCTCGCCATCCGAGCGCGCAACTCTTTGAACTCGCGACGGATTGACCGATGACCACGCTTCAAACGACCCGATTCGCATTTCGCAGTCCTCGGAAAAGAGGCTATCCACTTGGATAGCCCTCGGGAAGGCTTAGGATAGAGCTGATGGGCAAGCCACCGTCATACATCGCCTCCCACATTCGCACAGTCCTGAAGAACGGCGGCTCGGCTCCGCACACCGAAGAAGTGCAGCACTTCTTCAAGCACGAGGTGAAGTCGCGCGGATGGTACACGGCCGAACTGCGTAAAGTCGCCAAACGTTTCCGCCGAGCCATCCTCGCCGAACATGGTCTGCCCTACTTATTGCAGGTGGCCGATCAGTTGTTCGCTGGCGAGGTGCTGGAAGAGAAAGCCTTCGCCGTGATGCTGCTCGAAGGCATGACTGCTGAATTCGGCCGCAGCGAATTCAAGCTGTTCGAAAGCTGGCTCGACCGCGTCGCTTCCTGGGCCGACCACGACGCTCTGGTGCACTACCTAGTCGGACCGATGGTCGCCGTCGACGATGCATACCTGCAGCGTCTTCCCCGCTGGGCAAGAAAGAAAAGCAGCTGGCATCAGCGCGCTGCCGCCGTCAGCCTGATTCACAGCACGCGCCAGCACAAGAACTTCGACCACATACAAGGCATCTCGGAACTGCTGTTAAGCAGCAATGACGACATCGTGAAAAAAGGCCTTGGCTGGCTGCTGCGCGAAGCCGCGAAAGCCAATCCCAAGCAAACTGTCACCTATCTGATGACCATTCGTGAGCGCACGCCACGATTAGTCCTGCGAACCGCCTGCGAGACGCTGCCGCCAGCGACCCGCGAGCGCGTGCTGGGCAAACGCAGCAAATAGGCCGCTCTCGTTTACAATGGAGAACGCATGAACCTCACCGAAATTCAGGCCGCCCTGCGCGACGGCGGCCACGAAGCGTGGCTGTTTTACGACCATCATCATCGCGATCCCATTGCCTACGGCGTGCTGGGACTGCCTCCCGACCGCCTTACAACACGGCGCTGGTTCTACATCATTCCCGCCAACGGCGAACCCGTGAAGCTGGTGCATCGCATCGAGAGCCACCATCTCGACTCGCTACCCGGCCGCAAGCTGGAGTACTCGGCATGGGAAGAGCTGTGGGCGAATCTCGAAACGATGGTGAAGCCCTACAGCAAAGTGGTCATGCAGTATTCGCCCAACAACCAGATCCCCTACATCTCACTGGTGGACGCGGGCATGTTGGAACTGGTGCGCGGATTTGGCAAGCAGATCGAGACCTCGGCCAACCTTGTTGCGCGTTTTGAGGCCACGCTGACCGAGTCGCAAATCGCCTCGCACTACAAGGCACAGAAGAAAGTTGACGACATCACCGCAGGAGCCTTCCAGGAAATCGGCCGTCGCGCGCGCAATGGCGGCACGCACGAATTCGAAATTCAGCAGTGGATCATGGACGCCTTCCGCCGCGAAGACCTCATCACCTGCGATCCACCGAACGTAAGCGTGAACGCCAACAGCGGTGACCCGCACTACGAGCCGACTGCGGCGGCATCAGCGCCAATCAAGCAGGGAGATTTCATCCTGCTCGACATCTGGGCCAAATGCAACGAGCCGGACTCGGTGTTTTATGACATCACCTGGACAGGCGTGATCGGCACACCCAGCGACAAGCAGCGCGAAATCTTCACCATCGTGCGCGACGCGCGCGACGTTGGCATTCGCAAGGTGAAAGAGGCATTCGACGCGGGCAGCAGCATTCGCGGATGGGAAGTCGATCAGGCGGTACATGATTACATCGTCAGCAAGGGATATGGTCCGCAGATCTTTCATCGTACCGGACACTCCATCACTTCCGAGATTCACGGCAACGGCGCCAACCTCGACAATCTCGAAACCAAAGACGACCGGCTGATTCTGCCCAACACCTGCTTTTCAGTCGAGCCGGGTGTTTATTTCCCGGAGTTCGGCGTACGCAGCGAAATCGATATGATGATCCGCAACGGCAAGGCCGAAGTCACCGGGCGGATCCAGAACGAGTTGGTGCTCATCTGATGGCGAATGTACAAAACACAACCGCCAGCGCGCGTGCCACTAAGAGCGACGTGGCCGCGACTGGTTCCATGGCAATCATTGCCCCGCTTGCCGGATGGCTGCTTCCCGGACTCGGCCACTTCATTCAGCGCCGCTGGATTCGCGGGCTTCTGCTGATGCTCGCCGTCTTCATCATGTTCTTTGCCGGGCTCGGCATGCAGGGCAAGGTGTACGGCTTCAATACCGGCGATCTGCTCGACATTTTGGGATTTGTAGGCGACATCGGCTCCGGGCTGCTTTACTTTATCGCCCGTGCCATGGATTGGGGCGCCGGCAACATCACTCGCGCCGTTGCTGACTACGGTACCAAGTACATCGTCGTCGCAGGATTGCTTAACATTATCTCCGCGGTGGACGCCTACCACATCGCGATCGGCAAAAAACAATGACCTTCGCACTTTCGCACTTCACTGCTGCCGTTGTTTTCGCCGCCTGCGCCTCCACGGTGTTCGGCATCACCCAGCGCAACAACACCCGCGAAATGCTGCGCTACGGCGCCTATTGCTTCGCTCTTTTCGTCGGTGGAGTGATCGTGGCTTCGTGGGCGATGTGGCTGATCAAACGCTAAGATAGTGGATAGTGGTCAGTGGATAGTGGCTAGTCGTGGAAGGAATCGGTCTTAACTATCCACTATCACTGACCACTATCCACTTCTTCTACCCTTCCCACACGAACGCATCGAAGACGCGCCGGGTCTCGAACCCCAGCTTGCGATACAAATCGACGGCCCGCCGGTTCGCTTCCGTCACCGTCAGCGTTAGCAGGCTGAACTTGCGAGCACTCAGCGCGCCACAGGTTGCCGCCATTAGCGCCTCGCCGATGCCTTCGCCACGATGCTCGGGCACCAGGCAAACCTGCGTCACATGTCCTACGTCGTCGCGCACTCTTGAGCACAGAATCAGGCCGATCAGCGAATTCGTCGGCTGATGCACGGCCACGAACGACGCCTCCTGATCAAACACTCCACAGCCCGGGAAGCGCACGATGTTGTTCAGGAAACGCATCGAGCCGGCGGTGGTGCGGTACTGGTCGTTGATCTCCGAGTCGATGTGCGCGCGATACGAAGCGGTAATGATTCCGGCCGCGGGCT
Organism: uncultured Acidobacteriaceae bacterium; assembly: GCA_963749635.1. Lineage (GTDB taxonomy): Bacteria > Acidobacteriota > Terriglobia > Terriglobales > Acidobacteriaceae > DASRAA01. The sequence continues at coordinate 6,790 of CAVVNW010000025.1, forward strand.
GGTAGTCCTGCTCCATCCACCGGCGGATGTGGACCTCGTTGAGTGGACGCGCAGACGCCATCTTCACTTTCTTGGGACCACGCAAATCCAGCGCCAGAAACAGACGATGGAAGCGCTCGAAACCTGTGCTTAGGAACGGCTCGGCCAACTCTCCCGTGTCATGCGCCAACAATTGGGCCTCGACACGATGCACGCCCGGCGACTGTTGCAGGGTTTCGACAACGTGATCGAGCAGCCGCACCTCGACCGCGCGCACGTCCGTCCGCCGCTGCGACACGAACAGGTCGCCGATGACGCCCTTGCTGCCCTCGTAAACAAAGAACGCGTAACCGACCAGGCTGCCACGCTCCACCGCCGCATAGCCCGGCAAGATCTTGGCATCGACATAGCGCAGGATCATCTCCGACGAACTGCGGTAATCCCACGCCAGCATCTCGCCCCACAACCCGACTTCCTCTTCGAGCAGTGGGCGCAGGTCGGCGGACGCGAAGTGTCTCAGGTCGAGGATCTCCGCCGATCCCATCGCCGGCCGAATTGGATTGCGTACCGCCATGCCTGTGCGCACCCTGACATCGATTGCTCAAGCAGAACGAGGCAGTCAATATTGGTGCTGAGTCAGTCTATTGCGGCCACGGCGCGCGAGGCAAACCCCGGAATATTGCTGGTCACTATGGCTTCGGCTGTTCGGAAGCGCCGCTCGACACCACGTAGAAGTCGAGGCGCTGGGGCGCGAAGCCGCCGATGCGCGTTACGCGACGGCCCTTGAGGCGATATTCCAGCTCGGTTTGTGAACCCGCAGCCGCGACCACGAGGTGATCGCCCTCGGGAATTTCGTTGCGCTCGTAGCTCGAGACCTTGCGGTTGCGGTAGAACTCGAGACCGTACTCAACGCTGCGCGGCACGTCATAGACTGCGACGGTCGGAATCTCGCCCATTACCGTTTCGCTGAGTGTGATCTGCACTGGCCGCGCCGATTGCAGCACGTCAATGATCGGCGCAGTTCCCTTCAGCACCAGCGCAAAGGCGATGAGCAGCGGAACCAGCGTGGTGAAGCGCAGCACCCGATATCCTTGGACGCGCAGGCTCACCAGCAAGGCCAGCACCGTGATGATCGCCAGCGTAACCGCAACGATAATCGCCGGCTTGGTAAGCGGCTGATGCAGCAGCCTGAACGGGGCGACCAAGGCCGCAACCGGCAGCGCGGCACACAGCACTGCGTGCGTGATGGCCAGCCACAGGCTGGGCTTGTCGCCTTCTTTTTCGCGCCGGAGAACGAAATCGGCGAGCAGGATTGTCGCCGCGGGAATCGCGGGCAGAATGTATCCAGGCAATTTCGACTGCGAGAGCGAAAAGAACACGATGGGCAGCAGGAACCATAGCGCCAGATACGTTCGCAGGTCTTCCTTGCCCTGCGGCTCGGCGACGGAGTAGCGCCAATCACGGACGGCATCGACCAAGGCGGTGATGGCGAATACGGTCCACGGCACCAAGCCAAGAAGCGCGACCGGAATGTAGTACCAGAACGGCTGTTTGTGGCGATAGACGTCGGTCGCAAACCGCGCCAGGTTATGTTCGAGAATGAAGACGCGGAAAAAGTCCGGATTGGCGCGCTGCACGGCGATGAACCACGGCAGCACGACAGCGAGGTACAGCATGATTCCGGGAAGCCACAGCGTGCGCAACACCAGCCGCCAATCGCGCCGCAATGCGGCAAAGACCACGATGATCAGTCCCGCGAGGAAAACTGCGACTGGTCCCTTGGCCAGCGTGGCTAGACCGGCGAATGCGTAGAACGCCAACAACCATGCGCGGTTCCGCGATTCATACCAACCCCACCACGACAGCATGGCGATGGTAAAGGTGGCGGTCAACGGCATGTCGGTGCTGGCACCGCGCGCGAAGCCAATCACGATGGCTGCTGCCGCCGTGATTAGCGCCGCATCCAGTTGCATGCCGCGGCGAAAACGGCGCGCCCACACGTAGATGAAGAAGATCATCACAGTGCAGAGCATGGCCGAAGGCAGCCGCGCAGCATATCCGGTGACATTGCCCGTCACTTTGTACGCCAGCATTATTCCCCAGTAGAGCAGCGGAGGTTTCTCCAGCCACGGTTGGCCGAAAAGCACAGGAGTCACCCAGTCGTGGCGCAGCATCATCTCGCGCGCGACTTGTGCGTAGCGAGGCTCGTCGGCGCCGACGAGGCCGATGACCTGAAGGCCGGCAAAGAACAGGAATCCGCAGAAGGCAATCAGCGCCAGAATGTCGGTGGAGCGGCGGGCGCGGTCGTCGAACGCCTTCGAATCTTTCTTCTTGGTGAGAGCGCGCGCGATGGCTATTGCACCTTGTCTTGATGACCGCAGTCTTGATGACCGCGGCTTTCGTATCCGCGAATCCGTAACTGGGCGATCATACGCTCGGTTGCCACGGACAAGGGACCGTCGATGGCGCAACCGCTGGCGCATTCGTGTCCGCCGCCACCGAAGTTCTCGGCCACCGTGGCCACGTTGACCGCACCCTTGCTGCGCAGACTCACGCGGAAGCGTCCATCGGGCTGCTCGCGGAAAAAGAGGGCAACCTCAATTCCCTGCACGGCCAGCGCGTAGTTGACCAACCCTTCGCAGTCTTCTTCCTGTGATTCGAGGCGCTCCATGGTGCGATGGCTCACGTGCATCCAGGCGAGACTGCCATCGCGGTGCAGCGTGCTCAGCGCCGCTCCCAGCAATCGCATTTTCGAGAGCTGCGTGGAAAAGTACACGTTATGCGCAATTGCGACCGGATCGGCGCCGCAGCGCACCAGTTCCTGCGCCAGCGCAAAGGTCCGTTCGGTGGTCCCAGTAAAGCAGAACGAGCCCGTGTCGGTAAGGACCGCAGTGTACAAGCATGTCGCAACTTCGGGCGAGATCTTTACACCTGCTTCGCGCGCCAACCGGAAAATCATCTCAGCGGTAGCGCAGGCGTTAGGGTCGATCCAGTTGACGTCGGCAAAGGGACGGGCGGTCGCGTGATGGTCGATGTTGATGAGGTAGTGGCGCTCCAATCCTGCAAGACGTGTGCGAGCGAGGCCGTCGCATTCGAGAATGATAGCCGCTTCTGCCTGGGGAGCTTGCTCTATATCGAGCAGTACGGAATCCGCGTAGGGCAGCGGCCGATAGATGCCGGGAACGCCATCGCTCAATACGACGTCGGCCTGCTTGCCCATGCTACGCAAAATCTGGCAGCAGGCGAGTGCCGAACCGACGGCGTCTCCGTCGGGCCGAGCATGCGAGGTAAGGATAAACTTCTGCCTTCTCCCTATCTGATTGAGGACTTCTTCGAGCATCCCCTTTGGTCCCAGATCAACTCTTGTGTTTCCGCTTCTCGATGCGCTGCAACAGCTCTTCCACACGGCTACCGTGCTCGTCCCGGCGGTCGAGGATGAACAAAAGTTCGGGAGCGTGGCGCAGGCCCAGGTTCGCCGTCAGCGCGTGACGGATAAACCCGCGCGACGCATTCAGCCCTTCGAGGCTTTCCTCGACTTCTTCATCGCTGCCTGCGACCTCGATGAACACGCGTGCGACCTTACCATCGGTCGCCAACACCACTTCGTTCACGGTCACCAGCCCAATTCGCGGGTCTTCCAGCTCACCTTCGACAAGCGTGGTGATTTCCTCGCGCAGAGCTTCGCTGCGTCGTGCCCGCATATATTTCTGGGTTCGGTTCTCCATCGCTCCCACTCGACGCCGCAAAAAGCTGAACGTTAGAGGATACGCTACTCTGTCAAGCTGGCGGTGATAACGATCACGGTTCCCCGGTAAGTTGGTCGCCGAATTCGGCTTCATTGAGGAAGTCGAGGAACGAGTCAGTGACTTCGCCCCCGCTGTTGTTGGCCGCCCGCACGGCGAAGCGCTCGACGTTGCGCATCAGGCCGTCCAGATAGTCGCGTGACGATGAGATGCTGACGACGCCCAATGTGGCGCGCTGCCAGGCGTCGGTGGGATCGATTTCCGCCACAGCAACGTTAAAGCGCGTGCGTAGGCCGTCTTTGACGCTGCGGACAACCTGCCGCTTGTCCTTCAGCGAGTGCGCGCCTTCGATGCGGATCTCGAGGGTGAGGTGCGCGATCATAGAGTCGTCCGGTTACACGAAGTCCCGGAAATTGTACCTCGCGCGGCGAGGAACAGTTCCCGGGACTTCCTGCGATCCGTAATCCTTACGATCCCTCGCGGGCTGAAGCCCGCGAGGGATAACAAAAATAAAGGCCTCTACGGCACGGCTGAAGCCGTGCCCCTTCAAAACCTCGATCGAAAGCGACTTTTTCAGCAGCCTGTAAAGTCGGGCCCACGCAACACTGTTTTATACGAAGGCTTCCGCTGCCACTTTCTCGACGGTAAACGCTTCGATCACATCTCCGTTTTTGATGTCGCCGTAGTTGGCGATGCCGATGCCGCACTCCATGCCATTGGTCACTTCCTTGGCATCGTCTTTGAAGCGCCGCAGCGATCCGACCTTGCCCTTGAACACGACGACGTTATCGCGCAGCAGGCGTACATCGGAGTCGCGCTTGATTACACCATCGACTACCTGGCAACCGGCGATGGTGCCGACCTTCGGAATGCGGAAAATATCTTTCACTTCCGCCCGGCCCAGATAGGTTTCCTTGATGATGGGTTCGAGCAGTCCGGTCATGGCGCGCTTCATTTCGTCCTGCAACTCGTAGATGATCGAGTGCAGACGGATGTCCACCTTTTCCTGCTCGGCCAGTTCCTGCGCCTTGCGCTCGGGGCGAACATTGAATCCGATGATGACCGCGTTTGACGCCGACGCCAGTAGCACGTCGGACTCGGTGATGGCGCCAACGCCGGTGCGCACGATGGTGATCTTCACCTTCTCGTTGGACAACTTGCCGAGCAAGTCGGTCAGCACTTCGACCGAGCCACCCACGTCGCCTTTGAGGATGATCGGCAGATCTTTCTGGCCGGACAACTTAATTTGCTCCGCGAGTCCTTCGAGCGACACCCGCGAACTCTTGGCCAGTTGCGCTTCGCGCGCTCGGCCTTCACGGTATTCCGAAATATCGCGGGCCTTTTCACGATCCACGACCGCCACCAATTGATCGCCGGCTTGCGGCAATCCGTCGAGTCCAAGCACTTCGACTGGGGTTGAGGGCGGCGCAGTCTCGAGGGCTGCTCCGCGGTCGTTGAACATGGCACGGACTTTACCGAATACGTTGCCGACGACGAAATTGTCGCCTGCGTGGAGCGTTCCATTCTGAATCAACACGGTTGCCACCGGACCGCGCCCACGATCCAGTTTGGCTTCCAGCACCGTGCCGCTCGCCGGACGGTCTGGCACCGCCTTCAGATCTTGCAGGTCGGCAACCAGGCAGATCATTTCCATCAGCAGGTTCAGGTTGGTCTTCTGCTTGGCGGAAACGTCGACGAAAACCGTGCTGCCCCCCCAGTCTTCGGGCATGAGGCCGCGGTCGGCCAATTGTTTCTTCACGCGATCAGGGAGAGCATCCGGTTTATCGATCTTGTTAACCGCGACGATGATCGGCACGTTGGCCGCCTTCGCGTGATCGATAGCTTCCAGAGTCTGCGGCATCACGCCGTCATCAGCGGCGACCACGAGCACGACGATGTCGGTGACTTTCGATCCGCGGGCACGCATACGGGTGAAGGCTTCGTGACCCGGGGTGTCGAGGAAAACGATCTCGCGGCCATAGGCTGGCGAATTCGTGTCTGTGATCGCCACCTTGTAAGCGCCGATATGCTGCGTGATTCCACCGGCTTCGCCTTCAGCGACGCTGGTCTGGCGAATCGCGTCGAGCAAGCTGGTCTTGCCGTGGTCAACGTGGCCCATGATGGTGACCACGGGCGGACGAGTCACAGCCTGCGCCGTTCCTTCTTCCCCTGCGCCTTCGGAGGGAGAGGTGTCTTTCGCCAACTGCTCTTCGAAAGTAATAACGTCGGTGGTAGCTCCGAAATGGCGCGCCATCTCAGTGGCCAGCTCGGAATCGAGCGTCTGGTTGACGGTGGCGAAAACGCCTCGAGCCAACAGACGAGCGATCAAGTCCTTGGCGCGGATTTCGAGCTTCTCAGCCAAGTCCTTCACGCTGACGCCTTCGGGAATCGTGATGGCGCGCGTGATGGGCAGAGGCTCGCTCGACAGCGACAAGCGCGGCGGCGGCGTAAAGCCCTTCATCGGGCCTTCTTTTACCCCACGCGGTATATATCGCTGACCGGGCCGTGCCGGACGACCCATGGGACGCCCAGTGGGCGGCGGCGGAGCGGCACCTGCTCCGGCTCCTGCGCCGAACGGCGGACGCATGCCGGGCGCGCCGGAGCGCGTCGGATGCGGACCACGGCGCTCACCAGGACGCGCTGGCGGTCGCATTGCTCCCGCGGGTCCCTGTCCCTGGCCCTGTCCCTGAAATTGGCCGGGAACAGGCGGACGCGGGCGCTGAAAGATTGGCTTGCCACGCTCTGGCATGACGGTGCGCGGCGGCTGGGCTGTTGCGGCTGGTCGCGGAGGCGCCGCGTAAACGGGCCGAGGCCCAGTCTGCGGAACAATCAGGCGGCGCGGCGGCGGTGCGGGCCGCTGCGGAGGCATCGGCTTGGCGGCAACTGGGGGAGGCGCTTGCGGTCCAGCCGCTGAAGCCACTCCGCCAGTTGTATCGGTTTCTGCCAGGGTCGGAACCGCGGCTTCCATAACAGGTGCTTCCACTCGCGGCTCCGTAACTGCAGGCTTCGCCTCAACCGCGGCAGGAGCCTGCACTTCGACCTGGGGTTCGATTGGCTTGGGTGCTTCTTTGAAGGGCGGCGCAGCGACCGTCGCCGCAGGCGTCACGACCGGCACTTTCGCCGGTGGAATGACCACTGTGGCCGGCGGACGCGCGACAGATTGAGGAGTGATGAAGCGCGGTGCGGGCTTAGGCGTCTCAACCGGGGCGACCGGCGCTGCACTGGCAGCTGCGGCAGCCGGCTTGGCTACCGTACTGGGCGGACGCGCAGGCACGGCTGACGGCGGAGCCACGCTCACGCGCGGCGGCATGGTGGAAACCGGGGCAGCGGGCCGCGGAGGAGCGGCGGGTTGCGCGGCCTTCTGCGTGATCGCCTTCAGTACGTCTCCTGGCTTGGAGATGTGCGAGAGATCGATCTTGGGCTTGAACTCTTCCGCGTGCGCGCGTGAGGCTCGGCTGGAACTGCTGCTGGGCTCACCGTGCTCGGCATAGAACTTCTTGACGCGCTCCGCCTCATCCACTTCGATGGAGCTGGAGTGCGTCTTCTTTTCAGTGACCCCGACCTTGATCAGTAGATCCAGAATCACCTTGCTTTTGACCTCGAGTTCCCTCGCCAGGTCGTTAATTCGAACCTTTTGCTGCATTCCGCCCTATTTCCTCCGTATTGTCCGGTGCGCCTACGCGTTCATAGCATCCTCAAGTAGTGGCTTATCGATTCGCAATTGCTAGCGTTGCTCGCCGGGCAACTCTTCGTCCGGAACGCTCTCGCCTTCGACTTGTGGCCGCTCGTGGGTGTGGACTTCAGCTACATCAGCCGGCGGAGCGTTCTCCACTCCGTCCACGACCTCTGCTTCGAAATACTGCCCTTCGTCAACCAACTCTTCGACAGACTCATTCGACGCTTCCTCGTCGGTCGACAGCCCGGACAAGTCGCCCGACTGAATTTCCTCGTCAGGCACTTCGCCTTCCGCGTCTGCCAGGGCCTCTGCACTTTCTTCTGCGGTTACTTCGTCTGCGCCGCCTTCCTCTCCGGCCGATTCCTCCGAAGCAACGGCCTCGTCGCCCTGGGCGACAGCGGCGGGTTCGGCAACTTCGGCGTCCGCCACGGCAGCTTCTTCTTCGACCGGCGCAGCGGCAGCCGCGTCAAGGCTGGAGAAGTAGTTATTGACCGCGATGCTGATCTTCTCCACCGTCTTCGGCCCAACGCCCGGGATCTCTTCCAGTTGCTCAGGCGTCATGTCGGCAACCTGTTCGACGGTCGTGATGCCCGCTGCCAACAGCTTCTCGATAATGCCGGGCTCCAGTTCGGGCACGATCTCGAGCGGCGTCGACACCTGCGTCATCACTTGCGACATTTGCGCCTCCACTTCCTGGCGCTTCTCTTCCTCGCTCTTAATGTCGATCTTCCAACCCAGCAGTTTGGCCGCAAGGCGGACGTTCTGTCCTTTCTTGCCGATCGCCAGTGACAACTGGCTGTCATCCACGATGACTTCCAGGTGCTTCTCGTGGCCTTCGAGGACGGTCACGCGGCTGACCTTCGCCGGCTGCAATGCTTTCTCAGCGAAGGTCACCGGATCCTCGTGATACTCGATGATGTCGATCTTTTCGCCGCGCAACTCGCGGATGATCGACTGCACGCGCATTCCCTTCATGCCGACGCACGCGCCCACCGGATCGACGTCCTTGTCCTTCGACATGACGGCGATCTTGGTACGCTCGCCGGCTTCGCGAGCAATCGCACGAATCACCACAGTGTTGTCGTAGATTTCCGGCACTTCCGTCTGGAACAGGTGCGACACCAGTTCCGGCACCGCACGCGATGCGATGACCTGCGGGCCCTTGGATGCCTTTTCCACGCGAATAATCATCACGCGAATGCGCTCGCCGGGGGAAAACGACTCCAGCCGCGACTGTTCTTTTTTCGGCACGCGGGCTTCCGCTTTGCCCAAGTCAATAATTACGTCCTGACCCTCGACGCGCTTCACGGTGGCGTTGATGATCTCGTTGACGCGGCCAATGTATTCGTTGTAAATCGTGTCGCGTTCCGCCTCGCGCACCTTCTGGAAGATGACTTGCTTGGCCAACTGCGCGGCAATTCGTCCTAGGACCTCGGTCGGCTTTTCGGTGCGCAACTCGCCGCCGACTTCCGCCGCCGGATCGACACGCTTCGCGTCGTCGAGGGAAATCTGAGCGTTCGGGTCTTCGACCAGGTCCGAGTTCTCTACGATGGTGCGCACCGCATAAGCCCGGATATGGCCGGTTTCCTTGTCCAACTCGGCGCGCAGGTTCTCCTGAGTCTTGTAGTACTTTCGGGTGGCAACCACGATGGCATCTTCCACCGCGCTGACGACGATCTCCGGATTGATGCCCTTCTCACGGCTCAGAGCGTCGATCACGTTGTACAGTTCACTTGCCATAACACCTGCCACCTTATTCGGAAACTCGTAATCTGTTACCGACTTGTGAAACTAAAACTCAGGCACGAGGTTGGCTTTCTCCACATTCGCCAGGTCGATCTCAACCTTGGCCCCCGCCTCGACGCCTTCGTGCTTCTTGCTCTTCTTGCGGCCGGTCAGTTCCAGGTTCAGCCGGCCGTCATGAAACGATTCCAGCCGCCCCTCAAAATGCCGGTTGCCGTTCACCGGATCTCGAGTCATCAACTTCACCAGGCTGCCGGTAAAGCGCTCGAAATCCGCCGCCTTCGACAATTTGCGGTCCAGCCCCGGCGACGAAACTTCCAGCGTATACGTCGAGCCAGGTACCGCGTCTTCAACGTCAAAAATCGTTCCCACTTCGCGGCTGAAGTTCGCGCAATCCTCATGGGTCACGCCTTCCGGCTTATCGATGAAGATGCGCAGCGTGCGCGCCTTGCCGCCGCCCAGCAACTCCACCTCAACCACTTCCAAGCCGCGGGACTGCGCCACCCGCTCGGCAATCTCGTGAATCTTGTCTAAACCAGCCGCCATTTTCCGTCGCAATTCCCGAATCGGCGATTAAGCGCAACCCACCCGACCGGCTGTCTGAGCCGCCTGGACTCGCCAAAGACCAGCGGATTGAAGGGTGGAATAATAAAGTGGGCTCTCGCCCACCGGTGTGCTTCGCCAAGTACGCTGGGGTCCCGCCACACTGCCGGAGGTGGCGATACCGCTAACACACAGCGCTACCTCCTAAACTATACGCCCGAAATGCCCGAATTTCAACGGGCGGGACAGGGGCCAGTGGCGGTCGTCAGGACCGCGCAGCGGGCCGTCTCCAGGATGTTACCTTTGTATCACTTACGGCGTTTGCCTAACCTTCCAGCCGTCTCTACAATGAAGCATTATCCTTCCCCGGACCCAATGCCATGATTCATTTTCCTGTTCCTGAAGCACTTACCTTCGATGACGTGTTGCTATTGCCTGCCAAGTCGGACGTCGTTCCGGCTGCGGCCGATACTTCAACCCGTCTGACCCGCAACATCCAGCTCCAGATTCCGCTGATCAGCGCCGCCATGGATACCGTGACCGAGTCACGCATGGCGATTGCAATGGCGCAACAGGGCGGACTCGGGATCATCCACCGCAACCTGACCATTGAGCAACAGACCACCGAAGTCGACAAGGTGAAGCGGTCGGAGAGCGGCATGATTGTCGATCCCATCACCATGTCGCCGGACAAAAAGATCTCAGATGCCCTTGAGGTGATGCGACACTATCGCATTTCCGGCGTGCCCGTCACCACCAAGGACAATAAGCTGGTCGGCATCCTGACCAATCGCGATTTGCGCTTCGAGACCCGCACCGACATTCCAATCAGCGAGGTGATGACGAAGAAGAATCTCATCACCGTTCCTGTGGGCACGACACTGGACGAGGCAGAGGCCATCCTTCACCAGCACCGAGTCGAAAAGCTGCTTGTCGTGGACGACCAATATCAGCTCAAGGGACTCATCACCGTCAAAGACATTCAGAAGCGGCTGAAGTATCCGAACGCTGCGAAAGACGACAAGGGACGTCTGCGTGTGGGCGCGGCAATTGGCGCCACCGGTGACTTCCTGGAACGCGCCGCGGAGATGGTGAAGGCCAAGGCTGATCTGCTGGCGATCGACAGTGCGCACGGCCACACCACGCGCGTAATTGACGCCATCAAGCAGGTGAAGGCGAAGTTTCCCGAGATCGATTTGATTGCGGGCAACGTG
>CAVVNW010000026.1:0-168296 GCA_963749635.1 uncultured Acidobacteriaceae bacterium
GCGATTATAGGGAGATAAAAACGACGATCAATACTAGGAAAGAACTAATAGGCGGCAGTTTCCCTGGATGACGAAGCGCGTAACAATCCGGCAACACAGCTACTCGCCATTTGCAAATCGCGTCACGAAATGATGGCAATCGTCGGAAAGTCTTTGCCGATTCATTCCGGTTTAAAGGTCACTTCCACCTGCATTTGCACAGCTACCGTGTGGCCGTCTTTCATCGCGGGAACGAACTCCCACCGCCCGACCGCAGCAATTGCGCTCTGGTCAAACTCCGGCTTCAAGGAGCGCGCTAGCCTGACCGCGTCCACCGTCCCCTTGCTATTGATTGCTACTGCCAGGACAACGACTCCCCATATCCCACTTTGTCTTGCGAGTTCGGGATACTCGGGGTTAGGCGCGAACCGGGCTTTCGGAGCTGGAAATCCTGGTCTCGGAACCCTCAAGTACCTACAGGGGTCGAAGGCGATTGACTGACCAGCGCCTGTACCGGGGGGCGGGCAGGATGGGTCCCGTGATTCAGAAGCGCGAGCAGCCTCTTGCGCTTGGCTGGTCCCTGGGGACGTAACTGTAACCAACAATATGAGTACGGTCCCGATGTTCGCGTACTTCATGACCACCAGTTTATGCCGAAACTGCCGGGAGCCCGAGCGCGCACTCCGCTTATCACAGCGCAATGTGTCCTGCGTCCTTTCGCCACACCTCTCCCGCTTGTAAAAAAGGTAACCTGAGGCAAGGGATTGGTGTCTCTGCCCGTTCGCGCACCGGCTGCGAACCATTACGGCTCTTTGACAATTCCCGAAATCCGGTCCCAGCCGAGCGACGTTTTGGCGGTTCGCAACCTTTACAAGACGAGAATGTTGTCATACTTGTATGACAAACTGCCAGTATGACTTGTATGACAAGTATGACAAGACGGCTCGCAAAACCCCCCGATTTTAGCACTTAAGTCCTACGGCCACTAATGGATACGCATAAGTAGTCTATTTATCAATGGCTTGCGAACAAATTACCGCTAACCCACTGATTTCAAAGAGGGCGCACAAAAAAATTGTAGGGTGTTATAGCGGACTACAGCACGCTGGCAAAGCGGTTCTGGATTGGAAGGAGCTAAACGGGTGAAGCTATTCGCTCTCCTGCTCCCGCAGCTCGTCTTTCATCTCCAGATTCCGGATGAGCCGGTGCAGGTAGTTGGGATGGACCCCCAGCGCCTTCGCCGCGTCGGTATAGCTACCCTTGGCGTCGGCAAGGGCCTCGCGAATCAGCCGCTTCTTCAGCTCGCTGATGGCGAAGTGGTACTTGGTTCCTGCCGGCTTGTCAGCCTGCCGCTCCAGCAATGACTCAGGCAGGTCTTCCGGTCGAATTTCGTCGGACGCGCCCAGCACGATGGCGTGCTCGATTGCGTTCTCCAGCTCACGGACGTTGCCCGGCCAGTCGTAGTTGAGCAGCATGCCTCGCGCCGCCGCGGTGATTCCCTTGAATGGTCGATTGCACTTTTGCGCATAGCGGGTGGCGAAGTAGATGGCCAGCAGGGGAATGTCTTCGCGCCGCTTGCGCAACGGTGGGACCGAGACCGAAACGACATTCAAGCGGTAGAACAAGTCCTGGCGAAATTCGCTGCTCTTGATCGCCGCTTCGAGGTCTTTGTTGGTCGCTGCCAGCACCCGAGCGTGCAGCTTGATCGGGCGTGTGCCGCCGATACGGTCGAACTCCTTCTGCTGCAGCACGCGCAACAACTTGGCTTGCATGGTCGGAGGCATTTCCGCGATTTCGTCGAGCAAGACGGTCCCGTCTTCGGCGACCTCGAGCTTGCCTTTCTTGGTGGCAATCGCTCCGGTGAACGAGCCTTTCTCGTGACCGAAGAGTTCGCTCTCCAGCAGCGTGTCGGGGATGGCCGCGCAGTTGATGGCCACGAAAGGCTTGTCGCAACGAGCGCTGCTGGCATGGATGGCGCGCGCCACGAGCTCTTTGCCAGTCCCGCTCTCGCCGCGGATGAGCACGGTGCTATCGCCCAGCGCTACCTTGGCAATCATGCCGGCGAGGTGGCGCATGGATTTGCCCTCGCCGACGATATCGCTATCGGGATCGAGTTCCGCACGCAAGCGCCGGTTCTCGGCCCGCAGCGATTCGAGTGCCAGCACATTCTCGAGAGTCACGGCCGCGATGCCGGCCACGGAGTTCAGGAAGTGCACATGGTCGTCTTCAAACTTGCGTTCGGAAGCCGAGGAAACCAGATAGAGGACTCCGATAGTTCGTTGCACTCCGACGAGGGCCACACACATGGCGTTGCCCGCAGTTTGCGAGTTACCAGCATCTTCGGCAACAACAGCAGACTGCTCCCACAGGGTGCGCTGCACCAGTTCCCGGCTTACGGAGACCTGCTTGGAGTCGCCCCCTTCACGGTCGTACGAACAGATGGAAGTGGGTTCTTCCTCAGCTTGATCCATGAGCAGAATCGCTCCGAAGTCTGCTGGAACTACCTCGAAGATGCATTCCAGCAGGTTTCGCTGGAGCTCCTGTGGATCGCGAGTGGAGTTGATGGTGCGCGAGATTTTCACCAGCGCATTCAGGTCACGGGCCATGCGCCCGAGTTCCGGAGGCAAAGGAGACTTTGTGCGGGAATCATGTAATTTGACGGTCTTCAGAATGTCCGTCGTGGTTTCATCGCTATACAGAACGCGGGGCGGCAATTCAGGGGCGGTGGCCTCCGTAAGAAACAGCAGCTCACTTTGCCCGACACGCAGGACGTCCCCATGTTGGAGCGTGCGCTTGTTGACGGGAATGCCGTTGACGAAGGTGCCGTTGTGGCTCTCGAGGTCGGTGACTTCTACCCGCCCGTCATGCATCTCGATAACACAGTGCTGGCGGGAAACGGTGACGTCGCGCACGGGCACGCGGTTCGACGGATCCCGGCCTACCGAGACACGTCCGTCCGCCAGACGGAATACCTGGTCTTTGAGAGGTCCTGAAACGGCGATGATCCGGGGATCCATTCCGGCTCCGGAGTAGTAGTGTAGCCCACCTTACGTTACCGGTGGACTGGATTGGAGTTGAATTCGATTCGGGTGAACTGTTTTGGTACCGCCTGAAATGGTTAGCGTGCCTTCTTGACCAGGAGACGCTCTCCCAGCGGAACCGACGTCAGTACGTTCACGATTTTCTCAGACGCGTGGCCATCGCCGTAGGGATTTTGCATCCCCTGTAGCGAATTGCGAAAGGATTCACTGCGGGCGAGCTCAACTTTGGCAAGGATGTCCGTTTTTTCAGGCGAAGCGTCCAGAATGTTGCGGGCGCGCTCTCTTCCCTGTTGCCGCATGCCAACGTTTACAGTGGGGAGCGCGAAAGACGGAGTCTCCATGATGCCGCTGCTGGAATTGCCGATCATCAAGCCGGCGTGGCGCAAAAGGCTCCAGTAGGTCAACGCAGGGAGATTGACGAACATGTGTGCATCGCTATTGCGCTCTACGAATTGCCGGGTGCATTCGATCAATTCGCGGCTGCCCGCATCCGCATTGGGGTAGCAGAACAGAATCTGACCGGACACTTCCTGTAATGCGGCGAAGAGTTCGTCTGCTTCCCGGGTGGTGTCGCGCGCGATGGTGACTGGGTGATACGCCACCACGGTTAACGGGCGTTTCAGTTCCGTATGCAGCAGTTTCTCAAGTTGTTCGCGCGTATACAGTGTGTTGCGAGACAGGTGGTCAATCGAGGGCGCGCCCGCACGATGGACCCGCCACTCCTCTTCACCCATGGCGATAACTCGATCGCGCGCGGCGCAAGTCGAGGTGAAGTGCACGTGGCTCATCTTGGTGAGCGCGTGGCGAACGGCGTCGTCAATGGCGCCTTCGCTGATCTCTCCGCCCTCGATATGCGCGATGGGAATGCGCAACGCCAACGCGACCGAGGCCGGCGCCAGCATCTCGTAGCGGTCGGCAATCAGCAGCAGCAGGTCAGGACGCATTTGTCCGAGGCAATCTGCCAGGCTGAGAGTAGCTACTCCGATGGTCTTCGCCATGCCAACATCCGTGTCAGAACTGAGCAGGCATTCGATCCGAGCGGCGACTTGCAGGCCGTCGCGCTCAATTTCCTGGATGGTATGGCCAAACTCCGGCGACAAATGTGGGCCCATGACAATGAGCTTGAGGTCCACTTCCGGATGGTGGGCGAGATCGTGCAGCGGCCAGTAGAGATGGCTGTAGTCGGCGCGCGAAGTGGTGACTACCGCAATTGTGCGCTGCATCTAGTGGGCCGCCCCGGCTGACGCCTGCTGTTGCAAGAGAGCGCTGGGTTGGTATTCGGGGACCAATCGCGTCAGCGTCGCAAGGAGCTTAGCGATGTTCATTTCTTCCATCGCTTCGTTCAGTTCGGCGAGGCCTACCGTGAGATCGGCTTCGGCGAGATGCGGACTCATGATCCACTGGATCCCGTTGGCAGGCAAGCCCGACAGCGTCTCATCTTGGGCAACGAATTCTTCCTGCAATTTGTCGCCCGGACGAAGACCCGTGTAAGTGATGCCTACACCATTCGCTGAAGTCTGCTCAATCAGGTATTGCGCCAGAGCAGCGATCTTTACCGGCTCTCCCATCACCGGAACACTCACCGAACCCCCGGCAGGACAAGCAATGCAGGCGTTCAGTATGCGATGTACCGTTTCCTCCATTGTCAGGAAGTACCTGTCCACTTCGGGGTCGGTGACAGTAAGCGGGCCTCCTCGCGCGATCTGCTCCAGAAACAGAGGTACGACGCTGCCTTCTGACGCAAGAACGTTTCCCAGACGAATCGAAGTCATGCGGGTCTCTGCACTTCCTGCTGCCAGCAGAACAATCTCGGCCAACCGTTTTGAGGCACCCATGATGCTGCGCGAGTTCACTGCCTTGTCGGTGGAGATCATGATGAGACGTTTCGCAACGAAGTGGCGTGCCATCATTGCCAGTGTCGAAGTTCCGAACGCGTTGTTCTGAACTACGGCGAATGGATTCATCTCCCCGAGCGGAACATGCTTGAGGGCTGCGGCGTGATAAATGATTTCAGGCTGGTACCGTTCAAAGAGGTCGCGAAGGCAGCGTTCATCCGCGACCGATCCCAGTACAGGTACGTGCCGCTCGCGTCCCGACAACGACGAAAGTTTGCTGTGGATCCGGTACAGGTTCTGTTCGGACGAGTCCAGCAGCACCAGGTTGTGAGGATTCAACGGGTAGAGAGTCTCCGCCAAAGCCGAACCGATTGACCCGCCTGCTCCGGTGACAAGGATGTTCGCCCCGCCGTGAGTGCGGGTGAAATCGGAGGCGTTGCCGCTCGCGGCAATCCGCGGAAACAGTCCGTCCCAGCAAATACTCTCGAGATTCAAGGTCATGGTGCGACTGACGCTATTATATGAACGCCCCGCGGACTATTCCCAACCACACATTGTTTGAAATTGAAGCCGCGCGGGTCAGGTTATCGAGAATCCAGCTCGAAGTGGGACGCCTCTTCTCGAATACGCTGCCAAGCACGCTCCACGTGCCGTAGGGTCGTGTTCGTTTGCCCGACGCAGAATCGCAAAACAAACCGATCGGCCAAACGAGTGTGCGTAAGATAGAGATCGCCGCTTTGATTGAGCCGGTCCATGAGTAACTGATTTTGCTCATCGCTGCCCCGGTAACGGAAGCAAACCAGGTTCAGCGGAGCGGGTGCCACAACTTCAAAACGATCGTCGTTCCGCACCCAGCCGGCGAATTGCTGTGCCAGCGCGACGTGCTGCCTAACATGGAATTGCAGCCCTTCGACGCCATAGTGACGGATGACAAACCACAGCTTTAAAGATCGAAACCTTCGTCCGAGCGGGACTTGCCAATCGCGATAGTCAATCACCGCACCTGATTCTGTGGCCTGGTTCCGTAAATACTCAGGCAGGATGCTTAGAGTATTGATCAGCGCCTTACGGTCAGCCACGTAAAAACAATCGCAATCGAAGTTGGTAAACATCCATTTGTGCGGATTGAAGCAATAACTGTCGGCGAGCTCGACACCCTGCTGGTAGCGCCTGAACTCGGGACACAATGCCGCCGTCCCCGACATGGCAGCGTCAACGTGGAACCATAAGTTGTACTCACGGCAGATCGCAGCTATCGCCGGCAAAGGATCCATGGCATTCGAAGAGGTTGTCCCAACGGTCCCACATACAAAAAAAGGGACTCGCCCCGCTTTACGATCCTTTTCTATCTGATCGCAGAGCAATTCCGGGCTCATCGCAAACTCTGCATCAACTCCGACCAGGCGTAAGTTGTCTAGTCCGATCCCGGCGATCATGGCCGCCTTCTCTAGTGAAGAGTGCGCCTGTGTCGACGTATAGGCCACTAGTTTGCCGTTCGCGCCTTGACGATTGGTGGTGTACTTAGTAGCACGCTCGCGCCCCGCCAACATGGCACAAAGCGCCGAGCTGGACGCCGTATCCTGAATTACTCCGCCGCCGGCACTCGACGACAAGAACCTGTCCGGCAGTCCGAGCATTGGTACCAGCCAATCCAACACTTGGGTCTCTAGTTCTGTGCAGGCAGGACTGGTGGCCCAAAGCATTCCCTGGACTCCTAACGCCGACGACACTAGGTCGCCCAAAATGGCTGCTCCAGAGGCATTTGCGGGAAAATAAGCAAAGAAGTTGGGCGACTGCCAGTGAGTTACGCCTGGAAGAATGACCTCCGAGACGTCCTTTAGCAGCGATTCGAATGGCTCGCCATGCGCAGGAGCGGCGGCGGGCAGTGACTCACGCACTTCTCCAGGATGGACGCGCGACAATACGGGCAGCGTCTCTACACGATCATAGTAGTCAGCCACCCAGTCCACTACCTGCTTTCCATATCGGCGGAACTGCTCCGGGGTCATATGGAAGCTCTGCTCTTGTTCCACCTCGTCCTCCCTGCCTGTGCATTTAAGCCGCTGCTAGAGACACGTCTAGTGTACCGGTCGAGAGCCCCAGCTTGACGGATGCCTTGCCAGCTTCCGTCCCGATCGATTCATCATTATCCCATGCGCATGGCAGGACGACTGACAGTCGACAAGTTGCGGACGCGCAACTGATCCTACCTATTAATTCCGCATTAAGTCTATGCAATTATCGCCTATCAGACTATAATTCTCGCCGATACACTAAAATGCTGGCCAATCAAAACTGAAAGGTGATACATGGATATCCAACAAATCCTTGCGGATCTCAGGAGTGAACGTGAACGGATTGATGCTGCCATCCGAGCGCTGGAGGGCGGTAAGACAGGCCGAGGACCTGGAAGACCAGCAGGTTCCGGTAACTACGGAGGCCGGAAGCGCCGCACTATGAGCGCGGCCGCCCGCAAGCGGATCTCTGAGATGATGAAGTTGCGCTGGGCCGAGCGAAAAAAGAAATCTAGGTCGAAGGCTGCGTAGTCAGGTCGGTATCGCAGCAAGTATTCAACGTCGCCACTTGTGCTAGCCACGAGTGGCGTGTCTTTTTGCTTTCACGAACTGACTAGAGCGCCGACGGATAGCTCCGGCCTAGGATGCGAAGCGTCCGACTGAATAGCTATTTGTGACCGTTGGTTTTGGTCCGCGCTTTCGGATCAGCGCTATGCGAATATGGTCCAGCAACTGGGCGGCGCTGCAATTGGATTTAGAAAGAAACACATCGGCGAGAGTGTCATCCGAACACGCCCGGGCGGCTCCGGAAAATACAATGGCCGGCGTAAATGGCGAAATGGCCTTAAGCTGATCCACGAGTTTGTCGCCGCCCAGTCGGGGTGTCGTAATTTCAGCGAGCACGAGGTCGATCCCTCCGACCCTCATGACGTCGATCGCATGCCCTGCTTCGGAGCACGTCACTACACGGTAGCCTCGCGTCTCCAACATCACCTTGCGAATAGAAAGCGCGCGTTCGTCTTGATCGACGCAGAGAATCGTGCGTTTGGGCTTCATGAACCTTCCTGCCGCCTCTCGGAGTGACTGCGCGACCGCGCTTGAGCAAACCTGTCGGAAAAGCGTTTGCGGCAGTTACTTGAGGAGCTGTTTAGTTTTTTCGCGCCAGAGCAAGAGCGCTAACGGATAGTACGGCTGTGCAAGCTGGCTGTAAAGTATCGCCGGGGTTAAATCGTAAGCGCGATTACGCTCGCCTGCTGGCACCATTGCCGATGCATAACGCTACTGCGAAGAGCACAACGACTGCAAGAAACTCCACCGCACCCAACAGCTTCCGGCGTACACAGAATATCCGCAGATTATTCACATCGTTACTTTACCGTCAATAATCTGCACTACGTGTCCGCCGACACGCACATTGGTGATTTCATCGCCGTTCTTTTCGGCGCGAATGTAGATCGAACTCGGCCGGCGCGTCTCCATTCCCTGCTCGATCAGTCCTTGTTGTCCGGCACCAAGCACCGCGTTTCGCACGGCCCACGCAGTGCAGCAACCTGCCGCCGATCCGGTTGCCGGGTCCTCCCCGTTGTAGAAGATCATGCGCGCATGCAGCGTGGCGTCGGGGGACACTGTCTCGCGGCTGACAAAGTAGAAGAAACTGTTCGTGCCCAGAGTGCTCAGGTAGGGCGCAATCTGGTTCCAACCGATCTTGAGTTCCCGCAAGGTTGACAGCGACCGGAACGGCACGATGGTGAACCACATTCCCGTCGACACCGATTGGATCGGCAGGTTCTCATCCAACTCCGAAACCGGAACACCAAGGACCGCAGCTACGTCGGCATGAGAATGCGCCGGTCCGAATTTGGGGTCAACCTGTTTCATTTCGCCGAATAATGCGCCATCGCGGTGCTCAAATCTCACCGGCACCTTACCGACCTTCAGATCGAGCACGATTTCGCCGGCCAGCGAATGTTGGCGAAGATACCACGCCGTCCCCAGCGTGGGGTGACCCGCAAATGGCAATTCCTCATTGACGGTGAAGATGCGCACCTTGACACCTTCACGCTGTTCGACGGCTTTCTCGCGCGGCAGAATAAAGGTCGTCTCGCAGAGGTTGGTTTCACGCGCCAGCTTCTGCATCTCCTCGTCGCTAAGACCGCGAGCATCGGTGAACACCGCCAGCTGATTGCCTTCCAACGGGCGGGTGGTGAACACATCAAGCTGAACAAATGAAAAAATGCGGTTGGACATGAATGGCACTCTCTGCACAATCTATCAGGAATCCGGCGGGAGTCGTTCGGATAGAATTGGCTGGCGCCAGGTTGCTTGCGGCGCAACGCGGAAGCGAAGGGGGTCCGGTGACTCTCCCGGTCTTCAAAACCGGCGATTGGTCCGCCTCGCGGATCAATGGTGCGTTCGACTCGCACACGCTTCCGCCAATTTGCCCCACGGCTTGTTGCGGAGTGACAATCCACATCGATCGTTGCGGGAGTTCATGATGGCAGTGTGGACGCGACGCGATTTTCTGGTTCGCTCCGGCGCATTGGTGGCGGCTGACGGCCTTTGTCGTGGCCTGCCGACGATATTCGCCGCTGATAAACCAATTACGCCTGCGTGGTCCTCTCCTTTCCGCGTCGCCGTCATCACCGACGAGATCTCGCAGGACTTCGATCACGCTTGTTCCGTGGCCGGGCGCGAATTCGGGATGCAATGGGTGGAGGTCCGCGGACTGTGGAACAAGAACCTGATGAATCTCACGGCTGCAGAGATCTCGGAAGCGCAAGGAATCCTGAAGAAATATCAACTGCGGGTCACCGATATCGCTAGTCCGTTGTTCAAGGTCGATTGGCCGGGTGCTCCGGTATCCAAATACAGTCCTAAGCGGGACCAGTTCAATGCGAACTTTGGCTATGAGCAACAGCCGGAAGTTCTCGGCAAGTGCATCGAAGTGGCTAAGGCATTTCAAACCGATCGCGTGCGCGGGTTTGATTTCTGGCGATTAGACGACCAGGCCCCATATCGCAAAGCGATTAACGCGAAACTGCAAGAAGCGGCACAGCAACTCAGCAAGCATGGCATCATCTTTCTGCTGGAGAACGAGTTCGAGTGCAACACTGCAACCGGCGCAGAGGCCGCGAAAACATTGGCGGCGGTCACTGAGCCGAACTTCATGCTGAACTGGGACCCAGGCAACGCGGCCGCCCGCGGCGAGACGCCCTACCCGAATGGATGGGACCTCCTTCCTAAGAACCGCATCGGCCATTGCCACTGCAAAGATATCGTTATGAAGCAAGGCGGCGAGGGATTCGAATGGATGCCGGTCGGCAAGGGCATCATCGACTGGGTCGGACAATTCGAAGCGCTGAAAAAGGCCGGATACAATCTCGGTGTCTCGCTGGAAACCCATTGGCACGGCGCAGGGACGCCGGAAGAGTCCTCACAGCAAAGCTGGGCAGGCATGAAAGCCGACCTGCAGAAAGCGGGAGTGCTCACATGAGGAAAGAAAAAGCCGGAACGATCAATCGCCGCGAATTCGTCGGCATGGCTGCAGGTGCTGTAGCGCTGGCCGCTTTTCCGTATTCTCGCGTGCTGGGCGCGAATGATCGCATTCGCATCGGCATTATCGGCCCCGGCGACCGCGGGATGCAGGACCTGAAGGACGCGCTGGCTCAGCCCAACGTCGAGTGCGTCGCGGCCGCCGATGTTTATTCGCTGCGGCGCGATCAGGTAAAGGCCCTGGTGGCTTCTGCCGATACCTACGATGATCCGCGCCGCCTGCTCGACCGCAAAGACATTGACGCGGTCATTATCGCCACGCCGCTTCATTTGCACGCGAAGTATTTTCTCGATTCGCTGGCCGCCGGCAAAGACCTTTACAGCGAGAAGACGATGACATGGGACATTCCTGAGGCAGTGGAATGTCTGCACGCCGCGCAGAAGTCGAAGCAAGTGGTGCAGATCGGACTGCAACACGAAAGCTCGGGCGAGTTGGCCGATGCGCGCAAGTGGTACGAGGCCGGACTGTTGGGCAAGGTCACGATGGTCGAATCGTGGATGAGCCGCAACACACCGCACGGCCACGGACAGTGGTATCGCCCGATTCCGACCGATTGCAACCCGCAGCATGTGAATTGGGACCTGTTTCTGGTCAACCGTCCGAAGACGGCCTTCGACGCCAACCAGTACATGAACTGGCGCTTGTTCTGGGAGTTCTCAGGCGGCAACGTCACCGAGAATATGGTGCACCAGATTGCGTGGATCATGACGGCCCTGAACCTGCAGGTTCCGGAGGCTGCTGACATGATGGGGGGCGTCTATTCCGAAAAGGATGG
Organism: uncultured Acidobacteriaceae bacterium; assembly: GCA_963749635.1. Lineage (GTDB taxonomy): Bacteria > Acidobacteriota > Terriglobia > Terriglobales > Acidobacteriaceae > DASRAA01. Next base: position 11,199 of record CAVVNW010000026.1, read on the forward strand.
TCGCCAGGTGCCCGATACCATCGCCGTGAGCTTCGAATTTCCCAACGACCTCACGGTGCTTTGGCAATCGACGTTCAGCAATAGCCGCTACGGACTGGGCGAACGCCTCCTTGGCTCAGACGGCACGGTTGAACACATCAGCGGCACAACCGACATGGTCACGGGCAAATACCAGGGCGGAATCAGCTACTACCCGGAGAAGAGCAATCGTCCCGATGGCGCCGCCATGACCGGATCGGCCAAAGGCCAGAACCACATGGCCAACTGGATGGAGTGCATTCGCGCGCGCAATCAGAAGACCAACGCGCCGGTCGAGATTGGTTACAAGTCGGCGGTCGCTGCCCACATGGCGAACCTCGCCTACCGACAGAAGCGGCGCATTACGCTCCAGGAGGCCATGGCGGCGAAGCCGGAATACTGAGGCGGCTCAGCTCCAGCGGAACCACTTGAGAGCGAGCAAGAATGAGAGTCCACCCCAAAGTACCAGTATGGCCAACTGCATCCATTGCGAACTCAGGCTGGCGCCCTGCAGGATGATGGCGCGCAGTGCATCATTCAACGCGGTAAGCGGCAGCGCCTTGATGAACGGCAGAACGACCTTCGGGAAGCGTTCGTAGGAAAAGAAGACTCCTGAGAAGATCCACATGGGCATCATTACGAGGTTGATCAGCCCGCTGACGCTTTCGATCTTCTGCGCGCGGCTGGCGGTGAGTAGACCGACGCCGCCGAACGAAACGGCGCCCAGTCCCGCCACCAGTAGAATCGCCAGCAACGAACCTTCCACTTTCATGTGAAACACGAACACGCCGAAGCCGAGCAGCAGCGCCACTTCGATAATCATGAGCACCAGGCGGCTGCTGCCCAGCGCGAGCAGAAAGTCGGTGCGCCGCATGGGCGAAGCGATGAACCGCTTGAGCAGCTTGCGCTGGCGCATGTCGACCACCGCAAAACCGATGCCCCACATGCCCGAGTTCATCAGGTTCATGCCCAGCAGGCCCGGGATCAGGAAGTCGATGTAGCGCGCGCCGGGCTCGCTGCTCTGGGTCATTTCCTCTTTTACTGGATTCGTCCGCCCCAGGGCGGTCTGCAGCGCATCGTCCACCTGCGAGAGTGCCAGCACGCTCTCGGGTCGCGCGGGGTCATAACGGTAGTGCAGTCCGTTATCGTCATAGGTCACGACCAGCGCGTATTGGCCGAGGCGGAATCGATCGAGCGCAACCTGGGCATCGAGCACATCCGCGTGAATGGCGCTCTGTGCCGACGAGTGTTGCAACAAATCCGTGACCTGCTGTGCATGAGCGTTATTTACAACCGCGATGGCAGTCACGTCGGCAGGCTTATTGCGGAAGGCGATTCCCAACCCCAGCGCCAGCAACAGCGGAAACACGAAGACCCAGAAGATTACCTCCGGCTCACGCCAAAGCTCTTTCATGCGCGCGCCGAGAATCGCGCGGTAGCCGGCCCACCGACCGTTCATCACGATCGACGGCTGGAGTTTTTCTTCGGGCGGAGTTTGAACATCGAGGTCGGCCATTACTCCTCCCTCAAGTGGCGGCCCGTCAGCGCCACGAACACATCTTCGAGGCTCGCTTGGCGCGTGGTGAGGTGCGCCAGTTGCGCGCCCTTCTGTTGTACCGCAGACAGCAGCGCGGGAATCGTGTGGTGCGGCTCGTCCACCTGCAAGCAGAAAAATCCATCTTCGCTCCGTACCGATTGCACACCCGGCAGTTGGGCCCAGATCTCGTCGCCCGTACCATTGCTGCCGCTGATGGCGAACTCCACGACGTGGTGCCCGCTAAGGCCCGCGATCAGTTCCGCGGGCGTCCCTTCGGCGATGATCTTCCCCTGGTCGATGATGGCGAGCCGGTCGCACAAGCGCTCGGCTTCGTCCATGTAGTGGGTGGTCAATAACACGGTGCCGCGGCGTTGCTGAAACTGGCGCACGATTTCCCATAGCTGTCGCCGGCTCTGCGGATCGAGGCCGGTGGTGGGTTCGTCGAGAAACAAAATTTTGGGGTTGCCCACCAGTGCGGTGGCGACAGCCAGCCGCTGCTTCTGTCCGCCCGACAACTTCCCCACCATCGCGTCGGCCTTTTCGTTGAGCGATAACTCGTCGAGGACATCCGAAACCGAGGTTGGATATTTATAGAAGCTGGCGAAGAGGTGCAAGGTTTCGCGGACTGTCAACTTCTCCGACAGCCGCGTCTCCTGCAGAGAAATCCCGAGCAACTCGCGCAACTCACGCTCGTGGCCCTGCCAGGTCATGCCGAGGATTTCGACCTCGCCCTCGGTCGGCTGCAGCAATCCTTCCAGAACTTCAATGGTCGTGGTCTTGCCGGCGCCATTCGGACCCAGCAGCCCAAAGCACTCGCCGGTCTGAATGGACAGGTCGAGCCCGCGTACGGCCTCGACTTTTCCGTCGTAGGTCTTCTTCAGGCCGCGGCAACGGATGGCGGTTTCCATACGGTGAATGATATCGGAGAAGGATTGTGGACGTGTTACGACGCGACAGGCCCGAGACGGCCTTAGCTGTTAGCTCTTAGCTTTTAGGCGTTAGAAGAGCTTCCTAGAGTCGAGCAGGATGGTGACCGGGCCCTGGTTGACCAGCTCGACTTCCATGGTTTCCTGGAAGCGTCCGGTTTCACAGCGGAGACCCAGGGCACGAACACGCTCGACGAAATGCCGGTACAAAGCATTGGCCACTTCCGGTCGCGCGGCGCCGTCGAACGACGGCCGCTTGCCTTTGCGCGCGTCGCCAAACAACGTGAACTGCGACACGGCCAGCACCGCACCATCGACGTCGGCGACGCTGCGGTTCATCTTTCCGGCGTCGTCCTCGAAGATGCGCAATCCGGCAACCTTGTCAGCCAGATAGTCGGCATCGGATTCGGCGTCGTCGGGAGCGACTCCCAGCAGGACCAGCAGGCCGTCTGCGATCTTTCCGGTTAGATCGCCATCGACCTTGACCGATGCACGGCTCACACGTTGTACGACAGCGCGCATGACAGGGTTGTATCACACGGCGGGAGTCGCAGCCGTCACCGCCTCAACCGCGGTTTGCATGTTGCGAAAGACATTCTCTTCGCCGAGAACGGTGAGCAGCGACGCGCGCGCCAGAGTGTCGCGCACCGGGTCGCGCACACCCGCAAGCACCAGGCGTCTCCCGTGCTTAACACAGCTGGCATGCAACTGGGCTAGCGCGTCGACAGCAGTCACGTCCACAAGGGGAACCGGAGCAAGACTGACGATAATCGTTTTCAGCGGGCCGGGTGCGTCGCGAATCAGTTTTTTTGCGTGTTCGCGAATGCCGTCAGCATTAGCGAAAAACCAGATGCGATCGACACGCAGCATGAGGACGCCGGGAAGTTGCTCGGCTTCAGGGTGGCGCTCAACATCGACAAATTCGCCGGTCTGCGGCAAACGTCCCAACACCACCACCTGAGGCATCGAGAGGAACCGCATAAGGGCGATCAGGCTGAGGATCACCGCCAGCATGAGGCCGTCGAGGATGTCGAAGGCCAGCACCCCAACGACCGCCACTGCACCTTGGCGAAATTCGTTAGGGGCGATCTGGCGAAAGCGTAACAGCGTTTTGTAGTCGAGCAGGTGCCAGACCGCATGGATAACAATGGCCGCCAGTACAGCTTCGGGAAGGTGATAGAACCAGCCAGTCAGAAAAAGCAAAACCAGAATGACAGTCGCCGACGCAGCGATGGAAGAGAACTCTGACTTGGCGCCGTTGCTGTCGTTGGCCGCGGTGCCGGAAGTGCCTCCGCCAACTTGCATGCCGCGAAAAATGCCAGAGACGGCATTGGCCACTCCAAGCGCGCGAAGTTCCTGGTTGGGATCGACGTCGTAGCCGTTCTTGCCGGCGAATGTCCGCGCCGCTCCCATCGATTCGGCGAACAATACGAGCACAAGTCCGACAGCGGCCGGCGCCGCTTGCAACCAGTCGCTCCAGCTGAGAATTGGCATCCCTGGTCGCGGCAAGCCGGCTGGAATAGCGCCGACGATTTCCACTCCATGCTGGTGCAATTGCAAGAGACGCGAGACTGCAATTCCGCCGACCAGGACGAGCAGAGCTCCAGGTACTCTGGGCATGTAGCGATCGACTAGAAACAGGACTACAAGTGATGCCGCACCAACCGCGATCGTCCAGAGGTTGCTGTGGGCGGCATGCGTCAGAGTGTGCCAGAGCTGAACGTAGGCATGGCCTTTGCCCGGCTCGATTCCCAAAAGCTTGGGCAACTGCTTGATGATGATGTTCAGGGCAATCCCGAAAACAAAGCCCTTCAATACCGGCTTGGAGATGAAGTCGGAGATGAACCCCAGCTTCAAGATTCCCGCGACCATAAAGAGCACGCCGAGCACAACCGCAACGGCGGAGGCGAGCACGGCGAACTTTTGTGGATTGGCCACTGCAAGAGGTGCGAGAGTCGCTGCCAGAATTGCCGACGATGCCGACGTCGGCGAGACTGCAAGCTGACGGCTCGATCCGAAGATGGCATAGGCCAGCAGCCCAAAGGCCGTGGCATACAGCCCTGCCTGTGGGGGCAAGCCGGCAATTTCCGCGTAGCCCATCGACTCTGGAATGAGCAACCCGGCGAGGGCGATGCCGGCGATGATGTCGCCGCGCAAGTAATTGCGGGGATATTGTGGCAGCCACTCGGTGATGGGAAGGAACTTCATTCGATTCTGAACGCGTTACGAACGCAGTATAGGTGAGTGCAAGACAAACACATTGGAGAAAATCGGATAGCTGGTTACACGGCCGGTATGTCCCTTGTCGTACAATTCTGCAATTCTTGGTTTCTGCCGTCGGGGGACTGCATGAAGACAAATTATGGCTTGTCGAGGGTACGGCTTCGACTGCTCGCTTACGCCGCGCTGTTGGTGGCCTGCACCTATGCAGTTGCGCAACCGTCTGCCAGCATTTCGGCAACACACAGCGGAAAAAACGAATTCGTCATCAAAAACGCAACTCTGCTGACGGCGACGCACGGCCGCATCGAGCACGGCAGCGTCTACGTGAAGGACGGCAAGATTGTCGCCTACGGCGCTAACGTCTCAGCGCCGGCGTCGGCGACCGTCATCGACGCCGACGGCAAGTATGTCACGCCGGGCATCATCGATCCGCACTCCCACATGGCGCTCGACGGTGACGTCAACGAGGCCACCAGTCCGGTCGTCCCACAGATGATGATGAAGGACGCATTCGAGTACACCGACAAGGCGATCTATCGGGCGTTGGCGGGCGGCGTGACCACGTCGTTGCTGCTCCACGGCTCGGCCGACATGATCGGCGGACAGGCCGTGGTGATCAAGACCAAGTACGGCCTCGACCGCGACCAGATGCTGTTCCCCGGGGCGCCACAGTCCATCAAGTTCGCCAGCGGCGAAAATCCCAAGCGCGTGTTCGGCGACAGAAAGCAGTTGCCCTCGACCCGCATGGGCAACTTCGAGGTGATGCGCGAAGCGTTCACCCAAGCCAAGGACTATCAGCGCCAGTGGGACGAGTACAACGCGAAGGTTACGAAGGGCGACAAGACCGCGACCCCGCCTAAGAAGGACCTGAAGATGGAAGCGCTGGTGCAGGTGTTGCAGGGCAAGATGCTGGTGCAGATCCACTGCTACCGCGCGGACGAGTTCCTCACCGAAATCGCCATCGCCAACGAGTTCGGCTACAAGATTCGCGCCTTCCATCATGCGCTCGAGGCTTACAAAGTGCCTCAGGCGCTGGCGCAGAATAACATTGCCATCGCAACGTTCTCGGACTGGTGGGGATTCAAATACGAGGCATGGGACGCGATTCCCTGGAACGCGGTCATGGCCATGCGTGCCGGGGTGCGAGTCGCTGTGAAGAGCGACAGTGACGACTACATGCGCCGGCTGAATCAGGAGGCCGCCAAGACGATGCGCTACGGCGGTGCAACCGAAGACGAAGCGGTGCAGATGATGACGATCAATCCCGCGTGGATTATCGGCGTCGATGATAAGACGGGCTCGATCGACGTTGGCAAAGACGCAGACCTGGTGTTGTGGGACGGCTATCCGCTGTCGACGTACGGTATTCCTCAGAAGGTATGGATCGACGGCGACGTGTACTTCGATCGCGCGCTGCCCGGACTGGGCATGCCGCAATACCAGGAGGGACAGTGATGACCAAGTCCACGTTATGTCTTGCGATTGTCGCGTCCCTGATTATTGGTACGGCGAGCGCCCAGCAAAAAACGAGCGCTCCAACGAAATCCCCAGCGCCGACAGCAGTTGATCCATCCAAGCCGATCGTCATCACGGGCGGCAAACTGCTTACCATCACGCACGGTACGATCGAAAATGGGGTGTTGCTTATCGAGAACGGAAAGATCGCCGCTGTAGGAGCGGCCGGGTCGGTCAAAGTTCCAGCGAATGCGCAGGTAGTCGATGCCAAGGGTATGACCGTGTATCCCGGTCTCATCGATTCGGAGACCCACCTGGGGCTGACCGAGATCGAAGCCGAGAAGATGACCAACGACTTGGTCGAACCCAGTGACGAGATCATGCCGAACATGCATGTCTCCGATGCCTTCCACGCCGAGACTGCGCTGATTCCCGTCACTCGGTACAACGGAATCACCAATGCAATCGTTGCGCCCGAGAGCCGCGACACCTTGCCGGGGCAGGACTCGTTCATTCAGCTGGCGGGCGCCGATGCCACGCAGATGTTGATGATTCGCGACATAGCCATGCCGCTGAACTTCACCGGCAAACAGCGGCGCAATGAATCGTTCGCGACGGCCTCCTATCCGCAAACCCGCATGGGAATGGCCGCGCAGATGCGGCAGGCCTTCACCGACGCGCAGGGCTACGCCGCAAAATGGGACGAATACAACAAGAAGAAGGCCGCTGCCAAGACGGGCGATGCTTCGCCGACTCCCCCGTCGCGTGACCTGAAACTCGAGGCGCTGCTTCCCTACCTTTCGGGCAAGAAACCCGTGGTGGTAAAGGCCGAGGAGCCCAGCGATGCGGAGACGGCCTATGCGCTGGCGCAGGAATTTAAGCTGCGAATCATCTTGAACGGACTGACTCAATGCCAGCCGATTTACGACAAGATTGCAGAGTGGCACGTGCCGGTGATTCTCGGGTCCATCTACGATGAACCGAAAGAATGGGAACGTTATGACACGGTGTACAAAATGCCCAGCGAGTTGGCGAAGCGTGGGGTGAAGATTGCTTTCGCGTCGTTCGATGCCCACCAGGTGCGCAACCTGCCCTATGCTGCCGGATTCGCAGTCGCCTTTGGCCTACCTTATGACGAGGCGATGAAGGCGCTAACCCTGTATCCGGCACAAATCTGGGGCGTGGACGACCAGTTAGGCTCGCTCGACGTCGGAAAAATCGCCAACGTCGTGGTCGCGACCGGCGACCCCCTGGACGTCAAGACCGACGTCAAGTACGTGTTCATCCAGGGACGGTCGATTCCGATGGTTGACCGGCAGACTGAGCTGCGAGACCGTTATTCGGACCGTCAGTAAGTCGCGTGTTCAGGCCGGACGGCCGCAAACGTCCTCAACCGTCCGGCTATTCCTGAACGGTGCTTTTGGGCCCTTCCGATGGCCACCCGGTGAAAATTCTTCTGGCTTGGGCAATCCTTCCCTTGGCTTGCGTTGACCAGCGCAAACGGGTGCGTTTAGGATGAAACGGGCATCTTAATTCCCCACCCTCTGGATGTGTGTGCGAACGCGGCAATCCGAGGTGGAATTGTCTTTCTTTACAGGGATTCCCATCAGCACGTAGACTTACGAGTTTGCGTTGCGCCAGGCGCGCAATAGGAGAAAGAATTCATGGCATCGGTTGAAGAACGCGTAAAGCAGATTATCGTGGAGCAGCTCGGCGTGGACGAAGCGGAAGTCACCCCCAAGGCTTCGTTCGTGGACGACCTCGGCGCCGATTCCCTCGACACAGTGGAATTGGTCATGGCCTTCGAAGAAGCCTTCGACGTCGAAATTCCGGACGAAGACGCGGAGAAGATCCGCACCGTGCAGGATGCGGTTTCCTACATCGAAGCGCACGCCAAGGCGAAGTCCTAACCGAATCGATCCAGGCAGGCCGGATGGATAGCATCTCGTCGCGCGTAACGGCGAGGCGAAAAGGAGCTTGCAGGTCTCATGGCATCGGTCGAAGAACGCGTAAAACAGATCATCGTAGAGCAACTCGGCGTCGATGAAGGCGAGGTCACGGCCAGCGCATCGTTTGTCGACGACCTGGGCGCTGACTCGCTCGACACCGTCGAATTGGTCATGGCCTTCGAAGAGGCTTTCGACCTCGAGATCCCCGACGAACAGGCGGAAAAAATCCGCACCGTGAAAGACGCGGTCGATTACATTAACGCCCACGCGAAAGGAAAATCCGCTTGACTCGTCGCGTAGTCGTAACGGGAGTCGGGCTGATTTGCGGGGTCGGCAACAACACGCGCGACGTGTGGCAGGCGCTGCTCGCGGGTAAGAGCGGCGTCGAGCGCATTACCGGCTTCGATGCGTCCTTGTTTGCTTGCCAGATCGCAGCAGAAGTTAAGAACTTCGATCCTCTGCAATTCATCGACAAGAAAGAAGCGCGCAAGATGGCGCGCTTCATTCATCTGGCGATCGCGGCGGCCGATGAGGCGCTGCAAATGGCCAACTACAAGGTCGAAAACGAAGAGCAGGCAGAGCGCACCGGCGTCGACATCGGCTCGGGAATCGGCGGATTCGACATCATCGAACGTGAGCACTCGAACCTGCTGAACGGCGGTCCGCGAAAAATCTCGCCGTTCTTTATTCCTGCCGCGATCGTGAACTTGGCCGCCGGTCAGGTCAGCATTCGCCACAACGCCAAGGGACCGAACGAAGCCACGTGTACGGCCTGCACCACCAGCGCACATTCGATTGGTGATGCTGCCCGCATCATTAAGTACGGCGATGCGGACGTGATGATTGCCGGCGGCGCTGAAGCCGCCATCACGCCCATGGGTGTCGGCGGATTCGCCGCCATGCGCGCGCTGTCCACCCGTAATGACGATCCCCACCACGCCAGCCGTCCGTGGGACAAGGATCGTGACGGGTTCGTGATTGGCGAAGGTGCTGGCATCCTCATTCTCGAGGAGCTTGAGCATGCGAAAAAGCGCGGCGCCAAGATTCTTGCCGAGGTCTCGGGTTACGGCATGGGAGCCGACGCCAATCACATCACCCAACCGGCCGAAAACGGTGAAGGCGGATTCCGGGTGATGCGCAATGCCATGCGCGACGCGGGCATTACGCCGGATGTCGTGGGCTACGTCAATGCACACGGTACATCGACTCCGCTGGGCGACGAGTTGGAAGCCATGGCCATCAAGCGCGCCTTCGGCGACCACGCCTACAAGATGCTGGTCAGCTCGACCAAGTCGATGACTGGACACCTGCTGGGTGGCGCTGGCGGCTTGGAGGCGGGTATCACGGTTCTCGCTCTCCGTGATCAGATTGTGCCGCCGACCATGAACCTCGACCATCCCGGCGAAGGCTGCGATTTGGACTTCGTACCCAACACGCCCCGCAAAGTCGAAATGGAGTATGCCATTTCTAACTCTTTTGGCTTTGGTGGCACTAATGGGTGTCTTGTTTTCCGGCGCTGGTCGGAGTAGAGTTCCGCCAGTGTTTCTGGTGTGAAAAGCGGTCCGCTGCGGCGGGCCGCTTCTTGTTGGAACTCTATCCCTCTTTCGGCGGCTCCCACAGCTCGATGCGGTTGCCTTCCGGATCGGTGATCCAGGCGAATTTGCCGTACTCGTGCTCTTCTACCTTCGGATCGATGGCGACGCCTTCCTCGCGCAGCAACTTCAGCAGCTCCGTCAAGTTTTCCACGCAAAAGTTCATCATGAACGGCGCCGGGCTGGGGTCGAAGTACTTCGTGTTCTGAGGAAAGATTGACCAGACCGTCATGCCGGTTTTTTGGGGGTCCTCGGCATCACGCCAGTTAAACATTGCACCTGCGCCAGGAACACCCTGAATTCCCAGGTGTTTTTCGTACCACGCATACATTGCCTTGGGGTCGTTAGCCTTGAAGAAGAGTCCGCCGAGTCCGGTAACACGTTTCATTCTGCCTCCGTGGGTTTTGGCATTTTACCTCAAGTGCCGACTTGCATGGCATCGTCAGCAGGTCTATTTTGATTTCAGCAGTGGGGTAGTGAGCCATGTTCAGCCTCAGTTTTGTTCTCATTGTGGCGGGCCTGATGTTTGGCGGAGCCACGGCGTTGATCGGTTTCGTGGGTCTGCTGGGAGCTTGGTTTCATCGCTCGCTGGGCGCGCCCTTGCCCCTGCCAACGCTCAGTCGCGCCGCCGACCGGCGCATCACCCTGTGGGTCGGCGTAGCCGGACTTCTCCTCTGGGCTGCCGTTTTCGTCATAAGCATTCGGGTCAGTTCATAGCTGGACATCCCAATTCCCATTCCGGAACAAGTGGTTACTTTAGTTTTGTTGACCCCCACAATTTGAATGACTTCGGCAGGTCGCGTCGCGTATGAATCATGCTGGTTGTTTTTGCCCTGAAGGGCCCGGTTCGCAATTTCGGCGGTCGGCTAAGTTCTTTGAAATCTATTAAGTACGTATAAACGTAATGAAATCTAGAACGTGCATGCGTTCCGCCATGCAAGTCATTGATTCTAAAAGAGGGTAGGGGGAGGGGGGTACGAAATCACAACGCCCTTAGCAAGCTGCCTCATCTGCTGGATATACCGCTCGGCGTCAAACTTTTTTCGCGCCGCATCGCCCGACATCCAGCGAATCGTGCCGAAAATCGGCCGCTCGAACCACGGACGGTCGAACTTTCCGCCCATGGCCCACGCCACGCCTGCATAGCCGTTGGGATCGCGTCCGTCGAGAAAGTACTTGTCGTTGAGATAGATTGCGGTCTGCCATGCAATCGCGGGCGACGGACTCCACTCCAGAATTTTCTTCGCCCAGTACATGCGCATGTAGTTGTGCATCCATCCCGCGTGCAGCATTTGAAGTTGCGCAGCGTTCCATAGCTCGTCGTGAGTTTGGCCGGCCTCGAACTGTTCGCGCGTGTAAAGAACCGGTCGCGGATCTCTGGCATGCGCCGCGAGCGTTTTGTGCGCCCAATCGGGCGCGCACTCGATCGAGTCGTAGACGGGATTGAAGTGCACGAAGTTGATCGACAGCTCGCGCCACGTCACAAACTGATTGATGTAGTCGTCCTTCGCGGCCTGCGGTGCCTTCGATTTGCGAACGGCATTCATTACGGTGTGCGGCCCGATCTGCCCGAAATGCAGGTACGGCGACAAGCGCGATGTGCCGTCGATTTCCGGCTTGCCGTGATTTTCGGGATAGCGCACGAGCTTGTGCTTCACAAACTCGTCCAGCAGGCGCAGCGCTTCGCTGGTGCCCCCGCGGAATGAATCGACCGGCTTCACCGAGCGATCCAGTTCATTCCAGCCTGCTGCGATATCGAGTGAGCCGTCATCGCACAGCGTCTTCAGACCGCGAGGTTTCTGCCACTCGACTTTGGCGCGAGGATTTCCGGCAAGCGGAAGAAACTGTTCCAGCCGCTGTTGCAGCCGAGGACGGATGATGCGCGCGGCATACTGCTCCTTTTCCAGCAGCTTCGATGGCACGATTACATCCGCATCGACCGTCCATAGCGGCACGTTGAGCTTCTTCGCGGCTGATTCCCGCCAGTGCCGAGGCTCGCGCAGTGGGTTCTCGTCGCCGATCACCATCGAGGCCTTCACCTCATCGCAAAATCTGGCCAGCGCGTGTTCTGGATAAGTGCGCAACACAAATCCGATGCCGCGTTCGCGGGCGCGCTCGGCGATGTCGGGAATGCCTTGCGCCAGGAACGTGTAATGTCGCAGGTTGGCATGAGGATAAAACGGCACCGGCGCAAAGAAGATGACGACCGGCTGTCGCAGCGCGTTGGCGGCTTCGACCGCAACGTCGAGCGCTGGATTATCGAGCGCGCGTTGGGCACGCTGCATCCAGTACACGACGCAACCGAGAGGGTTGGGCGCGCCGGGACGCCGCACGGTCACGCGAGGATCTGCCACGAGTGCTTCGAGGGTACGCATGTGGTCTGGAAGCCGTGCCCGCTGGCGCTGCGAGCGGCTACATTCTCGGGCCGTAGGGGCGGCCCGTTAATCCGATGCTACCAGAGAACGCATGACAAGATATCAGCGCCCTTCAGCCATCATCGCTGCCAACACTTCGTCGGCGACGGCTGCCGCTTCCACAGCCGGACGTACGTCATGCACTCGTACGATGTGTGCTCCGCCCAGAATGCTGGCGACCATGGCAGCCAGCGAGCCGTAAAGCCGCTGGTCCGCCGGAGCATCTTGTGAGCCATGCCGTTTGCCCACCGTCCGGCCCACGAACGACTTGCGCGAGGTTCCGGCCAGCAGCGGGAAGCCAAGACACTGCAAGCTTTCGAATCGCGCCAGCAACGGATAGTTCTCCTCGTATTTCTTGCCGAAACCGAAGCCTGGGTCGAGCACAATGCGCTCACGCCCCACGCCGCTGTCGAGAGCGATTTGTACGCGGTTGGCAAGGTCATCGGCCACCAGCGCGATAACGTCTGCGTGCGACGGCAAATCGCGCCACTCGCGGGGACGGCCACGGGTATGCATCATCACCACCCCGCATTGCAACTCGGCGCAGGTTTGCGCCATGGCGTCGTCCCACGCGAACGCGCTTACGTCGTTGACGATTTCCGCTCCACAGCCGACTGCCTGCTTCGCTACATCTGCCTTGTAGGTATCGATGGAAATGACCGTATCGGGCCGCGCCTTCAGCACGCCTTCGATCACCGGCATCACCCGGCGCAACTCTTCTTCTTCGGTCACTACCGATTTGTGGCTGGTCCCGTCAGGCTGCACGCGCGTTCCGGGCCGCGTGGATTCGCCTCCGATATCGAGGATGTCCGCTCCCTCGTCCAGCAACTCCAAGGCGTGCGCGATGGCCTGTTCCGGCTGGTAATACTTACCGCCGTCGGAAAACGAGTCGGGCGTCACATTGACGACACCCATTACGAGCGTACGGCGACAGAGTTCCAGCGAGCGCGACCGCAGGCGCCAGACGTAAGGAGCACGCATCCTCTGATTGTAATTTGCAATGCTGGTGCTGACGTGAAACGAAACGTCCGCCGGAGGAAAGCCGCCACCGGTGCTAAAATCTTGGCATCGTGCCCAGCCGTTCTATGTACCGGGTTCGCCGCGTCATTTCTTTCGCGCTTTTGCTCCTGCTTACCGCGCCCGCCATCGCCGCTGAGAGCGCGAAAACTTCGACAAGAAAGAACGAGGACGACAAGAAACTCACTCGCGCCATCGAGCAGATCCTCAGCGATCCTGAGGTTGCGCGGGGTTTCTGGGGCATCGACGTGGTTTCGCTCGACTCCGGCCGGCACCTCGCTGCTCTGAACCAGGACAAGCTGTTCACTCCGGCATCGAACACCAAACTGTTTACCACCGCCGCTGTATTCGCGCTGATCGGTCCCGACTATCGCTTTAAGACCACGGTCGAGAGCCTTGGCACGGTGGACAAATATGGCCGCCTGAACTCTGACCTCGTGGTAGTGGGGCGCGGCGACCCCAATCTTTCGGGCCGTACGTTGCCGTACTACCTGCACACTGAGCGTAAGGCGCTGCCCATTCAGGTGCTGATCGACCTCGCCGATCAATTAGTGCAGAAGGGCCTGAAATTTGTCGACGGCGACGTGGTGGCCGATGATTCGTATTACGTCTTCGAGCGCTACGGCGAGGGCTGGTCGCAGGACGACCTGGTCTGGGAGTGGGGCGCGCCCGTATCTGCGCTCACCATCAACGACAATGTGCTGTTTGTCAGCATCATGCCTGCCGACCGTCCGGGCGACCGCGCCTTCCTTAACATCACACCTTTTCCTGAGTATTACCGCGTCGATAACCGAGTCATGACCACGCCCCAAGGTACTGGTCCGCGAAAGATCTATATCAACCGCGAACCCGGCTCGAACCAGATCACGTTTTGGGGCAACATGCCGCAGGACGACACTGGAACCGGCGAAGCACTGGCCATCGAAGACCCTGCGGATTTCACCGCTAAGCTGTTTCGCGAGTTGCTGGAGCAGCGAGGCGTGACCGTCTACGGGCGTCCGCGCACACGCCACACCGAGCTAGCATCGATGCAGACTTTCACGGTGACCTCGATCGCCTCTGGAGGCGGTGGCGAAATGGCTGGCCATCCCAACCCGGTACCGCTCGTCCTCGCCAGTCATGAATCGCAGCCACTGGCCGAAGATCTGCAGGTCATCAACAAGGTCAGCCAGAATCTGCACGCCGAGCTGATGCTCAGGTTGCTGGGCAAAGAAAAAGGGACGTCGGGCTCAATCGAGGGTGGCTTGGAAGTCGTGCGCGGATTCCTCACCTCGGCCGGCATCAAGCCCGATCAGTTCGTGTTTTATGACGGCTCGGGCCTGTCTCGCGAAAACCTGGTCACGCCCGCAGCAGTCGTCGAGTTGCTGCAATATGCGCACCAGCAGCCCTGGGGCAAGCTTTATGAAGACACGTTTCCTGTGTCAGGAGTAGACGGTTCGCTAAGCGATCGAATGAAGACCGCACCGGTAAAAGGGATGGTGCACGGAAAGACCGGCTCGCTTGGGCACGTCAACTCGCTGTCCGGCTACGCCACTACCGCGAAGGGCGACCACGTGGCATTCTCCATCCTCAGCAATAACCACAATCTGCCGAACCGCAAGGCCCTCGACACGATTGACCGCATCGTGGAGAAGATCGTCACGGACGGCACCTAGTTCGTCATCCGCAGTTGGCAAGCACCGCTCTTAGCGCCAGCGACCGGGCCCCCATCCATATCCCCTCCCGTAATAAAACGACACCGACGGGTAGAACCCCCAGTAAGGCGCCACGGCATAAGGATAGGGATAGGCGTAGGGATACGGGTACGCGTATGGATATGAGCCAGGTGGAGGAGGATACGGCGGCGGCCCCGGAGGACGCCTCTGCAGTTGCGGCCCGGCACTGGCGTAGTCCTGCTGATTGACGGGCTGGAACGCAATGGCGCTCTGTTGGGTGTTGATGGTGACTGGTTCCTGCAAGCGGAAGGTCAACAGCGTTTCCGGAGGCATCACGGTCGGCCTGCCACGGGTGAGCAACACGCCAGCTACTCCCGCGACAACTCCTGCCGCAGCGCCTATACCCGCGCCGAATCCTCCGTCCACCGCGCCACCAATGGCCGCGCCTAGTCCGGTAGTGGTAGCTACGCCGAGCGCATCATCGCCCTTTCGAAGGGCCTGCCGAGGTCTGTACTAACTGCGATGCCACGGGCAATTCGCGCCCGTTCACCACGGGAAGCTCGCTCAACGTGATGCCCAGGGACGACACACCCTTAACCCGTCCTGCCTGCTGCGCGGAGACGACTTTCCCGACCGCGATCTGTCCGGGACGAGCGACTACCCATCCATCGACAACGATCGGTTGCTCCAGCGTTGCGCTGAAGCTATCGCCCTGTTGATTTACATCGCTGGAAAGGCCGCCCATCAGCCGGACTGTCACCAGCGTTCCCGCTGGAATGGTGAGCGTTGGCGGAACAACTGCGTTCGGCGACGGGCGGGACCGGGCCACCCATCGAGGGCGGAACGGTACTATTTTGTGATGGCGGGGCGGACTCATTCGGCAGCGGCGGCAGGTTGTCCTGAATAGGCTGGCTACTGGACAGGGTGGCGTCCTGACCGGTCTGGCTGGGGACACCTGGGTTTGCCGGCTCTTGCTGCGCAAACCCGGAGGTGCTGAATACAAATACTGCGGCCAACGCGAAAATGACTCCCATCCGGCGTACGCCAGATTGCGGAACCAGCCGGAAACTCCAACGTTGACTCATGGTATGGGCCTCCTCCTCAGATACTCACCGCATCAAGCCCCCCACCGCCAAAGCCTTATCTGTTGATGTAAACCCGAAGTTGCGAAAATCGTCGCGCACGAAAGTGGGGTCTATCTGCACCGGGCGACTACATGATCGATTGTTCCAACAGAAATTCGAGCGAGCACGCACTTAGCGGCGCCGCACGGCCCGAGCGCGTCCGGCCGAGGCGGCGCCCGCGGGCCCGGTCCCGGTAGGAGGCTTACGTTCGCCCTCAAGCAATTGCTTCAGCACCACCGCGTTGTTTTGCTCCAGATTCCTGGAACCGAACAGTAGCGTAACGCCGCGTTTCTTCTTCGCCAAGTCGTACAGATCGTTGAGAGCAGCATGTGCCGCATCGGTAGTCAGCTCCGCCAGATATTTCTCGCGAAACTTCGCCCACTGGATAGGATGCGCGTGATACCACTTGCGCAACTCATTCGACGGAGCAATGTCTTTCATCCACACATCGAGTGCTGCAGCCTCTTTGGTCAGCCCTCTCGGCCATAATCGGTCAACCAGCACGCGCGCTCCGTCGTGCGGCGAAGGCGGGTCGTACACGCGTTTCAGGCGAACTGTCATGCGAGGTGTATTCTAACTCTGTTGCAGTCCCACCCTCGGCCCGCGCGTCAGTCTGGCCGATTCTTCGGGGAAGGTTCGGTTGATCTGCGAAACAGGCCATTCGTTTTGTTCCGTTTTTACTCGTCGTAGTTGCTTTGATCGCGATGTTTGCCTGCGAGGCTGAACCTCGCAAGACCGACGCCGAGCTTGGGCTTACTCCGCAGCAGGCAAAGGGCCGGCGAGTCTACGATGCGCGCTGCGCTGAGTGTCATTATGCGTACAGTACCCGCGATCTGCGCGGGCCAAGCCTGCACGGACTGTTCAAGAAGCAGTTCATGAGTAGCGGAATTCCTGCCAACGATGAGCGAGTCATCGATATCATCGAAATGGGACGCGCCAAAATGCCGGGCTTCCAGAACAAATTGACCATCAACCAGATCGCCGACCTGATGACGTATCTGCATACGCTGTGAGCTCTGCCGCCTCTGCTGGACCGCCCCAGCAAAGTTGACGGCATCGTACAATAGTTACGTCGTATGGCTACCGCGCCTGAACTGATCCAGATCGATGTTGCCCCGCGCAAACCGGCCTCTAAGCCGTCGTGGCTGAAGGCGCCCGCGCCTATGGGCGAGAACTACCACAACCTTAAGACTCTGGCACGCAAGCTCGACCTGCACACAGTGTGCGAGTCGGCGCATTGTCCCAACATCGGTGAATGCTGGAACCACCACACCGCGACCTTCATGCTGCTGGGCAATCTGTGCACTCGACGCTGCGGTTTTTGCGCCGTACCGAAGGGCCGTCCGCAGCCAATCGATTTCGACGAGCCACAGCGCGTGGCCGAGGCGGTCGAAAAACTCGGGCTGAAGTTCGCCGTCGTTACCAGCGTCAACCGCGACGACGACAACGTCGGTGGGGCAACGGTCTTCGCCAACACCATCACCGAAATTCGCAAGCGCATGCCCGATTGCCGAGTGGAAGTGTTGATCCCGGATTTTCAGGGTCTCGAAGAGCCGCTGAAGATCGTGATGGATGCCAGACCTGACATCCTGAACCACAACACTGAGACCGTGCCACGTCTGTACCGTGTGGCCCGCTCAGGCGCCCGTTACGAGCGCACACTGCGCCTGCTGGAACGGGCCAAGGAAATGAATCCCGCGATTCCGACCAAGACCGGCGTGATGGTCGGACTGGGCGAAAGCACTGACGAGTTGCTGAGCGTCTTCCACGACCTGGCGGCGCGCGCGGTGGACATTCTCACAATCGGTCAATACCTGCGACCATCGAAAGACCATCTGCCGGTTGCAAGGCTGTACACGCCCGATGAATTCAGAATGCTCAAAGAAGAATCGGTGAAAATGGGATTCAAGCATGTGGAGTCGGGCCCGCTGGTTCGCTCCAGCTACCACGCCCACGAGCAGGCCGACGCCGGCACCGCTATCCGACGCCAACTGAGGATGTCCTGGTCAGGAAACATGCGTTCCTACATTCTGTCGCTACCGGCGAAACTGCAACCCGTGGTCATCATCGGATCGACGGTCGCAGCAGCATTCCTCGTTTCGTTCCTCACCCGCATGTTCTTCAGCGACCAGCAACTGGCGCTGGACAATGGTCTGACGACTTCGGTCTATGGCACACTCGGCACCACCTATGCGGTGCTGATTGCCTTCGTGGTTTCCGGCGTGTGGCAAAGCTTCAGTGACGCCGGTAGCGCCGTTAAACGTGAAGCGAATGCGTTGACCGACCTGACATTCGTCGTGAGCAGTTTTTCTGGCGAAGCAACCGTGAGAATCCGCGAATCGGCAAGGGCTTACGTAAAAGGCGTGGTCGAGCGATGGGATTTGCTGGCCCTCGCGGCACAGAATAACGTCCCGACCGAAGAAATAAATCTGGACACGTCTTCCGCTCTGGTTGCGGCGATTCTGGATATCAAGCCCGCAGACGCCCGCGAGGTCGAACTGTACGGCCAGGCTCTGGACTTGCTGGGACTTTGGCTCGATGCCCGTCGCAGCCGCCTGCGTAGTGCCGAGGGTAACACCGCCGGCGCTTTGTGGGGTCTCCTGATTGCAGGAGCGTTTGTGCTGTTCGCCTTCCACGGAATGTTCGTCACCCACGCATGGGCGGTCTGGGCAGTGTTGCTGTTCGGGTTTTCCTTCGTGCTGGGCTTGGCGTTCTACCTGATCTTTTCACTCGACAGCCCATTCACCGGCAGGCTCAGCGCCGGGCCTGGGCCCTTCTTGTGGCTGCTCAAGGAGTTCGATCGACCTGACGGATTGGGCATCCCTGCGGTCAGGTTTCAGCGCGCGCCGAGTCTACGGAAATAATTCACTCGCGCACGAAAGCCTTGAGGCTTCGGAGTACTGACTCCGGCGCCTGCACTTCCAAATCGACATAACCCCCGCGGTATTTACGCGACAGCACAACTGCTTTCGCATCCACGGTGGCTAGCGCCTTTCCCTCCGCTTGCGGCACTTGCAGCCTCACCTGCCGAACCGGGTCTTGCTCGATCAGCTCGTCGATGCGCTGCAGCAGCTTGTCCATCCTGATGCCTTTGGCGGCCGAGACGTGGACCACATTGGTTGAATCAATCAGGCTCTCACGCTTAAGCTCCGGCAGCAGGTCCAACTTGTTCATCACGTAGAGGCGTGGCTTGTCCTGCACTTCGAGCTCGCGCAACACTTCTTCCACTTGTGTCTGCTGCTCATCCGCAGTGGGACTGGTTACGTCGGCGACATGCAGCAACAAGGTCGCCCGCTGCACTTCTTCCAGCGTCGCGCGGAACGCCGACACTAGTGTGTGGGGCAAATGGCGAATGAATCCCACAGTGTCAGACAACAAAACCTCGCGCTTTGACGGCAGCTTGATGTGCCGCAATGTGGGATCGAGCGTGGCAAACATCCGTGGACTCTCCAGCACTCCGGCGCGCGTCAGCGCGTTAAATAGCGTTGACTTGCCGGCGTTGGTGTAACCCACCAACGCGACCACCGGAACTGGTACGGATTCGCGGCGCCGGCGCTGTTGCCCGCGAATACGCCGAACGCTTTCCAGCTGCTCCTTGACGTGGCGTATGCGACGGTAAATCTTGCGGCGGTCGGTCTCGAGCTGCGTTTCGCCCGGTCCGCGCGTTCCGATGCCGCCTCCCAGCTGCGACATTTCCACGCCGCGTCCAGCCAGTCGAGGCAGCAAGTATTCCAGTTGAGCCAGCTCTACTTGCAATTGACCTTCACGGGTTCGCGCGTGGCGGGCGAATATGTCGAGAATGAGTTGGGTTCGGTCAATGACCCGCACGTGCAACTCGCGCTCCAAGTTGCGCTGTTGCGATGGCGTCAGTTCGTAGTCGAAGATGACGAGGTCGGGAGCAACCGAAGCAACCGCGCCCTGCAACTCCAGGACCTTGCCGCTACCAATCAGTGTGGCCGAATCGGGCCGCTGCCGGCGCTGCTGCATCTCACCGGCGATGCTGCCGCCTGCGCTGGTGGCCAGTTCGCGCAACTCGGCCATCGACTCTTCCGCCGAGAACGCCTTGTGCTCGACGTCGGTAGCGTGTAGATGCGAATCGGCGACGGTCCGCGCGGCCCGCGCGCCCGAAGGAACTTTACCCAGCGGCTGCTGGCGTGCATGGGCAACCGGCGTTTCCTCGATCTCCTCTTCACGCGAATCAGACGCTCGCCGCCGGTTGTTTCTGCCCGACGAGCCGCGCGCAAGGAACTCCACTCCCACCAGGAAGACGCGCTCGGGCTCGCTCCCGCGGTTCCGCCAGGAACGGTCATCCGATCGGGTGTTCATTCCACCGAGGCGAGAAATACGTCAGCTCTCCGGGGTGTGCGCAGCCGAAGGCGCAGGCGTCGCGGGCGCGTCCCCTGAACCCTTGGGATCGGCATGGCGGTCGAAGGCGTGTGGCGCGCGCGACATTACCACCGTTGATATCGCGTGCTTGAAGATCAACTGCTCCTGATTGTTGGTATCCAGGACCACCGAGTATTTATCGAACGAGCGGATGCGGCCTGATAGTTTCACTCCGCTGAGTAAGTAGATCGTGATGACGGACTTGTCTTTGCGAGCCGTATTGAGAAAGGAATCTTGAATATTCTGTGCTGGTTTGCTTTCCATGGTGATCCTCCTTGCAACCGGCAAAAAAAACAGCCAGCCCCAGATACCGTGGCCCCTACGTTTCCGGGTCTGTCAATCAAAGCCTCTCCCAAGCCAAGCGTTCATTGCCGGGCGCGGGAGGGTAAAATCCAGCAAGTTTACGATAAGTCCCCGCTGGCGTAATTTCAACTAAAACCAGCATGTTTCGGGCTCATGTAGAATGCCCGCGACCACCCAAACGTGCCCAGATGGGCCGTAATCGTGTCCACGCCAGAGGTGAAAAGATGACGTTCACGCCCATTGCAACGTTGCTGGCCCCCCAAATCGAATTTCCCGGAGGCGAGCAAACCGCCTTGATATTCCTTCGCTGGGTGCACTTCGTCGCCGGCATTACCTGGGTCGGCCTGCTCTATTTTTTCAACCTGGTGAACGTCCCCTTCCAACGGGAATTAGACGCCCAAACCAAAGTATTGGTTGTCCCCAACCTCATGCCGAAGGCTCTGTGGTGGTTCCGCTGGAGTTCCGTCGTCACCGTGCTGGTCGGTATTGCCTACTGGATGCACATTGTAGGAACCGACGTGCGAAATGCGGTCGCGGCCGGGCAGACGGCGTCAGGCGGCGCCATGTTCGGCGGCTTCTTCGTGATTTGGACCCTGGCCTTCGTGATCGAGATGGGCGTTCTTATGTCTCCGGCCGACGCGCTCAAGAACGGGCCCGTTTTGGGTGGACTCATGGCCATTGTGATGTTCGCTGCAGCGTGGATCTTCGTTAGCTTGAACGAGCACGGCTGGGAGAGCAATCGCGCGCTCGCCATCGGCATCGGCGGAGGGATGGGCTGGTTCATGATGCTGAACGTGTGGGGCATCATCTGGCGGATGCAGAAGAAGATCATCCGCTGGACCGAGGGCGCTACAAAGGGCGAAGCCATGCCTCCCGAGTCGGCCAAACTCGCGCGCCTTACGTTTCTGACCTCGCGAGTGAATTTCTGGCTCTCATTTCCCATGTTGTTTTTCATGGGAGCGGCGAGCCACTACATTATGTTCTCGGCCAGATAATGCTCAACGCGCGAATCCCAGCAAAAACGCGCCCATGAAAATGAGGACCAGTAACAAGCGCAGGCGGTTGCCGCCGAACTTAGAGCCTGTAGCGTCGCTCTGTGGCGGAACCCAGAACAGCGCCAGCACAGCCATAACCAGCGCCGGGAGACACAGAAAAGCGACCAATTCGTAGTTCGCTCGTCCCATGTGCAGCAGTTGCCCGCGCCGGGTTGGTCCGGCGAGTATTCCACCCAGGAACCAGAGCAGAATCGCACTGCCCAGTCCGGCCAGTGCACCGAGCCAACGCAAAATGCGAGAGGCCATCCTTGTCCTTGTCTGAGAGGTTTGTTTGAAGTCTGTAGCCGCCGTTTGACCCTACGTTACACTAGACGGCACAAAACACTTAACGTCCTGTTGATTTACAGGTAAACTTCTTTTGCCACTTCCGGAAGCGAGACTGACCATGAGTTCCACGGCAGATTGGATGGTAGTCGCCGGATTTTTGTTGGCTGCATTCGGAGTGACCCTCCGCATCATCATGATGATGCGCTCCAGCGACGCCCACCCCGCCAATGCAACGCCCAAGACAGGGCGTAATCTCTTGCACTCCTATAACTCAACGTACCCCAGCAGCCGGCTGCCGATAACCATGTGGTTGGCCCTCTCCGGCGGTTTGATTCTGCTCATTGCTGGATTTCTACTCGAGTTCCGCTAGCAACCGTCACCGTGTCGTCGGGGTCGGGCTGGCCGCCGCGGCACCTGACTTCACCAATCGCCATGGCTTGGGCTTGGGCATCCCGGGTGGCATTACCTCGCCAATCATCTTCAGGTCGGCGGTTTCTTTCGCGGGCAAAACCAGCCGCATCGTGTAATGGTCGGTTGCCTTTGATTCCACATCCTTGACCGTTAAGACGAGCCCATCAGGGTTGAGCACCGCTTCTGCGATCGTTCCCCCTGATTGCTCATCGCTGACCGACTTTATGTCCCCGTTGTCGTTGACATCGATTTTGCGCGCGTGCAGCAGGGCGCCGATGATCTGTTCGCCGCGCAGTTCAAGCTGCAATCTCAGCCAGACCTTGCCATTGAAGGTAGCGGTCCATTCGCCTGTGTAATCGGCCAGCGGAGACACTTTCTTTTTCGGCGCAGGCTGCGCAGTCCCAGAAGCGGGAGTCTGACACGATGCGGGAATCCCAGCCATCACCAGGGCAATCAGAAGCAATGCTCGATTCATGTTCGACCGATGCGAATTGTACTCTGAAACTGCTTCCGCGACAGTTACTCTCCCACCGCCGAGTCATAACTGCGACGGTCACCTTTCAGCTTTCGCGGCGGCTCGGCCTGGCGGGCGCGCTCCTCCTGATGGCAGTTCCAGCAGAGAGGCGCCATCTGGTCTAGGGCGGACGGGATCTGGTCGAGGTGCATGTGGCGCAACTCGAAGAGCTTCTGTTTTTCGTTGAGCAGAGCCAGGCGACTACGCCGCCAGTCGGCGGGAGTTAAGGGCCGCTCGCAGATCGCGCAAGTCTTCCCTTGATACCACTTCTGCAGCAGCCGTTCCAGGTTTTCGGGTGAAGGATTGACTTGCGCCAGGCACTCCTGCCCGCAATCGCCCTTTTCGGGCCAGCGCGAGCAGGTATGCAACCGCTCGTGCTCTTGCCCTCGCAGCGCGGTCGAAAACGCAAACTTGCTGTCAACTTCGACCGTTACAGGCTGATGGTTGTCCGGGCAGATCACTGGCCGGCGACCCCGATTGCGAAAATATGATTGCAGGCTGACGCCAATCGGAAGCGCTATCAGCAGAATCGCGCCGATGAAGAACAGGATGAGTGGAAACGTCGCAAACATTGAACTACCTCCGCCGCGAGCCGGAGCACGGATAGTCTCTTTGTAGCGCTGCCGGTCACCCTATCGCAGTGATTGGGAGCACTCGAAGCTGTGATGTTTGGCCCATAGCCGCAGCTCTTAGCGGCGTCCGCCATACCCAAGCTGCTTGGTTGGCCCTGTTCGGCTATTTATAATCGGCGAACCAGCACTCCAACCCTCAGGTGAACATGTCCCATCCAAAGTTGGCGACTGCGATGGTAGCTGCGTCGTCCACCCAGCATCGCGCCTCGGTTGCTTATCTTCTTAGTCGGGTTACTCGACGGCTTTCTTTTCTGCTGCTGCTGATCAGCACGACGCTTCCGCTCGTCGCAGGATCGTCGCCGGGCAAGCCCCGCATAACGCTGGATGAGTTCTTCAACGCAGTGGACATCAACAAAGTGGCACTTTCACCCGACGGTCACATGGTGGCCATCGCGACAGAACGCGCGGACTGGGACGCCGAACGTTTTCGCGACGACCTGTGGCTGTGGCGCGACAGCGACGGCATCTTGATTCCGCTGACCCAGTCCGGACATGACTCCGACCCGATGTGGTCTCCGGATGGCAAGTGGATCGCCTTCCTTTCAGACCGCAGCGAAGAGAGCGATGATTCCGACAGCGATGACAAAGGCGTCACGCACTTGTACTTGATTCCGGTAGGCGGCGGAGAAGCGTTCGGAGTGACGATCGGTTCTGACGACGTGCATTCGTTCGCCTGGAGTCCGGATTCCAAGACCTTGTATTTTTCGACTCGGATCCCCTGGTCGCAAAAACAGAAGGACGAATATAAGGACCAGTGGAAAGATGTCATTCGCTACCGCGAGCAGGAACGCGGAGACGTGATCTCGCGCATCGACGTGGCGGCTGCCCTGGCGCGCCAGATTGCGATGGGTGCACAGGACAACAAGAAGACGAAGAAAGACAAGAAAAAGAAAGGGGCAGACCAGGAAACCGGTGAGACTCCAGGAGCGCAAACCGTGGTGATCTCACCTTATCGCGTGAAGAGCATCGCGATCTCACCCGACGGAAGCCAGCTGGCCTACCTAACCGACAGCGTATCGCAGCGCTTCGAGAGCCTGAAGGAAATCGAGGTCTACGTAGCCGGCATCGGCAAAGCAGGACCGCAGAACATTGCGCGGCAACTGACCAGCAACCAGGCAATCGAGGAAGATATTCAATGGTCGCCTGACGGAAAGAACGTGTTCTTCGAAGTCGAGCAGGGCTCAGTCGAAGGCGCGTACACCGATGTTCAGCCACGCATCTATTCGGTCGATGTGGCCACCAGTAAGCCCGCACGCTGGGCGGCGACGTTTGATGGCGCAATCACGCACTATGCCCTTGAGGCAAACGGCGCTCTTCTGGCCCCGGGAATGCTCGGCACCGCGACCGCACTGTATCTGCAAGCTTCGCCAACAGCCGCCTTCCAGAAGCTCGACGGCTGGCCCGGAACTTACTCGCATTCCGTAACAGCCGCTAGCTCCCCCCGCATCGCGTTCACCTATTCTGAAGTAGACAAGCCGACCGAAGTCTACATCGCCGACAGCGCCGACAAACTCACGACTGCGCGTCCAATCACATCATTCAACAAGCTCTTCACCGAGCGTGATCTTCCCCAGGGCAAGCCGTTTCGCTGGACCTCCGACGACGGCATTCCGGTCGAGGGCATGCTTCTCTATCCTCCGGGCAAGTTCGAAGCCAAGAATCTGCGACTCTTCGTTCTCATTCACGGTGGCCCGATGGACGCCGACGGCAACTACTTCGGTGCCGATTGGGACAACTGGAGCATATACGCCGCCAGCCAGGGATGGCTGGTACTTCGTCCCAACTATCGTGGGTCGGCTGGCTACGGCGACAAGTTCGCGCTGGCGATTGTGCCGAAAATAGTTTCCGCTCCGGGCCGCGACATCCTTAGCGGTGTCGAGGCGCTGGTGAAGGCAGGTATTGCCAATCCCAATCAGATGACCATTGGCGGCTACAGCTACGGCGGCTACATGACCAATTGGCTCATTACCCAGACCGCGGAATTCAAGGCCGCTGTCACCGGCGCGGGCGCGGTGGAGCACATCGTTAACTGGGGCAACGACGACACCACGTACGACGATGCATTCTTCCTCAGCGGACTTCCCTGGGATCCGAAAGCTCGTCAGACCTATATCGACGAGGCGGCGATCCTCCAGTTCGACAAGGTGAAGACCCCAACCCACATTGTCGCGGGCGAAAACGATATTCGTGTCGCGGTCGCTGAAGATTACTTGCTAGAACACGCGCTGCATACGCTTGGCGTACCCAGCTCCCTGTTGATTTTCCCCGACGAAGGACACTCGCTTGAACAGAATCCCTGGCACGGCAAGATCAAGGTACGCGAAGAGGCCAACTGGATCGAGAAATATTGTGCGTGCCCGGCGAAATGACGAGAGCTTGACTTTCAGCGGGCCGCTGACCATACTTGCGCCGTTTGCTGCTTAGAACACACGGCGGTGGCGCATGAAGAAGAAATCGGCTAAGACAGTAGCCAGGAAGACTAGCACTCGAAAGCCCGCGAAACGCGCGCCGATCAAATCGGCCAAACCAGCGAAGTCTGCCAAGGCGACCAAGTCCACAAGAGCATCAGCCAAGAAATCTACGCCTGAAAAGGCGCTGCAAAAAACGAGCCCGTTAGCGGTTCCACCCAGCGAAGGCAAGCTTACCTTCAATCACGCCATGATTTACTGCAAAGACGTCGAGCGCGCGATGCGCTTCTACCGCGACCTCATGGGCTTCAAATTGATTGAAGATTTTCGCTATGAGAACACGCCGGTCTATGCCCGGTTGCGCGCCCCGGGCGGCGACGGGACGATCGCCCTGCACCAAGCTGGTCCGGGAGCGTCTCTAGTGAGTGAAGGTGTGCGGCTGTATTTCGAAGTGCGCGACCTTGACGACTTCTGCCGCAAGCTCATCCAAAAAGGCTTTTACATTACGCAAATGCCGCGCATGATGCCCTGGGGCTGGCGCCACGCCTACCTCAACGATCCCGACGGCCACGAGATCAGCCTGTACTGGGCAGGCGAAATGCGCTGGAAAAAGAGCATCATGCAGGCCGTGCGCCAAGTCGCGAAGGGATGATCGGCCGACGGGCCGAATCCAGCTCGAAGCAAGACCCGCCCGGGCTATTGCGCTCCAGGCGGGTACCGTCTTCCCTAAGCGAACGGGTTTTCGTCCGCCGTCGGTCCGTACACAACCGGGACCGGAACATCCAACAGCCGCAGGTAGACCGACAGCTGTCCGCGGTGGTGATACCAGTGGTTGAGCATGATCGACCGCAGGACGCCAATGCGTGGCTGCGTGAAAAGCTCTATGTCGCCACGTTTTAGTGTCCAATTTCCCTGCGCCGCTTCATCCGTCATCGCGCCCAGCACGCTTTCAGCCGTGCGAACGCTGTCGTTGAATGCAGTTTGAATTTCCTCCACGCTCTTCGGCTGCGGAGGAGCGAACTGCCCCTGTGTCACGTCGAATCCGTCGCCTTGCGCCAATGTCGCGATCGCACCTGGCACCTTCGCGATGTGAATCGCTAACTGGCCAATCGTCATTGACTTGGGATGCGGCCGCCACGTCAGCTTGTCTTCAGGAACTCGTTCGAGAATTCGCTTGGTAACGCCGGCTTCCTGTTCGAATTCGGCGAGCATCGGTTGGAGCATAGTGTTTGCCTTCATTGTTGCTGTTGCCATCGCAATACTCCTTTACTTCAGGTTGTTGGTGGTGTTCCTGACGCGAGCCGCCTACACCATCATTGTCGTCCGCCCGTCGAGATCGCACCGCTTACCAGCCACGCTGCCGTTGCCACGCATGCAGGACACATGACGAACTCCTCACTTCGACGAGGCTTCGGCCCGCGCGCGAATGCCCTCTAACATGTGCGTCCAGCCTCGGCCGACTCCCTGCCGGTGGTCGTCAGGGATCGCTCCCAACGCCAGATGATGAAACGTAATCAGGGTTCCACCATCAGACTCGCTCAACCGGTACTGCACGTTCGAGACCACCGCGTACGACATAAACAGCGGGCCAGAAATCTCCAGCAGCGTCGGACGCTTGATCGCCTGGACGTGTCCCCAGAAATGTCCGTTGTTATTGCCGAGGTCGCGCCACCACCTTCCGCCCGGCCACGCCTCGAGCTTCATCTGCATATTCACGCCCTCGGGCGTCGTGTTCTGCGGCCCGAGTTGTTCGAGCAGCGCGGCGAACGTGTCTTCCAGTGACGCCTGCACATGCATTTCCTTGGTCACAATCAATGTCAAACTTTCAAGTCCTGGGGCCGTGGGAATCGTGCTCATGTGTGCTCCTCCTCAGTTATTTGTCGGCGTTTTGCCGTTCCTTCGTTTTAGCCTCGGCCAGTTCTTTCACCCGATTCAACTGATGCGTCCAGAAGCGTTCAAACGTCTTCGTCCATTCATGCAAAGGACGGATCGCCTCGGGATTGGTTCGGTACAACATGTGCCTCCCGCTCCGCCGCACCCGCACCAGCCCGACATTGTGCAGCACCTTCAGATGCTTCGACACCGACGGCTGTTCAAACCCCAGCGCAATCACGATGTCCCCGACGGTCCGTTCCTCATCGGCCAGGTGAATCAGGATCTGCCTGCGCCGTGGCTCGGCCACCGCATTAAAAGCGTCGGAAGTTGTCGCGGCTCGTGCCATGGAGGAGGACTATATATTCCTATATCGGAATATGTCAAGAGGTGTGGGACGAGTGGCGCGTTTTTCGACGAATTCCCCCTTGGAGAGTGGGGCCGTCGATTGAAACTGCCGAAGAGTACAGCATGAGCGCCGATACTGAATTGCATACAGACTGGTTGAGTGAGGTGCGTAAAGCGCTCGACTCGATCAACATGCCGATGGACCAATGGCAGGCCGTTTGGCCATTCGACTTCGACCGTGAGTTCGGGAACGGCACCGCTCCGGGCGTTGCGGCCTTGAAGGCAAATAGGTTTTGGTGGTGGAAGCAGAATCAGCGGTTAGATCAGGGTTGCCGGGCGACGCCGGACCGCTGGTTGCCTCGGGCCACGCGGGCGACTGCGAGCAAGTGTAACCAGCTTGAATACGGCTAATCCCAGCCAGCTCTCAACCGCATCTTCCAAAGGATGCCGAAAGACGCTAATCTGTCCTTGCTCCTCGGGTTCAGTAAGGAAAAGATTTAGACAACCTCGGTTTATAGACCTGTTCTGCGGCATCGGCGGAATGCGCCTGGCTTTTGAGGCCAACCGATGCAAATGCGTTTTTTCCTGCGATTGGGATAAGTACGCCAGAAAGACCTACGAAAGCCAACTTCCACGAAGTACCTGCGGGTGATATTCGACAGCTGCTTCCTACCGACATACCGAAGCAACTACGACATCTGGCCGGTGGTTTCCCTTGCCAGCCGTTCTCGATATCAGGTGTTTCCAAGAAGAACGCTCTGGGTCGTCCGCATGGGTTTGCAGACCGGACGCAAGGAACGCTGTTCTTCGAAATTGCACGACTGATAGAAGAGACACGGCCCTCCGCCCAGGTCTCGGAGAATGTTAAAAGCCTGCTTAACCACAACCGAGGGCGCACGTTTGAAGGTGTCTAAGGTTTCGCTACGAACACCGCCTCCGGAAAGAATAGAAATGAACAGCCATGAATAGGCCTGAGAATTTAACCGAAGTCGTCGCACAATTGGCCTGCGCCGCCGAGTGTCTGCGATCCGCCACTTTGATTGCAAAACAGAAACCTGGGACGGCAGGGATCGCAGTACGTTTGGAACGGATGCAACGGGAAACGGCGGATTACGAAGCGTACATCAACGACTATTTCGCATCTGCTTCGTAGGCGTTCGCCTGGGAGGCCGTTAGGTAGCGACGACCCGCGAAACAAGGGGTTTCGTAAGCAGTAGCGGGTCCTTCGACTCCGGCGGCAAGGCCGCCTACGCTCAGGATGACCGAGGTGGAAAAGGACAACTCCTACCAGGTCGGTAACATCGCCTCATTGATACAAGGTGCCTCAGATGAATACGCCAACCACGACCACGAAGTCCAACGATTATGAGCACGCCCTGATCGACAACGCAGTCGCAATATCCGCCCAGATTCACAGCTCCTCCGATTACTCCGCGTTTTACATGCGCATCGGACGAGCAATCTCCGGCGTTTCCGGGATCTGGCGTTTGTGTATTGACGCTGCTGAGGAGTTCACCAAGCAAGAGCTCCGCATCCTCGCCGAAGACGACGTAGACGACTTCTACTCATTCGAGTGGCTGGAGGCCGTTGACAAGTACGCTGACGCGATTTTGAAACTGGAGAAGAACGAATTGAACCGGTTGAGCCTCGAGCGCCTTGCTCACCAAATTGTATGGGGCGACTACAGCAACCAGTGCCCTGGACTCTGCCCTGTCTGCTGTCCAATCTAATCGGCCACCAACGAGGTGCGGAAGCTTACGACGCAAAAAGTGCCGCAACCAGATGGAAGTCAATGCGGACCTTTCGCTAAACGTCCGCGTCCTGAAACACTTCCTTGTTGTGATACTCGAGGAACCCCCGTTCCGGAACAAAGTGGTCCGGAAGAGAGATCTTCTCGCCGTCATACTTCACCACCAGGGATAGTCGTATGTCAGCGTCAGGTTGTCCACTAGTCTTCAACTGGCTTGAGACTCGGACCCGATAATCGGGAGTTACTGTGATAAGCCCGTAGTCAAAGGCTTTATCGAGCACTGCATTCAAGCAAAGACCATTTCGCGGGTTCGTGCGGTTCTCGGTGTCTACCGACCACGGCACGATGTGGCTCGCCGTTAAGAGTTGAGGCACTGACGAGTCCCGTAACGCAGCATTGGCTGCGATACGCGGCCAGGACCGCGGCGCGAAAGAAACCCTGATTGACTCGTGTCTTGACGAGCGCTGCGCGCGTTCTTACCTTCGGGAAACGCGTCCGCAGGAAACCAGCTGCCCTCAGGTCGGGACACCCTTCAAGTAGCGCCAGAAGGCGTTGGCTCTCGTACGCAAGAGCGTCCCAGTCTACGATTGAACTCTTTCCAAACTTCTTCCTCGCCCTTGGCGTCCGTGAGACTTGCGCCGCGAATTTGTCGTTTCTGCAAGGCTGGATCGAGGCGGGCGAAGTTCGCCAGCTTCCAGGCAACGGCCGAAGGCGGTGCGCCCCAGCACGCCTGCCAAGGCGATGACTCTCTGGGTTTCGAAGGTGAATTCGTCCGAAGGGAGTTCGACAGTACAGATTGAATGCAACGATGAGTTCGTCCCTCGTCCAATCCCGTCGCGGCATGTGAAAGTGGTCTCCCAGGGAACATATCACGATGAAGACAAGATCGTTGGCAGTGGTCGCAGCATTCTGGGCCGCATTAACTGCATCTCTAAATAAATGGTTTGTGTTAGCTGCTGGGCCGGGCGGTCGGCTGTGCAGTCTGCGGACGCTGGACGCGAAGTCCGCAAGTGCGTCTGTCGGTAGCTCTAATCTGCGAGGGCTCTCATCGGCGCTCCCATTTCGGGAAATTCCGGTTACTTTTCTTTCTTCACTGCTTCATTTCTCTTGCGCTGCCGTTGCCGCCGCGTTATAGCTCGTTCGGGGAAGGGAATTGTGTCCCTGCTCCGTCCGCACCCAGTGTGCGGAATTCCGGCTCCTTGAAATTGAGGCCCACCCCAGGCACGGTACATCCCGAACGGCAGAATCGCGCCGCTAACTACCAATGAAATCTAATGGATAGCTATAACAATATTTAGTTTCTACGACTTGCGAACAATTTCCTCCCAAACCGTTGATTCTAAAAGAACGCGAAAAAGCATTTTCGGCGAATCGCAAGCTTTGTGACGTGAAATTCCCCGAATTGGTTCGCCGCTTGGCAATTGTTTGGGTAATTTTCGTGACCATCTATAATGGTTCTGTTAGCTGCTGGGCCGGGTGATCGCTGCCGGCTTGCGGACGACGGGCGCTAGTCCGGGCTGCGCAGGCGGGGAGAGGAAAGTCCGAACTCCACAGGGCAGTGTGCCGGATAACGTCCGGGGGGCGGCCTTCAAGGGCCGTTTACGGAAAGTGCCACAGAAAATATACCGCCCTGAGCAATCGGGGTAAGGGTGAAAAGGTGCGGTAAGAGCGCACCGCGCTGCCAGTAATGGCGGTGGCAGGGAAAACCCCACACGGAGCAAGACCAAATAGGGGAGGACGGTCCTTCGGGGCCGGCGTGCCGGCTCGGTCCGCCACAACTTCCGGGTAGGTCGCTGGAGCCGCGCAGCAATGCGCGGCCTAGAGGAATGATCGCCCTGCCGCTCTTTGTCGTCGATGGACTCTACCCATGAAATTGGGTGCCCCGAGGGTGGTCCATAATTGCCTTCCTCTGGCAATTGTGGGAACCAGGAGTCCTCGAAGAGAAAGAGCGGCAGACAGAATTCGGCTTACAGGTCCGGCAGCTATCTGAAATTGAAACGGGGGCGCGATGCCCCCGTTTTGTTCTCTCTGTTAATTTCAGGACTACGATGCGTTCTTCGCCTGATGAAGTGGTAGATGGCTAGCAGGACGATTGCGCCCACAAAGGATGCAATCCAACCTGCCGTCTGACCTTCTTCGTAATGGCCGACCAACTGTAGGAACCAGGTCGACAGCACCGCACCGGCCATGCCCAGCAACATCGTGATCCAGATTCCGCCAGGGTCTTTTCCCGGCATCACGAGTTTGGCGAGAGCGCCTATGACCAGTCCAAATATGGCGAACTTGATTGCGCCCCACAGGGAGAACGCGATGAGATAGAGCACCATTCAGCCTCCTTCGACGATTAGACGCGCCGACTGTAACGAAACGGAAGCGCGGGGGCGGCTTCCAGGTCAAAACCCTAGCCAGAGAGTGTAACTCCCGCGGCCAATACCCGGCAGTTAGGCCTTGTTAAACAGGCCGCCAGCTAATCCTTTGACCTTATCCAGCAGACCTTCCGCATCGGTTCCTCCCGCCAGCAGTCCATCGACGTGCTGCGAGATGCCTTCGGGCAGTTTGCCCTTGACTTGCGTAACGATGAAATCGACCATCTGCTGGGCGACTTCGGGAGACAGGTTGAACTTCTGGGCGACGGCTTGGGCGATTTCATTCATGAGACGGCTCCTTGCGATGCTTAAGGTGATTGGTTTGTGGCGCCTGTAGCCCCGCACCGGCGGTAGGCGGCTCCGGGGTCGCGAAAACCTTGGGGGCAACCAAGTCTATAGATTCATGCGGGTGATGCAATAGCACGAACGTGTCGGGCCTCTATGCCTAGGCCCGTGGATGGCCGGACCAACTACCGCACGACCTCGTGATAGACCTGCATCATGTGGCGGACGCTATTTTCCCAGGAGAACTTCTGCGCCTGCTCAAGGCCGCGCGCCTTCAGCTTTTCGCGCACCCCCTGGTCGAGCAGGACGCGATGTAGAGCATGCATGATCTCGAAAACGTTCTCCGGATTGACCATGACCGCGGCGTTACCGACAACCTCGGGGATCGACGAGGTGTTGCTGGTCACCACCGGTGTTCCGTGTGCCATCGCTTCGAGCGGCGGCAGGCCAAATCCTTCGTATAGCGACGGGAAAACGAAGATCTTGGCCAGGTCGTAGAAGATCCGCAGCACGCCAATGGGGACGAATCCGAGGAACCGGACATCGTTCTGCACCCGGCTCTTGATCACCGCCCGGCGCAGGTCAGGGTGCTTGGAAAGTTCGTCGCCGATGATGATGAGCTTCAGGTCGGAGTATTCGCCCTCTTTATGCAGCTCGGCCTTGAGCGCCGAGAAGGCCTCGATGATGCGAACGACGTTTTTGTGCGGGCTGATGCGTCCCGCGTACAGCAGGAACGGATAAGTCACTTGATACCGCTCAGCAATGAGCTTGCGGTCGGCGTCGGTGGCGTGACCCAGGCGGAAGCGATCGTCGAGTGCGTTGTAGATGACCTCGATTTTGTCACCCGGTACCTGGAAGAGCCGCTCGGTGTCTTTCTTGGAAAAGTTGGAAACGGCGAAGATCCTCGCAGCATGATGCAAAACCCGCTTGGTGAACTCGAAGTGCAGCGAGCGCTTCACCCAGGAAGCACTGTTCACGCGGTAGAGATGGTCGAGCAGGTCGTGCACCGTGACGACGTAAGGACACGGCACCGATTGCGGCTTCCAGAACAGGTGCGGGACATGCAGTAGATCGCAGCGGTTGAGCTTGAGAATGCGGTTCAGCTCGAAATAGCTATTGACCGAGAACTCGTTGGCATGCGTGGGAACTGTAATGAAGTTGTCGGGTAAGGCTTCGATGTCGCCCAGGCGCCCCGGAATGCCAAGCAAGAAGTATTCGTTGAAATTGTCCAGGCGCGCCAGCGTGCGAATCGCGTTGCGGGTATAGGTACCCACACCGAATTCGTTGATCCGCCGGATGTCGATAGCGACACGCACAGTCTAGTGTAAACTGCGTGCCAAAGTCCGAAGGCCTTCTTTTCTTTGGGTATCACCATTCCACACCGCTGAATTCGGAGATCTCATCGTGTATCTGACCACGAAACCAGTGAGAGTTATTTTGTGCTTGCTGTTTATGCCGCTGCTTCCGGGCCTCAGCGCACAAATGCAAAGCGCAGACCTTTTCAAACTGCACGGTGTTGGTGGCGCACAGTTTTCGCCTGACGGCAAACACATTGCTTATGCGGTAGGAAACTCTGACCGCCCGGGGCGGCAATGGCGACAGGTGTGGATTATGGAAGTCAGTACCGGAAAAACTATGCATCTGGGTGGGCCCGACGAACCGAGCAGCGGGCTCAAATGGTCGCCGGATGGCAATTGGATCGCCTATCACGGGAAACTTGGCGACAAGTCGGGGTTGCTCATCGCGCACTCCGATGGCAGCGGTATTCGCTTCCTGGCAGAGACGGGAGGCACCAATGCGCCGCTTCCCAATGAGGGCAGCGACCTCAGTTGGTCTCCCAACAGCAAGTACTTGGCATACGTGTCGACAACCCCCGGCCCTGAGACGCAGGAGGCAAGTGGCGATCCGGTCGTGATTCGCCGCTATATGTACAAGCCCGATGCCGGCGAGGGAATGACGCGCTTTAACGACAACCTTCGCACTCACATATTCATCGCCGATATTGCCAGCGGACAGATTCGCCAGCTCACGAAGAGTGACACGTACGAACATTCCGTCGAGTGGTCTCCCAAAGGTGACGAGATCGTGTTTGTCTCTGAGGGCGAGCCTGACGCTGACATGTTCTACGATGATGACCTTTTCACCGTCCGCGTGTCCGACGGCAAAACCCGGCGGCTGACTGCAACCGAAGGCAGCGAGTTCGAGCCGCACTGGTCGCCCGATGGAACGAAGATCGCCTACTTGGGCACCAAGCGCGGACTCACCGACCGCGAAACCAATATGGAAGACTCGCACCTCTGGGTCATGAACGCTGACGGGAGCGGTCGCAGCGAGATCGGCGCAGTAATCGACAATCGGCAGCACGGGCCGCAATGGTCGCCTGACGGAAAGTCGATTTACATCCGGGTACAGGAGCGCGGCAGTTTCAAACTGGTGCGCTTGTCCGCTGCCGGAGGCGAACCTGAAGTAGTTCTCAGCGACACCGGAGCGGTGACCTCGTCCTCACTGAATTCCATCGGCGATCTCGCCTACACTTTCGCCTCTCCATCGGATGCAAGCGAGTTGTTCTTGAAACCAGCGTCTGGCACTGTCCGCAAGCTGACCGACGTGAACCACGACTTGCTCGCCAGTAAAAAGTTGGCGCCGGTTGAATCGTTCACCTTCATCAGCAACGACTTCAAGTACAACGTGGAGGCATTTCTTACCCTGCCCTTGAACTTTGACCCCTCGAAGAAATATCCGCTGATCGTGAATATCCACGGCGGGCCGCATGGGCAACAAGGCCCGACTCTGAACTTCCATAATCAGGTGTATGCCGCGCACGGTTTTGCGACGCTGATGGTGAACTACCGCGGATCAACGGGCTATGGGCAGAAGTTCGCTGACGCCGTGTTTCGCGATCAGAATGGCGACGAAGGTAACGATGTTCTTTTCGCCGTCAGTGCAGCCGTGCGTCGCTACCCGTGGATCGATCGCGACCGCATGGGCATCGAGGGCGTCAGTTATGGCGGGCAGCTTACCGACTGGCTGATCACCCAGACTGGCATGTTCAAAGCGGCGATACCGCTGGCCGGCATCACCAATCTCATCAGCTACAACTACATGACCTATTACAACCAGTACGAGGCGATGGAGTGGGGCGCCTATCCGCACCAAGATGACCTGATGAACATTCTCTGGGAACGCTCGGCACTGAAGCATGTCGCTGCGGCGCATACACCAACGCTGCTGTTACACGGCGAGAACGATAACGATGTACCCATCGCCGAGGCGGAACAGTTTTACATCGCGTTGAAAGACGTGGGAACGGAGGCCGTACTCGTTCGTTACCCGCGCGAAGGACACGGACTGCAGGAAACCAAGCACGTCGTCGATGCGCTCGACCGTTCGCTGGCTTGGTACGATCAGCACTTCACCAATGCCAAGCCAACTGCGGTAATTCCCTGAACCCTTGCACCTAAGCCTTGACAGGCTCGGGATGCTTCGCCCGGCGCGAGGCATAGAGCGGAAACTGCTCGGCCAGTTCCAGCACTTGGCGGCGAATCTTTTCTAGCACTGCCTTGTCGGTGCGGTTGTGCAACGCCTCGGAAATCCACTTGCCCACCTGGCGCATCTCGGGCTCCTTCATGCCGCGCGTGGTAAGCGCCGGTGTGCCGATGCGAATGCCACTGGGCTTCATCGGTGGATTGGTATCGAACGGAATCGCATTCTTGTTCACCGTGATGCCGGCGTCATGCAGCGCGTTCTCGGCTTCACTGCCTAGCATGCCCTTGGCGAATACATCGATCAACATGAGATGCGTATCGGTACCGCCGGAGACGACGCGGAAGCCTTCCTCGGCCAGCGTCTGCGCCAGGACCTTGGCATTGGCTACGATCTGTGCCGCGTAAACCTTAAAACTGGGCTGAAGGGCTTCATTGAAACACACCGCCTTCGCGGCGATGATGTGCACCAGCGGTCCGCCTTGCATTCCCGGGAAGACGACCTTGTCGATCGCGGCTGCGTGTTCCTGTTTGGAGAGAATCAATCCGGCGCGCGGTCCGCGCAGGGTCTTGTGCGTGGTCGTAGTAACAACGTGGCAATGTAGTATGGGCGATGGATGCACGCCCCCGGCAACTAGCCCGGCGAAGTGTGCCATGTCGACCAAGTAGAATGCGCCCACTTTATCGGCAATCTGGCGCATGCGAGCGAAATCGATGATCCGCGGATATGCGCTTCCGCCGCCGATGATGAGCTTCGGCCGATGGTCTTCCGCCAGCTTCTCGACTGCATCGTAGTCGATGGTCTCGGTTTCCCTGGTCACACCGTAAGGCACGATCTTGTACGTCTTGCCCGAAAAATTCAGCGGATGGCCGTGCGTGAGATGTCCACCGTGCGCCAGGTTCAGGCCCAGCACGGTATCGCCGGGCGCGATGAGCGCAGCGTAAGCCGCCATGTTCGCGGTCGAGCCGGAGTGCGGCTGCACGTTCGCATGCTCGGCTCCGAAGAGCTGCTTGGCGCGATCGCGCGCCAAGTTCTCGACCACATCGGTGAACTCGCACCCGCCGTAATAGCGCTTGCCCGGATAACCCTCCGCGTATTTATTGGTAAAAACCGAACCAGCCGCTTCGAGAACCGCCTCGCTGACGAAATTCTCTGATGCGATGAGTTCGAGCCCTTCGTGCTGGCGGCGCTCTTCGTTCTCAATGGCCTGCGCGATCTGCGGATCAGCTTCTGACAGCGGGAGTTCCAGGGGATTGATTGGCATGATGGCGTCCTCAAGTACGGCTTCGCAGCTATTGTAGCGCGGTGAAAGCTCGCCGAGCGCGAGCGGGTTTTTGGCTTGTCCACACCAGAATGAATTACCACTGAGGCACAGAGATCACAGAAAATTGATTCAAAATCTCAGTGCCTCTGTGTCTCTGTGGTGAAAAACTCCTACCCCGCAAACGCCTTGGCCAGAAAGCGCGAGATGTGCCAGGCATCCATGTATTTGTATGGAGTCTCGCCCAGCGAATAATGACCGCAAGGGAGCGCCTTCACCGTGGTGTCGATACCACGCTTCACGAATTCACCCGCGGCCTGCATGGAGAATTCGGGCAGGAACGTCAGGTCGTAGCGGCCGTAGATCATCAGCGACTTCTTGGGCCAGCGCTGGAACTTGTCGAAGTACACGATGGGACTGATCGGCAACCAAACATTGCGCAGTTCGTCATGCGTCATGACACTCTCGATGCTCTCGCGAATATGGCGTGTCGATTGGCCGGTCCAGACCACATCGCCGAACGCCGTAGAGGCGTGGTTGAAGACATTTACGCTGATGCGCGGGTCGTGCGCGGCGGCGATGAAGGCATAGCAGGAGCCGAGGCTGGTGCCGACCAGGCCGAGGTGCGTGTATCCACGCTGCTGCAGCCAGTCGAGGCAGGAGCGGATGTCGACGATGGCCTGCCGCACCGAATCGATAGTGCGCCCGACGTTGGCCGAGACCGCATAGTCGGCGCGAGTGAAACCAGCAGGCCGGCGGATATCGTGATACGGCATACTCATCCGCAACGCCGAGATGCCTAACAGGTTGAAGATCTGGCAAAGGCCGTTCTGACTGACGCCGTCGGCGTTCCACTGAGGCAGCACGATGACGGCGCGGCGGCCGCGCGCAGGGAACCAGCGCGCATTCATCAAATTGTTTTCGGGATAGGGCGAAGCGACCGGCGAAGTGAAGCGTAGAAACGACCCGTACGAATCTTTGAGCTTCTTCTTGGGCGGCTCGCTGCCGGTGTGGAACAACTCGACCTTGCGATGCTCAAGACGAAAGTCCTGGGGAGTCTGGTAGGCGTAGAAGTCGTCGCTGTGGGCGACGATGCGGTCGTTGACTGCCGTCCAGAAATCCAACATGGCTCGGCTGTCGCTTTGGTCCTGCGGCGGCTGCATGTCCGCGACGACCGGCCACCGGCTGACGAACTCGGAGCCCCACTCGAAGGGACGCACGATGCGATTGTTGTCCCGCGAAGTCATGCGGGTCTCCCAGTCGTGCATCCAGCGGCGGTAGGTGTCCTTCATCTGTGACTCGATGATAGCGGACTCAGGCGCGCGAGCAGGAGTCGAACGCAATGAGAGCGGGAGGGTTGGCAGTGAATGGTAGTGAGAGCGGAGTGAGTGGTGCGTAGATCCATCCCCTCCCCTGTGGCCGCATTCACAATTGCCCAGATCAGGCAGTTGTGGGCCACCACCCGAAGATCCAAAAGTTTTCTTACCTCTAGCGACGGAAGGAGGCTATGATTCGTCGCTGGAATGGGAGGGGTATAAGCGATGAATCGTTACGGGAGTATTTTCAGCCGAAAGTCTGTTGTCCTTTTTATGCTACTTGGCGTCTCCTCGATGGTGTTGGCCGACACCGTAACCGTCAGTATTGTGAATAGCCAGGCCGCTCCGATCTATGTCAGCTTTACCACCCTGACCCACGCTCCCGGTGTCATTACGTGGAATTCATCCGGGAACGGGTGTGTGAACACCGGCAAGGGCGCGAACGCTGCCTACACTCAAATTAACGCCAACCAGACCTGCACCGCGTCGGTTGACACGTCCAGCAGTTCCTCACGATTCTGCGCAGCCACGAACGCAGCGCCTGCGGATTGCATGAACGCCCAGGCGCAACACTTGACCATGATCGAAACCAATTTCGAGGCGGCCAGCAATCCCGGCTGTTTCAATTCCGGCGCTGCCTGTGTCTGGTATGACATTAGCGTCATCCCCTCAACCTGCACCGACACTCTTTGGAAACAGAATCAGTGTGCCAACACCGGGGGTGCTTCTTACAATCTGCCAGTGACCGAGGCTTGCAGTGGCAATTCGGCAGAGCCGGTTTATACCTGCCAGGGACCAACCAGCACCACGTACGGTCCGGAAAATTATCCCAGCAAGTGTGGGAACCCGAATGCAACCTGCGCGACCGGCACACCGAATTGCACGAATGGAGTCAGCACCTATTTCTATCCCATGTTCGATCCGCCCGAAAACACCTATCAG
This sequence comes from uncultured Acidobacteriaceae bacterium, assembly GCA_963749635.1. Classification (GTDB taxonomy): domain Bacteria; phylum Acidobacteriota; class Terriglobia; order Terriglobales; family Acidobacteriaceae; genus DASRAA01. The sequence goes on from CAVVNW010000026.1 coordinate 50,708, forward strand.
CCAAACGCGGTTTGCGTGAAAGGCAGTCTGTCGATCAGCTTTCTTTCCGGATCTTGATTAGCCGCCGACGGGGGACCCAGGGCACCTTTACAAGGGCCGTATGCCGTCCCTTCGCCGCTAAAGCGGCTCCGGGACTCGAGGATTTTTCGCGGCCTCCCAGTGCTGAAGCACTGGGCTTTGATATGTCGGCCCTCCGGGCCTGCTCGGACGAAACCCACCACCAACAAAACAACGAGGATTGTTCCGGATTGGCGCGCCGAACAGGAGTGCGTGAAGCAAAGTATCGGCACACACCCGTCCCGGCCAGGGACGGTATATCTAAGCCCAGTCCGCCGCGGCGGACTGGGGATGCGTCCGCAATGAAGCGAGTCCCGGAGCCGTCAGGCGAAGGGACGGCAGATGAACATTCGTGCGTGCCGATCATCACAGCCACTAAATTCTTCGAGAGCTTAGATTGCGGGCATGTCGCACACCCATGTATGGGTCCTGACGCATTGCGTCTTCAGTACGCAAGGCCGTCTTGATCTGATCCCTGACGTCAGCGAGATGTGTAAGTACCTGACCGGCATTGCGCACGCGAAGGGCATCACCCTGCTGGCGGCAGGAGGCACCCGAACCACATTCATCTGCTGATAGCGCTTCCTCCGACGGTGGCCTTGTCCAAAGTGATGCAGGACTTCAAGGGCAATAGCTCACATTGGCAGAACAAACGTGGGAACAAGTTTGCATGGCAGGAGGGGTTTGGTGCGTTCGGCGTGAGCCAATCGAACAAGGAGATCGTCGCCAGTTATATTGCGCATCAGGCCGAGCATCATAAGAAGTGGACGTTCGAGCAGGAGTTCATGACGCTGTTGCGAAAGTCCGGGGTGATGATTGATAAACAGAGGGTGTTTGGGTAAGGGAATGATGCGAGTCTCGGAGCCTCATCGCGGGCGAAGAGACGGCACATGGGGATGTTCATCTTCCGTCCCTTCGCCGCACGGCGGCTCCGGGACTCGGGGATTCTTGGCTGCCTACCCAGTCCGCCGCGGCGGACTGGGCCTTGATATGTCGGCCCGCCGGGCCTATCTTCAGTGCCCCCGTGGAATCAGGCAAACCGAGGATTAGTTGCCCAGGTCAGGCCCAAAAAAAAGGGCGTGAACCTCGCAACCTTCGCACGACCTCTCTTGCGCCTGCCTGATTTCGAGCAGTATGTTGGATGTTTCACGGAGCACGCGTATGAAAGCCCTAGGAGTCGCGATTTTCCTTGTGTTAGTCGCTTTGCCCCTGTCCTCCTCTGATGCCTACGTGCAGGAATTGTCGTCAGTTCTCGTTCATCGCGTCCTCATTATTCGGAACTACTACACCGACACTCAGCTCACCTTCGATAGCAACGGGCAACTGGTTTCCAAAGGGACCCGCGGCTTCGGTCCCAGCGATGGTCGAATCTACGTTCAGCAAATTCAACTCGAGCCTGACAAGCTGATCCTGACCGGCACGCGCCCCCTCGATGTGTTCGATTCCGGCTCGGAGAAATGGCAAGTCGCGCCCACCGGTACAGCGGTTTCGATTGAGGTGTCTTTACCTTCAGGTGAGGCTGCGAACCTTTCGGTACCACATGCGATCAACACTGTATTTCTCAAGAAATCAGAAGTAGCTGAAGTTGAGTGCACCGCCACAGAACAACAGGAATTCCTTCAGGACTTGCAGGACCTACGCAACCATCCAAACGCAAAAAGCACCGCTAAACTACCGGATGCGACCTCGCTTGGCGACCTTCATCCCTACTGTTTGCCGGGAGGCGACCGCGTGTACCGGGTCGGGCGCGGTGTCATGCCGCCGCATGCAAAGTATGCTCCTGATCCCAAGTACACCGATGCCGCGCGAAATGCCAGATTACAAGGTACGACGGTCTTGCTTGCAATCGTTACTCCTGAAGGGAGGCCAACAGCGATCTCGATTCAGCGTTCATTAGGCGCCGGACTCCCTGATAAGTTGCGGCCTTTCGGCTATCAATTGGACGAGCGCGCCGTGGAAGCCGTCTCACAATGGAAGTTCGATCCAGCAAAGTTTCAAGGCAAACCAGTACCTGTCGTAATCAATGTAGAGGTCAACTTTAAGCTGTATTAACAGCAGTATTAACAGCAGTGAGGCGTAGGCTATAGCACAAAATGAAGAGCACGCGCCTGGGCACGTGTATCGGGAGAGCACATCTGCCGTCCCTGCCGGGACTCGGAATCAATCCTTAACCTCCCCAGTGCTGAAGCACTGGGCTTTGATATGTCGGCCCTCCGGGCCTCACCGGCATAGAGGCATGTGCTTCCAATCGAAAACGATCGATCAACCCCTCGACTCCAGCTTGAACGGGGCCCAGATCAGCATCCTACTGGATGTAGTCGCTCTCGGCGGCGCGGTTTTCGAAGCGGGTGCAGGAGTGCAGGAACGCCAGCTTGACCAGTCCCGACGGGGCCGTTGCGCTGCTTGGCGACGATGATTTCGGCGAGGCCTTCGAGGTCGGGATCGTCCTTCTTGTAAACCTCTTCGCGGAAGATGAAGGCCACGACGTCGGCGTCCTGCTCGATGGAGCCGGACTCGCGCAGGTCGGAGAGCTGGGGACGATGATCGCCGCCACGGCTTTCGGGAGCGCGGCTGAGCTGCGAGAGCGCGACCACCGGCACCTTCAACTCCTTGGCGACGGCTTTCAGGCCGCGCGAGATGGCCGACACTTCCTGGGTGCGGTTTTCGAAGCGCTTGCCGCCAATGGCCACGGCCGACATGAGCTGGAGGTAGTCAACGATGATGAGGTCGAGGCGGCCTTCCTGCTGCATGAGGCGGCGCGACTTGGAGCGCATCTCGGTGACCGAGATGGCGGGGGTGTCGTCGATGAACAGGCGCGCCTGCATGAGGCTTTCGGTGGCGAAGGTCAGCTTCTCGCGGTCTTCTTTGGGGATGAAGCCGGTGCGCAGGCGGTGCGAGTCAACCCGCGAGTGCGAGGCGAGCATGCGCATGAGCAGCGCTTCCTTCGACATTTCGAGCGAGAAGACGCCGACCACCTTGTTGTCGAGGACGGCGGCGTTCTCGGCGATGTTCATGGCGAAGGCGGTTTTGCCCATTGAGGGGCGCGCCGCGATGACGATGAGGTCGGAGGGCTGGAAGCCGGCGGTCATCTTGTCGAGCTGCGTGTAATGGGTGGCGAGGCCGGTGATCTCCTGGCCGCGAGCGTAGAGCGCGTCGAGCGAGCCGAAGGAGTTGCGAATGATGGTGGGAATGTCAGTGAGGCCCTGGCCGAGACGGTTCTCGGAGAGCTGGAAGATGCCCTGCTCGGCGCGGTTGATGACCTCTTCGGCTTCGTCGGAGTGCTCGATGGCTTCGGCGATGGCGTTCTGCGCGATGTTGATGAGGCCGCGCAACTGCGACTTGTTGCGCACGATGCGCACGTAGTGCTCGATGGAGGGGCGCTCGGGGAGGCCGTCGATGAGCGACGACAGATAGGCAACGCCGCCGATGGCCTCGACCTCTTTGCGACGGTCGAGCTCCTCGGCGAGGGTGATCATGTCAACCGGGCGGCCGGCGTCTTGCAGGTCGCGCATGCGGGAGAAGATGCGGCGATGCGCGTCGAGGGAGAAGTCGTCGGGCTTGAGTACGGCAGCCTGGTCGAAGAGCAGGGTCTCCATCAGGATGGCGCCGAGGATGGAGCGCTCAGCGTCAATGCTGGCGGGAAGACCGCGTTCGAGACTGTAATCGGTGGTGGCCATGGGAGAGTGAAGTTAGATTAGTGCCGAGCGAAGTTGCCGCGCAATGATTCTTCGGGTGCAAATTTCTGTTTGGGAAAGATTTCTTCCGAAAAGCTGTGAGCGGCTGTGCATAACACGCGGGGTCGCAGAATCGCGATTCATTCGCCAGCGACGGCGAAAAGTAATGCGACCCGCAGGCCAGCCACCCGCGGGTCGCAGGTTGAGGCACAGCCCCGGCGTTGGCAAACGCGGGACCCCGCTCTCGTGGCTCAAGAAGAGCGCATCGGTAGGCTGAACCCGGCGCCAGGCGCGCAGTGCGCTGGTTGCCGCGCGAACAGGGGAATCACCGCGCGGCATGGCCGCCGCGGATTGTCCGCACAGACGCACACAGGGCTCGAACTGTCCCGACCGGCGACGCGGTTCCGCGGGAAAAATCCAACGCTGAGGATCACACGCTGGAGTATTGGCGGCAAACTGCGCAAGCAGCGCAGCCTGAATTGCCTTGTCCCGGAGAGGAACCGCGCATTGCCGCGAAAACGGAATGCAAATGGCTCGTGCCTAATTGCGGCCAACGATATTGCAGGGCAGAGGGCAGCTCAAGCGGAAAAAGCGGGCGGCTGTGCAATTCGTGTGGAGGACCGAAAATAGCTGTGAAAAAGAAAGGTGAAACTCGCCGAAAGGGATCCTTCGACTCGGCCTTCGGCCGCGCTCAGAATTTCGTCTGCAGGCTTCCGCTTCGCTCACGCCTGCAAAACGACTCAAGTTAACCGGGTGGTTATTACCACCGGAATGGCGATGGGTTTATTCTCGCGTTCATGGCAGTTTCAGTCACGGTGCTGGCGAGCGGGAGCAAAGGGAACTGCACACTCATCTGCAGCAACGGAACGCGCGTGCTGGTGGACGCAGGGCTGTCGTGCCGGGAACTGCTGCGGCGCATGGTGTTGTGCGGCGAGAGATCCGAGCGAGATCAGCGCGATCGTCATTACTCACGAGCATAGTGATCACGTGAGTGGTCTGCGTGTGCTGGCCAAGAGACTGAAAGTTCCGGTGTACATGACCGGCGCCACGCTATGACGCTTATCGCAAGTGCGCGCGTGACAGTGCGGGTAATCGGGTCAAGCTGGAGAGGCTGGAAACGTTTCGGGCAGGATGCTCGTTCACGATCGGGAGTGTCACGGTGACGCCGTTCACCATTCCGCATGATGCGGTCGATCCGGTGGGATTCACTTTCGTAAGCGAGGGCATCAAGGTTGGTGTATGCACGGACCTGGGCTACATGCCGGCGAGCGTACGCCACCATATTCGCGGATGCCAGGTGCTGATGATCGAGTCGAACCACGATTTGGAAATGCTGCGCGGAGGGCCGTATCCGTGGTCGGTGAAGCAGCGGGTGATGAGCCGGGTGGGCCACCTGTCGAATGACGCACTCGCGGATTTTTTGACGACGGACTATGATGGAGGTGCGGAATACCTCATCCTGGCGCATCTTTCGGAACAGAACAACCACCCCGAAATCGCGCGGATGACGGCTGAGCGTGCGTTGGGCGAGCAGCGCAACTTTGTGCGTAACCAGTTGGTGCTTGCGGCACAACATGAACCGCTACCGGCAATTCGGTTGTAGCGAAATCCGCGGCGGCTCCTTTCGGGAGCAGGGCTTCATTCATGGCAGAGTGCACTGATCGCGTCATCGGCAAGATTCTTGCCGGATGGCGCTATGACATCTCGGGACTGGCTCCGGAAATGCGCGGCGACTATGAAGCGCACCTGGCGGAGTGCGAGCATTGCCGCTCGCGACAGCGGCTGCATCGCGGCATCGATATCGGACTGATGGTGCTGGCGTCGGGGTCGATGATCGTGTTCCTGCTGGCCTACGGGGTGATTCGCCACTTCCGGCCGAGCCACGCGTTCTGGTTGGAGATCGGTGCGCTGGGCGGGTTCCTGTTGTCAATGCTGCTGTGGTTGCTGGTCGCAATCGCGACGCCTGCTCCGATGGTAGTGAAGGATGCGGCCATGACCGGCGCCCGCATGGGGCTCGACAAGTTGCCGGAAGAGATACGCGACCGCATTCCTGAAGAGCTGCGGGTGAAAATCACCGGCGAATAGGCGTGATGCGGTCCGCTCCCATGTAGGGCCGCAAAGCTTCAGGAATAAGAACGCTGCCATCCGCCTGCTGATAGTTCTCGACAATCGCAACCCAGGTGCGGCCGATGGCGAGTCCGCTGCCATTGAGCGTATGTACGTATTCGCTTTTCTTCGCGCCTTCGGGGCGATAACGGATGTTGGCTCGGCGCGCCTGGAAGGCCTCGAAGTTCGAGCAGGAAGAAATCTCGCGGTAGAGTCCCTGGCCCGGCAGCCAGACCTCGATGTCGTAAGTTTTGGCGGACGAGAATCCCATGTCGCCGGTGCAGAGGACGACGGTGCGATAGTGCAGTCCGAGTTTCTGGAGGACATCCTCGGCATTGCGGGTCAGCTTTTCGTGTTCTTCATAAGACTGTTCCGGCTTGGCGAACTTCACCAGCTCGACCTTCTGGAACTGGTGCTGGCGGATGATACCGCGGACGTCTTTACCGTAGGAGCCGGCTTCACTGCGGAAACAAGGCGTGTAGGCGGTAAGGGATATTGGCAGGCGCGCGGCGTCGAGCGTCTCATCACGATAGAGGTTGGTGACGGGGACTTCGGCGGTGGGAATCAGGTAGAGGTCCTTGTCGTTGTGCGGAACCTTGAACAGGTCGGCCTCAAACTTGGGAAGCTGGCCGGTGCCGTACATGGACTCGGCGTTGACCATGAAGGGCGGCAAGACTTCGGTATAGCCATGCTCGCGCGTATGCAGGTCGAGCATGAAGTTCATCAACGCGCGCTCAAGGCGGGCGCCGAGGTCCCAGTAGACGGCGAACCGCGCGCCCGTGATCTTCGCAGCCCGTTCGAGATCGAGGATGCCCAGTTCCTCCCCGAGTTCCCAGTGCGGCTTGGGAGTGAAGTCGAACTGCGGCGGCGTTCCCCAGCGGCGGACTTCGACGTTATCGTCGGCGCTGTGGCCGACGGGCACGCTGGCGTCAGGAAGGTTGGGGAGGCCGGTCAATATGTCGCGTAATCGAACGTCCGCCGCTTCCGCGATTTTCTCGGCTTCGGCGATCTTTTCCTTAAGTTCCTTCTGCTCCTGCAGGTTGGCAGCAGTGTCGAGTTTCTCTTTCCTGAGGCGCTGAAATTCTTCCGTCAGTTTGTTGCGCTGTGCCTTCATGGTTTCGGCTTTGGTGATGGCAGCGCGGCGGTCGAGATCGATACCGCGGAAATCTCTGAAGACGAGTGCAGGGTCCATGCCGCGTTGACGCAGCTTTTCTTCGACGAGAGGCAGATTATCGCGGACAAAGGCTAGATCGAGCATAAGAGAACAGGGTAATTGATGCGGAGGCTGTAACCAAGCAGGCCGGTATCTAATCAGAACAAAGCGATACTTGAGTTGCGAAGGCGCAAGGAGAAGCCGGCATGAAGGTTCTGCTATCGCTTGCTATGGCTGCTGTCATTTTGTTCCCCAATTACCTGCGGGCAACCCCGGCAAAGCCAGCGTTGGAAGTGGTAGTCCTGGGCTCGGGCGGACCTCGGCCGTTCGGCAGGGCCGGGTCGAGTTTCATCGTGCTGGTCGCAGGAGTACCGCGAATCCTGGTAGATGCCGGACCAGGTGCTTTTTTGCGGATCGGAGAACTCGACCTCGACTTGACCAAAGTTGACACGGTTCTGTTGACGCATCTGCATATCGACCACAGCGGCGACCTGCCGGCGTTCTTCAACGCGCGAGCGCTTACGAGCGATGGACCAATCATCTACCGGGTGTTTGGCCCGGGCGGGGCGGGACTGTTCCCCAAGACCTCGCGATTTGTAGATCTACTAGTGGGAGAGGGCGGCGCATTCGCGTATCAGAAGACGTTTGGCGCGCCGGAGACGTTTACGGTTCGCGATCTAGCCATCAGCCTGGATTCGCCGCGAACGAAGATTGTGGACGAGGACGGGGTGGTGGTGGAGGAGATTGCGACGCATCACGGCGACTGTCCGTCGGTGGCTTACCGGATTTCGTACAAAGGCGCCGTGCTCGTCTTCTCCGGGGACATGGATGCGTCAGCGCTGCCGAACCTGGTGCAATTGGCAAAGAATGCGGACCTGCTGATCTTTAATTGTGCCGTGCTCGACCCGCCCGGTTCGCCTTCGCAACTGTATGATTTGCATACGCCACCCAGGAAAATTGGCGAAGCCGCGCACCAGAGCGGGGTTAAGAGTTTGCTGCTGAGCCATCTTGCTCCGGACGTCCTAGGGCAGAAAGCTGCCGTGCGGAAATCAATTCGCGCGTCTTATGGGGGACCGGTTGCGTTCGCGAGCGATAAGCTGCGCGTGCCGGTTGGGAAGTAACCGACAAATTCGGTGGTGTGGCTAGTGTTTAGCCGGGCATGGATTCGAAGTCCTGCTGCTTCATCGGGAGTTTCTTGTGCCACTCGGCCGAGGCGCGGATGAATGCCTGAAACATTGCGCGCGAGGCCGCGTCACTTTCGTAGGTGCGCTCGGGATGCCACTGCACGCACAAGACGAAATGATCGCCGGCGGTGCCTTCGAATGCTTCCTTGACGTTGTCCGTTGGGCTCCAGGCGGCGAGGCGCAGGCCGTCGCCAAGGACGTCGGCGGCCTGATGGTGACTAGAGTTCACGGCAATCGCCGGCGTCGACCGCGCGGGCAGTGCGCCCGCAGCGCGCAAGATTGAGGCGAGCTTCGATGAAGGGTCGATCTGCACATCATGCGCTTCGGTCACGCGTCGGCCCGCTTCGTGGTTCACACTCTGCGGCAAATCCTGATCGAGCGTGCCGGTGCGCCAGACATTGAGCGATTGCAGGCCGTAACAGATCCCAAAGATCGGCTTACGCATGTTGTATGCATCCTGCAGCAGCAGTTCGTCGGTGTTATCGCGCACTGGGTCTGCCGCCGCTGTCTGGGGATGGCGGGCGGCGCCGTATTTTTCGGGATCGACATCAGCAGGACTGCCGGGAAGAAGAACACCGTCGCACGTCTTCACCTTCTGCGCGATGGCTGATGGCTCGGCGTTCACGTCGATGATGACGGGCTCGCCTCCGGCCGCACGGACAGCGTCCTCGTACTGCGGCAAGGACCGCATCGCATACTTCGGGTCGGCAGAGTTGGGAATGGGAATGGCGATGCGTGGCTTCATGAGACCACCGATCCGCTTGCATCGACGCCTGCAACCAACTCGGGCGCGGACACTTTCGCACGCGAGTAGTACATATCGGCCATCACTTCTCTGACGCGTGCCGCCAGTTTGTCCATCTCGCGCGGGGCCATGCCCTTGGTTGAGATCGGCTCGCCAATAATCATGTCAACGCGACCGGGATGCAGATCAAAGCTGTTCATAGGGAGCAGTTCGTAAGTCCCGACGAGCACGATGGGCACGACTGGCGCCTGTGCCTTGATCGCCATGTAAAATGCGCCTCCCATGAAGTCCTGCAAGCGTCCATCGCGGGAGCGCCCGCCTTCGGGGAAGATGACCAGCGGCATTCCTTTGCGCAAAGACTCGCTCGCGCGGTTGAGGCTACGCAACGAGGTACGGGCATCACCCTGGTCGATGGGGATTTGTCCGGAGCGCGTCAGGTGCCATCCCATGAATGGATAGCGAAACAGTTCACTCTTGGCGAGGATGCGGAATTGTGTGGGCAGGCTGGCGTAGAGCACGGGAATATCGAGCGCTGACAGATGGTTCGCGGCATAGACGGCCGCTTGCGCCGGATCAATGTGCTCAAGACCTTCGATATTCACGCGAACGAAGGCGGTCTTGAGGATCATGCGCGACCAGGTGCGCGCAAACCAATGCTGCACACGGCCGTCGTGATCGAAGAACGACGACAACAGCGACAGGCTTCCCATGATCGCAGTGTAGAGATAGATCAGAGGCACGAAGATGCAATAGGAACGCAGGCGGCTGAAGAGTCCGCCGTTCGCTGTTCGCTCTTCGTTCTGGGCGGCGTCCGACATGGTTACGCTGGAATCCCTAATACCTTCATCGTATCGCCAACCAGAAAGATCGAGCCGGTCACAACGATGATTTCATTGCTGGGCGTGATTTGAAAGGCTCGTGCGAGCGCGGCCGCGACAGTTTCTTCGGCGACCATGGCGGCTCCCGTGCGTGAACCGGCCTGTAACAGTTGCTCGGGACTGGCGGCGCGCGGATTTTCGATGTGAGTGACGATGACGCGCTCGGCAATGGGAAAGAGAATGTCGGCCATCTCCTGAATCGCCTTGTCTTGCATGGCGCCGAAGATGAGGGTGAAGGCTCGGTCGGGAAAAGTCTCGGAAAGCGCCGAACGCAGCGCCCAGGCTCCCGCGGGATTGTGGGCCACATCGAGGACAAGCGCGCGCTGGTGCGTGACGGGCGAGGCCGGAATTACCTGGAAGCGGCCCGGCCAGTGCGTTTCACGGATGCCCTGCTCGATTTGTCGCGGCGTGACCTTGAATCCGAACTTGGCGAGTTCTTCTGCCGTGGCGATAGCTAATGCGATGTTACGAAACTGATGGCGGCCGACAAGAGGCGAGTCCACGACAATTTCTTCACCCAACACGCCTAAAGGATACCGATTGCGGCCGGGCGCGGGCGTGACCTGCGCGGCGAGATATTCGGCAGCGCCGGGCGAGACAGGCGGAGTGTACTTCACCGCGCTGACACCAGTGGCATGGCGTTCGAGGATCGAGTGACCGATGACGTCGTTGGCCTCAGGATGCTGCGGCAGCGTGACAACCAAACCGTTTTCCCGAATGATTCCGGCTTTCTCGCGGGCGATCTCGCCGATGGTGTTGCCCAAGTACTTCTGATGGTCGAGCGAGATGTCGGCGATGACGGAGATCAGCGGATCAACGACGTTGGTGGCATCGAGGCGTCCTCCCATGCCGACTTCCAGCACCGCGATTTCGACGCCGACGCTGGCGAAGTATTCGAAGGCCATCACGGTGAGCATCTCGAAAAAACTGGGATGCCAGGGAAGTTTGTCGGCGCGTAGCAGTTGCTCGGCCGTGCGCTCGACGCGGTCGTAGATTGCGCTGAACTCGACGTCGGCGATGGGCTCGCCATTGACGCGAATTCGCTCATTGATGCGAACCAGGTGCGGCGAAGTGTAGAGCGCGGTCTTGTATCCGGCAACGCGCAGGATGGACGAAAGAGTGGCGGCGGTCGAGCCTTTGCCATTGGTCCCGGCGATGAGCACGCCAGGGAAACGGCGCTCCGGATTGCCGAGGGCAGCCAGCATCTCGCGCACGTAAGCCAGGTCGAATTTGTGCGAAGGGGTAGCGGCGAGCTCGTGTCCCAGGGCGTAGAGCTGCTCGACTGTGGCTTGGTAGGTCATGCGAAATATTCAGAGCACATCAGGCGGCAGAACGGTTCACCGCGCGTTCCAGGGCCTCCCGTATGAGGCGAGTGTAAGGAATCCCGCGTTCCTTAGCCCTTGCCTTGAGAGCGGCGAGCAGTTGGGCGGGTAGGCGCATGTTGATCTGCTTGTCTTTCTTCGCGAACTCGAAATGGACACGGCGGAATTGCGAATAGTCCAAGTCTGAGAGATCTTGGGCCAGAAACTGTTCCGCAGCTTCGTCGGTCATGAGTCTAGGCACTTTCTTCTTCGTTGTTTTTTTCATAAGAGGCGATCTCCCTCGCGTGCATATAACGAGCCGAAACCGGCCGAATTCGTTGTTGACCGTCTCTCACACGCAGTGTGAACGCCACATAGACGCGCCGTCCTTCGTCAGTCGTGCCGATGGCGATGAACCTCTCCTCGGCACGCGAGTGCTTCAGGTCAGGTGCAACGAACGGATCGTTCTTAAACATAGCCTCGATTTCAGGGATGGAAACGCCATGCTTCTGGCACTTCCGACGGTTGCCGATATCCCAGTCAAATCCATGGGCTTCAAAAGTCATGCTATCAAGGTTCTATGCAAATATATATACAAAAGTATACCGATAATCGAGAACGCGCCGAAATCCGGGGAGTCTTACTTCCCCGCCAGCTCTTTCTTGACCGTTTCGCTAACGAGCTTGCCGTCGACGCGGGCGCCGGCGAGTCTGGCCATGACGTTTTTCATTACTGTGCCCATGTCCTTCATAGTGGGAGAGCCCATCTCAGCGATCGTGGCCTTCACGGCAGCGACGATGTCGGCTTCGCCCAGCGCCTTCGGCATGTAGGCTTCGATAATCGTGATCTCTTCGGCTTCTTTCTTGGCGAGCTCGGGTCGATTGCCCTTTTCGAAGGCTTCGATGGAGTCTTTGCGCTGGTTGATGAGCATGCTGAAGACTTGCAGCTCCTCTTTTTCGTCGAGGGCGGCGCGTTTGTCGATTTCCTTATTTTTGAGAGCGCTCTTCATCATGCGCAGGGTGGAGAGGCGCAGCTCCTCTCTCTTGCGCATGGCATCCACCATGTCTTTTTGCACACGTTCGGTCAGGCTCATGGCGCAATTATAGTGGCTTGTCCACAGGGCGGGGCTATATCATAGATATCCGGCGCATCTTCGAGTCGTAGCCGGAAACTCTACGAGCAAAGGTGGCAGCCATGCTACGTAAAACCAGGCTTTTTACTCCCGGTCCTACTCCTCTTCTTCCAGCAGCCCAGCAGGCCATCGCCGCGGCCGACATGCATCACCGCACGGCGGAATTTCGCGAGATCTTTACCCGGTCGCTGGCCGATCTGAAAACTTTTATCGATACGCAGAACGATGTCCTGATCCTGGCCGCATCAGGCAGCGGCGCGATGGAGGCCTCGGTCTCGAACCTGACGTCCCCGGGCGACAAAGTGGTCGTGCTGACAGCCGGCAAGTTCGGCGAACGGTGGCGCGATATCGCCAAGGCGTTCGGTTGCCAGGTGGAATTGGTCTCGGCCCCGTACGGAGAGACATTTGATCTCAGCGAAGTAAAGTCGAAGCTCGACGGCGCGCGCGTGCTCTACATGCAGGCTACCGAGACCTCGACGGGTGCGCGTCATGACGTGAAGGGCGTAGCTTCGCTACTGAAAGGCACCGACACGCTGCTGGTCGTCGATGCGATTACTGGGCTGGGTACAACCAAGTTCGACGTCGATGGCTGGGGCATCGACATCATCATCGGTGGCTCGCAGAAGGCGGTGATGATTCCGCCCGGGCTGGCGTTCCTGGCAGTGAGCGAGCGCGCATGGCAACGCATGGAGACGACAAAGAATCCACGGTATTACTTTGACTTGCGCAAGGAACGAAAAGCGGCCGCAAAGGGCGAATCGGCGTTTACTCCCGCGACTGCGCTGATCGCGGGGCTGCTGGCGTCTCTGGACTACATTCGCAAGTCCGGCAAGGGTGACTTGGCGGCGGGACGCGATGCGCTCATCCACAACGCTGAGACTTCGGCGGAAATGGTGCGTGCGGGAGCGAAAGCCCTGGGGCTGGAGTTGTTCGCGCCAACGTGTCCTGCGGCGGCGGTGACGGCAGTGTTGCCCCCCGCGGGTGTGGATTCGAGCGCGATGGTGAAAGAGTTTCGCGAGCGCTTTGCGATGGTCGTGGCCAATGGTCAGGGCGAGATGAAGGGCAAGATGATTCGCATCGCGCACCTGGGCTACTACGACTACCTCGATGCCATCGGGGTAATTGGCGCGCTGGAACAGGTGCTGTTACAAGTTGCCCAATCGCACCGGTTCGAGCTGGGCGCGGGCGTGCGCGGGGTGCAGGAGACGTATGCCGAGCAGTTCGCAGCAGTGAAGGCGTAGGCAGTTATCAGTTGCCACCCGCGCGGACGGAAATCCGCGCGGGTCATTTGAAATAGAGTGTCTTAGGACACGGCTAAAGCCGTGCCTCTTCAAATCTGAAATTCCTTAACAGTGATCGGCACTGCTAAAGCGGTGCTCCACCCGGCGATGGCTGGGACTTTTATTCTAGAGGCCTCATATGAAGATCGTGGTTGCTGAAAAGGTTGCACCCTCCGCACTCGCCGTATTCAAAGAACAGTCCGATTGGACTGTTGCGACCCCCGAAAAGGACGCTCTGGCCGCAGAGTTGGCCGAAGCGGACGGCATGCTGGTGCGCTCAGCCGTTTTCGTTGACGCCGCGATGATGGACAAGGCTCCCAAGCTGCGCGTCATCGGGCGCGCGGGCGTGGGCGTCGACAACATCGACCTCGACGCCGCCACCAAGCGCGGCATTGTGGTGATGAACACGCCGGGCGGAAACGCCATTGCGGTGGCCGAGCACACGCTGGCGCTAATGCTGGCGCTGGCGCGGCACCTGACGCGCGCCGACGCCACCACGCACGCCGGCAAGTGGGAGAAGAAGTCGCTACAGGGCACAGAGCTTCGTGCCAAGACCCTGGGCATTGTCGGTCTGGGCAAGATCGGCATGGAGGTTGCCAAGCGCGCGCAATCGTTTGGGATGAAGGTCATCGCGCACGATCCTTACGTCGCAGCCAGCCTGGCGCAGCAGCTGCAGATTGCGATGGTTCCGCTGGACGAGCTGTTCGCGAGCGCCAACTACATCACGCTGCATGTTGGCTTGACGTCGCAGACGCAGGGCATGATTAATGCGGCGAGTCTTGCCCAGATGAAAAAAGGCACGCGGCTGGTGAATTGCGCGCGCGGCGAGTTGCTCGACGATGCGGCGGTAGTGGCCGCGTTGCAATCGGGTCAACTGGGCGGAGCGGCCTTGGATGTATTCCGCGACGAGCCGCTCAAAGATTCGCCGTACCATAACGCGCCGAACGTCATTCTGACGCCGCACATTGCGGGCTCGACCAATGAAGCGCAGGACGCCGTCGGAGTGCAGATTGCGATGCAGGTCCGCGAATACCTGCTGAAGGGCGTCATTCAGAACGCGGTGAATGTGCCGTCAGTGACGTTCGAGGAATACGAAGAGATGCTGCCGTATATCGGACTGGCGGAGCGGTTGGGCACGTTCCTGGCGCAGTCGGGCGAGAACGGAGTGGAAGAGATCGGCATTGGCTACGGCGGGAACATCTCCGAATGGAAGACGGACTTGATTCGTAATGCCGCGGTAGCAGGCGTGCTGAACCAGATGGCACACGAGAAGGCCAACCTGGTGAATGCGGCGTCGATCGCGGCCGAGCGCGGGATTCGCCTGCACGAGCGAAAGAATTCGCCTTCCTCGCGCGGCTCGGCAGTGAACTTGCTGACCGTAAGCCTGAAGACCAGTCAGCAGGAGCGAACTGTGCAAGGGACGGTACTGCACGGGACATCGCCGCGACTGTTGCGCATTGATGAGATCGATGTGGAGGCGCCGCTGCAAGGCAACATCATCTACCTGCGCAACCGCGACGTACCCGGCGTCATTGGCCGCGTGGGAACGGTGCTTGGCGAGCATAAGGTCAACATCGCGAACTTCTCGCTGGGACGCGCCGAGCAGGCGAAAGAACCGCGAGGAGCTGTCGCCGTCGTGCAGGTGGACAGCGATGTAAGCGACGCGGTGCTGCAGGACTTGCGCAAGATCGAAGCGGTTGAGGTGGCAAAGGCGATACGGTTCTGAGCAGTGGGTAGTGGTTAGTGGATAGAAAAACCAAGCGCGCCGGAGGGCATCCGGCGCGTTGTTATTTTCTGCAGGGTTTTTTAGTGGGTCGTGGTAACTCCGCTGGCTTTTGCGGCGACCGCAAGGCGAACCTCGGCCCGCTTCAGCGCGTTCAGGGTGGCATCGTAGTCGAGATCAGGGGCGGGATTCTTCAGCGCTTCCTCGGCCCGTGCTTTGGCCTCCTCCGCGCGCTTCACATCGATGTCCTGCGCGCGCTCGGCGGTTTGCGCAAGGATTGTGACCTTGTCGGGCAGCACCTCGGCAAATCCCCAGGCTACCGAAAGATGCTCGGTCGTGCCGCCGTGCTTGTAGGTGATTTCGCCGATCATCAGTTCGGTGATCAGCGGCGCGTGGCCGGGCAAAACTTCGAGGTAGCCGGCTTTGCCCGGAATCTGCACATCATCAGCACGCTCGCGAACCAGCAGCTTCTCGGGAGTGACAATCTCGAGTTCGATCGTGTCTGCCATGACGGTTATGCCGTGGCCTTCATCTTCTCAGCCGCTTCCAGCACCTCGTCGATGCCGCCCTTGAGGAAGAACGCCTGCTCGGGAACGTCGTCATACTTGCCGTCGACAATTTCCTGGAAGCCCCGAATGGTGTCTTCCACTTTTACGTACTTTCCTTTGAGACCCGTGAACTGCTCGGCCACGAAGAAGGGCTGCGAGAAGAAACGCTGGATCTTGCGGGCGCGTGATACGACCAGCTTCTGGTCCTCGCTGAGCTCGTCGATGCCCAGGATGGCGATGATGTCCTGCAGGTCCTTGTAGCTCTGCAGAATCTCTTTCACGGCCTGGGCGGTGTTGTAGTGTTTCTCGCCGACTATGCGGGGATCGAGAATGCGTGACGTGGAAGCCAGTGGATCGACTGCCGGATAGATGCCCAACTCGGCGATCTGGCGCGAGAGCACGGTGGTCGCGTCAAGGTGAGCGAACGTCGTCGCCGGAGCAGGATCGGTCAAGTCGTCCGCCGGCACGTACACGGCCTGCACCGAGGTGACGGAACCCTTCTTTGTGGAAGTGATGCGCTCCTGCAACTCACCCATTTCGCTGGCGAGGTTGGGCTGGTATCCCACGGCTGAGGGCATGCGGCCGAGCAGCGTGGAGACCTCCGAACCAGCCTGGGTGAAGCGGAAAATGTTGTCGATGAAGAGCAGCGTGTCGGAGCCTTCTTCGTCGCGGAAGTACTCGGCGACGGTGAGGCCGGTCAGCGCGACGCGCAGACGAGCGCCGGGCGGCTCGGTCATCTGGCCGTAAATCAGCGCGGCCTTCGACTTCGACGGCTCCTTGATGTTGACGACACCCGATTCCTGCATTTCCAGCCAGAGATCGTTGCCTTCACGAGTGCGCTCACCAACGCCGGCGAACACGGAGAACCCGCCGTGCTGCAGCGCGACGTTGTTGATGAGTTCCATGATGACGACGGTCTTGCCCACACCGGCGCCGCCGAACAGGCCAATCTTGCCGCCCTTCAAGAAGGGCTGGATGAGGTCAATGACCTTCACGCCGGTTTCGAACATCTCCGCCGTCGTGGACTGCTCGTCAAACGCGGGAGCAGCACGATGGATGGGCATGCGCTTTTCCGCGTTCACCGGGCCCAGGTTGTCCACCGGCTCGCCAATGACGTTAAGCACGCGGCCCAGGGTCGCCTTGCCGACCGGCACCGTGATGGGCCCACCGAGATCGATGGCTTTCATGCCACGCACCATGCCGTCGGTGGGCTCCATGGCAACGCAGCGTACGCGGCCTTCGCCAAGTTGTTGCTCGACTTCGAGGATTACGTTAATGGGGAACGGCGTGTTGAATCCGTCGCCTACCACGCGTAGCGCGGAGTAAATGGGCGGCAGCTTGTGCTCGGCGAATTGCACATCCACTGCGGGGCCGGCAATTTGAATGACGTGTCCAATATTTTCAGGCATGATTTCGCTCTTTGCTATTAGCTGTCAGCCATCAGCTTTCAGCCGTCAGTTATATAAACCTAGTCTCCAAATCCATCCCCGGCGATCTTCAAGGCGGGGTCTAACCCTTCGTAAACACAAAACTGAGAACTGACAACCGATCACTGGCAACTGTCTTACAGCGCGGCAGCGCCGCTGACGATCTCGATAATTTCCTTGGTGATGGCTGCCTGGCGCACCCGGTTCAGGGTCAACGTCAGAGAGTCAATCACGTCGTTGGCATTGTTGGTAGCCGAATCCATGGCAGTCATACGGGCCGCGTTCTCGGCAGCAACCGACTCCAACAAGCTCTGATAAATCTGAACGGTGACATAGCGCGGCAGCAGGTCGGTTAGCAGTTCTTCCGGCGGCTGCTCATAGATGTAGTCCACCGGCGCGGTTGCGAACTTCACGGCTTCGCGGTCTATGTCGGTCGTCTCAGGAGCGTGGAGGCTTACGCCCGCGGTACGGGCCGCTTCTCCCATGCGCTCGCGCGCTTCCGGCGAAAGTTCTTCGGCCTGCGTCACCACGCGTTGACCGATTTCCTGAACAGGAAGAATGCGCTGCACCACTACACGCTGGGAGATGACCGACTTGAACTCATTGAAAATCAGGTACACCCCGTCGATCTCTTCGTTGCAGTAGCGCTTGATGATCTTATGAGCGACTTCCTCGACCGCGTCGAACTCAACCTTCCCCAGTATGTTTACGTATTCGCCAACGATCTGCACTCGTCCCGCGCGCGCTGGAGATTCCGGATCGGCCACGGGAAAACGCCGCCGCAGGAAGTCGCGACCTTTGCGTCCGATCGCCACCACATCGATGTTCTTGTCTTTGAGATATTCCACAAAGCGCATAGGCGCTTTGAGGACGTTCGTGTTGAAAGCGCCGGCGAGTCCGCGATCGCCAGTGACGATGATGATCAGGACGGTCTTCTCTGGCCGCGTCTCGCGCAGCAACGGATGCAGCGGCGTGCCGGTTTCGGGATCGACTAGTTCGGCGCGGCTGACCACCGACTGCAAGACGTTGGTCAGCATTTGCGCGAAGGGACGCGCTTGCAGCGCACGCTCCTGAGCGCGGCGCAGTTTGGCGGCCGAAACCATCTTCATGGCCTTGGTGATCTGCCGCGTGTTCTTCACGCTGCGGATACGTCGCCGAAGATCGAGTACGTTTGCCATGGGGCTTAGGCGCTCGCCTTGGCCATATCGGCACGTTCGGTGGCAAAGCGTTCTTTGTAGTCCTTGATGGTCCTGGTCATGTCGGCGCGAAGGTCGTCGTCGAGAACTTTTTTCTCCTCGATCGCTCGTAGAACGCCAGGATTGGCGGTGTCCGCGTAGGCGTAGAGACCCTTTTCGAAGTCACGCAACTGATCGACTTCCATGTCGTCGAGCAGGCCCTGCGTACCGGCGAAGATGATGAGAATCTGTTTGGAGAACGGCAGCGGCTGATATTGGCCCTGCTTCAGGATTTCGGTGTTACGTTTGCCGCGGGCAAGCTGAGCTTGAGTGGCTTTGTCGAGGTCGCTGCCGAACTGAGAAAACGCTGCCAGTTCGCGATACTGCGCGAGATCGAGGCGAAGGGTTCCGGCAACCTGGCGCATGGCCTTGATCTGCGCGCTGCCGCCTACACGGCTGACGGACAATCCAACGTTAACGGCGGGGCGAACACCGGAGTTGAACAAATCCGTCTCCAGGTAGATCTGGCCGTCAGTAATGGAAATCACGTTGGTCGGAATATACGCGGAAACGTCACCTGCCTGGGTTTCGATGATGGGCAGCGCGGTGAGCGAGCCTCCACCGAGTTCGTTGCTCAGCTTGGCGGCGCGCTCCAGCAAACGCGAGTGAAGATAGAACACATCACCGGGATAGGCTTCGCGTCCCGGAGGACGGCGCAGCAGCAGCGAGATTTCGCGATAGGCGACGGCGTGCTTCGACAGATCGTCGTAGATACAAAGCGCGTGCCGCTTGCTGTCGCGGAAGTATTCGCCGATAGCGCACGCAGCATAAGGCGCAATGTACTGCATGGGAGCAGGATCGGACGCCGATGCGGAAACGACGATGGTGTATTCCATCGCGCCGTAATCTTCCAGCGTCTTGACCACCTGCGCGACCGACGAGCGCTTCTGGCCGATGGCGCAGTAAATGCAAATCAGGTCGCGGCCCTTGCTGTTGATAATGGTATCGAGCGCGACGGCGGTCTTGCCGGTCTGGCGGTCGCCGATGATCAGTTCGCGCTGTCCGCGGCCGATGGGGATCATCGAGTCGATGGCCTTCAGTCCAGTGGCCATGGGCTCTTTCACTGGCTGGCGGTTGATGACGCCCGGCGCGATACGCTCGACCTCGTTGAACTGGTCGGTGGCGATGGGGCCCTTGTCGTCGATGGGTTGGCCGAGTCCATTGACCACGCGGCCAATCATGGCGTCGCCGACCGGCACACTCATGATCCTGCCGGTGCGCTTGACCTCGTCGCCTTCCTGGATCTCGGTGTAGTCGCCGAGCAGCACGGTGCCAACCTGGTCTTCTTCCAAGTTCATGGCGAGGCCCGCTACATTGTGCGGGAAGGCCAACAACTCGCCGGCCATTACTTTTTCAAGGCCGTACACGCGAGCGATACCGTCGCCGACGGACATAACCGTGCCGACTTCATCGACAGCAATCTTGGTTTCGTAATTTTCGATCTGCTCGCGGATGAGCTTGGTAATCTCGTCTGCTTTGATCTGCGCCATATAAATCCAGTTGTCAGTCGCCGGTGGCCAGTTGTCAGAAGGACTTGCCCAGCCTTGACGCCGACAGGTTAATTTGGCTGTCAGCCAGTGATAAAAACGGTAAATCTAAGTCCGCACTGCTAAGAATTCGAGAGCTGTTCTTTCAACTTCTGCAACTGCCCCCGGATGGAGCCGTCGTAAATCGTGCTGCCTACGCGCACCAACGCTCCGCCGAGCAGCTCAGGATTCGTGTTGTAACGTGCATGCACTTTCTTGCCCGTGATATTCGCGACCTGCGACTCGAGCCCCTGCTTTTCTTCCGTAGAGAGCTGACGCGAGCTGGTGATATCGGCTTCCACAAATCCAAGTTGCGTGTTGAGCTCCCTCTCAAACTGGCGCGCCATCTGTCCCAGCATCGGGATGCGCCCGTGGTCGATCAGTATCGCGAAAAAATTGCGAATGGGCCGAAGAGTGCCGCTTTGGTTTGCGATTGCGTCGAGCAACTTGCGCTTCTGTTCCGCGGGAATTGCGGGCGATTCCCACACCATGCGCAGCTGGTCACTCTCGCCAACGGCGGCGACCATGTCATTCACCTGCTGGACTGCTGTCCCAGGATCGATCTTCTGCTCGAGAACGACTTCCACCAAGGCGCGTGCGTACCGGCTGGCGACTGCGGCCATGGTTACTCACCGTCCTTTCCCAGGCTGCTCACAAATTGGCGGACCAGCGCCTGGTCGGTGTTGTCGTCGACCTTGATCCTGCGGGCGGCGATGTCAACGGCAAGCGACGCCGCAAAGCTCTTGAGATCGTGGCGGGCGCTGCGGGCGATGGCTGTAATCTCGGCCTCGGCCGCATCGACCACTTTATGTTTGTCTTCTTCCGCGGCGGCCCGGATATCCTCTTCTTCGGTCGCGGCCTGACGCTCTGCCTCGGCGCGAATCTGGCTGACTTCGGTATCAAGTTTCGCCAGGCGCGATTCAATGTCACCCAGTCGGCGCGACGCTTCAGCGCTGGCAGCCTGAGCTTCGGTGAGGGCTTTTTTGATCGTGTTGGTGCGCTCGCGGAAGATCTGCGGCAGCTTCGACTTCAGCAGCATCCAGAAGAAGAGTGCGAGGAAAGCGAAGTTCGCAGCCATCGAGACCCAGTACATGCCGTGGGGCCCGATTCCAATCATCCGTCCGAGGCGCGCGACCATCGCCGAATATTTGAACTCAGCGTGCTCGTCGTGACCCTCTTCAGCTTTAACCGCCTGTTCGGAAGCGTTCGACAAGTCTTGACTGATCGCAGTGTCGGGGTTGACCGGCTGCTGCGGCGCCGCTTGGTTGGCCGATTGCGGCGCGGCAGGTTCCGCGGGTTTTGGACTTTCTTGCCCCGAAGCGACGCCCAAAGAGATCGAAACGGCAAGCAGAACCAGGAAAGCTGCTTGCAGAATCCTTTTAGCCGTCATGATTGCCCCACTGCGGAGGCAACGCCGGCGGGTTTCAAAACCGTGCGAATAATTTCTGTAGCCAGCCGGTCGGCCTCGGACTGCAGCGACTCGCGTGCCTCTACCATGTCCTTTTCCATTGCGGCACGGGCTTCACGGATTTGCTGCTGGGCGCGCTCTCGGGCTTCGGCCACGGCAGCCGCACGGGCCTTTTGCGCGGCTTGCCGACGGCCATCCTGCGCCTTGAACACCACCAACCGCGCTTCGCGCAGCCGATTCTCGTATTCCTCGGTCTTGGCCTCGGCGGCGGCGATATCGGCGCGCGCCTTAAGAACTGCGCCTTCGGTCCGGTCGCGCCTCTGTTCGAGGACGCTCTTCAGCGGCTTGCCCACCAGGGCACTATAGAGGGCATAAAGCAGTAAGAATAGGGTCGCGGTCGGGACTGCCCCGAGCAGTAAATCGCCCACTTGTCTGAGTAGAGGATCCATTTCTGGTTCTTGAATTCCAGCGGCTGAAGGCGTACAGAGGGCGCTAGGAAAACTGTGGAACTAAAAACGGTAACAGACGCTCTAAGGCAAAGTCAACGAAGGTTCTTGCGCGTGCCACAAAGGTTGCAGAATTGCCGTTTTGGAACTCGGGAGAGCATGAAAAACCTGGGCGTCGAGACTTTCGAAACCTCGAAACGGATGATTTTCGCCGTAAACGGTGGGCAGCCGGTTCGAGGCAGATCACTCGGAGCATTGAGAAGCCGGTCTTTGCCAGGGCTGCCTTGTAAGAGAGCTGCGGAAATGTCTCGTGTATCGACCGCATGTCGCCTGTTTTCAGCGAGTTGTAAATCTGTCGCATGCAGGCTGCAACTCTAAGAAAATCAGCAGTTTAACGGGATTAATCCTTGACATTTCCACAGGCGGAGTTACGATTAAGTATCACCTCCGATCCATTTCAGGATCGAGTGGGCCCGAAGTCAAGGAATCGTCACCGCTCTTTGGCATCGGGCTCATTTAATTTACCCCAGTTTCCGCCCGCCTTGATTTGCGTGACCAGCCTGTAGAATGACGGATTGCAGTCCTGAACCCGACACATGCGATCAAAAATACTGTTTGCTCTGGGGCTGGCGTTTTGTCTGACGCCTTGGGCTTCGCCTCCGCTTGCGCTGGTCGCGGGACTGGTTTTCGGCGCTATCGCCAGCCATCCTTACCCGGGCGAATCGAAGCAGGTCTCGAAGTACCTCCTGCAGGCCGCGGTCGTTGGACTCGGGTTCGGAATGAATCTCCACCAGGTGTTGCGTGCCGGCCGCAGCGGGTTCCTGTACACGGCAGTCGGGATCACCTTCGCCCTGGTAGTCGGAACGATCATCGCCACACTCGTGGGGGTCGAGCGCCGCGCTGCCTTCCTCATCTCGACTGGCACGGCGATCTGCGGCGGTAGCGCCATCGCAGCCGTCGGTCCTGTGGTCGGCGCGACCGAAGACGAGATGTCGGTATCGCTGGGCACGATCTTCCTGCTGAATTCGGTAGCGCTGCTGACCTTTCCGGCCATCGGGGCCGCGTTAAAGCTATCGCAGTCACAGTTCGGCTTGTGGGCAGCGCTGGCGATTCACGACACCAGTTCGGTGGTCGGAGCCTGCGCAAAATACGGTGCGGCGGCGCTTGCCGTCGGGACCACTGTGAAGCTGGCGCGCGCCCTGTGGATTGTGCCGATCACGGTTGCGACCGCCATACGAACGGGCAGCAAAACCCGTATTCAGTGGCCATGGTTCATCCTGTTTTTCTGCCTGGCGGCGATGGCCAACACCTATCTGTTGGCAGGATTGCCCGTCTATCACTTGTTGAGCAGCCTGGGAAAATTGATGCTGATCTTCACGTTGTTTCTGATCGGCGCAACCTTGTCGCCGGCGGCGCTGCGCAAAGTCGGGCCACGACCGCTGATTCAGGGCGTCCTATTGTGGATCATCGTAGGAGTCGCCAGCCTGATGGCGATTCGTGCAGGGTGGATCAGCATCTAAATCAAATTAGTAAATCCGAAGAGTCCAATCCTTGAATCTCAAAAGACTGTTTACCACCGTCACCGTAAATCTATCGCTGGCGCTTCTGTTAACGCTTTCGGGAGCCAGCCAAACGCCCGCGCCGGCGCAGACTGAACCGCAAGTTTCGCGTCCCGCGGTTCATTCACATCGGCCGTTGGTCCGTGAATCTGGAGCCACCGCCGAGTTTTGCGCAAGTTGCGTGCAAAGCAACTTAACTTACCTCGCGGGACCGGCGCTTCACGGACGCGGCAGCGGCACGGAAGACGAACACCGCGCGGCACAATTCATCGCCGGAAAGCTGAAGGCGTATGGATTGGCGCCGGCAGCGGGCGATGGACAGTTCATCCAGACAGGCAGTTTGCGGTCGAGAGAAGTAATCGGCAACCCTACGCTGACGGTCGCAGCAAACGATGGCGGCGCAAAAGCGGTGGTGCTGACGCACGGTAAACAGATCGCGCTCTCGGGTCTTCCCGGCGTGCCGCTGTCAGCGCCACTACAAAAGCTTGATTTGAGCGGCGAAAACCACGTGACCCCGAGGGTTATCCCCGGCGCTGCTGTGCTGGTGAAGCTGAAGCCCGGCATCACCATGGTAGTGGCTCGACAGGTCCTTGAGCCGTATCGCAACGGAAAAGCGGCGCTGGTCATCGTGGAGTCGTCTCCCGAGTGGCAACAGGTGTTCGATATGCTCGCGAAGCATCCGCCTCAGATACCCGAACAGATCGGTGAGGAGCAGCAGACGAAGCAAATCCGCGTCCCGCTGGTTCTGGCGAAGCCGGAGAGTTTCGACCAGCTTTGGTCTGAGCCGGAGGGCTCGACGGTCAAACTGCAAGCGAAGCTGACTCCGTGGAAGATCACGAATACCTGGAACGTGCTTGCCAAGATCGAAGGCACCGACGAAAAAGACCAGGTCGTCCTGCTGAGCGCGCACCTCGATCATCTCGGCATCGTCAACGGAGAGACTTATCCCGGTGCGGATGACGACGCCTCAGGAACCGCAGCCGTGATGGAATTCGCGCGCGTGCTGGCCAAGGAACCCAAGCCCAAGCGGACCGTCATCGTCGCGCTGTGGGGCAGTGAAGAAAAGGGGCTGCTGGGATCGCGCTATTTCCTGCAGAATCCGACTTTCCCCCTGACAGACATCGTCGCCAACCTCGAATTTGAGATGATTGGCCGTCCCGACCCGAAGCTGAAGCCTGATGAACTTTGGTTGACGGGATGGGACCGCACCAATCTCGGACCCGAGTTGGCACAGCAGGGCGCGAAACTTGTCGCCGATCCTCATCCCGAGCAGAAATTCTTCACGCGTTCGGACAACTATGCGCTAGCGACAGACGGTATCATCGCACAGACCGTGTCGAGCTTCGGCCTGCACAAGGACTACCATCAACCGACCGACACCGTGGACAAAATTAATTTCCCGCACATGGACCAAGCCATCTCGTCGATGATCGGGCCAGTGACGTGGTTAGCCAATAGCGATTTCAAACCGGAGTGGGTGGAAGGCAAGAAACCATAGGTGGCATAAACGCATGAAGACTCTGATTCTCCGGCGTCCAGCGATTCATGGCTTTCGTCGTGCTCCTCGTGGCGCTGCACGCGATTGCAGCAGCGCAGGAAGTGGCTCTCACCTTCGACGATTTGCCATCGCACGGCCCACTGCCGCCAGGGATGACACGGCTCGACGTGGCAAAGAGCATCATTGCCACGCTGAAAGCGGCGAAGGCGCCGCAGGTTTACGGTTTCATCAACGCGGTGAAACTCGAGCAGGTTCCAGAAGACATGGCGGTGCTGAAAGAGTGGCGGTCTGCCGGCTACATGCTGGGAAACCATACGTATTCGCACATGAGCCTGAACGACAACACGGTTGAGGCGTTTGAGAAAGATATTGCTCGAAATGAGCCGGTCCTGCAGTCGTTGATGGGCCACGAAGACTGGCATTGGTTCCGCTACCCATTTTTGTGGGAAGGCGACACGCTGGAGAAACGGAATGAGGTGCGCGCGTATCTGAAAGACCATGGCTACCGGGTGGCCCAGGTGACTCTGGATTTTGAAGACTACGCGTGGAATGAACCCTATGCCCGGTGCGTGGCGAAGAACGACCAGAAATCTATCGAGTGGTTGAAGTCGAGTTATCTCAACACTGCACAGCAATACATCGACCTCGACCAGAAGATGTCGCAGATGGTGTTCGGGCGAGACGTAAAGCACGTGATGCTGCTCCACCTAGGTGCATTCGACGCTGTGATGCTGCCGCAGTTGCTCGATTTGCTAAAGCAAAAAGGATTCAAGCTGGTGACGCTGGAAGAGGCGGAAAGCGACCCGGCTTACCAGAGCAATCCAGACCTACCGTTGAAGTATGGAGGCTCTTTGCTGGATCAGATGATGGAAGCAAAGCATTTCAAGGTGCCGCCAGTAACGCCGAAGCCGATGAAGGAGCTGGGCGCGATCTGCCAGTGAGCAGGCGTCAGGTCTCCAACACAGTGGAGAGTTCTTCCCACTCCTCGATCATCTTTGCGAGGTCGATGCGGCATTGGGCAAGCAGTTCAACCTGTCGTTGGGTTTCTTCGGAGCTCACGAAGGATTGCAAAGCGTGCTCGCAGTTGGCAATCTGAGCTTCCAGGTCTGCAATTTCGCTCTCCAGCTGCTGGCAGCGCTCCTGCAACTGCTTCATCTTGATGGGATTCATCCGCTTGCGAGGCTCGTCTTTCGGCGCAGTGTAGCCGGGCACATCTGACAATGTAGGAGCGCTGGCTGCCTTGGCGATCTCGCTGTCTTCCCCCTCGGCAGCCCGCTGTTTGCGCCAGAGATAGTCTTCGTAGTTGCCGGGAAAAACCTCAACCCGTCCGTCGCCGATTTCGAATACGCGCGTGGCCAGCTTGTCGATGAAGTAGCGATCGTGCGAAACGAACACCACCGTGCCGTTGTATTTTTCCAGCGACTCCAGCAGGACATCCTTCGCCCGCATGTCGAGGTGATTTGTCGGCTCGTCGAGCAGCAGAAAGTTCGACGGATGCAGCAGCATGCGCGCCAGCGCGTAGCGGTTGCGTTCCCCGCCCGAAAGCACGCCAATGGGCTTGAACACGTCATCTTCCGAAAACAAGAAGCACCCCAGCAACCCGCGCAGCTCGGTCATGGTCTTCTGCGGAGCAACGTCCGATAGGTCGTCAAGCATGCGGCTCGCGGGGTCGAGTTCCTTGTACTGGTCCTGGGCGAAGTAATCGGGCTCGACGTTGTGACCTAACTTCAGCGAGCCTTCGGTAAGAGGCTCGATTCCCGTCAGCAGCTTGATCAGCGTCGATTTGCCGGCGCCGTTCACGCCAACTAATGCGACGCGATCTCCACGCTGAATCGTGAAATTGACATCGCGAAAGACTTCCTTCGGCCCGTAGCTCTTGGCGACGTCCGAACATTCCACAACAGTGCGCCCGCTGGGATTCGGCTGCGGAAACGAGAAGTGGATGGTCTTCTCTTCCGGGGGAATCTCGATGCGCTCGATCTTTTCCAACTCCTTGATGCGGCTCTGCACCTGTTTGGCCTTGGTCGCCTGGTACCGAAAGCGATTGATGAACGCCTCAAGCTGCTCGATGCGCTCCCGCTGGTTTTTGTAGGCCGCAACGAGCTGATCGCGGCGCTCCTCCTTCTGCTGCATGTACTTCTCGTAGTTCCCGCTATAGAAGTGAACGCCCTTGTTCCAGATCTCGATGATGCGATCGACCGTCACGTCGAGAAAGTAGCGGTCATGCGAGATGAGCACATACGCGTGCGGATACTGCAACAGGTAGCCCTCCAGCCAGTTGCGGGTCTCGAGATCCAGATGGTTGGTCGGCTCGTCGAGCAACAGCAGGTTCGGCTTCGACAGCAGAAGTTTGGCGAGCGCGATGCGCATCTGCCAGCCGCCGGAAAATTCCTCCGTGTAGCGCGCCCAGTCTTCCTTGCGAAAGCCCAGTCCATCCAACACCGTGCCCACCTGGGCATCCAGCGCATAGCCGTCGTGCACGCGGAAATGGCTGGAGATTTCGTGATAGCGATCGGACACCTGCTCATACTCACGCGACGCCGGATCGAGTTCGCCCATCTTGTGAGCGAGTTCCTCCATCTCCGTTTCCATCGCCTGCAGGTCGCTGAAGACCGACATGCACTCGTCAAAGACACTGCGGCCCTCGAGCCGCAAACCGTCCTGAGGCAGATACCCAAATGTCGTGTGCTTGGCTGAGGTGATGGAGCCGTAGTCGAGTGACTCGATGCCGCCGAGGACCTTCAGCAGTGTGGATTTGCCAGTACCGTTCGCGCCCACCAGCCCAACGCGATCGTTGGGCGTGATGAGCCAGTTAAGATTTTCGAAAAGCAGTTTGGGGCCGAAGCGTTTTCCGGCGGAGGAAAGCTGGATCATAACGAGGCGTCAGTTGGACTTCTTCTGGCCCCGGATGATGCGCTCATCGATGGGCTTGCGCCCGGCGAAACCCTCGGTCGTGTTGTGCCAGTGGGTGATTTCTTTCTCGCCGAGTTTCCAGCACAGCAGGATCACCTCATCACCCACCACGCACGGGAAATCGAGCAGGCCGATGTCGAGGTCTTTCACCTGTACGCCTGCCGCGTCGATCTCCGCGACCGCATCTTTGGCGCGCTGGATGGCCCTTTCGCGTTCCCCTTTGCGATGGTTGACCGCGACGACGTTGACGAAGGTTCCGCCATTCACGAAGATGCGGCCCCGCAGCGCTTCGAGTTCGGCGTCCACTTCTTCGATCAGCGCCTTGGCCTGCATGGCCGAGCGCAGCAGCGATTCCAGAACAGGCAATAGAACCTGGGCTTCCGAAAGTGTGAAAGTGCGCGACATGTCATCGCCTGACTGGCCGATTTCTTCAGGGTCGGCGGCCTTCTGGCGTCCGACCGCGCGGCGGCGGTATTCCCGCAAATCGGACCAATAGCGCGGAATGCGCCGCAAATACTTTTCCCGGGGACGCCTGCGTTGGCGGGTGCGAATAATCACTGGATTTCTAACATTCTATCAAGAGCCACTCGCGCCCACATCTTGACGCTGTCTTTTACCTTGATGGGATTCACCACGTTCCCCTCCACTAGGTTTTCCAGCGCCCAGCATAGGTGCTGCGGCGAGATGCGGAACATGGTAGTACAAAGGCAACCCGAATCGTCCAAAGTAATGACGTGCTTATCCGGATACTCCCTCGCCAAACGGTTGATCAGGTGAATTTCCGTACCGATGGCGAACGCACTGCCCGCCGGAGCTTCTTTCACCTGTCGAATCAAGTAATCGGTCGAGCCAATGCCATCGGCCTTCTGGCACACTTCCCAGCGACACTCGGGATGCACAATCACCTGCATGCCAGGATACGTCGCGCGCACCTTGTCCACGTGCTCAGGTAGAAAACGCTGATGCACCGAGCAATGCCCCTTCCACAAGATGACCTTCGCCTTGCGCAGGCGCTCGGCAGTGAGCCCTCCCTGAAGCTGATACGGGTCCCACACCACCATTTCGTCGAGGGGAATGCCACGCGCAAACCCCGTGTTGCGTCCCAGATGCTGATCAGGCAGGAAGAAAATCTTCTCGTTGCGACGGAACGCCCAATCGAACGCGCCTGTGGCGTTGGACGAGGTACAGACCATTCCCCCACGCTCGCCGCAGAACGCTTTGATCGCGGCCGTGGAGTTCATGTAGGTAATCGGCGTGATGCCGTGACCTTCGTCGTCGGTCAACCCGAGATTGACGAACTGCTCCCACGCATCCTCGACCTGGCCGATCTCCGCCATGTCAGCCATCGAGCAGCCGGCATTCAGGTCAGGGAGCACGACAGACTGGCCTTCGTGCGCCAGAATGTCCGCGCTTTCCGCCATGAAGTGCACGCCACAGAACACAATGTAGCGGCCCTCAGCCTGCGCGGCCATCTGCGAAAGGCGGTAGGAATCGCCGCGATAGTCGGCAAACCGTATGACTTCATCACGTTGATAGTGATGTCCCAGGATGACGCACTCACGCCCCAGGACGTTTTTCGCTTCCCGGATCCGTTCGTCCATCGAGTGGTCGGGGAGTACGAGATAGTTCTCAAGCGAACACGATGCCACTTCCGTAATCGGTGCTGTTGCCACGTTAATGTCTCTGCCTTCAGTTCCGGCCGCGCGCTTCTCAATTGAGGGAAACCACGCCCCGAAACGGGGATGTTGAAAGCTAACCTGCTGCTCCAGTAGATCCACTACCCGCCTCGGCGGGCCCGACCTACGGGGATGTTGAAGCTGCAGTTGACGCTTCTTTTACCACTAATACAGATGCACCTGCGACAGCGTTTGTTACAAAATCGAAAACTATGTCACCTGACGCTGCAACAAGGCATCCATTGCTATTTTCACGCGAGCGTTACGTTTGTGCAAGTGCTTGCTTTACCCGCGCATCCGCTCCCGTGAACTTTAATCCGTGGGAGGTTGGCTGAAAGCTGACGGCTGATAGCTGACAGCTACCCCCCAATATGAACCATGGTCCGCGACGCCGGCACAAACCCCGGCTCGCCGATGTGGTGACGGGCTTCCTTCTGGTCGACCGCCAGCACGATGAAATCGGCCAACTCCTCGTCACCGGCGCCAGAAGCCATGAGTCCCGCGAGGTCGTGCTCGCGAACAGAGAACAGACAGGTCCGAATCTTGCCGTCCGAGGTAACGCGAATACGGCTGCATTGTCCGCAGAAAGGATGAGAAACCGGCGCGATGATTCCGATTTCTCCGATGCCGTCTTCGAACCTATAGCGACGGGCTGTTTCGCTCCGCTGATGTTCGATCTCGCGCAACGGCATAAACTCCGCCATGCGCCGAACAATCTCGTCGAGGGTAATAACGATCTCCGGCGACCACACGCGATCTTCTTCCAGTGGCATGAATTCGATGAAGCGAACGACCACGCCCGTGTCGCGGGCAAATCGTCCGAAGCCCATAATCTGGTCGTCGTTGAAACCGCGCATCAGGACGCAATTCACTTTGACGGGATTCAGTCCGGCACGCTGGGCGGCGCGAATTCCCGCCAGCACTCGCTCGTATCCATTGGGAACGCGCGTGATGCGCGCAAAGGGCTCGGGTTCCACGGCATCCATCGAGACAGTCACACGGGAGAGTCCAGCGTCGGCCAACGGCTGTGCCAGTTCCGCAAGCAGATGTCCATTTGTGGTGATCGCGATATCGAGTGGCTTGCCCGCCAGCGTCTTCATGCGGCCCAACTCGCCCACCATCTCGACCAAACCCTTACGCAACAGTGGCTCACCACCGGTGAGCCGCACTTTCGTAATGCCGAGACCCACAAATACCCTCACCATGCGCAGGTAGTCGGCAATCGACATCTCGGGGAATGCGGGGCCATCATTTCCCGACCGGCAGTAAACACACTTGTAGTTACAGCGGTCGGTGATGGAGATCCGCAGATCGTGAATGTCGCGCCCGTATTTGTCGATCAGAGGCAAGTCACAAGCCCGCTTTCGCTCAGGTGCCGACAGTTTCGATGTGTGGGAAGGCGAACAGAGTCGGAAGCGCGAGGATGCGTCCGACAGTTTCCTTTCCAAGCACGGGAGGTGTGGACGTTTCCCTCCACACCCTCGGCCTCACTTGCGTGAGGCACCGCCGCCGTGGCCGTGGGAAGTCCGGTAGGCCGCGGAGGTCGGAAACAGTAGTCGCCATTATAGATGCAAGATGGAGGGGGTGCAGACCAAACAAAACCGGATCCCAAACGCTCAGGCTACATGCCCTCGTAATTGGGGCCGCCGCCGCCCTCGGGCGGTACCCAGGTGATGATTTCGTACGGATCCATGATGTCGCAGGTTTTGCAATGCACGCAGTTGGAGGCATTCAGGTGGATCTGCAGCCCGCTGGGCGTATCCGCCGCCTCCACCATTTCATAGACGCTGGCAGGGCAGAAGTTCTTGCACGGATTGCCAAACTCCCGCACGCACCGCTCATTGCAGATATCGGTGTCATGGATGACCAGGTGCGCGGGCTGGTCTTCTTCATGCTTCGTGCCCGAATAATAGACATCGGTGAGCTTGTCGAACGTGAGCTTTCCGTCGCCCTTCGCGGCATTGATGATATGCGCTTCGGCTCCGCCATCGGCTGGCAGTTGCGACAGATGCTTCATTCGCTGATGACCGGCGCGATTGGCGTAACGAGCACGCAAGCCGCGTCCGCCGGTAGCCTGTTGCAGCCCGGCGTTCACGATCCCCGACAAAAAGCCGTGCTCAAATCCCTGGTGGAAATTGCGCACCGGCCATAGTTCTTCCTTGATCCAGCTCGAATCCACTCGCTCCTGGAACTTCGCCAGAACCTCAAGCGAAAAATCATCTTTCCCCATGGCATCGAAGGCCGTCTCAGCCGCGAGCATGCCGCTCTTGATCGCCAAGTGAATACCTTTGAGCCGTTGGGAATTCAAGAATCCCGCCGAGTCGCCCAGTATCATCCAGCCGTCTCCCGCCACCGGCGGAATGCACCACCACCCGCCGTAAGGAAGCGACTTGGCGCCATACCGCACCATCTTGCCGCCTTCCAGAAGTTTTGCGATGAAAGGATGCTTCTTGAATTCCTGCAAGACGCGCTGCGGATCGATACGCGGATCGGCATAATCCAACCCGGTCACGAATCCCAGCGATACCTGGTTGTCTCGCGAGCCGTAAATCCACGCTCCGCCGTATTCGTGCAAGGTCAGCGGATACCCCATGGTGTAGATCACTTCGCCCGTCGCAATGCGGCCCGGCGGCAGTTCCCACAGCTCCTTGACGCCGATGCCATAGGTCTGAGGATTACGCTCGTGGTCCAGCAGAAAGCGTCCGATCAGCTGCTTTGTCAGCGATCCGCGGCTGCCTTC
This sequence comes from uncultured Acidobacteriaceae bacterium, assembly GCA_963749635.1. Taxonomy (GTDB): domain Bacteria; phylum Acidobacteriota; class Terriglobia; order Terriglobales; family Acidobacteriaceae; genus DASRAA01. The sequence goes on from CAVVNW010000026.1 coordinate 82,917, forward strand.
CGCGAGGATCACCACTTTGGCCTTCAGGTCGTAGCCCGGCTCAAAGTTCGATTTCTGCTGGCCGTTCTTATCGACACCCTTGTCGTCAGTTCGAATCCCGCACACGCGGCCCTTCTCGAAGAGCAACTCGGTGCCGGCAAACCCGGTAAACACGGTGATGCCCGCAGCCTCCACCTTGCTGCCCAGCCATTTCACGAACCGATTGATAGAGATTACGTAGTTGCCATGGTCCCGCAGCGGAGGAGGCGTCACCGGCAGCTTGAACTTTCCAGTGGCGGTCAGGTAGTAAACCGCTTCCTTCACTACCGCGGCGTCGAGCGGCGCTTCGTTCTCGAAGTCAGGCAGCAGTTCCAGCATCGAACGAGGATCGAGCAGCGCCCCGGAAAGACAGTGCGCACCCACTTCGCGCGCTTTCTCCAACACATAGATGTTGTCTTTCGACATCGGTGCGTCGGGATGCTTCTCGTTGTGCTCGTCGATCAGCTGCGACAGCCGCAGCGCGCACGCCATCCCCGCCGGCCCCCCGCCGACGATGACTACGTCCGCCTCCATCGTCGGACGCTCGACATTCTCCAGTGGCTTGCGGAATACGATCATGCGCCTTTCGCCTTTTTCACTTCCTCGATCAACGGCGGCACGATGTCAAACAGGTTCCCCACAACGGCAATGTCGGCGATCTCGAAAATCGGCGCTTCGGCATCTTTGTTGATAGCGATGATGCTGCGCGCTCCCTTCATTCCCACAACATGCTGGATGGCGCCGCTGATGCCCAGCGCGAGATACAGCTTCGGCGCGACCGTTTGCCCCGACGACCCCACCTGCCGATCCATCGGCAACCACCCTGAGTCGCAAATAGGACGCGAGGCAGCAATTTCTCCGCCCAGCGCAGCCGCCAGCTGCTGAGCCAGTTCGATGTTCTTCTGCTCCTTGATACCGCGGCCGACCGAAACAATGATCTCCGCCTGCGTGAGATCGACCGCCTGCTTCGCTTCTTTGAATGGAGCCTCCGGCTTATTGCGAATCACGCCGTCGGCGATGTCAACGTTTACGGTCTCGACAGGAGCAGCAGCGCTGCCGTCTTCCACCTTGTCGCCTCGGAATGCGCCTGCCTGGAACGTTGCAAAGTAGGGAGCGTCACCCGCGAACGACACGTCCGCCACAAACTTGCCCTGAAACATCGGCCGCGTGAACAGCAGCTTGCCGCCTTCGTACTTGTATCCAATCGCATCGCTGATGAGAGCGCGGCCGAGCGCGGTAGCCAGCTTAGGAGCAAAATCGCGCACCTGATAGGTGTGCGGCATCAACACCAGCTTCGGCTGTAGTTTCTCGATGAAGCCCTTCAACCCAGCCACAAAGCCGTCGGGAGTATAAGGCTCGAGTTTCGGCGACTCAATGTCGTACACCTTGGCGACTTTCTTCGCGGCGACCTCGTTGGCCACGTCGCCAACGCCGCTGCCCACCACTGCAGCTTCCAGCGTCCAACCCGTTTCCGCCGCCAGTGCCTGCGCTCCGGTCAACGTCTCCCACGAGGCTCGGTTCAGCTTCCCTTCCCTTTGTTCCACTACCACCAGGATCGTGTCTGCCATTTGAATGCTCGTCCCTTCGCGCCACTCGACTGAGGCGCCATCTTACAAATCGCGCAAAACATTCCCCAACTCTTTACAAATTAATGTCGGCCGTACGACGCCGTAGTATTCCTTCAGTAGCTGCGCCGCCGCAACCGATACCCATAGATATTCAGCAGCAGCCCAACCACCACCATTGCGCCTGCAATGACTCCGAACCTGCTTTGTCCGAGTCTGACCGCTGCCGGCTCAAAAAACATAACGAGCAGCGCGAAGAGCACCACCACCCAACCCACGACCATGTACGCTCTTCCGCTCTCACGGCTTTCTTCTTGTGATGGCATCACCGCCTCCTGCCTGCGCGATACCAGGTTTTCGTTCTGACTAGCCAGCTATAAAACATGTACTTCGTTCCGCAGCCTGTCCACCAGCTTCTTCGCCACTTCCGCCGGAGGTCCTTCGATGACTTCCGTCTTCTTCGTCTTCTGCGGAACGTACAGCTTTTCGATCTTCTGCAAGTTCTCGCCCAGCGCCGTCTTCACTTCGTCGAACGACACTTTCTTCATTAGCTTGTTCTTCGCCTGTTTGATGCCGATCAACGTCGCATAGCGCAGCTTGTTAATGCCCGACTGGATCGTCAGCACCGCCGGCAGGGGCATATCGACGAACTGGAAGTATCCCGCCTCCAACTCGCGCTTCACGCGAATGCCCGCGTCGGTTTTCTCGATCTGCATAATGATCGTCGCGTGCGTCCACCCAAGCTGTTCCGCCAGCACCACGCCGGTCTGCGCGAATCCATAGTCATCGGATTGCAACCCTGTGAACACCAGATCGAAGTTCTCGTCCTTCACCACCGACGCAAACGCGTTGGCGGTGTTGAACGCGTCCAGTCCGACAAACCCGTCGCCCTCCAGGTGGATCGCCCGGTCCGCGCCCTTGGCCAGCGCCTCGCGCAACACCTGCTGCGCCCGCGCGGGACCGCTTGTGATGACGACGACCTCGCCGCCATGCTTTTCCTTCTGCCGCAACGCCTCTTCCAGCGCATAAGCATCCGGCTCATTCACTTCGTAGGAAACGTCATCGCGAATCCATGTTCCGCCCTCGTTCAGCTTGAGCGGAGCGTCCTTCTGCGGGACCTGCTTCATGCACACCAGGATTTTCACCCTGCACTCCTTCGATAGCCCATTTTCATTGAACAGCATCGGACACGTGGCTGCGCTCAGACAGCGACTCCACGCTCTCCGGGGAAACAGGCGAGTATAAATGACCAGCTTGAGGATAAGAAAGAAATGGCGAGCCCAGATTCCAGAACGGGAATCCATACTCGCGCGATCTTGGGTAGAGCCGGCCGTCAGGCCAGCGTCTAAATCCCTTTTTATATTTCCGTCGCGCGAACTTTAGTCCGCGAGAGGTTTCTGTTCTTGTGAAGAAATCTGCACGCCCTTGGCCGCTCTGGAGCACGAACGATTCGAGGTGATTTTCTATTTCTTCTCTGTGTCTCTGTGCCTCCGTGGTGAAAAATTACGCCCTCCGCTCTTGCTCCAACAACTTCTTCTTGCGCTCGACGCCCCAGCGGTATCCCGACGATTCCCCTGAACTCCGCACCACCCGATGACACGGCACCACCACCGCGACGGGATTGCTTGCACACGCCCGCGCCACGGCTCGAACCGCCTTGGGGTTCCCGATCGTCCGGGCGACATCCGTGTAGCTTCGCGTTTCGCCTGTCGGAATCTCGCGCAACGCTTCCCAAACTTTCTTCTGAAATGCTGTGGCGCGAATATCGAGCGGCAAATCGACCGTCGTCCCTTCGCCGCACAAACTGGCCAACAAGGGCTTAACATACGGCTGCAAAGCCGCATCGTCCCGACGGATTACCGCCGCGCTGAACTCCTCGCGCAACTCACGCTCCAGTTCACCGGCACTTTCGCCAAACCTTACGGAGCACAGCCCGCGCGCAGTCGCCGCCACCAGCACCCGCCCCAGCGGCGAAGCGACCGTCGCATACTGAATCGTCATTCCCGCACCGCCTTTGCGATACGTTCCCGGCGTCATGCCAAGATGCTGGCTCGATTTCTCATACAGGCGGCTCGGTGAGCTGAAGCCCGCATCGTAAAGTGCTGTCGTCACGTCATCTCCTTTGCGCAATCCGTGTTTCACACTCTGCATGCGCCGCGCCGACTGGTACTCCCTCGGACTCAGCCCGGTCGCACGCTTGAACAGCCGCTGCAAGTGAAACGGACTCACTCCCACCCGCTTGCTCAACTCGGCCAGCGTAAGCACGCCTTCGGCTTCATCGAGCAATCGCCGCGCGTGCATCACCGTCCTGGCCTGCGCAGAGATTTCCGTCGGCTTACAGCGCAGGCACGCACGATACCCGGCGCGCTCGGCTTGCTGCGGATCGGCAAAGAACTCTACCGAATCCCGTCGCGGACGCCGGCTGGGGCACGACGGCCGGCAGTAAACTCCGGTCGTTCGCACGGCAAACACGAACCTGCCGTCCTGCCGCGCGTCGCGTGCCATCACTTGTTGCCACTGTGTCTCGGATTGCATATTGCCAAGGTACCGCCGTCTTATTTGACGCGCTATCCGGCCCTTGCGGGCAAACTACCTTCTCACGATTGGGATTTTACTGCGCCGAGCAAGGCCGATGCTGGCGGGTACGTATGCATTCGTGAACCCTGGCCGACTTCACAGTATCGATCCGTCCTGCCGCCTCAGGCCGAGCCTGTGAACAATGAGGAGTTCCCTGATGCCGTCGTCATGTGCATGAGAACCGTGATGGGAGCGAACTGCGCCGACTCGCCGTTTCCAGGAACGTGATAAATTGTCTCTCGCACTGAGAGAAAATCCGCGTCCATTTTCACCCATTGGAGAAACGCTCGATGCGCTCGTCCATCTTCAGGATCACTAGACAGAAGCTCGTCTGCCTAACCATCGAAATCTTCGTGCTTCCGTTCACCGCTGTTCTTGCCCAGGTAAAGCCAGAAACGCCCACCGCCAAGCCCGAGCCTGCCAAGGCCGAGCAGGCCAAGCCGGAAGAATTTAAACCGGAGCAGCAGGCCAGCAAGGGAACCGTCACCATCGGCGGCAATGTCATTACTTACGACGCATTCGCCGGTACGCTCGTCGTGCATCCCAAGGGTTGGGACGACGTTCCCCAGAACGCCGATAAAGATGACAAGAACAAGCCAGCCGAAGCCAGCATGTTCTATGTCGCCTATTTCAAATCTGACAACAAAGGCGCGCCGCGTCCGCTCACTTTCCTCTTCAATGGCGGGCCCGGTTCCTCCACCGTATGGCTTCACATGGGAGCGTTCGGGCCGAAGCGTGTGGTCACCGCCGACAACACTCACACTCCCGCCGCGCCCTATTCCGTGGTCAACAACCAATACAGCCTGCTCGACGTGACGGATCTCGTTTTTGTGGACGCGCCCGGCACCGGCTTTAGCCGCCTCGCCGGAAAGGACAAGGAGAAAGCTTTCTACGGTGTCGATCAGGATGCATGGGCCTTTGGCGATTTCATCACACAATTCCTCTCCAAGTATGGACGCTGGAATTCGCCCAAGTATCTATTCGGCGAAAGCTATGGCACCACGCGGTCCGCCGTGCTCAGCAATATCCTCGAAACCGAACGCGATGTCGACTTCAACGGCGTGATCCTTCTCTCGCAGATCTTGAACTTCTCGCTCGATTCGGATCTTCCTGATATCAATCCTGGCGTCGATGTAGCGTACCAGCTCAATCTACCGACCTATGCCGCCACCGCGTGGTATCACCACAAACTTCCCGGATCTTACCCGGATCTTGCGGCCCTCCTCACCGAGGTCGAACATTTCGCCATGAACGATTACGCTCTGGCACTTTTGGCCGGCTCCTCGCTTCCCGCGGACCAACGCCAGGCCATCGCCGCCAAGCTTCATGAATACACCGGCCTTCCGGTTGCATACATCCTGAAAGCCAACCTGCGCATCAACGGCGGAGAATTCTCCAAAAACCTGCAGGACGAAAGCGATCTCACCACCGGCCGCCTCGACACCCGCTTTTCCGGGCCCACGTTTGATCCGCTCAGCAAAGACGCTGACTACGATCCGCAGTCAGCGGCCATCTCTTCCGCCTATGTTTCCGCCTTCAACGACTACGTACGAAAAGACCTGAAGTACGGCGAGAACAAGGAATACAAGCCGGAAACTAACGTATTCAAATGGTGGAGTTTTGCGCACCAGCCTCCCGGCGTACCGTTCCCCTTTCCGGGCGCGACCAACGTAATGCTCGACCTTGCCGTTGCCATGAAATACAATCCGCAACTCAAGGTCCTTCTGAACGCGGGATATTTCGATCTCGCGACCCCGTTCTATGAAGGTGTCTATGAAATGCAACACCTGCCGATTCCACCCAGTCTGCAGAAAAATATCGAATTCAAGTTCTACGAATCGGGACACATGGTCTACGCTCACGAACCCTCGCTGAAAGCGATCCACGAGAACGTCGTGGAGTTTATCCGTAGCAGCGATAATTTGGGGGGCAAGTAGAGCTTCGGGAGCAGACTCCAGGCATCCGGTTTGTGATGGCTTCGCATTCGTCTTGCTGAACTTCAAGGGTCGGACTTTCGATTAGCCCCCATTTCGCTTATCACAGTGCTACGTGTCCTGCGTCCTTTCGCAACAAGTCTCACCCCCTGTAAAGAGGTAACGTGAGGCAAAGGGATTGGTGTCTCTGGCCTGGTCGCGCACCGGCTGCGAACAATTACAGCTCTTTGATAATTCCTGAAACACGGTTCCAGTCGGGACGACATCGGCCAGTTCGCAGCTCTCAGGAGGCGAGAATTGTTATCATACTTGTATGATTTGTACGACAAAATACCACGCTCAAACGCCTATTTTTTGTACCTAAGTCCTACGGCTACTAATGGATACGTATAACTAGTTTATTTATCAATGGCTTGCGAACAATTTACGGCTAAACCGCTGATTCTAAACAACCATGAATCACGCAATTTTCATAAGCTGCAAGCAATTGCCCACGACTCTATCGCAGGTTCAGTCCGCGCTCTATGATCGCCCGCGCCTGTGAGGCTGACTCAAAGACGTGGGCCTCCATGCCGACGCCTCTGGCCGCTTCCACGTTTCTCGGACGGTCATCGAAGAACAGGGTTCGTCTGGGTTCGCAACCCAATGCGGTCAGGCAGGCCTGATAAATTGCCGCATCCGGTTTAATGACGCCCAGATCGCACGACCAGGTCTGGACTTCGAACTCGTCCAGCCAGTCGAACTTCCGGCGCAGTTCCTCCAGAAGATCGAAGGGCATATTGGAGAGAATGGCGATCTTAAGTCCGCGCGCTTTGATCTCCCGCGCTAGATCGAGGGTTTCATTGTTGGGCTTTGTCCAGATCACCGATTCCATCGCGACGATCTGCTCGACAGCCTCGGGAGGGATCTCGACTTTCGCTACCTCCGCGAACCGCTGCCAGTGCTGCTTGCAGTCTGCATGGCCGCGGTCGTAGTGGTCTCGAGTGTTGGAGTACAGCTCGAAGAATGTGTCTTCACTCACTCCAGCAAGCGTCGCGAGCACCGCCAGTTCCTCGCGACTGGGCGAGGCGCTCAACACGCGGCCATAGTCAAAGATGACCGCATCCCAGGGGGTGGATTTTAGCTTGTTCATTGCGCGCTTACGGTCAGGTCGCTTTCACCAGCATGCAGGTGACATCGTCATGCTGCGGGGCACCTGCCACGAAGCGGTCGAGGTCGGTCATGATGCTCTGCAGAAGCTGGGCTGGCGTCAATGCTGCACCCATGTGGACGACATACAGCAGCCGTGGCTCGCCGTACTCGTCGGCACGATCGTTTTCGGCCTCGACCACGCCATCGGTAAAGACCACGAGGTAATCGCCACTTTGCAACTCCACGAATCCGGCATCGTACTTGGCGGTTTCGAGGATGCCAAGCGGAATGCCTCCGCGCTCCAGGCGCTCGATGCCGCCCGACGCTCGGCGCAGTATTGGAGCATTGTGCCCGGCATTCACGTAGGTCAGCAAGCGCGTCCCGGCGTCGTATTCGGCGAGGAAGGCAGTGGTGAAACGGCGCCCGTTCTGGCTGTTGCCGCAGGCGTACAGATTCATACGGCCAACCAGATCCGGCAGGCTCGACGGGGTCGCAGCGAGTGTCTTCAGGCTGGCTTGTATGGTCGCCATCAGCAGCGCGGCCGGAATGCTCTTGCCCGCGACGTCCGCCATGGCGAAAACCCACTTCGATTCCGTCGAGGCCGGTCCACCTCGAGGGAAAACGTCGTAATAGTCACCGGCTACGGTGTTTGCGGGTCGCGTGGCAAACGCAATTTCGAGTCCGGGGACCGAAGGCGGACTGGCCGGCAACAGCCATGTCTGGATCTCCTTGGCGATCTGCAAGTCGCGCTTCATTACCACGCGATCGCCGACCTCGAGGACGAGCAGAAACAGCATGAGCAGGGCGCCCCAGAAGTGGCTATCGAACGCCAGGATCCTCAATTCTCCGTTGCTGCTCCGCCACGTCGCTTCACCTGCGGGGGCAAACATCAGCACCAGAGCTACAAGGAGCAATACGCGGCGCGCTGGCGTGAGCTTCTCCAGCACTGCCCAGAAAAACTGGCCGACCAGCCGCAGAATGTGTTTGCCTTTCGACATCCCGGCCACGCGCTCGGCGTCCACATCTTTGGAATAAAGGCGGTAGCTGGTGCGTGCGTCAGTGAGGAACTGCTTCCACAGTTCGTCGACGTGCCTGCCTTCAGTAACTCGAGACCAGAAGCGATCGACCCGTGCTACGATCGGCGCAACCTTGGCGGTCAGCTCATCCGGTGGACGTTGCGGCCATCCGGCGCGTTGGTTGGGGGTGGGCATACGAACGTAATCAGAATTATAGGGATTTCCGAGGCCGTGTATGAGTTGTCGCCAGTCTCCCTACAGCCGAGAATCGGAATAGCGTGTCCGGGCCTTACTCCAGAAACGCGACTGACTGTACGCTGGTGACCTCGAAACGCTTGCGGCAGCGCAGGTTCTTGCAGGCCACCAGATCATCGCGCCGCACCATGTAGGAACGCGCCTTGGCGAACTTGGCCCGGTCGCGCTCGTCAGCTCGTCCTGGAAGCTGCTTCTTCTTCGTGCGAACGAACCAACCCAGCTCGTATTCCGCTGCCTGCTGACAATGCGGACAGGTCATCATGGCTTTCCGGGTTTCCTGCCGCTCGTCAAAAAAATCGCGCTCTTCCATCGGGCCCTCCGCGCACCACGGCAGAATCAGCACCGCGGCGACGACGCTGTCATTAGACCACAGGTGAACCGGTTTTTCGGTGATTTACCTTCGAGTGTCAGCGACAGGCGATCGATTGCGCAATCAGATCGGACTATCCGCTGCGATTCATCCCAAACTCGCTGAGTTCCGCCAAAACGGTGCTAACATTCGCAGTTAGGAGGCTCAGATGATCCGCCTTCTTCTGTTTTCGATAGTGCTCTCGGCACCTTTGGTCGCAGCGCAGACCGCCCCGGTTCCGAATGATCCCAGCGCCGTCAAGTTCCCGCCACTGACGCTCATGCAACACGGGACGCCAGTCCAAATGGCTGAGGAACAGCAAGCCAGATCCAAGCCGTTTGACGCTATGGAAATCCAGCCTGAGTCTGACATTTGCTACAAGATTCGAGCCTACATATTTTCCCGGGGTCCACATCCGAAGCTCCTGCGCGAAACTACCTGTGGTCCGAAAGCTCCCGAGGCCCGACAAACGGACGGCTTCAAGCCTCAGCTAATGCCGTTGGATGTCACGGTCAAAGCGGCTGCGGAGAAATAGGCCTTCGTTACTCGCCTCCAGCAGCCTTCGCCGCGTAGGGATTGTCGTCCTGCACTTGCCACACCGTATCGAGCACTGTGCCGTCCACCCACTTCACGATCGCCACAGGGCGATCATCAAGCCTGGGCTTGGCCGGTTTGCCGCCGCAAATCCGTTCGACTTCCGCCTTGATCTCCTCGATAGTGCGGATCGGCAGACCTTTGCCCTTCACCGCATCCAGCAGGTCGCGCCTCTTTGGATTGATGGCAATGCCCCTCTCGGTGACGATCACGTCGATCAACTCGCCGGGGCCGGTCAGTGTCGTGACTTCGTCCACAATCACTGGAATGCGGTCGCGGAATGACGGCACTGCGAGGATTGTGCATCCCGCAAACAGACAATTCTGCCAACCGCCGATGCCATGTAGCAGTCGCCCATCGGAGTGAGTCACGACGTTCGCATTGAAGTTGACGTCCACCTCGGTCGCGCCGAGCACACAGGCATCGACGATCGACGCAAAGTTTCCCTTGCCGTGAAAGTTGTACGAAGTGAACGGACTCGTTGGCACGTGCCGGGGATCGCTGGCAATCGAGCGTACTGCGTCGAGATCAAACGTTTGCCCGTCGAGGATATAGCCGGTCAAGCCTTCTTTGAGCATGTCGACCAGGTACTTGGTTGAGCCGCCCCGCACGAAGCTAGCTTTGATGTTGGCCTCTTTCATCATGCGCGCCAGGTAATCCACGAAGGCCAGCGCGATGCCGCCCGCTCCAGCCTGGAACGAGAACCCGTTGCGCATGATGCCGCTATCGCGCAGGAAGCGCGCCACCAGTTCCGAAATTCTCAAGCGGTCTGGACTACGGGTGATTTGCGTCGTGCCGCTGACGATCTTCTCTGGGTCGCCGATGGACTCAACTTCGACTACGTAATCCACATTGTTGCCCTGGATTTGCCATGGGATACACGGAAAAGGTACGAGGTTATCGGTGACCACAATGACTCGGTCGGCATACACCGAATCGGTCAGTGCGAAGCCCAGCGAGCCACAAGCCGACTTACCGTGCGAACCATTGGCGTTGCCAAAAAAGTCGGCGCTCGGCGCGGCAATCACCGCAATGTCGATATGCACTTCGCCGTCCTGCACCGCCTGCCAGCGTCCGCCGTGCGACCGAAGAACACCCATGCCGCGCATCTGGCCGTGGGAACAGTAGTCGCCCAGCGGTCCGTTCATGCTGCCTTCGATATGGTGCACGGCTCCCGACTTCATTAGCTCGATCACCGGTTCGTGACAGGGGAATGACGCGCTGGGAAACCACACAAGGTCGGTCGCTCCCATGCGAGCGGCGGTTTGCAGTGCAGTGAGCGCAACGCGGTCGCCGTTGCGCAGATGATGATGACTGCTGATAGTCATGCCATCGTGGAGGCCGCAAAGCCGCAACGCGGTCTCAAGATCAGGCACGCGCTTGTCTCCATTCGCCGGAAAGTCGCTGTTTGTGCGGATCGGAGGAGCATACTTGTTTCCGCTCGGCTGATGGCGGTCGACACCGGCATAGGGAAACTGCTCGCGTCCGTTTACGATAGTCGGCACTCGCCTGCCAGCCGCGTTCGTTAATAAATCGACGCTCACCACGGAACTCATGCTTCACCTTCCATGGCGGCTGGAACTTCCCTGATCGATAGTCCCATCTGCCTTGCGCGCGCCACTAACCTCAAAGCTCGCTGTACCACCGGAGCATCGATCATCTTCGATCCCAGGCTAACGACGCCCAAACCCTTCGCCTCCGCCTCTTCGAAGGCAGCGACAATCTTCAACGCCTTCTCCAACTCGGCTGCGGAAGGTGCGAACGCGCGATGAATCACCTCGATCTGCGTGGGATGGATGCATCCCATGCCCTCGAATCCCATGGCACGAGACGCTTCTGCCCAGCGCATCAACCCCTCCATGTCGGACACATCGCCATACACCGAATCGATGGCTTGCAGATGGGCGGCGTGAGCGGCATTCACCACTCGCCGGCGCGCGTACAGCGATTCGCTACCCGTTGCTGTCTTCACCACGCCAAGGTCGGCGGTGTAGTCCTCGAGGCCGATCGTGATGCCAGCGATCCGGTCTGAGGCCGTAGCAATCGCATACGCGTTCTCGATGCCCAGGGCCGACTCAAGGATCGGCATCAGCCAGATGGGACGAGTCACGCCAGACTCGGTTGCGATGCGGGTGACCGCCGCGTCCACTTCGACGACCTGCGCAGCCGTCTCAACCTTGGGAATCAGGACGAGGTCGGGCGCCTGTGGAATTATTTCTTGCAATCAGCGATTCCGAGCGGCAACTGGTTGATTCGTACCATGCGTTCGGCCGCGCCGAAGTCCACGGAGCGCAGCGCGTTTCGCACCAGCAACCGCGCAGTGTCTTTCTCGGCATGATGGACCGAGTCCTCGAGGTCGAGAATGACGGCGTCGGGCCCATGCAATCCCGCGTTGATGAAATATTTTGGCTCGTTGCCCGGCAGGTAAAGCCGGGAGCGGCGCAAACGATCTCTCGTGGAAGCGGCAGGCAGTGGAACCGGATCGGGCAGTGCCGATTTCTCGCCGCCCAACCCGGCGCGCCGCACCGCCGACTCCACTCGCGCTGCAATCACAAAGGGAAGCGCGCCCTCGTCCACCAGGCTGACGTGCGCATTTTCGACACTGAGCGTGCGCAAGACGTCACGCACCTGCTGGCAGATGTTCTCGCCGTAATACAGGGCCACGCGAGATTGGAGCTCGATTTCGATGCCGCCGCATGAGCGCTGCTCGACAGTGACCCGCACATCGGAACCAACGTCTCCAGCGGCCCGGCCCGCTTCGCCACGCTTTAGTTGACTAACTTCGGCTGCTGCCGGCATATTCCTTCTCCACGGCGACGCCCAGCTTGGCCAGAATGGCGTCGGTCATCTGCGTCGTCGAAGCCGCGCCTTGTGCGATCGACCGTGGTCCGCCGGGGATGCGCATCATGTCATACGTCCGCACGTTGCCCTCAGCGACGACCGCTGCGATGGCTCCGCGAATGTTTGTCGCTTTTTCATTCTCGCCCAGGTGGTCGAGCATCATCGCTGCGGACAGAATCATCGCGATGGGATTCACGATCGGCGGATCCAGTTCTGCGTACTTCGGGGCCGATCCATGCGTCGGTTCAAATACCGCGACTTCATCGCCAATGTTGCCTGAGGCAGCGAAACCTAGTCCGCCCACCAACCCAGCAAAGGCGTCGCTGATCACGTCGCCAAACAAGTTGCTAGCTACGATCACGCCGTAATCTTCAGGGTTCTTGGTCAGCCACATGGTCTGTGCGTCGATATTGGTTGACCATAACGCGATAGCGGAGAACTGCTTCTGCACTTCCCTGGCCACCTCTTCCATCATTCCGGAAGTCTCACGCAAGACGTTGGGCTTCTCGCAGATCGTCACCGACTTGTAGCCGAACTTGTGTGCGTGGCGGAACGCAGCCTCACAAATCCGGCGTGCCGCTGGCCGCGTGATCACACGCACCGAAACAGCCATGTCTGCGCCGGGCAATCCAGCAAAAGGCTTGAACTTGGGATGCGTCGCTAGTGCGTCGCGCACTTGCCCCGGAGGATCGGTCCACTCCACGCCGGCATAGAGGCCTTCGGTGTTCTGGCGGAAGACCACCACATCCACATTCGGCTCTTCGTAGGCGCCGTCGGGTTTCTTGCGGATAAAGTTCAGTGGATTCCCGGGAAACGACAGGCATGGACGCATGCAAACATCGAGGTTGAAAATCTGCCGCATCGACACGATGGGACTGAAGTATTGCAGGCCCTTGCCTTTCAATGCTGGGACGAGGGCGGCCTCGGTCTCTTTCTTCGGCTTCGACGTTATCGCTCCGAACAGTCCCACTTTGTGCTCACGTAGCAGGTCGATGGTGCGCTGAGGCAGCGCATTTCCTTCGTTTCGCCAGCACTCCCAGCCTATATCGGCGTGAACGTAATTTGCTTCGAACTCCACGGCATCGAGCACGCGGATTGCCTCGGGCAAGACCTGGGTCCCTATGCCATCGCCCGGCATGGTTACTACGGTATGTTTTGCCATGAATGCCAACTCCTCAAATAATTGTCTCCCACAGCGTGGGAGTGCCTAAACTTATGCCAGCACTGGGTTCAGGCCCAGTTTCGTGCCTACCAGGTTCTCCACGCCACCAGCGATCACCAGCGACTGCGGCACCGAGCCTAGCGCCGGAAAAGTGAAATCCTCGTCTGCATAACGAATGATGCTGGCCGCGAAATCCACCTCAATCCTGTCGCCGGGAATGATGGTCTTCTCCTTGAGCCTGATCGCCGGGGCATGCTTCGTGCGTAGGCGATTCACCAGCTCCGGAGATTCAATGCACAAGAATCCGTTGTTGAACGCGTTGCGCAGATAGGTTTGCGAGAAGCTGCCGGCGATCACCAGCGGAATGCCCGCACACTTAAGCGCCGTGACGGCCTGCTCACGGCTGGAGCCCGTGCCAAAGTTGAATCCGCCGACCAACACATCGCCCACATGCATTCGCTGGGCAAATGTCGGGTCGTAATTCTCCATGACGATCTTGGCCATCATCTGCGGCGTCATATCTTCGCGATAGGTGTAGTCTTTGCCGTAAATGCCGTCCGTGTTCAGGTTGTCCTGCGGCAAAAACACAAGACGTCCGCTCACCTCGCGCGGGAAGCCCGGCAGAATCTCTACTTTTTCAGCTTCTGACAGCGCAGCATACGATTCGAAGTGTTTCGTCACCTCGCGATACACCGCAGCATGCGGCCCGCAAATGTAGCCGGCGACCGCCGAAGCCGCTACGACTTCTGGGCTGCCGAGATAGCACTGCGCATCGCGGGATCCCATGCGCCCTTTGAAATTGCGGTTGGTCGCCGAGATGCCGACTTCGCCCGCCTCGAGCAGTCCCGTGCCGAGTCCGATGCACGGACCGCAACCGGGAGGAAGCGTCTCTGCCCCAGCTGACGTTAGCGTTTGCCAGATGCCGCGCGTCTCCGCCTCCTCCTGCACCGAGCGGCTCGCAGCTGCCAGATAGAACTTCACGGTCTCGGCAACCCTTTTGCCTTCGAGGACTTTCGCCGCCGCTGCCAAATCCTCCAGCCGCGAATTTACACACGAAACCAGATATGCCTTCTGGATCGCGACCTTCTTCTTTTCGATGTCCGCCACCGATTGCATCACCTGCACTGAATCCGGGCCGGAGACATGTGGCGTGACCTCAGCCAGGTCTAGAACGATCCGTCCGGCATAGACGGCGTTCACGTCAGGTACCGGTGGATTCACACGAACCTGTTCCAATCGTCGCTCGGAGATGCGTTCAATTCCCTGCGCACGCAATTCGTGGCTAAGTCTTTCAATGTAGGACACGGTCACTGCATCCACCGGGAACCAGCCCACTAGCGCGCCCCATTCGGTCGTCATGTTGGCGATGCTCAGACGCGCATTCATGCTGAGCGACGCCACTCCGGGCCCCGTGAACTCCACCGATGCGTTCAACACTTCTTCCCGGTTGTAGAGGCCACAAAGCGTAACGATCACGTCCTTACCGGTGACTCCTGGCGCGAGTTTGCCTTCGAGTACCACCTGTACCGTCCGCGGAATCTGCCACCAGAATTCGCCCGTAGCCCAGATTGCAGCCGCGTCTGTCCGTACCACTGGAGTGCCGATCGCACCCAGCGCGCCGTACATGTTGGAGTGTGAATCCGACGCCACGACGAAATCGCCCGGCAGCACGTACCCCTTCTCCACCATGATCTGGTGGCCGATTCCTGTACCGGGCGGGTAATAGTCAACTCCATGCTGCGCAGCAAAGGCTTCCATGCTGCGATACTTCGCCAGGTTCGACTCTTCCGTATTCTGGATGTCGTGATCGGCGGTGAAGATCGGTTGCGCCGGGTCGTGGATCGCCCGCGCGCCGATCGCCTTGAATTTCTTCATCACCGCCGAGGTATTGTCATGCGTCATCACATGATCGGGCCGGATCGACAGAAAATCGCCCGCGCGCAAAGGACGGCTCGGCCCTTCGGCCATGTGAGTTTGCGAGATTTGTTCGACTATCGTCTGTCCCATATTCGTCACCTCGGCCGACTAGCGATCGGCGCGGAACAACTTCATTAACTCCGTAACACTGGCTTGTTCGTCTAGGTTCCAGATCGCGTCGATGGCTCGGCGTTGTGCCGCATGCGTCATCACGGGCCCGGCCAGCGCTTCGAACTTTTCTTCCACTTCCTTGTCGGTCAACGGATTCCGTGGATCGCCCTTCGGATAATCGAGCTGCTTGCTGAACTCACGGTCGTCGGTTGTCCGGATGGTCACGGAGACGCGCTGCAACGCTGGAAAGACCTTCTCGATCTCCGGATCGGCCACGACTACGATCTTGTTAAGCTGAGCCCGAATCGCCGGATCCATGATCTTTTCCAACGCGAACTGGAGCGGCGTCACCTGCCGCTCGGCGATGGCTGCCGCGATCACGTACGGAAGCGAATGGTCCGCCGTCTCCTTGGTGTGCGGATCGTATTTGCTGGGATCACTGAGGATGTCAGCCCCTCGCGCTGTAGTGCGGATATACACTTTGGCAACGTCGTCCGGCTTCAGGTCGTTGTCCTTCACCAGCGCCAGCACCGCCGAGATCGGCGTGTGGGTCAGCGCCTCGGTGGGAAACGCCTTCATCCCACATTGTGTGATGCGCCACGACTCGCCTAGCCCGTCGGTAAGTGACGTTCAGCTTCCACTCCGGCCCGAAGCAATGCATCAGACCTTCTTTGCCGTCGATGACATGCTCGGGACCGCTGTAACCCTTCTCGGCCAGCAGCGCCGCAAATACTCCGCTTTGCGTCGCGAGGGGATCCACCGTGTTTTTCATCATGGTCAGCTTGCCCGCCGTGACTGCGCCGAGCGTGGCACGTCCGCTGGCGCTGATGCCAATGGCATGCTGCATCTTCGTCCAGTCGAGGTGCAGCATTCTTGCAGCAACAATGGGCGAGACAAACGCGGTCAGGGTGGCATGATGCCATCCGCGTTCGCGGATGCCCGGGAATGCCGCTTCACACAGCCGCATCTCAAACTCATGCCCCAGCACCAGGCCGACAATCAACTCCCGTCCATCACCACTCGCACGCTCGCAGCATGCCATCGCTGCCGGAAAAATGTCTGACGGATGGGATGGGTCTTGCTTCCAGTAAATGTCGTTGTAGTCCATGCAGCGGATCATCAGAGCATTGGCCAGACGATGCCGAAACCGCGTCCATTTGCTTGCCAGTGCCAATGACGGTCGCCCTTCCCGGCCCGGCGATCTCGTCCAGCACTTCGAGCGCGATGATGACGTCATGTTGCTGGTATCCGCCCAAAGCACATCCAATACTGTCGAGCAGAAAACGCTTCGCCTGGTAAATCGCGTCCTTGGAGAGATCCTCGAACTTCACTCCGGCCGCCCACTGCGACATGAGCGCCGTCACCGTCGGCTTAGCGGCGGATTTGATCGGCGCGGGCATTGTTGTGGTTGCCATAAGAGGCCTCTTTTCTCATTTACCCAGGTTCTTGAATGGCAGGAATGCCATGAAGTCGGCGTGATGCACGATGTACGCTTCGGTCGTGCGCTTCACCAGGTCACCTTCGGCCGCATGGGAGGCGATGATGTGGCACACCGCGTCAGGTACACCGCATTCCATCGCCAGCGCTACGCCGGTAAATGGATGCCGCAGCAATTCGCCGCGCCTGCTCTGGCGCGCCTTGCCTTCCACCTTCTCGTACTCCAGGAGCTTGCCCACATCCGCGAGAATTGCCCCTGCAATCACAACGTCATGGTCGATGGGCAGAGCGTTGCCCATGAACTCCGTCATGCTCTCAGCAGCCCGGCGCGCGATATGCACTACGCAACGCTTGTGCTCCATAAACGTGGTCGGACAGTTCGGCACAAGGAGTGTGAACGGAATGCGGTCCAGGTCGTCCACAGTAAGCGGGCTGCGTTCCAGCGCCAGTTCCCAAGTCTTCGTCACCTTCTCGCGCAAGCCGGGATCTTGGATCCACGCCAGCTCCGGCCACAGCCTCAGCACCGATTCGCGCATGGATCTCCTTCCGCACTAAATCAGCAGACTTCGTCCAAATAGCGCTGGGCGAAATTACAGATTTGGCAAAACGAATATTCGTATCACTTGGCGCTAGAGGAGTGCTATGAGGCGCGTCACAAATGCCAAGTGACGTTCTCCAATTGGCGGGTAATTTCTTCGGCAGGAGTTTCCGGATCGAAACGTAAAGGCTTTCCAATCATCACTCTAAGCTCGCCACGACGGGCAATCTTGCGGCCCGAAAGTTTCATGTCATATAAGCCATCAATTCGCAAAGGCACGACCGGGACGTCGAGTTTTTGCGCCAGCATGCCGACGCCTGAGCGAAATGGAGACGGTTTGCCATCTTCGGTTCGGCGGCCTTCCGGAAAGACAACCACGCTATAACCGTGATCCACGGATTCGCCGGCGTAGGCAAAGCTCTCGCGGACACCAGATTGTTGCGGCAAAGGAAAAACGTTGAACAACGCAACCACGAGGTAATATCCGGCCTGTTGCCACCATCGAGCAACAAGATTCATAGTCGCCGGCGGCCGCCACATGGCCCACAGGCGCTCACCCAGCATGCCGACCGCAAGCTTGTGACGGATATGTGGCGGCATCGCAATCAGGACAAAACCCAAATCGATATACGTAACGTGATTGCACGTGATCAGCACCGGCCCATCCAAGCCATCTAGATGTTCGCGCCCAACAATTTTCGGGTGCGCCATAATGAGTGTCGCGGGCAGCGTGAGCAGGTAATAGATGAACGTACGAATCCACGTGATTGGCCAGTGCTGCGCCCAACGCGGATATTCATATCCGCTTTGCTGGGCGCGTTGCGGCTCATGCAGCATGCGCTCCAATTCGCCCACCGTGCTCACTTGCGCAAAATTCGCTTCGCCCAAATCCACCTGGTAGCGATCTTCAAGCACGCTCATCAGTTCCACACGGTCCATCGAACTCAAATTGAGATCACCCTCTAATTTCGCGTCGGGCGCCAATGCTCCCGTCGATCTCCCGGTGATACGGCTGATCAATTCCGCCAGTCCGCCCTGTGAACCGGCTGCGGCCGGCGTCGACGAAAACTGCTGCTGGACCGCCTGCTGAATTACGTTGATCTTTGGCTTCTGCGTGGGGGTGCGAGGAAAATCCTGGTCTGGCCAGACGAGCCAGCGGCGCATCCGCTGGAACTCAGCCAGGTGCTGATTGGCGCGTCCGACCACGGCACCGGGATCCGCAGCATCCTGCAGCAAAAGCGCAGCGACCGGTTCTGCGTTCCCAGCGTATTCCAGTCCCACGACGACGCAGTCGCGCACCTCCGGTTGCTGGCGCAATACGGCCTCAAGGTCGTCAGGATAGATATTCATGCCTTCACGCGTGACAATGACGTTCTTCTTGCGTCCCTTGAAATAGAGGTTGCCTTCGTCATCGATCGCGCCGAGGTCCCCGGTGCGAAACCAGCCATCCTCGCTCAGCACGGGCTTGAGCTCGTTGCCCTGCCAATAGCCGGCAGCCACGTTGGCTCCGCGGACAAGAATCTCGCCGTTTTCGTCGAGCTTCATCTCGCGGCCTTCCAGTACCTTGCCGATCGAGCGCTTGCCGGTGTGGAACGGATGGTTCAGCGAAATCAGCGAGGTAGTCTCTGTCAGCCCGTAGCCCTGGATCACTACGAAGCTCAGTCGCCGCCAGAATTCTTCCGTCTCGGCATCCAGTGCCGCACCGCCCGAGATGAATGCCCAGAACTTCCATCCGAACTGGTTGTGAATCCTGCGGAACCTCCACCATCGGCGCACGAAATGCTCGTCTTTCACTGCATCGAATTGCCGATGAAGCCACTCCATCTGGCCTTCCGTTTCAAGGTCACGCTCGATCTTCTCTTTAAGCGACTCCATCAGCCGTGGGACCGCCACAACCACCGACACACGTTCTGTCTTGATGGTGCGCATTACTTCGGTCGGATTCAGCGTGTCCTGAAATAGGACGGTTCCCGCCAGTAATTGCGGCAAAAAGATTCCCAGGAACTGCCCAAACACATGGCTGAGCGGCAATAAATTGAGAAAACGCAAAGGATGGAAGATCTGCTCATACTTCAGGTAAGGGCCGATTTGCCGCTCCAGCGGTTCCAGGTTGGCGAGAATGTTGCTGTGCGTGATCACCACGCCGCGTGGCTCGGCGGTGGTACCAGACGTGAATACGATCTCGACGATGTCGTCGCGCGTTATTCCTTCGAAACTGACCGGATCATCCGAAAACTCCGCGACTTCGTCGCGCAGCGACTCCAGTTCGAAGGACGACACGCCTGGCACTTCGTGATGCAAGGCTCCAACGCAGAGCTTCGCATCCACCTGCTGCGCTACTCGAGCCGCAAAATCGGGTGCGGCAATCTTGTCGATTGGGACGACAATCGCCCCACGCAGCAGGCAACCGAAAAATGCCACTACCCATTCGGCGCAGTTTTCGCCCCAAATGAGGACCTTATCGCCATGGCCGATTCCTCGGGCTTCCAACATCCGGGCGAACCGATAGGCGTCCCCCAGCACTTCGCCGTAACTCCACCGTTGCACCCGGTAGCCGCGGCGGAAAACGTAGGCCGGCTCATCGGCGTGAATACGGAAATTTTCTAGATATTCCAGGATGCTGGCGCGTGCCATCGCTCACCAAGTGTATCTGGAAGACTAGTCTTGCCGTTCCTCGGGCCGGAACCGAAGAGTGCTATGGTCCGCAAAAAAGACCGAAACCGGCGCGCGCTCCCGACGAGCGGTTCTGGATCGGGAAGTACCAGATATTGCGGGTACCCCCCTCCCCCGCCCATCTTGAAAACAAAGGGTTTACGGCACGAGTCTGCGTAAGTTATGGCAAATAATAGGAGTTATTTATAAAGTCTCAGGAACAAAGGGGTTAGCGGGCCGAGTCTGTTGCGGAGACCTAATGAGTTTTGTTTACTTTCAAGTTATCAAAGAGCGACTGAAACGCCATGCCCCGTCAGGTGCGGGCCGTGAGAGACACTAGTCCCTCGCCTCACGCAGGGAGATTTACACACGCCGGACCAGAAGAGAAAGGGCGTGCGACACAGGGGAGTGTGATAAGGCATGCCGGTTGAGCAGAGTAGATCACTGGTGTTTTATGCCAACGGACCGGAGGCCGACCGCTCACCACCGACCGGCTCGGTTATGGGATTGTGAGTGAGATGGCGATTTCGCGACACCTATCCGAGGCGGACATGAAAGACTGGTTCTCGGAGTGTCGCCCACACAGCGGGAACCGACGGCAATTCGCTTCAGCACTAGCGACACGGGTTATAATCCACCCTATATATGCCACTTGTCGCGGGCTCCCGGCTGGACTCTTATGAGATCCTCGCTCCCCTAGGTGCGGGCGGAATGGGCGAGGTCTATCGCGCCCGCGACGCCACGCTGAAACGCGACGTGGCCATCAAGGTACTTCCCGAGTACTGGTCGCGCGATCCCGAGCGTCTCCACCGCTTCGAGCAGGAAGCCCGAGCCACGGCGACCCTGAACCATCCCAACATTCTGGCCGTGTACCAGATGGCGACGCACGAAGGCGTCTCTTACATGGTCACCGAACTGCTCGACGGCGAGACGCTGCGCGAGAGTCTCCGGCGCGGCCCGGTCCCAATACGCAAGGCGATCGATTACGCCGTGCAGAGCGCGCACGGCCTCGCGGCAGCGCACGACAAGGGCATCACCCATCGCGACCTGAAACCCGACAACCTGTTCGTCACCAAGGACGGACGCGTCAAGATTCTGGACTTCGGCCTGGCCAAGGTGGGCCCGTCGAAAGACAGCTCGGACCTGGATGCCACAGTCGCCCATCATACCGAGCCCGGCATGGTAATGGGCACCGCCGGCTACATGTCTCCCGAGCAGGTGCGTGGCAAGCCCGCCGACCACCGCTCCGACATCTTCGCCTTCGGCACGATCCTCTACGAGATGGTCACGGGCAAGCAGACCTTTCGCAAACCGACGTCGGCTGAGACCATGGCGGCAATTCTGAATGAGGAACCGCCGTCCATTTCACAGGTCACTGCAACCGCGCCCCCGGGCTTGCAGCGCGTCGTCCATCGCTGCCTGGAGAAGAGTCCCGAGCAACGTTTTCAATCGGCCTCCGATATGGCCTTCGCCTTGGAAGCGCTTTCGGATTCGTGGAGCTCAGCGGGGTCTGCGAACAACCAAGGTGCGCGCCCGCGCTGGCGATGGATCGCAGCAACCGCCACCGTAGTCGCCATTGCCGCGGCTCTAATAGCTTGGTGGAGAACTCCGCCAGCCGTTCCGGTGGTCGAGTCGGTCACGCAACTCACCGATGATGGCGAAGCAAAGACGGGCAGGTTGGTGAGTGATGGATCGCGGGTCTATTTCGATGAAGGGCCGTCTGGAAGTTCCAAAATCGCGCAGGTTTCCGTCACTGGGGGACATACTGGTGTTATTGATACCAAGCTTGTAAGCCCCAAGGTCGCCGGACTGGGTCCCGACGGTGCCGACTTGCTCGCTTTGGTCGGCGGCTACTTCGAATTCTCGAATACCGGGTGGTCGATCCCGCTTCCTGCTGGAGAGCCTCGCCGCCTCGGCGGCGACGAAATAACGGATGCAAGTTATTTTCCCGATGGTCGCCTCCTTTTGATCAAAGAAAACGATTTATACGTTGCCGATAAAGACGGATCCAACCCGCGCAAGCTGCTCTCGGTTGCTGACAGGGTTTGGGACGCCAGCGTTTCACCCGATGGGAAGCATATCGTCTTCGGGACGAATGTCGGTGACCATTGCGCCCTGGTCGAAATCGCACCGGACGGTACCGGTCTCCGCGCGATAGTGAACGCCGGCAAAGATGAATGTCTGAGTAATGGTGTGTGGAGTGCCGATGGGACGTATATTGTGTACCAAGTCGATCACGGGAGGGGATCAGACCTTTGGGCGTTTCCCATGCGAACAGGGCTGTTGCAAAGGTCAAGCGAAGCGATTCGCCTTACCAATGGGCCGCTGGCCTATTCAGGTGCTCGTCCAAGCCCTGACGGCAAGCAGATCTTTGCTATCGGTACCAAGCGGCGCGGCGAGCTGGTCCGTTACGACAGTAAGTCGCATGAATATGTTCCCTTCCTCTCCGGGATCTCGGCAATCGACCCAACGTTTTCGCGGGATGGACAATGGGTTGCTTACACTTCCTATCCAGACCACACTCTATGGCGCAGTCGCAGCGATGGAAGCGAACGTTTGCAGTTGACTTATCCCCCAATGGCAGTGGGCTTCTCCTTCATTTCCCCCGACGCGACGAGAGTAGCCTTCACGACCTCGCAGGATGAAATCTACGTGATAGACATGCAGGGCGGAACGCCACGGAAGATTGCAGAGAAACATTCCAACGCTGCGAACTGGTCGCCTGATGGAAGCTTCCTGGTCATGACCGCTTGGAAGGATGCTCCAGGCAGCAACCGACACTCGTTCTATTCGCAGGTGGCCGACTTACGCACCGGGAAGATATCTGTTGTTCCTGCCTCGGAGGGCACGGTGGGAGTTGCATGGGTCACGCAGGATATGCTTGTAGCCAGTACCGAGGACCGTCTCAAGTTTGTGACGTTTGATTTTAAGACCCAGCAATGGAGCGATCTTGTCACAGGCAGGTTCGTGAACTGGCCACTCTCAACCGATCGCAAGTATCTCTACTTTACGACCGGCGGCGCGGATCCCAAGGTCCAGCGTCTGCGGTTTGCAGACCGCCAGATAGAGACCATCACCAGCTTGAAAGATCTTCGCCGGGTCGTTGATCCCGTGGAGAGGCAAACTCAAATGCAAGTCACACCGGATGGCTCCCCAGACTTCACCCGCGACATCGGCTCCCAGGAAATCTACGCGCTCACGATAAAGTGGCCGTGAGCTGCTCCGAGGAGCCGGCCACTCGGAAGTTACCTCTTCCAGATAGCTGTTGATATCAGTCCCATTACATGACCAATTCCAGAAAGGCGAGCACTACCCTAAAACCGCGGATTCGCCGACAGACTCCAGGCACCACAATTTCGGCTCAGGACCAGCGGCGGGTTTCTTTGCCTTGTGCCTTCAGCATATTGCGGAAAGCTGTGGTGGCCTGCTTCACTTCGGGCAGGGCGATTCCGCAGTGTAGTTGCTTACCTTGCCGCCGCGTCGCCACCACTCCGGCCGACTTCAGAACTGCCAAGTGCTGCGACAGGTTGGCCTTTGAGATGCCTAAGCCCTCTTGCAGTTCCGACGCCCAACGATCGCTGCGAGCCAGCATCTCGATTAAGTGCAGGCGAGTCGGGTTGGCAAAAGCTTTGCAAATGACTGCCTGCCGTTCGTAGATTTCCAGTTCTCCGTTCGATTTACGTTTCGTTCCCACAGGCTCCCCCGAGAGCATCAAGGATTTCACTTCTGTGCACCGCCGATAGGAACTGACGAGTGGCGCTCGGCTGGTTACTTCGTCGCCAGCCATTGTGGCCCGTCGGGTCCTCACCGGGAACTTCGTTTTAGGCTCAAGCTGCACGCAAACTGGCGGCCTTGGCCGCAATTCCGCCCGTACCACAGCGCAAGCCGCTCGAAATCCTCCTCCAATACTGTTTTTGGATGTGACGAATTTATATCACATTGCGCTTCCTAAACCGCTAAAGCATCGATAAACAGTTGTTGGATTTAGAAATTGTCGCGGTGTTACAACTAAAGACTATCGCCCAGCCGCGCCACGAAGTCGACATTCTTTTCCGGCTTTTCGGTCACCCGGTCCCGTTTTGAATTTTGGATCTTGCTGTATTCAGCGCCTTGCAGCGACGCAGGAGGCGCCGGCTGAAAGGCTCGGAAAAGTATGTAACGGGCTTGCCGCGCGGACTAAAGTCAGCGCGGAATGACAAAAAAACGGCTTTGCGGCACGACTAAAGAGGCTGCTGAAAAAGTCATTTTCGCTGCTGAGGAAAAAGCTCAGGGGCTAAAGCCCTACCGTATTTTCAACGTCTTACGGCACGACTGAAGTCGTGCCCTGATACAAAACCATCCGCGAAACGACTTTTCAGCAAGCTGTAAAGTCGTGCTCTGACACAAAACTGTCGCGCAAACGAGTTTTCCCGCAAGCTAACACTGTATCTAGCTCACGCCGCACCGAATGGATGTTCCAGCGACGGACTGCGTGGAGCCTCTAGCTCTGCACCGTCAGATGTAATTTGCATGTCATCCTCAATCCGCACGCCGAATTCGCCAGGGATGTAGATGCCGGGCTCGTCGCTGAAGGTCATGTGGGCGCGCACCACCGTGGCATTGCCGGGAACCAGGTAAGGCCACTCGTGTCCATCCAGTCCCATGCCGTGACCCACGCGGTGGGTGAAGTACTTGAAGCCCGGCCCATAACCTGCATCGATGATCACTTTGCGTGCTGCGGCATCGACGGACTGGCATTCCACGCCCGGCCGCGCCGCAGCCAGCGCGGCGCTTTGCGCCTTGAACACAATGTCGAAGACCTGGTTCATCTTCGCCGTAGGTTTTCCCAACACAAAGGTCCGGCTGATGTCTGATGCGTAGCCTTCGACACTGCAACCGCCGTCCATCAGAACGATCTGTCCTTCGCGAATCTTCTGCGGCGCTATCGATCCGTGGGGGGTCGCGGAGTAGGGCCCGACTTGGGCGTCAGCGCTGCCGTGGAAGCCAAGCTGGCTGTGCGCGGATTCGACCAGCGTCTGGAACTCCTGTTGCGTCATACCGGGCTGCAACGCGTGATAGGCAGCCTCGTAGGCAGTGATGGATACCTTCGATGCCAGCCGCATCAGCGCGAGTTCGTGCTCGCTCTTGATCATCCGGCATCCGGCAGTGACCGGGGTCGCGCTGGCGATCTGCAAGGCAGGAACATGCAGGGCGATTCCGTTGCTGAAGACGAACGGAGTTTTTTCCTCGATTCCGATTACGCCTGAACTAATCCCGCGGTCCCGCAAGCCCTCGGCGACTCGTTGATAGGGATCCTCATCTTCCTGCCAGGTGCGTACTTCGACGTTCTTTCCGAAGGGCCCCACTTCGAGTTGTTCGCGCGCTCGGCCCTCCTCAAAAGCCGGACAGACAAAGAACGCGTTCCCCTTGGCGGGAAGAACCATGCCAAAGAACCTTTCGCTGAGCCACCAATGAACGGCGCTGTAGTAAGGAAGCGAGCTGCCGGTCGCCACCATGATGGCTTGCAGCTTGTTCTGTGCCATCAGCTCGCGAGCGCGCTCTATTCGCGCCTTTCGCTCTTCTACAGTGATTGGGACGGCCTGGTCTTTCATCGATTTCAGGCTAGCTATCGAAGGTGGCAGGCTGGACGTGTCTTCGGCAGATGAGGTCGCAGGTACCGCGGCAGCGGCCGCTGCAACAGCGCCTGTTTGCAGGAAACGACGGCGTGAGAATCGAGTCATGGCAGTCGAGTGTATCGTGAGTCGCGCGATGCCGAAAGACCAAAACGATGCAGAGTGGTTCCCCTAATCTTTTGCCTCAAACCGCCGATAAGTAAGGTAGCTGTCTCCTGAATCGTTCCTTCGGCTGCTCCCAGCCGCTCCTGCGCGAGTGGCTGGGACTTTTTGCGCCACGAAAAAGCGCTGTGAGAACTCCGCCGGTGCATAGAGCGGCTTGATGGTCGGGGGGGCCTCAGGGGCTAAAGCCCAACGCATTTTCAGTTTATGGCACGACTAAAGTCGTGCCCTTTCAAAACTTCACCCAAAGGGAGTTTTTCAGCAACCTGTGAAGTCGAGCCCTGACACAAAACCGTCGCCGCTTCTTCCAAAAGGTGACACGGGACGCGGCGTTGAAGCGGCGCTCTACCATGTGTCAGGCGCGGTAGTGTGCTCCGCCGTGACGGACGTCGGCTCCGCGCACCCAGAAGATCACGTCTTCTGCAATATTTGTGGCGTGGTCGGCGATACGCTCGAGATTGCGCGCGATCAATAGCACATTGAGCGCTGCCCGCGTCGTCGTTGGATCGTTAATCATCTTCTGCACCAACACCACGAACGCTTCATCTTTCATCCGGTCCACGATGTTGTCCATCTGCAGGACAGATTCGGCGACTTCCGCGCGCCCGTCGAGAAACGACTCAAGTGCACGCTGCACCATGTCGGTCACACTTGCGGCCATGCGCGGGATGTCCACTGGCAACTGCACTTCCGGCTCGCTGATCAGGTCCAGCACTCTCTGCGCAATATTGACGGCTTGGTCGCCTACGCGTTCCAGATCGGCGTTGATCTTCACAACCGCCAGAATGAAGCGCAGGTCCACCGCCATAGGCTGCTGCATGGCGAGCAAGTCCAATGCCAGTTCGTCGATTTCGCGCTCCGCCTGGTTGATGTCGGCCTCGTTGGTCAGCACCATCTGGCAATATTTCGCATCGCGCGTGCGATAGGCCTCTGTGGCGCGATCAATGGCCTGCTCAGCCAAGCCGCCCATGCGCAAAAGCTTTTCCTTGAGTTCGTCCAATCCCTGCTGAAAGCGGCTTCGCGTCATCCAAACCTGCCTGTAATGTAGTCTTCCGTCCGCTTGTCAGCGGGCGTGGTGAATATTTTCTCTGTCTTGTCGTACTCAATCAGGCTGCCCATAAGGAAAAATCCGGTGAACTCGGCCACGCGCGCTGCCTGCTGCATATTATGGGTAACGATCACTACAGTGTAGTGCTGTTTGAGCTGATAAATCAGTTCTTCGATCTTGCTGGTGGAAATTGGGTCCAGCGCCGACGCCGGCTCGTCCATGAGCAGAACTTCCGGTTCCACCGCCAGCGAACGTGCGATGCACAACCGCTGTTGCTGTCCACCTGATAGGCTAGCGCCTGACTTCTTATGCAACGAGTCCTTGACCTCGTCCCAAAGCGCCGCCAGCTTCAATGATCGCTCAACCAGTTCGTCCATCTGTTTGCGGTTGCGAAAACCGTTTAGCTTCAGGCCGGCCGCGACGTTGCCGTAAATCGACATCGTGGGAAACGGGTTGGGCTTTTGAAACACCATGCCAATACGGCGCCGGACTTCCACCGGGTCCGTGCCATTGCCGTACACCTCGATGTCTCCCACCCTCACGTCTCCTTCGGCGCGGGCTTCCGGGATCGTCTCATGCATCCGATTCAAGCAGCGCACGAACGTGCTCTTGCCACAGCCGGACGGACCGATCACTGCGGTGACATGGTTGGCCGGTACGGTCATATCGATGGACTTCAACGCCAGGTTCTTGCCATACCACGCATTCAGTCCACGAACTTCGATTCCTACACCCATACTGGCTAGGACGCTCCCTTCAAGGCTCCGCGACTGGTGGCGATGCGCACTGCCGCGACCGCAGCCACAATCATTACGATTAGAATCAGCGCGCCCGCCCATGCCTGTCGATGCCAGTCGTCATAGGGCGAGAGGCCGTAGACGTACACTTGCAGCGACAGCGCAGCCATAGGCTGATTCAATTTCAGATTCCAAAACTGATTTCCAAAGGCGGTAAACAGCAGCGGGGCAGTCTCGCCGGCGACGCGCGCAAAGGCGAGCATGCAGCCGGTGATCACTCCCGCCGAAGCGGTGCGCAACGAAACCGACAGGGTGGTTCGCCATTTGGGAATTCCCAGTCCCAGGGCGGCTTCGCGCACTACGTTCGGCACCATCAACAGCATTTCTTCGGTGGCCCGCGCGACGGTTGGGATCATCATGATTCCCAGGGCGACGCCTCCGGAAAATGCGGAAAAGTGTTTTTGCCGAAGACGATCAGGCCGTACACCGCCATGCCGATGACGATGGACGGCACTCCGTTGAGCACGTCGGCGGTGAAACGAACCAAATCCCCGAAGTCGGTTGCGTCCGTATTCCGCCAGATAAATCCCGCAGCCAATGCCCAAGGGCAGGCCTAACGAGGCTGGCGACCAGCGAGGATGAGCCCTGGTACCAACGATGGCGTTGGCCATGCCTCCGCCCAACTCGCCGGGAGGTTTCGGTGTTTGGGTCAGAAAATCGATGTTCGAACGAACCTATACCCTTGATCAGCAGATAAGTAAAGATGGCGAGCAGAGGAGCAATGCACAAGGGCCGCAGCAGCAATCGCGAACCAGGTCGCGGCCTGGTTCTTGGCGCGCCGCCAGAGGCTGAGTTTCTGCAAGTCCGGGATTGCCGGGTTGGTTAAGCACGCACTCTCCCTCCGTCCGCCAGTGATGCTCCAAACCAGCAGTCGCGCCAGAGCATTGACAACGAGCGTCACTAGAAAAGGGCCAATCCAATCTCGACCAGAGCGCTGAGGTAGAGGTCGCCGGTCGCCTCGCGTAAACTCATTGGCGATGACGCTGGCCATGGTATAGCCGGGAGCAAACAGCGATTTCGAAACTTCGGGGCGATTTCCGATCACCATGGTGACGGCGATGGTTTCGCCCAGCGCGCGACCCAGATCCGAGGATGACTCCACCCACGATGCCGATGCGCGCGTTGCGCAGCACGCCCATGCGAATCATCTCCCAGCGGGTAGCGCCCAGCGCCAGCACGGCTTCGCGCTGGTTCTGCGGCACCGCTGTCAGCACCTCGCGCGTGATCGACGCAATGATCGGAATGATCATGATGGCCACGATGATGCTGGCAGCCAGCATTCCTATTCCGTACATGGGACCGTCAAAGAACCCGTCCAGCCCAGCGTTTTGGCCAGCAATGGTTCCACGTAATACACGCAGCAGAGGCGCCAACACGAAGATGCCCCACAGTCCGTAAATTACGCTGGGGATGGCCGCCAGCAACTCCACAAGAAACGAAATGATGGCGCGCAAACGAATCGGACACATCTCGGTGACGAACACAGCTACGCCGACCGAAAGCGGCACGGCCATTAAGCAATGCCAGCAACGAGGAAACCAGCGTGCCGTAGATAAACGGCACGCTCCGTACTGGTCGTTGACCGGGTCCCAATCGTGCCCATAGAAGAAAGCTGAGTCCGAACTGGTGCAGCGAGAGCTTCGACTTATCGAACAGCTCCCAGACCACAAACACGACTATGGCAAAAACCGAAACGGCAGTGAGCAGGATCAGTACCCGAAACACCGCATCCGGCAATTGGCTGCTGCGCGGCTGCGTTTGCCGGATTCGCTGCCAGCACCGAAGAGACAGAGATTGCCTTCCGCTCCGTGGCGGTATGCGCGAGCGTCGGAATGCCGATCGGCGGCTTCTCACTCGGTTTGAAATCCTCAGGCGAGTTCGTTTCGTTCACGTTACCCGGACATCCTTGATTAACGACTCTTCAGCGTAGTCTGCTACAACACAGCCAACTCCCGGTATCCCGAGAGAGTTGTCCGTAGTACTGAACAAGCAACTCCCATCAGTGAATACTACTTGTTGATGGCCGCGGCTTTTCCTTTTCCACCACTGCTTAGGAAGCGGAGCATAGGAGAGCGCTGCCGTCATGGACTGGCCGGACCAGCATCCAGAAGCAGCAAGTCCTTCACGATCTTGCCTTTGGTCTGGCATCGGTAGGATTCGTCGGGATCAGCAGCCATGTAAAGCTGGCGATGGGGTAGGCGTCCTTGGCCGGCGGGTTGGTGATCGAGACGCGGAAATCCGCCGGCATTTTCACTCCGGCTGCAGGCCGCCGTCGTGCTCTGCAGACTCGCCTTGATGAACTGGCCTGACGAGTTCCTCACGCTCGCCGTAAGTGATCTTGTTTTGCACCGCGTAGATCAGTTCGATGTAACCAAGCGAACCGGGAAGCTGGCGAATCATGCCGGCGACGCCTTCGTTACCCTTGCCGCCCACGCCTACCGGCCACTTCACCGAGGTGCCCTTGCCAGTCGTGCCCTGCCAATCGGAACTGATCTTTGACAGGTAATCCGTCCAGACGTAAGACGTGCCGCTGCCGTCGGAGCGATGCACGACTGTGATGCTCTGGTTAGGGAACTTGATGTCAGGATTTACCTTGGCGATCGCCGGATCGCTCCAGTTGGAAATCTTGCCCATGAAAATTCCCGCCAGAAGTCAGGCGTGAACTTCACTTCCTGTGACACCCGGGAATGTTATAGGCCGGAACGACAGCGCCTAGATACCGTCGGAACGTGCAGCACCTTCACCTTCGCTGCGGCAATCTGCTCATCCGTCATCGGGACCGTCGCTGGCGCCAAAGTCCACAGTGCCCGCCTGCACCTGGCGAATTCCGCCGCCGCTGCCAATCGACTGGTAGTTCACTTGAATGTCGGAATGTTGGTTGTGGTACTCGTTGAACCACTTGGAGTAAATCGGATAAGGGAAGGTGGCGCCAGCCCCGTTTAAGTCGTTTGCGCCAGTGCGCAGGCCGCAAGCACAAAAATGCAAACAATCACCCTGAGTGATCGAATCACGTAGATCCTCCTGACAAATACTCTCTGCCGTTTCTACGCTGTGATTGTTACTGGCTTGTTACAGAAGAGTGAAAAGAGGTTAAAGACCACAAAAGTGCTGGGATTCTTGGGTTCGCGTCGCACGGCATTGACCGCAATCGCGCCTTGACGGCCCTACTCAGCATTACGGTAGAGGACCCGACCTACGCCTTGTGCTTGCGCTTCAGGTCGTCGATAAACATCTGTTCCACGGGCTTGTCGTACGAACGAAGTACGTGGCGAACCGTGTGACCGCTTACCAGGTGACACACTTCTTCCGCCAGATTCTTGGCGTGATCGCCGGCCCGCTCCAGCGACTGTGTCATAAACAGCACGTGAAAACTCTCCGCGCGGGGAGACGTATCGTGCTGGTCCAGGTGACGGATAAATACCAGATTGCGCAGGCGGTCCATCTCGGCATCGGCACGCAATACGGCCAGGGCGAGGTTCAATTCACGGTTCTTGAGCGCGTCATGCACGTCGCCCAGCATCTTTTCCAACCGAGAGGCCATCAGGGTCAGGTCGCGAATGTCTTGCAGGTCGATACGGCTACCCACTGCCGCTGCCCGGTTGCTGCAGTTCAGCAACAAGTCACCCACGCGCTCCAGCCCGATGATGAACTTCAGGCAGGCCAGCAATTCACGCGCGTGCGGTTCGCTGACCTTGGTGATGATCGACGTAACTCCCTGGTCGATCTCCCGGTCCAATGAATCCAGTTCCTTTTCCCGAACCCTCACGCCATCCAGTAATGCCGGCACGCCGGTAGCGATGCCTTCCGCGACAATGCCTGCCGCCATGCGCGCCACCTGGCAGGCTTGCAACGTTTGCCGCTGCAAGTGCGCGCACACTTCTTCCGGGTTGGGGGATTCGTCTTCGGCCGCACTCATGGGATCTCCAACTATCCTGCTCTGGCCCTTCCAAGGTTGCTATACGACACCGATATCCGGCACAGCGATTACGCCCGCACCGCTACTTCCTCGCGAGGCAGGGTAAAGTAAAACGTCGAGCCGTGGTTCAGTTCGCTCTCTGCCTTGATCTCCCCACCGTGGGCCCGCACCACGTGCTTGGCAATCGCCAAGCCCAAGCCCGTTCCGCCTGATTCCCGCGAGCGCGCCTTGTCCACCCGGTAGAACCGCTCGAACAGTCGGGGCAGATGCTCGCTGGGGATTCCACCGCCAAAATCGCGAACATAAAATTGCACGCCCGATTCCGTTTCGCACGCTCCAACCAGGATTTTTCGTCCTTCTTCGCCGTACTTCATCGCATTGTCGATCAGGTTGCCAAACACCTGGTGAATGGCATCGCGGTCCACCATCACAGACGATGTCGCCGTGTTCATCACCGCCAGCTCAATTCCACGGCTGTCTGCGATCTCCTGAAAAGTTTGCACCGCTTCGTCGAGCAATTCCTGCGCCGTTGCCGGTTGTAGGTTGAAATCGCGTTCACCCGATTCAACCCTGGCCAACACCAGAAGGTCTTCGGTCAACCGCGACATACGCAGCGCGTTCTTGCGAACAATCTCGATGAATTCGCGCGCGCTGTCACTCAATTTCTCGCTTTCCAGAACAGTCTCGGCGTACCCCTGGATCGAGGTCAGCGGTGTGCGTAACTCGTGCGACACATTGGCAATGAAGTCGCGCCGCGTCTTCTCCACCCGCTCGATTTCAGTCTGGTCGTGCATCACCGCTACCACTCCGCCTCCCGGCATGGGAGCGGCAGTCAGGTCGAAGATTCGTCCCGAAAAGATTTTGGCGGCACGCGCCACCACAATGTCGCGGGTCTCCAGTGCTGCTTGTACGGCTCGCAAAATCTCCGGATCGCGCGCCGATCGCACCAGCGGCTCACCTAGCCGGATACCATTGGGCAGCAGACGTTCCATACGCTGGTTGGCCCACAGAACTCGACCGTCCTCGGCGACGGCAATCACTGCTTCCTGCATCGAGTTCAGCAGTGTCTCCAGGGTTTGCCGGCTGGCTTCCACTGAGCGGAAGCCTTCTTCCAGTTTTCGTGCAGTCTTGTCCAACGCTGAGGCCACGTGTGCAATCTCGTCGCCCGACTCTTCTTGAATGCGCGCCGACAGATCTCCTGCGGCAACTCGCTCCGCGAAATCCGTGATGCGGCCCAGCCGCCGCCCGATCGACTGCGTGGCGATGAATGCCAGCACGAGAGCCACCAGCGCGGCCACAGCCGAGCTTTTCAGCAGATTGTTTCGCACTTGCCGGTTGACTTCATCGATTGCGGACAACCGATAGGCCAGGCGCACCACTCCTCCGGGAATGGGCACCGCTTCATACAAGAACGGCACTCCCATGGTCTTGCTTGAGCGCGTGGAGGATCCCACTTGGCCCTGCAATGCGGCTATGACCTCCGGACGAGTGCCGTGATTGTCCATCTGGTCCGGATTAGCTTCGGAATCGGCCAGGACCTTGCCGCTACTGTCGATGAGGGTTGCCCGCGCTCCGGCTAATGCGGCCGCCTGTTGAATTGCTTGGGCGCGTTGGTCGATAGGCGTGCTGGCTATGCGCGACGCCAGCATCAGCGTCTTTTCGCGCAACGAGTTTTCAATCTCGCTGCGTAACATTCCTACCCAGGCTTTTTGGATCAGCACATTCATCGTAAGCATGCAGGCTGCTATCAATACCAGGGCGGCAGCGAACAGCTTAAGAAAAATGCGACTCTTCACGGTTTGGGAACCTCGAAGCGGTATCCGGCCCCCCGTACCGTCTTCAGATAGCGGGGCTCATCGGGATTCGCTTCGATCTTCTCACGAATGCGGCGGACGTACACGTCCACCGAGCGCGGCGTCACGTAGTGTGTGTCGCGCCATACGGCGTCAAGTAACTGGTCGCGGGTAAACACCCGGCCGGGGTGGCGAGCCAGGTATTCCAGCAAGCGGAATTCGGTGGCCGTGGTCTGGGTCAGCGCGCCACGCACCATGAGCGTCATCCCGCCGCTGTCGATCTCGATTTCTCCCGCTTTGACCACCGCGGGCGCCAGCGGCCGCTCAAAGCGGCGCAACACGGCGCGTACCCGGGCCACCAATTCGCGCGGACTGAAGGGCTTCGGGATGTAGTCATCCGCCCCCAATTCGAGGCCGATGACCTTATCGGATTCGGTGGTCTTCGCGGTCAGAAAGATGACCGGAATCATGGCCAGCGACGGCGTTTGCCGGATTCGCCGGCACAGTTCCAGCCCGTCTCCGCCGGGCAACATGATGTCCAGCAGAAACAGCAGCGGTGCCTGCTTTTCCGCCTCAGTGATGACTCCTGTCGCGGTCGGGAACGAACGTACTCCGTACCCAGCGGCCTCCAGGTGGTGGCGAACCAGGCGGGAAATGTCCGTGTCATCTTCCACGGCAAAGATGGTTTGTTTCACGGCTGTATTGTAGCCGACAGGGTTGGCAGTGCTCTCGTGTCCTAGCATCTCACCACTACGTTACATCTCGTGTTGTTACAGCATGATGAACGTAGGATGAACGGTTTTCTACGATTGTTACTTCCCGGATAAGGTCATAGTGTTTGACACCGGACAGAAATCGCCCTTGAAATCAAGGTATCTTATCCCGCATGCTTTGGCGCGTCCTCAAGCCCGCACTCGGGCCCGCCGATAAGCCAAGTGTGTGCAAGCTGCTTCAATCCAGAACATTCTCGATTATCGTCTCGGCGCTGGTCGTTGCATTATGGTGCGGGCCATCCGCCGCCGCCTGCGGCCCTTCCTCATCCGGTGGATCAAACCCCGACACTACCGAGGTTTCCGCGCCGAATCTGCTGACCAATTCGCCCACACCCGCGTTTGGATCTGAGTCCTGGTCGGTCGCCAGGTCCGCTGTTCCTGGGTACACGATCCACCACGTCGTTCCCGAGGTTCGGGTTCGATTCAGCGTAACTGACGAGCAACGACAACTGGTGGACAGTCTTTCGGTCGCTGACTTGCAAATCTTCGACGATCAGTTGGCTGTAAAGCGGCTTCGCAATTTTTCGCGGATGAACGACTTGCCCTTGCAGGTCGGTATCCTGCTCGACGTCAGCGATTCTGTACAGAGGACTGTCTCACGCGAGAAACTGGCCACACAGTTTTTTGTCCGCCAAGTGTTGCGTCCGCAGACCGATCGCGCATTCGTGCTGGCGTTCGGCCAGGAGGTTCAGTTGTGGCAGGCCTCAACCGGCGATCCCGATGCGCTGGGAGCGGCCTTGGAGCGGGTCCATCAACTCGGCCACGCTACCAATTTGTACGACGGTTTGTTTTACGCGTCCCTGAATCAGTTTTCACGATCTGCGGGGAACGAAACCGTGCAGCGCATCATCGTCCTGTTCAGCGATGGCGACGACACTGGCAGCCTGCACGCACTGGTCGACACCATCGCCCTCGCCCAGCGCCGCGAGATCCAAATTTATGCGCTGGCACTTCATCCCCAGGGCAGGTACTCGCCGGGCGATGCCGTCCTCCGTCGTCTGGCCGAAGAAACCGGCGGACAGTTCTACACCGCCGGGTCTGAAAAAGACTTCACCGCCGTTTTCGCTGCCATGGACCAGCAAATGCGCACCCAGTATTAC
Source organism: uncultured Acidobacteriaceae bacterium (assembly GCA_963749635.1). Lineage (GTDB taxonomy): Bacteria > Acidobacteriota > Terriglobia > Terriglobales > Acidobacteriaceae > DASRAA01. The sequence goes on from CAVVNW010000026.1 coordinate 118,215, forward strand.
GTCTCTTTCCGGCCTGAGCGCGAGACCCCGGGCTTTCACGAACTGCGGTTGGAAATGACCGGCCCCAGCAAACTCCGCGTCCATGCCCGCCAAGGCTATTATTACGACGCGCCGTAGTCCGCAACATTTATGCAAATAAAAACGCTCCGCACACGGCGGAGCGTTTCCACAAGACTCTTTGAGTTAATGCAGCGGATTGGTCGGCCACGCGCGCGTCAGATAGTCGGTCATACTCAGCGCCAGGAGCAGGAACAGGAAAAAGATCGCCGCGATCATCGTAACTTTGGTCAGCTTTGAGCTGTAGTACAGGTGCATAAAGAACAGCACCACCAACGTTGCCTTGATGGTGGCAATCACCAGCGCCAGTACGATGTTCCAGTCATGCAACTCGATGAACGACACGAAGACGGTCAGTCCCGTCAGGAACATCAGGATCGCCCAGATGCCCACATAAATACTCGCCGGGATAACGTGCTGCCGATGTTCTTCCGATGACATGCTTCCTCGCTTAGCCGCCGTGTTTCTTGCTGATCAGGTAGAGCAGCGGAAAAAGGTAAATCCACACCAGGTCGACAAAGTGCCAATACAAGCCGACGTTCTCGACCGGAGCGTAGTAGTCCGCGCTGTACATTCCCCGCGCGCCTGCGATCACGATCCACGTCACCAGCCCGATCCCAATGATCATATGCAGGGCGTGCAGTCCGGTCATCGCCCAGTACAGCGAGAAGTAAATCTGAACGTTCTGCGGATTGACTCCTGCCGCTTCCGCACCATCGAACTGGAAGTTCGGTCCCGGGAACTGATGATTGGTCCAGTGCTCGTGATACTCGACACCCTTGATGCCCAAAAAACCGAAGCCGAAGACAATCGTGATCAGCAGCAGCACGACCATCATCTTTCGCTTGTCGGTCTGTGCGCATCGCACCGCCAGCGCCATACTCAACGAACTGCAAATCAGTACCGCCGTGTTGGTCGCACCCAGCCAGATGTTCATAGTCTGGCTGCCCGCGACAAATGCCTGATAATACGTCGCGCGATAAATCAAATAAGCGCAGAACAGCCCGCCGAAGAACATGATCTCGGTGACCAGAAACAGCCACATGCCAAACGTGGACGTTTCCTTCTGCTGGTCCATGTCGGCGAAGTGGTGTTGCAGCGCGTGTTCAGCGATTTCGATATCGCTAGTGGCCAACGGGGACCTCCTCGTCCGGCTGATGCTCGTAATCGTAGGCTTCCCAGGTCACGACCGGCGTCTCTTCAAAATTCTGCGTGGGCGGTGGCGACGGGGTCATCCACTCCAGGCCCACCGCGTTCCACGGATTAGGTCCCGCCAGCTTGCCGTAGCGCAGCGACCACACGAAGTAGATCATGGGGAGCACATAGCCTAACGCCAGCACCGACGCGCCCGCAGTAGACAGCACGTTCAGCACCTGGAACTCCGGCGGATAGGCATGGTAGCGGCGCGGCATGCCCATGTAACCCAGAATGAATTGCGGGAAAAACGTCAGATTGAATCCCACGAACACAAACAGAGCCGACAGCTTGGCCCATCCTTCCGGATACATTCGGCCGGTAATCTTTGGCCACCAGAAGTGGAGGCCTCCCATGTACGCCAGCACCATGCCGCCGACCATCACGTAGTGGAAGTGCGCCACCACGAAATAGGTGTCGGTCACATGGACATCAACTCCTATCGACGCCAGGAATACTCCGGTCAACCCGCCGATCGTGAACAACCCCATGAACCCGAACGCGTAGAGCATCGGAGTGTCATAGCGTATTGAGCCCTTGTAGAGCGTGGCTGTCCAGTTAAAGATTTTCACCGCCGACGGAATCGCCACCAGGTAGCTCAAGAGCGAGAACACCAGGGCCGCATAAACCGATATACCGGCCACAAACATGTGGTGCGCCCACACCAGGAAGCCCAGCACCGCGATCGCAATCGAGGCCAGCGCGACAAACTCGTAGCCGAACACCCGCTTACGCGAGAAGCAGGTCACGATCTCGCTGATCACGCCCATGCCCGGCAAAATCATGATGTAGACGGCGGGATGCGAGTAGAACCAGAACAGATGCTGAAACAGCAGCGGATCGCCACCCAGGGCCGGATTGAATACGCCGATGTGGAACAGCCGCTCCAGCGCAACCAGCAATATGGTGATGGCGATGACCGGAGTACCCAGCACCATAATGAGGCTGGCTGCGTAGTTCGACCAGCAAAACAGCGGCAGCCGATTCCATGTCAATCCCGGCGCGCGCATACGATGGATCGTGACGATGAAGTTCAGTCCGGTGAAGATGGACGAGAATCCGGCGATAAAGATGCCCAGCGCCGTCCCGACGACGTGGGTGTTCGAGTACGTCGTGCTGAATGGAGTGTAGAAGGTCCAGCCCGTGTCCACTCCACCCATGACCATCGATACGAGCGCAAATGTTGCGCCGATGATGTACAGGTACCAGCTCAACAGATTAATTCTGGGAAACGCCAGGTCCTTGGCTCCGACCATCAGCGGGATTAGGAAATTCCCCAGCACAGCCGGCACCGACGGAATCAGAAAGAAAAAGACCATCGTGATGCCGTGCATGGTGAACAGCTTGTTGTAGGTGTCCGACGAAACCAAATCGCCCGCCGGGGTCAGCAGTTCCAGCCGGATCAGCATGGCAAAGAACCCGCCCACGAAGAACATCCCGGTGATCGATATCAAGTACAGGATCGCGATCCGCTTATGGTCCCTGGTTAATAGCCATGACTTCAATCCATAGCCATTGTTCAGGTAAGTTTCGCGCTCCACTGTCTGTACTGCAGTTGCCATGTCACGCACCTTCGGGGTTGAAACCTTAGTTGCTCTCGTTCGCCACGGCCGCCGGCGCTCCGCCTTCGGCCTTCTGCTGCGGTTGTGAGAGCGACTTCACATAACTCACCAACGCTCCCAAGCTCTCTTCCGTCACTTGTCCCTGGAACGTGGGCATGATGGGCTTAAAGCCCGCCACGATCTTGGCCTGCGGATTCAGGATCGATTCGCGGATGTAGTTCTCATCCGCCGTGACCCTGCGCCCGTCCTCCAGTTGCACTGGCTTGCCGTAAATTCCCACCAGGTTCGGACCGCGGCCCTGGGTATCGCTGCGATGACAGGTCGCGCATCCCAACTGCGAGAACAACTCCTTGCCATTCGTCGCCATCGAGGTCGTCGCTCCGCCACTGGCCAGCCAAGCCTGGTACGCCGCCGGCTCCATCACCACCACTTCGCCAATCATGCCGGAGTGCTCGGTGCCGCAATATTCCGCACAGAACAGGTGATAGGTACCGACCTTCGTAGTATGAAACCAGGTCGAGGTAAAGCGGCCCGGCAGTACATCCTGCTTGATCCGGAATGCCGGCACGAAGAACGAGTGAATGGTGTCCTGCGAGCTCATGATCATCTTGATGTCGCGGTTCACTGGGATGTGCAGCGCATCGATCTCGCGCTGGCCGGTCTCATGCTCGAACTTCCACATCCACTGCTTGCCTACCGCATAGATTTCCATCGCGCCGCGCGGCGGGCGCGCTTCCTGGAAGTAAATCAAGGACCCCCACGCGAAGAAGATCATCGAGATGCCCAGCGGGATGAGCGTCCACGTCAACTCCAGCGGCAGCGATCCGTCAATGTGCTGTGCCTTGGGATGCACCGTGTGCCGGTACTTCACCGCAAACACGAACACCAATGCAAAAATGAGCAGCGTAAAGAACGCCGACACCGCGATCAGGAGGAAGTACAGTCCATCCACCTGTGCCGCCATCGACGACGCTTGCTCAGGAAACAGTGGCAAGTTCTTCCACATATCGTTCAGGCCCGTCCTGCTCCCTTCCGGGAATCATGAGGTTCACGTCGGTACATCACGATCAGGAATCCGCCCAGCAGCAGCACCGTCGCCGCGCCGCCTAATCGCAGGATGTTGGTGACCACCGCGCCATATCGCCCGCTCGTCGGGTCGTAATGAAAGCAGTACAGCGTGACTTGGTCGACCAAATTGCCAATCTTGTTGCGTGACGCCTCGATCAAGCCGAGGCGCAAATCTTTGGGCGAAAACTCCACCCCGTAGTAATACTGGGCCAGCCTGCCCTGTGGCGTCGCAATCATGATCGCCGCCGAATGAATGAACTGTCCCGTACGCGCATCGCGCTTGTAGTGAAACCCGACCGCGTCCGCCAGTTGCTGGATCTCCGGCTGCTGCCCGGTCAGGAAATGCCAGCCCGAACCGTCCGATTTCTTTTCCAGCCGTTCATTCATGCGATCGATGTAAATCTTCTTTTTCTCCGACGCGATTGCCGGGGTGTCATCCGGATTAAAGCTCACCGTCACTACTTCGTACTCGTTGCCCGGCGTAAACCGCAGCACGCCCAGCGCGCTTGACAGTCCGGCCATCTCCTCCCCACACAACATTGGGCAGGTGTAATACACCAAGTTCAGGATCACCGGACGGCCTGACTGAAAGTAGTCGCCCAGCTTTACCGTCTTGCCCGCCTCATCCTTAAACTGCAAATTCAGCGGCAATTCCTGGTCGAGTCGCTGATCGATTCCCACATTCTTCAGGTCATCCGGACTGACTTGCGACGACGGCTGGCTCGCGTCCCGCTGAAATGCAGACGGCGGCTGCGCCATCAATACGACACTGGCCAGTACCGTGACTCCTAATAACATCGACTGTGCGGCAAACATCCAACTGCGTTTCACTGCTCTTGGTCTCACTTCTCGCGCGACTTCCTAGCCATCACGCGTTGCTACTGCCCATTCGGCGACGCCACTGCTTTCGCCGGAGCCGCTTTCTGTGTCACGGCTGTCGCCGGCACCACTGGCAGCCCTCGCTCTGCGATCAGCTTCATCGCCTCATTTATCGGAAGATGCACCGTGCCGTTCGAGTCCACAAAGGGCTGTGCGGTGTACAGAATCTCGTGTTCCGATTGCAGCAACTGGCTCATATCGACGACGTCATCTGTTTGCAGCCGCGGCTCAGGAAACGTGTCCGGATTCACGTTCGTAGTGTTCTCGAAATCTTTTCCCTCCGCAGTCAGCGGCTGCGCCTTCTGCGCGTTGACCATCGGGCTGGGATTGCCCTTTGCGAAATAAGGACTATGCGACAGGAAGCGGAACATTCCCCAAATCACCAGTTCGATGAAGATTCCCGCCACCAGCAGTCCGACGAGAAACATCAGGATTCCCCGCGGACTTAAGTCGGTGCGGTCGTAATCCACCGCCGGATTTTTCAGCAAATCGTATTCGTCGCGATTAGTGGCCATGTCCCGACCCCTGGTGCAGCAAGCTCGGCATCTGCGGCTCGTACGCGGGCAAAATCGGCCGTTGCCGCAAGTTATAGAAGAAGTACCCCAGCCACAGTCCACCCAGAGCGATCGGCGCTACCAGGTACCAGATGCTGAAGTAGAAATGTCCGCGGGCATGCGCAAAATTCGGCACCACGTACCAGTAGATGTCCACCAGCCGCATGAACATCAGAAGTACCGCCAACCCAATCATTCGCCGCCCATCTCGCTTGAGGTTTCGCGAAAGCAGGAGCGCAAACGGCAGCGCGAAATGAAACAGGATGATCGCCAGCGCCACCATGCCCCATCCGCCATGGATGCGGTTCAGAAACCAGCTGATTTCGTCCGGCAGGTTGCCCGCCCAGATGATCAGCCACTGCGAGAACGAGAAGTAGGCGAACAGCATCACGAATGCCAGCATCAGCTTGGCGATGTCGTGAAACTGTTCCGCCTTGATGATCTCGCGCATGGGGCTGTAGCCGGTCAGCACCGTCAGCATGATGATGCAGAACGCCAATGCAGACAGCCCCTCGCCCGCCATGAAAATCATGCCGTAGATGGTCGAGCCCCAATGCGGATCGAGCGACATCACCCAATCCACCGCTGCGAAAGAGATCGTCAGCGAATAGAGCAAAATTCCGATGCCGCTGAACAGTTGGAAGCGCGGCTGGTGTCCTGCGGCCGACGGTTCGTCCTGCAACGCCGAGCGCTTGATTCAGCACGTACATCAAGCCAAGCCACACGGCGAAGTAAATCACCTGCCGCAGCCACCAGAACGGCATGTTCAGGTACCAGGCATTGTGCTCAGTCAGCGACGGGTCGCTCATCCACGCATACAGGTAGTGCCGTCCCAGAATGAGAGGCACAAACAGCACCAGCATCAGCGGTATGCCCTTGCTCGCCGCCTCCAGAATCCGCCGGATCGACAATCCCCACAGTCCGCCCGACAGATGCTGCACCATCACAAGCGCCATGCAACCCAGGCTCAAGCCCAGCCACAGCATGTAGCCGATGAGGTAGCCGCGCATCAATTGCTCCGGCTGCATTACAAATCCGATGATGCACGCCAGCGCGCCCAGAACTCCGATGCTGAGATATAACCGTTGCCATTTCGCCGCTTCCGCGGGCACGGCGTAATTCCCCTGGTCGACTTGCAGATTCGGTTGGCTCATTGCTGCTGCCCCCCTCCCTGCGCGGCCGCGGGCTGGCTCGCACCTTGCGTGTCATACGGGGGCGCAATCACAACCCCTGCAGGAGGCGCGTTCGCAATCTGCTCTCCCGCCGGAACGTCGCCACGCGTCGCTCCCTGGCTCAACTGCAGCGCCCGAATGTACGCCGCGATCGCCCAGCGGTCCTGGGGAGAAACCTGCTGCGAGTAGTCCAGCATTTTGCCAAATCCATTCGTCATCACGTCGAAGAAGTACCCGATCGGCACCTTGCGCAGCCGCTCATTGTGATAGGAAGGCGGCCGGCTGAGTCCGCGCTGCACGATCATGCCTTGTCCGTCACCGGTCTCGCCGTGGCATGGTGCGCAGTAAATGTTGAAGCGCTGCTGTCCACGTTGCAGCACCTCGGCCGTCACCGGGAACGGCATGTAGTTGCCGTCCTCGCTGCCGATCTTGCCGGTGTACAGGTACGTATCGGCGCGCAAGTATCCGCGCGCTACCGTGCCCTCCACCAGCGGACGCGCCGAACGATGGTCGGCGTAAAAATCGCTCTCCGCCAGCGGACGCTTGTACGGTTGGTTCTGCATATCGGCGCGGCATCCGGCCAGCAGCAACAGTGCCATCGACGCCAGCAGCAACTTTGCCAAAGTTAGAGATGTCCGATTAATGCGGCACCTCCGAAATCGATAGCGGCTTCAGTCGTTCCATGAATTGTTGGGTGCCCGTCAAATCAAACTTGGGATCGGTCGCCTCGACGCACAGGAAGAACCGGTTGCGCGTCACCTTCGAAAACGCGTCCACGTTGAACACCGGATGGTACGGCTGCGGCAGTCCATTCAGCGCGAACATGCCGAACATTCCCACCAGTCCCGCGAACAGGATCGTCATCTCAAACGTCGGCACGATGAACGCCGGCCACGAGTCATAGGGCTTTCCGCCAATATTCAGCGGATACGCGATCACGTTGATCCAGTACTGCAGCCCGAATCCCGACAGTCCGCCCAGAATGCCGCCCGTCAGCGTTATCAGCGGAACCGCCGATTTGTGGAAACCGATGGCCTCGCTCGCCTCTTCAATCGGAAACGGACTGTAGGCGTCCATTTCGCGATAGCCCTCCGAGTAGGCGGCCTTGCACGCATGCACCAGTTCTGTCGGAGTTTCAAACTCAGCCATCAAACCGTAGATCGTGGGCGCAGTCGCAGCGTGGCTCATTCCTTCACCTCCGCCTGCGGCAGCAGCATGCGTATTTCAAAGATTGAAATCGCCGGCACAATGCGGATGAAGATAAAGATCGCCGTTGTGAACAATCCAATCGTTCCCGCATACGTCGCCCAGTCCCACCGCGTCGGCACGTAATGGCCCCACGACGATGGCAGAAAGTCGCGATGCAAACTGGTCACGATGATGACGAAGCGCTCCAGCCACATGCCAACTAGCACGATCAGCGAAATTCCAAACAACCACCGTATGTTGGAACGAACTTTCGGCCACCACAGGACCTGCGGGATCAGGATGTTGAGCAGTATCAGCGACCAGTAAAGCGGCGCGTACGGCCCGAACCAGCGGTTGTGGGTCATGAACCGCTCGTAGGTCGATCCGCTGTACAGCGATACAAACGTCTCAAAGAAATATCCGTAGGCCACGATCAGCCCTGTGGCCAGCATGATCTTGGCCGAGTTTTGCAGGTGCCGCATGGTGATCATGTCTTCCAACCCGTAGTACTTGCGGATGGGAATTGCCAGCACCAGCACCATCGCGAATCCGGAGTAAATCGCGCCTGCCACAAAGTAAGGCGGGAAAATCGTCGTATGCCACCCGGGCAGGATGGCGATTGCAAAATCGAAGCTGACCACCGTGTGCACCGAGAGCACCAGCGGTGTCGAAATTCCGGCCAGCAGGATGTACAGCGCTTCGTAGCGCGTCCAGTGCCGCGCCGAACCACGCCAGCCCAGCGACAGCATCCCGTAAATCTTCTTTGCCAGCGGATGCGTCGCTTCTTCCCGCATGGTCGCAAAATCCGGCACCAGTCCCACAAACCAGAACACCGCTGAAATCGTCGCGTATGTCGAAACCGCGAACACGTCCCACACCAGCGGACTACGGAACTGCGGCCACACTCCCATCGAGTTCGGGTACGGGAACATCCAGTAGCCTAGCCACGGACGCCCCATGTGCAGCAATGGAAACATTCCGGCGCAAGCCACCGCGAACAGCGTCATCGCTTCGGCGAAGCGGTTAATCGAGTTGCGCCATGTCTGTTTGAACAGCAACAGGATGGCCGAGATCAGCGTTCCCGCGTGGCCAATTCCGATCCACCACACAAAATTGATGATGGCGAAGCCCCAGGCCACCGGAATTTCAATGCCCCAGATGCCGACACCGCGCAGCAACAGGTATGTCACCGTCACGCCTAGCAGTCCCAGCAGTCCCATCCCTACCGCCAGTCCTGCCAGCCAGCCTAGCCCGATCGGTCGCTTCAGTACCGCATCGGTGATCGTGTCCGTGACTGAATCGAACGTCTGGCCGGGCGCTAATACCGGCGGCTCATCCAGCAATGCCACGTTCTTTTCCTCTACTCCCGCCATCTAGCTCTGCTCCGACTGTTCAAGTTCAGGATTCGGGTTCAGCACCAACGCCATATAGTTGGTGCGAGGACGCGTGTTCAGGTCTTCCAGCAGGCCGTAGCTGCGCTGGTTCGCCCGCAATTGCGACACGCGGCTGTTGGCATCGTTCAAGTCACCAAACGTAATCGCGCCCGCCGGACACGCCTGCTGGCAGGCGGTAATGATCTCGCCGTCCTTTACCTTGCGGTTTTCCTTCTCCGCCGTGATGCGCCCGTGCGTGATGCGCTGGATGCAGTACGTGCACTTCTCCATCACGCCGCGACTGCGAACGCTCACTTCCGGATTGCGCATCATCTTGTACTGCGGAGTCTCGAAGTCCTGGAACAGCAGGAAGTTGAACCGCCGCACCTTGTATGGGCAGTTGTTCGAGCAGTAGCGCGTCCCCACGCAGCGGTTGTAGACCATGTCGTTCAAGCCTTCGGTCGAGTGCACCGTCGCACCCACCGGACACACCACTTCGCACGGAGCGTTCTCGCACTGCTGGCACGGAATCGGCTGGTAGTATGCCGCCGGATTCTCCGTCCCGCCTTCGTAGTACACATCCACACGCAACCAGTTCATGTGCCGGCCGCGCATTACCTGCTCCTTGCCCACCACAGGAATATTGTTCTCCGCCTGGCATGCCACCACGCACGTCTTGCACCCGATGCACGAGTTCATGTCGATGGCCATGCCCCACTTGGCTTCCGTGTACTGGTACAGCGGGCCGTTGTGCACATCGGTGTACAGCGTGAACTCCGGCCCTGGCGCCTCGATTCCTTCGTGCGCGAAGTTCGGATTCTTCAGGAAATCTTCCAGCGTCGCCTTGCGCACGATGTGCCGGTCGCTCATGTCTTCCGCGCCCGGAATTCCTGACTGGTCGATGTATTGCCAGCCTTGCGGATTCGCGAACCCGTAACCGTCGCCAACCTTGCTGATCTTTCCAGCAGCGTAATATAGGCCGTCGCTGCTGCGCAGCGCATACGCATTGAAGCCCACGTCCGTGCCCACGTGTCCGCTCTTGGTGCGGCCATATCCCAGGAACACCGTGACCGCATCGTCCGGATGCCCCGGCGTGCGCCACAATCCGCCCTTTACCTTGGCGCCGTTGACCTCGATCTCGACTATATCTTCGCTCTTCAGTCCGAGCTTCTCGGCAGTCTTGACGCTCATCTGCACGGCATTGTCCCAGCAGATCTGCGTCATCGGCTTGGGAGTTTCCTGCAGCCACGCATTGTTCGAGAACGTTCCGTCGTAAATCGTGGGATCGCGCCGGAACATCACCTCCAGCGTTCCCGTACTGCCGGCGCTCGCTGCCGGGACGCCGCCCTTCGCCGCAAACGTCTTCGCGGGAAACGCCGTTCCCGCTATAAATCCGTCATTCAGCGCCTTGCGCCACGCTGTATCGAAGTCGCCCGTCATCTGGCCTTGCCAGTAGCGGCGAACAATCTCATACCCCGTCGTGGCCGACGAACCCGTGATCGCCTCGATAAACTCGTATTCGCTCTTGCCGTCATACAAAGGAGCAATCAGCGGCTGAATCAGCGTGGCTGTCCCATCGATGGTGCGCACGTCGCCCCACTGCTCCAGGTAATGCGTGGCATTGATGTGCCAGTGGACGAAGTCCGAAGTCTCGTTCTGGAAGACGCTATGTTGCACCCGCAGCTGCACCTTGCCCATCGCGTCGCCGAACTTCAAATCCGCCGGAGCGTCGTACACGGGGTTGCCGCCGACCACCAGCAGCAAGTCCACCTTGCCGCCGTTCATGTCATCGACCAGTTCTTTCAGAGCCGCAGTCTGGTCTTGCGGCTTCGCTTCCACCGGATCGGTGTAGTACACGGTCGTGCCCACCGCTCCCAGCGCAGCATTCATCGCATGCGCTAGTGCATGTACCGCCGCAGGCTGGTTATCTCCCGCGATTACCACGGCTGCACCCTTGTGGGCTTGCAGGTCTTTCACCAGCGCGGCGACGAACTTCACCTGCTCTGGTCTCGCCGTTCCGCTTCCGACGCCTAACCCAGCTGCGATGGCTCGCGCCACCTGTTCCACTTCCGACGCCCGCACTGGCAACCGATGGTCAGCCTTGCCGCCCGTGTTGGTCGGCGTGCTCTCCACCATGTAGAAGCGCGACATCTTCTCTTTCAGTTCCGGATTGCGCCGCGACGCGAACTGCCGCGCATACAGCACGAAGCCCGGATACCCGCTGGAAAGAAAGTCCCCATCCAGCGAAAGAATCGTGTCCGCCTTGTCCAGGTTGTAATGCGTCTCCGCATACTGCCCGAACGCCGCCTGCGCGCCCGCCCGCGCGTTATCGCGCGTCAGCGGGTCGTACTGCACCCATTTCGCCTGCGGATACGCTGCCAACACGGCCTTCATCTGTGAAGCCAGCGTCGGTGAACTCACCGTGCGCGTCAGAATGCGCAATCCCGAGCCTTGCATCGCATTCTGCGAATTCAGCGCCCCCTTGAGCGCCGTCGTGTAGTCGCTCCACGACCGGATGTTGCCCGTGTACGCAACCGCCTGCGAGCGGTCCGGATCGTACATGTCCAGAATCGATGCCTGCGCGAACACATCGCTGCCCACACCCGCGGGGTGGTCAGGATTGCCTTCCACCTTCGTCGGCCGTCCTTCGTGGCTCTCCACCAGCACCGGCGTCGCATATCCGCCGAATGGCATCGCGCTCGCGAAATACAGCGGAATCCCCAGGACAATCGGTTCGGGCTGGCGCACGTAGGGAACGATGGGTTCGATCGGCTGCTTCACGCAGGCCGACAATCCGGCCAGCGCCATCGAAGCCGTCATCAGCTTCATGAAGTCGCGCCGTGACGCTCCTTCCGGCCACACTGACGCCTGCCGCGGAAACTCGCGGTGCACCATCTCGAAGAACCCATCGGTCTGGGCCAGCTCTTCCAGGCTCCGCCAGTACTGCGGGCCGCTCTTGGCGCGCGCTAGCTTGTCGCGCACCTCCGCCAGTTCCAGCTTGCTGGGACAAACCGCTTCGGACTTCGTTGGCTCTCTTTATCCATCTTCTCGCTCTGACAACTGGAAACTGGCCACTGACAACTGCTCTACCGGTGGCACGTGTTGCAACTCGTGATGTCCTGCACCGTCCGGACGTTATATTGCGAGTGCAACGCCGTCCCTAATTCAACCTGGTCGGTAAACTTCGACCCATCGGCCAATTGCACGGGATGCGCCTCCGACGGCTGCTCGTAATTCATGTTGAACACCTGGTCCCGCGGCCTCAGGTACTTCTCTGTCGCCCGATGGCATTCCAGGCACCACTCCATCCGCATGGAAGATTCCTGGTACATCAGTGGCATCTTGTTCACCGGCCCGTGGCAGGTCGCGCAGCCCACGCCCTTGTTCACGTGAATGCTGTGATTGAAATAAACGTAGTCCGGCAGGTAATTGACCTTGGTCCACTGGATCGACTGGCCGGTGCGGTAACTCTCTCGTACCGGTTCCAGCAGCGCCGCGTTCGTCCAGATCTGCGAGTGGCAGTTCATGCAGGTTTTGGTCGGCGGGATCCCCGCGTAGCTCGACTGCTCCACCGAGGTATGGCAATAACGGCAGTCGATCCCCAGCCCGGCATTATGGTGCTGGTGGCTGAACGGCACCGGCTGCGCCTGCCGCACCCCCTGGTACGTAACGTATGGCGCGCGTTGCATTTCCCACGCAAACGTCAATAGGCCGGTCACCACCACCACCGCCGCGAGCATCGACAGCCGCGAAAGGCTGTTCGCACTACGATGAAAAATTTGTGCCATGTACGAAGCTATCCAGTGTTGTGGGCATGAAGCCGATCACCCCTTACGGCTTCCAGATCCTTGCAGTTGTGCAGCTAACAAACTGATCAGGTGTGACGAAGATCACCCAAGTCGGTGATTATAACAAGTAGGGTTGTGTGCTTTGCAAGCAATCATTTCCATCGCTGCCCACGTCGATTTCATTTCGTGCAAATCGCCCCACTCATGGTGCACTTGTTGTTGCGATTCACAACAAATTGCGAATGCGCAGCGCCATCCCTCGTGATCGGAAGAAATAATTCCCTGTCTCACGACCGAGATGATGAGTGGCAAGATCCAAACTGACAACTGGCTACTGGCAACCGACAACTGCTTTTACTCGCTCTCCAAGATCACCACCGCCATCGCGTATTGCCCCGTATGGGTCAGCGACAAATGCGCCCGCACCGCACCCACTTTGGAAAAGAACTCGCCCGCTCTGCCATGAAACGCCATCGTCGGACGCGATCCCGGCAGTCGTCGCACTTCTACACTCTGCCACGTCACTCCTCGGCTCCATCCCGTTCCGATCGCCTTCATCGCCGCTTCTTTCGCTGCAAAGCGCGCCGCATACCGTTCGATCTTGTTGGCCTTCGACTCGCAATAGGCAATCTCGTCAGCGGTAAACACGCGCTCGGTAAAGCGTCTTCCAAATCGCGCAATCGTCTTCGCCACTCGGTCCACTTCGGCGATATCAATCCCTGTTCCCACAATCATGGCAACACCATACATCATTCAAGTTGGTTCGATCTCCGCTGAAGTGTTGTGCTACTACCGCATGTCAAGCAGAACTAACTACATTGTTGTTATAGCCTTATCGTTATTTCAGCGAACTCCACGGGCGTTGCAGTCATAATACTGCTTGGGTATTTCGCCCCTCCGCTGTTATGATGAAAATGCTCGATTGATCGACGTTGTACGCAGCAGTTCCTGCCTAGCAGCATCCCTGCCTGCTTCACAATCCGTTCGAATCGTAGCTACATCAATTTCGAAGGAACGAGCAACACAATGGAACAAGGAACAGTTAAGTGGTTCAATGACGCGAAGGGCTACGGCTTCATTAGCCGTCAGAACGGCGAAGACGTATTCGTTCATTACTCTGCCATCCAGGCCGGCGGCTTCCGCAGCCTGCAGGAAGGTCAGACCGTTCAGTTCACAGTTGTCAAAGGACCGAAGGGCTGGCAGGCCGAGAACGTACAGCCTGTATAAACACTCGAGCACGAGTTCATGACTGGCGGTCCGCTCCGGCGGGCCGCTTTTCTTTTGTTTTACTGATGGCTGACGGCTGAAAGCTGACAGCTTCTTCACACTCCCGCCGCCGCCACTCCCGAGTAGTACCGCTGCGTGCGCGGCAATTTCGCCGCATACCCCAACAAGAAGAAGAACGCTGTCGACAGCAGGCAGATCACTAGTCGCGTCCTGGCCAGCGGCAGCGGCTCCAGCCCCATGTACTTCCCCATCCGCCACGCCGCCCAGTTAACCACTTGCGTCGGAACCACCGTCCAGATGGCAATGTAGAACCACGCCCGCTCCGCGCCTTCGCCAAACGTGTCGCGCTTGGCTCGCGGAGTCAGGTCGAGTGCTGTCGCCAGCCACCACGACCAGCGCCAGTGGATAGTACGCGTACTCATACATCTGCTTCAGCATCCACGTGCCGGTGACCGACGCGATCACCAGACCAGCGACATTGAGCGCAAAGGGCACCAGGATATCGATCCACGCCGCGGTATAGCACACCACCCGATACCACAGGTTCGGCTGATGCACCCCGTAATAATGGATGTAGGGACGCTCTTCGCACCCCGGCATCCGGCCCACCCATCCCCGCCACGCTACCACGGCAGCTACGACGGCCAGCCAAATCCAATGGCGCCAGTCGGCTCCATGCGTGTACAGGTCATAGGTGAGCGGCCATCCCGGCAGCACCCAGAACACCCAGATCCATATCGGGGTATGCAGAACGCGGTAGTACCCCTTGTTGCGTTTCGCGAAACACGGCTCTTTTCATAAGTGAACTTCGAGAATAGCGGCAGACGGGTGCCCTACTCAAGCTTCCTTTGCTTGCGTGGGTCTTTTGACTTTCTCAGCGACACTAAGTCAGAGTAACCTTCCCCCGTCATAAATCAGTTTCCCATCGACCGACCGCGCTTCCGCCATCAGCTTGTGTTCGCGTACCGGCCGCTTCTCGTCATCGATGTGCAGCACGCTATGTCCGTGCGCCGCCAGATAATCGCTGACCAGCATGCGATGGCACTGGAAGTACACCCGCTCGGCGCACATGATCGCCGTGTTCTCGCGATCAGCAATCTCCAGCAGTTTTCCGATTCCCGCCGCGAACTCTTCGGTCATCATGTAATCGGCATAATTCCGAAACGAATCGTTGCGCAGCGCAGTGTTCGGCGAATCGTCGCGAATCTTCTTGCGCCGTCCACCCAACTCCTTCATCCACACGTATGCAATGCCGTGTTTCGGCAATTCCAGCTCGAGCGATTCGCGATTGAAGTGCGGCAATCGCCGCGACATGGGAAACGACCGAATATCGACCAGCGTCTTGATGCCGTGTCCTTGCAGCGCCGACACAAGTTCGTCCAGCGTGCGCGTCGAATGTCCAATGGTGTAAATCGTGGCCACGCTGTTCCTGCCAGTTACCAGTTACCGGTCGCCGAAATCGCCCCGATCGCCTCCACCACCACCGCGTCTTGTTCGGGCAAAACCGTCCGCAAATCCAGCAGCACTCGCCCCTCTTCCACCCGTGCGATGATCGGCGTCGTCCACTCCCGCAACTTCTCGCGCAATCGCATCCGCGCCCATATCAGGCGACGACACCGCCACCGCCCGGCTCGGTAGCGTCGCTCCTGGAGCCGACCCTCCCCCAATCACCGACCGCGTCGCCACCACGGCAACCTCCAACCGCGGACTGCTGATGTGCAGCTTGCGCGCCATGTGCTCCGCGCGCTCGTTGATCTGCTACTTCCGTCAGCCGCATCATGCGCAGCGCTGGCACTCGAGTCGTAATCCTCGCGCAGATACGCCAGCAGCGTCGCCTCCAGCGCGGCGTAAAACATCTTGTCCACCCGCAGCGCCCGAAACAGTGGATTCTTCCTCACCTTCGCCACCAGTTCTCGCGGCGTCCCGTGATCAGCCCCGCTTGCGGACCGCCCAGCAGTTTGTCACCGCTAAACGTCACGATATCCACGCCCGCCCTCAGGCTGGCCGCAATCGTCGGTTCACCGCGCACTCCGACCGATGGCAAATCGAAAATATCGCCGCTACCCAAATCTTCCATCACCGGAACATTGTGTTTCCGTCCCAGTGCCGCCAGTTCTTCCAGCGATGGCTGCTCTGTAAATCCCGTAATCTCGAAGTTCGAGCGATGCACCCGCAGCAGCAGCTTCGTCCGCTCGTTGATCGCCTGCCCGTAATCGCCAATGCGTGTGCGGTTCGTCGTTCCTACCTCGCGCAGCACCGCGCCCGATTTCGCCATCACGTCGGGAATGCGGAACGACCCGCCGATCTCCACCAGTTCGCCGCGCGACACGATGACCTCGCCGCCCTCCGCCAGAGCGTTAAGCGTAAGCAGCACCGCCGCAGCGTTGTTGTTCACCACGATGGTCGCGACCTCGCGCCCGATGTCGCCGAACACTCTGGCAAACAATCGGTCGACGTGAACGTCGCGCTTCCCCCGCTCGCCCGTCGCCAAATCCATCTCGATGTTCGAATACCCCTGCGCCACCTCGACCACGTGCCGCAACGCCTCGCCACTCAGCGGCGCGCGCCCGAGGTTCGTATGCAGAATCACCCCCGTCGCATTGATCACCGGACGCAGTGAGTACGCCATCTCCTCCCGCAACCGCCGCTCAATCTCGCCCGGAGCCGCCTCAACGGCCGTCGTCACCCGCGCCTCCGTCATCTCACCCCGCGCAATCCGCCCACGCAATTCATCGAGCAACGCCCGCGCCCCCGCCACGGTCGCAGCATGTCCCTCGCGCGCAGCAATCGCCTGCATGGCTTCGCCGCGCAGCAACTCGTCCACGGCTGGCAAACGACGGAATAGCTCGGATTTGTCTGCGGTATTCAAGGCTATCCAGTGCGCGAGCTCAACGCTCCCCCGCAAGCTCCCACTTTAGCTTATTGCTTATCTCTAATTGCTCTTCGCCAGTTGCCAGCAACCAGTCACCAGCTACCCCACTTCGACCAACCCATACCTTCTATTCCAATGCGCGCGCAAATGCATCACCGCATTGGCAATCTCCTGCTGACTGATCTGCTCATTCGGCCCTTCCATCACAAACCGTGCCTGCTTCCGCGCCAATTCCAACACGTCGCGATCACGCAGCAAATTGGCCACTCGAAAATTCGGCATCCCGGCTTGCTTCGTCCCGAAAAACTCTCCCGGCCCACGCAGCCGCAGGTCCAGTTCGGCAATCTCGAAACCGTTCTGCGTACGCACCATCGCGTCCAACCGTTCCTGCGCTTCCGGAGAGACCTTCCCACCCGTCATCAGCACGCAATACGATTGCGCCGCGCCACGCCCAATCCGCCCGCGCAACTGATGCAGTTGCGACAGTCCAAACCGTTCCGCATGCTCCACCACCATGACCGTCGCGTTGGCAACGTCCACGCCAACCTCTATCACCGTGGTCGACACCAGCACGTCAATCGCACCCCGCTGAAAACTCGCCATGGTGGCGTCTTTGTCCTCCGCACTCATGCGTCCATGCAGCAGTCCCACGCGCAACCCCGCCAGTTCCTTCTGCCGCAACTGGCCATACATCTTGATGGCCGCCTTCAGTTCGCCGGCCATCGCCCCTTCCTCAATCACCGGATACACCACATACGCCTGCCGTCCCGTCTTTACCTGCTTATGAACGAAGTCCCACACTGTGTGTGCCACATCGTCAGACACCCGCTTCGTCTGGATCGGCGTCCGCCCCGGCGGCAACTCGTCCAACACACTGGTGTCGAGGTCGCCATACAGCGTCAGCGCCAGCGTCCGCGGAATCGGCGTCGCCGTCATCACCAGCACATCCGGCTCGGCTTCACCAGTCTTCTTCATCAGCCGGAAACGCTGCATCACGCCGAAGCGGTGCTGCTCGTCCACAATCACCAGTCCCAGTTTGTCGAACTCCACCGACTCCTGGATGAGCGCGTGCGTCCCAATCACCAGTTGCGCGTTGCCCTGCGCGATGTGGTGCCGCACATGCTTCTTGTGACTCGACTCCTGCGATCCCGTCAGCAGCACGATGCGGTAGCCCGCTTTTTCCAGAATCCGCCGCGCCGACAGGTAATGCTGTGTCGCCAGGATTTCCGTCGGCGCCATCAGCGCCACCTGGTATCCGTTTTCGATGGCGATCACTGCCGCCTCGAACGCGACGATGGTCTTGCCCGACCCTACATCGCCCTGTAGAAGCCGCCGCATCGGCGCCGGCTGCTTCATGTCATCGACAATCTCTTTCAGCACTTTCTTCTGTGCATTCGTCGGATGGAACGGCAAAATCCGTTTCACCGCCGCGCGGACCTTGTCGTTGATCTGGAAGCTCACACCGCTTTGCGCCCGCATTTTGCGCCGCTTCAACTCGAGTCCGAGCTCCAGAAAGAACAGCTCTTCAAAAATCAGCCGGAACAGCGCCGGCGTCCGCGCTGCCTGCAGATTCGCCAGACTCTCGCCCACCTCCGGCCAGTGCGCCTGCCAGAACGCCGACTTGCGATCGACCAGTCCCATCTGTCCGCGTATCACTGCCGGAATCGCATCCGGCAAATCTCTGGTCGAGACTTCTCCAGCATCCCGTGAATGATGCGCCGGAACCATCGCGCCGTCAGCTTGCCCTTGCCCGCCGTCTCATAGATCGGAACGATGCGTCCCACCTCGAGCGACTGCCAATTGGTGTCTTCTTCAGTGCTGTCGGCGCCGTCTTCCACCGGATCGTGCAGAATTTCGAATTGCGGCTGCATGATCTGCAGCCGGTCGTATCCGCGCGTGGCCGCCTCCACCTTGCCGTACAGCGCCACCAGTTGTCCCGCACGAAACTTGTCTTGCAGATACGTCGCGTTGAACCAGATGCACTTCAGCGTGCTGCGGCCCTCGCCCACCGTCATCTCGAAGATGGGCATGCGTCGCGTGCGAAACAGCCCCGACGTTCGCACCTCGGCGATCACGCTGGCCATCTCGCCCGGCCGCAGTTCGCTGATTCCCCGCGGATTCAGCCGGTCTTCATAGCGAAACGGCAGGTAGTACAACAGGTCCTCGACGGTCGAGATGCCCTTCTCCAGCAGCATCGCCGCGTAGCGCGGTCCGATGCCCTTCACATACTGGACGTTGGTGGCAAGATCAAGCACAGTGCGATGGTAAATCAGCCGTCAGCTCTCAGCCGTTAGCTGTCAGCATTCGGCTTGTTTCATCCTGAGCGGAGTGAGCGCAGCGAACGCAGTCGAGGACCTGCAGTCGCTTCGTATTCGCAACGCTCCGGTTGCCCCATCCTTGCCCTTCTCTTCGGAAAGGGCGGGACCAAGCATTCCAGTGGGCGATACAATCCGTACGGATGAGCGACACACGATTGATCAAAAATAACTCTTCTTCTTATTATTCTGGATTTTATCCGTGTCATCCGTGTAAATCCGTGGTTGCTTTTGTACTTCTTGAATCTAACTACGAAGCCATGCTCCTCCGCCTCCTCAAACAAGCCGCCACCGTCATCCTCGGTAGCCTTTTCTACTTCTTTGTCCTGATGCCGCATCTTCCGCCCGCCGCTCGCCACGAACCCTACCACCTCGACTGGGGCCTGCTCATTGATGCCTGGATCTGCCTCGTCCTCTACGGCCTGATTGAACTTATTTCTCGGCGAAAACCCTAGCTCCGTTTGATTCTAGCCACTAGCCACTGACCACTAGCCACTAAAAAAGGGAGCCTCATCGGCTCCCCATGCGCTTGTCGTCTGCTGTCCCTCTTACATCTGGTTCGGATTGCTTTCCTTAAACATCTTCTGCCACTCGCGCTGTTCCTGCTCCAGTTGCTTCTTCAATTCGTCCATCTGTTTCTGCAACTGCGGCTGCATCTCTTTCCACTGCTGCGCCGCCTCGCGCGCCATCGCCGACACTTCTTCAGCGGAAGGCTTCATGCTGTCCGCCATCTCGCGCGCGTTCTTCGCCATCTGCGGAGCTATCTTCTCGATTTCCTTGCTCATCTCTTCCGCTTGCTTCTTAATCTCCGGAGTCATGCTCTTGGCCGCTTTCTCAGCCTGCTTGCGCATTTCCTCCGTCTGCTTCTGGATCTCCGGCGCCATCGACTTCGCCATCGATTCCGCCTGCTGCTGCAATTCCTTCATCTGGTTTGAATTCAGCATCGCCAGCGTCGCAGCGTCCACTCCGAACCCATCCCAATCTTGCCCCTTCCATTCCGAGGTATTGCCCGGCATCGTCAACTGTACGGACTGCTCGTGTTTATCGCGCACAATGACCACCGTCACCTTGCCGCCATGGGCTTTCAGTGCGCGCCGCCAATCGGCCGTGTCGTGGATGATTTCGCTGTCCACCTTCACGATCACGTCGCCCGCCCGCAATCCCGCGGCCGCGCCCGGGCTGCCTTTTTCCACCGTCCGTACCAGCACGCCCTTGTTCTGTCCCACGCCGAAAAAGTCACAGAGCTGCGGACTCAGCGGCTCTACCTGGATACCTTGCCGCGCTGAAATTGGCGTGCTGCCCATCATGTCTATATCGGGATACGCTCGCGGCGGCAGCGGCGGACGCTCAGGCGCGGCAAACGGCATCGTTCCCACCGGGCTTAGCGGCGCCCGCGGCATTCCTGCCATCTGTCGCCAGTCGCCCAGCTTCACCTTAATGTCTTTGCTCTGCCCATTGCGGATCACCGTCATCATCACGGTGCTGCCCGCAGCGCTGTCATGGATCAGCCCGGCGAATTGCTCGGACCCGGTGACCGGTTTTCCGTTGTACGCCACCACCACATCGCCGCTCTGCAAACCGGCATGGCAAGCCGGACCGTCCTGGTCAACATTCGCTATGAAAGCTCCGCCGTTCTTCAGGTGCAATGTTTCCGCTGTTGCCGCTGGGACAGCATCGACCATTACGCCCAAGTAGGCTGTCCCATGGCTCTCGCCGGGATTCCCAATCGCCATTGCCGAAGGCGCAACTCCCGCGGCGCCCAGGGCCAGTAGGGTAAACAGGATGACTTTCGAAACTTTATGGATTGCCATACTCCAACCCCTCAAATTTACTGTGAACGCCGGATGTCGATCGTTCCGATCGTCGTGCGTAACCGCAGAATCGGGCCTCCGCCATTCACATTCCCTTCCCCAAACATCGACTTCGGCCCGAACTGCCCGCCTTCTGAGGTAATGGCCACTCCCGGAAAGTCCGACTTGATGCCGTATCCATTGGCCAGTTCCGTCGAAGCATGCACGCTGACTCCCAGGTCATGCGGCAGGTACACCACCACATTTCCCATCGCCGTGTGCAGGTACGAATCGCGAAATTGCCCTCGTCCGCCCACAAACTGCACCGTGATCGGCCCGCCGCCCGTCTCCACGTGGGCTCCCTGCGTCACTTTCATCAATTCAACCGCGCCGCCGCCGGTCACCACCTTCACATCGCCCTGCGCGCTGCCCAGCTTGACCATACCGCCGCCAGTCTCCGCCGTCACGTTGCCCGCCACATCGCCGAAATTCATGTTCCCGCCGCCGGAATTCGCCCGCAGATCGCCCGTGCACTTGCCAATCTCGATGTTCCCCGCGGCGGTATCCACAGTGGTTGCGCCTGCCGTCCCAATCTTCACCTTGCCGCCGCCGGTCTTGACGAACAGCTGTCCGGTCACCCGTTCTACCGACACCGTTCCGCCGCCGCTTTGCAGGAACAGGTCCGACGTCACGTTGCCGGCTTCCAGATTTCCTCCGGCACTCATGATCTTCACCGGCCCGGACATGTCATCCACTTTCACATTGCCGCCACCGGTCGTGCCCACTACGGTTCCAGAGATCGAACTCAGCGCGAGGTTGCCGCCTTGCGTTTGCGCCTTTACCAATTGCGTCAGGCGCGGAATCTGCACCATGAAATCAGCCGCCAGCCGATTAACGTTGCGGCCCATCAGCCTGCCTTCCAGCACCACCGCATCACCTACGCGACTCGCGGTGATCCGCAGTTGCGCAAACTGCCGCCGCGCTGCTTCTTCGCTATCCGCAGTCGAGCGCTTGCGCACCACATACGTCACCTGCGACGAGTTGCCCTGCACCTGCAACGAGCCCATATCCGTAAACGTCCGGAATTCGCGTCCTGCCGGCAGCGTTCCTGTCGTTTCTTCCACCCACGCATTTCCGTCGCGATACACGCGGGCCGTCTGCGCCCACATTGGGACTGACAGCACCAGCGTTACAACCGCAGCACTCCAGCGGCGACGCGCGGCCGCGCCAAATTGGGATCCTGAATTCATGGAGTCGTCAGTACACCGTCGGCATCGATGCCAGCACGCGCTTCGACTCCGCACGAATGTAATCGCTAGGATCTTCCTTAGCCAGTTGTTGTAGCGCCATACGTACGCTGCTGTCACTCTTCACCGTTTCCAGTGAGTGCAACGCGCCGCTGCGCACGCCCAGGTTGCTGTCATTCAGTAGCGCTTCCAGCACCGCATTGCGCACTCGGATGTCCTGCTTCACAAACGGCGTCAGCCCATCCAGCGAATGCAACCGCACTCCCGGATTGCTGTCGTACCGCAGCGCATAGGTCAGCGTCTCACGCACTCGTGGATCGTCGGTTTTACCCACCATATCCACCAGCGCATCCACTGAGTTCAGGCGCACTCCCGAATTTTCGTTGCTCTTGGCCGCATACAGCACCAGGTCCTGCACCTTGGGATCGCTCACCGAGCCCTGCACCGTTCCCGGCAGCACGCGGTCATACTGCACTTTCACTTGATTGGTCGTCGGGTCCCTCTCAATCGAAGTAATCCCGCCAATTGCTGCTCCTTGCACATTCTCCATCTGTGTCGTTCCAGGATCGACGATCTTCGTGTCCTTCATCGACTTATACATCGCGCCCAATCCGCCGCCGAAGCCCACCATGAAGATCGCCATTGCCAGCGCCGGCGAGAACCTCACCTGCCGCAACCACGCCGCTGGATCAAACGCGAACCGGTGATACCACGCGCGGTTCTGCGTCGTCTGCTCCAGCGCTTCCTGCAATCGCATGCGCGACGCCGCCAGAAAACTCGCCGACGGCTCTTCCACCGGCAACGCGCTCATCTGCGTCTGAAACTCCCGCTGTTCGATCAGCTCCGCCGCGCACGTCTGGCAGCGCTCAACGTGCTGCTCCAGCTCATGCCGCGCGTCGTCGGCCAGCTCACCGTACAGGTAGAGCGTGATGTTTTGTCGTACCCATTCGCAATTCATAAGTGCATCTTCCATCTATTCCATCTATCCCTTCTTTCACTATTCACTATTCACTAACCACTGACTTACCGCGTATCCCTCAATGCCGCCCTCAACTTCTGCGTGCCGCGAAACAGCGTATTCTTCGCCGTCTCTTCCGTCGTATTCAAAATCTCGCCAATCGTGCGCAACTTCAAGCCCTGGTAGTGCTTCATCTCGAAAACCATGCGCTCGCGCGGCGTCAATTTTTCCAGAGCTTTTGCAATGCGCCTACCCAACTCCCGCCGCATCAAGTCTTTCTCTGGACTCGCCCCTGACCGCACATCCGCCACCTGGTCGAGCATGTCGAAGCTCTCGCCCTCCGAGTCCGTAATCACCCCCGAGTCTTCTTTCCGCACCTGCCGCTTGCGCAGGTGGTCCAGACACAGGTTGGTCACGATGCGGTAAATCCAGGTGTAAAACGAGCACTCGAAACGGAAGCTGCCGATATTGCGGTACGCCTTGAGGAACGCTTCCTGGTAAATGTCCTGCGCGTCCTGCTCCGAGCGCGTCATGTGATACGCCAGGCGCAGCACCGGCCCGTCGTATTGACGCACCAGTTCCTCGAACGCAGCATGGTTGCCGCGCTGTGCCTCCCGGATCAGCTCCGCGTCGTTCATTTGGCTCTGGGTCCGCTCCGCTGTGCCTCGTCGTTCCGAGGGAGTGATGGACGGCTTCGCGCTCGCCCCCTGCGGTGTGCCGACAAGGCCAGATCCCGGTACCACCGTGAGAGCTATCGCTGCTGCCTCGGCCGGCATGCTGGTTCCCGCCCCGTCTCCAGATTGCAGCCCAATCTTCGAGCCTGCAATTAGATAGACGGTCTTGCGGAGCAAGCGTGAGCGGCCATTATAGTGTTTGGGACGAGTGTGCCCCAGGGTAGCGCCCCTCCGTTTCGGCGCTAACCCAAGCTCGGGTGCCCCAGGTTCGCCCCTTGTTTTGGGGCTAACTTGGGTAACTTATCGCCTCGGATACAACTCTCCCCGCTCAATGTACGTTATTGCTGGCCAAGAAGTTTCGCCTCGGCCTCTAACAGATTAGAACCCGCAATGGGCCGTTTCGTTTGGGGCCGTTACTCGGGAAAAACCAGCCCCTTGGGGGCGGGGACATGATAGCCCAGCACGCAGGCCGCCGGGGCGGCCGGAGTGCTGGGTAGGTCGAAGAAAAGGACCCGAGTCCCCCGGGGACGGCACATGTTCGTTCCCCTATTTGATTTGTCATCCCTCGTCCGCCCGGCGGGCGGGGGATCTGCTCTTTCGATTGTTCGATTGTCATCACGAGCGCAGCGAGGGATCTGCTTTTCTTCCGGCTGTCATCCTGAGCGGAGGCGGCCTCGCCCCCGAAGCCGAAGGGACCCGCTGTTTCCGTCCCGGCAGGGACGGCATATCTAAGCCCACCGTTTCAACGGTGGGGACGCGTGTAAATGAGTCCCGAGCCCCCTTCAGGGGCGACATATCAATATTCGACGCTCGGTGCCCCATCCTTTCCTCTCTTTTGGGAAAGGGTGGGACTAAGAGACCCACACGATGATCAAGCGGAGGCGGCCTCGCCGCCGGAGTCGAAGTCGAGGCGTCATGCGGGCGTCTGAGCCCGCAACCGAGACCCCGAGCGTAGTCGAACGGGAGTCGAATGGGGACCCTGCGCTTCCGTCCCGGCAGGGACGGCATATCTAAGCCCACCGTTTCAACGGTGGGGACGCGTGTAAATGAAATCCCGAGCCCCTTTAGGGGCGGCACATCAACCCTGATTCGAAGCCGACCTGCTTTGGGAGAACGGGGCGCCGAACACAGATTGTGGCTCGGCAGAGTGACAGCGACCGAACTAACGTGTGTCGTCGGGCAGCAGCAGAACGACATCGCAGCCGGTCACGCTGGCGCAAACCACCATGCCGCGGCGGAATATTTGAAATGGGCCTAAATCAGGAAACTCGACCTTGTACTTCGCCCCACCCAACGGGCCGATCATTGCTTTTAGGGATTCGTCCCCGCTAACGAACTTAACGTCATTGGGCTTGACGGGAGAGAAAACGATAGTGAAGGTAGCGCTTCCCGACTCTTTTGCCGACGACGGCAGTTTCGCCGTGCGCATACGGCTGAGTTCTTCGCCGGGTGAAGGTTCGTAGGCACCATTGGCACTGCGCCGGAGCTGCGGTACGTCGGCGTCGCTAGCCTTGCCGCCAGAAAGTTGTTCATAGCGTTTGCGGAGATCTGCCTTGTTACCTCCAGTGGAAGCCAGCGCAAGTTTGTAGGCGTGGATGGCCTCCCGCTTCATGCCGCCTTTCTGGTAAATCTGACCAAGGTGATCGCCGGACACCGCTCGTTGCGTCAACACCCATGCGGCGCGAGTGTAGGTCAGGGCTTTCTGGTCGTCACCGCGCCGAAAATAAATCCAGCCTATGGTGTCCCATACATACCCAAGTTGCCGGGTGCTTTTGAGGCCCTCCGCGTCATCGTCGGCTTTCATGGACGAGGCCTCCATCTGCGCCATTGCCTTTTCGCCGTATTGCTGCGCAAGGTCCAACTCCACACTTGCATCGGCCAGCGCATAAGCCACGTTGTTGAGTGACTCGCTTCCGCTGTCGGAAGCAGCAGCTTTCTTCAGTAAGGCCACCCCCTGCTCCGTTTGTTTGTTCTTCAGGTATAGGTCGCCGAGCGTGTATTGCAACGTTGGGATATCAGGGTAGCTCTTGATGGCACTCTCCAGCACCGTGATCGCCTCCGCATTTTGGTTGCCGCTGGTTAACATCTTGGACAGTCCAGTAGCGGCCTCGAGATTGCCAGGATCGGCCTTGAGCCACTGGTGATAGGCCGCGATGGCTTCATTGTTACGTTGCGTTGCAACAAGGACGTGCGTCAGTACCGGATATGTACCGACGAATTCAGGGTGGTACTCGACCTCCAAACGCAATTCCTTCAGGGTGCCCTCGAGATCCCGTCGTGACATATACACCAAGGCCAAGTCCAAATGGACAATCGGGTACTTAGGATCGAGCGCAATCACTTTGCGGAATGATTCCTCCGCTTGAGTCATGTCACCTCGATCGCCAGCCTCCATCCCTTGCTGCATGTACTTGCCAGCTTCCGGGTTCCGTTGTGCTGCCTCAGCCAGAACGTCCTGAGGCGACCGAGACGACGTCGCTCCGGAGGCTGATCCACCCACTGCCGGATTCGCCTTGGTAGTTGAATCACCTTTAGCTTGCCCTTGTTCCACCTGAGATTCGTTAGCCGTGCTCGCCAGATTGATGTAGCGATCGCGCTCATCGCCAAGGGCTTTGCGAAATTTTGTGTAAGCGTCCCAAGACGAGAGTGGAACCTCAGTTTCCTTAATGACGAGCTTGCGGTTCGCGGCGAGTACGCCATTGTCGATCGCATAGGTCGCGTGGTAATCGGCGAAGGGCTCCGACATATCGAGCTTGTCGGAATACGTTGGGGCGTAACCGGCTGGCAGCGAAGTCTTGGATGTAAGGACGACCTCGCCCAGCGCACCCAGAATCGGCGGCTCGGCCGGCTTCTTCTCATCTGACGGCACGCCTTCGAAGCCAAACCACGGCAAAGGGGCGACAACGCGATGATTGTCCCAGTCTCCGAAGGATTTCTTCGTGTAATCCCACGAAACCTGAAATGGCTTGTCGGTGTTATCGAGCTCTGAAACGGTCACGTTGGAAACTTCGCCGCCGAATCCCATGGAGTAGGAAATTCTTTGCGCCAATTCCTTCCATTGCGCCGACGGAACGCTGCGGTACGCTGCCCTGAAGATTACCTCGGTGTCGCCCCGAGTGGTGTGCTGCACGTGCGCCGTGAGCGTGCCATCGCCACTCAGCTTTCCTTCCACGTTGAAGGCTTGCAGCGCCGGGAACGGCGGTTGCGCCGGGGTCATCATCAACGAAGCCGGCTTGTTCGCAGGAATCACCAGCGCGTAACGGTCACGCAGGTTTGCTAGGATCAGACCAAACGGAGCGACTTCGGGAGTGGTGTCGAGCCACAGCATGGTGGTTCCTCGCGGCACCGCTGTGATGACGTGGTCGAACTGCCCGGGCGACGGTATCTCGGGATCGATCTTGCGGCTGGCATTGATCAGCGCAGGCCAAGCCTCGTATCCTGCAGCTTTCAGCAACGCCGCCAGCAGCGTGTGCTTGTCCTTGCAATCGCCATACTCGTTTTCCAGAACATCTTCGGCACCATGCGGCTGGTATCGACCGATGCCGAATGACAACGATACATAGTGAAAATGAGTGGAGACGTAGTTGTAGATGGCGCGGATCTTATCGTCGTCGCTGGTTAAGCCTTTGGTCAGCTCTGCCGTTTTTGCCTGTAACTGAGGAGTGACCGCAAGCTGCGGGCGCTGCAGTTCTTCGTACCAACTTCCCACTTCGGCCCAATCGCGGAAAGTCGTAACTTGCACTGAGGGTTTCGGCACCTCTCTCAGTTTCTTCAACTCGTCACGGTCCTTCACTGAGAGGTTGTTGGACTTCCATGTATAAATCTTTCGTGTTCCGCTTTCTGTGACTTGCGGCGGATAGTTCGGGTCTTCAATCTTCAGGTATTTGTCGCGCGGAACGCTGATCTCCAGTTCCTCATCCTTGATGATGTAGGACTTGCTGAAGCTGTACTGATACCAGAACTGGCCCGCCACGAGTGGCTTAAACGTGCGAAAGCGCACCACATATTCAAGTACATCGCCGACCGCAAGGCCTTTCACGGTGACGTGCTTCTCGTGAACATCGCTGTACATTGGAGCACTTCGGCTGACCTCGGCCGGCATGTCCTGGATGTTGTAATCGGGGGTGACGACCACAGTGCCATCCGCCTTCTTCACCCGCACACAATCGATTTCGACGGCCTGGTTGTCGCTGGTGTAGGCGAACGAAAGCACCGCGAGTTGCTGCACGCCTGCCTGCGACTGGACGCGCATGACAACCGTCGTTTCCTGCACCCCAGTGCCGTCGGCGTCGAACGAGACTTTGGTTGCGTTGCGCTCAAAGATGATCGCTTCATTGGAGGAACTATCGGCCGTTACGGTTTGTGGTGGAGAGGACGAAGACTGGGCATGGGTAGAAGGAACTGCGGGGGCAGGATTTGCCGATTGAGCCCGACTAAGAACCGAGAAGAGGAGCAGGGTTGCAAGAGTTCGGCAAGCATACCGGCCTGTTTGAGGCATGAAGGGCACCAGGATTTAAGGTGAAATACCACTTAGGTTATCACCTCGTCGAAGAAGTAGATCAAGCGGGCGGGCGGCCCAGCCCGTGCGCGTCAACGGAAAATCTCTTGCAGGGTGCCCCACTCCGCCTTCCTTTGGCGGGGTGGGGATTTCGGATTTCATTCCCGGGTGTCGAACCATCTTCCATGGTCACCCATCACGTTGATCAGTGACTAACTCGCTTGGTGATTCCGCCCCTTTTCGCATACACTCCCGACTGAAGGATGAGGGAGAGCCGTCTTCCATCGAGTCGACGGCCGGACACTACCCCCTCCTCAGTAGGTGCTTCGACCCATGACGATGACGGGTCCTGTTTACTCTCGGTTTTCTGCCCACCCGCCCGCCGAGCCCCCTGTCCATCTCCGAAAAATCCGACCTAAGTCCTTTATTAAGACGATTTTGCCCGTAACTCCCATGGACTCAGCCGGTTGCACGCGAAATGTACGCTATCTCCATGAAAACAAGGATTCGAGAGGGAGGGGGGAGGGGGGTACCTCATCCAGGGTCTATTCCCAAAATGGGAAAAGGCCAGCTCGCCACGAACATGGCAAGCCAGCCTTCCAGGTCTTTCGTACAGATTTACTTGCAGGAAACTACGCTTCCGCGGGAGCTTCTTCGGTCGCCGCAGGCGCTGCTGCTTCTTCCGCGACGGCCTCCTTTTTCACGACGGCCTTCACCGTCACCGTCACTTCGCGGTGCAGCTTGACCGGCACGTTGAACTCGCCCACGGTCTTCAGCGGCACGTCGAGATCGATCTTGCGACGGTCGATGGTGAAGCCCTTGGCTTCCAGCGCGTGCGCGATGTCCGACGACGTGACCGAGCCGAACAACTGGTCGTGCTCGCCCGACTTGCGGGTGAACTCGACCACCACGCCGTTGAGCTGCTTGCCCAGGTCTTCGGCGCTGCCTTTTTCCTTGGCCGACTTGCGCACGGCCGAGGCCTTCATCTGCTCGATGACGGCCTTGTTGCCGGCGGTCGCCTCAATGGCCAGCTTTTTCGGGATGAGGTAATTGCGGCCATAACCTTCGGCGACCTTCACCACGTCGCCGCGATGGCCCAGCTTATTGATGTCTTCCTTCAGAATGACTTCCATGTGTCCAACTCCGTTTGCGGCTGCGCCGCGAGCTGTCAGCCGTCAGCTGGCCAGCCATCAGTTAAAGTCGTCCCACAATGTGGGAGTTGCGCTTACCGGCTCGAGAACGGCAGCAGCGCGATGTTGCGCGCCTGCTTGATCGCATCCGCCAGACGGCGCTGGTGCGGCGTGCACACGCCGGTCAACCGCCGCGGCACGATCTTGCCCGACTCGGCCACGAACTGCCCGAGCAGCCGCACGTCCTTGTAGTTCACGCTGTCGATCTTCTCGACGCAGAACTTGCAAACCTTCTTGCGGCGGAAGAACTTCCGTCCGCCTTCGCGCGGTCCGCCGGATCCGCCGCCGGGACGTCCCGCAGGACGTGGTCCGCGCGGTCCGCGATCGCCGCCGCCACCTTCAGGGCGTGAGCTCGGCGCGGAGCTGCTGTTGCTGCTCCCGCCTTCAGTCGCGGCCACCGGAGCCGCTGTGTTCGTCGTTTCGTCTGCCATGTTTCTCCTTCGGGCCGTTGAGGCCCTCAATCTCCATCAAAATTGTCGCGGCATCCTTGCTAGGATGACAACCCAACACAGCGGAATTTTACGCGTGGCTGGTGCTGACTCCGCTGCTCGGTGCTGCGGGTTCGGCCGTCGCTGCTGCTGCCGCAGTTGCGGCCGCTGCCGCTTCTGCCGCTGCGGCGCGCGTGCCCTTGCCGCGAACCTTCGCGTCGCGCAGCGCCTTCACTTTGGCCATGCGCTTCTGCTCTTCGTCGACGCGCACGGTGATGAACTTGATCACCGGCTCAGTGACGCGCAGGCGGCGCTCCACTTCCTTCACCATCGCGCCATCGCCTTCCAGGGTCATCAGCACGTAAATGCCGTCCTGGAACTTGCGCACCACGTACGCCAAGCGGCGCTTGCCCATGCGTTCCACACTCTTTACCGTGCCGCCCGCGGTGCCGACTTGGCCTTCCAAGTTGGCGACCAGCTTGTCCTGGTCTTCTTCCGTCATGTCGGGACGCACGATGAACATCAATTCGTAAGTACGTTGCATTCGTTTTTCTCCTGGCAGCGAGTCATCAGCTGTCAGCTTTTAGCCATTAGCTCTAAGCTGCTAGCGAACGGTCGCTGCCGTCACTTTTCAAATCTCTCGAATTCGTCGTTGGCGAGAATCTACGATTCACACCGGTTCTACTTCTAAACTCTCAGCTCCGTTTCGCACGGGGACTGAAGCCCCAGAATGAAAAGAGCGCGATCTTGACGCTGGCCTAAAGGCCAGCTCTACCCTTCATCATTCCGCTGGGCCGGCTTCTTCCGCCTTGCGGTTAAACCGGTTCATCGCCGCCTGCACACCTTCTGCGAGGATGACCTTTACCGCTTCGGCTGCCGTATCCAGCACCTGGTCCACCACCGGATACTGCGCTTTCTTGAACTGCGACAGCACATACTTTGCGCCGTCTCCTACCGAATAATCCGGCCCAACTCCCATGCGGATGCGCGTAAACTCCTGCGTATCCAGAGCGCCGATCACCGACTCGACGCCATTGTGTCCTGCCGAGCGGCCCCGCGGCCGAACTCGCAACGTGCCGAACGGCAGGTCGAGCTCGTCGTAGAGCAGAACCAGATCGCGTTCGGGCTGTGCTTCGTACTTCTCCATCAGTTCACGTACCGACTGGCCGCTCAAGTTCATGAAGGTTTCCGGCTTGGCCAGCACGACATCTTCGTTGCCGATGCGGGCCCGCGCCGTTTGTGCGTGGCAGTGGCGGTTGTTCACCACCACCCCGCACTGTTCGGCGATGCGATCGATCGCCAGAAACCCCAGGTTGTGCGGCGTGAACTGGTACTCGATGCCCGGATTGCCGAGCCCGACGATCAGTTTCACGCTGCCTACTTCTTCTCTTTCTTCTCTGCCTTCTCGGCCTTTTCGGGCTTGGCGCCACCCTCGGCAGCTTCGCCCTCGGTTTCCTGCTTGCCCTTCTTGATGACCTCAGGCTCGGCAGTCGTCGCCGCAGCCTCGGCTCCCTCGACCGGAGTCTCAACCACGACTTCTTTCACCGCGGTCACGTGGGCAATTGCCTGAGTCTCGTCGGTGATGAACTTGACCTTGT
Source organism: uncultured Acidobacteriaceae bacterium (assembly GCA_963749635.1). Classification (GTDB taxonomy): domain Bacteria; phylum Acidobacteriota; class Terriglobia; order Terriglobales; family Acidobacteriaceae; genus DASRAA01. The sequence goes on from CAVVNW010000026.1 coordinate 149,847, forward strand.
CGTTGTGCGGCAGGTCAGAGACACGAATGGTCTGGCCGAATTCCATCTTGCTGACATCGGCATCGATGTGGCTGGGGATGTCGGCCGGGAGACACTCGACCTCGACCTCGCGCATCATCTGCTCGAGAATGCCGCCCTGCAGCTTGACGCCGGGCGCTTCGCCCTTGAGCGTGACCGGCACGCTTACCCGCAGCAGCTTGTCCATGGCAATGCGCTTGAGGTCGACATGCAGTAGAGCACCCTTGACGGGATCAGCTTGCCAGTCAACGATCATCGCTTTGCCCGAGTCACCGCCTGCGCTCAGGTCGAAAATGGAGTTGTGTCCCGACTCGGAGCCCAGGATGCGCTTCATCTGCCGGGGATCGACGGAAATGTTCAGCGGCTCCAAGCCGGCGCCGTACAGCACAGCCGGAATAAGGCCGTCTTGACGAAGGCGGCGCGCGTCATTCTTATTGCCGCTCTGCCGCGGCCTTGCTTCGATGTTCTTTTCTTGAGTTGCTGTAGCCATAATTTCGTTTTCCTTTACAAGAACAGTCTGCTGACGGAGGACTCTTCATGAATCGACTCAATGGCAGCGGCGATCAAGCCTGCGATCGACAACTGCTCGATCTTGGGCTCCTTGCGCCCCGCCTCCGTCAACGGGATGGTGTTGGTCACTACCACTTTGACCAAGCCCGATTGAGAAATCCTCTCGATGGCCGGGCCCGACAGGACAGGATGCGTGGCGCAGGCATAAACCTGCTTCGCACCCGCGTCGCGCAAAGCCTCGGAAGTCTTCACCAGCGTTCCGGCGGTATCGATAATGTCGTCGAGAATGACGCAGGTTCGGCCTTCCACATCGCCGATTACGTGCATCACCTCGGTCACGTTAATGTTGGTCCGGCGTTTGTCCACAATGGCCAGCGCCGATTCCATCTTCTTGGCAAAGAAGCGCGCACGCTCCACACCGCCAGCGTCTGGAGAAACCACCGTTAGTTCGGGGAGATTCAGTTCCCTGAAATGCCCTACCAGCACGGGTGACGCGAACAAGTGGTCCACCGGAATATTGAAAAAGCCCTGGATCTGCGGCGCATGCAGATCAACCACCAACGCCCGGTCGGCACCTGCCGTGGTAAGCAGGTCAGCAACCAGCTTCGAACTGATGGGCACGCGCGGCTTGTCTTTGCGGTCTTGCCGGGCGTAGCCAAAATACGGAATCACCACCGTGATGCGGCGCGCCGAGGCGCGCTTGAGCGCATCAATCAGCAGCAGCAGTTGCATCAGGTGCAGGTCAACGGGATCGCACGTTGGCTGCAACAGGAAAACATCGGCGCCGCGCACGTTCTCCAAGATCTGCACATAGGTCTCGCCGTCGGAGAAACGCTTTATATCCGTCTGACCGAGCGGTAGGCCAAGTTTTTCGCAGACCTCTTTAGCCAGCGCGTCATTCGCGGTACCGGAGAAAACCTTCCACTTGTCCGAGCCGCGTGGCGGTGTCTGCTTCGGCTTAGCGTCGGGATTGGCCTGCTGCTTTTTTTCAGAAGGCTGCGCCACCGCTGTAACCGTTTCGGTTGTAGCGGCAGCCGCTTGCATCGGCGCTGATTTAGTTCCTGCTGCTTCCATCGTCTCCACACCCCGCTAAACCTGGTTGGATTTAGGACCTGGGTCGAAACTAGCAATTAGCTGTCAGCTAATAGCTGTCAGCCTTTAGCAAAACCTGATCTTCAACTGATACCTGACTACTGCCACTGACAACTGAATTTTGGCTGGGCGGCTAGGATTCGAACCTAGACAAGTGCCTCCAAAGGGCACTGTCCTACCATTAGACGACCGCCCAGTAAAGAAGCTGTCGGCTATCAGCCGTCAGCCAATAAAAAGCTGATTCCAATACTCGTTCCGAGCCAGCGTCCGCGTTGCCAGCGCCGCATGTCTTGCGGCACGCATGCGTTCGGCGGCAGCCTCAGCCCCACTAGCCGAATCGAACAGGCCATACAGGGTCGAGCCGGAGCCGGAAAGCGACGCGTACCGCGCGCCTTCACGCTGCAAAACACTCTTAACCTCACGCAACTCGGGATACTCAGGAAAGACGACGCGTTCGAAGTCGTTTTCGATCCCGGTACGGACAAGGTCGAGAAGAGGTGTCTCGGCCCGGTCCCCGCCCGCGGCGGGAACACCGGATGCTGGCCCTTTCGCAGGCACCGCCCGCGAAAGCAATCTCTCGCTCAACCAGGCGTCATCCGCCTGATCGCGCTCGTTTATTGTACCTGTAGCTTCTAAGGCGGTCAACGCGCTTTGTGCTATTTCAGCAGCGGCGATTTCGATAGCCTCATCGGTTTCTGCCCGTTCCACCAGCTCGTCCCATTGGGCGAACGCCTTAGGCGTCGAGACTCCGACGGCTGGCGTGACGACGACCAGCGAAGTATCCGGAAGGTCCTGCAGCGCATAGACTTCCTGTCCGCGATCGACGCCCAGCACAGTGCCGCCGATGAGGAACAGCGGCAGGTCGCTGCCAACTTCGGCCGCGATGCGCAGCTTCTCTTGCTCGGTCAGGCTAATGCCGAGGGCGCGCTCTAAACCCAGCATTGTTGCCACCGCGTTGGACGAGGCCGCGCCCATGCCTCCCTGGACAGGCAACTGCTTCTCAATGGTGATGACGACTTTGCTTCGCTCGCCCACGGTTTTGAGCACCCGCTCGGCGATCTTGTGGCAAGTATTGGTCGCGTCGCAGGGCACACGAGGATCGTCGCAACGAATCTCGATGCCGTCCCCCGCCCGGACCTCGACGCGCACAACGTCATGCAATGCGATGGTCTGATAGATGGTGCGAAGCTCGTGGAAGCCGTCTGGCCGCGGTGGACCGATCTTCAGGCCGAGATTGATTTTGGCAAACGAGCGTATGGCGATAGACACGAGGAGTGGTCGGTGGCTGGTGGCCAGTGGCTAGTGTAAAGCAGAGTCGGATTCGGGTGTCTGAGGAGCTCGCTCCGTATTAGCTGTGCTTGGCGACCCAGAGCAGGAGTCCGAACACCACAATGGGGATCAGCGCCATGGCGACATAGAAAGCGATCTTGCGCGGCCAGGGGCTGCGCTTCACTTTCCAGTTGTGCAGTTCGGCGCGATCAGCGACGCCAACCTCTTCAGGATGGTCGAGGTCGTGGGCGAACTCGCGGGCATGCTGATAGCGGTTCCTGGGTTCGCGCTCCATGGCGCGATAGATGATCTCCTGCAACTGCGGCGTGATGGTGGGATTGAGCTCACGTGGAGGCGTGGGGTTGTTGAGCAGCCGGTCGTTCATCACGACAAACGGATTCGGTCCGGAGTAGGGCACCTTGCCGGTCAGCATTTCGTAGAGCATCACTCCGGTGGAGTAGATGTCGCTGCGGGCATCGCCACGGCCTCCGCGGACCTGTTCGGGAGAAATGTAGTCGGGCGTGCCCATGGTCTGCGAGAGCTTGGCAAAAGTCAGACGGCGGGCGTTGGCGCTGGACGCGATGCCGAAGTCGATGAGCTTGATGTTGTCGTCGCCATCGACCATGACGTTCTCGGGCTTCATATCGCGATGCACCACGCCATGTTCGTGGATGTACTGCAGCGCATCGAGGATGTTGCGCGTGATCTTGACAGCGCGGTCGTGCGGCAGCGGGCGGTCCTCGTTGATGATTTGCCGGAGAAGACGGCCATCGACCCACTCCATGACCATGTACATGCGGCTGCGATCGTCGTCGGTGAAGACGCGCATCACGCCAGGATGGTCCAGCCGCGCGCCAATCTCCTCTTCGCGGCGGAAGCGATCAAACATGACGGGGTCCATCTCCAACTCGGGATGCGGGACCTTGATGGCAACCGAACGATCGTTGCGCGTGTCGGTAGCTCGATAAATGGAGGCCATGCCGCTGCGAGCGACGAGCTTGTCGATGCGATAATGGTCGAGCAGTTCGTCGGCGTGAATGGCGTTCATGGTTTCGTAGAGCGCTGGCATACGGTTAACATGTCGTCCGTGTGATGCATGGTGCGATCACGGGCAAGGATATGATGCCAGAAAAGGCGCCGACGCAGCATAAAGAGTGCATAAAGCCATTGGTCGATGAGTGACTTACGGGTCCCGAGTCCTCACCGCAGGGCGTACGGACGTCCGCGATACATGCCAATACGCTCCACGTCATGCACGCGGATCAGTTGCACACTGATGTTGTCTTTGCCGTCGCGCTCATTGGCCAGCGCGACCATCTTCTCGGCCGCGGTGTGCAGGCTGTCGCTACGCGCGAGTACCGACGCAATGTCGTCAGGAAGAACCGAACCGTGTAAGCCGTCGGAACATTGCAGCAACAAGTCTCCCTTTTGCAACTGAACTTCGTCGATCTCGACATTGACCACCATGTCATTGCCGATCGAGCGGCTAAGCAGGTGTCGATTGGGAGATTCAGCGGCGTCAGCAGCCGACAGAACTCCTAGCCGCACTTGTTCGGCGGCGATGGTGTGGTCGCGGGTGATGATTCGGGCGCGACCATCGCGCACCAGGTAGCAACGCGAGTCGCCCACATGCGCGATGACGGCACGGTCGGCGCGCAAAGCACTGGCCACGATGGTCGTTGCCATACCGGCCTTGGCCGGAGATGCACTACCCTGTTCATAGACTTGCAGGTTCGCAGATTGCACGAGGCGCGATAGCAGCGCTTTGTGCGCCTCTCCACTTCTCGCCCTGGTGAACCCAGCCAGCACGGTCTCGACTGCGAGTTGCGCGGCCACTTCGCCTTTCGCCTGTCCGCCGACACCGTCGGCAAGGGCGAAGACGCAGCCATGCGAACGCAATTGCTCGGGCATGTAGGGAAGCAGGTATCCCAGGTAGTCTTCGTTGTGTTCGCGTGTGCGACCCAGGTCCGAGAGTTGGGTGAATTCGACGTCGAGCATTTAAGTGTTTGATTGCTGCGCGAACCAGCCGGCGAAGTTTCAATCAGTTATAGGCGATCGATTATGCAAGGTAAAGGGCGGGTCGAAACCCGCCCTCGTGTATCACCTCCGATAGCGGTTCCGAGCTAGGCGACGACTCCGCTTCGCTCCACCAGGGTGGTACGTCCCTTGGTTTTGCTGGAACGCAGGAAGTAGATGCCGCCGTAAAGGCCCCAAACCAGCGCGATTCCCAGTGCCAGCAATGGCTCCTTCTTGGTGCCGTAGCCCATGAATGGACCGATTACGTAGAAGATCATGCAAGCCAGGTTGGCGAGCAAGCCGAACACGGGGATGAACAGGTGCCGGACGATGTTGAACTTGGGATGCCCGTGATACGCCACGATACAGATGATGCAACTGAGCATGTAGAGCAGGAAAGTCCCGAAGTTCGAGGCCAATGTGACGGTGAGCAGTGAGCTGGGCAATGCCGCCATCTTGTCATGCGTGGTGTAGCCCAAGCTCGACCAGAAGCCGTGCGGCAGGGCCTGGATCGCAGCGTCCGAGGGAGCAGCCGCGTCACCAAAAGCAGCGACGACTGCGACGCAGCCGACGACCGCCGAGATGATGGCCAAGGTCCAGATGGCACGATGCGGGGTCAGGTTCTTGGAGTGCAGCATGCCGAAATGCTCGGGTGCTTCGTCGTCTTTGCCCATGGCATAGGTTACGCGCGCTCCGGTGTTCATGCAGGAGAGCGTGGTTCCGATCAGCGCCAGGAAGACGGTGAAGGCTTCGGCCTCCATGAAGTAGCGACCGCGGCCCTGTCCGAACAGAGCATCGCCGACGACGACCATCATGTCGCCGATGGGCGCGGCCGAACTGGATGCACTCTGCATGGAATAGCCGCTACTCAGGAAGTAGTTGGCAGCAAAATATTCGAAGAGGTAGCAGACCAATCCCTGGACGAGCAATGAAAGAATGACGGCAATCGGGATGTCGCGCTTGGCGTTCTTGGCTTCACCTCCCATGGCCGTCACCGATTCGAAACCGACCAGGATGAGAATCGCCACCGTGGCCTGCACGAAGACCCAGCCCCAGTTGTGGGCACTGATAACCGACTTCGCATTCGGATGCGAGAGGAACGCGCCGCTGCTGTCAGTCTCCGGGTAGCTGATCTTGAATGGCACCGGATTGCCCGCTGCATCCAGCTTGGGCTGTGGTACTACGCCGGCGGAATCACGAACAATGGTGTCGGTCGGCTTACCGTCGACCATGGTCGTGGTGGTCGCGAACTCGTAGGTGTAGGCCTCGCCGGAGACTGAATCGAACTGGTAGGCGATGGTTCCCGGTGGATGGTTCATGCGGTAGCCCAGAGCCAGCACGGCAAAGATCACCAGCGCCGTAATCTGAATGACGTTGATGGCGATGTTGACCGAGGTCGATCCGTTCACACCACGATGGGCGATGTAGGCCACGGCAAACGAGAAAACGATTGCGACCAGCATCATGAAGGCGATACCGGGATTGGACGCACTCATGAAGTTCGGCCAGATGGTGCCAACCAGATAGCCGCACAGGATGCCCATGACGCCGACCATCACGCCGGGGTATATCCAGTAATACAGATGGGACGCCCAGCCGACGATGAACTTCGACAAGCGCGCATATTTCCACGCTTTGTCATGATTCAGGAAAGACTGTTCCGCAAAGTAGTAGGAGCTGCCAGTGCCGGGATAGAGCTTCGCCATCTCGGCGTAACAGACGGCGGTGGCCAGACAAAGCAGCAGAGCCAGCACGATGCCCAGCCACATGGTCGGAGCGGTCACTCCAGTGGTTGCCTGGATTTGAAACGTCAGCCATAGAAAGGCGCCGGGAGCAATGAGCGCCATGGCGTTCATCGTTAGGCCGGTGAGGCCCAAGGTTGATTTCATTTCGACTGGGGCATTTTCAGCCATCTTCATTCTCCTTAAGAAGTCTGCGTGCTGTCGTCGTTCGATACCTTGGTGCGGAGGCGAAAGGTTTACTTATCTCCGCGTGGGCAGTAGACGTGCTCGCCTTCTGCCCTCCCCGCATAGCTAACTCAAAAGAGGAAACCCAACTCAACCACGCCGCGCGTCTGGCTCGGTTTCAGTCCGAAAGATCCAAAGGCACTCCCTGGGGTGATATTGCCGGCGCCAACATATGAGATATCCGTGCGCGTGAAGAACTTCTTGTACTGATACGTGGGGGTCGCGGTAATCGACCACGCGGTGCTGCCCGGCCCGTACATCAGATTTGCCGAACTGGATGCGAAATTGCCACTGCTGCCGATGTATTCCCAGCGTCCTGTGACCGAGAATCCTTTCTTCAAAATGCGGCTAACGAGGATCGCTCCGCCCATCGTATGCGCACCCTGTGGGATGCCCGCCTTCAGGTTCGTCGGAACATCGCTGTATTGCAGGTACGGCTGGATGACCCATGCACCTTTCGTGTAGGTGTAGATCAGGTTGAAGATCATGCTGTTGTTCTGAATGGGCGTGGCCAGGTTCTGCCAATTTGATTGGCCCATGTTGCCTCCGCCAATAAACGCAATGCTGTGCGGGCCATTCGTGTAGGTCAGCGAGCCGGTCAACCAGTTGTAGCGGTTGGAATAGAAACCATCGTTGTAGCTCAGCGAGGCGGTGAACTTACCCATCGTCTGATTGATCTGCACGCCGCGGTTAATGGCGTTTTCCTGGTTCCACAGCAGTCCGCGCTCAATGTTCATGTTCTGGAAATCGAAGGTGGACTCAGCGCCAATCAGCGTTGGCAGAATTCCAAACATGATGTTGGTATTCTTCGCCACGGTGAGCTTCACGAAAGCCACCGGAACCGGGCCGTAAAGATCGCTATTGGTAGTTGAGTTGGAGACGAACGGCGAACCCAACGCGACGATATCGTACGTGCCGGCCTGCACATAGAACTGGAACCAGCCGGTCGGCTTCTGAAAGAAAATCATCGCGTTACTGAAGGCGCCTTCCTGCGGGTTGTTGCCCGGCACGGCGTTGTTTTGAAACACTCCGATTCCGCTCATCGCGCCATTCAAGGCGTACTTGCCGAGCGGCCCGGCTTCGATATTGATGGGCAGCGCCATCTGCAGCGGACCAACCGTAGACGGCGTCGGCAGCGGAGTCGGCGCAGCAGGCGCGGCATCCGCGGAAGCGGCAGGTTTGGCATCTGGTGCGGGCGCAGCGGCAGGAGTCGATGCTTGGGCTGGGTCGGCTGGCGTGGCGGGTGTGTCTTGGCCCATACAAGCCGAAGAACTAAGAACCATAAGGCTCGCTCCGAGAAAGGCTGTACATATCCGGGAGGCAAGTTTCATGTCGATGGCTCGCTTTCTCCAATCGACCGCACGGGTCAGCTAAAAGCGCGGTCCGTTGGTTAGAGACTACGAACCTAAAGAAGCTTGCTCCGTCAGTCCAACGCATAGTTTCGTTACGTCCAATCGAAATTTCTGCGACAGCAGTTTTTTATGAGTGCGATAAAAAGCGGTTATTCCGATGTTGGTGAACTTCTGTGCCTGCCTTTGTCGATCATGAATCTTCAGTGAGTTACGAAACTCGGAACTGGCCTATGGGACGAAGGTGTGCGTCGACGGTGCAGAAGAACTGCGCTTACTCCACGTTTGTGTCACTCGAAATGCCATACGCAGTTACGAACAATACGATTACGTCTCCAGGTACGGTTCATCGAAACTTCCTGCCTCGACCAGTTCCCGATCGTCCACATCCATTGCGTTGAGGGACGTGAACAATTGCACTCCATTGCGCACCATCTCGATAAAAGCGACTGCCGAACGCGGCAATGTGCGGTCCTGGTGATACACCAGCGCCAGTTCGCGCGAGAGGTTTGCGTCGGAAAGGGGAATCAGGCGTAGATTGCCGGCGTGACATTCCTGGCGGGCGAAGCTCTCGCTGATGATCGAGATCCCAAGGCCCGAGGCGACGAACGCTTTGATCATCGCGATGCTGGGCAACTCCATGGCAACTCGCAGTTGCGCCTGGTAGGGACGGAAGAGCTTGTCCATGGTCTTGCGGGTGTGGCCAGCTTTGGGAAGGATGACGGGATAGTCGACCATCGCCTCGACGGACACGGAGTCCATCGCTGCGAGCGGATGGTTAGGACCGGTCATCAGCATCAGGCGATCATGGAAGATGCGCTTGACTACGAGCCGCGGGGCCTTCACCGGCATCGTGACGATGGCAACATCGATGAGGCCGTCTTGCAATCGCTCCAGGATTTTGTGACTGAAGTTGCGATAGATGCTGATCTGCACATCGGAGTAGCGACGACGATATTCGCTGAACGTCTCCGGCAAGACATAGAGGCAGGTGGCTTCATTGGCTCCGATGGCCAACACGCCGCGCGGGGTGCGGTCCTGGTCGGCCACCGCTCGCAGCGACTCTCCACGCAAGGCCAGCAACCGGTTGGCGTACTCAAAGAGGACTTCTCCTGCAGGAGTAAGCGCGACGCGCTTGCCCGAGCGGTCCAGTAACTTGGTGCCGTAGTCCTGCTCGAGCTGGCGGATCTGCGCGCTGACGGCTGATTGCGAGCGAAACACCTTGTCGCCGGCGCGCGAGAAATTGCCCTGCTTTACCACCTCGAGAAATGTCGTCAGTTGGTCGAAGTCCACGGGGGAAGCTCCACCTGAAACACGTTTCCTGGCGCTCTGCGAAGGCGCGATTCAGCAAAGGTTACAAACTGTGCGGGAAGCACGTTTTCGCCAGTCTTGCTGCTGGCTCGGTGATTCCGACGGTCAATCCATCGCGTGCCTTTGCGGGTCTCGCGTGCGGTTAGAGATTTGATTGCCTACGATCACTCGTAGCGAATGCCTGAAGTGTAGAAGTCAGCGGGAGGTTGAGGAAATCGATTGTTTTTATGGTGCGCATAAGGAAGGGTAATCCGTCCGCTAACACGCTGTGGTTGCGAGCTTTCCGATCGAGATCCCATCTGAGGCGCTTGTGTGAAACTTGCATGAACAGCGAAAACTGGACGGTTGCTGGAGTTCGCTGACACGGTGTACAGTCTGAGTTCGTTGGACTCATGTTTCTCGAGAAAGAGAGGACGCGATGGCAAAGTCGATCAGTTGCAAAGATGTGGGAATGGATTGTGATTTCACCGCCAAGGCTGACACCATGGAAGAGTTGATGCAGGCCGCCGCAGCTCATGCCAAAGAAGCCCATGGATTCGATTCCATTCCGGCGGAACTCATGCCGATGGTGCACGCAGCCGTGCGCGACGAATAGCTGGCGACGAGTTTTGAGTTAAGGAAAACAGGGATGCCGCGTTCGGCATCCCTTTATTCGTGATGCTGAAACCGATTTACTTTACAGCGTCAACCGTAGCCTTGGTAGCACTCTTCACGGCAACGGCAGTCTTTTCGCCGCCCTTTTCGGTGTACTTCACCGTGACTTTGGTTCCTTCTTTGGCTCCGTCGTAGGTGGCCTTGCTGGCGTCGGCGGTACCCTTGCCAGCGTCCTTGGCGCCCTCAACGGTCGTCTTGTCGGTCCACTTGATGGTCTGCTCGGTACCGTCCTTGGTCTTGACCACCATAGTCTTGCTGTCCTTGTCGACGCTCTTCACGACGCCGCTCACCGCATGGACAACATCTTCCGCGAACAGCGCGCACGCCAATGCGAGAGTTACTGCCAGTACTGCAATGGAAAACTTCTTCATCTTCAATCTCCCTGGCTCGATGGAGCCATTGAATTTCGAGTATTCCTCCGTCGTAAGATCTTCGCCTGCCGGACGGAAGTACCGGCCCATGAGGACGTTGTTCTCTTCTCAGGAAGGTGCATTAAGGATAACAAAACCGCTTTTCGTTGCCTAGATCTCAACATCTGCGCCTGTGTTAGATTGTGCGTTCGTAAGTGAGGGACCTTCATGAAACGAATCGGGTTGTGGTCCGTTCTCCTATTCATTTGTGTGCCGTCGTTCTTGGCGGCGCAATCGTCGCAGAGGTGGTCGGAGGAGAAAGCGAACGCCTGGTATCAGCAGCAACCGTGGCCGGTCGGTGCGAACTACATTCCCGCTGATGCCATCAACGAACTCGAGATGTGGCAGGCAGAGACGTTCGATCCCAAGCAGATCGACAAGGAGCTCGGCTGGGCCGAAGGGCTCGGCATGAATACCATGCGGGTCTTTCTGCATGATCTGCTGTGGCAGCAGGACCCGAAAGGGTTCCAGCAGCGCATCGATCAGTTTCTGACGATCGCAGCCAAACATCATATTCGACCTGTGCTGGTGCTGTTCGATTCCTGCTGGGACCCGCTGCCCAAGCTCGGTCCGCAGCGGGCGCCAATGCAGGGAGTACATAACTCCGGGTGGGTGCAGAGCCCGGGAGCGAAAGCACTGGAAGATGCGTCGCAGTATCCGCGGCTCAAGTCCTACGTTGTGGGAGTCGTGGGCGCGTTCGCCAACGACCAACGGATTCTCGCCTGGGACGTGTGGAACGAGCCGGGCGGCTTCCAATACGGCTATTACGAACAGCAGGAGCCGAAGAACAAGATCGAGCTGGTGCAGGCGCTGCTGCCGCAGGCGTTCGCGTGGGCCCGGTCGGCGAATCCCTCGCAGCCGTTGACCAGCGGGTTGTGGGAGGGCGACTGGCCGAAGTCAGGGCCAACCGACATGGAAAAGATCCAGTTGCAGAACTCGGACATCATCACGTTCCACAATTACAGTTGGCCAGAGAACTTCGAGCGCCGGGTGGTCTGGCTGGAGAAGCAGCACCGCCCGATCATCTGCACCGAATACATGGCTCGCTCGGCCGGTAGCACGTTCGACGGTGTGTTGCCTATCGCGAAGAAGCACCACGTTGGGGCCATCAACTGGGGACTGGTGAACGGCAAAACACAGACCAATTTTCCCTGGGAATCGTGGGACCATCCGTACGTTCTGAAGCAGCCTCCGGTGTGGTTTCACGACGTGTTCAAGACGGATGGGACGCCGTATCGGGAACACGAGGTGGAGCTGATTCGGCAATTGACCGGGAAGAGCGCCCCGGCCGGGACCAAGTGAATCTGCGCAAACGATTGCGGGTTTTGGGCAGTCGAGCTCAGATTACGTGCGGAGTGCCGATCGCGGCTCCACGTAGAATCAATAACTTAGAGAGAGCGAAAGAAACACACAAAACATTTGACGAAGAAGGAATCGCACTCCTTTGAAATCAATGGTTTAGGGGTAAATTGCGCGTAAGTGGCTGATTCCATAAGTAGTTATACGTATCCATATCTGCCCGTAGTACTTAGCAGCCCAAATTGGCCGTTTTCTGCCTGGAAACTGTCATACTTGTCATACTTTTCATACACACAGTTGTCATACAAGTCATACTTTCGATTGTCAAAGAGCAACATACGAGCCCGCCGCGGCGGTGGTGAGAGTAAAGGCACACTAATCCTCTTGCCTCACGACCGTCTTTTTAGCAGACCGGGGCTCGGACAGGATAGGACGCAGGACACAGAGGCGTGTGATAAGACGCGAAAGCCAAAAGCAACCGCGGATTGGGCAGATCGATAAGAGAGTCATCCTCGCCGTTGGAAGTGCCCTCAGGGGCTAAAGCCCGAGACCTATTTTTCAACGCTTCGCGGCATGACTGAAGTCATGCCCTGATACGAACCAGTCGCGGAAACGAGTTTGTCGGCAGCCTGTAGAGTGGCGCTCTACCCCTTTCGCGCTGAAGCATCGGCGATTTATGGATGATTGTTCATCATTTTTCCGACACGACGGGCAGAATCACCTTGTTTACCGCCGTTCGATCGTCGCGCAGCTTGACGTACAACTCGGCCCCTGTAGGATGGGGCACACTTAGTGTCGACCCGGCGAAACCATCGGGCACCGGAGTGCTCTGCTGAAACTGAGCGTCGGTTGCGACGGAGTCCAGCAGATACAAGCCCGTTCCCTGCAAAGTGCATTGTTGATCGGAAGCGTCGGGGCAGCGCAGTTCTTTCAGGGTCGGCAGCCGGACCAACGTCACCAGCGGTTGCCAGTCTCCCTTCTCGCCGTTCGCGTCAACCGGCCGAAAGCGCAGCGGCCCGAAAGCCGAGGGGCCAAAACTCTTCAAGGGATCGAGTGATGCCAGGACGGTATGTGAGTCCTGGAGGGTGAGAGTTCCGTCGGCGACGCCGAGAAGGACGTGGACGGATTCATCCTCAGTCGCGACCTCGATTTTCTCGTCGCGTGGGAAGGTCTCTGGGACCTGCGTCTTCAGCGAAAAAGACAACTTCGCATTCTGCGGCAGCTCGTCCTGACCTTGAAGTTGAATAGCTGACGAGTTGGTTGTCGCGTCCGGCTCGATATTCTTGTTGAGCAAAGTCAGTTTTGGTCGAGGCGACTGGACTGTGGCAGTAACATCCAGCACACGGCCGTCCTTCAGCGAGACATGCGCCGTCTGCTTGTCTCCGGAGTGGAGTCCGGCGACATCCGCCGAACCTGGCGTCGACACCTGCAATTCATCTTCATGGCCGGCGCGATTCAGTCCCGCGGGCGTAAATTGGATTCCGTTTAGTTGCAGACTTGCGACTTCATCCAGACGACTGCCCTTGAGTACTCCCTGACGGTCACCGGCATCGATGGCGAAACTATCCAAGCGCGCGCCTTCCGAATAGCTGTGCAGCGCGACTTCGTCGGGCTTCGCCAATCCGAATTGTTTGACTCGCAGGGTGAGCGGTCCCGGCGCCGCGTCCTTCAACGAGATCTCAACTTGCAGCTCGGCAGGATTGATCATCTTTTGCGTCGCTTTGAGTTTTTGGCCGTGCTGATCCTCGACACTCACCTCCTCGACGCAAGCCGCGGCGTCCGAGTGCAGGTGCAGCACGTCGTCGCGTCCCACGACCAGCGCGCTTTGGTCGGCTGTCGCGATCGTCCATGAAGCCGCGTGCGCCGTCCGCATATGGAACACCGGCCCTTCGAAGGATTCAAATCCCCACTGCCCGCGCAGAGTCCCACTCAGCTCCGGATCGAGGTCCTTGCCTTTCACGGTGTCGGTGTCGACTACGAAACCGCCGCGCGCCGCGTCAGCCTTCACCGGCAGGTCCATGGAAGTGCCCGACTTGCTCCAGACGCGAAGAACAAGATCGTGAGCAAGATTCGTGGAGAACACCAGCGGTGCGCCTTCTGCAGGCAGAACCAGTGAAGAACGCTGCAAACAGTTCACGGATTTGGGATCGACAGCGCGCAGCGGCGGCAGTTGTGCAGCGGCCACCGGAGGCAATCCAATCACCAGCACCGACTTCGGCTTGCGAAACGAGGGTGCAGCGTTGAGATCGAGGTTGAGCAAATCTGTTTTTGACAGCGCCAGCGCGGGAATGTACTGGTACTCGGCGGTGCGAAGGCTCGTGGTCAGCCGGACGACGTCCACAATCGCTCCTACGTATGGACTGTAAAAGCCGCCTCCGGCCCAGGGCGTGGTGCTGAGCTGACCGACCAAATCGGCTGAGGGCCCCGAGGCCAACTCGGCAACCATCGATTGGCTGTGGGAATCGTCGAGCACAAGTTGGTCGGAGTTCTGCATCAGGCAAGGCAACTGCTGTTCTTCGGGCTTCTCAAAACACTTGTTGTCGACCTTGATGTTCAGACTGCGCGCGAGCAGCGTCGATTTCTCCTTCAACTCGGAGGGATCGGTGTCGGACGCGTGCTTGACTGCGCCCAGGTACACGTCGAGCCGCGAGCGGTCGAGGCTGGCTCGATCCAAATCCTGCGTGGCGCGCACGAAGGCCCCCGGCTTGCCGCGCACGGTGGTGCGCAACGTACCGAAGTCGCCGCCTGTTTCGGGAGCGAGAAATAGCAATGCCTGCTCAGCACCTTTGGGAACCGTCACGACCACGCCATCGGCGCGCACGTGCTTGTCCCAAGTCTCGATCTTGGTGAACCAGTTTTCGGGAGGCGGATTGGTCGCTCCACGAAGAAACGTGGCGATCAGCAAATAGTGAGCGCTTTGCGTCTCTGGAAACGCCGGATGCAGCCAGAGCTGGTCACCTTCCTGTAGGTTGGGGACCTGCGAGATCGGCAACTGCTTATTGCCCCGCGTCACGCGCACCTCGATGCGAGGACCAGGCAGATCGAAAGCGGCCGTCTCGGCATAGACCAAAGCCGGCAGGGACAATAAAGCCAAAAAGACTCGAGATAACAAAGCGAGACGAATAAGCATGATTATTTGACGATGTTAAGCCAAATCGAGGTTGTGGAATTTAGACATGAGGGGAGTGCCACTACTTCGTCGCAGCAAGTCGAGTGGTCTTTGAAGAAGTGCCTACGCTGCGGCGACGCGCTGGATCAGGTTGTCTTGCTCGGTCTTGTTTTCGGCGCCGATGGTGAAGGCGTCGAGCAGGTTCAATGACAGCGCGTACTTGATGGCTTCGCTTTGTCGATTGCGCAGGTCGCCCTGGCCGAGGACTTTCATTCCGACGATGCCCTTGCCGGACGACTTCATCTGGCGGATGACGCTGATGACGATGTCGGGATCGGCGTCCATGTGCGAGCCGATGGGATTGATGCGGACGAGGTCCACTTCGACCCACGAAGACTTAGCCGCGGCACGCAGCGCCTCGATAGTGTGGCAGGAGCAGCCGTGGGCGCGGATGATGCCCTTCTGCTTCGCCTCGGAGAGCACGTCCATGGTGCCCTTGTATTGCTCGGTCCAGTCGCCCTCGGTCATGCAGTGCATGAGCACGATGTCGATGTAGTCGGTGCCCAGCTCGCGGCGGTAGCGGTCGAGGTTGGCGCGCATCTGCTGGGGATCGCGGGTGTCGCTCTTGGTCATGATCGTGACCTTGTCGCGCGGGAGTTGCTTGAGCGCGGCGGCGACGTGGGGGTGGCTGCCATAGGAATCGGCAGCGTCGAAGAAACGCAGTCCGTGATCGTAGCCGTTGAGCAAGAGCGCGGAGAGACCGGAGACGCCGAGTGCGGTTTGATTGGAGTGTTTGGCGAAGCCAACAGTACCGGTTCCCATGGCGAGACGGCTGGTCTTGATGCCGGTCTTGCCGAGGCTAACGGTGTCGGTGGCGGCGTACTTACGGGGAAGTTGGGTATCGGCGAGCGCGTTGAGGATGGACTGGCGCGCCAGCCAGGCGGCCCCGAGTCCCAGGGAAGTGTTGACGATGAACTCTCTGCGCTGCATGGGGTGCCTCCTCGCAGACGGTGGCCGATCGATGCTTCCTTAGACGACTATTCTAGGCACTTGGCACCACGGGAAGTTGTGAAAAGTTGGGGACTCGTCCCAATTTTGATTTTTTGCTGAGGCGTGAGACCCTTGCGCGGTGCGCGCCGTTGCCATGCTGGCACCTTTCGCGAAAGAGCACGACGTCCGGTCGTTTGAGCTGCCGGGCGCGAATATTTTTACCGGCAACGAGCTCGATCCCACCGACAAACCGGACGCGGCATTGATTTTTGGCGGCGATGGCACGCTACACCGTCACCTGGGCACACTGGCGCTGCACAAGACGCCGACGCTGACGGTGCCTATGGGCAGCGCGAATGATTTCGCGGCGACCTTGGGGATCGAGAGCGTCGAGCAGGCGCTGGCGGCGTGGAAGCGATTTTGCGAGACGCGCAGTAATGCGCGGCTGATCGACCTTGGTACCATACAGCCGCTGCATGCGTATGAGGCCGCTGAGATGCTGCCGGCCACGGACGAAATTGACGTCGATGAGCCATGGGAGGGCGAATCGCTGGAGACGTTGCACTTTGTCCCCGACGGCCCGCGCCGCGACTTGCCGCAACTGGGGCCGCGCATTGAACACTCGCAGGCGCGCCGCTGGCTTGACGCCGAGCGCGAAGCATCGCGCACCAGCTATTTCGCGGGCATCGCCGGAACGGGGCTGGACGCTGTCATTTGCCGGCAGACGATGGAGCATCCGCGCTGGCTGCGCTCGCATGGCGGATATGTCTTCGCGCTAGTGCAGACGCTGGCGGGATTTCGTCCGCCGCAAGTCACCGTGTCGTTGGAAATTGACGGCCACTGGCGGACCCCAGTGCGCGAGCCCGGCATGCTTATTGCTGTGGGAAACGGGCCGCGCTACGGCAGTGGCATGCGGCTCACTCATCGGGCGGACCTGCACGACGGCCTGCTCGATACGTGCTTCGTTCGCCAACTTGGAAAGCTAAGACTGCTGCGGCTGTTTCATGTGGTGTTCAGCGGACGGCACATCGGCATGAAAGAAGTGGACTATTGGAAGGCGACGCGAGTGCGCATTCAGACCGATCCGGTGATGGAGATCTTTGCTGACGGGGAATATGTGTGCCCGACGCCGGTGGAAATCGGGGTGAAGCGGGATGCGCTGCGGGTGATTGTGCCGGGGTAAGGCGGGTACCGCAGATGCTTAAAAGCAGGTCCCCCGCGGACTAAAGTCCGCGAGGGATGACAAATATAAAGAACTTGTACGGCACAGCTAAAGCTGTGCCCTTTCAAAACGTCGTCCAAAGCGAGTCTTTCAGCAGCCTCTGAAGTCGTGCCCTGACGCAAAACCGTTCTACTATCGAACCTGTGTCGCGGCTTGCTCGTAGCGCGCGAGATTGCTTGCCAGGTGCTGCTCTAGTTTTTCGTTGTGTTGCTGAGCAGCCAGATCGAGCGCCCGCTTCTCAGTACGAACTGCGTCGGCGGTACGGCCAAGCTGAGCGTAGATGCCGGCGAGCATGTCGAGGCAGCGCCAGTCTTTGCCTTCGCTCAACTCAACAGCTTTCTCGAACACCGGCACCGCGCCAGCGAAGTCGCCGCGCATGGCGAGCACGTAGCCAAGATTGACGCGATACTCGACCGAACTTGGGCGGAGTTGAATGGCCTCGTTCAGTTGGGTGACGGCTTCGCCGGTTTGCGCAGCCTTGGCCAGCTCCCAACCTAGATGGTTGTAGGCTTCGGGGTAATCGGGAGCCATGGCGATGGCTTTGCGCAGATGCTGGAAGCCTTCGTCGGTTTGTCCCATCTCGCAGAGCACCGTGCCGAGATTGTCTTCCGTGCCGGCATCGGAGGGATCGAGTTTCAGTGATGCGCGCAGGTTTTCTGCCGCGCCGGGCAAATCGCCGGTGCGGGTGAGCGAGACAGCGAGGTGGTCGTACCACGCGGCGGGAGGATTCGAGTTGAGTGCGAGGGCCTTGCGATATTCGTCCACCGACTCACGATCTTCGCCGGTTTGCGCGAGCGCGGTAGCCAGCGCGTAG
This sequence comes from uncultured Acidobacteriaceae bacterium, assembly GCA_963749635.1. Taxonomy (GTDB): domain Bacteria; phylum Acidobacteriota; class Terriglobia; order Terriglobales; family Acidobacteriaceae; genus DASRAA01. The sequence goes on from CAVVNW010000026.1 coordinate 167,877, forward strand.
TGTCCGATCGGATCGTCGGAACCGCTGGCCACGGCCTGCCGCAACAGCGGAACGGCTTCGTTGATGCGGTTGTTCTCCATCAGTTCATATGCCTGATTGAAGTAGCGGAAAAAGTTGGTGGCCTCGGGATCGATCTTCGCCAGGCCGTCGGACGGCACGTTGAGGAACTCGGGGATATTCACCGCGCGATTGGCGGCGGTCGTGTTGTCCACGATGATGGCGGGCGTGTCGTTTCCGTTGGCGTCGATGTGGGTCAGCATGAGCCGCGTGTAGGGCGAGCGTGCTTTCGAGGAGAACGCCATCCAGCGGCCATTCGGCGAAAACGTGTGCCACGAATTCATCAGCGCGGTGTTGCAGTTCATCAGGCGGGCCTTGCCGCCGTTGAAGGGCACGATGTGCAGGTGGCTGTCGGGACGCATG
>CAVVNW010000027.1:0-820000 GCA_963749635.1 uncultured Acidobacteriaceae bacterium
CTTCAGTAATACAAGTACTTCTGCCACTTCGAGTCAGAGCGGCCCATCAGCCGCATGATGTGGCGACTGGTGTGCAGGTTGAAGGCGCGGGGTTCGCGCGTCAGCCGCATGTTGGCCTCGTTGGGCAGCATATTTCCCTTCCGGCGATTGCAGTTGTGGCAGCAGGCGACGAGGTTTTCCCAGCTCGACGCACCACCGCGCGAGCGCGGAATCACGTGGTCAAGCGTCAGTTCACCCGCAGCCAGAATCTTGCCGCAGTATTGGCAGGTGTTGCGGTCGCGCAGCAGAATGTTCTTGCGCGACAGCGCCCGCGTCTGATGCGGGATGCGGCGATATTCCAGCAGGCGAATCACCGACGGAACGTTGATGGCGATGCGCGCGGCATGCAAATGCTGCCCGTTTTCCTCTTCCATCATCGCCACGCCTTTGAGCACCAGGATGACGGCGCGCCGGGCTGCGCACACGTTGATGGGTTCATACGATGCGTTCAGCACCAGCACGGGAGCGTGCATCGGGGAGCGGTGCATACGCTCCTCCGTGTTCACCCGTGCATCGTGCATGCAGCCGGCCAGTGACTTTCCGTATCGGGACGCCGTGCTTTGAGCTGCCATGGACATATCGCACTAAACCGAAGCAGCCATCTCGACTGCTTCGTGAGCCTCCTCTTCCCCGTATTCGACAGCCTGCGGTAACACCACACTCTTGAGGGTGCGGGCCACCGTGGCTGCCCAAACTCGTTCGGCGCCGGCTTTTTTCAGCACGCGCGCACACTCGGCGACCGTGGTTCCCGTGGTCATCACATCATCGACGAGGATCACGGTGCGGCCCTTCACGCGCTCGGGCGCGGTGACGCCAAAGGCGTCACGCATGTTGGCTACTCGCTCTTCGCGCGTCAGTCCGACTTGAGAGTGCGTCGGACGCCGCCGCTTCAATACCGTTGCGATTTCGAGAGGTCGTGGCAACTGCTTGACGGCCGCGCGCACGATCAGCTCCGCCTGGTTGAATCCTCGCTCGCCGCGCTTGCTCGCGTGCAGCGGAACGGGAACCAGCAGCGGCGAAACGTCGTCATCGCGATCGAGTTGCGTGATCGCCTCGGCCAACATGCTCGCCAAAACGGGCGCAGCCGGAAGCACGCGGTCGTACTTCAGCAGATGGAGGAGCCCACGCAAGGCCCCGGCGTATTCGGCGTACGAAACGGCGCGATCGAATTGCGGCTCAAACTCGTGACAGCCCTGGCAACGGCCATCACCACGTAGCAACTGCGCCGGCAGCAGGCGTTCGCCGCATTGCACGCATTGCGGCACGCGGATAGGTTCAATCGAGTCGAGGCACTCCGGGCATACCGGAAGGCGAGAAATATTTGTGAGGGGAATACTGCAGAGACGGCATTCGGAGGGAAAGAGGACAGAAAAAACACTGCGGACTACGGTCAACATTGGCGCGACGAGGAAGGAACGCTGCTCGGCGCGCTGCATTCGTCGCTGGCGATTTAGGGTCGCACGACTGCTGAAGACATTCCTCCGGTCGCTGGAGCCGGCCCCCGGAAGCGCTTCATGCGCTGCCATAAGGCCGAACGCACTAACAAAGCCAGTATATTGACTTCGCTATTTTGGTGCAATGCGGGCTGTGGTTCGTCTAGCTGGGATTCACCGAGATTTCATCGCGGCGGCGGCGTGGCTTCGATACTCAACGGCCGAGGCGATGAGCAGACACTTGTACGAAGCATTGTCGGCATGCTAACTTGCGCCGACACAGTTATTTGGGCTCAACGCGAGGTCTTCTTCTATGAGTACGACCACTTCGGCACCGGGAAAGGCGTTCCGGTCCTACGTTCCTGAGAACACAACTATGCCGGAGTTCACGCTCCGCGCCGTACTTCTAGGCCTCGTCATGACGGTCGTGCTGGGCGCAGCCAACGCTTACCTGGGGCTGCGCGCCGGAATGACGATCGCCGCGACCTATCCTGCCGCTGTAATTGGCATGGCCGTACTGCGGGTCATGAAAGGGTCGATCCTCGAAGAGAATATCGCTCGAACCGTGGGCTCGATCGGTGAATCGGTGGCGGCGGGCGCAATTTTCACCATCCCGGCTTTCGTAATTTCCGGCGCGTGGCCGGTGTTCGATTTTCAGCACGCCTACCTGAAGTCGTCGATCCTGATGCTGGTGGGCGGGGTGCTGGGCATTCTGTTCGTTACGCTGCTGCGGCGGGTAATGGTGGAAGATCCTGAACTTCCCTTCCCTGAGTCAGTAGCGGCTTCGCAAATCCACATCGCCGGACAGCAGGGCAGCAAGGCCGCGAAGATTCTGTTCGGCAACATGGGATTCGGCGGCCTGGTTTATCTGCTCGGCCAGTTTAAGCTATTCAACCCAAGCAAAGATTTCTTCGTGAACGTCGGTACGTATGGCAAGAGCTTCGTGCGCATGGGACGTTCGGCCACCGCGCCGACACTGAGCGCCGGCGCTGCCACCGCGTTTTCCGCTCCTGCGATCAGCCCTGCGTACCTTGGCGTGGGCTACATCATCGGACCGAAGTTGGCTTCGCTGAACTTCTCCGGCGGTGTGGTCGCCTGGGGCTTGCTGGTTCCGCTGATTTTGTTCCTTGGCGGTCCGAGCTTTGTCGCGCAATTCCTGCCCGCTGGTGCCACTCCTGACCAGACGTTTTGGGCCGGACAGGCTGCCGCCGTCTGGAGCTTCATCGTGCGCCCGATTGCCGTTGGCGGAATGATGGTCGGCGCGTGCTACACGCTCTTCCGCATGCGCAAGAACCTTGGCATCGGCATGAAGCGCGCGGTCTCAGACTTGAAGAAATCGGCGGCGGCGCATGCGGGCACGGCACGCACCCAGCGCGATCTCAGTGCCAAGATCGTCTTCGGTGGACTGGCGCTGGTGCTGGTCTGCATGATGGTCCTGTACACCAGCTATTCCGGAATGGTGAAGGGCGGCATCGTGGCGGCCGTCGTCATGATCATCGTCGGCTTCTTCTTCGCCGCCGTCTCGGGAAATCTGGTCGGCATGATCGGCTCGTCCAACAACCCTATCTCCGGACTCACCCTGGCGACGCTCATCATTGCCGCACTGCTCATGGTGGTCATCGGCGTCTCCGGCATGCCGGGAGTGGCAGCGGTGCTCGGTGTCGCTGCCGTGGTTTGCGTGTCGTCGGCGGTGGCGGGCGAGATGCTGCAAGACCTGAAGGTCGGACACATCCTCGGTGGCACTCCCAGCAAGATGCAGCTTGGTGACTTCATGGGCGTAGCCGTGGCCAGCTTCGCGCTGTTCCCGGTGCTACTGCTGCTGAACCAGGCGAATATCAACCTCGGCGGAATCGGTTTCGGCGACCGTCAACTGCCGGCGCCGCAGGCAGGTCTGATGGCCATGCTGGCCAAGGGCATCGTGGGCGGCGAAATGGCTTGGCCGCTGATCGTGGTCGGCGTGCTGATGGGCATTGCGCTGATCATGCTTGGCGTGCGCAGCCCAATGCTGTTCGCGGTGGGTATGTACCTCCCGCTGGAAACAACTTTTGCCATCTTCGTGGGCGGCGTGATTCGATGGATTACCGACACACTGCGCGATCGCGGGGACTTCAACGACGCTCAGAAGGCGCGAATAGAAAATGCAGGAGTGCTCACCGCATCTGGCTTCATCGCGGGGGAGGCGCTGATGGGGATTGTCATCGCGGTGTTTGCCTACAAGCAGTGGCACCTGCCGGAGATCTTTAAGCACCCCAGCGTATTCTCTGGATTCATCATGCTGGTGATTCTGGCGGTGGTCATGATTCGCGTGCCGCTGGCGAATGCCGGGCGTCCGGATGAGCCAGCGCCGCCGACGGCGATCATGTAGCCGATTTGAAAGGGCACGGCTTCACAAGCTGCGGGGAAAAGCGGTTCTTGGTAGAGCTGACCTTTAGGTCAGCGTTCAAGTCCTTTATATTCGTCATCCCGAGGAGGCTTTAGCCTCCGAGGGATCTGCTTTTCTGACCTTTTCCGCAGCCTGTTCAGCCGTACCGCTAAGAGGTCCATACCGAATCATTCGCGGACTTTAGTCCGCAAAAGGCACCGAGATCATCCACGCCTTTTGCTTTAGACTTGGATTTCCGTGAGCATCGCTTCCAACTTTTTCGAAATCCACGACCGCATCCAGCGTGCCGCTCAACGCGCCGGTCGCGACCCGAACGACATCGCCCTGATGGCCGTGTGCAAGACCTTTCCCGCCGCAGCAATCGTTGAGGCGTACGCAGGCAGGCCAGCGGCTCTTTGGCGAGAACCGGGTGCAGGAATTCGCTGACAAATTCCCTCAACTTGCTGGACTGAAAGACGCCGAATTCCACATGATCGGCCATCTGCAATCGAACAAGAGCCGCCAAGGGCCAGCGGAAATCTTCCACGCAGTCGATTCCATCGACTCCGCCAAACTGGCTCAGCGACTGAACGACGCGGCGCAGAAACTCGGCAAGACAGTCGACGTCCTGATCGAAATTAATGTCGGTGGCGAGGAAGCCAAGAGCGGCCTCGCGCCGGATTCGCCGGAGATCGACGCCATACTCAGCCAAGCACCGACCTGGACGAACCTTCGCATTCGCGGCCTGATGACCGTCCCGCCCTTCACCGAGGACCCCGAAGGCGCCCGGCCATACTTCCGCAAGTTGCGCGAACTGCGCGAACAACTCGCGGCACGCAAGCTCCCGTCCGTCAGCTTCGACACGCTCTCGATGGGCATGTCGCACGACTTTGAAGTCGCCATCGAAGAAGGCTCGACCTGCGTACGCATCGGAACGGCGATCTTCGGCACGCGCCCCAGACCATGATCCCTATTCGCGAAACGCCGACGGGCGCGACTTATCATGGGTCAATGCGATTTGAAGGGGCACGGCTTCAGCCGTGCCGGTCTAGGCGCTCCAGACAGTGGGCTTTAGCCCCTGAGGGAATTCGAATTTCCTCACCAGCACTCTATGAACTGGGTTCCAACCGATGATCCCCATTCACGACACTCCCGCAGGTGCGACCTTCCAGGTGAAGGTTCACCCGCGCGCGCGTAAAAACGCCATCACCGGGGTAGTCGGCGACGCGCTGAAGGTAGCGCTGACCGCCCCTCCCGTGGAAGGCCGCGCCAACGAGGCCTGCATCGCGTTCCTCGCGAATTTTTTGAATGTTGCGCGTTCGTCAGTTACGATAGCCGCCGGAGAATCCAGCCGCCAAAAATTGATTCGCGTTGCGGGCATGCAGGCCGCGCAAGTGGAAGAAAAACTGCGCGTGCTCCTCGGCTGACGGTAGAAATGGATTCACCACGGAGGCACGGAGAACACGGAGTAATTTTCTATTTGGATTTCCTCCGTGCCCTCCGTGCCTCCTGTGGTGAAAATTGCGTTTCAGCTGAGTACGAAGGAGAACCATTTGAGCTTTGCCCAGCGTTGGCACGACATTCGCACCGGCTTCGAGCGTCCGTTCTGGGTCGCCAACATCAGCGAGCTGTTCGAGCGGCTTTCCTACTACGCGGCGTTCGCGTCGCTGGCGCGCTATCTGCACGAAACCTTGAGTTTCCCTACGCAGCAGGCCAGCACGTCTCACCGGCTTCTTTGGCGGACTGGTTTGGTTTCTGCCGGTATTCGGCGGCGCTCTTGGCCGACAGCATGGGATTCCGCGGGCGCTGGCGCTGGCGTACTTGATCCTGGCTGCGCCTATTTCTTGCTGGGCTCGCTGGGGCAGCCTGGCTGCTGCCGGTGCGAAACGCAGTGCCGCTGGGGGTACTGGTGGCATTCGTTCTGGCCCTGCCGGCTTTTGGCGTGGCTCTGGTGAAGCCGACGGTTGTGGGCACCACGGCGCGCGCGTCGCAAGGAAAACGTGCGCTCCGTGGGCTACTCCATCTACTACACGCTGGTGAACATCGGCGGCGCTGCCGGCCCCTTCGTGGCGTCCTACGTCCACCGCGGATGAGCGTGGAAAACGTTTTCGTGTGGCCGCCGCTCAGCGTGTTCCTGATGTTCCTGGGCGTGCTGATCTTCTTCCGGAACCGAACCGCGAGCGAGAATGCAGACGCCTCTCTGGCGCAGGCCGGCAGGAACTTCCTGACGGTGCTCTCGAACCCGCGCTTCATGCTGTTCCTGGCGATCTTCACCGGCTACTGGATCGTGTACTGGCAGGAGTTCCTCACCTTGCCGCTATACGTTCACAACTACATCAACCCGACAATCGATACCGAACTGCTGCTGATGACTGGGCCGATCGTGGTGATTGCGCTGACTGTGGTGATCACGCTGCTCATGCAGAAGGTCGCTCCGCTTGATGGCGATTACCATCGGCACACTGATCACCGCGCTGGGCTGGATCTTCCTGATTTTGATGCCGATCAGGACTGGGCGCAGTGCTGACGCTGATCGCCGTCGCCCTGGGCGAAATCGTGATGTCTCCGCGGTATTACGACTATGTTTCGCGGCTGGCTCCGGAAGGACAGCAGGGCACCTATATGGGCTTCGCCTTTCTGCCGCTGGGGATCGGCTCGCTCATCGGCGGCGAGTTTGGAGGATTCCTGATTCACCACTTCGGCGAAGTCAAGCACGAACCCGCAGGCATGTGGTGGGTCATTGTCGCTGTCGGCGTGCTGACGGCGGTACTGTTGTTGGTGTATGACAGGGTGATGATGCCGAGAGCGGCGGAGCAAGCCCGATAGCGAGAGAAGCCGGGCGCTTTTCGCTTTTCGCTTTTCGCCTGCGCTCGTAGCCTGTGGCGTTATGGTAGAGCGGCACTTTAGCGCTGCTTCATCGCGTATCAGAACGGTAGAGCCGACCTTCAGGTCGGCGTCAACGCGTATCAGAAAGATTGAGCCGGGCTTCAGCCCGGCGGCACTCCCGCTCGGCTACGGGATACGCCAAACATGGTAGAGCGGCGCTTCAGCGCCGCGTCCAGCAGGGCTTTTTGAAGGGAGCCGGGTTTTAACCCGGCGGCACTCCGGCCCGTCTACCGGATACAGTAATCGCTCGTATCACACGCCCCTGTGTCCCACGTCCTTCCCTCATTCCAACCCGACGCGTAAAAATAATCGTGAGGCAAGGGATTGGTGTCCCTGGTCGGCCGCGCTCAAAACGCGGCCCTGAATTGTCCTTTGAAATATTGCAAAGCGCGGTTTACCCGAGCTGATGTTTGAAGCGGAATTCGATATCGTAAGTCCAATGTTTTCTATTAAGTAGAGTAAGTTACTTATTCCTGCAAACTTGCACGGCAATCGTGCGACATCTCATTGATTCCAAAGGGCCACGGGGGGAGGGGGTGATATTCTTTTTCTGGTCGCCGTTGCCTCGAGGCCGAACCTATGTGCGCAAAATCTCAAAAGCCACCCGCCTACATCGCCGCCCATATTCGCACCGTCCTGAAGAATGGCGGCTCGGCGCCGCACACCGAAGAAGTCCAGCACTTCTTCAAGCACGAAGTGAAGTCGCGCGGATGGTACACGGCCGAATTGCGCAAAGTCGCCAAACGATTCCGTCGCGCCATCCTCGCCGAGCAGGTTTGCCATATTTGCTGCTGGTCGCCGATCAGTTTTTTCGCGGCGAGATACTGGAAGAGAAAGCCTTCGCGGTGATGCTGCTCGAAGGCATGACTGCCGCAATTCGGCCGCAGCGAGTTCAAGCTCTTCGAAAGTTGGCTCGACCGCGTCGGCCTCCTGGGCCGACCACGATGCGCTCGTCCACTACCTCATCGGCCCTATGGTCGCGGCCGATGATGCACTACCTCGCGCGACCGCCGAGGTGGGCGAAGAAGAAGAGCATCTGGCACCAACGCGCCGCCGCTGTCAGCCTGATTCACAGCACGCGCCAGCACAAGAACTTCGACCACATCCAACGCATCACCGAATTGCTGTTGACCAGCGACGACGACATGGTGCAGAAAGGCCTGGGATGGCTGCTGCGCGAAGCCGCCAAAGCCAATCCCAAGCAAACCGTCGCCTACCTGATGACGATTCGCGATCGCACGCCGCGCCTGGTCTTCGGACCGCCTGCGAAACGCTGCCAGCCATTGAAAAACTGCGAGTGATGGGGAAATCCAAAACGTCCGCCGCGGATTCTCGCGGATCCACACGGATGAAAAAAAGGCCAAAATAATCCGTGTTTATCCGTGCAAATCCGTGGCTGCCTTTGTTTTCGCTCGGTCGTTTACAATGGAAACCGCATGAACCTAACCGAAATTCAAGCCGCCCTGCGCGACGGCCACCACGAAGCCTGGCTCTTTTACGACCATCATCATCGCGATCCCATCGCCTACCGCGTGCTGGGACTGCCGCCCGACCGCCTCACCACCCGTCGCTGGTTTTACCTGATCCCTGCCGACGGCGAGCCGGTCAAGCTGGTGCATCGCATCGAGAGCCACCATCTCGACTCGCTCCCCGGCCGCAAGCTGGAATACTCGGCATGGGAAGAGCTTTGGGCCAACCTCGAATCCATGGTGAAGCCCTACCGCAAGGTGGTCATGCAGTATTCGCCCAACAACCAGATTCCCTACATCTCGCTGGTGGACGCCGGCATGTTGGAACTGGTGCGCAGCTTCGGCAAGGAGATCGAGACCTCGGCCAACCTCGTCGCGCGCTTCGAGGCCACGCTGACCGACGCGCAAATCGCCTCCCACTACAAGGCCCAGGCCAAGGTTGACGCGATTACCGCTGGGGCATTTCAGGAAATCGGACGCCGCGTGCGCAACGGCGGCACCCACGAATACGAGATTCAGCAGTGGATCATGGAAGCCTTCCGCCGCGAAGACCTCATCACCTGCGATCCGCCCAACGTCAGCGTGAACGCCAACAGCGGCGACCCGCACTACGAGCCCACCGCAGCGACATCAGCGCCGATCAAGCAAGGCGACTTCGTCCTGCTCGACATCTGGGCCAAGTGCGACGAGCCCGACTCCGTCTTCTACGACATCACTTGGACAGGCGTGATCGGAGCGCCCAGCGACAAGCAGCGCGAAATTTTCACCATCGTGCGCGACGCTCGCGACGTCGGCATTCGCAAGGTGAAGGAAGCATTCGACGCCGGCAAGAAGATTCGCGGATGGGAAGTCGATCAGGCGGTCCATGACTTCATCGTCAGCAAGGGATATGGCCCGCAGATCTTTCATCGCACCGGGCACTCCATTACCTCCGACATTCACGGCAACGGCGCCAACCTCGACAATCTCGAGACGAAAGACGACCGCGCTGATTCTGCCCAACACCTGCTTCTCGGTCGAGCCCGGCGTCTACCTGCCGGACTTCGGCGTGCGCAGCGAAATCGACATGATGATCCGCAACGGCAAGGCCGAAGTCACCGGGCGGATCCAGAATGACCTGGTGCTCATCTGATGGCGAACGTACAAAACACAACCGCCGGCGCGCGTGCCAAAGAGTCGACGCCGCCACCAGCACCATGGCGATCATCGCCCCTCTTGCTGGATGGCTGCTTCCCGGCCTCGGCCATTTCATTCAGCGCCGCTGGATTCGCGGCCTGCTGCTCATGCTCGCCGTCTTCATCATGTTCTTCGCCGGCCTCGGCATGCAGGGCAAGGTTTACGCCTTCAACACCGGAGACCTGCTCGACATCCTCGGCTTCGTCGGCGACATCGGCTCCGGGCTGCTCTACTTCATCGCGCGCGCCATGGATTGGGGCGCCGGCAACATTCAGCGCGCCGTGGCCGACTACGGCACCAAGTACATCGTCGTCGCCGGATTGCTGAACATCATCTCCGCGGTTGACGCCTACCACATCGCGATCGGCAAGAAACAATGACCTTCGAACTCTCGCACTTCACCGCTGCTGTCGTCTTCGCCGCCTGCGCCTCCACCGTGTTCGGCATCACCCAGCGCAACACCACGCGCGAAATGCTTCGCTACGGCGCCTACTGCTTCGCCCTCTTCGTCGGCGGAGTCATCGTGGCCTCGTGGGCGATGTGGCTGCTGAAACATTGAAAAACAGTGTGTCAGTGATCAGTTGTCAGTTGTCAGCCAGATCGTGGTCGGACTGCGGCTCAGCCGATCCGAAACTGACCACTGACCACTGACCACTGTCTTCTCACCCTTCCCACACAAACGCATCGAACACCCGCTTCTCGAAGCCCAGCTTGCGATACAGCTCCACAGCGCGATGATTCGCCTCCGTCACCGTCAGCGTCAGCAGATTGAACCTGCGCGCCGCAGCGCGTTGCCCGTCGCCGCCATCAGGCCTCGCCAATGCCCTCGCCGCGGTACTCCGGAAGCAGGCACACCTGGGTCACGTGTCCCACATCGTCGCGCACCCGCGAGCACAGGATCAGACCAATCAGCGAATTCGTCGGCTGATGAATCGCCACAAACGACGCCTCCGCATCGAACACGCCACATCCCGGAAAGCGCACGATGTTGTTCAGAAAGCGCAACGACCCGGCGTTGGTGCGGTACTGGTCGTTGATCTCCGAATCGATGTGCGCGCGGTACGCAGCGGTAATGATGCCCGCCGCGGGCTGATAGTCCTGCTCCGTCCAGCGCCGAATAGCGACATCCTTCAGGGACGCGCGGGCGCAGTCTTCGCCTTCTTGACCCGCCAGGTCCAGAGCCAGAAACAGCCTGCGAAAGCGCTGAAACCCGTTACTCATGAACGGCTCGGCGACTTCTCCCGTGTCATGCGCCAGCAACTGCGCCTCCACGCGATGCACTCCTGGCGACTGTTGCAACGTTTCAATCACGTGATCGAGCAGCCGCACCTCGACGGCGCGCGCATCTGTCCGCCGCGGCGACACAAACAGGTCGCCAATCACGCCTTTGCTGCCTTCATAAACGAAGAACGAGTACCCCACCAGGCTGCCGCGCTCCACCGCCGCATAGCCCGGCAGAATCTTGGCATCGACATAGCGCAGGATCATCTCCGACGAACTGCGATAGTCCCATGCCAGCATCTCGCCCCAAATCTCGACTTCTTCGTCGAGCAGCGGACGCAGGTCCGCGGACGCGAAGTGCCTCAGGTCGAGGATCTCCGCCGATCCCGTCGCCGGCCGAATTGGATTGCGTACCGCCATACATCATGCGCCCAAAAGCAACGTCGCCAGCCAACTCGCGCGTCAACCTTGGACGATGAGCCAGTCTAGTGCGGATGCAGCGAACTAATCAAACCAGGCCCCGGAGGATGAGCAATCGCAACCACCGCATCCGGCTTCGGAAGCTGTCCCCCCGGCGCTGAGCAATTCTGAACAGACCCGCCATCACGCACAATGTTGTAATCACCGTATCGGGTTCAAGAAGCTGCGACCAGATGTATTCCAGTAATTGCCAACCATCGATCCCTCCATCGAAAGAGCAGTCGGGACCATGACGGGCTTTCGATTTGTACTGCCGGCTTGGCTGCGGACGGTCCCATGGAAAACCTTGCTCGCGTGTATCGCGGCCGTAATTCTGGCGTGTGTGCTCGCCCAGGCCGAAACCCCGGTGCCAGTGCCCATCGCGAATCCGTCCGCGCTCGCCCAAATGCGACAGGGCAACATAAATTGGACGGCCTTCCGGCTTCTCGAACTGGCAATTCCCCTCCTCGTTCTGTTCACCGGACTCGGAGCACGCCTGCGCCGAAGGTGCGAATCCATCTCCCGCCACCGCTGGTTTTGGACAGTCACTCTTTTCGTCTGCGCTTATCTGGTCCTCGCTGCTCTGATCACGCTGCCCTTCGAGTTTTATGTCGGCTTCGTACAGCAGCACGCCGCCGGACGTTCGCACCAGACTCTGCCCAACTGGCTCACCGGCGAAGGCGTGCAACTTGTCGTCAGATTAGTCATCGCATCACTGTTAGTCTGGATCCCCTATCGATTGATCCTCCGAAGCCCGCGCCGCTGGTGGCTCTATTGCGCCCTCGCGCTGATGCCGTTCGCCTTTCTGGCCCTGGTGGCTTTGCCGGTGTGGATCAGACCGCTGACCGCGACCTATAAGTCCCTCAACGATCCCCCGCAGGAGGCCCGCATCGAAGCGCTGGCCGCGCGCTGCGGCGTGGCTCACGTTCCGGTGTTTGTCGGCGGCAACGACACTTCGGTCGACGGCCTTGGCCCCACCAATCGCATCGTTTTGCAGAGCAACCTCGCCGAGGTCGAAACCCCTGACCAAATCCAGTTCACCATCGGCCACGAATTGAAGCATTACGTCATGGGCGACAACTGGAAGGCGCTGGCCATCATCGCTGCCTTCCTGCTTATCGGATTTTGGCTCACCGACCGTCTGGGCCGCGCCGCCATCCGCCGCTTCTCCCGATGAGCTTTCCGATCCCGCCTCATTTCCGCTGATCGTCTTCCTCTTGACCGTACTCTGGCTCGCCACTCTGCCGTTTTTCAATCTGTTCGCCCGCCATATCGAACTCGAAGCCGACCGCTTCGGTCTTGAATTGACCCATCAGAATCACGCGGCTGCCATGATCTTCGTCAACGACGCTCGATCCGGTCTCGCGCCCGATTGGGACACGTTCTTCCTGATCACCCAGGCCACCCATCCCTCCATTGCTACCCGCATCGAATTCGCCAACAGCTATAAGCCCTGGGAACAGGGGAAGCCATTGACCTACGGCAACGTCTGCAAACCTGAGTGACCAGAGCGGGCAATCCGGGCCTAGTCTCATGAATGCGATTTGAAAGGCACGGCTATGCAGCCTGCTGAAAAATTCGCTTCGGACGACGTTTTGAAAGGGCACAGCTTTAGCTGTGCCGTACAAGCCCGTTATTTTTGCCATCCCTCGCGGGATTCAGCCCGCGGGGGATCTGCTTCTCCGTGTTTTTCAGAAACTTCTTCAGCCCCTGAGGGCAATCGAATTCCCTCACGAGCGTCATTTGTAAGACGCCTTCCAGAGCTTGGTGCCTGACAGGATCTTCGCATGAATGTAGCGCAGGATCATCTCTGACGAGCTGCGGTAACCCATGCCAGCATCTCGCTCCATATCTCGACTTCTTCGTCGAGCAGCGGACGCAGGTCCGCGGACGCGAAGTGCCTCAGGTCGCAGGTTCGCGCCCCTCTTTTAGGTGCTAACTAGGTACACTGACAACTGCCCACCGCTAGCAAACCCACCCTTTACTCCGATGTTGGCGCGGCGGGATTCGGATCTACCGGAGGGTTCAAGGAGCGAAGGATGCAAGCCTTTAACGGCGGTAAATTTTCTGTCACCGTGTTCCAGATGATTTCGAGATCGACGCGGTCGTAACGATGGCGCAACCAGTTTCCCATGCCTCTGACATCTCGCCACGGAATCTCTGGGCACGCAACGCCCGCATCGTCCCCCATCCGCGTAGCCGCTTCGGCAATCTGAAGAAGCTTGCGCTCGACGGCGGCAACGGTTTTAGGATCGGCCCGAAACGCATCCAGATCCATGCCGGAGGTAAATTTTTCGATATTGGTAATGGCTTCGAGAATGTCATGAAAAGACACGTTAGGGTCTTTAAAAGGCAAGCACAGCCTCGCGCTCGGCCCGCGTCCGTATCGGGCCTTTCAACATCTTCCTGTCTGAAAGATCAACGCGGGCTGTCAGTATCTCCGAAAGGAACAACTCCAAACTGTTCAGATCAAGCAGAGTTAACTTCTTTGAGCGGTCGAACTCGCCCATAAGATCGACATCTGACTGCGGAGAATCCTCTCCGCGTGCGACGGAGCCGAAGACGAGCAAATGCACGACACCGGCGGATCTCAGCTCCGGCTCATGTTCTCTCAGTTTCGAGACAATCTGCTCTTTATCCATACGTTTAACTCTGCCGATTTCGATGCCACAATCAGTAAGCAGCTTCATTTTCCCCCTCTCCTGATGTCTTGACAAGACCTCTAGGGCCTGCCGATATCAGGAGGTGCAGACCACGAGATTCCGGATGCCGCCCCAGTCCCGAAGGCCTATCGAAAAACTATCGAAGCCTTGGAAGCGTGGTTGCCTTTCTACCTCCTTTCTCCGTGTCCTCCGTGCCTCCATGGTGAAACGCTCTTTCCCAAAGCTGGATAATTTGGTTACCTTCCCTCTTATCACACTGCTCCGTGACCTGCGTCCTTTTCCCCCACCTTCTCTTTTCATAGAATCGGCAAGTTGAGGACCAGGGGATTTTTGTCCCTGACGCCTTGCGCCGGATCGGGCGACTTCCGGGCGGCATCCTAAGCTCTTTGAAATCAGGATTTTGCCCGCAAGTTGTCCGGAATCAATCGCTTGCACACGAAATCATGCGTAAGTCGTTGATTCTAGGGATTCGAGGGGGGAGGGGGGAGGGGGGTCTGCTGAGGCGGATTCTCTGACTCGCCACCCGACACCACATAGAAGTCCAGATGCTGCGGGGCGAAGCCGCCGATGCGCGTGACGCGACGGCCTTTCAGGCGATATTCTAGCTCGGTCTGCGAACCCGCTGCCGCGACCACGAGGTGGTCGCCTTCGGGAATTTCGTTGCGCTCGTAGCTCGAGACCTTCCGGTTGCGGTAGAACTCAAGACCGTATTCGACGCTGCGCGGCACGTCATAGACTGCGACGGTTGGAATCTCGCCCATAGCCGTTTCACTGAGAGTGATCTGCACCGGCCGCGCCGATTGCAGCACGTCAATGATCGGCGCAGTTCCCTTCAGCACCAGCGCAAAGGCGATCAGCAGCGGCACCAGCGTGGTGAAGCGCAGCAAGCGATAGCCTTGCGCCCGCAGGCTCACCAGCAAGGCCAGCACCGTGATGATCGCCAGCGTAACCGCCACGATAATCGCCGGCTTGGTGAGCGGCTGATGCAGCAGCTTGAACGGGACGACAAGGCCGCAACCGGCAGCGCAGCGCACAGCACCGCGTGCGTGATGGCCAGCCACAGGCTGGGCTTGTCGCCTTCTTGTTCGCGGCGGAGAACGAAATCGGCGAGCAGAATCGTCGCCGCAGGAATTGCCGGCAGAATGTATCCCGGCAATTTCGACTGCGACAGCGAAAAGAACACGATGGGCAGCAGGAACCACAGCGCAAGATAGGTTCGCAGGTCTTCTTTGCCCTGCGGCTCGGCGACCGAGTAAGCGCCAGTCACGGACGGCATCGACCAAGGCGGTGATGACGAACACGGTCCACGGCACCAACCCGATCAGCGCAACCGGAAAGTAATACCAGAAGGGCTGCTTGTGCCGAAAGACGTCGGTCGCGTACCGCGCCAGGTTGTGTTCGAGAATGAAGACGCGGAAGAACTCCGGATTGGCGCGCTGCACGGCGATAAACCACGGCAACGACCGCGAGGTACAGCATGATTCCCGGCAGCCACAGCGTGCGCAGCACCAGCCGCCAGTCGCGCCGCAACGCGGCGAAGGCCACGATGATCAGCCCCGCCAGGAAAACCGCGACTGGTCCCTTGGCCAGCGTTCCAAGCCCGGCGAATGCGTAGAACGCCAGCAGCCATGCGCGGTTCTGCGACTCGTACCAGCCATACCACGACAGCATGGCGATGGTAAACGTGGCTGTCAGAGGCATGTCAGTGCTCGCGCCGCGCGCAAAGCCAATGATGATGACTGATGCCGCCGTAATCAGCGCCGCATCGAGTTGCATGCCGCGGCGAAAACGCCGCGCCCACACGTAGATGAAGAAGACCATCACCGTGCAGAGCATCGCCGACGGCAATCGCGCGGCCTATCCAGTGACGTCGCCAGTCGCTTTGTACGCCAGCATCTTTCCCCAGTAGAGCAGCGGAGGCTTCTCCAGCCACGGCTGGCCAAACAGCACGGGAGTCACCCAGTCATGGCGCGGCAGCATCTCGCGCGCGATCTGCGCGTAGCGCGGCTCATCGGCGCCGAGGAGGCCGATGACCTGCAGGCCGGCAAAAAACAGGAAGCCGCAGAAGGCAATCAGCGCAATGAGGTCGTGGAGCGGCGAGCGCGCTCGTGGAACGCGTTCGATCTTTCAATTTGGTGGAGTGCGCGCGATGACTATTGCACCTTGTCTGATGATGGCCGCGGCTTCGTATCCGCGAATGCGCAACTGGGCGGTCATGCGCTCGGTCGCTACCGACAGCGGGCCTTCGATGGCGCAACCGCTGGCGCACTCGTGTCCACCGCCCCCGAAGGTCTCGGCGACCGCCGCGACATTGACCGCGCCCTTGCTGCGCAGGCTCACGCGGAAGCGTCCATCAGGCTGTTCGCGGAAAAACAGCGCGACCTCGATTCCCTCGATGGCCAGCGCGTAGTTGACCAGCCCTTCGCAGTCTTCTTCCTGCGATTCGCAACGTTCCATGGTCCTATGGGTGACGTGCATCCAGGCCAGACTGCCGTCGCGGTGCAGCGAGCTGAGGGCCGCGCCCAGCAATCGCATCTTCGAGAGCTGCGAGGAGAAGTAAACGTGCTGCGCGATCTTCACCGGATCGGCGCCGCAGCGCACCAGGTCCTGCGCCAGCGCGAAGGTGCGCTCGGTGGTGCCGTTAAAGCAGAACGCGCCCGTGTCGGTGAGGATCGCGGTGTACAGGCAAGTGGCGACTTCCGGCGAAATCTTTACGCCGGCCTCGCGCGCCAGCCGGAAGATCATCTCGGCGGTGGCGCAGGCGCTGGGATCGATCCAGTTCACATCGGCAAAAGGACGGGCGGTCGCGTGATGGTCGATGTTGATCAGGTAATGGCGTTCCAGTCCCGCAAGCCGGGTGCGAGCGATGCCGTCGCATTCCAGAATGATCGCCGCTTCTGCCTCGGGGGCCTGCTCGATGTCGAGCAGCACGGAATCCGCGTAGGGCAAGGGCCGATAGATGCCGGGAACGCCGTCGCTCAGCACGACGTCCGCCTGCTTGCCCATGCTGCGCAAAATCTGGCAGCAGGCGAGGGCCGATCCGACGGCGTCTCCGTCGGGCCGCGCATGCGAGGTAAAAATGAACTTCTGTCTTCTCCCTATCTGATTCAGGACTTCTTCCAGCATTCCCTTTGGTCCCAGATCAATTGTTGCGTTTTCGTTTCTCGATGCGCTGCAGCAATTCTTCCACCCGGCTGCCGTGCTCATCCCGGTGGTCGAGGATGAACAAAAGCTCAGGCGCGTGCCGCAGGCCCAGATTCGCCGTCAGCGCATGGCGGATAAACCCGCGCGACGCATTCAGGCCCTCAATGCTCTCCTCGACTTCTTCGTCACTTCCCGCGACTTCGATGAATACGCGGGCGACTTTGCCGTCGGTCGCCAACACCACTTCGTTCACCGTCACCAGCCCGATGCGCGGGTCTTCCAGCTCGCCTTCGACAAGCGTGGTGATTTCTTCGCGCAGAGCTTCGCTGCGTCGTGCCCGGAGATATTTCTGTGTTCGGTTTTCCATCTGTCCTATCGAGTCGCTTGTGTGTGGCCGGAGATTGTTCATGTCGCCGGCTGAGCTGGCTCTACCCTGTGCCTGACCCAGTACAGCGATTGCTATCGGTTCTCGACGCCGCAAAAAAGGTGAACGTTAGAGGATACGCTAATCCGTCAAGCTGGTGGTGATAACGATCACGGTTCCCCGGTTATTCGGTCGCCGAATTCAGCTTCGTTGAGGAAGTCGAGGAACGAGTCGGTGACTTCGCCGCCGCTATTGTTGGCGGCGCGCACAGCAAAACGTTCGACGTTGCGCATCAGGCCGTCCAGATAATCGCGGGACGAGGAGATGCTGACGACGCCCAGAGTGGCGCGCTGCCAGGCGTCGCTGGGATCGATTTCGGCCACCGCAACATTGAAGCGGGTGCGCAGGCCGTCTTTGACGCTGCGCACGACCTGCCGCTTGTCTTTCAGCGAGTGCGCGCCTTCGATGCGGATCTCCAGGGTGAGATGGGCGATCATGAAAAGCAGATCCCCCGCGGGCTGAAGTCCGCGAGGAATGACAAAAATAAAGGGCTTGTACGGCACGGCAGAAGCCGTGCCCCTTTAACCCACGGAAGCCATGTCATGCACGCCCGAAGGCGTACTCCACCCGCTAGGCGAAGGCTTCCGCTGCCACCTTCTCGATGGTAAACGCCTCGATGACATCTCCGGTCTTGATGTCGCCGTAGTTGGCGATGCCGATGCCGCACTCCATGCCGTTGGTCACTTCCTTGGCATCGTCCTTGAAGCGCCGCAGCGATCCGATCTTGCCCTTGAACACGACGACGTTGTCGCGCAGCAGGCGCACATCGGAGTCGCGCTTGATCACGCCATCGACAACCTGGCAGCCGGCAATGGTACCCACCTTCGGAATGCGGAAAGTGTCTTTCACTTCGGCCCGTCCCAGGTAGGTTTCCTTGATGATGGGCTCGAGCAGGCCGGTCATGGCGCGCTTCATTTCGTCCTGCAACTCGTAGATGATCGAGTGCAGACGGATGTCCACCTTTTCCTGCTCGGCCAGTTCCTGCGCCTTGCGCTCGGGGCGAACATTGAAGCCGATGATGACGGCGTTCGACGCCGACGCCAGCAGCACGTCGGACTCGGTGATGGCGCCCACGCCGGTGCGCACGATCGTGATCTTCACCTTCTCGTTCGACAACTTGGTCAGCAAGTCGGTCAGCACTTCGACCGAGCCGCCCACGTCGCCCTTGAGGATGATCGGCAAATCTTTCTGCCCGGCCGACTTGATCTGCTCCGCCAGTCCTTCGAGCGACACCCGCGAACTCTTGGCCAGTTGCGCTTCGCGCGCCCTGCCTTCGCGGTATTCGGAAATATCGCGGGCCTTTTCGCGATCCACGACCGCCACCAGTTGATCGCCGGCTTGCGGCAATCCATCGAGTCCGAGGACTTCGACCGGAGTCGACGGCGGCGCAGTCTCCAGGGCAACTCCGCGGTCGTTGAACATGGCGCGGACTTTGCCGAACACGTTGCCCACGACGAAGTTGTCGCCTGCGTGGAGCGTTCCATTCTGGATCAGCACGGTCGCCACCGGACCGCGTCCGCGATCCAGCTTGGCTTCCAGCACCGTGCCGCTCGCCGGACGATCGGGCACAGCCTTCAGGTCCTGCAGGTCGGCAACCAGGCAGATCATTTCCATCAGCAGGTTGAGGTTGGTCTTCTGCTTGGCGGAAACATCGACGAACACCGTGCTGCCGCCCCAGTCTTCGGGCATCAGGCCGCGGTCGGCCAATTGCTTCTTCACTCGCTCAGGCAGAGCATCGGGCTTGTCGATCTTGTTGACCGCGACGATGATCGGCACGTTGGCCGCCTTCGCGTGGTCGATAGCTTCCAGCGTCTGCGGCATCACGCCGTCATCGGCGGCAACCACCAGCACGACGATGTCGGTGACCTTCGATCCGCGGGCACGCATGCGGGTGAACGCTTCGTGGCCCGGGGTGTCGAGGAAGACGATCTCGCGGCCATAGGCCGGCGAGTTCGTGTCCGTGATCGCCACCTTGTAGGCGCCGATGTGCTGCGTGATTCCGCCGGCTTCGCCTTCGGCGACGCTGGTCTGGCGAATCGCGTCGAGCAAGCTGGTCTTGCCGTGATCGACGTGGCCCATGATGGTGACCACGGGCGGACGGGTCACTGCCTGCGCCGTGCCTTCTTCGCCAGCGCCTTCGGCGGGAGCGGTGTCCTTCGCCAACTGCTCTTCGAAGGTGATGACGTCGGTGGTGGCTCCGAAATGGCGCGCCATCTCGGTGGCCAGTTCGGAATCGAGCGTCTGGTTGACGGTGGCGAAAACGCCCCGCGCCAGCAGACGAGCGATCAGGTCCTTGGCGCGGATTTCCAGCTTCTCGGCCAGGTCCTTCACGCTGATGCCTTCTGGAATCGTGATGGCTCGCGTGATCGGCAGAGGCTCGCTCGACAGCGACAAGCGCGGCGGCGGAGTAAAGCCCTTCATCGGGCCTTCCTTCACGCCACGCGGAACATAACGTTGACCGGGACGCGCCGGACGGCCCATGGGACGTCCAGTGGGCGGCGGCGGAGCAGCACCTACACCGGCTCCTGCTCCAAACGGCGGACGCATGCCGGGCGCGCCAGAGCGCGTCGGATGCGGACCACGGCGCTCGCCCGGACGCGCGGGCGGCCGCATCGCTCCCGCAGGTCCCTGCCCCTGGCCCTGGCCCTGAAATTGGCCGGGAACAGGCGGACGCGGGCGCTGAAAGATCGGCTTGCCACGCTCCGGCATACCGTCGCGGCGGCTGGGCTGGCGCGCCAGCCGGTCGCGGAGGCGCCGCATAAACGGGCCGAGGCCCAGTTTGCGGAACAATCAGTCGGCGCGGCGGCGGCGCGGGCCGTTGCGGAGGCATCGGCTTCGCGGCAGGAGGCGCCATTTGCGACGCAGCCAGTGCAGCCTCTCCGCCAGTCGTATCTGTTTCTGCCAGGGTCGGAACCGGGGCTTCCACAACGGTGCTTCCACTCGCGGCTCCGTAACTGCAGGCTTCGCCTCAACCGCGGCGGGAGCCTGCTCTTCGACCTGGGGTTCGGTTGGCTTGGGTGCTTCCTTGACCGGCGGCGCAACGACGTCGCCGCAGGCGGCACGACCGGCACTTTCGCCGGTGGAATTATTACCGTGGCCGGCGGACGCGCTACGGACTGAGGAGTGATGAAGCGCGGCGCGGGCTTGGGCGGCTCAACCGGGCGCGACCGGCGCGGCACTGGCAGCTGCGACAGGCGGCTTGGCCACGGTGCTCGGCGGACGCGCAGGCACGGCCGACGGCGGAGCCACGCTCTGGCGCGGCGGCACGGTGGAAACCGGGGCGGCGGGCCGCGGAGGAGCGGCGGGTTGCGCGGCCTTTTGCGTGATCGCCTTCAGCACGTCTCCTGGCTTGGAGATGTGCGAGAGATCGATCTTGGGCTTGAACTCTTCCGCATGCGCGCGCGAGGCTCGGCTGGAACTGCTGCCGGGCTCGCCGTGCTCGGCATAGTACTTCTTGACGCGCTCCGCCTCATCCACTTCGATGGAGCTGGAGTGCGTCTTCTTTTCCGTGACCCCGACCTTGATCAGTAGATCCAGAATCACCTTGCTTTTGACCTCGAGTTCCCTCGCCAGGTCGTTAATTCGAACCTTTTGCTGCATTCCGCCCTATTTCCTCCGTATTGTCCCGTGCGCCTACGCGTTCATAGCATCCTCAAGCAGTGGCTTAATGAATCACCCTTACTAGCGTTGCTCGCCGGGCAACTCTTCGTCCGGCACGCTCTCGCCTTCGACTTGCGGCCGCTCGTGGGTGTGGACTTCCGCTACATCAGCCGGCGGAGCGTTCTCCACTCCGTCCACGACCTCGGCTTCGAAATACTGACCTTCTTCAACCAACTCTTCCACAGACTCATTCGACGCTTCGGCTTCGTTCGACAGCTCGGACAAGTCGCCCGACTGAATTTCCTCGTCAGGCACTTCGCCTTCCGCGTCTGCCAGGGCCTCTGCGCTTTCTTCTGCGGTTACTTCGTCGGCGCCGCCTTCCTCTCCGGCCGATTCCTCCGAAGCAACGGCCTCGTCGCCCTCGGCGACAGCGAGCGGGCTGCGGCAACTTCTGCGCCTACGGCAGCTTCTTCTTCGACCGGCGCAGCCGCAGCCGCTGCGTCAAGGCTGGAGAAGTAGTTGTTGACCGCGATGCTGATCTTCTCCACCGTCTTCGGCCCAACGCCGGGGATCTCTTCCAGTTGCTCAGGCGTCATGTCGGCAACCTGTTCGACGGTCGTGATGCCCGCTGCCAACAGCTTCTCGATGATGCCGGGCTCCAGTTCGGGCACGATCTCGAGCGGCGTCGACACCTGCGTCATCACCTGCGACATCTGCGCCTCGACTTCCTGGCGCTTCTCTTCCTCGCTCTTGATGTCGATCTTCCAGCCCAGCAGTTTGGCGGCAAGGCGGACGTTCTGTCCCTTCTTGCCGATGGCCAGCGACAACTGGCTGTCATCGACGATCACTTCCAGGTGCTTCTCGTGGCCTTCGAGGACGGTCACGCGGCTGACCTTCGCCGGCTGCAATGCTTTCTCAGCGAAGGTCACCGGGTCTTCGTGATACTCGATGATGTCGATCTTTTCGCCGCGCAACTCGCGGATGATCGACTGCACGCGCATTCCCTTCATGCCGACGCACGCGCCCACCGGATCGACGTCCTTGTCCTTCGACATGACGGCGATCTTGGTGCGCTCGCCGGCTTCGCGAGCAATGGCGCGAATCACCACGGTGTTGTCGTAGATCTCCGGCACTTCCGTCTGGAACAGGTGCGACACCAGTTCCGGCACCGCACGCGATGCGATGACCTGCGGGCCCTTGGATGCCTTTTCCACGCGAATAATCATCACGCGTATGCGCTCGCCGGGGGAGAACGACTCCAGCCGCGACTGCTCTTTTTTCGGCACGCGGGCTTCCGCTTTGCCCAAGTCAATAATTACGTCCTGACCTTCGACGCGCTTCACGGTGGCGTTGATGATCTCGTTCACGCGGCCAATGTATTCGTTGTAAATCGTGTCGCGTTCGGCCTCGCGCACCTTCTGGAAGATGACTTGCTTGGCCAACTGCGCGGCAATTCGTCCCAGGACCTCGGTCGGCTTTTCGGTGCGCAACTCGCCGCCGACTTCCGCCGCCGGATCGACGCGCTTGGCGTCGTCGAGCGAAATCTGCGCGTTCGGGTCTTCGACCAGGTCGGAGTTCTCCACGATAGTGCGCACCGCATAAGCCCGGATATGGCCGGTTTCCTTGTCCAACTCGGCGCGCAGGTTCTCCTGGGTCTTGTAGTACTTTCGGGTGGCAACCACGATGGCATCTTCCACCGCGCTGACGACGATCTCCGGATTGATGCCCTTCTCACGGCTCAGAGCGTCGATCACGTTGTACAGTTCACTTGCCATAACACCTGCCACCTTATTCGGAAACTCGTAATCTGTTGCCGACTTGCGAAACTAAAACTCGGGCACGAGGTTGGCTTTCTCCACATTCGCCAGGTCGATCTCGACCTTGGCTCCCGCCTCGACGCCTTCGTGCTTCTTGCTCTTCTTGCGGCCGGTCAACTCCAGGTTCAGCCGGCCATCATGAAACGACTCCAGCCGTCCCTCAAAATGCCGGTTGCCGTTCACCGGATCGCGCGTCATCAACTTCACCAGGCTGCCGGTGAAGCGCTCGAAATCCGCCGGCTTCGACAATTTGCGGTCCAGCCCCGGCGACGAAACTTCCAGCGTGTACGTCGAACCAGGAACCGCGTCCTCAACATCAAAAATCGTTCCCACTTCGCGGCTGAAGTTGGCGCAATCCTCGTGGGTCACGCCTTCCGGCTTATCGATGAAGATGCGCAGCGTGCGCGCCTTGCCGCCGCCCAGCAACTCCACCTCGACCACTTCCAAGCCGCTGGACTGCGCCACCCGCTCGGCAATCTCGTGAATCTTGTCTAAACCAGCCGCCATTTTCCGTCGCAATTCCGGCATCGGCGATTAAGCGCAACCCACCCGACCGGCTGTCTGAGCCGCCTGGACTCGCCAAAGACCAGCGGATTGAAGGGTGGAATAATAAAGTGGGCTCTCGCCCACCGGTGTGCTTCGCCAAGTACGCTGGGGTTCCGCCACCCTGCCGGAGGTGCCGGTACCGCTAACACACAGCGCTACCTCCTAAACTATACGCCCGAAATCCCCGAATTTCAACGGGCGAGACCGAAGCCGGTGGCGGTCGTCAGGGCCGCTCGGCGGGCCGTCTCTAGGATGTTACCTTTGTGTCACTTACGGCGTTTGCCTAACCTTCCAGCCGTCTCTACAATGAAGCATTATCCTTCCCCGGACCCAATGCCATGATTCATTTTCCTGTTCCTGAAGCACTTACCTTCGATGACGTGTTGCTATTGCCTGCCAAGTCGGATGTCGTTCCGGCTGCGGCCGATACTTCAACCCGTCTGACCCGCAACATCCAGCTCCAGATTCCGCTGATCAGCGCCGCCATGGATACCGTGACCGAGTCACGCATGGCGATTGCAATGGCGCAACAGGGCGGACTCGGGATCATCCACCGCAACCTGACCATTGAGCAACAGACCACCGAAGTCGACAAGGTGAAGCGGTCGGAGAGCGGCATGATTGTCGATCCCATCACCATGTCGCCGGACAAAAAGATCTCAGATGCCCTTGAGGTGATGCGACACTACCGCATTTCCGGCGTGCCCGTCACCACCAAGGACAATAAGCTGGTCGGCATCCTGACCAATCGCGATTTGCGCTTCGAGACCCGCACCGACATTCCAATCAGCGAGGTGATGACGAAGAAGAATCTCATCACCGTTCCTGTGGGCACGACACTGGACGAGGCAGAGGCCATCCTTCACCAGCACCGAGTCGAAAAGCTGCTGGTCGTGGACGACCAATATCAGCTCAAGGGACTCATCACCGTCAAAGACATTCAGAAGCGGCTGAAGTATCCGAACGCTGCGAAAGACGACAAGGGACGTCTGCGTGTGGGCGCGGCAATTGGCGCCACCGGTGACTTCCTGGAACGCGCCGCGGAGATGGTGAAGGCCAAGGCTGATCTGCTGGCGATCGACAGTGCGCACGGCCACACCACGCGCGTAATTGACGCCATCAAGCAGGTGAAGGCGAAGTTTCCCGAGATCGATTTGATTGCGGGCAACGTGGGAACATTCGAAGGCGCATGCGAGCTGGCGCGCGCCGGAGCTGATGCAATAAAAGTCGGCATCGGCCCCGGCTCCATCTGCACCACGCGCATCGTGACCGGCGCTGGCGTGCCGCAAATCACTGCGATCGCTGAGTCTGCGCGCGCAGTGCGAGACGCGAACATTCCCATCATCGCCGACGGCGGCATCAAGTACTCAGGCGACATCACGAAAGCTATCGCCGCCGGGGCGAGTTGCGTGATGATCGGCTCGCTGCTGGCTGGCACCGAAGAAAGCCCGGGCGAGACGATCCTCTATCAGGGGCGCTCATTCAAAGCGTATCGCGGCATGGGCTCGCTGGCCGCCATGGCGCAGGGCTCGAGCGAACGCTACTTCCAGACCACCAACGACGACTCCTCGGTGCAGGGGCTTTCCGATGACAACACAGAGGGCAACCGGCTGGGCAAGCTGGTTCCGGAGGGCATCGAGGGACGCGTGCCCTATCGCGGGACCGTCGGCATGATCGTCTATCAGCTAGTCGGCGGCGTGAAGAGCGGCATGGGTTATGTCGGCTGCTCGACCATCGCCGAGCTACAACAGAACGCGCGCTTCGTGCGCATCAGCGGCGCGGGCCTGCGCGAGAGCCACGTGCACGACGTGATGATCACCCGCGAGGCTCCTAATTATCGTGTCGAGTAAGCCGGGTCGCGGATCGCTGAGGCCGTCGTTCCGGGAATTTGCCCGGCACTGGTGGCCGGTGGCCGTCTGGCTGGTCGTCATTCGGCTGGAATCGACCGATTACGCTTCCTCGACCAACACATTCGGGCTTGCTGTACCTGAGTTGTCAGGACGATCTTCGGCCGCATCGACCCAGTCGTTCTGCTCACGGTCAACGGAATTCTGCGCAAGTCGGGACACTTCATCGGCTACGCCATCCTCAGCTGGCTGGTGTTCCTGGCCCTGAAGTACACACATCGCGACCGCCTGAAACCCGTGCTGCATCGACGCTGGGGAGTGTTCTTTCGCGACTACTGGCAGTTCGACTGGGCGCTGATTGCCGTGCTGTTCACCGTGATCACCGCCTCGCTCGATGAGATCCATCAATCGTTTCTTCCCTCGCGTACGGGCCAGTGGCAGGACGTAGCCTTGGACACCGCCGGAGCTGTGCTGATGCAACTTCTGCTCTACGCGCGCGCCTCGCACTCGATGAGCCTTCACCGCAAGCATGCGGCGGAAGAGCGCGAGCCTTCGTTGACGCACTAAATCCAGCACGCGGTTACAAGAAAAAAGCGCACCCGCTTGGGGGTGCGCCTGAAATCTGCGACAAGATGAGCTTGCCGAAGTTACTTCTCTTCAGTTGGAGTTGCCGGCGGTTCGCCGCCTTCGGCGGGTGCCGTTTCCGCAGTCGCTGCTTCCATGGCCTTGCGGTTTTCTTCCGCACGCTTGGCCCGCAACTCATTGCGCTTCTGGCGCTTTTCGTCGAGTGTCGCCTCGCTGCCCAGCAGTTCGACGAAGGCGATATCGCCGCCATCGCCCTGGCGGAAGCCGCCATGGATGATACGCAGATAGCCTCCGGTGCGATCTCCGTAGCGGGGTGAAATCGTGTCAAACAGCTTGTCGACGGCTTCGCGCGTCATGAGATAAGCCAAAGCCTGCCGCCGCGCCGCCACGTCTCCGCGCTTGCCGAGGGTAATCATCTTCTCCACGTGGGGACGCATGGCCTTGGCCTTGGTGAGCGTGGTCTCAATGCGCTCTTCCACGATCAGCGAGGTCACCAGATTGCGCAGCAGCGCGCGCCGGTGTTCGGTGTTCCGTCCCAGTTTCCATCCTGCTCTACGATGACGCATGTCTATGGTCCTTCACAATCTCGCAAAAGTCGCGGCGATTGCCGCGCAAAATAGCAGAGAGCGGCGCGAGGCCGCTCCCGCTTAAAAATTTGGTTCCGAACCGCCACCGTAAGTCAGTGCCGAAGGTATCGACGAAGCCGAGGACGACGATCCGCTGCCCGGTACTGCATTGCCGTGTTCGTCGATCTTCATCCCCAGGCTGAGACCCATGTTGTTCAGGATCTC
Source organism: uncultured Acidobacteriaceae bacterium (assembly GCA_963749635.1). Classification (GTDB taxonomy): domain Bacteria; phylum Acidobacteriota; class Terriglobia; order Terriglobales; family Acidobacteriaceae; genus DASRAA01. The sequence goes on from CAVVNW010000027.1 coordinate 26,463, forward strand.
CTTAATCTCGTTCAGCGACTTGCGGCCGAAGTTCTTGGTCTTCAGCATTTCCGCTTCCGACTTCTGCACCAACTCGCCGATGGTCTGGATGTTTGCATTCTTCAGGCAGTTGTAGCTGCGCACCGAAAGCTCCAGCTCTTCGACCGAGCGGTTCAGGTTCTCGTTACGGATTTCCGGCTTGTTGGCGTCGGCCGACTGCGTCGCTTCCAGCTCGTCTTCAAAGTTGATGAAGATGAACATGTGGTCCTTCAACAGCTTCGCGGCGAGTCCCAGCGCGTCCGCCGGTGTGACCGATCCGTTGGTCCAGACTTCGATCGACAGCTTGTCGTAGTCGGTGATCTGTCCCAAACGAGCGGCTTCCACGGCGTAGTTGCACTTGCGCACCGGCGAGTGCACCGAGTCGATGGGAATGAATCCCAGACCCAGGTCCTCGTCGAAGTTCTTGTCGGCGGAGACATAGCCACGGCCTTTCTTCAGCCGCATCTCCATGTCGAGCTTGCCGCCCTCGCTGATGGTCGCGATATACACGTCTTTATCGAGGACTTCCACGTCGGAGTCGGCCTCGATCATGCCCGAAGTGATGACGCCCGGCTGGTCGGCGCGCAGATAGATCGCTTTCGGCGCGTCGCCATTGAGGCGGAAAGGAATCTGCTTGAGGTTCAGGATGATGTCGGTCGCATCTTCCACGACCCCGGGGATCGACTGGAACTCATGCAGTACACCTTCAATTTTGACTGCCGTGACGGCAGCGCCTTCGATGGACGAAAGCAACACGCGGCGCAGCGCGTTGCCGATGGTGGTGCCGAATCCGCGTTCAAACGGCTGTGCCCAGAAATGACCGTACTTGTCGGTCAAGGATTCGGTGTCGGTGGCAAGCCGTTTCGGCTTCTGAAAACCTTTCCAAAGCATTCGTGACTCCTGTCTGTCTGTTCGGCCATGCTGCTCGGCTGGCCCCCGAGGGAGCCGTGCCGGCTGATCTGGTCGACATTGTAGGAAGCGCGGCACCCATGGGGCGCCGCGGATGGCTACTTGCTGTAAAGTTCCACGATCAACTGCTCGTTGATCGGCAGGTTGATGTCTTCGCGCTTCGGCAGCGCGAGAACACGTCCCTTGTAAGCGTCGCGATCGACCTGCAACCAGTTGGGCGGCGCCTGATGGCTGGCGAATTCCTTCGCTCCCTCAACCACCACCAGCTTGTTGCTCTTCTCGCGAACCGCGATTTCATCGTTCGCATTCACCTGGTAGGAAGGAATGTCGAGCTTCCGGCCATTCACGGTCACGTGGCCGTGGCGCACCAGCTGGCGCGCCTGGCGGCGAGCAACCGCAAATCCGAGGCGATAAACCACATTGTCCAGGCGGCGTTCCAGCTGCTGCAAAAGCAGTTCGCCGGTGACGCCCTTGGTGCGCTGTGCGCGCTCGAAGTAGTTGCGGAACTGGCCTTCCTGGGTGAAATACATGCGCTTCGCCTTCTGCTTCTCGCGAAGCTGAAGTCCGTAGCCCACGATTTTGGCCTTGCGGTCCTTACCGTGTTGCCCGGGTGCGAAATTGCGCTTTTCGATCGGACACTTGTCCGTAAAGCACTTTGCGCCTTTGAGGAACAACTTCATTCCCTCGCGGCGACAAAGGCGGCATACTGCGTCTCTGTACCGTGCCAAGTTGCTTTCTCCTTGCGGACCGCTCTTGCGGCGGGTCCGGTTATGGATCGGTTTACGGGCGCTTGGCGGCCTTTCTTCCCGATCGAAAATCAGTTGTCAGTTGTCAGCCGTCGGTTGCCAGTAAAACTTGGCAACCAACCACTGGCCACTGTACTTACACTCTGCGGCGCTTCGGCGGACGGCAGCCGTTATGCGGAACCGGCGTGACATCACGAATCGAACGCACATCGAGTCCCGAGGAAGCCAGCGCACGTACCGCCGACTCGCGTCCCGAACCCGGACCGCTCACCACCACGTCTACGCTACGCATACCGTGATCGCGCGCCTGGTTGGCCGCGTTGGCTGCGGCTTGCTGCGCAGCGAATGGAGTGCCCTTGCGCGATCCGCGGAAGCCCAGCGAACCGGAGCTCTTCCACGACACGGTGTTACCCGTGAGGTCGGTGATGGTAACGATGGTGTTGTTGAAGGAAGCCTGCACATGCACCAATCCGTGGGGAACGTGCTTGCGCTCCTTCTTCTTGAACTTCTTTCCCGACTTGCCTTTTTTGTCCGCTGCGGACCCAGCTGCTTTCGCCATGTTCTATGTCTTCCCAGTCGCTTTCTTCTTGTTAGCTACCGTGCCCTTGCGCGGTCCCTTGCGGGTGCGGGCGTTGGTGTGGGTGCGCTGGCCGCGGACCGGCAGGCTGCGGCGATGCCGGTACCCACGATACGATCCGATTTCGATCAGCCGCTTGATGTGCATCGTGACATCCTTGCGGAGGTCACCCTCGACGTTGCCTTCCTGCTCGATGACCTGGCGGATGCGGTTGACTTCGTCTTCGTTCAGGTCACTGACCTTCTTCGCGCCTTCCACGCTCGCCGATGCGAGAATGCTCTTCGATCGCGAGTCGCCGATGCCGAAGATATAGGTCAGCGCGACGCTGATGTGCTTGTTGCGCGGTAGATCCACGCCTGCAATACGTGCCATTTTTGCTCCAAAACCTTCTTAGCCCTTAGCTGTTAGCTTTCAGCTCTTAGCTCTTAGCTGGCGGCTAATTGCTAGTCGCTAATTGCCGTTCATCCCTGCCGCTGCTTGTGCTTGGCGTTTTCACAAATCACGCGCACTACGCCGTGACGGCGAATTACTTTGCACTTATCGCAGATCTTCTTGACTGATGCCCGAACCTTCATGATGCCTTTAATTCCCTTCGACTACTGTCTTGCTTAAACTCTCTGCGGACTAAAGTCCGCTCGGGTTAGCAAAATAGACGGCTTGAACGCTGGCCTGAAGCGCCAGCTCTACCACTTCATTTGTACCGATACACGATCCGGCCCCGGGTCAGATCGTAGGGTGAAAGTTCCACCGCTACCCGGTCGCCGGGAAGGATGCGAATGAAGTTCTTGCGCATTTTGCCGGAGACATGCGCCAGCACCCGGTGCTTGTTCTCCAGCTCCACCTTGAACATGGCATTGGGCAGGGGCTCAATCACCACCGCCATTACTTCAATCGCGTCTTCCTTACTCATTCAGCTCCGAAATCCAGGGCTAAAGCCCTTGATCTATGTGTGACCTAACGCGGGCCTAAAGGCCCGCTCTACCGCCTACTCGGTTAAAATCACCGGCCCATTTTTCGTGACGGCCACACAATGCTCAAAGTGGGCGCTGTAGCTTCCGTCCTGCGTCACTGCCGTCCACTTGTCGTCGAGCACCCGTGTTCCCGATCGTCCTACGTTCACCATCGGTTCGATGGCCAGTACCATGCCGTCGCGCAGCTTTGGACCGCTTCCCGGCGTTCCGTAGTTCGGAACCTGCGGATCCTCGTGCAGCTTGGTACCGATGCCGTGGCCTACAAACTCGCGAACCACGCTGAAACCGTTGTCTTCCACTATCCGCTGCACCGCGGCGCCAACATCGCCGACTGAATTGCCAATCCGGGCCGCTTCAATGCCGCGATAAAGCGATTCGCGGGTCACATCCAGCAGCTTCTGCAACTCCGGCTTCAACTCGCCGCCGACCGGCACCGTGATCGCCGCGTCACCGTAAAACCCGTCGAGCACCACACCGGTGTCGATGGAGACGATGTCTCCGTCTTTCAGCACCCGCCGCTCTGACGGAATGCCATGCACGATCTCGTTATTCACCGACGTGCACAGCACGCAGGGGTAATCGTAATAACCCTTGAATGCCGGCTTCGCGCCCAGTTCCTTGATCTTCCGTTCGGCCACCCGCTCCAGGTCCATCGTAGTGACGCCCGGCGCTACGGCCTCACGTACGCTATCCAGAACCTGACGGACGATGCGCCCACTGCGACGCATTTTCTCGATTTCCGATGCCGACTTACAAACGATTGACATTCTCTATTGCGCTAAGCGCTTCGGCCGCGACCACATCCACGGACTGCTCGCCGTCGATCTCCACGAGCTGCCCCCGGTCACGGTAATAGCTCACCAACGGAAGCGTCTGCCGTTCATAGGCCTTCAGCCGCTCGGCGACGACGCCTTCCTTGTCGTCCTCACGAACGACAAGTTGCCCTCCGTCGACATCACAGATGCCTTCAACTTTGGGTGGCTGAAAATAGACGTTGTAAATCCGTCCGCAGGTGGGACAAGAACGACGCCCGCTAATCCGTTGCAGTAATTGATTATACCCTACTGCAATCTCCAGAACAATCGGCGGGAGAAGGCTGTAAGGTGCTGGCTTTCCGTCACATAGCCGCTTAGTTTTCAAATATCCGTCTAACCACTCGGCTTGGCCCACGGTACGTGGAAAGCCGTCCAAAATAAACCCTCGGTCACAATCCATCTGGCTTAACCGGCTGGCCACCATGTCATTGACCAGATCGTCGGAAACCAGGTCACCGCGTTCCAGAACCCGCTTGACCTTAAGGCCAAGTTGGGTGCGGCGGGCCACGTTGTCCCGGAACAAATCTCCGGTCGAAATCTGCGGAATCGCGTAGGTTGCTGCGATCCGCTTGGCCTGCGTTCCCTTACCCGCGCCCGGTGCTCCCAACAAAATGATAGGACCCACCACGCGCTCCGTTTTCACCGCGCTCAGTATTGCCGAAGGAGTCTGTGTCTGCACCACACACCTCCGCGGGCCAAAACGGCTGGCCCTTCTGCCCGCCTCAGCGGGCCGGAGCCTCCCGGTAGCTCCGCACTACCAAGTCGCCCGGCGTCCTCGTACACGTCCACTACGCGGGGTAAAGCCCTCGTAATGGCGCATGATGAGCTGCGACTCAACCTGGTTGACCGTATCCATGGCTACGCCGACCACGATCAGCAAGGAGGTGCCGCCAAAGTAAAAGTTCACGTTCAAGCCGCTGGTAATCCATGCCGGCAGCCGTTCAAAGAAAGATCCCAGCGCACCCGGTAAGTGGTTCAGGTGGATACCGGTAATCATCCACTCCGGAATGAACGAGATCAAGATCAGGTACAGCGCACCGACCAGCGTAATCCGCGTCAGAATATCGTTGATGTAGTTCGCCGTGCGCGCGCCCGGCCGGATGCCCGGAATAAATCCGCCATACTTGCGCATGTTGTCGGCAACCTCAGTCGGGTTGAAGACAATCGACACGTAGAAGTACGCGAAAAAGACAATGCCAACCGCGTAGAGCAGGGTATATAGCGGCTCTCCCCAACGCAGGGCGGTAAACACCGGACCGAAGTAGCGGTTGTCCTTGAACATCGGCAGCGCGCCCAATGTCTGGGGAAGCGTCAACACCGACGAGGCAAAGATGACCGGCATGACGCCGCCCGAGTTCACACGCAGCGGAAGATGGGTGGACTGGCCGCCCATGATCTTGCGTCCCACTACACGCTTGGCGTACTGCACAGGTATTCGTCGCTCACTTCGCTCTACAAAGACGATGAAGGCAACCACCGCGATCATCACGACGATCAGCATCAGAATGGCCGGAACAGTAAACGCGCCCCAAGCCTGGGTGCGAACCTTATCGTAAAGATCAGCCACAGCCTTCGGCAGACCGACGACGATGCCGGCGAAGATCAGCAGCGACATGCCGTTGCCAACGCCGCGCTCGGTAATCTGTTCGCCCAACCACATGATGAACACGCTGCCCGTAGTGAGGGTGAGCATGGTCATCAGCACAAAGCCGATGCCCGGGTTGTTCACGAAGCCCGGCTGGCGCTCCAGGGTAAAAGCGATACCCAGCGACTGGACCGCACTCAGCAGCAGGGTCAGGTAGCGGGTCCACTGGGTGATCTTTTTGCGACCGAGTTCGCCTTCTTTCTGCAACTTGGCGAGCGGCTCGTAAACCACCGTCATCAACTGCAGGATGATCGACGCCGTAATGTAGGGCATGATGCCCAGGGCGAAAATCGTCAGGCGGCGAAGCTGTCCGCCGCTGAACAGGTCGATGAATCCGAGGAACGTTCCGCGATTCTGGTCGAAGAACTGGGCCAGCACGTCGGCATTGATGCCGGGCGTGGGGATGTGCCCTCCCAACCGGTAAACGGCCAGCAGTCCGAGCGTAAACAGAATGCGCTTCCGCAGATCGGGAACGCGAAATACGTTGGCCAGCTTCTCAAGCATTAAAAACCTCAAAAAACCAGTGGCTGGTGGTCAGTGGCTAGTGGCTAGTTAAAACCACTACGCCTGCTGCCTTGTTCAGCCACAATTCCGAGTTGCCGTTCGCCCATTGTTAGTTGCTGGCCGCTCTGTTCTAACCACTAGCCACCAGCCACTAGCCACTTCTTACAGTACGTTGACTTTGCCGCCGGCCTTCTCGATCTTCTCTTGCGCCGACTTGGAGAACTTGTGCGCGTGAACGGTGATGGCTTTCGATAAGTCACCATGACCCAGCACCTTCACCTTGGTGTTCTTCGAACTCACGATTCCGGCCTTGCGCAGCACTTCCGGAGTGATCTCCTTCTCGTCGACGCCCGCCAGCCGCTCCACATTCACGACTTCATACTCGGTCTTGAAAATGTTGGTGAAGCCGCGCTTCGGCAAACGCCGGTGCAGTGGCATCTGGCCACCTTCAAAGCCGCGCATCAGGCTGGAACCGCTGCGCGATCCCTGGCCCTTGTGGCCGCGGGTCGACGTCTTGCCCATGCCCGAGCCCATACCACGGCCCACGCGCTTCTTGTTCTCATTCGCCTTGCGGGGCGCCCGTAAATTACTAAGATTCATTGTGTACCGTACCTGTGCGGCGATTCTCTGTGCGCCGCGTCACACTGCATAAAATTCTGTCGCTTACTTGCCGGCTTCGACGATCTCCACCAGATGCGGCACCTTCGCCACCATGCCCCGGATCGACGGCGTGTCTTCCCGTTCGATCACCTGGTTCAAGCGCGTGAAACCCAGGCCCTTCACCACCAGCTTGTGTTTCACCGGCGTGCAAATGGCCGAGCGCACGTATTTGAGATGAATCTTGGAGCCCGCCGCTGCGGTTTTCTTTTCGATTTTTCTGCGAATGCGCGCCATGATTACAGCTCCTCGGCGGACTTGCCGCGCGCTGCCGCAACTTCTTTACGGTCGCGCAGCCGTTCCAGGGCGTTGAACGTCGCCTTGATTACATTGTGCGGGTTGGTGGTGCCAATCGACTTGGTCAGCACGTTCTGCACGCCCGCCGAAGTCATGACCGCACGCACCGCGCCACCGGCAATCACGCCAGTTCCTTCGGGAGCCGGCTTCAACATCACTTTGCCAGCGCCGTAGCGTCCCAGCACCTGGTGTGGAATGGTGGTCTGCGTCAGGTTGATGCGCATCAGGTTCTTCTTGGCCGCCTCGATGCCCTTGCGGATCGCCTGCGGAACTTCCTTTGCCTTGCCGGAACCGTAGCCCACAACTGCAGCCGACGGATCGCCCACTACCACCAGCGCCGCGAACGACATGTTCTTGCCGCCCTTGACCACCTTGGTGACGCGGTTGATCGAGACCACCTGGTCCTTCAGCTGGAAGTTGTTGGCGTCTAGCTTTTTCTTAACGATTGGCATTCCCTAATTCTCCAAACTCTTTCGGGCCGCGTGCCTTAACTAACCACTGGCCACGAGCCACTGACAACTGCTCTTAGAACTCGAGTCCTGCTGCGCGCGCCGCATCGGCCAGCGCCTTGATGCGGCCGTGATACAGATATCCGCCGCGATCGAAGACTACCTTCTTGATGCCCTTTTCCTTGGCGCGCTCGGCAATCAACTTGCCGATTTCCTTCGCCGACGCCAAATTGCCGCCGGTCGGCCGCTTCTCGCCCTTGATGCCCTTGCCCTTTTCCACCGAGGTCGCCGCCACGATGGTCGCGCCCTTGGTGTCGTCGATGACCTGGGCATAAATGTGGCTCACCGAGCGGTAAACGTTCAGCCGTGGCCGGTCGGCGGTGCCCACAATCTTTTTGCGGATACGGGAGTGGATCTTCGCCCGCGTCTGGTTCTTCGATGTCTTTCCAATCATCTCTGCTCTTCCTTCATCCCGGGGTTCTGAACCGGGGAGACGGGGCGTTGCCGCCGTTCCGTCCTAATCGTTATTTCGCGCCGGTCGTTATTTTGCGCCAGTCTTGCCGACCTTCTTCTTCAGCCGCTCGTCGCTGTAACGAACGCCCTTGTTTTTGTACGGATCGGGTGGACGCAGCGAGCGCATTTCGGCAGCCACGAAGCCAACCTTCTGCCGGTCGATACCATTCACCGTCAAGTGCGTCTGCTTGGGATCGATGGTCACTTCGATGCCGGCAGGCAGCGGATACTCGATAGGATGCGAATATCCCAGCGTGAACACCACGGTCCCTTTGCCCTTCAACTCGGCGCGATAGCCGATGCCGACGATGTCCAGCTCTTTCGTCCAGCCCTTGGTCACTCCTTCGACCGAGTTGTTGACCAGCGCGCGCACCAGTCCGTGAATGGCGGCCTTGGAATCATCCTCGCGGACGATGGTCAGCACGCCGTCTTTGGTCTCCAGCGCAACGCCGCCCGGCAAGTGGGTCGTGACCGTGCCCTTGGGGCCCTTCACCGTCACGGTGTTGCCCTCGACGGCATAACTCACGCCCTTGGGCAACGCAATCGGTTTCTTTCCAATTCTCGACATAGTGTGTCTCTCAATGAGCTGTCAGCTATCAGCCGTCAGCTTTCGGAACTTGGCTTTTAGCCTTTAGCTAAAAGCTAATGGCTCATAGCTAGTAAACTTCGCACAGTACTTCGCCGCCCAGCTTTTCCTTACGCGCCTGGCGACCGGTCATCACGCCCTTGGGAGTGGTGAGGATGTTGATCCCCAACCCGCCCAGCACGCGCGGAATCTCGCTGTGGCCGACGTAAACGCGGCAGCCGGGGCGCGACACGCGCTTGAGCTGCGAAATCGGCGACGAGTTGTCGGAGCCGTACTTCAGGTACACGCGCAGGACCTTGCGGCCCTCTTCTTCCGTTGACTTGAAGTTCGCGATGTAGCCCTCATCCTTCAGGATGCGGGCCATCTCCACCTTCAACTTGGACAGCGGAACGTCCACCTTCTGGTGGCGTGCGTTGATCGCGTTGCGAACGCGCGTCAGAAAATCTGCGACCGGATCGGTCAAACTCATGCTCGGTATCTCCTCAAATCGTCGCCCGTTAGCTTTCGTATCCGGGACTCATTCCCGGGGTCCCCATCAGGTGCTCAGCGCACTGTCAGGGTTTGTGAAAGAACCAGCCGCGACGTACTTACCCTCAGCGTTCGGCTCCGCTTTCTTGGAGCCCGGGCCGCTGACGCCCGTTCTTGCGTGTTTACCAGGACGACTTCGAAACCCCGGGTATTTCTCCCTTAAGTGCCAGGCTGCGAAAGCAAAGCCGGCAGAGCCCGAACTTACGCAGATAGGCCCGCGGACGTCCGCAAATCTTGCAGCGGTTGTGCTGGCGCGTGGAGAACTTCGCTTTCTTGTTCGCCTTGGCGATTTTGCCTGTTGTTGCCATCGTTTCCTTTACTCCGGGCCTCGGCCCTGTTCAGCTGAACTTCGGTTACGGCGCGGTACGGAACGGCATGCCCATGTGCTTCAGCAGCGCACGCGCCTGGTCGTCATTGCCCGCGGTGGTCACAATCGTGATGTTCATTCCCTTCGTCCGCTCGACCTTTGAGTAGTCGATTTCCGGGAAGATCAACTGGTCGCGCACGCCGAGCGTGAAATTACCGCGGCCATCGAACGACTTGGTGGGCACGCCGCGGAAGTCACGCACGCGAGGCAGTGCAATGTTCACCAGCCGGTCGAAAAACTCGTACATGCGGTCACCGCGCAGGGTCACCATCACGCCGATGGGATTTCCCTCGCGCACCTTGAACTGCGCGATCGATTTCTTGGCCTTGGTGATGATCGGCTTCTGGCCCGTGATCTGGGTCACTTCGGCAGCCGCGGGATCGATGACCTTGGCGTTCTGGGTCGCCTCGCCCACGCCCATGTTGACGACGATCTTTTCCAGCCGCGGCGCAGCCATGGGATTGTCAAGGCTGAATTCCTTCATCAGCACCGGCAGAACTTCCTTGACGTACTTCTCGCGCAAACGCGCGGTCGCCCGGTTGTTCGCCTTGGGACGCGCCGGTTTGCCCGATGCCGCTTCGCCACCGGCAGCTTCCACCTGCTCCGGCTTCGCCTTCTTGCCCTGCGGCTTGCCGTCGGCCGGCTTCTGACTCTTTTGCTTCTTGTCTTTCTCGTCTGCCATTTCCTACTTCACCTTTCTCACGGACTCGGAGCTTCTATCTCGCCCGTTTCGTGAGGAACTCAATTTGCAACCAGTAGATGGTCGCTAGCTATTAGTTACTTCTCCAGCGTCGTCTGGCAGTGCTTGCACACCCGCACATGCTTGTCGCCGTGTTTCTCGTGGGCCACGCGCACCGGCTTTTTGCAGGAGGTGCACACCAGCATCACGTTACTGATGGCGATGGAGCTTTCCTGCTCGGCGATGCCGCCCTTAATGTTTTTCTGCGGATTGGGGCGCACGTTTTTCTTCACCATCATCACGTGCTCCACCAACACTTTGCCCGCGGCCGGCATCACGCGCAGCACGCGGCCTTCTTTGCCCTTGTCGCGCCCGCTGATGACCCGGACCTGGTCGTTACGCCGAATATCTACGATCTTATGCATCTCTCATCAACCTTCTTGGCCGTTTCTAGCCATTCACCACCGGCGACTACAGAACTTCCGGCGCCAGCGAAACGATCTTCAAAAACTTCTTCTCGCGCAGCTCGCGGGCCACCGGACCAAACACGCGTGTCCCGACCGGCTCGTTCGCGTCATTAATCAGCACCGCCGCATTCGAATCGAAGCGGATGTAGGTACCGTCGCGACGGCGCTGCTCTTTACGGGTGCGCACGATGACGGCCTTCACCACCGTGCCCTTCTTGGCGGTGCCGTCCGGCGAAGCCTCTTTCACTGAGGCCGTAACCACGTCGCCCAGGTGCGCTACCAGGCCGGTCCCGCCGCCCAGCGGCAGGATCACCTGTAGCTTGCGCGCGCCGGAGTTATCGGCAACCTCGAGCATGGTTCTCATCATCACTGCCATAAATTCTCTCCTTACCGTCCCGCAGGGTTAGACAGTCTTGTCTTCCACCGGCGCGACCTGCGCGGCCTTGCGCACCACTTCCTTCAACTGCCAGCGCTTCAGCTTCGACAGCGGACGCGTCTCTTCGATCTTCACCACATCGCCGAGCTTGGCCGTCGCGTTCTCATCGTGTGCGTAAAACCGCTTGCTGCGTTTCACTACCCGCTTGTAGAACGGGTGCGCCTTCTGGCGGTGCACTTCCACCACGATGGTCTTGGCCATCTTGGTTGAGACCACTTCGCCAATCAGGAGCTTGCGCCGTCCCTGCGTCTTCTCGGCAGTCGTTGCGGTTGTCGTCGTTGTTCCAGTAGTAGAAGTGTCGCTCATGGGTTACTTCTTCTCCGTCGCAGCCGTCTTGCTGGCCGCCTTCTTCGCCTTGGCTACCTTGGGCTTGGGCGCTTTCGGTGTCTCGACTGCCTTCGCCACTGGCGCTGCAGTCTTCTTCACCGTGACCACCGCTCCATTGCCGCCCGCAACCTGCTTCTCACGCTCGATCGTCTTCATGCGCGCGATGTCCTTCTTCAGGTCGCGGATCTTCTTCAGGCTTTCCGTCTGGCCCATCTTCAGCTGGAACTTCAGCTTGAAGAGCTGGTCGGCCAGTTCCGTCTGCTGGTGTGCCAGTTCGACGTCAGTTAAATTGCGGATCTTGTCTGCGTTCATCTCAAAATTCCTTAATTAGCGCCGTCACGCGCCACGAACTTGGTGCGCAGCGGCAGTTTGTGCGAAGCCAAACGCATGGCCTCGGCGGCCTCGGTCGCGCTGACCCCTTCCATCTCGAAAAGGATCTTGCCCGGCCGCACCACGGCGACCCAGTGATCAGGAGCTCCCTTGCCTTTACCCATGCGGGTTTCGGCAGGCTTCTTGGTCACCGGCTTATCGGGAAACAAGCGGATCCAGATCTTGCCGCCACGCTTCACAAAGCGCGTCATGGCCACGCGGCTGGCTTCGATCTGACGATCAGTGATCCAGCCTGGCTCCATGACCTTCAGGCCGAAGTCGCCGAACGATAGCTCGCCGCCACGCCACGCCTTGCCGCACATGCGACCGCGCTGCTGCTTGCGGTACTTCACTTTCTTTGGCATCAACATAATGATTTGCCCTATTCGCGGGACTAGGTCCCTGCATCTCGCGTCAGCCTTAACTAGCCACTAACCACTAGCCACTGACCACTACTTCTAGAACGCTCCCACAGCCTGCGGTTCGCGCTTCTTCTCGCGCAGGATTTCGCCCTTGTACACCCAGCACTTCACGCCGATGATGCCGTACGTGGTGTGCGCTTCGGCGAATCCGTAATCGATATCGGCGCGCAGGGTGTGCAACGGCAACCGCCCCTGCAGATACCATTCCGAACGCGCGATTTCGTTGCCGTTCAAGCGGCCGCTCACGCGCACCTTGATGCCCTTGCATCCGAAACGCAGTGCCGAATCCACGGCCTTGCGCATAGTGCGGCGGAAGCTGACGCGCTTTTCCAGTTGCAGCGCGATGTTCTCGGCCACCAGTTGCGCGTCCAGTTCAGGCTTGTGCACTTCGAGGATGTCGACGTACACATCGCGGCCGGTGCGCTTCTGTATCTCGCCCTTCAGCTTGTCGATCTCCGCGCCTTTGCGACCGATGATGATGCCCGGACGTGCGGTGCGGATGATGATGCGCAGCTTGTTGCCGGGACGCTCGATCTCAATCGAGCTGACGCCTGCCGACTTGAGCTTGTCTTTCAGCTCAGCCTTCAGCTTCACGTCTTCCAGCAGCAGTTTGTCGTAGTCGCGTTCTACGAACCAACGCGACCTCCACGGCTTGGTAACGCCGAGGCGGAATCCGTAAGGATGGACTTTCTGTCCCATAGTCTCGTTTACTCTCCGCGGCCATCGCCTTCCGGCATCGCCGCTTCTGCCCGCCGTTCGCACGGAGGGCGAAACTTATTTCTTCGTCGTCTTCTTGCCGGCGAATTTCTTCGCCGGAGCTTTCTTCGCAGCGGCTTTCTTGGCCGGAGCCTTCTTAGCCGCCTTCTTCGCCGGAGCCTTATCGTCGGTCACGACTTGCGCCGCGGCCTTGGATTGGTCGCCTGCCTTCTCCGCCAGCACCACATGCAGGTGAGAGATGCGACGCTGGTAGCGATACGCGCGTCCCATCGGGGCCGGACGAATGCGCTTCATGCGCGGGCCATCGTTGGCAATCGCATGTTTCACGTAGAGTCGGTCGAGATCAACGTCCAGCGACTTCTCGGCACTCACGTAGTTGGCGTTCTCTACGGCCGAACGCAGCAGCTTATAGATCTGCGGCGCAATGCCCTTCTTGGTATAGCGCAGCGTGTCGAGTGCTTCTTCCACCCGGCGGCCCTTGATCAGGTCCAGCACCAGGCGCGCCTTCTGCGGCGAAACTCGCACGTACATCAGTTTGGCTGAAAATTCCATGTCTGTTCCTTACCTTGCCGGCGCCGGCTTGGCCGCAGTCTCCGTCGCCGCCTTCACCGAGTGGCCCTTGAAGGTGCGCGTCAGGCTGAATTCGCCCAGCTTGTGGCCAACCATGTTTTCGGTGACATACACCGGGATGAACTTCTTGCCGTTGTGCACTGCCAGCGTGTGTCCCACCATCTCCGGGACCACGGTCGAGCGGCGCGACCAGGTGCGCACGACTTTCTTCTCGTTGCGCTCGTTCATGCCCTCGATCTTCACCAGCAGGTGCTTGTCGATGAATGCACCTTTTTTCGTTGAACGTGCCATATCGCCTCAGTCCTACTTCTGTCTGCGGTTCACGATGAACTTATCGGTCCGCTTGTTGTTGCGAGTCTTGTAGCCGCGCGTCGGCTGGCCCCACGGGGTCACCGGATGGCGTCCACCACTGGTCTTGCCTTCGCCGCCGCCGTGCGGATGGTCAACCGGGTTCATCACCACGCCGCGGTTCGTGGGACGAATTCCCATCCAGCGCGAACGTCCCGCCTTGCCGATGGAGATATTTTCGTGGTCCGTGTTGCCCACTTGTCCGATGGTCGCCATGCAGTCCACCAGCACCTTGCGGGTTTCGCTGGAGGGCAGCTTCAGCAGCGCATAATCGCCTTCTTTCGCGACCAGCTGCGCCTGGGCTCCGGCCGAACGCGCCATCTGCGCGCCCTTGCCCGGCTTCAACTCGATGTTGTGCACCGTCGTACCGGGAGGAATGTTGCGCAGCGGCAGAGCATTGCCTACCAGGATGTCGGCTTCCGGTCCGCTGACAATCTTCGACCCGACCTTCAATCCCACCGGGCAGATGATGTAGCGCTTCTCGCCGTCGGCATAGTTCAGCAAGGCGATGCGTGCCGAGCGGTTGGGATCGTATTCGATCGTCGCGACGACCGCGGGAATCCCGAACTTGTCGCGCTTGAAATCGATAGTGCGCAGCTTCCGCTTGTGTCCGCCGCCGCGGTGCCAGATCGTCTGGTCGCCAGTGTTGCGGCGTCCACTCGTCCTGCGCTTCGGTTCGGTGAGCGGCTTGTGCGGCCGGTTCGTCGTCAGATCGTCGTTCACGGTGCTCGTGGTAAAGCGCCGCGTCGGAGTCACCGGTCTATAAGTTTTGATTGCCATAGTTCTACTCGTTTCTTCTATCCACTAACCACTATCCACTGACCACTGCTCTAGAGGTTCTCGGCGTACTCGGGCATCTTCTGGCCCGCCTTCAACCGCACGTAAGCCTTCTTCCAGTCAGGACGGTAGCCGGTAAACTTCCCCCGGCGGCGTTCCTTGCCCACGAAGTTGGCGGTGCGAACCGTGTCCACCTTCACCTTGAAAATGCTCTGCACGGCGTTCTTGATCTCGGTCTTCGACGCCTTGGAAGAAACCTCGAACACGAGCGTGGCTTCGGTTTCCTTCACGCCCAACCCTTTTTCCGTAATCACCGGACGGCGAATGATCTGATAAGCCGATTTCATTACGCCACCTCCGCTTTGCGCTTGGGCGCCGACGCCTTCAGCGAGTCCTGCAGCTTTTCCAGCGCCGGACGCGAGAACACCGCGCTGCTATACCGCAGCAGGTGATAGGGATGCACCGCGTTGCCCGCAATCAGCTCCACGCCCTTCAGGTTGCGCGCGCTCAGGTGCAGGTTCTTGCTGTCACCGTTGCCGCTCTCCACCAGCAGCGTAGTTCCCTTGGCGTTCAGCTTGTGCAGCGCCGCGCGGAACGTCTTGGTCTTGGCTTCCTTGAGTTCGAAGCTGTCCACGACCACCAGCTTGCCGTCCTGCAGCTTCGCCGCCAGCGCCGAGCGCAACGCGCCCTGCACTTTCTTGCGCGGGAAGTCGTAGTCATAGGAGCGGGGCTTCGGCCCATGCACCGTGCCGCCATGCCGCCACAATGGGGAGCGGAGCGACGCGATACGCGCCCGTCCCGTGCCCTTCTGCTTCCACAGTTTCTTGCCGGCGCCGCTCACCAGACCGCGGGTCTTGGTGGAGGCGGTCCCGGCCCGCAGGCTGGCGCGGTAGTGCTTCACCGCTTCCCACAGCAGGTCTTCGTTGACTGCGCCGAACACTTCCTCGGCCAGCTCCAACGAACCCACTTTCTCGCCGCTCAAATTCACTACATCAATCGTTGCCATAATCTCTTCCGTTCTAGCCACTAGCCACTAGTCACTAGCCACTAGCCACTTATTTCTTCTTCGCTGCTTGCCGCTTCGAAGCCTTCAACGGATCGACCGTGCCCGAGCCGCCAAATCCACGGCGCTCTCTGGGCGGCTTCTTCGCCCGCGAAATCACCACGTACCCGTCTTTCGCTCCCGGAACCGCACCCTCGACCACCAACAGGTTCTCGTCGCGATCGACGCCCAGGATGCGCAGGTTGCGGATCGTCTTGCGGTTCACACCCATGTGTCCCGACATGCGCATTCCCTTGAACACACGCGACGGATACGACGACGAGCCGATCGAACCGGTGATCTGGAACATCGAGCCGTGCGAAGCCGCTCCGCCCGCAAACTTGTGGCGCTTGACCACGCCCGCGAAACCGCGTCCCTTGCTGGTAGCGACGACATCCACGAACTTGTCGCCTTCGAACATATCGACCAGAACCTTGTCGCCAACTTTGGCGCCATCCTGGTTCTCGGCGTCCACCACGATCTCCACTTCCCGCAGGAAGCGCATCGGCGGCAGGTTGTTCTTGGCGAAGTGTCCCTTCATCGGCGCGGTCAGCCGCGACTCTTTCACGAACTCGACCAGTCCGATCTGCGCCGCGTCATAGCCGTCTTTCGCCTGGGTCTTACGCTGTGTGATCACGCACGGTCCGGCCTTCAGCACGGTGACCGGACGAACATCGCCCTTGTCATCGAACAACTGCGCCATCCCGACTTTCTTTCCTAAAATTCCGTTGACTGCCATTTCTGTCCTCTGACTCCGCTTCCTGTTTCCGGTGTTTGCTGCACCAGGGGCTTACGCCGCGGAAGCTTTGTTCTCCGAGCTATTAGCTATTAGCCTTTAGCTCTTAATCTCCTGCACCATTGCGATCTCAAGATGCTCTAGCTAACGGCTAAGAGCTAATGGCTGACAGCTATTTATGTTCTTTGCCAAACGCCTTGATCTCTACGTCCACGCCTGCGGGCAGTTCCAGCTTCATCAGCGCGTCCACCGTCTGCTGCGTCGGCTCCAGTATGTCGAGCAGGCGCTTGTGGGTGCGTATCTCAAACTGCTCCCGCGACTTCTTGTCCACGTGCGGGGAGCGCAGTACGCAGTACTTGTTCTTCACCGTCGGCAGCGGAATCGGTCCCGCAATCTGCGCGCCGGTGCGGCGTGCCGTGTCCACGATTTCACCCGTGGACTGGTCGAGAACGCGATAATCGTAGGCCTTCAGGCGGATGCGGATTCGTTCTTTACCAATCACGTTAGTTTCTCTCAAAGATCATGTCTGGGACCGTCCAGCGTTTCCGCTTTAGGCCCTCCGGCGTTTGCCGGGGTTAGTAAGTGGGTGCGGTAAACTGCGCCGCACCCGGTATGAAAACCTACGCAATAATCTCGCTGATGGTCCCGGCGCCTACCGTGCGTCCGCCTTCGCGGATCGCGAACCGCAGGCCCTTTTCCATCGCCACCGGAGTAATCAGCTCAATCTCCAGTGCCACGTTGTCGCCCGGCATCACCATCTCCGTGCCCGCCGGCAGCGTCGCCACTCCCGTCACGTCCGTGGTGCGGAAGTAGAACTGCGGCCGGTAGCCCTTGAAGAACGGAGTGTGCCGCCCGCCTTCTTCTTTCGACAACACGTACACTTCGCCCTTGAACTTGGTGTGCGGCGTAATCGAGCCCGGCTTGGCCAGAACCATCCCGCGCTCTACGTCTTCCTTGGCGATGCCGCGCAGCAGCAACCCGGCGTTGTCCCCAGCCAGACCTTCGTCCAGCTGCTTCTTGAACATTTCCACGCCCGTCACCACCGTCTTGCGCGTCTCGCGGAAGCCCACAATCTCCGACTCCTCGCCTACCTTCACCTTGCCACGCTCGATACGGCCCGTAACCACCGTGCCGCGCCCCTGAATCGAAAAAATATCTTCAATCGGCATCAGGAACGGCTTGTCGATGTCGCGCGCCGGCAGCGGAATGTTCTTGTCCACCGCTTCCATCAGCTCATCGATCTTGGCTTCCCACTGCGCTTCGCCATTCAACGCACCCAGCGCCGAGCCGCGAATCACCGGCACATCGTCGCCCGGGAACCCGTACTTCGACAGCAGTTCGCGCACTTCCATCTCCACCAGATCAATCAGCTCGGCATCTTCCACCGCATCGCACTTGTTCAGGAACACCAGCACGTAGGGCACGCCGACCTGGCGCGCCAGCAGCACGTGCTCTTTGGTCTGCGGCATCGGACCGTCAGTCGCTGCCACCACCAGGATCGCGCCGTCCATCTGCGCTGCGCCGGTGATCATGTTCTTGATGTAGTCGGCGTGGCCCGGACAATCCACGTGCGCGTAGTGACGGTTTGCCGTCTCGTACTCCACGTGCGCGGTCGCGATCGTGATGCCGCGCTCCCGCTCTTCCGGAGCGTTGTCGATCGAATCGAACGAACGGAACTTGATGTTCGGATTGTGCTTCTGCAATACCTTGGTAATCGCCGCCGTCAACGTCGTCTTGCCGTGATCGATGTGCCCGATCGTCCCTACGTTTACGTGCGGCTTGCTGCGATCAAATTTTTCTTTCGCCATTTCTAGCTCCGTGTCTCTATGAAATCGTTTAAATCGAAACTATTTCGTTCCCGCCGGACTCTTGCCCTGTACTTTGGCCACGATTTCTTCGGCCACTGCGCGGGGCGCCTCTTCATACCGCGAAAAATGCATCGAAAACGTTGCGCGTCCCTGCGTGTTTGAACGCATGTTGGTCGCATAACCGAACATCTCGGCCAGCGGAACCATTGCCCGAATTACCTGCGAACCCGCACGATGCTCCAAGCCTTCGATCCGTCCGCGACGGCTGCTCAAGTCGCCGATGATGGTGCCCATGTACTCCTCAGGCACAACCACTTCGACTGACATCACCGGCTCCAGCAGCACCGGACTCGCCTTGCGCGCGGCTTCCTTGAACGCCATCGAACCAGCGATCTTGAAGGCCATTTCGTTCGAGTCCACATCGTGATAGCTGCCGTCGTACAGCGTCGCCTTCACGTCCACCATTTCGTAGCCCGCGAGCACTCCGCCTTCGAGCGCTTCCTTGATACCCTGGTCCACCGGCTTGATGAACTCCTTGGGAATCACGCCGCCGACCACTTCATTAATGAACTCGTAACCCTTGCCCGGCTCATTCGGCTCCAGCCGGATGCGCACGTGGCCATACTGGCCGCTGCCACCCGTCTGGCGAATGTACTTGCCTTCCGCCTGCGCCTGCTTGCGAATGGTCTCGCGATACGCCACCTGCGGCTTGCCGACATTGGCCTGCACACCGAACTCACGCATCATGCGGTCCACCAGAATTTCCAGATGCAACTCGCCCATGCCCGCGATGATCGTCTGCCCGCTGTCGGGATCGGTCGAAACCTTGAATGTCGGATCTTCCTGCGCTAGCTTGCCCAGCGCGACGCCCATCTTTTCTTGGTCGCTCTTTGTCTTCGGCTCCACGGCAACCGCGATGACCGGCGCGGGAAACTCAATCGACTCCAGCACGATGGGGTGCTTCTCGTCGCAAATCGTGTCGCCCGTGGTGACGTTCTTCATGCCCACGCACGCACAGATGTCGCCCGCGAAAACTTCACTGATTTCCTCGCGCTTATTGGCATGCATCTGCAGCAGGCGTCCAATGCGCTCGCTGCGTTTGCGTCCGCTGTTGTAAACACTGTCGCCCGTCTTCAACTGGCCCGAGTACACGCGGATAAACGTCAACTGGCCGACATACGGGTCGGTCATGATCTTGAACGCCAGCGCCGCAAACGGAGCTTTGTCATCCGCCGTGCGCTCTTCTTCCGCGCCGTTGTCTGGGTTCTTACCTTTCACCGGAGGAACATCCAACGGCGAAGGCAGGTAATCGATGACTGCATCCAGCAGCGGCTGCACGCCCTTGTTTTTAAACGCCGTCCCGCAGATGACCGGGAAAACCTTCATCGCCAAGGTGGCGCGACGCAGCGCAGCCTTCAGTTCGACCTCACCGATCGCTTCGCCTTCAATGTATTTGTGCATCAGCTCATCCTGATCATCGTTTTCGACGACCGTCTCGATGAGGATCTGATGGTAGGCCGCGGCCTTCTTTTTCAGCTCTTCGGGAATTTCCTCGACATGATATTCAGCGCCAATCGTCTCGTCCGCCCAGACGATCGCCTTCATGGTCATCAGGTCAATGACGCCGCGGAATTTATCTTCCTGCCCAATCGGCAACTGGATGGCCACCGGCTTGGCATTGAGGCGCTTGCGAATCGTATCGATGGCGTGCTCGAAATCAGCACCTGCCTTGTCGATCTTGTTGATAAAACAAATGCGTGGCACACCGTACTTATCAGCCTGGCGCCACACCGTCTCCGACTGCGGCTCCACGCCGTGCACCGCGTCAAATACCGCGCAGGCGCCGTCGAGCACGCGCAGCGAGCGCTCCACCTCGGCCGTGAAATCCACGTGGCCAGGCGTATCAATAATATTGATCCGAATATCTTTCCAGAAGCAGGTGGTCGCTGCCGACGTGATGGTGATGCCGCGCTCTTGCTCCTGCGCCATCCAATCCATCGTCGCAGTTCCTTCGTGGACCTCGCCAATACGGTGCGTGCGCCCCGTATAAAACAGGATGCGCTCCGTGGTCGTGGTCTTACCGGCATCGATGTGGGCCATGATGCCGATATTCCTGCAACGCTCTAATGGAACCTGTCTTGGCACAATTCCTTCCGTTTCCTGCTATGCGGCTCTACGTCCGCTGTTCTTGCTTTGAAAGGGCACGGCTTCAGCCGTGCCATAACTGCCTTCTTCAGTACAGGGGCTTTAGCCCCTGGGGGATCTCCCTCTACCAGCGATAATGCGCAAACGCCTTATTGGCCTCGGCCATGCGGTGCACGTCTTCTTTCTTCTTGATCGCCGCGCCACGGCCATTGGCCGCATCGAGCAGCTCATTGGCCAGCTTGTCGATCATGCCCTTCTCACCGCGTCCGCGGCTGTAGGTCAAGATCCAGCGAATCGCCAGTGACGTCCGGCGCTCGGCATTCACTTCCACCGGAACCTGGTAGTTGGCGCCACCTACGCGGCGGGTCTTCACTTCCAGTACCGGCTTGGCGTTCTCCACGGCTTTCTTGAACAGCTTGATCGCCTCGTCGCCGCCCTTCTCCTCCAACTTCTTCATCGCGGTATAGAAGATGGATTGGGCCGTCGACTTCTTGCCGTCCCACATCATCGAGTTCACGAATTTGTTAACGAGCGTCGACTGGTAGACCGGGTCGGCCAGCGGCTCACGCTTTGCAATATGTCCTTTTCTCGGCATAGATCCTCGTTACGCCTTCGGGCGCTTGGCGCCATACTTCGAACGTCCCTGCTTGCGGTTGGCCACACCCACCGAATCCAGCGTGCCGCGCACTACGTGATAACGAACACCCGGCAGGTCCTTCACACGGCCGCCGCGGATCAGCACAATCGAGTGCTCCTGCAGGTTATGGCCGACACCGGGGATATAGGTTGTGA
Source organism: uncultured Acidobacteriaceae bacterium (assembly GCA_963749635.1). Lineage (GTDB taxonomy): Bacteria > Acidobacteriota > Terriglobia > Terriglobales > Acidobacteriaceae > DASRAA01. The sequence goes on from CAVVNW010000027.1 coordinate 47,680, forward strand.
CTTCGATGCCGTTGGTCAAACGCACGCGCGCGACTTTGCGCAGCGCTGAGTTTGGTTTCTTTGGCGTCTGGGTGTACACGCGCGTACACACACCGCGCTTCTGCGGGCAGGACTGCAGGGCAGGGCTCGCCGTCTTGTACTTCGGCGCCGTCCGCCCCTTGCGCACCAATTGATTAAATGTAGGCACTCTTTGCAGCTCCTTGAAGGGGCGAGGCTTTAGCCGCGCCATCAGCCTTCATTTCTTTCATTCCACGCGGGCTTTAGCCCGCTGCGATATCTCGCCACAAACGGCAGCCACACGGGCGCACTGCTCGCAGCGCGAAAATTAACCAGCTTTGGGGCTGGACAGATTCACTCTGTCCATACTTCCCCAACTAAGCTGGGGAAAATCGTTTCGTTCAGGTTAAGCAAACGACGGTGGCGCCGTGATCGCTCCCCACCCCAGCTTCTTCACTGGAGAGTTGAGTTCTGGAACGAGGGCACTCCGTTTCGTTGCTTCGGCCCACATACCCACCGGAAAGCTCCAGTGGAAGCGCAGGCACGTTTCAGCGAGGAATCCTGCTTACAAAATGCAGGATTGGAATTACTGCAGCACAGCCGGACACTACAGGCAGGCTAGGTAGAACTCGCGGAACCTTTTAAGTGTAGCAATCAGCTTTTCATCCGTCAACTCGATTACGGGCGAAATCCAAACCTCGCGTAGAAAACTGCGCCAACACTCGGAACCCACAACTCCTCCCACGCTTCAGGGTTTTGAGATTCGTTGGCTGACCGTGCGGCGCCACCTGTTTCGGGCAGAACGCCGGCGTAGTCACTGGGGCGAGGCTTGCCGAATTCCTGGCCAGCTTCTACACTAAAAAATTCTGACAGGAGTTACATCTTTGGTTTTCATACATCCGCCGAAACCAACCCGGCGGGGAGGGTGCATGCGGCAGTTCTCGGCAGCTCGTATCGTAGCTGCTCTTTTCGCGGTCCTGGTTTTAAGCCTTCTGGTCAGTTGCAGCGGCACCACTTCAGCCAACCCTGTAACCAGCCTTTCGGTCTCCCCGACCTACATGTCGCTGAGTCCGGGGCAGACCTCTCAATTCACCCCCAGTCCCAAGAACTACGCCGGCACTGCCATCGTCGCCGACACCAGCTACTCCAGCAGCAACACCAATCTGGTGACCATCACAGCCGGCGGACTGGTCTGCGCTGGGATCTGGGACCAGAACTTCATTACCTGTAATCCGGTTCCCGGCCAGGCTGCGGTAGGACAGGCGGTCATCACCGCCTCCTCGCAAAGCGTCACCACCACCGCCATCGTCTACACGCACCTTCAGGTCGACCGCATTTTCGTGACGCCCCCTTCAGGATGCGTGAGTACTGGCGCGACGCCCACCTATCTCGCGACGGTCTACAACGTCACTGCACCTGGATGCTCGTCCAACATTCCGTGCGACATCACTTCCACCGTTGGCCCCATCACCTTCAACAGCACCGACCTTCAGGTGATGACCAACAACGTGACCTCTGGGGTCCTGACGGCGGAAAATCCCGGTTCCACCACCATTTACGCCTCCGTCTCAGGCCTGCACAGCATTCCGCAGCCCGCGCTTGTGTGTCCCATAGTCTCCATCAACATTCACGATGCAGCCAGCTCAAACACGACCTTTAGCATGGCGCCCGTCGCGACCCAGGGCCTGGTCGCCGACGTAATTGACAGCAACGGTGTTGCCATCACGCCCGTGCTTACCTGGAGTTCCGTCCCGGCCGGCGTCGCCTCAGTTGCCCCTACGGCCAGCACCAGCACCACCACGGCGCCGCCCAACGGCGAGACGATCACCGCCAATACCGGCGGGACAACTACTATTACCGCCACCTGCAGCACACCGAATTGCAATCGCAACCTGGGTCCGCAGTATGGCCAGAACATAGTCACCGTCAACGTTACTGGTGGAACCGCGACCTCGGTTTACGCGGCCAGCACCAGCTCACTCTCTCTCATCCCGATTTCCAGCTCTAACAACACTGCGGGAACCGCCATCACCTTGCCCTACTTGCCCAACTCCATCGCCTCCGATTCTTCGGGAAATAATGTCTACCTCGGATCGGGTTCGGGCGTCATGATGGTCAATGTCGTCAGCGGTGCTGTCTCGGTTGCTGCGGGTGCCCCTGGCACCATTCTGGCCGCCTCGCCGGACGGAACCTATCTTCTGATTTCCAATAACGCGAGTGGTTTCGTCTATCTCTTTGACACCTCCAGTTCCACGGTTTTGCTGACCCATCAGCTGACTGCGACGGCCGCGGCCTTCACTCCCGACGACAGTTCGGTAACATTCCTGTCCGGGAACCAGATCTATTACGACACCACGACCCCTTTGGCCAGCTTCTATAACCTGTCCTTCACGCCGACGGGCGTGGACGTCAGCGCGCAGGGCGGAGTGACCTATGTCACCGGGTCGGGCCTCGGCGCCATCGATGTGCGCACCACTTGCAATCAGGCGGAATGGCAAACCCTCACGGGGACCCACCCGACCTTGGTGGCGCACATTCCTAACGGCACCGGCGCCGTGGTCGCCGATTCTCCCAATATCGATTTGGTCACCACTGCCGCGATACCCCAGGGCTGTCCACCCAACCCGCAGAACAGCATGACGACCTACAATCTGGGCTTCGGGCCTTTCACCCCTACACAGATGTTCACCTCCTACGACAGCTCGCGCGCCTGGATCCTGTCCGACTTGACCTCGGTTATCGGACTGAATCTGTCTTCCCTGACACCGTTTTCGATTTCCCTGGCGAACGGAGCGCAGCCTCTAAGCGGGGGCGTCATGATCGATGGTTCGATGGTCTATGTGGGAGGCAGTGATAGCAACGTGCATGCCATCAACGTCAGCAGCGGAACCGACAGCGCCCAGATCGCCGTCGGCTTGAAGGATGGCAGCGGGAACACCGTCGCGCCCAATCTCGTGCTGGTATTGCCGAAGTAAGATGGCCGTCGGGACGAGTAGGATTCACCACAGAGACACCGAGGCACAGAGGGGAAGAGATTTAAGAGTTTATCGGCGCACATCCGCGGTTGCGTTTGCCTTTCGGCTGTCCGTCCTCAGCGTCTCTGTGCCTCTGTGGTGAAGAATTCTTGGGGCGAGTTTAGCCCTGCCTGGCTCCATCCAATTCCTTCGCCACACTGTCCAGCACGCCATTAATAAACGTCACCGACTCCGGCGTCGAGAACCTGCGCGCAATCTCCAACGCCTCATTGATCACCACCGGCTTGGGCGTATCGGGAAACCCCAAAAACTCGGCGACACCCGTGCGCAGAACGTTGCGGTCCACCGCGGCCATGCGTTCCATGCGCCAGTGCTCGGCATTCTTCTCGATGAGCTGATCGATCTCCGGCGTGCGCTCCGAAGCAACTCGAAACAAGTCGTCGGCAAAGCCGCGAACTTTTTCGTCCAGGTCGCGTCTCTCGCCCCAGAACGTCTTGCGTACCTCTTCGGTCGTCTGTTTGCCCATGTCGAGCTGAAACAGCATCTGCAATGCTAATTCGCGGGACTTCCTGCGTGTGCCTGATTTGCTCATCGCTTCCCTGCTGCGGCGTTCATAGTGTGCTCTGCCACTTTGTCGTGCACCGATGCCATCTCCACCGCAGCCAGTCCCGCTTCATATCCTTTATTACCGGATTTCAGCCCCGCGCGATCAATGGCCTGCTCCAGCGTGTCGCAGGTCAACACGCCAAAGGCATGCGGAACGCCCGTCTCCTGCGCCGACTGCCCAACGCCACGCGTGACTTCGTTGGCGATGACTTCATAGTGCAGCGTCCCGCCGCGCAGCAGGCACCCAATGCAGACAATCGCGTCGTACTTGCGGCTCAACGCCAATTGCCGCGCCGCCGCGGGAATCTCAAACGATCCCGGCACGTGCACGATCGTAATGTCGTCTTTCGCCGCGCCCGCTTGCCGCAACGCCAGCATCGCGCCATCCAGCAACCGCTCGGTGATGAACGAATTAAACCGCGCCACCACGATCGCAAAGCGTTTCCCCTGCGCCTGCAGCGAGCCTTCGATGCCGCCGTTGTCTTCGGACTTCGCGTGTTGAAGAAACGTGACCTTCATTCCGCTCACTTCAACCGTAAAGAAACGATCGCCATCAGCCGATTCAGCGATCTCGCGAACGACCTTCGCCCCATGCTTGCGCGCGATGTCCCACGCCGCATCGGCATCGGAAACCTCGACCGCCAGGTCCGAAAGTGGCGCGCTCTCCGCGGCGATGAACTCTACCGTCCCGCATGAAACCTCAAGCTGATATCCGTGTGCGCCGCCGTCATCGCACTCATGAACGGGCGTCGCTCCCAGCGCGCGAAACAGTTCAATCGCCGGCTGCAAATCTTCCTGCGTCTTCCCCAGCACGCGGGGAACAATAAGATTGCGGATCATAGAACTCTATTGTAGATGGTAGCCCGATCAGTGCTCGCTACCCGGAGGCCGGTAGCCCTGCCATACATACTCCAGCGCTTCGGGCAGCGTCTGCTCTCGGACGGCGCGATCGACGTGCACGGCATTGCGCGCAAACACGAATTGGTAGTGATAGCCTTTGTCGGCCAACACGCTTGCCATGCGCTCATTCGCCAGCACCCAATCGTGCATGTTGTCGCGCATCACGTTGGGGTTATAGAGATCCCGGTCGCCAACTTCCATCCATATCCGTATCGGCTTGGCCGGATTTTCGGGAATCAGGTGCTCGTGAAACTCCCACGCCCCGTGTGGCGACTTCGGATTGTACGGCCATTGCTGGTTCACGTAGGTTCCCGAATGCGTCAGCACGCGGTGATATCGCTCGGGGTGATACCAGGCCATGATCAAGGCGCACGATCCTCCTGAGCTGTAGCCGATGGTGGCGCGGCCGTCGGGGTCCTTCGTGAGCTTCACGTCAGCCTTGGCTTCGACCAGCGGCAGCACTTCCTTGTCCACGAACTCGGCATAAGCGTCCGACATGGTGTCGTACTCAAGACCGCGTTCGCTTCCCTGCGCATCGCCGCCGCCGTTACCAATGGAGATAGCCACCATCACCGGCACCTTTTTCTCGGCGATCAGTTTGTCGAGCGCCGCAAACAGCAGGCGGTCCGGCCCGTCCGCTCCGACCATAAACGGCGCGACGCTGCCCGGCACATACTGCTTGGGAACGTAAACGAACACCTTGCGCGTGTACGGAGCCGGATGGCTGGTGGTTACGACGAGCTTGGCTGGGTCTGTGGGATCGGGAGTTCCAAATGTGTTCGGCTCACGCGCAATCCCCGGATAAATCTTGCTGTCGACGGACTCCATCGTGAACTCAACGACCCGTCCCTGCAGCGGCGATCAGGCGCGGCCAACTCGGGCGCAGGAGTATGCGTCGAGCCCGATGATGAAATTGCCATCGGCATTCGCAGGAGGAACTTCCCCGTCAGGCAACTCCTTTGCGGCGACATATCCCACAGTGTGGGGATCGCGCGTCGGAGGCGCAGGCCGTTCGGTCTCTTGCGGCGGCGCAGGAGCCTGTGCAAAAGAGGCGGTGACTGCAATCGCGGTGAGCAGGATTGCGCTGCTTAGCTGCAACCGATCACACAGTTTCATGAAACTCCTGGATTCGCTCGACTTGCTGCTAATTCCCTTTCTAGCTGGGCATGACTTGCCGCTCAAGACTATTGTGCTCAAGTAGGCATTCTTGCGGAGAAATGAAAACCCCACCCCGCTAAAAGCAGGATGGGGTGCTGACCTCTCGATTTTCATACATGCAAGCGCGGCAAGGCGGACCGCCCGCCCGCACCCATCACAGCAGGAACTTTCGCCCGAGTGCACCCGCAGCACACAAAATGCCCGCACCCAATAGATCAAAGCTGGCGGGCTCCGGGGTAGTCCCGAATGAGCAGTTTGCGCCGCAAGTCAGGCGCGCGATCTGCTCCGCTTGCGACAGGAATAATGAGCCGTTGTTGGTATCGAGCGACACCCAATCGCCGCGTGTACCGTTGTCCGCGATTGTCACGTACATACCGCTGGTGGGATCCAGCAACCCTACCGTGCCGTCATTGTTATTGACAACAATGTCGCCGTTGAACATTCCGCCGGTAATAATGCCCGTGCCGTCGGTACCGTGGCCGATGCCCCAGAAATTCAACTGGCTGCCGTTGTTGATGTTGTATGCAGCAATTCCATTGGAGATGGCTACGTATATAACCTGGCCGTTCGGGGAAACGGACACCCCGTCAGGAAATACCCCGGGCGCGATCACCCGGAAGCTACCTGCTACCGGATCGATGTCCACCAATCCCATATTGCTGGCCGAGATGATGTGCTGGTTCGTCGGGTCGGTCCACATGCCCAGGTACGACAGGAGCCCAGCACTCTGGAGGTTCGGAATCGGAGTGAAGGTCCCGTTCGAACTGAAATGCTCGTAGACACCACCCATCGCCTGGGCGCCATAGACCTGGCCTCCCGCAGTGGCCATCGCGAACTGAGGGTTGCCGGTCTGCGCCGTGTAAGGCGAGCTGGTAATTGCATTCGCCAGGGTTTGGTTGTCGACGTCGTTGAAGACGTATACGGTCCCGGTAAAGGTGCCACCGGTGAATGCGCTGGGTGCAATGACCTTGCCGTTCAGGATTCCCTGTGCCAGCGGTCCATAGGTTGACGGCGTGTAGCCAGTTATAAAGGTGCTTAGCGTGAATCCATCATTAATGCCCTGGGTGGTAAGCACCAATCCAGCATGCGCCGGCACTGCAATTGCGAGGCAAAGCAGCGCGGCACAAGTCGCAAATGTGCGCGATTTCATGCTCTAACTCTCCTTATACTTCTGTTTTCGATGTGGACGTCGAACTCGGCCCGTGGGACTAAGTAACCCTGGGAGAGAAAACCATGGAGCTTTTCAACGCCGCGCCTGCCACCGCAGCCAAACAGGGAAACCAGGCTTACTGTGAAGCTCCGAACGTCATGCACAACCTAAACTCACACCTGTGGTAGCAGGTTGAACTAGTTTTTAGCGGGGACATCGTATCCCGAACTGCTACTGGAGGCAAGCTTGAAGAGCCACGAAAACCAAAGATTCGCGAGTTTTTTATTGAGTAGTTTCGCTACTTCTAAATCGAGGGCTTGCTTTTGTCAGCTACAAGACTAGTTTAACTTCCTGTAAACCGCGCCGCGCGCTTCTCCAGAAACGCCTTCGTGCCTTCGTTCTTGTCCTCGGTCGAACAGCAGACGGCGAACAACGTCGCTTCGAGGTAGAGGCCTTCGGCGAGGGTCATGTCGAGGCCGTGGTTCACCGCTTCCATGGCGTACTGCACGGCGAGCGGAGCATTGGCAATGATCTTGGCGGCGATGGCTTCGGCGCGCGGGATGAGTTCGGCGGCGGGCACCACTTCGTTCACCAGCCCGATGCGCAGGGCCTCGGCGGCGGTGATCATCTCGCCGGTCAGCACGAGCTGCTGCGCCACGCCCTTGCCCACCAGCCGCGACAGCCGCTGCGTGCCGCCGTAGCCGGGAATGAGGCCGAGCTTGACCTCGGGCTGGCCGAGCTTGGCGTTTTCGCTGGCCAGGCGCATGGTGCAGGCCAGCGCGAGCTCGCAGCCTCCGCCGAGCGCGAAGCCGTTGATGCAGGCGATGACCGGTTTACCCATGTTCTCGATGGAGTCAATGATGGCCTGCCCGCGGTGGGTGTACTCCTTGGCCGAGATGGGCGACTGCTGCGCCAGCTCGCTGATGTCGGCGCCGGCGACGAAGGCCTTCTCGCCCGCTCCGGTGAGGATGACCACGCGCACTTCGGGGTCGTCTTTAGCGGCGGCGAAGGCCTGGCGCAGCTCGTCCATGGTGGCCATGCTCAGCGCATTGAGGACCTTGGGCCGGTCGATAGTGATGTAAGCGATGTGGTTCTTCGTTTCGAGATGGAGGTTCTGGAAGTCTGTCATGTGTTCCTCAGGGTAATTGGTAATTAGTGATTAGTAATTTCAAATCGAGCCGATGATACGAACTGGAAATCACCAGAAAGCGCGAAGTCCTGTTCCAAAAATTATCGGCTGGGCACATCGGGCCAGCACTTCTTCCACTCCGCTTCGATCACGTCTCGCGGATATTGTTTCAGTATTTTGCCGCTCTCGGCGTCCACGAGGAAGCCTTCGCGGTAACCCATTTCATCGCCGCAATCTCTCGCCTCGTTGACTTCAGGCATCAAAAGCAACCGCTGGGAGCCGTCCTCCCAACGCACGACATGGAGGTTGTTTTCGTGCGACTTGCAGGAATGTTTTTCCCCAAACTCTCTAGCCACGACTTCAGGTCCCTTGAGCTTCAGCAGAGTGTGGCCGATTACCGTGTAGGCGACAAGTTGTACGCCGATGGTGTCGGCGCTCATCTCGACATAAAAGGACCGCGAATCCGACGACCACTTGATCGCGGTGTTGACCGGGTCATCCACAAGCCCGAATTCCCCAATGACGATGCCTCCGGATTCAACCCGCAGCTTGAAATTTTTGCGCAACTGAACACGCCTGCTTTGGTCGGGAGACCAGACAAAAACCTGATGTTGGTAGTCCTTTCGCAGGAGCTGTTGTGGCTGGCAGGAAACCTGTTGCGACGGGGCTGAGGTGCTGAGGCAACAAGTGAGCAGCGCCAGGCTGATGGACGCGCAACGGTGATGGACCCAGGGCATGCCGCTACACAAACTTCCCCGGTACCGGATTGTTCGGGTCTGCATAATCGTAAAATCCCTTGCCCGATTTGCGGCCGTACCAGCCGGCGAGCACCAGTCGCTTCAGCAGTGGAGGCGCGGCGAAACGCCGCTCCTTGAACTCGTCGTACATGACGTGCGTGATGTAGTACGTGGTGTCGAGGCCGACGAAATCCAGCAGCGTGAACGGTCCCATGGGATAGCCGCAGCCCAGCTTCATCGACTCGTCAATGTCGGCGATGGAACCCACGCCCTCTTCGTAGGCGCGAATGGCGTCGAGCAGGTAAGGCACTAGCAGCCGATTGACGATGAATCCAGTCTTATCGACCGTGCGCACCGGAACCTTGCCCAGCTTCTTGCCGAACTCGACAGCGGTTTCGAAAACTTCGGGCGCGGTGGCAATGGTCTTCGCCACTTCGACCAGCTTCATCATCGGGACTGGATTAAAGAAGTGCAGCCCAACGAAGCGCTCGGGCCGCTTGGTCGCCGTCATCAACTCGGCCACGCAGATGGACGAGGTGTTGGTCGCAAAGATGCAGTCTTTCTTGACCCTCGAATCGAGCTGGGTATAAATCCTGCGCTTCTCCGCCACATTTTCAATGATGGCTTCAATGATAATGTCGCAGTCCGTCAGTTCCTGCATGCTGGTCGTGCCCTTCAGCCGCGCCTGCGCCGCCTTTTTCTGCTCCGCCGTGATGCCACCCTTTTCGACACCACGCTCTACCAGTCGCGACAGCGATTTCTCGATGCCCGCAAAACCCTTGTCGAGAAACTTCTGTTCCTGCTCGAGCACGACAGTGTCGAAGCCCGCCGTCGCCGCGACCTGCGCGATGCCCGAGCCCATCAAACCACAGCCTAAGACGCCGACTCTTTTGATTTCCATGATTGCCTCGTCCACCATTTTCTAGCCACCAGCCACTGACCACTAGCCACTGACTCTACCGTTGCAAATTCTCGATGATCACCGCAATTCCCTGGCCGCCGCCGATGCATGCGGTCGAGAGCCCGTAGCGCGCTTTGCGCCGACGCAACTCGTAGGCCAGCGTGATCAGCAGCCGCGTGCCGGTCGCACCCAGCGGATGGCCGAGCGCGATCGCGCCTCCGTTCACGTTGGTCTTCGCGTGATCGAGGTCGAGTTCTTTCATCACCGCCAGGCACTGCGCGGCAAACGCCTCATTCAGCTCGATCAGGTCGATGTCCGACAACGTCAGACCAGCCTTTTTCAGCGCGATGCGCGTCGCCGGCACCGGTCCCGAGCCCATGAGCGATGGCTCGACGCCAGCGATGCCCCAGCTCACGATGCGGGCCAGCGGATTGAGTTCGCGCTTGTGAGCGGCCTCCAACGACATGACGATGACGGCGGCGGCGCCATCCACAATGCCGCTGGCGTTGCCGGCGGTGACCGTTCCGTTCTTGCCGAAGGACGGCTTGAGCTTAGCCAGGGACTCCAGCGTGGTGTCGGGGCGGCGGTGGTCATCCTCGGTAAACATTTTGCCGGACGGTTCGCCGTGCTTGTTGAGCAGCGCGACCGGCGTCAATTCTTCCTGGATCTTGCCGGCCTGGTAGGCTGCTTCGGCGCGCTGCTGGGAGCAAAGGGCGTATTCATCCTGCATCTCGCGGGTAACACCCTGCTGCCCGGCGTAGGCTTCGGCCGTAACGGCCATGGGCATGGAGCAGTAACTGTCGGTGAGTGCGACGTAGAGCGAATCTTCGAGCTTACCCTCGCCGAGGCCCACACCCCAGCGCATGCCGCGAATGACGTGCGGCGCTTGCGACATCGACTCCATGCCGCCGGCGAGCACGCATTTCGCCTCGCCAAGCTGGATCATTTGGGCAGCGGTCACGACGGACTGCATGCCTGAACCGCACAGCCGATTGACCGTCAGTGCCGGAACATCGATGGGGATTCCGGCCTTCAGGGCCACGTGCCGGGCTCCGTAAATGGCGTCGGAAGAAGTTTGCTGGGCATTGCCCATAATGCAGTGATGGACAGCAACCGGCACAACCCCCGCGCGATTCATGGCCTCAACCGAAGCAATAGCGGCGAGTTCCTGGGCGGAGAAGTCGCGCAACTTCCCGCAGTAGCGTCCCATGGGCGTGCGCGCGCCGTTGACGATAGCGATTTCTGGAAAAGTATTCGGCATGGCTGGATAGGCTGATCAGGAAAGTACTGAGCAAACCCAACAGTTTATCAGCGCCCCTAGAGAGCGGCAACTGATCGGTACGAGTAGGAGTTCATCGCCCCCACGTTGTGAACAACCTGTAACTAAGTCTCAAAGAGATGACATTAGTTCGACATCTCTATGACAAGCGGCATAACGGGCGCGGCTACTGTTGCCTCACGGTCCATCCAACTAGATTTTCTGGACCATGAGGAGAACAGTAATGGAGAACTTCGACAACGTGATCAACCGGCAGGTCAATCGCCGGTCGTTCTTAAAAAAAGGTGCTATCGCGGCAGGCACCGCGGCTGCCGGTGCTGCTCTGATGAGCCATGGGCTATCGGCCTTTGGCCAGGCAGGCAGCGCGAGCGGCAGCCTAACCAAAGGAGACATCGCCATTCTGCAGTTCCTGGCTGCGGCTGAGCTGCTCGAGAGCGATCTTTGGGTGCAATATGCCGAGCTGGGTGGCGTCACCAACGGGACCCAGAACAACTACCAGCAGGCCTTCCAGTATCTCGATGGCGACGGCTCGCAATACATCTCCAGCAACACTCTGGACGAAATCAGCCACGCTAATTTCCTGAACGCCTACCTGGTATCGAAAGGCGCCGATCCAGTCGATCTTGATCCCTTTCGCACTCTCAAGGGGAGCCAGGCTACAGGCGCAGCCAACATCGGACGCCTCACCAACCTCATGCACCTCAACGTTGACACCAGTTGGTACATCCGTTATCGCAGCACCACCAACCCTGACTTTGGCGCCAAGTATCCGCAAGCCATCAAGATCAGCAATCGCACGGCGATCCCCAGAAACAATAGCGACTTCAACGATCCCAACCACATTCAAGCGATCGCCGATACCGCGGCCTTTCACTTCGCAATGATCGAGCAGGGCGGTTCCAGCCTCTACGCGGCCATGAGCCAGAAGGTGACCAACCCGGAAGTTCTCACTATCACGCTCGGCATCGGAGGCGATGAGATCGTACACTTCCTGGAATGGGTGGATTTTGCCGGCAACGCCGTGCAAGGACCTCCGTTCTCCTTCGAAAACTCCCAATCGCCGGTGACCGACGATGGACTGACCTTCCCCGACTTCAACCAGCTGGGGCCGCTCTTTCAGACCAATCTCATCTTCCCTGTTCCTTGCGAATTCATCAGCCCGAATCTGCCCAAGTGCGCGGTGATTCGCCCGCTGACCGACGCGTTCGGCGGAGCCATGGCGGCCGTTGCCGGTTTGACTGCTGACGGACTGTTCACCGGACAGTCCAAGCAGTTCCTGAGCGTGCTCAGCCAGATGGCAGTGGCGGCTGATCAAGCGGTACGCGGGTAGCCAGCGTCGTGGAGGCGGTAGCCGGCGCTTCATTACGGTAGGACAGGATCGTGGACCACGAAGGTTGATGCCTTCGTGGTGACGGTCACAAGATCCTGTCCTCCATTCAGGTTTCATTTCGCAAAAGAGAGGTCTTCATGTTTGAAGGATTGTTTCAGCCCATGCATCTAGTCGTAATACTGTTCATCGCCCTGATGGTCTTCGGGCCGAAGAAGCTGCCCGAACTCGGCAAGGGTTTGGGCGATGGTATCCGCAGCTTCAAAGACTCCATGCGCGAGAGACAGGAGAGTCTCGCCAAGGCGGAGGACGTCGCGACGCCGGATGTCGGCGCGGAACACGAGGCGTCGTAGATGATCTGCCCGTGATATTTGCTCACTACCGGCAGCAGCATAATTTCAGCCTGGTCACGCATAAGACTTGCGAAGACGTATGGGGGCAGACCGGGAAAAAAGCTCCCAGTAAAGCCGAGGTGTTTCCTATACCATTCCGCCGTGGCCCCCACGTCATCGACCAGAAAGGTCGGCGCGGCGCTCATGAACTTAGGCTCGGGCATAGACCCTCCGATGCGTTCACGCGACCGTTCCATACTCGGATCTCCACTGTAAACCGTGACCCAGCAATACATTAGCTGAGGACACAAAGCGGTTGTCAGAAGACACAGGCGGGATTGGGACAGCACAACCTACTCGCCACATTGCAACCGCTGTACAAGATTTACATAGCACCAAAGTCCATTGCCAAGGACGAATAACGAGGGTAATATGCCAGACCATCATTATCCGGGGGGCAGAGAGTATATGCGGGTAACCCTCGTCCAACCTCCAAGTGGACTCTACGATACAGGCGACTTAGCGCCTCCGTTAGGGCTTCTGACAATTGCCGCAGTATTGGAAGGCGACGGAATCCAGGTGTCCGTTGTCGATATGAATATCCGCGGCATCACCGACCATGCCTGGGTTGAGTTTGATTTCTATGCCCATGCGGTTACGTCGATTCTCTCGACCAATCCCGATGTTGTGGGTTTTACATCCATGGCGCTGGAATCGCATGTGTGTCTCGAGATGGCCCGACTGGTCAAGGAAGCTGATCCCAAAATCATCACCATCCTTGGCGGTCCGCATTTCTCAGCAATCTGGAAGGAGGTGCTGGAGTTTTATTCCTGGGTTGACTACGTTGTAGTAGGTGAAGGAGAAGTAGCTACTCTCTCGTTGCTGCGCAGTCTGCGGAATCACACAGCACCGGGCAGCCTTACCAACGTAGCGCTCCGGACCCGCCGGGACATCCATCTGGATCGGGAGTTCAAACCTCTGCGCACAATGGATGAGCTACCTTTCCCCGCCTACCACCTGGTAGATCTTCCTCTTTATTTTCGGACGAATCCTGCGCAATTGCTGGACTATGAACATGGACGCGGCTGCATATTCAAATGTTCTTTTTGCTACAGCCCGGCGCACTGGGGCCAGGGATCGCAGGTCAAACAGACACAGCGGATTGTTGATGAGGTAACGCATCTGGCCCGTCTTGGGGCAAGACACCTGTTTTTCGTCCAGGACAACTTTCCCAATTCCATGGAGCTGTCGAAAGCGATCTGTGACGCGCTGACCGAGGCTCGGCTGGAGCTGACATGGAACTGCTATGCTACGCTGCCTCACCTTGTACCGGACTTCCTCGACCGCCTCTCCGCTGCGGGTTGCACCTCGGTTTTTGTAGGAGTGGACGCTGTTTCGGCCGATTCAAAGTTAGCGTTCGCCAAACACTTTTACAAGGGCTGGGATGCGCTTGCTGACAAGCTCAACGCGTGCCTGGTCCGCGGAATTGTACCCACTTGCGCATTCATGATTGACCCGCCAGTCTCCAGCACGGCGAATACCGACTGTGCGTTGAACTGCGCTTTGTTCGCGCGCATGATGGGCTGCGGCATCCGGTTGAATACGCTGACGCTCTATAACCAGTCGGCGACCGCGATACAACTGGGAACTTGCTCGCAGACATATACCAACCTGAAACCGCTGCTCCTGCTGGACACCCCAAGGATAATGCACGACAACTCTTATGCTCGCGAGCGGCCTGGCCTGTTTCCATTTCACAATACCCACTTGCCGATTCCCCTATACCGGAAGTTTGTGATGGGCATGCATGCGGCCTATACGCTGTTCACAAGCTTTCCTCGGACCCTCACACAATACGTACTGTCCGATAACGGATCGTTATGGGCTTTGCTGGAAAGTATTGCCACAAAAATCGATATTAGCGCCGCGCACGCTACTATGCGGCGGCCAATGGAACGTGAACTTTTCCTCGACGAGTTCAAACGGTGCAGGCTTTCACGGCAGACTCGCAGCGCATTCGAGATGGAGACCGCCGAGTATCAGCTCGGACGGAACGAACCTGCAGCTTCCGTCACAATTCGTTCGCAACAGGCGGTGAAAACCTATAAAAGGGCCCAATTTGAACTTCTCAGTCTGCCTTGGAAACCCGCCGTTTACGACCGAATCGAACCGTTATCGTCGGCCGCGCACAGAACGCAGCTCTATCTGGTTGTGCGGCAGAATGGGCACCTTGAATATTTTCACATCCCCCGGCAGATGGTTCCCACGCTAAACAATATCAATCACAACACACCCGGACACCAGGTGGCAGTGGACGTGCCGAAGCAATGGCTCGACGAGCTGATCTGTGCCGGAGCATTACAGGAGTCTGCTTAGCTGGCTGAAAGGAGAAACACAAGATGGCGACGAAACGAAAGACATCCGGGCATATCAAGAAAGCAGGTCTCACACATTCGGTCAGGGTTCAATACTCCGCCAACACACGACGGGCGGCCCAGGAGGGCATTGCGCAAGAACGCATTGCTCAGGAAAGAATCGCTCAAGAGGGCATCGCGCAAGAACGCATTGCGCAGGAGCGTATCGCCCAAGAACGCATTGCGCAGGAAAGAATCGCTCAGGAGGGCATCGCGCAAGAACGCATCGCCCAGGAGCGTATTGCTCAAGAGAGAATCGCTCAGGAACGCATTGCACAGGAAGGAATCGCGCAAGAACGCATCGCTCAGGAACGCATCGCGCAGGAACGCATCGCGCAGGAAGGAATCGCCCAAGAACGCATTGCGCAAGAACGTATCGCCCAAGAGAGAATCGCTCAGGAGCGCATCGCGCAGGAGGGCATCGCGCAAGAACGCATCGCCCAAGAGCGTATTGCCCAAGAGAGAATCGCTCAGGAGCGCATTGCTCAGGAAAGAATCGCCCAAGAGAGAATCGCTCAGGAGGGCATTGCGCAAGAGCGGACTAAAAAGGAAAGTAGAAAAAAATAGTCTGGAAGCCAGAAGTGTTTCTGACTGAGTCGATGGTATCCGGGACTTGTGCGGTTACGAGTGTGAAATCGCCAACTCGAACGTAATCCCGCCGCGCGACCGGGACCGGAGCAAACTCATTCCTGGTGTCTCGGGTGGATCCCGGCTTCAGCGCTGCATTCCCGCCCAGCCAAGACTCCCCGGCTTTTTAGCCGCCGCGGTAAATGAATCGCTTGTTGATTTGCCCGATCTCGCCTTATCACGCGCCGCTGTGACCTGGGTCCTATCGCGTCGCAAGTCAGTTCGGTTAAACATACTTCGTGAGGCAAGGGGATTGGTGTCTCCGGGCCTCGCCAGTCGCCGTAACGGGCGATGGATCGCTCTTTGACAACCTGTGCTCCACGGCGATTTCGATACCGACAATCTATACTTGTATGACAAATTCTGTGTCATACAAGTCATACTTGTCATACTCGATAGGAGCCAAAAAGCGAACTAAATGCGAAGAATTTAGGCCCTAAACCCAACGGGCTCAATTGGATAGATATAACTACGTTTATTATCAATGGCTTAGAAGCAATTTAGCCCTAAACCTTTGATTCTAAATGACCACGATAAAAACAAATGCGCGGATGGACAATCGCATGGGTCGGCATCGGCTAAAAGCTCATAGCTTACTGCTAATCGCTCACTTGCGCTAGCTGTCTTTGCGGTAGAGGAGATCGCGCATCGCTTTTCTGCGCTCGGCATTCGCTTCGGCGGAAGCTTTGCGTTCGATCGGCGTCCATGCGGGGCTTCGCCTGGGAGGGAGCAGCTTCGGACTCTTCGCTGCACTCCGGGCAACGATTGGCGAAGCCGGGCTTATCGGGTTTCAGCTCGAACTCTTCTCCACAGACAGCGCAGATTCGAAGGGGAAATGCCATGGCACCTGCAATTTTACAATCGCCATTTCCGACAGTCATCCCCCACGTGTCTGGCCGTGAGCAGACTTCCTTAGGGCGCGCTCGTCCTCAGGTTCCGGCGGCGCTGGCGCCACTCTTCGCTGTTGAGGATGCCCGGCCCGGCCTCAATCAGCCGGGGCAACATCTGGAAGACCGACACCGGCGTCCAACGGCTGCCATCACGGGTGCGGAAGCCGCGGCTGTTCAGCTCCTCGGCAATGCCCGAGTAAGGACCGTCTTGAATGGTGAGTTCCATGATCTGGAAGAGGATTTCGCGCTCCCGCGGTTCTTCCTCCAGGTGGGCGCAATCGCCTGAGACGCGAAGTCCGAACGGCACTTCGGGCGCGGCTGTCGTGGCGGGCGCCGCCTCCGCAAGTTGCCGCTCCCACTCGATGGCGACCGGCTTCCAGCCTTCCGCCGTCTTGGTTTGGAACTCTTCTGCCCCAAACTGCCCCGAAATCACCTGCCGCATGCGTTCCGTATTGCCCATGGTGCACCCCTCTTCGTCAGAAGCTGCTGCCATTATTTCAGCAACTGCCGAGCCAATCTTATCGACTTCTAAGAGGATGAAGCGCAAAGGGTTAGCCGGATACGGAGAAGCGGAGAGATCGGGAGTTGTCCGCCAACGCGTTCGACTGTGCGAAATTGGGCAGGCCGCCAATGAAATCGCCGTCAGTTCTGTCGAAAAGCTCACGACAGAATTGACGGCGTTTGAGAGTCGCCTCGCCGGGCGTCTAGAAACTTGCAGGAGTTGGCGGCTGCGGAACTGCCGGTATCACGATGTTGATTTTCGGAGTCGCCGGCACCTGAAAGCTGATGTGAATCGGCATGCCCTGCAGTTGAGTACGTGCCATCTTCGAATGCGACTTCTCGAGCGCGCACTGCGCCCGCTCCATCGACCGCTCTGCCACCTCTTGCGCCCGGAGAGTGGCCGCAAGGTTGATGTGCTGGGCCCGTTCGGCTGCCCGCTCGCTCAATTCCTGGGCGCGCATGACGGCAAGGTCGTTGATTCTCTGGCCCTGCTCGGCCGCGCGGATGCGAATCTCAACCGCCCGCTGGGCGGCCTCTTGGGCCCGCATAGCGTCACGCTGTGCCTGCAAGGTGACGTCGCATTTCTGCTGGGCCACTTGCCGCGCGATCTGCACTCGCGCATGGGTCTGCGCATTTGTCAGTATGTTCCGCGCCACTTCCGGCAGATTGAGTTCGGCCACCATCTGCGCCTCTTCCGGTGCCGTGGGACCGACCAAGGGCTGCAGTTGGGCCATCACCTTTTCGGCGACATACTGCTTGGCACAATGCAGGTCGGCAACCAGTTCGGCCCGCGTACGAGGAAGCTTAGCGAGGTCTCCCGAGCGAAATTCCCGGGAGAAGATCGAAAAGGTCGCCACCAGGGCCAAGGTCGCTACCAGATATCTACGCTCCATACTGCCTCCTCGATGTTCGTAAGACGTTTTAGCCGCCTGATGGTTAGTTGCTTTTTTTCAACATCCTGCGCGGTCTGTGGAACGTCATCGAAGTTATCTACACTTTGGTTGCCAAACGCTTGTTGCCCGCAAGTGTCTGACGATGTGGTAGATATTTTGCTCTGTGAATGCAAGATGAATGAATCGGCGTCCAAATACCGACTATTATGTTCGCTTGCGGACACCGATCGCCCGGAATAACTCTGTATGATTGGCAGCCTATGACCGCTGACGAAGTGAAGCAATTGCTGCAACTGACGCCGCTGGAACCGGAAGGCGGCTTCTTTCGTGAAACGTACCGCTCGCGCTGGATCGTTCCGATCGAGTGCCTGCCCGAAGGCGTGCAAGGTCCGCGCTCCCTCGGCACGGCAATTTACTACATGATTACGCCGGAAACATTTTCGACTCTGCACCGGCTACCAGGCACAGAAGTGTTTCATTTCTACCTGGGAGATCCAGTGGAGATGCTGCAACTGCACGCGAATGGCGAAACGGAGATCGTGAGGTTAGGCCAAGACATCGCGAAAGGGCACCAGCCACAGGTGGTAGTGCGCGGTGGAGTGTGGCAGGGGTGCAGGCTGGCTGGCGAAGGCAAGTGGGCGCTGATGGGGACAACCATGTCTCCCGGATTCGACTATGACGATTACGAAACCGGCAATCGGAACGAGCTCATCGGTCAGTATCCCGACATGGCGGAGGCGATTCGTCAGTATACGCGGCCATCGTGACTGTGAGGTCTAGCTCGATACAGTTAGCGGCCTTCCGGGCAAGGGGGCAAATGCCGGCTGTCTGAACACGACGGTTGTGAAGAACTCAATCAGCAGCCCGAAAATTCCATTCGCAAAGAAATTAATGAATGGCAGTTTTCCTGGTCCCAGGCTCATGAAAAGGAAATAAGAGAAGATCGAACCCACCGCCATTCCGATGATCACGCCGTTCCACGCCCAAGGCAGTTGCAACTTCGACGTGCCGATAGCAAAGCCCATCACGGCCCTATTCAGCAACGTCCAAGCCAAGAGGACAAAACTAAACTTGATGAGGCCGCTGGAAAACAACGCGGTTGCGCAAATCGAACCCGCACCCAACCCGCACAGAGTCGCAACAGCAATCCGTTTCATAGAACCTCCTCGGTTCGCTCCGCACCCCCTTTGCTTAGGTATACGGGCCGCGGTGACCGCAGGTTCCCGGATTTCCTATTTCGCAGCAGCTGTTACTTCTTTATTTTCTTCTGCCGCAGCGTGTCCATCATGGCGGCGATGCGCTTTTCGCGGGTTTCAGGGCGCTTGGCGTCTTCGATCGCGCGCACGTGCTCTTTCTGGTGGGTGAAGGAGAGTTTGTCCCAAGCTTCTTTTGCCTTGGGATCGGCGACAATGAGCTTCTTCAGGTATGCGGGCAGTTGAACATTGCGAGCTTCTTCGTCGAGTTCCATCACAACGGAGACGGTATCGCCAGCCTTGCACTTGGCTCCTGCGCGCAGGTCCGCGTTGACCACCATCATGTGCCCGTCGCCCATATTCATCAGCGAACTGCGAAAGGGGAAGCCGTTGATGGCGCCCTTCACCGGCACACGGCCTTTGCGCTGGAAGACCTCCACGACGTCGAAGGGCGGCTTAAGCGCTGCAACCTGCGAGCCTTCCTGGCCGAAGAGTTTGACCTTGAACTTGTGCTGCGGAATGACCGTGCCTCCCATTTGACGACCTCGCTAACTAAACTCACCCGCACTTCCCCGTCCCATGACACTTCCTGTCGGGCGATGAGCAGTTGCCGGGTTCGGCCAACTCGCCGTCGGGGCCAATACAGGTCTGGGTGTGCATACACCAGAACAGGCCGTCATTCGACGGAGGCACGGTGGGATCGTGTTCAGCGCTGATGAATTGCTGCTTCCAGCGCAACGAGGTGCAGAGGCTCTCGTGCGTGGTGTCGAAGCGTTCCTGGTCGAGCCACATGGTCATACGACACCTCCTGCGCGGCCGAACATGGTAAAGCGTATCCCTCGCAGGCTAAAGGCCGCTCGGGAAGAATCGAAGAAGGCCCGCTCGGCACGGCTAAAGCCGTGCCCTTTCAAATAAAAAAGGCTAATGTTCGGCACGACTGAAGTCGTGCCCTGATACGAAGCTCCGCGACAGGTGGCACGATTCCTCATGCGACACCTCCTGCGCGTCCGGCGGCGGCGTTGAGAACGGCGCGCTTCACGGCTGCTTTGGTCAGCGTGATCTTGTATTTGTTGCGGCTGAGCGGCTTGGCGTTCGCTACGGCGGCATTCGCAGCTGCCATTGCTGTGTCAGGCGTGATGGACTTGCCCACCAGCACGTCCGCGGCTTCGGGCGAAATCCAGGGAGTCGGCGCGACGTGGCCCAGCACCACGCGCGCGCTCTTGACGGTGTCGCCGTCCATCTCCAGCGCGACACTCGCCATCGACAGCGGCCAGTCGAAAGCGGCGCGCTGACGAACCTCGTAGCTCGAGGCCTTCAAACTCTTGGATGGCGGAGGCACGATCAACTCGATCACCATCTCGTCGGGCTTCAGGTCGTGCTCACGCTGGCCTTCTGAGGTCGGAATGACGAAGAACTTCTCCAGCGGCAGTTCGCGTACGCCGCTGCCTGAGGCCTTCGCGGAATAGAGACGAATCTTCGCGCCGTAGGCGATCAGCACCGGAGCGATGGTCGACGGGCTGACGAAGTAAGCAGGCCCGTCGTTGCCGAGGATCGCCCCGTAGCGGTTGTCGCCTTCGACCATCATCGATTTGCCGTCTTTGGTCGGTCGAGCCAGCAGTCCCATACCGTTGCGGAAGTACCAGCAACGCGGCCGCTGGCACATGTTGCCGCCAACAGTTGCGAGATTGCGAATCTGGACGCTTGCCGCTTCGCGCGCCGCTTCGGTCAACATGGGGTAGTTCGACAAACCATCCTTCGGCTCGCTCAGCTCAGCCAGCGTGGTGAGCGCTCCAATGCGCAGCCCGTTGCCGGACTGGTAGCTGATGCCGCGCAGAGCCTTCGATCTGCTTGATGTTGACCAGGCGTTTGGGAGTCACAACGTCGTCTTTCATGAGCGCCAACAGGTCGGTGCCGCCGGCGAGGATTGCACCTTGATCGCCGAGCAGTGTCGCGACCTGCTCTTTTTTGGTGGCGCTGGCGTATTCAAATGCAAGCATCGATGCCTCCTCGCGGGCTAAAGCCCGCTCGGAACAAGAAAAATAAGCGGCTTAGCGGCACGACTGAAGTCGTGCCCTGATACGAATCTGTCGCCAAGGCGAGTTTTTCAGCAGCCTGTGAAGTTGTGCCCTGATACACGCCCCAGGAATCGCCGCGGCTAAAGCCGCACGCATCGGCATCGCAGTTCGCCGGGATAAAGCCCGGCGCTTCCACCAAGGCGCGCGGCACGCGGGCCTGAAGGCCCGCACTACCCAAGGCTGGGTTATGCATGTGCACCTCCTGCCTCTTCCAGCACGGCGAGTACGCGGTCGGGAGTGAGCGGCAGGAACGGCACGCGCACACCGATGGCATTCGCAACCGCATTGGAGATCGATGCGCCGGGGGAAACCACCGCCGGTTCCGCGAGACCGATGACGCCGCGTTCGTCATAGCCCTTGCCGGTCATCATGTGAACCTTGAGTTCGCCGATGTCGTTGAGGCCGGCGAGCCGGTAGAACTCAAGGTTAGGGTTCAGCACGCGGCCGGTGACGGGATCGAGAATCTTCTCCTCGTACAGCGCGTAGCTGATGCCCATAATCAGGCCGCCATAGACCTGGCTCATCGCCGTCTTCATGTCCACGACGAGGCCGCAGTCTTGAACAGCGACCATTTTGTTGACGCGCACGATGCCGGTTTCGATATCGACTGAAACGTCGGCCATCTGCACTCCGCCGACGCCGCTATTCGTGAGGTCGGGCGGCTCGTCTTTGTCGGGATTCTTTCCGTGAACGGTAATCGGCACCGCGCCGATCTTGGCACAGGCTTCTTTCCACGACAGGCTGCGACTCTTGTCACTTTTCACTTGCACCCGGCCGTCCACGGCTTCCAAATCCGCAGGCTGGGCTTTCAGTGCCGGAGCAACTTTCGCGAACAGCGCATCGCGTGCATTCACCGCGCCACGCCGCGTCGAAGAGGTCACGCCGCCGGAAGTCGTGCTGCCGCCGCTGCCGCCCGATGGCGGATAGTGATTGTTGCCGTAAAGCACCTTCACGTCCTCCATCGGGATGCCAAGCGTATCGGCAGCCACGATCGTAATGATGGTTAGGCAGCCGGTACCGAGGTCCTGGGTGCCCAGCTTGACCACCACGGAGCCGTCGGGGTTAATCGAGAAATCCTGATTGCTGTTGTGGCCGCGGCCTCCCCAGGTGTGCATCGAAAGGCCGAGTCCGCGCTTGATGTTGCCGGGAGTCTGGTCGCCGCGCTGATGCCAGTTCTTCTTCCATCCCATCAGCTCGTCGGCGATGGCGAACTCTTCTTTGTAGGTCTGCGCTCGTGGGCCGGCGATGTCCATGTTCTTCAACATGAAGTCCAGTGGGTCCATCTGCATTTTCGCCGCGAGGTCGTCGATGGCTCCCATGGTGATGACCGCGGCCTGCGGGTGGTTGGGTGCACGCCAGGCGCGAGCGCTTCCCTGGTTCGTGGAGATTGCCGTGTTCTGTTTGCGCTGGTTGGGAATCTCAAAGATGTAGGGCAGGGGAGGCGTTCCGCCACCGCCGACTCCGCCCGTGCCCCAGGAGCGCGACTCCCAGGCGACCAGTTTGCCGTCTTTGTCGGCAGCAATTTTGACGCGCGCGTAAGCCGAAGGACGCATGCCCGCAACTTCGAACTCCGCCTTGCGGTCGAGCATATTCTTGACTGGCTTGCCGCCCGCTTTTTTCGACAAGTTGCCAGTGCTGACGTCCCAGCGGTCGACGGAAAACTTGCTGCCAAAGCCGCCACCTACGTTCTGCTGCAAGACATTGATATTGCCGGCCGGAACGCTGAGGGGCTCAGCCAACTGCGCTGCAATCCCGGAGACATTTTGTGTGGAAACGTGAACGACGACTTCTTTTTCGGCGGGCCATTCGATGGCCGAACCGTGGGTTTCAAGACACGCGTGCACGATGCAGGGAATACCGTACACGCCTTCCGAGGTCGCAGCCGCGGTTGTGAATGCCTTGTCGGGCGAGCCTTGCGTCTGCACGGCGGTTTTCTTGTACGGGGATTTCGGCTTGTTCTCCGCCTGAACGTACTTCGCCTTTTGCAGGGCCACGATAATGCTGGAATCGACCCCCATGCCTTTGTACGAGGCATAGTCCTTGTCGGTGGGCATGAAGCTAATGCCGCGCTGCTGAATGGCGGCGACTACTTGTTCGTCGGGCACCTGGTTTTCTTCCATGTCCTGAAAGTCATCGGCGCTTATTGGACCGTTGTCGGTAGCAACGGTCTTGGGGGGCTCGGCATCGGAGACGAAATGGGGCAGGACCTCGTACTCCACCTTGATGAGGCGGAGTGCGTCTTCGGCGGTGCCTTCGTCGACAGCGGCGACTCCCACGACTTCATCACCCGCCCAGAAGATTTCCATGCCGGGACCTTGAATGACTTCGACGGCTTTCACGCCCGGCATTTTTTCCGCGGCGCTGGTGTCGATGCTGACGATCTTGGCGTGGGCGTAAGGACAGCGCAGGATCTTGCCGGCCAGCAGTCCTTTTGGGTTGTAGTCGTAGGTGTATTTCGCGCGGCCCGAGGATTTCGATGGACCATCCACGCGATCGATCTTTTTGCCGAGAAGCGGGCGGGTTGCCGGATCGGGCCAACTGTACTGGCTCATGACTGTTTGACTCCTGCCTGCGCCAGCGCAACAGCGCGAATGCCGTCGTAGGTGCCGCAGCGACAATAATTGCCGTTCAGGCCGTGACGAATGTCGTCTACCGTCGGCCTGGGATTTTGTTGCAGGAAGTGCGTGGTCGCAACCACGAAGCCAGGTGTGCAGAATCCGCACTGCTGCGCGTCGTGCTCGACGAAGGCCTGCATCACGGGACTGAGCTTGTCGGCTGCCGCCAAAGACTCGATGGTGGTGATTTTGGCGCCCTGGGCGTCGATCGCCAGCACTGAGCAAGCATAGACAGGATTGCCGTTGAGCAGCACGGTGCAGGCACCACAGGCACCGCGGTCGCACACGCGCTTGGCCCCGGTGAGATCGAACTGTTCGCGCAGCGCGTCAAGTAGCGTCACTCGCGGCTCAAGTTCGGCGCTCAACTTCTTGCCGTTGACGTTGAGCGCGACGGAAACCTTGCCCGGTCCATGCACCGCGACGTCTTCACCGGCGGCTTCCACTACTTTTTTCGGTCCCAGTACCATTGGGACGGCGGCGGTGACTGCGGAAATTTTCATGAAGTCGCGCCGCGAGACACCCGAAGCAGTTTCGGGCTTGCGCGCGTCGTCGTCTTTCATCATGCCTCCACGGAGAATAACCAAAGGATCCGGCTGGATGTATCAACCGGGGATATTTGGTTAGAGAAAGTCGGAGTGTCTTGCGACGAACATTTTTTCGATTCGGTCACAAGTGGCGACGAGCGCGAGTATAACTCCGCCGCGGGTCGAACGACAAAATGCGGCCGCCTGAGACGAAAGGCGGCATTTCGGCCCGGATGAGGGCCTTGCGCTTTCCACCGGCTGAGTTGCGCGTCTTATCCCAAACATAGGCCAATTAGTAACGTTACTGGGATTTAGAGGCATTTCGCAGAGCCGTGGGAACTTTTTCGCGGTTGGCGACATTACAGGTATTGAACGGCAGCACCGGGGCGGACGAAGGACGGTATGAACAACGACGAAGCGTTGATGCTCGAGTTCCAGCGGGGCTCGCGGGAGGCATTCGAAGACCTGTATTCCCGCTACAGTGGTCCACTCTATGGCTTTTTCCGCCGCAGGCTGGACAATCCGCAACGCGCCGAGGACCTGACGCAGGAGACATTTCTCGGCGTAATTCGCGGGGCATCGCGCTACGAGCCGCGCGCCCTGGTGCGAACCTACCTTTATGGGATCGCGCTGAAACTGCTGGCGGCAGAGCGACGAAAACAACGCAATGCGGAACCGAGTCTGGATGGTGCTGCTGAACCGGCGACCGCTGGGACACAGGAATCCGGACTGTGGGTACGCGAGGCGATGGCGAAGCTGGATCCATCAGAACGCGAAATCCTGATGCTGCGCGAATACGAACAACTCAGTTACGCGGAGATTGCCGACCTGCTGCGGCTGCCCGTGAATACAGTGCGCTCGCGGCTCTTCCGGGCGCGGATGGCCCTGAAGAACCAGCTCAACCCCAGTCGTCCGACCTGGGTGCAATCGAGCGGCAGTGGAAGTGGCACGTCTACTGCACCTGCGGAAAGCGAGGCCTGACATGCAGAGCAATATTCATCCCGTAGAACCCGAAGAGTTGATGGCCTACCTTGATGGCGAATTACCCCTCGATCGGGCGGCTGAAACCGCTGCTCATCTTGAGGAGTGCCGCGAGTGCCAGATCCTGGCCGCTGAACTCAAGAGCATCTCCGAAGGTCTGACAGCGTGGGGCGTTGAGGCGAAGGAGTTTCCCATCAGCGATGAGCTTGCGCACGCCTTGGCGGAACGCGAGCAAAACCCGCAAAAGACCGTATCTGGCAGACGCTGGTATGGGTTCGAAGACGGCCGGATGCCGTGGTTTGCGCCGTGGATCGGTGGAGCGTTTGCGGGGGGCGTGGTTGTCCTTCTGCTGACGTTCACGATGATCAGCAGCTTCAGCCGGGGCGAGCGTGAAGCCGCGCCGATGGCGATGCGCACTACCGACACCATTGCAGAGCGCGCGGAACCTAGTCCACCGACTTCGGGGTCAACCGGGCCCATGGCCGCACCTGTCCGTCCAGGCGAACGCTTGACCCTGGATGCGGCCGCGCGTCAGTCACAAGACGTTGCTGCCCAACTCGCGCAGCGCGCCCAGCAGGCGGAGATCTCGTCCAACCTAGAGGTGAATCACAACACCGAGGTACCCAGTGCCCCGATGATCCTGCGCACGGCGCAGCTCACCGTGGTTACGCCGGACCTCGACAAGGCCCGGACCGGGCTTGAAAGGATCGTGAAGCAATACAGTGGCTACGTCGGAGACCTTACCTTCTCGGCGCCTTCCGATGGTCCGCGCAAGCTGACGGCAACCCTGCGTGTCCCGGCCCAACAACTAGACGCGGCGCTGGCCGAACTGAAAACGTTGGGTCGCGTGGAGTCGGAATCACAAAATGGCCAGGACGTGACCGCGCAGTACGTCGATCTCGAGGCTCGACTGAGCAATTCGCGCAACACGGAACAGCGTCTGCTCGACTTGCTGCGCCAGCGCACTGGCAAGCTGTCTGACGTTCTCGAGGTGGAAACCGAGCTGAGTCGGGTCCGCGAAGAGATCGAGCGCATGGAGGGAGAGCGGCGCTTACTGTCGAAGCAAGTCGAGTTCGCGACGCTTTCCGCGACCGTGAGCGAGGAGTACAAGATCCCGGCACACGCACTGCCCGATTCGTTCGGGACGCGTTTCAGGAACGCCGGCGTGGACGGCTACCAGAGTGTCGTGAACTTCGTGACAGGGGTCGCGTTGTTCCTGGTCTCCTCCGGTCCGTTGCTGCTTCTGTGGGCAGCGATCCTGTTCTTCCCGGCACGTTTTGTCTGGAGGAAATATCGCAGCCGCAACAATTAACTGCGCTTGTAGAAGCACAAAGGCGACGGCACCCACCGGCCGTCGCCCTTGTGATTTAATCAAATTGTCTAGCCGATTACTTCAGCGTCTTTACATACTTCACTACGTCGCCGATTTCGGCATCCGTGAGTTTGCCTTTGTAAGCCGGCATCTTGCCTTTGCCATTGGTGACCAGGGCCGTCAGGTCGGCATCCGACATGTTCTGGACCTCCGGACTGCTGAGGGGTTTAAGTCCCATGCTCTTGCCCATACCTGTGCTGGCGCTACCGTCGGCACCGTGGCACATGGCACATTTCGCTTTGAAAGTTGCCTCGCCCTTTGCCTGCGCGGCCGCGATCGTGGGGACCGCCAGGGCCAGGGCCAGACTTACAAGTGCTAAACGCTTGCACAATGTCATCGCCATCTCCTCCGCCTCAATTACTTTGCCGGATGTTAATGAGGAATAAAACGCCGTCCGGGACAGCGCAAACACTGTAACTCCCGCAGTACACAGTTGGCTACTAACTTCTTACGTAGCACTTAAGTAACTCAAGTACCCGGGAAAAAAAACGCGATTGCCGCGTGATATGCCGCAAGCGGAGCGGCGCTTCCCGCCGCGATTCTCCGTTAGTCAGATCTTAAGTGCCTGTTTTCTTTACACTTATGTCCCGCGCTATGCCCTTCTCAACTTTGGCACTCGCGGTGCACTTCTTCTAGTATTTCCAAGTAGCTCCAGGAGTGTTGTGGATCCGACTCTAGCGGTAATTGGCCTGAACCATCGAACCTCGCCCGTCGCGGTACGCGAGCGATTCTGGATTGGCGAGCCCGCCCGCTATGAGGCACTGCACCAGCTACTTCGTTCGGAGGGCGTCGAAGAGGCCATCGTGCTGGCCACTTGCAATCGCACCGAGTTTATTGTGTGGGCGAACGACGTTCCCGCCGCCGCCAACTCCGTTTTGCGTTTTCTTACCCACGAGTATCGGCTGAAGCTGTGCGACTGGTCGCATTTTTACCGCCTGATGGACGACGTCGCCTTCACCCACTTATTCCAGGTGGCGGCTGGGTTGGATTCTATTGTGCTGGGTGAGCCGGAAGTTTCGACCCAATTACGCGAGGCATGGCTGCAGGCGCGCACCGCCGGAGCGACCGGGCGGTTTCTCGATGCCGTCGTCCAGAAAGCCCTGGCGGTTTCGGCCAAAATCAGGAAGGAAACCCCACTGGGAGACTCGACGTTGACATTTCCGTATGCAGCCGTCGAGCTTGCCATGGGCGTTCTCGGCGACCTGTCCGGACGCGAGGTACTGCTGCTGGGGGCCGGACACATGGGAGAAATGGCGGCAAAATGCTTGCGCAGCGCTGGAGCCACACGCCTGCACGTGATGAACCGCACGCAGTCCAAAGCGGACGAGTTAGCTTACAAACTAGGGGCCAAAGCGGTTGCGTGGGAAGATCGCATCGAA
Organism: uncultured Acidobacteriaceae bacterium; assembly: GCA_963749635.1. Lineage (GTDB taxonomy): Bacteria > Acidobacteriota > Terriglobia > Terriglobales > Acidobacteriaceae > DASRAA01. The sequence goes on from CAVVNW010000027.1 coordinate 75,635, forward strand.
CTGCTGAAGACCGCCGACATTGTGGTATGCACCACGTCTTCTCCCCAGAACATCATTAGCCTGGAAGAGGCGCGGGCCGTCGCTCGTGCCCGGCAACACAAGCCGATGGTAATGATCGATGTTGCCGTGCCTCGCAACGTGGACCCGCGGGCAGGAGAAATCGACGGCGTCTTTCTGTTCGACATCGATGGGTTGGAAGAAATCGTCAGCCGCGGCACCAGTGACCGCCAAGCGGTTGAGGCAGCTGCCAACAAGATCGTTACCGCCGAAGTGTTGGGTTTTCGTCGGCGTCTCTTGGCTGAGCGCGCGGTGCCGACAATTGTTGCTGTTCGCCAGAGACTCGAAGATCTCTGTCAGCAGGAAGTGGAATTTCTCCGCAAAGAGTTCGGTCCGTTTACCGAGGACCAGGACAACGTGTTGACCATGCTGGCGGCACACATTTCGCAACGTATCGCCAGCTCCCTGGCCAGGGAGATGCGGGAAATACCCGATCGCACGGGCCAGGACATGATGACCGTTGCTGTGCAGCGTCTGTTCCAGTTAGACAAATCCGACCTGGTTGAAACCGGGCAGGAAAATTGACAGTAAAGCAATCTTAGAAGGAGTACGGAATGCCTGTATCTGCGCAAGAAAGCAAAACCAACACCACCCTTGGATTTACCAGCGTGCAAGCCTATACGCTGGCAGTGATTACCCTGATTATCGGGATTGCTGTCGGATACTTTGCTCGCGGCTCGGCTCCGACAGCCTCCACGCCGGAAGCGGCCCAGACCCCCGCTGGCGTCGCTCCGGCACAAATGGGCGGAGAAGCACCACTCGGTTCAGCTAAACTGCCGGGCATCGGCTCGCAGCAACAGGCTGGAGCGACCCCTGAAATGCTGGCGCAGGCCGCACAGCCCTTGCTGGCCAAGCTGCAGGCCAATCCCAAGGACTTCGAAACCCTGCGGCAACTAGGAAATCTGTACTACGACGGGCAGGCCTTCCCCCAGGCGATTGATTACTACAATCAGGCGCTGGCCGTTGACCCCAAGAACCCCGACGTTCTCACCGACCTGGGAACGGCCTACTGGTACACCGGAGATGCTGACAAGGCGTTGGCGGAATTCGATAAATCTCTCGCCATCCGACCCAATCATCCGGGCACGCTGTTCAATGTGGGAATCGTGAAGTGGCAGGGGAAAAAGGACCCCAAAGGCGCAATCGTGGCTTGGGAGCAGTTACTCAAAACTAATCCCGACTACGCCCAGAAGGACCAGGTACAGATGCTGATTGAGCGCGCGAAAATGCACGGAGCCGGCGCAACCAAAGGCCAAGCTTCGTGAGGTATGGAGCGTAGGCTCCTGCTTTCGCATTTGCTCACCCCGGGACGATGCCCGCGCAGAGCGCGTCCCGGGGCTTTAAATAACACGGCCTGTAACAGCGGGGACTAGGCGTGGGTCGGCATTTTGGCCATGGCCTCATCCATCGCGGCTTTCATTTGTTCAGGGGTCTGGTCCTTGATGTGTGTCGCAATCGACCAGCGGTGGCCGAATGGATCCTCGACCGTTCCATAGCGATCGCCCCAGAACTGGTCCTCCAAGGGCATGATCACCTTCGCGCCTGCAGCTACCGCGGAAGCAAAGACCTTGTCCGCGTCTTCGACATACATATGCAGCGTGACGCAGGTGCTGGCCTTGGTGGAGGTCGGCGACAGAACTCCCATCTGGGGAACTTCGTCGTTGAACATCAGAATGGAATCGCCAATCTTGACTTCGGCGTGAATGATTTTGCCGTCCGGAGCTTCGGCCATGCCGCGGACCTCGGCACCAAAGGCCTTTTGATAAAACTCCGCGGCTTTCTTCGCGTCACTCACGAAGATGTGCGGCGTGATGGTGTGATAGCCCGGGGGTACCGGCGGAACTTTTGCACTCATGGTGTCTCCTTGTAGGTTTTGAAATTGCGACGAGGAAGCAGACGACGAGGCCCGTTCAGCTGAAGCAACGACCACAGTACGGTCGCCGATTCTATCGCATTTTTATCTAACGGAGGCGGCGCTCCAACACCGATTGTGATGAACTGCATTAATAGCTGGCGACAGTCGTCGTCAGCCCTTTCGAATGCACTCGATTTCGTTGCGCTACTCCGTACGCAACGCCTTCATGGGGTCGAGCGACGCTGCGCGCCGGGCCGGAAAGAGGCAGGCCACGAGTGCAATCGCCGCCAGAATCAAAGCCACGGCTAGGAGCGTGAGTGGGTCGCGCGAACTGCTGAGCACCCAGTGCGAAACCACCTTGTTAAGTGCGATGCTGACCACCAGTCCGACCGCAATGCCGATGCCAACGGTCGCGGCCACAGAGCGCAAGACGAGCCCCACGATATCGAGCCGTTGCGCGCCCAGGGCCATGCGAATTCCCATCTCCTGATTTCGTTGGCTGACGGAGTACGACACCACGCTATAGAGCCCGGTCGCCGCCAGTACAAGTCCCAAAAGCGAGAAAATCCCGAATAGCGCAGCAATGAAGCGTTGCTGGCCCCAGACCATGGTTTCCATATACCAGGTCAGAGGATGCTCATCGACCACGGCGATCGCGGGATCGAGCGCTTGAACTCTTTGTTCCGCTGCGCGGATGGCGGACTCCGAGTCTCCTTTGGTTCGTACCAGGAAGTTCATATAGGGACTCATCACTACCGTGTGCGGCACATAAAAGGACGGCTCTGTCGTCTGTTCCTTCCCGTTTCGAGAGCTGACGGCCGTCGCATCTTCGCCATTGCGGAAGCCGCCGTTATTACGCGCATCGGCTACCACGCCGATGACTTCGAACCAGCCTTCGTTGTCATCTCCAAAGACGAAATCCTGCTGATCGAACTTCAGCATGGGACTCTTGACATGGTTCCCGAGGGCATCGCCATTGCCCAGATACTTGCGCACAAACGTCTGGTTCACCAGAGCGACGTGGGCGCCGCGCATCATCTCTGATTCCGTGAAGTTGCGACCTTGAACCAGCGGGATACCCAGGGTCGCGAACATCTCGGGAGTCGTCAAAACGACTTGCGATTGGATTCCAGTCAGCTGCTGTTTCCCTTCGATTTCGGTTTTGACGCTATACCCCCGCATGGGAGGCAACCAGGTAGTGGACACTGTTGCCTGCTCCACGCCTGGAGCCGAAGCAATCGCCTGCCGAACCGATTCGTATTTGTTGGCCCGCTCCGTCCAGCCCGGATAGGATTTACGAGGCAAGACGAGATTAAGACTGGTGACTTTGTCGACATCGAATCCCAATGGCACCCGAAACGCAGTAAGGAATGCTCGCGTGGCCGCTCCCGCGATGGTCAACAAAACCAGCGTCAAGGCCACCTGCCCACCGATCAGCAAACGATGGGTTCTGCGATCGCTCCCTCCCCCGGAATGCCGGCTTGAGCCGGACTGAATCAGTTCACTCAAGTTTGGGCGTGACAGTTGCAGTGCAGGAGACATGCCAAACAGAATCCCGGTAATCACCGCGATCAAGACCGAGAAACCCAAGACCGGAAGACTGACGTGGATCGCAGCTTCGTGCGGGAATGAGTAGAAGGGCAACGCCTCAGCGATCCATTTCACTGCGGCAAATGCCAGCAGTACTCCAATCGCCGCGCCAGTCAACGATAGCAGTACCGACTCGGTCAACAGTTGTCGCATAATGCGCCAGCGGGAAGCTCCTACTGACGAGCGCAATGCCAGTTCGTGCATTCGCGCCGCGCCGCGGGCCAGCATCAGGATAGAGACGTTGGCGCAGCCGATGACCAGCAGCAACGTCACTGCGCCAAATAAAAGCATCAGCGTTCCAGAGAACTGGCCGAGCACCTGCTCGTTCAGCGTCACGGTCTTGGTGCGGACAACTGGCGCATAGTTCTTGGGGTCACGGTCATGGAAACTCAGAACAATCGGCTGCAGTTCGGCGTTGGCCGCTTCCAAGTTAACGCCGGGCTTCAACTTGATGAAACTGTTGCGGTAATCGTGCGGGTCGCCCGTAGGAGTGTAGGGGACGTACACATCCGAGTCTCCCCAGGTAAAGCGCGGAGCAGCCACTCCGATGATGGTGTACAGCTTGTGATCGAGCTCGATGGTTTTGCCGAGAACGTCACGGCTCGCATTGAACTGCTTCTTCCAGAACAGATAACTCAGTACCGCGACCGGCGACGCTTTGCCGTCAGTCATGTCGGCAGAAGTGAATTGGCGCCCTAATAGTGGCGGCACTCCCATGTACTCGAAGACGTTGAGTGTGTACTCGCCCAACTGTACCGAGACGGGAATCTGGCCACTACCCGTCATGGTCACGGTGTTTCCGCCCTGCATGAAGATTTCGTCCACGCACTTGGCTTGCTTCAGGTCGTTTAATTCCGCGCCGGTGTTGAACACCAGGCCCATTTGGCGACCGTCTTTATCGAACAACTCCACGTGCACCATGCGTTTGGCGTCTTTATACGGATAGGGGTCGATCAGCACTCCGTAGACGACGCTGAACACTGCCGTGGCGGCGCCGATTCCCAGAGCCAGCGACAGGATTGCCGTCAGGGTGAAGCTTTTGTTCTTCAGTAATTGGCGAGTCGTGAAGCGTAGGTCCTGAAGCAAAGATTCCATAGAAGCTACTCCTGCGGGCCGAGTCCCATATGAATTCCAGCAATTCAGCCGCCGACGGAAGTCACTGAATACAGACACCGCTGCGGTCGTACTTGACCGTCCAATTGTCCGAAACCCAATGCGGGTGTTCGTGGCCGGACAGCTGTCCGGAAAGTCGCAAACCGCCAGGCATGCCACTTTCCGGACAGCGTAGTAAGCTAGTGATACGAAATGCCTTCGGAAAAGGTTCTCATCGTTGACGACGAGAAGCTGGTTCGTTGGTCACTCCGGCAAAAGTGCGAAGAGTGGGGATATCGCGTTCTGGAGGCTGACAACGGCTCGGCTGCGCTTCGCGTAGCGCATAACGAGTGCCCTGACCTCGTGCTGCTCGACGTGCGTCTGCCTGACGCCAGCGGTATCGACATCCTCGAACAGATCAAGAAATCTGGCGACGCGCGCGCGATCATCATGATCACCGCCGACCCGCAACTGGATGACGTAAAGACCGCACTCAAGCTCGGCGCTTACGACTTCGTCGGTAAGCCGCTCGACTTTGACGAGCTCGCGGTCGCCGTCAAGAACGCTCTGGAGACTACCCGCCTGCGCACGGAGGTCGAATCTTTGCGCGGCGAAGTACGTCGTCGCGCCGGCTACCACAACGTCATCGGCGTTTCGGCAAAGATGTCGGAGCTATTGGGCTTCGTCAACAAGGTCGCGGTCAGTGAGGCCACAACAATCCTCATCCAGGGCGAGAGCGGCACCGGCAAGGACCTGATTGCCAAGACCATCCACTACCAGAGCCGCCGCCAGGACAAGCCATTCGTCCCGATCAACTGTTCAGCCATCCCTGAGACGTTGATGGAAGCCGAACTCTTCGGTCATGAGCGCGGCGCCTTCACCGACGCCAAGACCATGAAGAAGGGTCTGTTCGAAGTCGCCGACGGGGGTACGCTCTTCCTCGATGAAATCGGGGAGTTGTCGCCGCTTTTGCAGGCTAAGCTGTTGCGTGTGCTCGAGGACCAGATCATCCGCCGCGTGGGCGGCGTGCGCGACATGCAGGTGGATGTGCGTGTCATCGCCGCGTCGAATCGCGATCTGGAGCGCGGTGTTCGCGAAAACAGCTTTCGCCAAGACCTCTACTATCGTCTTGCCATCATCTCCATTTTTCTTCCTCCGCTGCGGGACCGCAAAGAAGACGTCCTGCCGCTGGTGGAATATTTCATCGACCGTTACAACCGCAAATTCCGCAAGTCAGTGCAGGGCATCACCGACGACACGCGCAAGCTGCTGCTTAAGTACGACTGGCCGGGCAACGTCCGCGAGTTGAAGAACGCAGTTGAGCGCGCGATGATCCTGGAAGACAGCGACGTGCTGCGACCCGACTACCTGCCTTTCGCCGTGGCCCAGCAACAAGCCGCCTATACCGCCTTCGAAATGTCTTCGGGCGGGAGCAACGGTGGCGGCGGCGAGACCCTGCCGGATGGCCGCAGTCTGCCCAAACTTTTCATCCCCGAAGGCGGCACGTCGCTGGAAGAAGTCGAGCGCGCACTGGTCGAGTTGGCCATGTCACAGGCGAACAATAATCAGACGCACGCCGCTCGCCTGCTTGATATTAGCCGCGACGCGCTGCGCTACAAGCTGAAGAAATTCGGCTTGATGCACGCCGAAGAAGACGAGCCATCGAACGCGCCCTCGTAAGACCTGCGCCTCTTCCCAAAGCAGCCCAAGCGTGTCACTATGTCCCGCAATGCTGTTTGTCAGCAGCGTATCGGGTCACAGAAATCCAAGAGTTGGCCAGGAAACTTCGCCCCCCGAAAGTGCATAGCCTGCGCCGCAACGTCTGAAATGATGCATCTGCGACCCCTTAGCGGGTTTCTAATCGCTGTAAGCCACAACTCGTAATCCCGGGCTGCCCGGGCCAAACATACCGGAACAGGAGCCGTTATGCGAAAGCTGGTAATTGCCGTTGTCGCTGTCGTAGTACTTTTCGTGCTGGTGATGCTGCTGTTGCCGCACCTCATCGACATCAACCAGTACCGCGGCGAGATCCAGTCTCAGTTGCAAGACCGGTTGCATCGCCCAGTGCAATTTGGTCCACTGTCGCTCGCGGTCTTTCCCCTGCGCGTGCAGGCGCAAAACGTCACCATTGGCGAGGACCCGCGCTTTCACAGCAGCCTGCCCTTCGCGCAGGTCGGCGAGATGGACATCAGCGTGAAGCTGTTGCCCCTGCTCAGCAAGACAATCGCAATCAGTAGTCTGACGCTGAAACAGCCCAAGATCGAGCTAATCAAAGATGAAGCCGGCATCTGGAATTTCTCCGGTATCGGTCAGCCCGCTCCAACCACGGCCCCGGCACAGGCGGCGCCAACATCAACCCAACCCGCTGGGGCTGCATCTTCGAATTCGGACGCCTCGTTTGCTCTCGACGAGCTCAAGATCACTGACGGACAGGTGGCTGTCACGGACTTGCAAAAACACGAGCCACGCGCGGTATACGACCACATCGACGCGACCGTGAAGGACTACGCTCCTAACAAACAGTTTTCGATTGACGTAGCAGCGCACGTTCCCGGCAAAGGAGCCGAGACGCTCTCGCTGGAGGGCAAGGTCGGGCCGATCAATCAGGCCCAGATGCTGAGCACTCCCTTTGACGGAAAGCTAAAACTCGACGAAGTCTCACTCGCCGGCGCGCAAAAGTTTCTCAACAGTTCCGCGCTAGAAGGTAGTGACGCGATGCTCTCCGGCTCGACCGACCTGGTCAATTCCGGCGGAAACATGGCGGCCAAGGGATCGCTGAAGATCAACGACGCCGTCGTTCACAACGTGCAAGTCGGATATCCGATCACCGCCGACTTTGACGTCGCCGACAACCTCACTACTGATGTTATGCAGATCAAGAAAGGCGACGTGAAACTGGGTTCGACGCCGCTGTCGGTGAGTGGCACGCTAAACACACACACGACCCCCGGCACGGCCGACGTCAATGTCACGGCGAAAGACGCGTCCATCGAAGACGCCGCGCGGCTCGCTGCAGCGTTCGGCGTGGCGTTCAGCCCGAACGCAAAAATCACCGGACAGCTGAGTGCTAACGTCCACGCGCAGGGTGCGATGAACAACCTGGCGCTGAACGGAACTGTCAATGGCCGCAACCTCGAAGTCACCGGCAAAGACATCCCGCAGGCAGTGAAAGTCCCCACGCTCGATTTGACGATGACTCCGCAGGACATCCGTTCCAACCCCTTCACCGCGACGTCGGGCGCAACTACGCTGAACGGGCAGATGACGATCGCGCAATACACCACTCCATCGCCCACAGTGGAAGCGACGATCAAGACGGTGAATGCCAAGGTCGATGAGCTACTGAGTATCGCAAAGGCCTATGGCGTGAGTGCGGTCGAAGGCATGAGCGGCACTGGCGCCATCACGCTCGACTTGCACGCCACCGGCCCCATCAAGAATACGGATGCCATGAATTTCAGTGGCACCGGTGCCATCCAAAATGCGACATTGAAGACGCCGTCGCTCACCCAGCCAGTCAATGTTCGCAACGTCAACCTGCAGTTCACGCAAAACTCCGTAAACCTGACCAACATCAACGCTGCGGTCGGATCCACCAACGCAACCGGCAACCTCAGCGTGGCCAACTTCCAGGCGCCTCGCCTCACCTTCGCGCTCGCGGCGGACAAGATAAATGTGTTGGAGTTGCAGAAGCTGATGCCGCCCACCAAGCCCGCGCCGGCCAAGAAAGCATCTTTCTCATGGAGCCTTGTGCCCACCGCCGAGGCCGCACCCGCCCCGCAACCGAGCTTCCTCGACACAGCAACCGGCACTGGCACCATTAGTGTCGGTTCTTTGATTTACGACCGGACGACGCTCACCAACGTGCACTCCGGCGTCAACCTCAATCACGGAGTTGTGCAGTTGAACCCGCTGACCGGCCAGATTTATGGCGGACAGATCAACGGCAGCATCACCGCTGACCTGCGTCAGGTGACCTCTACCTTCGCCGTCAATGCGAAACTCAACGGCGCTGACGCCAACCAGTTGCTGACCGCGGTTGGCAATATGAAAGACACGCTCACCGGGACCCTGAACGCCAATGTGAACCAGACTTTCGCAACTCCCCCGTCGGGTGACGTTACGCAGACGCTCAACGGTCCTTTCTCTTTCACTCTGACCAACGGCAAGCTCATGAAAATCGATCTGTTGAACGAACTCGGCAAGATCGCCAAATTCGGTGGCGGATCGAAAGGCTACACGGCGATCTCGAGCATGAGCGGCACGTTCGACGTCCACAACGGCGTCGCCAATACCAGCGACTTGAAGGCCGCGCTCGACGTTGGAAGCATGGCCGCGACCGGCACCATCAACCTGGTGAACGAGGCGCTGGCGTTGCACATGACTGCAGTGCTCGATAAAGCGTTCAGCCAGTCCGTCGGTGGCACCGGCGTGGGCGGATACCTCAACACTGCGCTAGGCAACAAAAACGGCGAACTGGTGCTGCCCGTGATTATCGGCGGCACCATGAGCCATCCATCGGTGACTCCAGACATGCAGAAGATTGCGCAGATGAAGCTGAATAACATTGTTCCGAGTGCTGGAGGCCTTGTTGGCTCGCTTCTTGGCGGAGGGCAGGCGAAACAGGGTCAACAGCCCGGCAAAACTGCGCAGCCAAGTCAACAACAACAACTGCAGGATGCACTCGGCGGACTGCTCGGAGGTAGCAAGAAGAAGCCGCCGCAGTAGTGCTCGCTCGGCGTCCTTGCAAAGTCAAAGCCGCCCCGCAGGGCGGCTTCTTTCGTAAGCGACAGCAATGGCGAAGTTACGTTCCGGTCGCCTCAAGCAGACCCTGTTCCACCTTCTCCTGGCACGCAATGCAGTGGCGTGTCCACGGAACAGCTTCCAGGCGCTTGGGGTTGATCTCGTCGCCACATGAGATGCACTCGCCGAACGAGCCTTCCCGAATGCGATTGAGAGCGCCTTCCACCATTTGCAGGATCTGGCGCTCGCTGCTGCTCTGGCTGAAGAGAAATTCCTTGGTGTAGGAGTTGGCTGCACGATCAGCCACGTCCTGTGCCGATTCCAAGTCAGCCTCGCGGCCGTCCTGCGCCGTGCGGCTCACATTTTGCCGAAGCTCGCGCTGCCGTTCTTCCAGCCGCTTTTTGAAAGCGTCCAACTTCTTTTTGTCCATAAGTACGTACTCCACGCCTACCTACCCGGAACTCGCCCTGAGCTAAAATTTCGGCATGGCGAATGAAAGATAATATGCCCGCCACCAGAACGCGTCAACATTGCAGCCCGCCTTTTTCGTCCCCGCACTGACTTCCTTCCCTGAATGGAACTGGTTCCCGGAAAGCGAGGTTCGGGCAGCAATCAGATGCTCCATCAGCGTCCTCCTGTGCAACAAAAAGTAAGGCGGCCTTTCGGCCGCCTTAACGCTTGCAGTGGATTGTTGCCCTGCGACGCTAGTTTCCGCCGGAAACGGTCCGCAGTTTGCCGGGCATGAAGTGATACGGAGGCCACGGTCCGCTAATCGTCACCTGGCAGTCTTTGAAGTGCCGGGTGGCGGCTGAATAACGGTTTTGATATTTGGCTACGGTAGTGTTGTCGATCAGGTGGGCAAAATCGATGGCCATGTTGCCGCCGTCGGTGCGCTTGCAGACAACGTCTTCTTCGAGAGGACAGAAGAGTTTGTGTACCTGCATCGAGAGCGCCCGGGCTTTGGTCTGGCGCTCCCGTTCGCGGCTTGCCTGATCACGCAGTTTGCGCAAGTACTCGCCGCCAACCCCCGCCGGAATATCGCTGATCGCTTCCTGGATGGTTCCGTCCTTGACCACAATCTTGACGTGCATCTCTGACTTCCCGCGCAAACGGGAGACACTCTCCAGAAACGCTTTGCGATTGGCGCGTACCGCGCGGCGCAGGGCTTCGTCCGATTCAAAGATGGTGCCGAAGCGGAATGGCAATACGGTGACGGTACGGAAGCACTCACTGATGACCCGTGCGTGCTCGACGATGGATTGCTGAGTGAGAGGTCTTGCGGAGGAATGATCGCTGACGATTACCGCGAATTCTCCGCTGGGGTAAGCAAAAACCGGGGCCTCGTTAACTCCCTTGAGGTTCTCCAGTGCAAATGGTCGCCTTGCGCGGCTGCCATTTTGGAGGCTCGCTTGTTCAGTAATACAGTACGCGTACCACGCCATCTCGGTCTTCTCCTGGGACGCTCGCACACAGCTCTACCATCCGTGCGTGAGGGCTTTTCGACTTCGAACGTGGGGCTAGTTCTGATATTTTTGGCGAAGGCGGGAGAGTGCCGCCTTCGTTTTCATCCTAAGCCTATCTGTATCGAAACTGCAACAAAGAACCGCTTGGATCGCCTTTTTTTTCCCGGTCTCCAGGAGAGGACTGCGCCAAAACCCGCACTGGACGGCATTTTCCAGCCATCACCGCTTCGGGACTTACATTGTGGGACACACGAAATGGCTCGAAGATTGCTCCTCGACCACGATCTCGAGGCTCCGATGAGCTAGCGCTTGACCGGCCGTTTGGCCGCTTTTTTCGCTGGCTTCGGCTTCGCGACTTTCGCCTTCGCTTTGCCCTGCACAGGCGGCGCTTTCTTCGCGACGATCGATTTCGCGGCGGGCTTGGTCGTAGCCTTGGCAGCAGCGGGCTTGGCAGCAGGCTTCGCACCGTTGCCACCGGGAGCACTGGGAGCCAACGGCTCTTCTTCTGGAGGGGCCATCCTCTCCAGGGCCTTGCTCACCACGAAGCCCATTTCGGCAATTGGCGCCGGCTTGCCCGTCCAGATCTCGAATTGCCGGGCGCCCTGCTGCACGAACATTTCCAGCCCCGGTATGACCTCAATGTTTTTCGCCCGGGCCATCTTGGCGAGCTTCGTCTCGGCCGGAACGTAGATCAAGTCGAAGAGGTATCTCGTATTCAGTTCTTTGTCTTCCAGCGGAGACTGCCGGTTCGTCCCCATCCCCACAGGCGTGGCATTAATAATGACGTCGAAGCTTGATTTGGCGACATCGGCGCGCTTCATGTATTTGGCTTTCGCCTGGCGCGCCAAGGTCTGTCCTTTTTCCGGAGTGCGGTTGGTAATGAACACCTCCGCACCTTTGTTCTTCAGCCCAAACACTGCCGCTCGCGCGACTCCGCCGGCACCCAGCACCAGGACTTTTGCGCCGTGCAAGGTTAGCCGCTGCTCCAGAGGGGTTACGATTCCCGCCACATCAGTATTGAAGCCGTAGAGCTTGCCATCCTGCGCGCGCACGACCGTGTTACAGGCCCCGATTTGCCGCGTCAGCGCATCGGAGTTCGAAAGTAGCGAAATGATGTCCTGCTTGTACGGCATCGTGATGCTCAGGCCGCGCAGCGGAATGTCGTTGATACACGCCGTCAAATCTTTGAGCGATCTGGCATGAAGCGCAAGATAAACCGCGTTTACCGTCTCGCGCCGGAAGGCAGTATTCATCATGATCGGCGACATCGAGTGCGATACCGGATCGCCCGCAACGCCATATACCTGCGTGGCCGCATCCACCATGTCGATGCGGTAGGTATCGCCTAACTCACCGGCAGTCACTTGTCCGGCAGCGGTCTCTTCCCCGCGCGTGGCCGAGCCGAACGTGAACACGCTGCCTGCGCGCACGCCCAATATTCGGCTGATAATGCCCTGCTCGCCCATGCACAGTCCCACCATCTCGTATTGGGCCGAATGCGCTTGCAGGAATTTCATCATTTGGACGTTGTCGTACAGGCTGGTCGCCGTGGACACCAGCTTGTAGAAGTCCGCCGGATAACGCTTCATGTCGGCAAACGTGTCTTCCAGCTTCTTAGTGGCCTTGAAATCGTGAAACGAGAGGATGACTCCTACCCGGTCTTTAAGTCCTGCCAGCTCAGTAGGTTTCAGAATCTGTGCGCTTTGTAGCTCGATATCAACGAGTTGGAAGCCAGTGGCTGCTGCCTTGATCAGCATGTCGAGCTGCGCAGCAGCGCTTCCCTTGAATTTGCCGCCATTTACCGCCCGCCGGCAAGTGGCAATTACCGTCGCTTCGGGATGCATGTCCAGGAAATGCTTGAGCTTCGGAAGTCCGGCCGCAGGGTTGGACAGGTAGTCTAACCTGAACTCCATAAAGGGGTTATCGCGAACCAGGGACTCAGCGCGCTCGAGAATGTTGGCGGCGTCTTCCCCCACCACGGCGACACACACCCGGGGGAGCCGAAAGCGTTGGATACGAGAAGCGTAAACGGTTGAAACTGCGTGCATAGGGCGTCCCGATAGTACAGATGCACAACGTTTGTTGCAACCGTCTTGTTATGGAATTGTGAGTTTGATGCGGAATTGAGGCGAAAAAGTGACGCCTAAGTCCCGTTCGAGGACATCTGGGAAGCGGAACGGGCAAAGTCTTCGTCGCCAAACACTTCTGCCGTAAAGGCTTTTATTTCAGCACCATGCATCCAGCAGTCGAGTGGCAAGCCGGCCTTCAGGCAAGTCTGCGCCAGAAACGTTTCGCGGTCCCAGCCCCATTCTGCCGGAACCTGTGGGAGCAACAACCCGCGGCGGCTGCCTTTCGTCACCACCAGGCCGTGAACCCCAACCACGACTTCCTCAGGCCGGATTGGCTGCAAAAGCGAGAGAACGCTAATCTCGACGGCAAGAAAAGGAGCTTCATTGGCCGTGACCGGCACAAAGCGAGGATCTTCGAAGGCGGCAGCCCGGGCGGTATCCGCAACGGTTTGAAAAAGCGAGTACTTAGGAACGACATATCCGATGCAACCGCGAAGTTTTCCGTGCAAATGAAGCGTCGTAAAGGCGCCACGCGGCTCCGCCAAATGAGGAGTTGGAGGAGTCAAGTCCAGCTTTTGGACACCGAGCGCAGCGCTGATCGCGCGGTGCGCCAACAGCAGTAGAAGCCGGCGCTCTTCCTGCGAAAATTCGGAAGTTATAACAGAAGTTATAACGGGTTTCGCGTCAGATGGCGGGGACGTCATTGCGCTTCCTGCGCCGGCTCAAAACAAACGAGCGCCGACGGCGACGCTTCTCCGAGCGTCGGTCAATCTTGTTCCAGAAGGCGACAAAGTAGTCGACGGCTGAAACCAGCGACAGACACACCATAATCCAGATCGATGCCAACGCGATGGGATGAACCGGCAGTCCCAGGAAATACCAGGGCAGGTACGCCCAGTGGTGATCGATGATGGCCGCCACCACTGACACAATCTGGACGACCATCTTCATTTTGCCCAGATCGCTGGCCTCGATGGTAAAGCCTTCCGAGGCCGCGATGGAGCGGAGACCACTGACCAGGAACTCGCGGCCGATGATGATGACCGCCATCCACGCGGGCACCGTCCGCGGATTGAACTGCACCAAGGTAATGAACGCGGCAGCGATCAGCAGCTTGTCGGCCACCGGATCGAGCAGCATGCCCATGGTGGTGACTTGTGCACGCCGACGGGCGAGGTAGCCGTCAATGGCGTCGGTCAGCGAAGCCGCAATAAAAACGGCTGAGGCGAGCAACTCACGCTCGCCGTTAGCCGAACTGAAATGATTGCTCGACAGAATCCAGATCAGCACAGGAATGCTGAGGATGCGGGTCAACGTGATGTACGTAGGAAGGTTCACATGAGCGGACGAATGCGGCGCCGCCGTGTCGCCACTGCCAAGCTGATTATCGTCCACCGCTTGCTATGAAAGCAACCGCGCAAATACTGGGCTCAGGAAGTTAGTCGTCGTGGTGTACTGCGATCTCGTCGAGCATACTGGGTGCGTCATATTGCACCCAGTAGGTGTAGCCGATGGGGATGCCCTTCACCCAATCCATCACACTCATCCAGAGGCGTACAGCGGAGTGAAACTTTGTTTTAAACGAGGTAATGGGATGTAGCAGGGTGATGCAGGCGATGACCAGCACGATCACTGGAAAACACACCGCTACTGCAAGCATACGGAGGGATATGCGTAGGCGTTGCATGCTGGCTTGGGTTTGGGCTGTCCCCACGGCCACTTCCTTGCCATGTATTATGCCCCCGAAATCGGGTACCGGGAGCCGAGGTTCGGTAAATTTTTGTAATTTTTTCGGGCCGCGAATTTTTGTAAAGAAAAGCGGCTCCTGTGGAGGAGCCGCATCCAATTAAGCTTTTGTTTTGCCGACTAGGCGTAAATCCCGCGCTGGCGAATGGTGAACGCCACGCGATCGATGGCCAGCATGTAGGCCGCGATGCGGTTGTTCACGCGGTGCTTCTCCGCGTAGCTCACGACGCATTCGAACGACTCGACCATGATGTCCTTCAGCTGCTCGTTGACCACCGACTCCTTCCAGAAGTAGCCCTGGCGGTCTTGCACCCACTCGAAGTAGGAGGCAGTCACGCCGCCCGCATTAGCCAGAATGTCAGGCATCACGAACACATGCTTGTCTGCCAGGATGTCGTCGGCCGCGGCGCTGGTGGGGCCGTTCGCGCCCTCAACCAGTATTCTCGCTTTCACCTTCTCGGCATTAAGCGAGGTAATGACGTTCTCCGTCGCAGCCGGCACCAGCACGTCGCAGTCGGTAATCAGCAGTTCTTCTGTGATCGCCCGCTCCGCGCCCTTGAAGCCATGGATAGTGCCTTCCTTCTGGCGATATTCAGTCAGCGCAGCGATGTCGATGCCCTTGCTGTTGTACAGACCGCCATCCCACTCGCCGATACCCACAACTTTGTAGCCCGCCTGGTACATCAGCAGCGCAGCGTTCGAGCCAACGTTGCCAAACCCCTGGATGATGACGCGTGTGTCTTCCTTCTTCATTCCCAGGTGCTTGATGGATTCGTCGGCGATGATCATCACACCGCGACCGGTGGCCTCGCGTCGTCCGCGCGATCCGCCCATGTTCAGCGGCTTGCCGGTGACCACGGCGGTGACCGTCTGCCGCATGTGCATGGAGTAGGTGTCCATCATCCACGCCATGGTTTGTTCGTTGGTATTGACGTCAGGAGCGGGCACGTCTTTCTCCGGCCCGATGAACTCAATCAGTTCCGAGGTGTAACGGCGCGTCATGCGCTCCAGTTCGCCACGCGACATGCTCTTGGGGTCGCAAATGATTCCGCCCTTGGCGCCACCAAAGGGAATGTTTACGACGGCGCACTTCCAGGTCATCCAACTGGCCAGCGCGCGCACTTCATCGAGGGTAACGTCGGGCGCGTAACGCACGCCGCCCTTGGCCGGGCCGCGGGCGATGGAGTGCTGCACCCGGTAGCCGGTGAACACCTCGAGCTGCTGGTTGTCCATCATGACCGGAATGTGGACGATGATTTCGCGATTGGGCTGCTGCAGCACGCGCCACAAGCCCGGATCGAGCTTCAGTTTTTCGGCGGCAATGTTGAATCGTGCTGCTTGCGATTCCCAAGGATTTTTTTCTTGCTCGAGGGTGAGCGAGGTTTCCATCGAGGTTCCCATAAAGACTCTCCAAGATTGCGGGGCGCGCGGCCCAGGCGATTGTGTGCGCTCGCAAGACGCACAAATGACTGGTCAGGCGGGCAAACCCTTCGAGTATATGCAGGCGATGGGAAGCGCGCAAGCGAGACCGCACACTAGAGGTGTGGGGGTGACAGCAATTCGGAAAAGTTACTGGCGGCCGGAACTCGTCAACCTATCGCCTGTGTACAGGAACTACTGCGCATTACGAAGCTTGACCGTTCCCAGCGTTCGCCGGACCTGGCTGCCCTGCACCCAAGCGCTCCATCACTTTATCGGCGAAGAAGTTCCAGGCCATGTGAATTTCTCGCTCGATCGGCAGGCACTCCGTCTCGCCTTGATGGATTATGTGCCACGGACATTCGCCCGCACAGACAAATTTAAACCTGCAGCCGGCGCAAGGGCGGCTGGTGTACGAATCCAATTCCTTCCAGGCAGCGAGCCGCGCCGCGTCCAAACGGAATTCTGGCTCATACGAACCGACTTTGGCGTCCTCGTTCCCAGCTCCCTCAAAGCAGGAGTAAATATCGCCAAGCGGATCGAAGATGAGCTGACCGAGAATGGCCTCACACCGCCAGAACGTGGGAGCGGGGAGCCCTCGGTCCTCCACGATGTCGTTCACATAGTTGAAGCCCCTGAAATTCTTCACCTGGAAAAGGGAGGACAACCGGGGCTGTTCTTTGAATTTCCTGGCAATCGTCTCGATCAACAGCGTTTCGCCAGGCATCCACTTGTAGTTACGATTCACGCCGGTGTGATCAGTCACCGGAGCCAGATAGGCCTCGAAATTCGGATCTCGGTTCCATCCTTTGGCGACGATCAGTTCTGCCAGTTCTTCGATGCAATCGATATTCTGAGTGTCCAGGTTCACTCGGAGGCTGATGTGGATGCCGGCCTGCAAGGCCACGCCTATGCCCTCAATTATGTCGTCAAACGAGTCGCCACCGTTGAGTTTCGGGCGGCGCCGGTCATGGGTCGCACGAGTTCCGTCTAGTGTCACCTGAACATCATTCGGCAGAAGCCCCACGCTGGTGAACAGCGGCACAAAGCGTCGCAAGTCCACGCCGTTGGAGGTGAAGCCGTAGGCGAAGTGGTTTTCTTCGGCAAACCGCGCAACCGCAATCACCAACTCGCGGAAGGTCGCGCTATCCTGCATCGGCTCCCCGCCCACAACCGAAATCAACGGAGGCTTGGTCCGCAGGCTTCGCTGGCTGGCCTCGGCCTGAATATCCAAGTCGATTTTGGAGATCAGCGCGAGCACGCGATTGAGCTGATCCAGACTCATAGTCGCTGACTTGCGAGTTTTCTTTTGAAAGCAGTAAGTGCAGCGCAAGTTGCAGTCATATGTGAGCAAAATCTGGTACTGCCTGGTTGGATTGGTCGAGGCGAGTGCGCCACAGAACCGGGCATACAGGTCCTTTATCGACGTCTCTTCCTCGTCTTCGGAATCATAGAGAAAGCGTCTGTCTTTCAGGCGCTCTATCTCATCCGGGGTAAGAGCGGCAAAATCACCCATTGGCGTGCGGCTGATTCTTTCAAAGAACTCGGTCGAAATTAGAGAAACCTGGCCGTGGAAGACGTTGTGCAGGATCATGTGCTCGGGGTATTGATCCAGCGGTATCGCGAGATTGTACCGGCTGAAGTACATGGGTTCCTCCTAGCGAACAAAAACCGCGGCCCGACCCGGGCCGGGCCGCTGCACTTGCGCCGAAGCCCTCGCCGGAGTAACCGGCAGACTGCAGTTGCGGCGCAACAGACACTAGTTGAAATCGAATTTGTTGGGATTGACCACCTTCTTCACCTGCTCGTCAATGCCACGACTGATTGTGATTTGTAGACAGCATTTGCAGGCCTGAAAGCAGCAATCGGCTATGATTCTCGATAATTGCTCCTCGTTCTCGACTTTATGGCCAGCTAACAATTCCCGGATGCCCTTGTTGACATCCGTCATGACTTCCGGTTTGGGGTGTGTCATAGTCAAGAAGCCTCCTTGGCAGAAATCTCATTCTTGAGATCTTGCTGGCTTGCATGATAATCTTGGGGAGTAATTCGCCGAGTTAATCTTCCAACTCAAGACGAAAAGTATTGCAATCCGTTCCATTTTGGGAATTACGGTTGCTTCAATGAATACTGATCACCGGGTCTAATCGACACATCTGTTCAGTACATCTAGCTTAATCCTCGTGCAATAGCACCAAAGGATTAACCGAGAGTGCGCGTCGTGCCGGAATCCACGTAGCGAACAGCCCCAGTAACGACATTGCAAGAACGGCGCCGCCCAGCACCAGCGGATCGCGAGGAGTGGCCTGGTGCACGATAGAAGCCAGCACCCGGCTGGCCAGAATTCCGAGGAACAGTCCCACCACCGAACCGAACGCCAACAACTTGAAGGCCCTGCCCAAGGCTGCCTGCAACACTTCGTTGCGTTGCGCGCCGAGCGCGATACGAATTCCCAGTTCCTTGAGCCTCTTGCTGACGGAGTATGCCGCCATTCCGAAGATGCCGGTGATCGACAGCACCGCGCCCATCATGCCCAGCACACCCAGTGCCATCGTCGCCATCCGCGAAGGAAACAGAGCGCTCTCCAATTCCTGGTTCCAGGTGCGGATAGTAAAGGGCAGCCCTGAATCCAGGCCTCGCACGGTACTCGTTATGGCTTCCGACAATTGCTGCGGATCGCGGTTGGAGCGCACCACCAGCCCAAACTCGCTGGATGGTTTCTGCTGCAAGGTGGGCAAGAACATGGCCGGCTGCCGGTCTTCAGCGAGGTTCCCATACTTCCCGTCTTCTACAATTCCCACCACTTGTACGCGTGAGCCATCCTTCATTTTGTAATACCGGCCAACGCCGTCGGCTGCGGAGCCCAGGATTCTATTGGCAAATTCCCGATTGACTACGGCGACCCTTGGCGAGTTTTTGTCGTCATGCCACGACAATTGTCTTCCCGCCAATAAGCTTGTTTCAGCTGCATCAAAGTATTCGGGAGATATGTTGTAGGTCGCAGCCCATGCAGTGGCGTTGGCTGGTCTCAGATCGGTGGTTTGATCGGTAAAAACATTCGCTCCGTTGTTGCCGTAATAGAGCGGTAGCCGATCGACCAGGCCCACAGACTTCACGCCCGGAATGGCTTCCAGTGCATCGATCATGCGTTTCTGCATTGCCGGAACTTGGTCGCCGAAGTAGCCGCCCATGTTCAGAGATGTCTCGACCAGCATTGCGTTCTTCGGCTCAAATCCGAAGTTGGTGTGCAGCGAGCGCAGCAGTCCACGCACAGCGACCAGCGAAGAAGTCACCAGCACCGCGCAGATCGCAATCTGCACGACGAGCAGAATGTCTCGTACCGAAATCCGACGCCCAACCGCGCTCGTCGATCCCGACTTCACTACCCGGTATGGGTCCGTGCGCAGCACCTGCCTTACCGGGACGGCGCCGAAGAGGAATCCGCTGGCTAAACTCAACAGAACAGCGACTGCATAAACGTTTGCGTCGGGATTGACAGGCACTTGAATAGGGGCGGTTGGTAGCGGCTGCCATGCGCTTAGACCGTGTAAGAGAGCTACGCTGCCCCACAGTCCGATGCCGCCTCCCGCTAGCGAAATCAGCACGGCTTCGGTGAAAAGCTGCCGCAATACGCGTATCCGGCCCGCTCCCAGAGCCAGCCGCAACGCAACTTCACGGGAGCGGTCAGCGGCCCGTGCGGCAAACAAGCTACCCAGGTTGGCGCATGCGGCCAGCAGGATTAGCCCCGCCAGTAGCATCAATCCCCCAAGAAAAGCCTTTAGCGGACCACCCAGCCAGTCTCCGGCAAGCCCGGGACGCGCCAATGAAAAGGTCATCTGGCCGTCGTCCTTGGGATAGGTCTTTTCAAGGTAGGCACCGATCGAGTTCAGATCGGCGACCGCCTGCGCCGGGGTGACTCCCGGCTTCAGATGCCCCAGCACCATCAACAAGTCGCGGTTCCCGCGCTCGTTCAGGACATTCAAGCCCTCCACCTGTTCCTGGTTGACGAGCGGCACCCAGAAGTCGGGATGCACAAACAGCAGAGTCCCACGAAATTCAGGAGGCGCGACACCAAGGATAGTAAAGGGATGTTTGTTCAACTGAACCACTCGGCCCACTACGTCACGATCATCCTGGAAATGGCTATGCCAGTACGCATGGGTCAGCACAATATACGGAGCGCTGTTGGGGCCGCGCTCGTCCGAGGCGTGAATGAATCGGCCAAGATACGGGCGAATCTTGAGCACGTCGAAGTAGTTCCCGGTCACCTCTTGCACCCAGGCGTCAGTGACTTCCTTGCCCGTGTCCACTCCCGCATCAGCGAGGTTATAGGCCACCAGGCCCTCGAAGCTGCGGTTGCGATCGCGCAGATCGAGATAGTCGAGATACGAGTGATTCACCGCCTGATGTTCGCCGCGCTCGATGGCATAGAGGCTCTGCGAGTCCGGCACGTTCACGGGGCGCAGGACCAGCGCGTTCAATACGCCAAACACCACCGCGTTTGCGCCAATGGCCAACGCCAGCGTTGCAATGGCGACGATCGTGAAGCCGGGAGACTTGCGCAATACGCGAAGGCTATAGCGCACATCCCCCAGCAGCGTCTCAATAAAATTGCCGCCCGCAGCTTCATGGCACTCTTCCTTGAAGCGTTGATATCCGCCGAACTCGATACGCGCGCGACGTTCTGCTTCGGCGCGAGAAAGTCCAGACCTTTCCAGATCATCAGCGCGGTGCTGCATGTGGGAGCGAAGCTCCTCGTCCATCTCGGCGTTCATTTGGGAACGTTGAAACAGAGCGGCAATGCGAAAGCGAAGCGAATCGAGGAGTTTCATACTTCCTCCGGCTGCACGCCCAAGGCAGAACCGATGGCGGCCACCAGCCGGTTCCAGTGGGCAGTCTCTTCGTGCAAACGCTTGCGTCCGGCAGCAGTGAGTTCGTAGAACTTGGCACGGCGATTGTTGTCGGATACGCCCCAACTTGCCTTCAGCAGTCCCTGACGCACGAGACGAAACAGTCCGGGATAGAGCGCTCCCTGTTCGATCAACAGGGCATTGCCCGAGATCTGGCCAATGCGCAAAAGCACGCCATACCCGTGCAAAGGGCCGAGCGAGACCGCCCTCAGAATCAGAAGATCGAGAGTGCCGGGGAGAATCTGAGCTTGGTCGGTCACTAGCCCTCCTAAGATAGTCAGGAGAGTAGCGCGGGCTCTCCTAAGCTGTCAAGGAGAAAGATAGGTCGTCGCCAAGCTCTCGTATAATCCCAATCATCCCTGCAACTTGCGCCCGGGACCCAATGGTTACGCCCGACTACAAGACTTTTCTACAGCTGAGCCGCGACGCCACATTGATTCCCGTGGCTAAAACGCTGAGCGCCGACCTGCTGACGCCGGTGGGAGCGTTCCTAAGCGTCGCCGCCAAACAGAAGTACTCGTTCTTGCTGGAGTCAGTCGAGGGCGGCGAAAAAATCGGACGCTACACGTTCGTGGGCGCGCAGCCCCGCATGGTGCTCACGGCTCGCGGACGCGACCTGACCATCTTGCGAGGATTAAGTGAAGAACGCAGCACCGGCGATGTCAATGACGTGTTACGCGAACATTTGCGGCAATTTCGCCCGGCGAATGTGCCCGGACTGCCACCGTTCACTTCCGGCGGCGTGGGATATTTCGCCTACGACATGGTGCGCCAGTTCGAGCGGCTACCCGCAACCGCGAAGGCCGATGTCGATCTGCCCGATTGTGTGTTCACCTTCTATGATCGCCTGCTGGCGTTCGATCACTTAAAGCACCAGTTGCACATCATCGCCGCCGCGGACGTGCGCGCCGAATCGCCGCGCAAGGCTTATGACCGCGCGCTGGCCGACATCGATGCGCTGGAGGCCAAGCTGGTTCGAGGCATCCACAAACAGCAGCTGGGCTGGTCGGCTCCGATCAAGAAGAAGTCCATCAAAGTGCGCTCTACGATGTCGCATGACGAGTTCCTTGCCAGTGTGCGTCGCGCGAAGGAATACATCGCCGCCGGCGACATTTTCCAGGTGGTGCTCTCACAACGTCTCGACTTCAAACCACAGGCGGAGCCGTTTCAGATCTATCGCGCGCTGCGTACGGTGAATCCCTCGCCGTACATGTTCTTTCTGGAACTCGACGATATGCACGTGATTGGCGCATCGCCGGAAATGCTGGTACGCATCACCGGGCGCAACCTGGAATACCGTCCTATCGCGGGAACGCGGCGTCGCGGCGACGATCCCAGCGACGACGAACGGCTGATTGAAGAGTTGCGCACTGACGAAAAAGAGCGCGCCGAGCACGTCATGCTGGTCGATCTCGGCCGCAATGATCTGGGCCGCGTCAGCGAATACGGCTCAGTCAAGGTCCGTGACTTGATGTACGTGGAGCGCTACTCGCACGTGATGCACCTGGTATCGGCGCTCGAAGGCCAGCTCCGTCCAGAACTTGATGCTCTCGACGCGGTGGCCGCGTGTTTCCCTGCCGGCACGCTAAGTGGCGCACCAAAAGTTCGCGCGATGGAGATCATTGAAGAACTTGAGCCGGTTCGCCGCGGCGTGTACGGCGGCGCGATTCTCTACGCGGACTACGCCGGCAACCTCGACTCATGTATCGCAATCCGCACTATGGTTATGCGGAACGGACGGGCCTATGTACAGGCGGGTGCCGGCATCGTTGCCGATTCCGATCCGGCGAGCGAATACGACGAGTGCATGAACAAGGCTAGCGCCCTGCTGCGCGCGGCCGAGAGAGCCGGGTAGGCGAAACATGGTCTTTGTCTTGGACAACTACGATTCGTTCACTTACAACCTGGTGCAATACATCGGAGAACTGGGTCATGAAGTGATAGTACGTCGTAACGACCAGACGACCGTTGACGAAATTGAACAACTTGCTCCCGAACGCATCGTCATTTCTCCCGGGCCTTGCACTCCGCGCGAAGCCGGCATCAGCATCGATGTGATCAAGCACTTCGCCGGACGCATTCCGATTCTTGGCGTCTGCCTCGGCCACCAGGCCATAGGAGAGGCTTTCGGCGGCAATGTCATTCGCGCCGCCAATCTGATGCACGGCAAAACCAGCTCAATCGAGCACGACGGCAAGACCATTTTTCAAGGCATTCCTTCCCCGATGACTGCCACTCGCTACCACTCGTTAATCGTCGAGGAAAAGAGTCTTCCCGCCGAACTCGAAATCTCAGCAACTTGCCACGATCGTGACGGCAGTCGAGTCATCATGGGACTGCGCCATCGCAGGCTCGCCGTCGAGGGCGTGCAGTTCCACCCCGAAAGTGTACTCACCGGCCACGGCAAACAAATGGTGAGCAATTTCCTACAAACGTGCAGCCAATAATCCACTTTCTGGCTATGGTCAAAATCCGCCTGTAAGCGTCAACTGTAATGAGAAATGCGGCGCCAGGAACCGTCCGATGCCGCTCGACAACGAATGGGAGATTCATTCTCATTTTCGCGTTTCGTGCCGCGGGTCAATGCGCGGCAAAGCGTCGCATGGCGTTATGGCGGCGCGATACTGCTCTCCCTCGGCTTCATCGCGCTGCGCTGGCTGATGGGCCGTGTCATCGACGACGGCGTTCCTTTTGCAGTCCTTTTCATTCCCATCGCTCTCTCCGCGTTCTATGGAGGGCTCGGGCCAGGCCTCGTCTCCGTTCTGACGACGATTTCCTTCGCTGACTACTTCCTGATACCGCCGCTTTACACCGTGGGTCTGCCGGATACCAAGGCGGTTGTCTACACTCTGCTGTTTGCGATTTCAGGCCTTATCGTGTCAGCCCTCGGCGAGGTCGGGCGCAACGCGGTGTTGCAAGCGTCGAACGACGCGGAAATCCGCCGGGTCGCGCAGCAAGAGTTACTCGCCAACGAGGAGCGGTTGCGCATTACCGAGCAGGTTGTTTCTGGTGGCGTCTGGGATTGGAATGTGGCCCATGGCGAGGTTTACTGGTCCGACGGCTTTCAACGTCTCTATGACTTTCCGCTCAACCAAAAGCCGTCGTACGAACTGTGGGTCGAGAGCCTGCATCCCGAGGATCGCGAGCACACCGTCGCGCACCTCGATGAACTGTTTCAACAGAAGCTGCATAACTGGTCGATGGAGTACCGCATCTGCACCGCCGCGGGCCGTACGCGCTGGGTCGCCAGCCGTGGCCAGGTGTTCTACGACCCTTCTGGCAAGCCTAAGCGAATGGTCGGCTTCAACCTCGACGTCACTGCCCGGCACCTCGCCGACGATGCTGCCCGCGAACCTGAATCTCGTCTGCGCACCGGTTAAGTCGTCCGTCCGAGAAGCGTCATCGTCATCGCTGCACTCGTGGTGCGCCCGCCAATCAGTACAATCGTGAAGACACCCCCGCCAGGAACGGTTTGGATAGCGTGACTCCTGGGTCACGGCGAGAGTCTAGCTATGGCGATGCCCGACACGGTAGAGCTTCGCGGAATCCACAAAGCTTACGATCAATTCGTTGCCGTCGATCACCTTTCGCTCACGATTCGCGAAGGCGGCGTCTATGGTCTGCTCGGGCCCAACGGAGCTGGCAAGACGTCCACCATCCGCATGATGATCGGCATCACCATTCCTGACGAAGGTGAGGTCTGGCTCTTCGGGGAAAAGTTTCATCGTCAGCTCTTGCAGCGCATTGGTTATCTGCCCGAGGAGCGAGGTCTCTACAAGCGCATGAAAGTCCTCGATCATCTCGTATTTCTCGGCCGTCTGCACGGGCTGTCGCCTGCCGAGGCTCGCAAGCGCGCGCTTAGTTGGTGTGAGCGCCTGCAAATTTCCGATTGGGTGCAGAAAAAGGTCGAGGAACTGTCCAAGGGCATGCAGCAGAAAATTCAATTCGTTGCCGCCCTTCTGCACGATCCCGACCTGCTGATACTCGACGAGCCATTCGCCGGACTCGATCCGTCCAATGCCGTCATGCTGAAGGATGTGATGATCGAGTTGAAGAAGTCCGGCAAAACGATCCTCTTCTCCACTCACCGTATGGATCAGGTGGAGCGCCTGTGCGATTCGATCTGTCTCATCGATCACGGCCGCAGCGTGCTCGAGGGCGACCTCAAGAAGATCAAGGCCAGCTACGGAAAGAACACGGTGCAGATGCAATACGAGGGCGAAGCGCCTTTCGACCACAACGAGATGATTCAGTCGGTCAACGATTACGGCAACTATGTGGAGTTGCGCCTGAAACCCGGCGCCGACGCGCAACAGTTATTGCGTATGGCGTGCGAGCGCGCTCGCATCAGCCGTTTCGAGCTGATGGAGCCTTCGCTGGAAGAAATCTTCATTGACGTGGTGGCGCAAAATGCATAACGCGTGGTTGATCATTCAGCGTGAGTACCTGGAACGCATCCGCTCCAAAGCGTTCATCATCATGACGCTGCTCATGCCAGTGTTCATGGCCTCGACCATCCTGATACCGGCATTGCTTGGGGAACATGAAGTCGGGCGTCACCCGCCGAATCGTGCTGGTCGCTAACAATGCGGAGATTGCTGAGGCCGTCAAGCAAGAATTGGACACACCACTCACGAAAAGCGACACCACTCCGCAATCCAGGAAGGAGATGGCAGCTTCCAACGTCAAGGCCCCGAGCTACTCAGTAACCATCGACACCAATGTCACTGATGCCGAGCGCGACAAGCTCCGCGGCGAAGTTTCCGACGGCAAGATCGACGGCTTCGTCTGGCTGTCGGATAGCGACCTCGCCAATCGCAAGGTTGTGTATAGCGCCAAGGACGTCACCGACTTCGGCGAAAGCATCGAACTACGCAACGCGGTTCATTCCGCGCTGGTGAAGCGCCAACTGGCGCAAAAAGGCATGAGCGACGCGGAAGTAGAGACCGTCCTCAAGCCCATCGACTTCGATTCCGTCCGCATCGAGAAAGGCAGGGAAGGCGCCAGCGGCATTTCGGTCTTCCTGGTCTCGTTCACCATGGTGATGCTGCTTTACGTCAACGTGCTGATGTACGGTTTCGCAGTCATGCGTTCCATCATCGAAGAAAAGAGTTCGCGCATTCTCGAAGTGCTGTTGTCGTCGGTGACCGCGAAGCAGTTGCTTGCGGGAAAAATCATCGGCGTCGGCGCGGTCGGCCTGACACAAACCATCATCTGGCTACTGGTTGCGTTGGCTTTTTCCCTGCCCGGGATCGCAGGATCGCGCTCCATGCTGGCCAACGTTCACATACCCATGATCGGCATAGTCGCGTTCGGCGTTTTCTTTATCCTTGGCTACTTTCTTTACTCAACCATGTACGCGGCGTTGGGCTCCATGGTGAACTCCGACCAGGAGGCGCAACAGGTACAGTGGCCGGCGATGCTGCCCATCATCTTCTCGATCGTGATGGCGACGCCGGTGCTGCAGCATCCCAACTCGCAGCTCGCCTTCTGGACCTCGATGGTTCCCTTCTTCGCGCCCATCCTGATGTTCGTGCGCATCATGGCCGAAACACCGCCCATGTGGCAGATCGTTCTCTGCATCGCGATCATGCTGCTGACGACCTGGGGCCTGCTCGGGCTGTCATCACGCATCTATCGCGTGGGCATCCTGATGTACGGCAAACGGCCGACGCTGCCGGAGTTGCGGAAGTGGCTGCGGTATGCGGGATAGACACTACGCTAGAATTCTCTCGTGCCCGCCGAATCCGCCACCGCAGAAGATATTCGCGAACAGCAGTTCTCTCGCTGGCAGCGCATGCAATTCGCCGTCGTCGCCTGGGCAGCTTCGACATTTATCTCGCTAGTAGGCCGAACGCTACGCATTGAATTCTCCTGGGAAGACGGTTCCATCGGCAGCATGGACAATGTCTATCCCGGGATTTATCCCTTCTGGCACCGATGCGTTCTGGGAGCGACCTGGATCTTCCGCGATAGGAATTTCGCTGTCCTTACTAGCAAGAGCAAGGACGGCGAGTTCATCGCCCGCGTCATCCGTCGCTTCGGATACGTTCCCATTCGCGGCTCCAGTTCGCGCGGAGGCCAGCGCGGACTGCTCGAGCTAGATTCATTCGTGAAAAATGGCGGAGGCGCAGCCTTCACCATCGACGGCCCGCGCGGTCCGCGCTTCGTCGCCAAGAAGGGACCAGTTTTGCTGGCGCGAACCACCGGAGTCCCCATCACCGCGTTTTACGTCGCGATGGAGAACCCGTGGGTCATCAACTCCTGGGACGCGATGATGATTCCTAAGCCGTTTTCCCGCGCTTACATTCGCGTGGCGCGCAAGATCTTCGTTCCGCCCGACGCCACCGACGATCAACTCGATGCCGCCCACACCGAAATGCAGTCCGCGTTAGAACGCGTAACCGCCTACGCTGACTCGCAGTTTTCTTCAGCCCGCGATTGACACCGCTCTCTCCCCGCCGATAGAGTCAAAGTTTCCCCCAAGAGCATTTTCGCTCTCGGTTGTTCTTTCCAGATCATCCACGATTAGTTCGCGCGTTCCGCTACTGGAGCGGAACTGGGAAGCGGGTGCAAATCCCGCGCTGCCGCGCAACTGTAAGCGAGCTGTTTGGCTCGAGGCCACTGTGCAAACGGGAAGGCCTCCCGCCGTTGTACGCGATCGACGCATCGCAACTCGCAAGTCAGGAGACCGGCGCGAACTTCTTTCCAACCCCTTTCGCGTGAGGAGGAGAGTTGAACCGTTTTCGCACCTTTCTTTTTTGTCTCCTGACCTGCGGCACGCTGTTCGCCGCCGACCTGAAACTCATCGTCCAGAGTCCGTCCGGCGACCGCGTCTCCGGCGTGCAAGTTACTCTTTTCCGCGCCTCCGACAACGCCGGCGTTGGAATTCTCACCACCACCGGCGATGGAACCGTCAGCTTCTCGAACCTCGCGGACGGCGGCTACAAAGCCGAAGTCCTCGCCCCGGGATTCGCCGCACAAACGCTGCCCGTCACCCTGCCACTGAACGATCCACTGGTCGTCGAACTGAAGCTGACGACGTTACCGCAAACCGTTGTCGTCTCTGCCACCGCGACGCCCAGCATCGTGAACGAGACGGCGGTTTCGCTCGACGCGCTCACCAGCGACCAACTTACGCTGCTCAATCCGCCGGCCGCCGCTCAGGCGCTGAGCTACATTCCCGGAGCCATCGTCAACACGGCAGGCCGCATCGGCGGCCAATCCGCCCTTTTTATTCGCGGCGGCGAATCAGATTACAACAAGGTCATCATCGACGGAGTCCCGGTCAACGATCCCGGCGGGTTTTTCGACTTCGGCGTCACGCCGATGAACAGCATCGAGCGGATGGAAGTCGTGCGCGGCCCTGAGAGCACCATCTACGGCACTGACGCCATGACCAGCGTGGTGCAGATGTGGACCACGACCGGCACAACTCTGAAACCCGAGTTCGAGTTCGGCGCCGATGGCGGAACCTTCTCCACCGCGAACGGCTACTTTTCGGTCGCCGGATCGGCCAAGATTTACGATTACAACTTCTTCGTCAACCAGTTCGACACCCAGGGACAGGGCATCAACGACGCCTATTCGAATGCGCTCCAGGGCGGCAATATCGGCATTCGCTTCTCGCCGCGCGTCGCCTTTCGATTTCGACTGCGCCACTCCAACAACTGGACGGGAATTCAGTCAAACTGGTGGTTCAACGGCAATGCGGTGTTGCCGCCCAACTCCAATCAGGTCGCCCACCAAAACAATTTCCTGGCTAGCGCTTCGCTCTCCGTCAGCGGCCCCGGGGCCTGGCAGCACACCTTCAGCGGTTACGAGTACAACCACCTGCAAGCGAATTCGCAGCAGTACGTCGATCCCGGTCGCGAATTCCTCGACAGCCCTTTCTCTAACGTCAGCAAGTACAACCGCGCCGGCTTCGAGTACCTCGGCCAGTGGACGCCCCGCCCCTGGGCGCAGACCAGCGTTGGCTACACCTTCGAAGACGAGACTGGAACCATCACCTCTAACTTTGCGCCCGGCACCGACTTCGCATCCTTTAGCTACACCCACGGTCTGCGTTTCAACAACTACCTTTTCGCCCAAGAACTTCTGACATGGAAGCGTCTGGCTGTGCTGGCCGGAGTCGGCTACGTCAACAACTCCAGCTTCGGCAACAAAGTCGTGCCTCGTGCTTCGGCGTCGTTCCTCTTGTTCCGCGGCAACGAAGCATTTAGCGGGACCCGTCTGCGCGCAGGCTATTCCGAAGGCATCAAGGAGCCGAGCTTCCTGCAGTCCTTCGGCATCTCCGGTACGTATCCCACTCTCCCCAATCCTGATCTCCAGCCTGAACAGAATCATTCCTGGGAGGCCGGCTTCGAGCAGGGATTCTGGGGCAACAAACTCAACTTCAGCGCGCTGTATTACAGCAATCAGTTTCACGACCAGATCGAGTACTTCACCAATCCAGTCGATTTCACTGCCCAATACGTCAACCTGAACAAGTCGATGTCGCACGGAGCCGAAGTCGAATTGCGCGGCCAAATCAGCAGCCACTTCTCCTTCACCGGCGCTTACACCTACACCTCGACTCGTATCCAGGAAGCGCCACCCTGCGAGCAGCCCTTCTGTGATCCTCTGATATACGGTGTGGGCGCGCCGCTGCTCCGCCGTCCAAAACAAGCCGGGACTCTGCTGTTCACCTACGTCCGCTCGCGCTTCGGTGCGACGGTTGGCGTAGTCGCGGTCGGCCGCCGGCCCGACTCCGACTTCCTCTTCGGATATATCCCGCCCATCTACCACGCCGACGGATACGCGCGCGTCGACCTCGGCGGATGGTACAACATCACGCCTCACATCACCGGTTACGCGAATGTCGGCAATGCGCTCAATGACCACTACAACGAGGTGCTCGGGTATCCCGCGCTCAAGGCCAACTTCCGGGCTGGGTTGCGCTTCCGTTTGGGCGGGGAGTAACTCCATCGGTTGCAATGCGAACGCGTGACGGGGTAACCGGCGTAGGTGAACTATCGTCCCCGCCTACAGTTCTAACCCGATTTGTAAGGACTACCAAAATTGCTACTGTCACAGAGGACGGAGAGCCTGCAAACGCTCATGTGCTCTCGCATGCGAATCGAGAAAAGGAGATTGCCATGCTTTGGACGATATTTGTGATCCTCCTGGTGCTGTGGTTGTTAGGGCTTGTGTCCGCGTACACCTTTGGAGGATTTATTCACATTCTTCTTGTGCTGGCCATCGTAATACTGATCTTCAACCTGTTAAGTGGACGCCGGACGGCAGTTTAGGCACGATCCACGAACGAATGCCGCGGGACTCTGGACCCGCCAATGGGAGACAAACACATGAATATTAAGAAGGTCTTGAAGGTAGCACTAGGAACTGGTCTTTTCCTGCTTGACCAACCTGACGAAGCCAAGAAACAGGCCCGCAACAGAATCAGCGACCAAGTTGATGACCTTCGCGAGCGAGCGCAAGACACCTATGAGGTTGCCGCTGACCGTATGGGGCGTGCCGCTGATGTCCTCCGCGGAGAAGACGACCACAGATCGCTGTGGAATGCGGTCCGACTGATCGCCGGAATCGGTATCGGTATCGGCGTCGGACTCCTGATAGCGCCGGCCAACGGGGACCAGACTCGCACCATGCTGGCCGACAAGGCACAAGAATTCGGCGATAATGTCCGACAGCGCTTCGGCATGTCCGATCTGCGGCCAACCGGCACGGGTGACTGAGGCGCCGTTCGACGCTTGGCTGCAAGGTCGCCAACCGCCGTAAGAACCGCCTCTCGTTATGGACCGAAGGGTCATGCCTCACTTTCGCGCCACTATGGCCGCCGCAAATGCTGGCCCACGATGACGAAGGCGAAAGGAAAAGCACAATGAGTACTCACCCCTCACGGTTTCTTTGGATCGCACTGGTGATACTGGCGCTCAGCGCCGTGTCGTTCGCGCAAGTCGGCGTCGGCATCTCGGTTTCATTCGGACCGCCGCCGCTACCGGTTTACGCGCAACCCCTGTGTCCGGGACCCGGTTACATCTGGACACCCGGTTACTGGGCTTGGGATCCCGACTTTGGCGATTACTATTGGGTGCCTGGAACGTGGGTGACGGCTCCTGAAGTCGGCTTCCTCTGGACTCCCGGCTGGTGGGGCTGGGGAGGTAGCGGATTCTTCTTTCACGCAGGCTACTGGGGTCCAGTCGTAGGTTTTTACGGCGGTATTAACTACGGCTATGGATACTTCGGCCACGGCTACGAAGGAGGACGTTGGGACCACGGCCAGTTTTACTACAACCGTTCCGTCAACAACATCAATGTGACGAACGTTCACAACGTTTACAACACCAGGGTGGTCGTCAACAATTCGAATCACGTCAGCTATAACGGTGGCAATGGTGGAATCAATGCTCGCGCGACTGCGCAGGAAGAGGCCGCCGCACGCGAACGGCACATCCCGCCGATAGCGGCTCAGACCCAGCACGTAGAGGCCGCGCGCTCTAACCAGCAATTGCGTGCTTCCGTGAATCACGGCAAGCCGCCCATAGCGGCCACGCCCAAGCCGGCAGAATTTCATGGCGCTGGCGTTGTGGCGGCCAAACAGGCGGGAGGCAAGTACACTCCTCCGCCCAACCGCGCCGCAGCCGAGGCCAAGCCTAACAACAACGTAGCTGCGCGTCCGGAGAATAACGCCCAGACGGCTCGTCAGCAGAACACTGTTCCTAAACCCCCCGAAAATAATACACAGACTGCGCGTCAGCAGAACGTTCCTCGCCCGCCGACGGCCGTTCATCCCAATGATCTACCGGCGATGAAGAACACTCCTGTTCCCGATACCGGGAACGCGGAATTGAACCAGAAATACCAGCAACAGCAGGACCAGCTCCGGGCCCAGCAGACGCAGGAACGGCAGAAGCTGCAACAGCAGCAGGAGCAGGAGCATCAGCAGGCGGCTCAACAAAAGGCGAACCAGCAGAAGCAACAACAGATGGAGCAGCAGCACGCGCAACAGACGCAGCGGTTGCAGCAACAGCACGTGCAGCAGCAACAGCAACTGGCGCATCAGCAGCAACAGCAGATGCAGGCCCACCAGCAGCCTCACGCCAGCGAGCCCAAGCCGAAACCGTAGTTTCGGTGACGACAGAAGCGCTCGAGCCGATGGGCCGCCCACCCGGCTCGTCGGTTCGAGCGCTTTCTCTAGCCACAAAACAGGCGCGATTCGCTCGCGCCTCTCTTGTGCCTAAGAGTCGTATTCGAATTACTGCAATTTCACTTTGGTCTGTTGGGGGACGTCGCTTCAGCACTGCTAGCCACTGACCACTAGCCACGAGTCACTGATTTAGTCGTCGCTTCGCGCCGCGCCCACATGGTTTTGCGACAGATACTTCTGCCGGATCTCGCGCAGCTTGCTGACATGCGTGTCACTCAGTGGCTTCTGCTTGCCGAGCATATGTGTCACCAGTGCGATCTTGGCGTAGTGCTCCACTGTTTCCATGTTCATGTACGCGGTCAGCAGGTCTTCGCCGTATGTCACGACGCCGTGGTTCGCCATAAGAATGGCGTCATGACCACCGACCAGCGGCGCCAGCCCTTCGGCCAGTTCCGGCGTGCCCGGCGTTTCGTAGTTCGCCAGCGGAACGGTGCCCAGGGTGATCACGATCTCTGAGCACAGCGCGCTATCGAGCGGCATCCCGGCCGCCGCAAATCCGGTCGCCGTCGGAGGATGCGCATGCACGACCGCATTCACATCCGGCCGGTTGCGGTAGATGAACAGGTGCATCGCAATTTCGCTCGAAACCCCACGCCGTCCGCTGACCTTCTGTCCCAGCGGATCTACGATAACCAGGTCGTCAACGGTCATCATTCCCTTGCTCATCAGGGTCGGCGTGCACAAGACCGTGCCGTCGCCCAGGCGCACCGACAGGTTGCCATCGGTCGCGGCCACCAGGCCAGTCTGGTGCAACAGCTTGCCGTATTGGACGATTTCGTCCCTGTGCTCTTGAACTGTCTTCATACGTCTGGAAACCGGTGCCGAAACCCAGTCTTTCTATCGTAACCCAGTTTTGGAATTCCGCGAAGGCAGGCCGCCCTCTTTTCGCGATTTTCACTAGGGCATAATCGCTATGTGCTCGTCTCCGAGTTTGACTACTACCTTTCCCCCGACCTGGTCGCAACGCAGCCCCTCGCGGACCGCGCTGCCGCGCGCATGCTGCATGTGGACCGCGCCGGCGGCCAACTGCGCGACGCCACCTTTCGGGATTTCCCCGACCTGCTTCGACCTGACGATTTACTTGTCGTTAACAACACCCGCGTTTTGCCGGCCCGCCTCTTCGGACATCGCAGCGGCTCCCGTGCCCAGCACATTTCGCCAGCCAATCCCGCTGCCCAGCAATTTCTGCACGGCAAAGTTGAGGTGCTACTCACCCGTCAACTCTCAACCGATCCAAACCTGTGGGAGGCCCTCGTCCATCCCGGCCGCAAGCTCGGCATCGGCGAACATGTGTATTTCGGCGCCAATGCCAGTGAGCACTCCCACGAACTGGCCGCTGAGATCGTCGCTCGCGGCGACTTCGGTGAGCGCCATCTTCGCTTTGATCCTGTTGCCGATTTCTTCGCAATGGTCGAGCGCATCGGACATGTTCCCCTGCCGCCCTACATCGATCGTCCCGACACCCCGCTCGACCGCGAGCAGTATCAGACGGTATACGCTCGACCGCTTGGCTCCGTTGCCGCTCCCACCGCCGGACTTCACTTCACGCCTGAGGTTCTCAACCGAATCCGCGCCAGCGGCATCGAGAGCGCTGAAGTGACCCTGCACGTAGGGCTCGGCACCTTCCAGCCCATCCGCGTCGAAGTCGTCGAGGAACACAAGATCCACCGCGAGTGGTATTCCATCTCTGCGGAAGCCGCCGCAAAAATCCAACGTGCCCGCGATGCCAACCGCCGCATCGTCGCCGTCGGAACCACCACCGTCCGCACTCTGGAGTTTGCCGCGCGCCAATCACCTGACGGCCGCATCACCGCCCAATCCGGCGAGGCCGACATCTTCATCTATCCCGGCTTCGACTTCCGCGTTATCGGCGCCCTGCTCACCAACTTTCACCTGCCGAAATCGACGCTAATCATGCTGGTCTCCGCCTTCGCCGGACGCGAGCAAACCCTCGCCGCCTACGCCCACGCCGTCCGCGAGCGCTATCGCTTCTATTCTTATGGAGACTGCATGCTCATTGAATAAATTCTCCAACAATCCGCGTCGTCCGTGTAAATCCGTGGTCGAATTTACCTTTGCCTTTTGCCTGAATCCGATCCGCGCTTTCCGCGCAATCCGCGGTTGCCTTTGTCTTTGATTCCCGAGTCTTATCCGTGGCATCCGTGCGCATCCGTGGTTGCTTTTGTTTTTTCCCAGCTCGCAACTTGCTAAAATCTCCCCTTGCCTCCCAAGAAAAAATCCGCCCAAGACTCAGCCGCGACCAAGCCGGTAACTGCACCTAAACTTCCGCAGGATCCCGCCGACTCTAAGGGCCGCATCTTCCTCATCGACTCGATGTGGTTTATCTTCCGCGCCTATCACGCCATGGCGCGGCCCATGTCGACCAAGACCGGCATTCCGACCAGCGCCACGTTTATTTTCGTCAACATGTTGCGCAAACTGCGCGCCGACTTCAATCCGCAATATCTGGCCGCCGTCTTTGATGTGGCCGCTGCCACCTTCCGCGACGAGCAGGCTACCGCTATGCCCAGCTTCCGCAAGTTCGACGCCAAGACCCAGACTCACATCGACGTCCAATACAAGGGCTACAAAGCCGATCGTCCGGAAATGCAGGCTGACCTGGCGCAACAGATTCCCTATATTCGCCGCGCACTCGAGGCTTACCGCATCCCCATCCTCGAGGCCAGCGGCTTCGAAGCTGACGACGTCATCGGCACGCTTGCGCGCAAGGCCGCCGCCGAAGGCTATACCGTCTTCATCGTCTCCAGCGACAAGGACATGATGCAGTTGGTCAACGAGCGAGTCTGGATTCTGAATCCACTTAAGGACAACCTCATTTACGACCCCGCCAAGGTGCAGGAAATCCTGGGCGTGCCGCCCGAGCGCGTCATTGACGTGATGGCTCTGCGCGGCGACACCATCGACAACATTCCCGGCGCCCCCGGCATCGGCGACAAGGGCTCGGTTGACCTCATCCAGCGCTTTGGTACCGTCGAAGCTGCGCTCGAGCGCGCCGCTGAAATCGAGCGCAAGACCTATCGCGAGTCGCTACAGAACAACCGTGACATGGTTCTGCTCAGCAAAGAGCTGGTCACCATCAAGACCGACGTCGCCGTGGACTTCGATCCTTCGAAGATGGAAGCCCAGACGCCCGACCCCGAAGCCGCGCGCGTCCTGTTCACCGAGTTGGAGTTCAACACCCTGGTGCAGGACTTCCTCACCGAAAGCGTCGAGCTGGGCGACACCGACTATCGCGAAGCAACCGCCGCCAAAGACGTCGAAGCGCTCATTGCCGAGGTCCGCAACAGTCCTGACGCCTTTCTTGCCGTCGCGCTGGAAAGCGGCGGCGAATTGGTCACCGAGGCTGCCGACGAACCAGAAGACGAACCCGACAAGCAGATGACGCTGACCGCGGCAGCCGAGACCACCAATACTCAGAAACAGCTTCGCCTCGCAATCTCCGCCAAGCAAGGCTCGGCACTTTCGCTGTCGCTCGACGACTCCGCCGCCGCTCTGGCATTGAAGCAGGCCCTCGCCGATCCCTCGCTCCCCAAGGCAGTTCACGATTCGAAGGCCGCGACGCATGTCCTCGCCGACCGAGGCATCGCCCTCGCAGGTGTGCAGCACGATCCCCTGCTCTACGCCTACTTGCTCGACCCGACTTACACGCGATACAGCCTTCCTGACGCTGCTTTCCGCACTTTCAATCTCAAGATGAGCGACAACCTCGGCGAAGCCGCCGACCTCACCCTGCGGCTCGCCGGCAAACTCAGCCAAGACGTCGCTGCCGCAAATCTGAAGAACGTTTACGACGACATCGATCTCCCCATGTCGCCTGTGCTGGCGCGCATGGAACACGCTGGCATCAAGATCGACACCGAGGTCCTCGCCGAAATGTCGCAGCGTCTCGAACGCGACGCCAACGCCAAGGCCCGAGACATCTGGGAGAAATGTGGCACCGAGTTCAACATCAACTCGCCCAAGCAACTCGGCGACGTGCTCTTCAACAAGCTCAACCTCACCAAGCCGTTCAAGTACGGTAAGGGCAAGACGATTTCCACCGCGGTCGATGTCCTCGAAGGCCTCGCCGCCGAGCACGAAGTCCCCCGCCTGGTCCTCGAGTACCGCCAGCTTTCCAAACTGAAATCGACTTACGTGGACGCGCTGCCCGCGCTGCTCAATCCGCGCACGCGCCGCCTGCACACTACGTTCAACATGGCAGGATCCGCCACCGGACGCCTTTCCTCCATCAATCCCAACTTGCAGAACATTCCCATCCGCACCGAGCTGGGCCGCGAGATTCGCGCCGCCTTCGTCGCCGAACCCGGTAACCTGCTGCTCGCCGCCGACTACTCGCAAATCGAACTGCGCCTGCTCGCCCACTTCTCCGCCGACCCACTGCTGGTCGAGGCCTACCGTCGCGGCGACGACATCCACACCCTCACCGCCTCGCAGGTCTTCGGAGTCCCCGCCGACGAGGTCAACGCCGAGCACCGCCGTCGCGCCAAGGCCGTCAACTTCGGCATCGTCTATGGTCTCTCAGCCTTCGGGCTGTCGCAGCAAATCGGCATCGACCAGAAAGAGGCCAAGCGCTTCATCGATGCCTACTTCGAAAAGTACGCGGGCGTGCGTACGTTTATCGACCGCACTCTCGAGCAGGCGCGCACCGAACTCAAAGTTGCAACGCTCTTCGGGCGCATCCGCCCGCTCCCCGACATGCTCAGCAAAAACTGGAACCTGCGCGGATTCGCCGAACGCACCGCCGTCAACACGCCGCTGCAAGGCACGGCCGCCGACCTCATCAAGCTGGCCATGATCCGCATCGACGCCGAACTCCGTCGGCGCAAACTGCAATCACGCATGCTGCTCCAAGTCCACGACGAGTTGGTCTTCGAAGTCCCCGAATCCGAACTCGACGCCGTGAAACAACTCGTCACCCAGCAGATGGAAAACGCTTACGAGTTGCAGGTCCCGCTGAAGGTGGAACTCGGCACCGGCCCGAATTGGCGCGATTTGGAGTAAGTCTTACTTTGGGTGCGGCGCTTCTGCGCCGCGTCCTGGCACGAATCTCGTTTGGCCATCCTGAGCGAGGTCGCGCGAAACAACCACAAGTACGCGGCGAAGCGTAGTATCAACTCTGGGGTGAAACAACTTGGAAGATCAGCCGTACACAAACGTATTTACTGACGTTCACAACAAGATCAAAGCTCTCAAGGAGCGCACTGCCGCAGCCAACCGAAGGGATAATGAGGTTCGTGAAAGCAAATTGACTGAAGAAGCCAGAGACCTTCGCGAACATGCTGGCAAGTAGTCTAGCCGGGTAGCCGGCACCCGTCCTGAGCTTGTTGCAACGCTTCTCCCTGCTGTCGGATGCCCACCTAGCCGACGAACCCTCCCGGCAGGGACGGCTTATGCAACGCGCTCTGCGCATTTCGGCGTCCCACCTTGCAATTCGCCGTTGTTTTTCTGTCCTCTCGTCTCCCTGTCTCTGTGCCTCTGTGGTTTCCAGCGGTGAGTGGCACGGCCATCATCTGCACCGCAATCGGTGCAAATGTCCCGACAGCCAGATTTTCGTGTGGCAAGATGGTGCAGCCTCCAACTCGGCTGCTATTCTCTTCGTTCCACCTCGAGGTCTTCGACATGAGACTGTTCGCCGTTGCATCCCTCGTGTGCGCCTTCGCCATCGCGCTCACCGGCCAGACCAACAAAACCACGCTCGACGCCCGCCGCGCGCAGCTTCGTGATGCCTTGCAATCCGAGTGGGAATATAC
Source organism: uncultured Acidobacteriaceae bacterium (assembly GCA_963749635.1). Classification (GTDB taxonomy): domain Bacteria; phylum Acidobacteriota; class Terriglobia; order Terriglobales; family Acidobacteriaceae; genus DASRAA01. The sequence continues at coordinate 113,559 of CAVVNW010000027.1, forward strand.
CCTTCGCACCTATCCGGAGTTTGCGACCTACGTCGGTGACACGCGCTACAACGATCGCCTCGGTGACTACTCGCCTGAAGCAGTTGCGAAGCAGGTCGAGCACGCCAAGCAGCAGCTCAAGGTCTTCGACGCTATCGACACCACCGGCTTCCCCGAAAACGAGGCGCTCAACCAGCAGCTCATGGTGCGCGACCTGCGCCAGGACATCGAAGGCGCGAAGTTTAACGGCTGGGAGATGCCGGTTGAGCAGTTCGGCGGCATCCATCTGGGCCTCGCCTCCATGCCCACGCAAATGCCCTTCACTAACGTGAAGGACTACGAGAACTACATCGCCCGCTTGCACCAGATTCCGCGCGTACTCGATCAGGTGACCGCCAACATGAAGGTCGGACTGCACGATCATCTGATGCCACCGAAATTTCTGTTGGAGAAAGTCACCGTTCAGGCGCAGGAGATCGCCGACGCCGCCGGCGACAAGAGTCCCTTCACACAACCGCTGCAGAAATTTCCCGCCGAGATTTCTTCCGCCGATCAACAGCGCTTGCGCGACGCGGTGACGAAAGCTGTTCAGTCTGAAGTCAATCCCGCGTACGCGAAGTTCGCGGCCTTCGTGAAGAGTGACTACGCGCCCAACGGCCGCACTGAAATGGGCGTCTGGTCACTGCCCAACGGCGATGCTCGCTATCAATTCGCCGTGAAGCAGATGACCACAACGAATCTCACGCCCGAGCAGATTCACCAGATGGGCCTCAAGCAGGTCGCCGACATCGATGTGCAAATGCTGGTGATCGCCAAGCAGCAGGGCTTCTCCGACCTGAAGAGCTTCAACGATCACATCCGCCAAGACCCCAAGCTCCACGGCACCTCGGGCCAGCAAATCCTCGATCTCTACCAGCACTACACCGACCAGATGTACACCAAGCTGCCGCAACTGTTCGGCCGCTTGCCGAAAAACAAGTTGACAGTCGTTCCCATGGAGTCTTACCGCGCTCCCAGTTCAGTTCCCGCCGACTACTCTCCCGGATCTGGCAACGGCACGCGTCCCGGCCGCATCAACGTCAACGAATACGATCCCGAGCACCGACTGCTGCTCAACGCCGAAGCCATCGCCTATCACGAGGGCGTTCCCGGGCATCATCTTCAGTTCTCCATCGCGCAGGAGTTGACCGACATTCCCCCATTCCGCAAGTTCGGAGGCTACAACGCCTATTCGGAAGGCTGGGCGTTTTACTCGGAACGGTTAGGCAAAGACGTCGGCTTCTACCAGGACCCGTACAGCGAATACGGCCGGCTGGAAAATGAGATGTGGCGCTCCATTCGCCTCGTCGTCGATACGGGCGTGCATTACAAACACTGGACGCGCGAGCAGATGGTGGAGTTCTTCCGCGAGCACACTGCCATGGACGAGCCCAACATCCAGACCGAAGTCGATCGCTACATCGCGTGGCCCGGCCAGGCGCTGGCTTACAAACTAGGACAGATGGAGATCCTCTCGCTGCGCGATCAGGCCAAACAGGCACTCGGCGCGAAGTACGACATCCGCTCTTTCCATGATGAAGTGCTCGATGCCGGCCCCTTGCCGCTCGACGTTCTCCATACGCGCGTCACCAAGTGGATCGCCGACCAGAAGCAGCCGTAGCAAACATCGAAAGGTTCATGATGGCGGAATTCGTTACCCTCATCAGCGGCTTGTCGTTTACCGAGTCCCCACGCTGGCGCGATGGCCGCCTCTACGTCTCTGACTTCTACACCCGGCGCGTCCTCGCCGTATCCATGGATGGCACGGCCGAAACCATCGCTCACGTACCCCAGCAACCTTCGGGTCTCGGCTTCCTGCCCGACGGCCGCGTATTGATCGTGTCGATGCGAGACCGCAAGGTCCTGCGCCGTGAGTTCGATGGTTCACTCGTCGAGTATGCGGATTTGTCTGCGCTCGCCCATTGGCACTGCAACGATATGCTGGTCGATCGTGACGGCCGCGCCTGGGTCGGCAACTTTGGGTTCGATCTCATGAGCGGAGCCCCGCCGCAAAGCACCGTATTGATCGGCATCGAGCCCGATGGCACGACGAGCGTCGTCGCCAACGATCTCGGCTTTCCCAACGGCATGGTGCTCACCCCGGATGGGCGAACGCTGATCGTCGCAGAATCGATGATGGACCGGCTCAGCGCCTTCACTGTCACTGCAGGTTTATTAAGTGAGCGTCGTACTTGGGCAATCTTCGGCGATCCTCCGACTTCGACCAACGTCGGTGAAGCACTCGCGCAACTCAGCGTGGCGTCCGATGGGATTTGCCTCGACGCCGCAGGGGCGGTGTGGATCGCCGACGCAACGCACGGCCGGCTGGTCCGAGTGGCCGAAGGCGGACGCATCCTGGAGGAACGCAAAACCGATGGAATGGGAGTGTTCGCCTGCATGTTGGGCGGCGACGACGGACGCACGTTATTCGCGTGCGTCGCGCCAACATTTCACGAGGCTGAAGCAGCGGCGAATCATCGTGCGGCCATCTGGACTACGAAGGTCCAAGTGCCTCACGCCGGATGGCCGTAGAAGCTAGGATGCTTGAACCGGAGCCACTAGGCCCCTATCGCCGCCCGCAGTGCGCTCGAAATGGTCGTGACGTGTCGTTCCATGGCTTCTTCTGACTCAGCCTCGACCATCACGCGCGCCAGTTTTTCTGTGCCCGAATAGCGCACCACCACGCGGCCGTTACCGTCGAGTTCGCCTTCTGCCGCGCGGATCGTCTCCATCACCGACGGAAGTTGGTCCATCGGCAGCTTCTCGCGCACCTTCACGTTCTCGATGCGTTGTGGAAAGACCTTCATGTCGCCCACGAGTTCAGCGAGTGGCTTGCCCGCCCGCGCCGTCACTTCCATCACGCGCAGCGCGGTGAGAATGCCATCGCCGGTCGTCGTGTCCATGTCGCGAAACAGGATGTGTCCCGACTGCTCCCCGCCCAGCGTGGCGCCGGTCTTGAGCATTTCCTCGAGCACATACTTGTCGCCCACCTGAGCACGCAGCATGCGAATGCCGCTGCGCTTCAGCGCCGTCTCGAGTCCCATGTTCGACATGACGGTCGACACCACCGTGTCGTTGTGCAGCAGTACGTGCGCTTTCATGTCGCGCGCCGCCATCAGCAGCACGCCATCACCGTTCACCACGTTGCCTGCCGCATCGGAGAACATCGCACGGTCGGCGTCGCCGTCAAAGGTGATGCCCATGTCGTACTTGCCGTTCGATTTCTTCACTTCGTCCGCGACTTGGCCCGGATACAGCGCTCCGCAACCGGCGTTGATGTTGCGCCCGTTGGGATCGACGTGCAGAAAGTCGGCATTGATATCGCAATCCTTGAAGACCAGGGGAGCGATGTTGCTCGCCGCACCGTTGGCGCAATCCACCAGCACGCGCAGTTTGCCGAAGCTGCCCGGCCCCACCAGCGAAGCCAGCCATTCCGCGTATTGCGCCTGCAATTTCGCGTCGCCGGGCAACATGTTGTAACCGGAGTGGTCGGCCTGGGCGGAGCCCGCTGCCAACTGCTCGATGTGCGCGAAGATGTCAGCCTCGATGGCGTGTTCCAACTCATCCGACAGCTTGTAGCCATCCGCGCCGAACACCTTGATGCCGTTGTCTTCCCACGGATTGTGCGACGCCGAAATCACGATGCCGGCGGAATATTCGTTCTCGCGCGTGAGATACGCAACGCCCGGCGTAGTGATGACGCCTGCGCTGACGACCTTTGTCTGTGACGCTTCCAGTCCTGTCGCCAGCGCCTGGCTGATCCAGGCGCTCGATTCGCGCGTGTCCTGCCCAATCACCACGCGCGCCTTCGACTCGCGCTCCGCCAGCCGTTGACCGAGCGCGCGTCCAATCGCATAAACAGTCGAACGGTCCAGCGGATAATCGCCCGCAACGCCGCGAATTCCGTCCGTACCAAAGAGTTCTCGTTTGAAGTTTTTTGGCGACGTAGCGCTCAAGGTTGGCCCGCTCCCCCAGAAGATCTGCCGGTCGTGACCGTCACGTGAATCGGTGCCGGGTGTTGCACCCGCACCAATGGATCCGGCACGTAAGCATGCGTTGTGAACGTCGCTTTACCCACCACACCAGTCGCGTCCACCGGATCCGTAATCGCCGAGTCAATCGAATTCACCCGGTTTTGCGGCCCGCTAATCGTGATCGTCGCCGGGTCCGCCGTGACGTCAATGATGCCGTAACCAGAGACGAAACTACCGATGACACGCGGTCGCACCTCGACTGTGCGCGTAGCGCTGGGATTGAAATCTATACGAATCTGCGACGGAACCACCTGTTCCACGGTTAGCCCGCGGGGCACGTGAATCTGCCGCGGTCCCAGGTCAAATGTCCGCTCTCCCGGATTGACTCCCGACAGATCCAGCACGGCAGTAATGTCCGAGGATTTCAAATCGCGCACCACGCGTTCCGGCCCTTTTACGGTCACGCGTACGTCGAAGTCGCTGTCTGACGTCATCAGCAGACTCTCGGGTGCATGATGAAACTCGATCGGCGCCGTTTCGACCGACTCCACCAGCGGATCGCGACCCACGATCCACCACAACCCAAAGGAAATCGCCAGCGCCAGGATCTTCAGGTCCAGGTCGTTGAGCACATATTTGCGAAACAGTTCGCGCATCCTCAGAGCTCCGCTCCGTCGTTGTAGCTGCGCTCTTGTGGAGTCATTTCGCGGCTCGATCCGGTCGACTCCAGATCGCGGTCGGTTGCCGTGGTGGGCAGCGTGGTATGCGGAATATAACGCCGCAGCAACTCGCTGATGCGTTCGCGCAGATGCTCAACCGTAAGGTCGCGCTCAATGGCTCCTGCCGACGCAATGCTGATCCCACCGGTCTCTTCCGAAACGATCACCGCAATCGAGTCCGTCTCTTCCGTCACGCCGATACCGGCGCGGTGCCGCGTTCCCAGTTGCGATGACAATTGCGGATCGGTCGCCAGCGGAAGAAAACATGCAGCCGCCGCGATGCGGTCCTTCTGCACGATGACGGCACCGTCGTGCAGCGGCCCATCTTTCAGGAATATCGTCGCCAGCAAGTCATACGACAGGTTCGCATCGACGGCCACGCCGCTGTCGATGTAGTTTCCCAGATCGTCCTGGCGCTCGATGACGATCAACGCACCGGTCTTGTGTTTTGCGAACAGGTTGGCGGCCATCACGATGTCGTCATAGGTTTCGACACGGCGACCACCCAGCCGCGACATCGAAAAATTCCGTCCCAGCCGCACTAGCGAATGCCGGATTTCGGCTGCGAACACCACGATCAGCGCAAAGATACTGAGCGGAGCCACCGCCGTTACCAGCCAGTCGGTCGTGTTCAGACCCTTGAAATGCGCCCAATATACCGCCAGCGCGACCAGCGCCACGCCCAGGAGCGCTGGCATGGCGTGCGTCCACTTCAACAGCTTCAGAAACCCGTAGATGACCAGCGCCACAAACAGGATGTCGATGATCGAGCTCACCGAAATCTCCGGCATGCGGCCCAGGCTCTGCAGCATCGGCTGTCCTTTCGCGCAAGAAAGCTTGCGAGTGTTTCCATTCTAATGCAGTGCGCTGTGTGGCCGGTCGGCCTAAGCGCGAATCGCCCGATGTCTTACTCTGTGGCAGTTAGCGGTTTGACGTTGTCCACGGTGGCAGTGAATTCACCCTGTGCGAGTTGCGTGCGCACAGTCTCACCCGCCTTGAGTTGCGTGGCTTCCTTCACCAGGTTGCCTGCGTCGTCGAACACCAGCGCATAGCCGCGCGCCAGAATGGCCTTGGGCGATAGCGCAGTCAGGCTGCTGTGCAATCGCTCCCAACGCGAATGCTTCTTCAACAAAACCGTTTCGGCGGAGCGTCCCAGCGACGTCGCGAGCTGCTCGACTTGACTCTTTCGTTCCGACAAGAGACGTCCCCAGTGCGTACCTAACTCGCTGGTGCCACGCTCCAGCTGGCGGCGTATCACGCTCAGGCGAACTCGCATGTCCTGGTGCCGCAGACGGCTGTCCAGCTCCTCATGCCTCCGCCGAACGCTCGCCAGGTTCTGCCTCTGTGCCTGCACCAGGCGATACACCTGGTCGTCCACTCGCTGCTGCCGACGCGCCAACGCATCTGCCATTCGTACGAACGCCCCGTTCTGAGTCAGCTGTGACAGCGCATTGTTCGCCCGCAGCAGCTTGTAGTTCATGGCCTGCCGCAAGCGGTCGCGCAGCATTGACAGCTTGCCGGCCAATTCCTGTTTCGAGTGGATCACCAACTCGGCGGCTGCCGACGGCGTCGGCGCACGCAAATCCGCCACGAAGTCGCAAATCGTGAAGTCGGTCTCGTGCCCTACGGCGGAAATCACGGGGATCTTCGATGCCGCCACCGTTCGCGCCAGCGCTTCGTCGTTGAAGGCAAACAGGTCCTCGAACGACCCGCCACCGCGTGCCACCACAATGACGTCCACGTTGCGTGCGCGATTGAAGTGCTTCACCCCGTCGCCCACTTCGCTGGCTGCGCTCTCGCCCTGCACGCGCGCATCGTAAATCAATACCGACACCGACTCGTGTCGTCGCCGCAAAATATTCAGAATGTCTTGCAGCGCCGCTCCGCGCGCCGATGTCACCACACCGATGCAACGCGGCAGCGCGGGAATTGGCTTCTTCCGGCTCGTATCGAACAGCCCTTCCGCTGCGAGCTTCGCCTTGAGCTGCTCGAATGCCAACTGCAGCGCGCCCGCGCCCTTTGGCTCCAGCATCTCGGCCTGTAGTTGCAGATCGCCGCGCTCGTCGTAGATCGTCACCCGCCCGCGCGCAATCACCGCCAGCCCGTTCTCTGGACGAAACCGCAATAGCCGCGCCTGGGTTCGCCACATCACCACCCGCAGTTGCGCCGCGCCGTCTTTCAGCGTGAAGTACACATGTCCCGACTCCGCCGGACGGTAATTTGAAATCTCGCCTTCGACGTAAATATCGGTGAACGACCGTTCCACCTGCGTACGCAGTGCGGCCACCAGTTCGCGCACTGCATAGACCTTGCGCTGCGGCGCCGCGAAGATCAGTCCGAGTTGTTCGCTGTCGGCCACCCATCGAGCAGTGTAACGCGACACCGAGCCTAGCCGCCTCACGCAATCCGCTAGCGAATCAGCTCGCAGTATCCGTGTCGGTGGCGTTTATCGCATTGGATACAATCAATGGGGCTTCGCGAAATTCGGCACAACGCAGGGCTTTCGGTCCAGCCAAGTCAAACACCTTGGAGTGTCGCTGTAGTGTTCAGAAGGAGCCGCAGTGTTACAACGGACGATGCGCAACTCTGGTCGCAGCTGGATCGTTTATGCCGTCGTCTTCGTGTTGGCCCTGAGTCTGCGCTTGGGTTACCAAGCATTTGTCTGGCATGGCCCGCTCGGCAACGCAGATACGCCAACCTATCAAGACCTCGCCGCCGAAATAAGCCACGGTCAGCCTTACTACACTGACCAGCGTGCCGGGCCTGGCGGTTTTCCTGCGGACCTGCAGCGCCCGCCCGGGTATCCTGCATTTCTGGCGGGTGTCGATTTCACCTCTCCGGACGCCAACTCGACTAGGCGACTTCGCACTTCGGTCGTTCAGTGCTTCGTGGGAGCTGCCTTCGCGGCCGTTCTTGCCTGGCTTGTGGCGGCACTGACCGGCCCAGGGCTCGGATTGCTAGCCGGGTGTTTCTATGCCGTCGATTGGGTCACGATCGTGCACACGCCTATGGTCATCCCAGAGACGGTGTACACTGCGCTGCTCGGAACGGCCGTTCTGGTGTATGCGCTTGCGCTCTTGCGGAACCGTGTCCCCTTCATCCTCATCGCCGGCTTCCTCTTGGGTATCGCCGCGCTCGTGAAGCCCGCAGGACAGGTTGTGGTTTTGGCGTTTCTCGTCGCTTGGCTCTGCCACAAGCCCAGGCGCTGGTCGGGCCTTCTGTTTCTTTTGACATATCTGGCGTGCGTGGGGCCGTGGATGGCACGCAACCAAGTCAAGCATGGGGTTTTTACACTCTCGGAGATCGGCACCGTCGACCTCTACTTCTACAACGCGCAAGGGAGTCTGCATTCGTATTCGTTCAGAGACCTGGAAGGCAACCAGATCAACAATGATGTCACTACCCTCGACAAGAGTTGGGAATCGCAGAACCTTACCCCGTCTGAACGGAGCCGACAGATGAAGCGCCAGGCAATCTCTGTAATCGTCAAACAGTGGCCTGTGGTCCTGTGGCAATCGACAGCCGGATTCGCGCGCACCTGTCTCGGCACCGCGTCGATCACCGCTGCTGACTCCATGAACTCTCCGCCCGGACACATCTCACGAATTCTTCTCAATGTCTTGCCCCTGATGCAAATCTGCTTGCTATGGGCATTGGCGATCTATGGCTGCCTTGCCGGAAACGCCCTACCAAGGGAAATTCGAGTTTTCCAAGCGGTCACAATTCTTTGCGTCTTGCTGCCCGCCGCCTCGCCGTTGGCACAATCGCGATTTCGCGTTCCAGCGATACCGGAAATCTGCGTTCTGGCCGCTGCTGGAGTGGCTACCTTGGGCGTAAGGTATGGTGGATGGAAATATCGCTCGGAACTTCAATAGTTTCGAAAGGTACCCGCTTATGAATCTAACTTCACGCAGAACTTTCCTTAAGCTCACCGGTGCAGCTTCGGTTGCTGCCTTCGCCTTCCGCAACGCGCTTCCGCTCGATGCCTATCCGCTGGGACTTCCGCTCGGCTTGCAGCTTTATTCGTTGCGCGAGCTGTTGCCTAAAGATTTCGACGGAACGTTGAAAGCCATCGCTGCCGCAGGATATACGGAAGTCGAAGCCGCCGGTTTCTACGCCATGAGCGCGCCGGAGTTCAAGCAGTCAATGGACACGGCTGGCCTGAAATGTGTCAGCGCGCATTATCCGTTGAGCATGTTGCAGCCGCAGTTGGAATCCATCATCACCTATGCCAATCAGTTGGGGTTGCAGTACATCGTTTGCGCTTCGCCGTCGCTGAAAGATCCCTCGAAGGTGAGACTTTCACCCAAAGATCCGGGCTATCACGAAGCCTGGGTCAACGCCTTCACTCTCGACGACTGGAAGTGGAATGCCGAGCAATATAACGAGATCGCTGCGCGGGTCAAGGGCTATGACGTGAAGTTCGGATACCACAACCACACCACCGAATTCCGCAAGCTGAAAAACGTGGTGCCTTATGACGAACTCATAAAGCTGACCGACCCCGCCCTCGTAACCTTCGAAATGGATTGCGGATGGGTCTCGGTCGCCGGCTACAACCCCGTCGAATTCCTCACCAAATACCCGACGCGCATCTCCATGCTGCACGTGAAGGACTTCGACCTCAAGAAGGGCACCGAGCACCTGCAGTCCACCGAACTCGGTCACGGCACCATCGACTACCGCCCCATCTTCGAAGCCGCGAAGAAGGGCGGCCACATCACGCACTACTTCGTCGAGCAGGAGGAATTCGACATGCCTCCGCTGGAGGCCATCAAGATCGATGCGGAGTACATGCGGAACCTGAAGGTGTGATTTCTACCGGCGCATTCGGTTCACCACCCACAGCACCAGCGACAGAATCACGCTAAGCACAATCGACGTCATCAGCGGAAAATAAAATGTCGAATTCTTTCCGCGAATCACGATGTCGCCCGGCAGCCGGCCGATGGGCAGATTGACCTTGCCGGCAAGGATCAGCACCAGTCCCACCACCAGCAGCACTCCACCCAACGCCACCAGCATGCGTCCCACGTCGCCCATGCCCTAAGTTTATCCCGGCTCGCCGCGATGAGTGCCCAATCACAAATTACTAATCACTAATTACTAATCACTAATTACCAGTTACCAGCTACCACTCGCCCTTCTGATATGCTGTCGAGTTTGCTCTACGTGACGAGCAATTCCCTTCTGAAAGGTCGGCATTGTCTGCGAATCCGATAATCCTGGTCCACGGTGGCGCCTGGGCGATCCCCGATGACGCGGTCGACGCCCATCTGCAAGGCGTGAAGGCGGCGGCAGCCGCTGGTTTCGCTGCTCTGCACGACGGCGGAAGCTGCCTCGATGCCGTCGAAGCCGCCGTCGTCACCATGGAAGACGATGAGACCTTCGACGCCGGCCGAGGTTCGTTCCTCAACATGGACGGCCGCGTGCAACTCGACGCCTGCATGATGGACGGAGCCACTCTGCGCGCTGGCGGCGTGGGATGCGTCGAACATATTCGTAATCCGATTGTCGCGGCCAAGAAGATCCTCACTGACAGCCCCCACGTTTATTTCGTCGGCAACGGTGCCGAGCGCTTCGCCCAGGAACACGGCCTCGAACTCTGCTCCAACGACGATCTCATCATCCCGCGCGAAGTCGAGCGCCTGCGCGAGGCCAAGCAGCAAGGCTATCTCCAGATGCCCGACGAATTCGGCCCCATGCGCTCGCACGACACCGTGGGCGCAGTCGCGCTCGACCGCGAAGGAAACATCGCCGCCGCCACTTCCACCGGTGGCACGCTGAATAAGGCTCCCGGCCGCGTAGGCGACTCCTCGCTCATCGGTTGCGGCTGCTATGCCGACAACCTCAGCGCCGCGGTCTCCACCACCGGATGGGGAGAGCCGATGATGAAGCTCGTCCTCAGCAAGTGGACCGCCGACCGCGTCGAGCAGGGACTCGTTCCTCAGGAAGCGGCCCAACGCGCTCTCTTCTACCTCAAGTCGCGGCTCAACGGACACGGCGGCATCATCCTGCTCGACTCGCGCGGCCGCGTCGGCATCGCCCACAATACCCCACGCATGGCCTGGGCATTGACGTCCGCATCGTCCAGTTCTTCGGGAATAAAGTTCGCCCTATAGCTGCTGCGGATTCCTCTCTCATTTCGTGCTTGCACTACTAGCATCGTTTGGTATAAAAACCGAACGTTTGTTGGGGTGCGTTTCTTTCGGATTTGTCCTAAAGAATCAGGGCCATGATTTCCTATCTCTATCGTCGGTCGGGCAATGGCCGTTCCGTATGCCCGCATTCTGCATCCGTAATCAGCCAACAATTCCGCAATCTTTGTCCATCAGAAGGGACCTTATGAATCTCGCGCGCAGATTCTTCTGCTTGCTGATTGCCGCTGTCTGCCTGTTGGCCGCAGCCATGGCGCAGGTGCAGACCTCGGAGTTGCACATCCTGGTGAAAGACGCCAAGGGCGCCGTTGTTAGCGGCGCCACGATCACCGCGGCTGAGCCGAGCAAGGGCATTTCGCGAACTGCCACCACCAATGCCGAAGGGAGTGCGATCCTACTGTCGCTTCCTCCGGGCCTCTACACGGTGACTGTGGAGTCGCCGGGCTTCGCCAAGTTGGTAAACAACGCCGTCCGACTGACCATTGGCGAGGTGGCTGAGTTGCCGGTTCAGTTGTCCGTCGCGGCAGCCACCGAAACGGTCACCGTCTCCTCTGAGGCGGCATTGGTTGAGACCCAGCAGACCGCCTCCGGCACCACCATCGACCAGACGCGCATCGAGAACCTGCCCATCAACGGTCGCAACTACGTCAACTTCGCCCTGACGAATTCGCAGCTCTCCCGCGACACCACGCCCAGCATCGGCGCCGCCCCCACCTCCGGTCTCAACATCGGTGGTCAGCGTGGACGCAGCAACCTCATTAACATTGACGGCACCAACGCCGTCGACAACTCCGTGAACGGCATTCGCTCTACCGTTTCGCAAGACGCCGTGCAGGAGTTCCAGATCCTCACCAACGGCTATGCCGCGGAATACGGCCAGGCCGCCGCCGGCGTGATCAACATCATTTCCAAGTCGGGCACCAACGACTTCCACGGCGCCGCGTTCGGATATTTGCGCAACCGCTACATTCAGGCGACCAATCCGTTCAGCAACGTCGAACAGCCGGACTACACTCGCGCTCAATACGGAATCGCCATGGGCGGCCCGATCAAGAAAGACCGCACCTACTGGTTCTTCTCCTACGAAGGCACCGACCGGCACGAGACCGGCTTCTCCAACATTGGCACCGGCAACTTCGGATTCAACTCCACCGCCGACATCACGCCTTTCTTCAACGCACAGTTTGGCACTCAATTGCCGGCCAACACGCTTGCCGTTCCTGCAACACAGGCACAGGCACAAACGCTCGCCTTCCTCGCGGCTAACGGTCAATTCAATGCCAACACCATCGGATACGCATTCCTGGTTGGCAGTTCCGGGCCAGTAGCGATCACCGGAAGAAATCCAATCACCCAGGCGTTAGGACTGGGACCCGGTTACTTCTTCGCACCGAATACCACCGCCCAGTTCATTCCTTTACCCCAGTCGTTCGTTCCGATGCAGTCTCTGGTCGGCAACTTCCCGGTCCACGAACTCGGCGATATCTACTCGCTCCGCCTCGATCACAAGATCAACAACAATCAGCAATTGATGCTGCGCGGCAGCGTCAGCCCCGACATCCAGGACGGCATCGAGGTCAATGCCCAGGGCCCGCAGGTCTTCGGCCAAAATGCGCAGTCGCGCACCTCGATGAACAACTTCCACGACTGGAGCATCATCGCCGAGCACACCTGGACCATCGGCAGCAATAAGGTCAACGAATTCCGCTTCCAGTACGCGCGCCGCAGCGTGAACTATTCGTACTCCAACGCCGCCGGAGGAAGCGATGTCGCGGTCAACATGCCCGGTGTCGCCTTCTTTGGCCGCGAACCTTTCTCTTACGTTCAGCGCGTCGAGCAGCGCTGGGAACTCCTCGACAACTTCTCCATCACCAAGGGCACGCACAACATCAAGTTCGGCGTTGACTACAACCTGGTCCCACTCACCGCGAACTTCACCGTGAATTTCGGCGGCATCTACGATTTCGGGGCCATCTCCATCAGCGGAACTCCGGGTCTCAGCCCGGTCCAAGCCTATGGCGCCGGCATTCCGCAATACTTGGTACAGGGCGTCGGCAATCCTCATCTCGCGTTCCACAACAACACTCTGGGCTTCTTCGTGCAAGATTCCTGGCGCATCAAGCCGCGGGTGACGATCAATTACGGCTTGCGCTACGACGTCGAGTTCCTGCCCGACTATCCGCCCTCCACGGCGCTTGCCGCCGCGACGTACAAGACCTTCGGACTCACCAAGGGTGTGCCGCCCTCCAATCTGAATTTCCAGCCGCGCATCGGAGTGGCATGGGACATTTTCGGTGACGGCAAAACCGTCGGGCGCGCCTCGTACGGCATCTTCTTCGACCATCCTCTGATGGCGCTGGTCTTCGACTCGGTCGTGGCCGACGGAACCCAAGCCCCGCAGCTCCTTTTGTTCGGCGGATCGCCGGTCGACTGCAACCTCGCAAATCCGGTGGCGACTTTGAACGCCGCCAATGCTTTCACGGGTACGCTGGGCTGTCTGCCGCCATCGTTCACCTACCTCTCCAACCAGCAGCGCTTCAATCCCACGCCCAACACGCCATCCGTATGGGTCAACCAGAACTTCCTCCAGCCTGGACAGCCGCCGGTTCCGCTCTCCGTCTTGCCCTTCGGGTATCCCACCGCGGCAAACTTCAAGTACGGCTACTCCAACCAGGTCAACGTCGGCATCGAGCACCAGTTCGGAGAGAGCTGGACCTTCGACATGTCCTACAACTTCAATGGCGGACGCCGCCTGAACCGCCCCATCAACGCCAACACCGCCAACGGCACGCTGATCGTCCAGAACTGGTATAACGCCATGACCGATCCCAACTTGTCGCAAGCGGCCAAAGCCGACTTCGCGAACAATCCGTTGGCGGTGGATACGGCCGGCGTGAATCTTGCAGTCGCGGCGAAATGTGGAAATCCGGCATGTGGTGCTTACATTCCCGCCGCTCTGGTAAGCTTCTTCCGCCAAAGTGGATTTAACCCAACCCTGCAGTACTATGCCCCGCCGCAAGTCAACGCACTCGCGCAGCAGGTCCTGTCGTACTACGGCCTGGGCTTCGGCAATCAGCAAATTCCCTTCAGCGACCTCGTCGCCAACTACTCCAACGGCACCTCCGACTACAGCGGCCTGACCGTGAACGTGAAGAAGCGCTTCTCGCAGCACTACGAGTTTCTGGCTTCCTACACCTGGTCGCACTCCATCGACGACTCCACCGATCTCGAGGCCACGCTCGAGCCGCAAGACAACTTCAATCCCAACCTCGACCGCTCCAATTCGCTGTTCGATCAGCGCCATCGCTTTGTGATTAGCGGCGTCTACCAAAGCGGCAACCAGGGCAGCGACGCCAAGGGCAAGCTGCTCAGCAACTGGACGACGTCGCTCATTCTTGAACTAGGCAGCGGGCGCCCGTTCAACATCGTCACCGGATTCGATCAGAACTTCGACTTCTCCTCCGGCACCGATCGCCCCATGACTGCCCAAGCCGGCCAGACCGACGCTTGCGGCGACACCGCCGTTGCCTCCAAGTACTCGCCCAGCGGCTACCTGATTCCGACCTGCTTCGCCAACGCCTTAGTCACCGGCCAGGTGCCAACGCTGATCGGCAACCTGTCGCGCAACGCAGGCACCTCGCCGTATGTCTTCTTCAACGACCTCCGTATCGCCCGCTCCTTCAAGCTCGGCGAGCGGATGCAGTTGCAGGGCATCATGGACTTGTTCAACATCATCAACAAGTTCAACGTTGCAGCAGTGAACCCCATCTGGAACGACGCAGGAGCACCGACCGCGGCGTATGATCCGCGCCAGTTCCAGTTCGCCTTGCGCTTATCGTGGTAAAGCAAAGTTGAAACTTCGTCTACCCGGCGCTCCGAAAGGGGCGCCGTTTTGTTGGTCTTGCTATCCACTAACCACTATCCACTAACCACTGTTCTACAATCTTCTTCTCATGAAACGCCGCTCGGCTGACGCCACGAAGTGTGTGCATGCGGGAGAAGATCGCCACGGCGAATCGGCTCCGCTGGCTACGCCGATTACGCAGACGTCGGTCTTCGTGGTTCCCGGACTCGCGGAGTTGCGGCGTTACGCCGCTGGTGATCGCGATTTGTACCTGTATGCGCGCTACAGCACTCCGACCGTGAAGGCGGCTGAAGACAAGATCGCCGCGCTCGAAGGTGCGGAAGCAGCGGTAATCACTTCCAGCGGCATGTCCGCAATACTCGTTGCCGTGCTTGCGAGTTGCCAGGCCGGCGATGAAATCGTCTCCATGCTCGATATCTACGGCGGAACGGTAAAGCTGTTCGAAAACGTGCTGGGACGTTGTGGCATCGAGTCGCGCTTCATTCCCTACACCGATCTCGATAAGGCCGAGCGCTATTTCACCCGCAAGACGCGCATGTTGTTTTTGGAAACTCCGACCAATCCCACATTGCGCTGCGCCGATATTGCAGCGCTCGCCGAGATCGCTCATCGTCACAAGGCGTGCGTGGTAGTCGACAACACGTTCGCAACCCCGGTCTTGCAGAAGCCGCTCGAACTGGGTGCGGACATCGTGATGCACTCCGCCACCAAGTATCTCGGCGGACACAGCGATCTCACCGCCGGCGTTCTCGCCGGTTCGAAGAAGTGGATGGACCCCGCACGCGAGTTGATGATCCTGACCGGCGGATGTCTCGATCCCGGCTGCGCCTATCTTCTTCTGCGCGGATTAAAGACCCTGCAACTCCGCGTGGAGCGCGCCTGCCGCAGTGCTGCGGCCATCGCGGCCGCATTGGAAAAGCATCCCAAGGTGTCGCACGTTTACTTCCCGGGGCTTCCCGGTCATGCCGATCACGCGCTCGCCGCGCGCCAGATGAAGGACTTCGGCATGATGGTCTCCTTCGAGCTTCGCGGCGGAGAGCCTGCGGTCGATCGCTTCATCAAGAGCCTCAAGCTCTGGTACTCTGGCCACCAGCCTCGGTGGAGTCGAGTCGATCCTTTCGTATCCGCTGCTCTCGTCGCACATCGGACTCAGCGCCAAGCGGCTGAAGCTGCTGGGAGTCACTCCCTCGACCGTTCGCCTCTCGGTGGGAATCGAGGATGTGGGCGACCTGATCGCCGACCTCGAAGCCGCTCTCGCCCGCGCGTGACCTGAGCGCCGCAGGTCACCCATCCCGCCTTATCACGCTCCTCTGTGTCCTGCGTCCTATTCGCTTGCGATCCAGGCGTGTTATCGATACTTCGTGAGGCAAGGGATTGGTGTCTCTTGGCCCACCTCGCCCGCCTATGCGGGTAATGTATGGCTCTTTGACAAACGCAGAATCCTCGCTCTCGACCATTGTCTGTCGCCATGAGTTATGCTGCTATAGTCATGTATTACAGCTGGCAGAATTCTTAGTGGCCTTCTAGGCAACTGATTCCAAATAGCTTTTCTTTGTGATGTAGTGTTATGGTTGTGTATAACAACAAAAATAATGGTGAGGCATCTGCTTGAAAAGCCTGACTAACGTAGACCCTGAATGGGATCCGACGCAACCGATTTACCGGCAACTTCGCGATCTCGTGGTGGCGATGATCCTCGATGGAATCCTTCCGGAAGGCGAACAATTGCCTACCGTACGCCATGTCGCAGCCGAATTTCGGGTCAATCCACTCACCGTGCTCAAGAGCTACCAGCAACTCGTGGCCGACGGGGTGGTCGAGCCCCGGCGAGGGGTCGGCATGTTCGTCAATCGCGGTGCACGCACTCTGCTGCTGAAGGCGGAACGTGAAAGGTTTCTCGGAGAAGAATGGCCCAGGGTCCGCGACATGATTGACCGGCTCGGACTGAAAACCGAAGACCTGCTGGGCCCGGCCGCCACCCCGTCTGCCGATGAACCGACCAAGTCCCATAAGCCCCACTAGCCTCACGCGAAAATGCCCCGCCCTAGCTTGCTAGAACGGGGCACGCAAGATGCACGTTGGTTCGAGTCTTACTTCTCGCTCACCAGGGCGTTCAGCAAGCCGGTGCCGTTGGGGCTGCCCCATCCGGTCACCAGGTCGTAGCCGGTCACGGCCGAGTAGCTGCCAGACTTGCCACTGGTGATGTCGTGGAAGTCGGTGTGGTAACTCGAACTCGTGCCGAAAGCGTAGAGATAAGGGTTAATGTAACCGATGGTGGAGTAGCCGTTGGTCTTCAGTTGCTGGTTGACCAGCGCAACGTAAGCGGCCCACATCGGAGCGGCAAAGCTGGTTCCACCGTACTCGTTGGCCGTGCAGGTAGTCTGATCGGCGCAAACGTAGAAGGTGAAGTTGGCGTTGGCTGAGACATCGGGGCCGTTGCGGTAGGTTGTCGATCCCTTGTTGCTGGAGTTGATCACGCCCGCGAGCTTCTGCCATGCGGGAATCGCGATGTGTTCCGGCGAGGGCGAGATGCCACCGCCGCTATCGACCCAGGCCGTCTCCGACTTCCAGGCGCCACCGGCGCTGGCGGTCGTCAGGTCGGTGCCGCCGACAGAGATGACATTGGCATCGTCTGCAGGCCAAGCCTCGTTTCTCCGTGACCAGGTCGAACTGTCGCCAGAAGCGGCGAAGAAGTTCTGGCCCTGCGCGGCCATCTTCTGGAAGTAGGGATCAAGGGTGGTGGGATCAGCAGGCGTCCATCCCCACGAACAACCGATGGTAGTCGGCAGCGGGCTGTGGGTGGTCATGGCGCTGATGATGGCCGTGTCGGTCGAGCCAACGTACATTACCAGGCTGGCCAGACCAGGAGCCATGCCCAGCGCCTGGGTCATGTCGAGCGTCTGCTCGGTGTCGTCGCATCCGCTCCGGTAGACGCAACTGGTGCTGGTGCCATCGGTAGACAACAGAGTGATGGGCACGCTGTTGGTCTGGTGCGCATTCGTGTAGTAGGTGTTCAAGTCAGCGAGGTCGGTGCCGAGATATTCGAACAAGCCGAGGTTCTGGCCAGCGCCGGTGAGGGCGGTGCTTCCGTAGTAGGCTGCGCGCATGTCGCTACCCAGGAACGAAGCCGAAGGGCCGGAACCGGTGGTAGCGTGGCTGACGACGTCTTTCGGATCGATACCGTGCGCTGCTGCGTAGGCAGTCTTCGAGACGTACAGCGGGTGCGGGATGGAATAGTTGTCGAGTCCCGAGATGTGCCAGAGCTGAAACGGGAGATCGACGCTTGGCTCGCGGTCCGGACCGTAGAAGGTCCGGTTCTCGCTGGGATGCTGGTAGACCAACAAGTTGATGTGGAAGGCAGACTCAATGGCCGAGACTGGTCCCTTGACCTGGACGTCCATGCCATCGCGCGAACCGCCGACGACTGTGAGACCGTGGCTCTGTACGTACTGCACGACTGCGTCATAGTCCTGCTGGGTGGGGCCGAAGCGAGCGGTGAACTCGGCCGGAGTCAGGAATTGCCGGTAGCCGGGATTGTACGGGTTCTGCAAGATGGCCAGGAAGGCGTCCAGGCCAGCCTGATCACGCAACGGCAGAACGACATCCAACTGCATGGTTCGAGTGGAGGGAAGGCGCCCAAGCAGCGCAGCTTGTCCGTTGAGCGTGACGTCGCGCACCTGGCGCGTCATCAGCGAGAGCGGACGGCTTTGCGCAAAACCGGCCGAGACAAACGCAGCGATGGAGAGCAGCAATACACACGAATGTTTTGTTTGGCTCATAGTTCTTCGTCCTCTTAAATTTCTTGAGCTTCTACAACGTTGGGCGGTTGAATCGCAGCTATCGGCCAATAGTTGCGGGCGGGCGGAGCACACGGAGAGCCAGCTCCGATGGTGCATTCTAGTGCGCAATAGTCGGAGGCTGTATACCTCTTCTGTGTGATGTATGTCTATGAATGTGTAGCCGTTTAGTGGCGCACCACGTTATGGGAAGAAAGCAGACGCGACTTCGCAAGCGAGGCGCGAGTGCGGTCTGTCCCGTTTCGTTGATTCGCTTTGCAAGTGCGTAGTACCATCAGCCTCGGGACGCAATCTTTTCATCGGGAGTCGGTTTCGCCAGAATGACGTTTTTTCGGTGCCTGGTCGCCCCGTCGCTAGTTTGTGCCGTGCTACTGAGCACGGGATGCGAGACCTCCCAACCCAAAAACACGGCAGCTAAGGTTCCTGTGCAGGCCACCGCGCCAACGGTGACTCAGTCGAGCCCAAAACCGGCTGAGGCACAGCCATCAAGCACGCCGGCAGCCGCTCCTCTCAACCCGGCAGACCCCGTGGACGCCCTGATTGCGCGCGCCGAAAAGCTCTACCACGAAGGGCAAGCCGAGTATCACGACGGCCACCTCGATGCCGCCCGGCAGACCTTCGACCAGGCGTTCAATGTGATGCTTTCCAGCAGCGTTGAAGTTCGCGACAATCCGCGGCTGGAAAAAGAGTTCGACAAGATCGTGGACGGCATTCGCGACTTGGAGCAGGTAGCCCTGCGCGAGGGAGATGGCTTCAGCGAGCAGCACTACGAGCCTGCTCCAATCGATGAGGCCAATGACATTACGTTCCCGGTCGATCCCAAGTTGCGCGCGCAGGCCGAAGCCGAGATTAAGACCACCAAGTCAGACCTTCCCCTGATGCTGAACGACCAGGTCGCGATGTTCATCAACTACTTCTCAAGTCCCAAGGGGCGGCCCACGCTGGAGCACGGGCTCTCGCGCGCGGGGCGTTATCGCGAGATGGTGTCGCAGACCTTCAAGCAGGCGGGCGTTCCGCAGGACCTGATTTACCTGGCAATGGCGGAGTCGGGCTTTCAGCCACTGGCGGTGTCGCGGGCCGGAGCGCGCGGGATGTGGCAGTTCATGGCGGGACGCGGCTCGGAGTACGGCTTGGAACGCAGTTGGTGGGTGGATGACCGGCAGGATCCGGTGAAGTCCACGCAGGCGGCCGCGAAGCACCTGAAGGATCTTTACGCCGAGTTCGGCGACTGGTATCTGGCGATGGCTGCCTACAATACCGGGCCGGGCAATGTGCAGCACGCCGTCGAGCGCACCGGCTACGCTGACTTCTGGGAGCTCTACAAGCGCGGAGTGCTACCGCAGGAGACCCGCAACTACGTCCCAATCATTGTGGCCGTGACCATCATGGCCAAGAATCCGGCGCAATATGGACTTGAGAACGTAGTTCCCGAGAAGCCCGTCGCGTCCGACCAGGTATCGATCAACTATCCGGTAGACCTGCGATTGGTGGCTGAGTGCCTGGATACGTCGGCCGAGACGTTGCAGCAGCTCAACCCCAGCCTGCTGCGGATGACCACCCCCAAGGACCAGACATTTACTCTGAACCTTCCTGCGGGAAGCAAAGACAAGTACGAAGAAGCTATCACCTTGATTCCGCCGGACATGCGAACATTCTGGCGCTATCACCGAGTGGAATTTGGCGAGTCGCTGGGCTCGATCGCGCACAAATATCACACCTCGGCGAGCGTGATCGAAGAAGCCAACAATCTGTCGAGCGACGAAGTGGTGGTGGGATCGAAGCTAATCATCCCGATTGCCCCGGGACAGAGTGGGGACTCGGTCGCTTACTGCCAAGAAACCGACGCGCTATAAGGTGCGGAAGGGCGACACGCTCGGGTCGATTGCCGACGATTTCTCCGTTCCCGTCAACAAGATACAAAAATGGAACCGCTTACGGGGAAACACCGTCGCGGTGGGCCGCACGTTGCTGATTTACAAGCCTTTGGCAGATGCAGGCAGCGCCGAAGTAGCGTCGGAGGGTGGCGACGATCCACCCGTTCCCAAAACGGGAAAGACGGGCAAGACAACGGCGTCAACAAAGTCAGGGTCGAAATCGACAACCAAAGCCCAGGCGGCCACCTACCATAAGGTCAAGAAGGGCGAGACCCTGAGCGGCATCGCGCAGTCGTACAACACCACGGTGGCGGACCTGAAAAAGAACAATGCCAACCTCTCGGCCAACCTCCGCGCCGGTGAAGTTCTCGTAATTCGCAAGTAACACTTTGGCAGCCTGCCTGTGACGTTCATCACCGTAACGTGATTGCACTCTTCCCTTGTCGCGGATGTTCTGATACAACAAGGCGCGTCGCAGTATTGTCGTGCCGCGGCATCACCAACGGCGCAATATTTGCCGTGCTATAATCGCGCGCCTGTTGGCGCGGCATGTTTAGCGGTTCAACATTGATTCAGCCTTGCGAGCTGTCTCCGTTGGCAAGCGGAGGCCGGCAACCTCAGGAGGACACATGACGGCTTTTGATGAAACTCTGTACGGTCGCGATGACGAGATGGATGACTACGGAGACGGTTCCTACGGCGATTCGCTCGACGATGAGGAATACGAAGAGGAAGAAGAGGAAGAGGAAGAACCGGAATCGATTTCCGTGATCGAAGAAGTGGTCGAGGTGGAAGACAACGAACCGGAAGAAACCACGGTGACCACTGCGCCGCCTGCGCCTTCTGCAGCGAAGAAGGCTGCGCCGAAACCGCCAGCGAAAAAAGCGGCTCCTCCGGCTCCTGCGAAACCTGCGGCCAAGAAAGCCGCCCCGAAGCCGCCAGCAAAGAAAGCCGCTGCGCCAGCTCCAGCGAAACCGCCGGCGAAGAAAGCAGCCAAGAAGGCGCCGGCAAAGAAGGCCGCCAAGAAAGCAGCCAAAAAGCCAGCGAAGAAAGCTGCGAAGAAGAAGATCATCGTGGTTGGTGGCAAGAAGAAAGCCGCGAAGAAGGCGGCCAAGAAGCCGGCGAAGAAAGCTGCGAAAAAGGCCAAGAAGGGCCGCCGCTGACCTCGCTCCATCGTTGGGGAAGCCGCGGACATGCCGCGGCTTTTTCTCTGCCAGTTAATCTCTAGTGTTGCCGAACTTTGCGAGGTGGAATTTTGACCGACAATCCCTGGACACGCCGTCGATTCATGCAAATTGGAGCCGGCGTCATCGCCGCCGGCGCCGCCGCGAAAGCTACATTGCTCGAACCCACCAGCCTTTTCGCTGCGACCACGCAGGCCGCAACCGGCAATACAGTGCGCTTCGCCTCTATTGGAACAGGAGTACGCGGCTGCGAGTTGCTAAAAGCCTCGCTGCGCGTTCCGGGGGTGGAATGCGTTGCGGTCAGCGATCTATGGGAAGGGCGCTTGACAGCTGCACAGGAGACGCTGAAAAAACAAGTTGCGACAACTCGCAACTATAAGGAGCTCCTCGACCGCAAAGACATCGATGCCATAATCGTCTCCTGCACCGATCACCAGCACCGTCGCGTCGTGGTGGATGCCTGCAACGCCGGTAAAGATGTGTATTGCGAAAAACCGCTGTCGCACACGGTTGACGACGGCTTCGCCATGATGGCCGCGGCGCAAAAGAACAATCGCATCATGCAGGTCGGCAGCCAGCGCGTGAGTTCCATCCTGTATGCGAAGGCGCGCGAGATTTACGCCTCGGGCAAACTCGGACGAGGTGTGTTGCATCCAGGCGTACTGGGACCGCAACTCGGCCAGTGGCGCCTGGGTGTATCCCATACCGCCCGGCGTCAATGACCAAAATATCGATTGGACCGCCTTCCAGACCGGCGCACCCAGTATTCCATTCGATCCGGTCCGCTTCTTCCGCTGGCGCTGCTTCACCGATTACGGCGAAGGACTAGGCGGCGACCTGTTCGTTCACCTGATTTCGGGGATCATGTTTATCACCGGAACCAGTACCGCACCGACTCGTGCGCAATCTACGGGCGGGCTGTTCCGCTGGAAGGATGGCAGACAGTTCCCCGATTTCATCGAGACTTACTACGACTATCCGAACTTCCGCGTCGACGTACGTTGCAACCTCAATAACGATGGCGGCGAGTTCATCGGATTCTATGGCGACAAGGGCACCATGATCATCAAGGACTCAACACTGACCTTTTCGCCGCAAAATACGCTGCCGGAGATGGAAGGCTACTCGACGCAAGGCTGGCCTGAGGATTTACGCAAGCAATATGAGGCAGACTGGAAGAAGGACCATCCGGTACCGGCTCCGTTTGCTTCGCAATTGACGGAGGAGGTCGAGACTTACGCGCCCCCGCCGGGATACAACGACACCGCCGATCACGAGGCCAATTTCTTCAATGCGGTGCGCACACGCAAGCCATGCGTGGAGAACGAAGTGTTCGGCAATAACGCCGCGATCGGTTGCCACCTGGCGAATTATTCGTACTTCAACAAGCGTCCCGCAATGTGGGATGCGACCGCGAAGAAGATTACGGGGTGACGGGTCGAGCAGGCCTTCAGGCCCGCGTTCCGCTTGTCCCAATGGTTTGAAACGGCGCCCCTTCACTGGCTGCTGAAAAACGGTTTTAGGGTAGAGCCGGCCTTCAGGCCGGCGTCCACGTGGCTTATTTTGTCATCACGAGGAGGCTTTAGCCTCCGAGGGATCTGCTTTTCGCTAAAAATCACAGCAGTGTGGGTGCCCCATCCTTTCGCCGGCTTTTGGCGAAGGGGTGGGCTGAATGATCTCTCGATTCGGGGTTTCATCGACGCCCAGCCAGCGCCTTTTTGGTGTCTAAGCAATTATGAGGCGACCGTTTTTCAGCTTTGCGATCGTGGGCATTTCGCTTTGCGCTTTGGCGCAAACGCGTTCATCGGCGAAGACTGAGGCCACCGCCATTCAGCATGTAAAGAACCTCTCGGCATCTTCGTTTGACAGCAGATTGCCACGGGTGTCTCTGGAATACTTTCTCGCATATGAGACCAACGACGCACCTGCGAAGTGGGCTCTCACCGAATGCGAAAAGCAGTCCACCGATGGGAATGTCGCGCAAAGACACAATTCCCCACACTGCATACAGGCAGATTTTGACCTTAACGATGGAGGAGCACTAACTATTGTCATCCGCGTTGAAGAATCTCAGAACGAGCAGTTCTCGAACGGATTTCTTGTGGGCTTGACTGTTCTCGACGTGACTGGGAAGGTCCGTCAAATTCGCAGCCTCGGTGATCTGCCAATGGAGTTGCACAGATTGCCCTCCAGAACACCAAAGGACCTGCCTCTTCCCAGCACTGATAGCGAAAGCCATTCGCGCGGGCAAAGTTCGTTCCCTACAGCTGGGGGATCCCCAAAAACCCGGCTTCTGCAATCACACTCAGTTGTGACTCCAGTCCTTGCGAACGCCATTGCCGAACCGTTAGACAAGGTGGCGTGAGGCAAAGGGAATTGTGTGTGTCACGATCCGTACTCAGGCGCGGATTTGATCAAATAGCCGACGGGACATCGATCTTTGAAAACAATTGACTTAACCCTTTTGATTGCAGGACTTTAGGGGATTATCGTCGCTAACTAACTGATTTTAAATGGCTACTTATCGCTGGCCTTTAGCTAACTCCTTTGTTTCTTAGACTTTACCTATAAGTCCAATGTTTATATAATCTTGCGCGGAATTGTTGCGCAACCGATTGATTCTAAGGAACCGTGTGGGGAGGGGGGTACCCTTCTTTTGCACGCGCATGATGCTATACGGTCTGCGACAATTCCTAAAATGGAATCCTTTCGGAGCGGCGACGCCCAACTCGTTTATGAGGTCACGGGCGCGGGTCCTGATGTGGTGCTGTTGCATCCGTTTCCACTGCATCGCCACTTCTGGGACGGCGCGTTGGAACAGCTAGCCACGGGCTATCGGGTTTTTCTGCCGGACTTGCGGGCGCACGGCGACTCCGAGGCGGGCGAGGGACCGGTAACGATGCAAAAGCTCGCCGACGACCTGGAGCGGCTATGCCGCGAATTCGAGATCAAGCGGGCGATCTTCGTGGGAGTTTCCATCGGAGGCTACACGCTGTTTGAATTCTGGCGGCGCTATCGCGAACGGGTAGGGGCACTGGTTCTGGCAAACACCCGGGCGGGAGCAGAAACCGCCGAGGGCCGCGCCGGACGAATGCAAACTGCCGAAAGAGTTTTGCGCGAAGGCACCGCGCAATTTATCGAAGGACTGTTTCAGAAGCTGTTCTCCCCGGCAACAATCGCTGACCGTCCTGACATCGTTGACGCAGCACGCGCGATGGCGAAGAAGATGTCACCGGCAGACGTGGCGGCGGTGCAGCGTGGCATGGCGGAACGCGCGGACTCGATTCCGACGTTGGCGACGATCAATGTGCCAACAATGGTAATCGCGGCTGCTGACGACGGCGTGCCGGTCAGCGAGATGGAGTTGATCCACCAGAGAATTTCCGGAAGCCAGTTCCGTGTGATCGACAACGCGGGACATTATGCGGCAATGGAACGTCCTGCGGAATTTGGGCGGCTGTTGCGGACGTTCTTTGACGCTCAGTCGCGTTGGTAATCCACTGAACCGCAGGCTGCGCTATTTCGTTTTCGTCGCCTTGCCGTTCATCACGGTTGTCCAGCTGGTGCCGTCTTTCGACATCTCGTACTTGTACGCGTACGAGCTCGGCGAAAGGACCTTCATGGTATAGCGGCCTTTAAACGGTTGGCTGCCCATGTTGTCGTCGGAAATCCAGGTCCAGGTGTCGCCGTTCACCGTGCCTGTTGAGCGGCCCGCTTCTCCCCAGCTGTTGTATGAGCTATAGGTATAGACCTTGTGCTCCGGATCGTAGCCAAAAATCGACAGCTCCATGCCGTCACCCATGGCGCCGCCGAATTTGGAGTGCATGACCAGGAAAAACTTGCCGTCCATCCACTGCACGTTGTCGGTCGCGGTTATTTTTCCGCCGGGGCCCATCGGCCCGGGCTTCAGATCACTATCCGAGGCCCAATTGCCGGCAAGGAAGTCGAGTTTGCTCAACTCCGGCGCAGGCTTCGGCACGGGCATTTGCGCCGGGGCGGACAGAGCAACGACGGTCAAAAGCAATACGCACGCGAGGGCAAAGTACATCCGTGGCATAGTTCAATCGCTCCTTAGATTTTCGAGTTCGACTTCAGCGGCGGGGCCCTGAGTGCCGGACATCGTATGTCGCATTGGCCTGGTTGTCAATGGTTGCAGCGCGGTCATCGGGTCGGCGACATTTCTTTTTGTGACCGCTGTCACGGGCGCAGGCGATTTGGCTTGAGTAGAATGAATTTGTCATGATCGATGCGTTTCTGGTTCCGGAACACACAGTTGTCACCGCCAAGGGTGACAGCGAAGCTCTCGACGTAAGCGCCGCCACGCACCCGTACTTTCTAGCCACGCTTACGGTCACCAAGATCGTCGAGCAGGAGTCAATCGAGGTTTCCTTTTTTACCTCCGCCGACGGAACAACGTGGGAAGCGAAGCCCGTGGCGTCGTTGCCGCAGAAATTTTATGTAGGCGAGTATCCCCTGCTGGTGGACCTTTCGCAGGCCAACGGAGCCAAGTTTTTGCGGGCACACTGGGAAGTCGGGCGCTGGGGACGCGGCCCGGTCACAGCCAGCTTCGAGATCAGCCTGCGGGTACGCGAGATTCCTGTGGAACTGTTGCAGGAAGCGCGCGCTGAAGCTGCTACACGCCAGTAACTGTTGCACATTGCGGTAAGGTAGATTCATGCCGCCAACTGACTCCGTCATTATTCGTCCCGCACGTAATATTCTGGGAAGCCTGCGCGTGCCGGGCGATAAATCGATTTCACATCGTTATGCCATGCTGGCGGCGCTCGCCCCGGGACGCTCGCGCTTCGAGAATTATTCGCCGGGCGCAGACTGTAACAGCACGCTGGGATGCGTGCGTGCGCTAGGCTGCGCGGTCGAGCGCGACGAGAAGGGCGCAGTCATCATCAACGGACTCGGGCCGGAATTGCGTGCGCCGGCGAGCGCTCTCGACTGCGGCAATTCAGGCTCGACCATGCGGATGCTGTCAGGAATTGTGGCGGCGCAGGCGTTCACCAGCGAGATGGTCGGCGATGAGTCTCTGTCGCGACGTCCGATGAAGCGAGTGATGGATCCGCTGCGCCGGATGGGAGCGGAGATCACCTCGATGGACGATCATGCTCCACTGCTCATCAGCGGGACGCGGTTGAAGGGCATCGACTATGTCGTTCCTGTGGCTAGCGCACAAGTGAAGACCTGCCTGCTATTCGCCGGACTGCTAGCAGACGGGCAGACGACGGTCGAAGAGCCGACCCGCACCCGCGATCACGGCGAGCTGGCGCTGCGCGCATTCGGGGCGGAAATTACGCGCTCGCGCAATACAGTAACCATTGCCGGAGGGCAGTCGCTGCATCCTCTGGATGCTTTCATTCCAGGCGATAGCTCGTCGGCAGCGTTCTTTCTGTGCGCGGCGGCGATCTTTCCCGAGTCCAACGTGGTAATCGACGGCGTCCTGCTAAATCCCACGCGCTCGGCGCTGCTCGACGTGCTGGCGGCAATGGGATGCCGTATCAACATGATGCGAGTGGAAGAACAATTCGGCGAATTAGTGGGAACGATTTCGCTCGTGCCGGGCGCAATGAAGCCGATCGAAATTTCGGGAGCCCAAACCGCGCTGCTGATCGATGAGCTGCCGGTGCTGGCGGCGATCGCGCCCTATACAGCCGGAATGATCGTCCGCGATGCGGGTGAGTTGCGCGTGAAGGAGTCTGACCGGTTGTCTGCGGTCACGCGCAACTTGCGAGCGATGGGCGCGCAGGTAGAGCAGACCGCCGATGGCTGGAAGATTCCCGGTAGCACAGAAGCCGCATGGGGCTGAAATCGAAAGCTTCGGCGATCACCGAATCGCCATGGCGTTTGCGATTGCGGCGTTGCGGGCGGATGGCGAGACCATCATTCGCAATTCGGAGTGCGTGGCGATTTCGTATCCGGCGATTCTTTGCGGATTTGGAAGCGTTGTTGGAGCGGTAGCGTTCGCGGGAAGCTCAGGAAAAGCAGATTCCCCGCGGACTGAAGTCCGCGAGAAATACCAAGGCTAAAGAGTAAGTAGGGCCCACCCTTCGACTTCGCTCAGGGCATGGCTAAACCTGCGCCCCTTCAATACTCGCTGTCGACTGGCTCGGGTGGTTCGCCGTCGTCGGGTTCGATAGCGAACTCGGCGCGGGGTTCATCGCTGGCAGCTGCCTCACCGTCCTTCTTCTTCAGGCGCACCACGGTAATCTTGGCAAAGCCTTCCTCGAACTTTGGCGGACGTAGCTTGCCGGCCATGCGCAGCATGACGTCTTCGGGAACATTGCGCTCGCGGCGCTGATTGCGTTCGATGCATACTTCGGGCGGCACGTCGAAGAACACAGCGTGCGCTTCGTAGCCGAAGTCGTTTGCCAGTTTGATCCAACTGCGGCGCTCGTGGGGTGACAGGTTGGTCGCATCCACGTAATTCCACGGACGTTTAGCCAAAAGCCGCGCCCGAAGCATGGAGCGCAGCGTGGAAAACACCAGGTCCTGGTAACGCTGCTCGGTGACGTCGTCGAACAGCAGAATGCGGACCATATCGCTGGAGAGCGGAAGAATGTTATGGCGCTTGAACCAGGTACTTTTGCCGGAGCCCGGAAGTCCTATCGACAGGACCACCGCGCCCTTAGACTTCTGGGCTTCGTGCGGCGCTGGCGGACGACTGGCAGCGGTGATCGGCTCGGCAACTTCGGGAGCTGAATCGGCCTCGGCAGCTTCGCCGGTTGGTCCGCCAGGAGTCGGCATAGCGGGCGCCTGTGCAGGTGTTTGCGGTCGGCCTCCCCGGCCGCGGCGTCCACGGCGACGGTTGCGGTCGCGATCCCGGCGCGGGCCTTGTGGCGGCTCTTCGCCACCGCCTGTCTGGGCAGTGGGCTGACGTTCCTCGACTTCGGGCTCAGCCGCGGCGGCCGCGGGAGACGGATATTCAGGCTCGATACGATTGCCGATATCGTCAGGAATTGGTTCAGGGAATCTGGGTTGCAGAGGCGCCGGTTGCTCCTGCCCCTGTTTTTCGGTCGGTTGTTTGCGCCGCTTCGAACGGTCGCGCATCCATCTGCGCATATTGCACTTGTAACACGCTTCGGCGGCTGGCGGCAATGCCGGGTGCGGCACCTGCCGGTCGAGATAAACCACACTTATGTGACTGCCGGTGTACCCATCCTGTGACGTAGCGCATTTGCCGCACTGATTACCGGATGCTACCCTTTTTAGTTCCGGCAACTCATCCGGCCCGCAATCATCTTCCGGTAGTTACGGATTCATTTGTTACTACAGAACCACGATTCCTCAGAGAGGTGACATGGCGATTAAAGTAGGTATCAACGGATTTGGCCGCATCGGCCGCAACGTTTTTCGTACCGCACTCAATGACAAAGGCATTGACATCGTAGCCGTCAACGACCTGACCAGCCCAAAAACGCTGGCCCATCTATTGAAGTACGACTCCGTCCTGGGCAACCTGTCCAACGACATCACCGCCAGCGAAGATTCGATCACGGTCGATGGCAAGAAGATCCGCGTGTTCTCCGAAAAGGAGCCCGGCAAGCTCGACTGGAGCTCGCTCGGTGTACAGGTCGTCATCGAGTCCACCGGGCGCTTCACCAAGGCCGAGCAGGCGAAAGAGCATCTGAAAGGAACGGTCAAGAAGGTCATCATTTCGGCACCGGCGACCGGCGAAGATATCACCATCGTGATGGGGGTGAATGAAGAGAAGTACGACGCGAAGAAGGACAACATCATCTCCAACGCGTCGTGTACCACGAACTGCCTTGCGCCGGTGGCGTTGGTCCTGAACGATAAGTTCAAGATCGTCAGCGGCACGATGACGACCATTCACTCGTACACCAATGACCAGGTGATCCTGGATTTCCCGCATAAAGACTTACGGCGCGCGCGCGCTGCGGCTCTGTCGATGATTCCGACTTCGACAGGCGCGGCCAAGGCGCTGTCGCTCGTGATTCCGAGCCTGAAAGGCAAGCTGGACGGGTTCTCGATGCGGGTGCCGACACCGAACGTATCGGTGGTGGACCTGGTGGTGTTCGTGGAGAAGGCCACCACGGTAGACGAAGTGAATGCGGCCCTCAAAGCGGCAGCCGACGCCGGCCCGCTGAAGGGCTACCTGGGCTATGAGACTGCCGAACTGGTGTCGTCGGATTATAAGGGCGACTCGCGGTCGTCGATCGTGGACGCGCCCATGACGCGCGTAGTGGCAGGCAATTGCGTGAAAGTGATCGCGTGGTACGACAACGAGTGGGGATACTCATGCCGTGTGCGCGACCTGATTCACTACATCGCCGGCAAGGGACTGTAGTCCTACAAAGTAAGAGTTAACAATCGGTGTCGGGGCAGTGCCGGTTGTGACGAACGTAGTCCCGGCAGGTCGAACGGCCTGCCGGATGCCCCATCGGTTCCTGATTGAACGTCTCCGTCGTGCGAACCTTCTCCTTATAGCGCCGGCTGGAGGCACAACTTTCGGCAAAGCGGTTCAGCTTGGCACGCCTGGGCGTGCGGGGGTCTTATGTCGAAGTTATCCATTCGTGATCTTCCTTTGAGCGGCAAACGCGTGTTCATGCGCGTCGATTTCAACGTTCCACTCGATGACGGGCGGGTGATGGACGACACCCGTATTCGCGAAACTCTTCCCACGATCGAGTACGCGCTGCGACATGGCGCCCGCCTCATCCTCGCATCGCACTTGGGACGGCCCAAGGGGAAGCCCAATCCGAAGATGAGCCTGAAACCGGTAGCCGAGCGTTTGCGCATCCTGCTGGATGAAGTGCTCCGCCGCGGCGAAAACGTCGGCTTTTCGCCCGACTGCATTGGTCCGCAAGCGGAGGAGATGTCGACCAAGCTGGAACAGGGCCAGACGCTGCTGCTGGAAAATCTGCGCTTCCACGCGGAAGAAGAAGCCAACGACCCGGAATTTGCGAGACACCTCGCCAAGCTTTGCGACTACTACGTCAATGACGCCTTCGGGTCGGCCCATCGCGCACACGCCTCCACTGAGGGAATCACCCACTTCGTGGAGAAGAACGCAGCCGGCCTGCTGATGGAGAAAGAACTCGAATATCTCGGCAAGGCGCTAAGCCATCCACAGAAGCCGTTCGTGGCGATTCTCGGCGGAGCGAAGGTGAGCGACAAGATCGGCGTCATCCAGCACCTGATGACCAAGGTTGACTCGTTGATCATTGGCGGAGGCATGGCCTACACGTTTCTCAAGGCGCAGGGCCACGAGATCGGCAAGTCATTGCTCGAAGCAGACAAGTTGGAACTCGCCAAACAAATTCTCGCCGATGCCAAGGCAAAGCATGTCAAAGTCTTGCTGCCCGTCGATCACGTGGTGGCCGACAAGGTCGCGGCAGACGCGCGCATCCTCCAGATCGGCGAAGGGCAGGCGATACCCGCCGACATGATGGCGCTCGACATCGGGCCGAAATCAGTGGAGCTGTTCGCTGCCGAAGTCGGCTCTGCCCGCACGATTGTTTGGAACGGCCCGATGGGGGTTTTCGAGATCGACCACTTCGCGAAGGGCACGAAGAAGATCGCCAACGCTGTGGCTGAGAATGGTGCTGCCGTGTCCATCGTTGGCGGAGGTGACAGCGTAGCTGCGGTCAAAGCCGCCGGTGTGGCCGACAAGATTTCTCACATCTCCACCGGCGGAGGCGCGTCACTAGAGTTCTTAGAGGGGAAAAAACTGCCGGGTGTAGAAGCTCTGACGAACAAGTAGTATCATTGCGCGCACTAACGACAGCAGGAGCGGCACTTCGTCTCGATGCCCTTTCTGCGTCATGGAGAGGGGTATTATGACTTGGTTTAAGAAACTTTTTCACGGCATTAACACGCACAATCTGGCCGGTGCTCTCGGTGCAGCCAAGACGTCCATTGATCAGCTTGCGGTCATAGAAAAGTGGAATTGGATCTCCCAGTTCGATCAAGCCGCGGGTTCAGCGATCACGTCGCTGAGTACCTGGCAAAAGGGCGATTCAACAGTCGAGATAACCCAGTCGCTGAACACCGCTGTTGGGATCGTTAATGCGGCACAGGGCGTCAGCAACAAGGACAAGATGGTTATTTCGGTCTTTGTGACCACTGCTGAAACGGCCCTTGCGTTCTTGGGCTAAAGAGGAAGTGCGGCGGGGCCAGACCATCGGCCTCGCCGAATCGCCCAGTCGCATTAGGAACCCACTTCCGGATTGCCGATTCCCGTGGTGAGCCTTACCGATCCCGTCCGAATCTACATTTCAGCCGACCGCTTGCTGGTCATAAAGGGCCCCGGCGACATTACGCAAGAATCTTGTGATGCGATCGTGAATGCAGCGAACTCCTCGCTGATGGGCGGAGGCGGTGTGGACGGCGCAATCCATCGTGCGGGAGGTCCCGCCATACTCGAAGCCTGCAAAGTCATCGTCGAACGGCAGGGCCAGCTGCAGGCGGGACGAGCTGTAGCGACTCCCAGCGGCCGTCTTGCGGCGAAGTACGTCATTCACACGGTCGGACCTGTGTGGAGTGGTGGTAATCGTAACGAGCCGGAGACATTAGCCGGATGTCATCGCGAATCGATTGGGGTGGCCGACAAACTGCAACTCCACACCGTCGCCTTTCCCGCCATCTCCACCGGCATTTACGGTTATCCTGTAGAGTTGGCCGCGCGGGTCGCCGTCAGCAGCGCGGCGGAGGCGCTGGAAAAGACAGTGCACGTCCGCGAAGTGAAGTTTGTCTTGTTTGATGCTGGTGCTCTACAGCATTTTTGTAATGCCGCCAAGTCATATGCTGAAAGCAAATCCCTAAGAATGGACTTCTATCATGCCTCGTAAGAAACTCATCGCCGCCAATTGGAAGATGTACAAGACCCCCGAACAGACGTCAGCATTTTTTCAGGAGTTCCTGCCGCTGGTGGCCGACCACACCCGCGACGAAATTGTCGTGTGCCCGCCTTACATCGATCTGCACACCGCTGTCGCAGCGGCGAAGGGTTCCAATGTTTTCGTCGGTGCGCAGAACATGCACTGGGGAAAGGAAGGCGCGTTCACCGGCGAGATTTCCGCGCCGATGTTACACGCTATCGATGTGACGCACGTGATCCTCGGCCACTCCGAACGCCGCCAGTACTTCAACGAAACGGACGACACGGTCAACCGCAAGCTGGAGTATGCGCTGGAGAGCCACTTCACACCCATCGTGTGCGTGGGCGAGGTGCTGGAAGAGCGCGAGGCCGGACTTACGGAAGACGTGCTGCGGCGCCAGTGCATGCGGGCGTTCAATGGCATCTCGGCGAAAAAAGCGTCGAAGCTGACCATCGCCTACGAGCCGGTCTGGGCCATCGGCACAGGATTGACCGCGACGCCCGAAACGGCAGCAGATGCGCATTCCGTGATTCGTCACGAAGCAGCCAAGGCTTTCGGCGACGAATTCGCCGCGGGGCTTCGGATTCTTTACGGTGGCAGCGTGAAGCCAGACAACGCCACGGCGCTGATGTCGGAAGAAGAGATCGATGGAGCACTGGTCGGCGGCGCCAGTTTGGATCCCAAGAACTTCGTCAGGATTGTGAAGTATTGAGGAGCGAGTCGGTTCCACTCATTCGTTTTGCACGAATGAGTGGAGTACCCACTTACTGTCCGGTGACTTGCTCCCGCGTCATTTCAGCGATAATTTTCTTTGGCGCTCGCAGCGCGTTTTCCTCAGACACGCGCGCGAACAGATCGAGAGACCGCGCAATCAGTCCTGTCCATCCGGTCTGATGGCTGGCGCCCAAGTCCGGCGCCATTGTCGCCGTGGAAGTACTCGTAGAACAGGATGTAATCGCGCCAATGCGGATCGTCCTGAAACTTCTTTGTGCCTCCGTAAACCGGCCGATTGCCATTGGCATCGCGGAGAAAAATGCTTGCGGTGCGGCGGCCAATTTCTTTGGCCACCTCGAACAGCGTCATGTAATTCCCTGAGCCCGTTGGGCACTCGACCTTGAAGTCGTTGCCATAGTACGGATACATGTTGAGCAGGCCGCGAATGATGAGGGCATTGACCGGCATCCAGACCGGGCCACGCCAGTTCGAATTGCCGCCGAACATGCCCGTGTTCGATTCCGCAGGAAGGTATTCGACCTTGTACTCCTGTCCGCCGAGATCGAATTTGAAGGGATGGTCTTTGTGATATTTCGAGAGCGAGCGCAATCCATACGGGCTGAGAAACTCGTTTTCATCGAGCATGTACTTCAGGATTCGCTCAAGCTTCTCCTTATTGCATACCGTCGTCAGCCTCCGCCCCGCATATCCGATGTATGAGCCATGCTCGGGAGCGATCTGTTTCATCACTTCCGGATGCCGTTTACGGAACAATGTCGATCAGCTGAGCATCCGGGGATGCTGTGCCAGCGTTCCTTCCTCGAATACGGTCGCGGCACACAACGGAAGCAGTCCTACCATCGAGCGGATTTTGAGGCGCATCGGATCGCCGTTGGGGAAATGCAACAGGTCGTAGAAAAATCCGTCCTGTTCGTCCCACATCTCGTCGTGATTTACGCCGATTCGGTCCATGGCGTAGGTGATCCACGCCCAATGCTCGAGGAAGCGGAAGGAAATTTCCTCATACATGGAGTCGTACTCGGTCAGTGTGAGTGCGATCTCCAGCATGCACAGACAGTAGAACGCCATCCATGCGGTGCCGTCGGCCTGATCGAGATGTCCCCCGGTGGGAAGCGGAGCGCTGCGGTCGAATACACCGATGTTGTCCAGCCCCAGAAAGCCGCCGGCGAACACATTGCGGCCGTCCGGGTCTTTGCGGTTGACCCACCAGTTGAAGTTCAGCATCAGTCCCTGGAACGAGCGCTCCAGGAATCTCAGGTCGGCACGGCCCAACTCGCTTTCAATTCTGTACAGGAACAGCGTGGCCCAGGCGTGCACGGGTGGATTGACGTCGCTGAAGTTCCATTCGTAGGCGGGGATCTGGCCGTTGGGATGGGAATAGAGGTCGCGCAGCATCAGCAGGAGCTGGTCCTTCGCAAAATCGAAATCGACCACTGAGATAGCGATGGTATGGAAGGCAAGGTCCCACGCCGCGTACCAGGGATACTCCCATTTGTCGGGCATGGAGATGACGTCGCGGTTCAGCATGTGGAACCACTCGACGTTGCGAGCGGTCTGAATTCGCCGGCTCCCATCAGGGGATGAGCGCCGTGCTCTTCCAACCACTTATCGACGTCGAAATAGTAATACTGTTTCGACCACAACATTCCCGCCAATGCCTGCCGGTGGACACGCTTCTCGTCCTCGCTCAAGTTCTTCGGGGTAATGCGATCATAAAACTCGTCGGCATCGGCGAGACGTTCGGCGAACACTTCATCGAACTTCGCAAATGCGTCGGCCGCCGGCTTGGAGCTCAGCCGTAGACGCACGGTCTTGCTTCCTCCAGCCGGAACATCAAGCACATAATGCGCAGCCGCCTTCGATCCCGTCTTCGCGGGATTGACGGCGTCTTTCTTTCCTCGCAACTATATATTCGTGAAACGCGTCCTTTACGTAAGGCGAGGGACTGGGCTGGCCCCATAGACGGCTAGCATTCGACTCGTTCTCGGTGAACAATAGCTCCGCCGCGCCTTCGCACTGCAGCGTGAACTCGCCGAGGTTCGGATGCGTGGCCCCTATCCACTGATCATTGGACTGCCGCACTGTCCCCTTCGGTTCGTCGTCTCCCCAGGACCACACGTTGCGGAACCAAAGCGTGGGCAGCACATGAATCTGCGCCGCCTCAGCGCCGCGGTTATGCACCGAGATCTTGACCAGCAAATCTTCCGGGTCGGCCTTGGCGTATTCCACGAAGACGTCGAAGTAACGGTCATCATCAAAAATGCCGGTATCGAGCAGCTCGTATTCCATCTCTTCGCGCGAACGCCGCTTGTTGGTCTCAATCAAGTCGCGATACGGATACTCCCGCTGCGGATACTTGTAGAGGTACTTCATGTAGGAATGGGTTGGGGTGCTGTCGATATAAAAGTAGTATTCCTTGACGTCTTCCCCGTGGTTACCTTCGCTGTTTGTCAGCCCGAACAAACGTTCTTTCAGGATCGGATCTCGACCGTTCCAGAAGGCCAGCGCAAAGCAAAGCTGCTGTTTGTCGTCCGAAATTCCGGCCAGACCATCTTCACCCCAGTGATAGGCACGTGAACGCGACTGGTCGTGGGTGAAGTAGTCCCACGCATTGCCGTCGCGGCTGTAGTCCTCGCGAACCGTGCCCCACTGCCGCTCACTGAGATAGGGCCCCCATTTTTTCCAGGGAATGCCGGCTTCGCGGGTTTCATTCAGCCGTTTCTGTTCAGTAACCTCCACGTAGTTGAGCGGCGACGATTCCTGATCTCCAGACTGCATTGTGTTGCTCCTTGCGCCAGTGGGTTCCTATTCTGACTAGGCTCAGCTTGAGTGGTTGTTTGTTTCGGGAGAAAAGCCAATGCCAGCCGCCCTTGTCGCGACCGACTCTTCTTCGACTACGATACACCGGCAGTGGGCTATTTCGCTCGGGGCCGACTTTGGGTCGTCTCCGGCTTTGCTATACTTAAAAGGCCTCTACGTTACTGCTTGGAAGACGGATAACTGCCGTCCCTATTGTGCGCGGAAGTGGTGAAATTGGCAGACACACCATCTTGAGGGGGTGGCGCCCAAAAGGCATGGGGGTTCAAGTCCCCCCTTCCGCACCATCGTTCACCTATGAACCGGCAGCGTATTGAGAGTACAAATTTTAAGAGCGGGCGAAGTTCTGGACGGCCTGTGATCGCCGCCCGCAGCGAGAGTTGAGACATCGATGATTGTATTTATCACCATCATTCACGTATTGGTCTGTGCCTTTCTGATTATCGTCGTGCTGTTGCAGCACGGCCAGAGCGCCGACATTGCCGCGGCCTTTGGCGGAGCGGGCAGCCAGACCGCATTCGGCGCCCGAACTGCCGGCACCGTGTTAAGCCGCGCTACAACCTACGCGGCAATCGCTTTCATGCTGACCTCGATCACGCTTTCGGTGATGGCCACCCGTCGTGGCGTCAGCACTGGATCCGTGCTGGGCAACACGAAGTCGGCTCCGGCGCAGAAGGCCCCCGCACCAGCGCCCACCACTCCGCAACGCTAGCGGCGTCAGAGTTTCGAGTTTCTTTGGCCTGCGTCTTGCACGCAGGCCTTAACTTTTTTGGGAAACCTACCCTGGGATTGAGTCCTCGACCAGGTATTCCAACGCTTCTTCGCGGGTTTCGAAAGTCGGAATCTCGCGCCCCGAAAACGTAAGCACCGATTCATACAGAGCCCTGGGCAGGTTCTGCGTCAGGACCCAAGCTGCCTTTTTGATGTGAGGCCGATCGAAAACGGCCGCAAGCTTCAGGTGCTCTACAGTTTCCTTGGTGAAGGTCGAGCGGCTGAAGTCACCCAGCACGAGCAGTGATCCGATGGGTTCGCGGGTCACGTGCTTCGGAACCTCATCGATCACCGCCGCCAACTCCTCAGGCGAGCAGTCGCTGCAATCGGCCAGAAGCACCTGGCGGTTGCGAAACGTGAGAAATAGAATTCGTTCCAAGGGCCGCTCCTGTCGATCGTTACCAGAACTAAGCCCAACTCAACGGCGAGATGCGCAGTGTATCGCAGAGCTACGCGCGGCACAAGACTGGTCCAACACCGTGCCTGAAATCTCGCATTCATGGTAGCTTGAGGGCATGATCCACGAGATTCTCCCGGTCGGCCCGCTGCAGTGCAATTGCTCCATCGTGGGCGACGAGCAGACGCGCGAGGCCATGGTCATTGACCCGGGAGACAACATCGACCAAGTGCTGGCCATCGTGCAGCGCCACGGCCTGACGGTGAAGCAGATCGTCATCACCCACGCCCACATCGATCACATCGGCGGTGCAGCCAAATTGAAGCGGGCCACGGGCGCTCCGGTGTTGCTCAATGCCAACGATCAGGCCTTGCTGAAAATGCTGGATGTGCAGGCGAGCTGGATCGGGATGCGTCCGCCAGAGAACACCACAATCGATGCCGGACTGAACACCGGCGACAAACTTCAGGCCGGCAGCCTCGTGGCCGATGTTCTGCACACGCCCGGACACACCGAAGGAAGCGTCTGCCTCTACTTTGCGGCGGAGAAGAAACTCTTTGCGGGCGATACGCTTTTTGCCGGCTCCATTGGCCGCACCGATCTGCCCGGAGGCTCGTTCAAGAAGATCATGGAGTCACTGCTCGGACCGGTTCTCGCCCTGCCCGATGAAACCATCGTGGTGCCCGGCCACGGTCCGTTGACGACGATTGGCGACGAGCGCGAGACTAACCCGTTTCTCGCGGGCTAAGCGTCAAAGGTCAGTCTGGCTTAGAATGAAGGGGACTCCCCGACACTCTTCGTTGCCATAACTCGTGCCCTTCACTCTGTCGCATGCCGCCGCTGCCCTGCCCTTTCGCAAGCTCAAGCCAGTCTGGCCTGCGCTGGTGATCGGAACGTTTGCTCCCGACTTGCAATATTTCATCCAGCTCACCGATGAAGACCGCAGCGGCCATCATTATCCCGACGTGCTGCTGTTCACCCTGCCTGTGGCGCTGCTGGCGCTATGGCTGTTCGAGTGGGTGGTGAAGGGCCCGGCCATCGGACTCTTGCCTGGCCCAATCGAGCGGCGACTGCAGGATAAGGTGGCGCCTTTATCGTTCCGAGGTTGGCGGCAATTCGCCAGGATCGTCTTCTGGATCGCGGTAGGCACGCTCACTCATCTCGTCTGGGACCAGTTCACGCATCCGTATACGCGCGCGGCTGAGTTTTTACCGCTACTGAAGACCCACATCTCATTCCCTTACTGGAAGCACACCACCGTGGCCGGGCTTCTGCAAGACGCCAGCACCATTCTTGGCTTCCTGGCTTTGTGCATCTGGTGCCTGGCATGGTATCGCCGGACGCGCCCCTCGCCCACGGCGCCCACAGGCGAGTTGTCGCCGCTGACGAAGATCTCCGTGGTCGCGGCCATGATGTTCATCGCGACCGGCGTCGGCTACGTCCTGGCCTGGCTCATGCTAGCCGACCGCCTAGGACCGCTCAGCCGACAAGTCCGGATCGCCATCACGTTCCTCGCCATGACGCAGATATTTTGTGTGGAGATGCTGATCTACGGAACGGCCAGGACGCTGCGGAACCGTCAGCACCCTGTCGCTACCCGGCAAGTCGACGAGCCCGCCGTTAAATCTGGATGATCATGTCGTTCAATCGCGTCGGGTACTTGTTGATGATCTCGCCCTGCGTCTTGCCCACGATCACCGTATCGGAGTGACGAAAGCCTCCCCATCCCGGATCGTACACACCGGGTTCGCAACTGAACGTCATGCCGACCTTGAGCACAGTCTTGTCGCCTTCGGCGATCCATGGCGCTTCGTGGCCTTCTAATCCGATGCCGTGGCCAGTGCGATGTTTAAGGAACTGCGCGAACCCGGCCTGCCGGATCTGGTCCAGGCTCATCTTGTCGACCTCTTCGGCGACCATGCCTTCCTTCATATTGGCCGCACCGGTATCGTGAGCGGCCAGCATGGCGTCATACATGCGCTTGGCGTGGTCGCTGGGCGGCCCGACACAGAAAGAGCGCTCACACTCCACGTTGTAGCCACCCACCATCGCGCCGTAGCTCAGGATGAGTGCGTCGCCTTTTTTCAGCACATCTTTGCTGGGAATCGCGTGAGGAAACGCCGAGCGAACGCCGAACGGAACCAGTCCGCCATAGGGAGGGTCGATGCCGATTCCGACCACGGAGGTGAGTTCCGTCGACATCTTGGTCGGCGACGGCGTCGGCGGTCGCTTTGAGAATCTGGTTTTCGGTGACGCCTCCGTTGGCCTCGATGAACGTCCGCCCCGACTGCACTGTGTAATCGGCAAAGTAAGTTGCGCGGCGCATCACGCCGATCTCGTCTGCGTCCTTGACCCACCGCATTTCTTCCACGATGTCGCCGGCGTCGACGAGTTTCGCCTTGGGGACCCCGAGTTGGATTTGCGCTCGCTTCGACGGCGTACATTCCTCGATACCGATGCTGCCTCCGCCGTACCCGCGCGCGTCGACACGCTCGAAGATCCAGCGCACCCGGTTCACTGGGCCGGGATAGTCGAAGTACACGTCCACGTCCTTCACCCACCACAGCCTCACCTGGTCCGACTCAAGTCCGGGGACAAACAGCGTGGGATCGCCTGAGGCGGGAATGAGGACGGCGAGCGGGCGTTCCGTCGGCAGGTGAAAGTACCCCGTGGTATACACCACGTTGTGTGCGTTGAGCAGCACCAGCGCGTTCAGCTTGCGTTCGGCCATCTTGGCCTGCACCTGCTTGATCTTGCGCTGATACCACGCCGGTGGCAGACGGTCGGGACCGGGAGGCGCGGGATAGTTCGCCGCTATTTCCAGTACGTGTGTGTTGCCAAAGGAACGGGCAGAAGTAGTGATGGTGAGCGCGGCCGCTCCGGCCGCGGACTGCAGAAATCGCCGACGAGTTGGAGTCATGGACAGGGCCTCTCCCGAAAGGGAAACATCTTAGCATTTTCAGAAATTTGAGAAGCTAACTACTTTCGAGCCTGAAAGAATCATGTGGGGCAAGATTTGAAAGGGCACGGCTTTAGCCGTGCCGTTCGCCACTTCCCGCGTCTGGCTTTAGCCGCTGAGGGGTTTCGCTCATCGTATATTTGTCGCTTGCCGTGGACCTCGGCTTCTGGGCTTTCGGGAAAAAACCTTTCGGACTGGTTTGTATCAGGGCACGACTTCAGTCGTGCCGATAAGCCGTTTGTCTTTGGTCCGCCTCGCGGGCTTCAGTCCGCGAGGCGCAGGCAATTCACCCACTTGGGCTTCGTCTTGCGAAGCTCTCAACACGCTGCTCACGATCAGGCTCTGCGGCACCACCAGCACCAGCAAGTAAGACACGATCGTGCCCGTAATCACGCCGATCGCCCCCACGCGCTGCACCAGCGCAATCGACAACAACAGGTTCACCGCCGCGGCAACAATCGACAGCACGCCTTGTTCGCGGGTGCGATTCACGGCGGCCAGCAGGCACGACTCCACAGTCATGCAACCACTAATAATCGCCCACAAGGCCATCGCGACCAGCAGCGCCATGGACGGCATCGCAGCCTCGCCCGCCCACCAGCGAATCAAGGGTTTACCTGCAGCGACGAAAATCACGCCGCCTGCAAGGTTCAGCGCCAGCGTGGCTTGCATGGTGAAGCGAAACGTCCGCCGTATCCAATCGTAGTCGCCACGCGCATTCGCCTCGGCATATGCGGGCCACAAGGCGGGGAAAATCAGCGACTGCAGCACCGCCGCAAGCCCGACGAATCTCCAGGTGACGTTGTAGGGAGTCACCTGTGCCGCTCCGAGGTAATGGCTCACTACCACATTGTCAGAGCTGAACACGACCGCTCCCGCGATCTGAATCAGCAGGAACCCCGAACCCGAGCCCAGCAATTCTCGCGCCTGCCTCCATTGCAGCAGTGACGGCCGCAGCCGCAGCCACGGCTTAAACCAAAGTAGAGTCGCGAAAAGCGCCGCGAGGTTACAAACGGTGACGCTTCCCACCGACATCAAGAAGAGCACCGGCATCGACACCCGCAGTGCGATGCCAGTTGCGAGGCCGACAAGGTTCACGACTGTGCCGGCAGCAACTATTGCATTGCCGAGATGAACTTGTTGGTAGCCCGCGAGGATCTTGCTTCCCAACGACGCCGGTAATCCAAGCAGCATTAGTATGGCTGCCACCGCAACGGTTCCGCTCACATCACGGCGCGTCACACTGGCCGAGACGTTGAATAGCGCCATCCAGTTGATGTAGGGCCACGCCGCAATCAACGCCAGGCCGGCTGCGCAGGCCACCGAGACAGTCACTGCCAAGGCATTCGCCGTGTATCGCGCCGCGTAATCGCGGTCTCCAACAGCGTAGGCGCGCGCAATGTGGTTGGTTAGCGTACTGGCAATGCCCAGGTCGAGCAGGTTGAGAAAGACGACAGTGCTGGCGATCGTCGCCCACAGGCCGAAACGCTCCGGGCCGAGGTATCGCACTGCCAGCGGCAGCGAAACCAGCATCAACAGCGCTGAGAGTACGCGTGACGCCGCTCCCGACGCCATCGCGGCGACGATTTTTCTCTCGCGTGTCCGCTTCGAGACCGCAGAGACGAGCATCAGGAGACCGCCACTAACTCGGACGTACAAGCGTGCTCAGGCTGCACAGTTGGGGCAAGGCGGCTGCTTCCGTTCGTGGTCACCGCGGGCCATGACGCACGCTCGAATTGGGGCAGTAATTCTGCCGCTGCGGCTGCGACTCGGTCCACGCTGACACGCAGGATGCAGTGCGCTTGACTGGAATGACACGACCTAACACATTCACCTTGCCCCGACGTTGGCTGGACTACCCGATAGCGCGCACAACGCGGCGCAAACCGCTCCGGACTATTGGCGTGGTTCGGATCTCCCCGGAGTGGATGCTTCGATACCACCACCGTCGGACAATCCATGGCCGCAGCCAGATGCGCTGTGCCGGTGTCGTTCCCCAGGAAGAGGTCGCAGCGCTCCAGCACCGCGCAAACCGTCCGAAGTGGCACACCGCTGAGAATGTACGGAGGTATCGTCAGCATCACCGACAGCTCTGATGCCTCCGCATCTTCTTCGCGCGAACAAACAATCACCGGCTGCACAGACTGGTGTTGGTTTAGTCGAGCAATGCACTCCGCGTAACGCCGCAGAGGCCATTTTCGGCTGGCCGCGCGCCCGCCGATTCCGATGGCAACCAGGACCCGTCGCCGGTCGTGATGGGTCAGCAGTTCACTGGCGAATTTGCGATCGTTCTCCGTCAGCCGGATTTCCAGCCTCCGGCTTTCAACTCTTCCGCCCAGCGCCGAAACAATAGCCAAATTACGGTCTACTTCGTGCCGCACTGGCCCAGCAGGCACGACCACATCGAAAGCCGCATCAAATCCGCGATTGAGCTTGCGCTTGGCCACAGATGCCTGCGCGCTGAAACCGACCCGTTTGCTCGCGTTCGTCAGCACACAAAGCAGTGTCGCCAAGCTTTCGTCTGCGTCCCAGCGCGGCGAGATGGCCAAATCAAACTGCCGCCGCCGCAGCTCGATCCAATAGAACCAAAGTACCGATGCCAGCCATCGCGCTCGCCCGGGAAGCCACTTCGTCCTCAACTCGTCCAGCGTGAGAATCTCGTCGGTGTTTCGGTTGGTGGTCAGAATCACCTTATATGCGGACGGCACCACTGCTGTAACGCGAGCTCCAGGATAGAGTCGCTTGAGTTCGCGAAAAAGCGGAGTGGTGAGTATCAGGTCGCCAAGCTGATCGAGCCGAAAAACAATGATGCTGCGTGGCGCCAAAGAACCGCTTTTCGCGCCGCGACTGATGGCGTGGCACTTTCGCCACGCGATGCCCAGCCATGTCGGGACGGTCACCAAAAACAGGAAGCCTGCCATCTTTACCCCCCCACCCTGACCGGCTCACGCGACTGTTCGATGAGCCGGCTGGTGCTGCGCCCCGCTACCAGCGGAACCAGTTCCAGCCGGCCGCCCCATCCGCGCACTTCTGCCGCTCCGGCTACGTCGTCGGAAGTGTAGTCTCCGCCTTTCACCAGCACGTCCGGACGTAGCGCCTCGATCAGCCGCAGCGGTGTCTCTTCGTCAAAGACCACCACCGCGTCCACGGCAGCCAATGCTGCCAATACACGCGCGCGGTCGTGCTGCTTCACCAGTGGACGCGTCGCCCCTTTCAAGGCCCGCACCGAGCGGTCGCTGTTCACGGCGACAATCAGGCGGTCACCCATACGCCGGGCCTGCTCCAGCAACGTGATATGGCCAAGGTGCAAAACGTCGAAGCAGCCGTTGGTAAACACAATTCGCGACCCGCACGAGCGCCAAGCGGCGGTCCGTGCCAGCAGTCCTTCGAGCCGCAGCACCTTCTCGTCCGAACCAAGTTGCAACTCCTGCGCAAGCCCTCCCATCAGTTCGTCGCGCTGGATGGGCACAGTACCCACTTTGCCGATCACGATGCCCGCCGCGACGTTCGCCAAGCCCACCGCCTCCTCGATAGGCACGCCTGCCGCAATCGCCGCTGCCACGACTGCCACCACCGTGTCCCCAGCGCCTGATACGTCGTACACTTGCCGCGCAGCCGCCGGAATATGAGTGCGCGAGTCCTGGCGCAGAATCGCAATTCCCTTCTCGCTGAGCGTCACCAGCATGTATTGCAGGTTGAGCGAGGCGACCATGGCTTGCCCGGCCGGAAGCAGCCACTTCAAGTCGCTCGCCGATTCTCCGGTGACGGCTGCCAATTCTTTGGCATTGGGGCAGATGGTCGTCGCGCCACGATAGCGAGTAAAGTCACGTCCCTTGGGATCGACTACCACCGGCACATGCAACCGTCGCGCCTCCGCGATAATGCTCCGGCACACGCGCTCACTGAGTACGCCCTTGCCGTAGTCGGACAGCACGATTACCGACGCGCTGGCCAGATTCTCTGTAACCATGTGGAGCAGCGCGTCGGCTGCGCCGTTGAAATCTCCCGGCTTGGAATCGCAGTCCATGCGCAGCAATTGCTGGTGCCCCGCCAGCACCCGCAGCTTCGACGTGGTCGCTACGCCGGCACAGGCAACAACGAAAGACTTCACGCCCGCCTCGCCCAGCAGCATCTCCAGTGTCTCCTGGTCATCATCGCCACCGGCGAAACCCATCACCGTCACGCGCGCCCCAAGCCCCGCCAAGTTCATAGCGACGTTCGCCGCTCCACCTGGCTGTTCGCTGTGCCGTGCGGTGCGCAACACCGGCACCGGAGCTTCCGGAGAAATTCGCTCAACATCGCCCCAAACGTACTTGTCGAGCATCAGGTCGCCGACAACCAGCACATCGGGGTGGCCGAATCCGTTCTCCACTGCGTCAATCAGCTGTGCGCCGTGTCCTGTCATCCCGCGTTCCTCTGGGCTTCCACTGCGTTCGAGATACAGATGGCCAGCTCGATCCAATCGCACAGCATGTGGCCGCACAGCATGTAGGCCTCCTGAATGCGGGCCGTGTCTTTGGATGGGATGCGCACCCAAACGTCGGCCGAACTCCCCAGCCGGCCTCCATGCTCACCAGTGAATGCCACGGTGTAGGCCCCGATCTGCCGCGCACGCTGCAGAGCAACCGCAACATTGCGGCTATTTCCCGATGTGGAGATGCCGACGAACACGTCGCCCGGCACGCATAGCGCCTCCACCTGGCGCGCGAAGATTTCGTGAAACCCGTAGTCGTTGGCGATGCCGATCACCGCAGCGGCATTCTCGGTGAGAGACATCGACGCCAGTGCCGGA
The DNA here is from genome assembly GCA_963749635.1 of uncultured Acidobacteriaceae bacterium. Lineage (GTDB taxonomy): Bacteria > Acidobacteriota > Terriglobia > Terriglobales > Acidobacteriaceae > DASRAA01. The sequence goes on from CAVVNW010000027.1 coordinate 158,469, forward strand.
CGATCGCGACGGTAGCGGCCCACCAGTTCGGCCGCTAGATGCTGTGCGTCGCAGGCGCTGCCACCGTTGCCGCACCACACAATCTTGTTACCCGCAAGCACAGCCTGCGTCATACGGCCCGCGACTTCTTCGAGCCGCGAACGCTGAGCACTCATCTGCTCAACAATCGTCAGGTGGCTGGAAATGGCTTCGGAAAATACGCTTTCGAGATTCAAGGAAGACAGCATGCAGCCCTCTAGACACAAGAATTGCGAGGGATTGCTGCCACAATGGGAGGTAACGACTTGTTGCGATTATAAAAGCGAAGAGCACCGCCTAAGCCAGCGCGATCGCCAAAATTTATTTCGTTTTCCCATATTGGGAAAACTTCCGAATCAGATCCGGATTCCGATCCGCGTAATCCGCGGTTGCCTTTGCGTTTCACTATCCACTAACCACGATCCACTCTTCTCTTTACGCCCCTGCTGCCTTGAACGCCCTTGAGATCAGCTCTTGTGCCTCGGTCTGCAAACGCCGCAAATGCTCCTCTCCCGCAAAACTTTCAGCGTATATTTTGTAGACATTTTCGGTGCCTGAAGGCCGCGCCGCGAACCAGCCTCGTGCCGTCACAACCTTCAGTCCACCAAGAGGAGCGCCATTTCCCGGCGCTGTCGTCAGCATGGCTACAATTTTGTCACCAGCTAGTTCCGTTTCGTTCACGTCGCTGGGCGACAGCTTCGCCAGCACAGCTTTCTGCGCCGGGTCCGCCGGTGCGTCGATACGCTCGTACACCGGATCGCCAAATTGCGCGGTCAACTCAGCGTAGAGTTGTCCCGGGTCTTTGCCGGTCCGCGACAGCATCTCCGCCGCTAGCAGGCCCATGATCAGGCCGTCCTTGTCGGTGGTCCAGACTGTTCCGTCACGCCGCAGAAACGACGCGCCCGCGCTTTCCTCGCCACCAAATCCGAGCGAGCCGTCGAGCAGGCCGTCGACAAACCACTTGAAGCCCACCGGAACTTCCACCAGTTTGCGTCGCAGGCTTTTGGCAACGAAGTCGATCATGCTGCTGCTCACCATCGTCTTCCCCACTCCCGCGTCGGCGCTCCATCCCGGCCGGTTGCGGAACAGATAATTGATCGCCACAGCGAGATAGTGGTTGGGATTCAGCAGGCCCACGCTGGCGACGATTCCATGTCGATCGGCGTCGGTATCGCAGGCAAACGCCACCTGGTAGTTGTCACGCAACGCGATTAGGCCCGCCATCGCGTAGGGAGACGAGCAGTCCATACGAATCTTGCCGTCCCAATCGACGTGCATGAAGCGGAAGGTGGGATCAACGACGGTGTCGGTCACCTCCATGTCGAGGCCATACTTTTCGGCGATGCGCGGCCAATACGCCACCGAAGCGCCGCCCAAGGGATCGGCCCCCAACTTCGGACGCGCGGCGCGAATCGGATCGAAATCGATGATCGCTCCCAGATCGTTCACATACCCCGCGAGAAAGTCGTAGCGATGTGTGTTGGCCGAACTGAGTGCCGCGCGGTAATTGACGCGCTTCACTTCCTTCATCCCGTCCGCCAGAATGGCATTAGCCCGATCTTCGATCCACTTCGTCGCTGTGGTGTCAGCGGGACCGCCGTTGGTCGGGTTGTACTTAAATCCTCCGTCGTCTGGCGGATTGTGCGACGGCGTGATCACGATCCCATCCGACAAGTCAGTCTTCCGTCCGCGGTTGTAGGTCAGGACGGCATGCGACAGAGCAGGTGTCGGCGTATACGCCAGTTCGGTATCGACCATGACTTCCACGCCGTTCGCCAGTAGTACTTCCAGAGCGCTGGCGAAGGCCGGGTCGCTCAGCGCGTGCGTGTCTTTGGCCAAGAACAGCGGGCCGGTTGTACCTTCGCCTTTGCGGTATTCGCAAATCGCCTGCGAAATGGCGAGAATGTGGTTCTCGTTGAACGACACGTCGAACGAAGATCCGCGATGCCCCGAGGTGCCGAACGCGACTCGTTGCGTCGGCTGTGAGACATCAGGCTTCTCCTCGTAATATGCGGTGATGAGCCGGGGAACGTCGACCAGCATGTCGGGCGTAGCAGGTTTTCCAGCGCGAGGATCGATGGGCATAGCGCCCCATTTTCGCACACGCAGGTTTCAGAAGAGCAAATGCCGAACACTCAATCGCCGTCATCCCGGTACGTTCACGCCACTCAGAAAACCGCCCAGGTGAGCGGTTATGGCAACGACCCCGGCGGCGGCGAGTTCGATTGGCAGGCGGTATCCCGGCAGACTTTCTCCCGGCTTCCGGCTGGCTCGAAAATGAATCCACCACACCAGCCAGATCAGGCAGCTCGACGCCACTCCCAGCACCAAGTGCTGCAACAGAATTCCTTTGAGCCTGTGTCCGTCTAACTGCCACTGCCACGCTAACAATCCGGTGGCCATGGCCGGCAGCGTAGCCACGGCCGCGATCAGCAAGTTGTAACGCGCCACTACGGCCAGTATCGGCTTCTTCATCCACAGACCCGCGATGTCGAAACCCACCGCGGCCAGGAACAGGCCAATCGGGAAGTGCACCAGCACCACATGTTGCGCGTGTTTTGCCAGCAGAACAGTTTTGGGATCGAACGGATTCACCATCGCCCGCTCCTCACTGCACCACGACTTTGCCCGTCATCTTGGGATGAATCGAGCAGAAGTAAGGGTATGTTCCAGGTTTAGTGAACGTATAGGAGTATTGATCGTCGGTATCGAGCGCCTTCGACTCAAACTTCTGGTCGTCGCTCACCACCGTATGCGGAATGTCGTCACGGTTCGTCCAGCGGACGGTCGTGCCGGCCGTCACGGTGATGGTTGCCGGCGTAAAGCTGAAGTTGTCGATCTTGACTTCCACCGGCGCGGCCTTGGAGTCCTGCGTTGCCCCGGATTTGTTCTGTGCCTGCCCTGCGAGCTGCAAGGCCAACAGAATTGCCAAAACGATGTACTGATGGTGCTTCATGCCTGTTCTCACTCTCACAAATATTCTCTGATTGTTCTTAAACGGCTCCGTCATTCCGACAGGCGGGCCCGGCCCAGCACGCCCCGAAGCGGAAGATTTTTCTATCCACTAACCACTAGCCTCTGGCCACTAAACAAGCGTCTCGTCGGTCACCGCCAGCGCATGTTTCCCCTGCACATAATTCACGTCGGTGATGCCCAGCACCGCTCGCAGTTGTTCAGCCGGAACCTTCATCGGCCCGGGTGATGGTGCTGTGCCAGGTTTGGGCTGCGGAAATGCCGTGGACATCGCGGTGTGAAACGTTACGTTTCCTTCCACCTTCTGCATCGTCTGATGGATATGTCCATTCAGCACCGACACCGAGCCAAACTTCTTGAGGTATCCCAGCGCTTGGGCGCTATCTTCCGTGCCCCATCCCCACTCCGGATAGACGCTCCACAGCGGAATATGAGCGAACACGACGACGGGCGTGCTCTTTGACAGGTGCTTGACGTCCTTCTCCATCCACTCCAGTTGCTCGCTGCCTAAGCTCCCAAGCCCCCCGGCCTTAAGGTTCATCACATTCACCAGCCCGATGAAATGCACGCCATTCTTGTCGAAGCTGTACCATCCGGCACCCTCTGTGCCTTTGGCGTAACGTTCGCGGTATTGCTTGCCTTCGTCATTCAGCACGTCGTGTTCGCCCGGCACGAAAAACGCCTCTTTCACCTTGGCGCCCTTGAGCATCTGGTCAACGGTATCGAACTCCAAAGGTTTCGAGAGGTGGCTGATGTCGCCGGTATGCAACAGAAACGCCGGCGTCTCGGGTAGCGCGTTGATCTTGTCGATCGCCGCCTGCAGAGTGGCCGCCACGTCAGGATTGGCCGCCTTGTTAAACCCCATGTGGCTATCGCTGATCTGCACAAAGCTCAATTCGCCTTTCGGCTTACGTCCACCAAAGCCGCCAATTCCATTCAAAGCATAAGAGTGCAAAACGCCACCCTGCATCACGCAGAACGCACCCGCGCCTGCCCACGCCATGCATTTCAGAAATCCCCGGCGGTCAATGCCGTCGTGATTGTGATCATGGATGATCTCTTCTTTCGTGCCTGTGGGAGGCCGTCTCCCTGCATCCGACTCGTTCATCGCTCACCTCCTGGGCTTGCAATGTGTCTAACTAGCCGGTCGGACTTTTATTCCCAGCAATCCGCCGCAACTGGCAAAAATTGAGATAATGACCGCCCACGGGAATAAATCCCACAACACGCAGTTGAATAGGTAGAGGAGTGGACCCAGCGAGCGCCAGTCACGAGCAATTCGAGCAGTTGGCCATGCCGCTGTTCGATGCACTCTACAACTTCGCCCGCTGGCTGGCGCGCGATGACAGCGAGGCCGAAGACCTGGTGCAGGAATCCTTCGTCAAGGCCCTGCGTGGCTTCGGCTCGTTCACGCCCGGCACTGACTTTCGTGCCTGGATGTTTCGCATTTTGCGCAACACGTTTCTCACGTCGCGCACCGGACTGCAGGCCAAACTGACGGTGCCCCTCGAACCCGAGGATGCGGAGTCGATGGGCGTAACGCGCGAAACACCGGAGTCCTTCGCGCTCGCTTCGGCGACCCGAGAGGCCTTGCAGGCGGCACTCGAGGAATTGCCGATTGCGTACCGGGAAGTCATCCTGCTGTGTGATGTGGAAGAGATGAAGTACAGCGAAATTGCCGAGGTTCTGTCGGTGCCCATCGGGACCGTGATGTCGCGCGTGGCACGCGGCCGCAGACTGTTGCGCCAGGCACTGGCAAGCGAGCGCGTGGTCTCAGGCGGTCACGGAAAGTCGGAGCAATGATGAACTGCCAGGAGTGGCGAACCCGGCTGGACGCCTACGTTGACGCGGAACTATCTCCTCACGAGATGGAAGCTTTTCGCTCGCACGCTGCCGACTGCACTGGATGCGCCTCCGCAGCGCTTGCCTTACTAGAAGCCAAAAGCGCTACACGGCGCGCCGGTCAGCGTTATGTGGCCTCGCCGGCACTGCGCGCCCGTGTCATGGCATCGGCAATCGCCGAGAGTGATACCCCCGCGGTTACCAAAATCCAGACGCCACAATCGCGTGTACTCTCATGGCCGCGCTGGACGCTGGCGGCCGCTGCTCTACTGCTGCTGGCTGCAGGTTCGTTCTTCGCAGTCAACCGCTATCGGCAACCCAGTTCGCTTGCCGAGTTTGCCGACCTGCACGTCGCCGATCTCGCCAGCGCCAATCCCGTGGAAGTGGTTTCAACCGACCGTCATACGGTGAAGCCGTGGTTTCAGGGACGAATCCCGTTCACCTTCGATGTGCCCGATCTGCAAGGCTCGCCCTTCACATTGACCGGCGGTCGCGTCACTTACTTCCACCAGGAGCCCGGCGCGCAACTCCTTTTCACGTACCAGCGGCATTTCATCTCCGCTTTCATCTTCCGCGACACGCCCCAACTCAGCATTTCAGGAGCGTCCTTCGCTGACCACAGCACTTCGTTCAACCTGCAAACCTGGACACAGGACGGCCTGCGCTACGTGCTGGTCAGCGACGTGAACCCAGACACTCTCAAGCAGCTGGCCAATTTGCTCCAACACCCTCATTAGTGGTGCATCACGGCGGTGGAACGCAGGCCGTCCAATCAAAATCGCTCAATTTCGGTCAAATTTGTTGCAATAACGATCAGGCCTGTCTATACTCCTGCTGTTCGATCTTCCAGGAGGCATTTCCTATGATTCAACCCACCGCGCGTTTGCGCGCCCTCGCTCTGTCGTTATTCGTTCTGGCAGTCTGCGTGTTCCCTGCGATTTCGCAGGCGCAAGGCCCGCAGCCCAAGGTTCTCGCCGGGTTCTTCGAAGAGTGGAGTATCTATTACGCCAATTACAACATCGCTGACATGCAGGCCAACGGCGTGGCCGGACACATGTCGCACTTCGTCTATGCCTTTGCCAACGTGACCACCAGTCCCACCCCGAGTTGCGCCATCGCCGACGCGTGGGCCGACTTTGAAACGCCTTATCTTCCGCCCACGGGTGGCATCGCCAGCCAGTGGCCGCTATATGGAAATTTCGCTGAAATTCTCAAGCTGAAGCAGTTGAATCCCAACTTGAAGACGCTGATCTCCCTTGGGGGCGCCTCGACCGCCAACACCGACGCCTTCATCGCGGCTGCCAGTACTCCCGCGGGACGCACGGCATTGGCCGCTTCCTGCATCGACATGTTCATCGTGGGCAATGTCGGTAGCGACTGGAATGGCAACATCACCGCTCCCGGGTTGTTCGACGGCTTCCACATTGATTGGGAATACCCGACCGCTTCCGATAAACAGAACTACACCGCATTGCTGCAGGAATTCCGCAAGCAACTCAACGCCCTCTCGAAGACCACCGGAAAGCAATATGTGCTGACAGCTGACACCCCAGCCGGAAGCCAGAACTACGTCAACATCGACCTTCCCGCCGTGGCCGGGTTGCTCGACTTCCTGACCGTCGACGGCTACAACTATGCCGGATCGTGGGACACAGTCACTAACCACGCTTCGCCGCTGTTTGATACGCTCCAGGACCCCCAACAGGGGCAAGGTCTTTTTATTGACGCGACAATCACCGCATACCTGAAGGCTGGAGTACCCGGCAAAAAGATTGTCCTCGGTATGCCCCTGTATGGCGCAGGATGGCAGGGCGTACCCAGCACGAACAACGGTCTATATCAGACGTCCACCGGTCCCGCCACGTCTCCACCGGGCGATACGCTCGCCACCGACGGAGTCGCTACCTACAACACTTTGCAGAGTCTCTCCGGATTCACCAAGACCTTCGATTGGCGAAGAGGCGCGATCTCTATCTATAACCCATCGACCCAGACGTTCTGGAGCTACGACGATCCCACGACCATTAGCGTGAAGATGGCTTACGTTCAGGTTCGAGGGACAGGTGGACTAGGTGGAGCATTCGCCTGGGCTGTGAAAGATGACGATGCGAACGGCACCCTCATGAAAACCATGGCTGCTGGCCTCGGCCGGTAGTTATTTCGCTTCCCTCCGCAACAACTCTGGCAGGCCCGGCAATTTCGCGGGCCTGCTTTTTTGTGCCATCTCCTAGACTCTTTCAGCCACAACATGAAATGAAACCACTGACCCGGTCACACGGCTTCGTCCGTAATAGAGGAACAGCCCCACCCACAGCAACTGAAGCGGCACAATCACGCCCGCCGACGTCACCTGCGCCAATCCAGCCGCTAGATTTGGCATGAGTCCCCCGCCGGGAATGATGCTCAGCGTCAGCGTTAGATACCCCATCGCGATCAGCGCCATCCACTGGTAAACCGAAATCCGCGAGTTCCCGCGATGGTCAGCGCGCAAACATTCCGATAGCGCCCGCCAGCTCCATGTCGCCAACGCTGGCACAGTGCCCGCCAGCCGCCAGTGTCCAGCTAGAAAGAATCCCAAGCCCGCCAGTCCAGACAGCGTAAACACCAGCGAGGTAATCGTTTGCACCGGAATCAGTGGTTCGTCCGCCAGTCCTGAAGCGTACGCCGCTTTCTTGGTGCTGCCGTGGAACACCAGCGGAAAGCGTGAAAACATCCGCGCCAGCCGCGGACTCGCTTCGCTCAGCGGCTTGCCATAGCAGCAGCCGAAGCTCAGGCACGCCATCCTGCCGATCGCCTCCGACAGCGCGTACGTAATTGCGGCCGCAGCCAGCACCGGCAACGCGTAAATCCTGATGTCGAACCACCGCCACAAGCCGCGCTGTACCAACACCATTCCGGGAGGCAGAATCAGCGACGCCACGAATGCCGCGCCGGCTATCGTGAAAGTATTCCGCTTGCCCTCGATCACGCGCGCCAGCACTTTCGACGCGGGAACGCAGATCGCCATCATCGTCGCGATCACTGCTGCCGCCGTCAGCAGCGACGTGCCGATCGACGACAACAGTACGATCATCAGCGCGACTCCGAACGTGCTCGCCGTCGCGCTGAAGAAACCATAAAACGTCAGATTCAGTCCCTGCCACTCACCATTTCCGTTCTTCGCCATCGGAACCGCGGCGATCATCTGCCACCGCTCGGCCGGAAGCGTCTTGATGCCCCACACCAGCGCGCCAAACAGCGTCGCCGCCAGGGTCGTGACGAAAATTACGTTGATCATGGCTGTGCCTCCATCGGGTGCGCAAGCAACGACCGAACTTTCACGTCGGTCTCCACTACCGGCTGTCCGAACCCCGACGAGTAGCGGCTGCGCACGCCCGCTTTGTGCTGATTGCGGACCAGGTCTTGTGCGAAGCGCACCCGTCCGTGCTGGAACATCAGCACCACTGTGCTGCTCCCGGGCCGGAATAGCGCCTTGGGGACGCCCCTATGTAACCGCATTCCCTTCTCCAGAGTCTGCGGGTCGCCGTACCGTTCTTCGCTATAGCGCTGCTCAATTTGTCCCACCATCAGCGCGACAACTTCGATCATCGCGACATAGCCAATCTTTTCGCCGCCTTCGCAGTCGGTGTCGAGAATGGTCACCACCCGCCGATTCTTCGAGTAAGGAGTCAACAGCCGTACCGCCGCATGCGGATTGCATGAGTGGTAGCGGCCCTGAACGGCGTAGAAGTCTGCCACTTCGCCCGTCACTGGAACGTGCGTGTAGTGATATTTCTCCGGCGTCAGGCGAAACACAGCGAAATCACCATCCGCAAAGCGTCGCGTCCAGTGCGAACCGTTGCCGCCCAGCAACTCGGGAAACTCAAAGAACTTTCCCTTGATGAACAGGCCCGAAGTTTCCAGCAGCGAACCCACCATGACCCGGGAGTCAGCGGGACACACCACGCATCGCTCCGCCCGCGGCAGTGGACGGTATTGCCAGTACTTGATCTTGCGCTCAAACACCCTGCGCGGCGTATCGAGTTTCGCGGGGTCATCCACTAGTTCGCGTACATCGATGCCGCAATTGCGCAGGAAGCGCCGCATTCCTGACATCCGTGACGACAGGGCGTTGTCATAATTCAGATAGCCGAGCACCTCGGACATACGGCGACTCGACGCCAACCTCGACAGCAGCGGTGCGTTTTCCAGCTTGGGCGAGTACAGCGTGCGGATAATGCGGTTCGCCATCAGCCTCTCGTCGGCCACCGTTCCGGTCGCGCGATCGATGTATTGGTGTTTCAAACTGGATTTTTGTGCCATGCGGTTATGGTTCAGGTCACGATGGTTTGAAAGGGCACGGCTTTAGCCGTGCCGATAGCGCCTTGATTCGAACTTCCCTTCGCGGACTTCAGTCCGCGAAGGTTCCTAGAGTGCTGCGTTTCGTTCTTCCTCCAATGTGCTCAGCAGGAGCAGCAGGTTCAGAACACTGGCCACTTCCTGCACCGTCAATTCGTCACTCAGCAGCCGTTCTCCCAGGCTTTCCAGGAAGCGCACCGGATCCTGCACCCGCACCGCGTGCTTCACCATCGGGCCCAGCTCAAGATGCTCCGACTTCTCCAGCGCCCGCACGTCCTGTTTCAACTGCTCGAACGCCTCGCGCAGGTTGGCGCGCCGCAGCGTTTCGCGATAATGCTGCTCGGCCATACGATTGAACTCGCGGGCTTCCATCCGCATGGGATCGCCGCCGCCTGACTCCGCCATGACACCGTCCATGATCCTCTGGTGCGCCTGCAGGCCTTTGTCCGCCAGACCGAAACCGCAACTCCATGACAGTTACATCCGCCTGAGCTTGCGCAATCGTCTCGCGCGCGTTTTGTTGCAACCAGGTCACCAGCGCCTCGCCATATTCGCGGATGGGTACACGCAGGTAGTCCGGATGCCGCCAGCTCGAACGCGTGCTCTTACAATGTGGGAGTATCTGTTTCAGCAGCGCATTGCGGGTTTTCTTGTGGACGTAAAACGCCGGCAGACCGGCAGCCGCAAAGAAAAATGGCGTGCGTCGCTCGCTCTCCGACGTTGGATCGTCCGGAATATCATCCGCCGTTACCGTTCCACTCAGCGCCAGATTGATACGCAACCATCAAGCAACAGTTGCTGCAGGTTTGCCGCCTGCGCCATGTCGCGCTGAAACGTCGGAAACAGGCTGTAGTACCGGCCTTCGAATCCCGAGAACCCCATTTGGCCGAATTCCCGCAGTCGTAGCGGCATGTAAAACGACAGTCGCCGGTCCACGATCCCCAACTCGTCCAACTCGGAAACCAATCGCGTCACGTTCCCCGGTGTTCCGTCCAGCGCCGAAGTCTGCTCCGTCGCCAGCCACGCCACCGGATAGTTAAGCAGCCGATAATCGGGCACCAGATCGCCGCGCAGCCTGAACAGGCGCGCCATAAAGCTGTCGAGACCGTGTGGTCCGTAGGGCGTGAACGCCCGTCCCAGCACCCGCAACTCGGCCTTTTCCTGCCACTCCCGCCACATCAGCCGCAAATGGGTGAAGTCCAACTCGTGCGGCAAGAATGAAAGCAGCTTTTCGGGATGAAACTCGGCGAAGTCGATCCGATACGGCGCCGCCGAGTACGTCCCCACAAACAAAACCAGGAAGTGCTCGAAGATCTTGATCGCCAGGTCACCCAGGCGCTTCTCTTCGTGTTGTGACTCGCCTCCGAGACCGTCAGCGATCGCCCGCGTCAGCGTGCGGCTTCCGTATGTGATGTGGATGCCGTTGTTCGCCAGGCTCACATTCGACAGGCTGGGCAACACGATCAGGTTATTCGAGATGATCCCGGCCTCGCGCAGCTTAGCGACCGAATTCAGCTGGCTGCGGCTCAACACCTGGTGGCACAGGTGCATGTAATCGGACTTCGCTTCGCCGTCGTCCCAGCCCGACAAGCACGGACTCATGAACAGTTCGCGGTAGAACGAATCAGAGATGCACGACGACAGCTCAGTCTGTCTCACCGGAGGATGCGGAGCGTGATACACCAGCGCGCGCTGCCCCGACTCCAGCAACCCGAAGCGCAAGTTCGCCCACGACATCAGCAGCGACGTAAACAAAAACCGCCGCGCCGATTCGCCCGCTACGGCTTCGCCAATCAGCACCTGCTCCCTTGGACCCACCACGTGAAACGAGGTCGTCTCCGGCGAAGTATTGTCGTTGGAAAAGTGCCGCAGCAGCCGCTTCGCTTCCCGTCGCATCTTCTCGGGCATGTGCGGCTGCGTACCCGACAGGTCAGCCAATGCCAGCTTCAGCGCATAACTGATCGGGAATCCGCAGCCACGTCTCGCCTGCTTGCTCAAAGGTGAATTTCACCGAGTCCGCACGATGGCGTTTCAACTGTCCGCGCTCACCGATCTTCAGGTCTGCCAGAAATGTGTTGAGCGCGTGCCGACTCAGCCGCCGCTCGGGAAAGCGGATCCAACTGTTCTCCCAAACTTGTCCGTGGTCGTTCAGGAATTCCTGCAGTTCCAGGTAGGTGCTGCGGGGAGCTTCTCCGCTGGAGCTCCGTCGGGCAATGTTTTTCAGGAAGCGGGAGTCGCGAATGGAGATCGGGAGGTCACAAACGGAGGCACTGCCAACAACGACGGCTTGCAGTTCGTCTTCGCTGCCGGCGGTTATGTCTCCTGGTGCAAAAGGCAACCCGTCGAGCAGCAGCGTGCTTTTACATCGGTGTCCCGGCGGGCTCGCCAGGACTTCCTCGCGAATCGCCATGCGCTTCGGCCTGCCGTTCCTAGCGGATTTGCGTACTCCTGCACCATAGGATGTGCTTTTTAGTTCAAGCCCTTATCAACCGCAGGTGAATTGTCGATGAATCCGTCACCTGGCATCAAATCGGGTACCTCTTACACTGTGAGAGAGGCCGGCGACGAAGCTATGGCTCCGCCACCGGCGGTTCTTTGACCAAAAGGCTCGAGATTACGAAATCGCGACTTCCTCGTACACTTCTCGGCCCTCTCGTGCGAACCCTTCAATCTTCACCAACTTGCTGGTGTCCCGCTTGCCGCAGTATCCGGTACATTCGCAGACGGTGAAATCTACGGGGCGTAGCGCAGCACCGTAGGTGCACGCGACCCGCTCCTCGCCCCGAGTACCGCGGCTGATCATCGCGTTAACACAGGTGAGACACAGAGATACCTCGACGCCATCGAGGCTGCGGTCGCGCCCGACATAGCCGATCGCCGCGACCAGCGCCAAGATAAATGCAACTACTAAGCTCTCCATGTCTCACCTCCTTCACGTTTGGATTTCACGCTTACTACCGCTTTGAGAATTGCATCACGCCGGCGAACCTCTGGTACATCTGAGACTGGACCGCTGCCTGCGGATGGTTGTGCACTTGGGACCACGTCCCTCCATCCGCAACAGCGTAATCCGGCAGGATTTTGGCCCTACCCTCTTCTGTGTGAAGAAGAAACTTACCTTCTCCACCACCGGCGTGAACTTGTTATCGCGGAGATAGTCCGCGAGTAGACCTATCGCCGCCCATGGGCGAACTTTGACCTATAAGCGGACCGTGCTGCCGTTAACTACTCAGCGAGCCTTAGTTTGTCTGCGGTTGCGTAGGGTCAAGTCGCCGGGAGCTAGCGACAATTTCCAAAGATGGCCCGGCGGTTGTCGCATGCCGCTTTCGGCTGCAGCCACCTACGCATCGAGCTTGCGTTTTATGGAACATCGGGCACTCTCCTACGTGAATCCTACATTGCCCTAACTATCAGTAAATTGCAAGTGGAAATCCCGCATTCTCGAACTATTTTGCAGGAATTTCTTGGCTACCTGTGAAGGACTGCAACTAGCTCCTACCTTGGTGCAAGCTATTCACCAGGCAGTGCCATAACTTACATGAGCCTTAGTGCCAGACGCCAATTCTTGTTGGCGCTGACTCGGCAGATGTTCTCGGAGTAAGATCATCGGTGCCCGCCATACCCGGGGCAGAATCGAGCACTCATACTATGCAATACCGCAACTTCGGCAAGTCTGGACTCAGAGTCAGCGACATTGGTTACGGCGCGTGGGGTATCGGCAAGGCTATGTGGGTCGGCGCCGATGATGACGAATCTCTGCGTTCGCTACACGCCGCCCGCGACGCCGGTGTCAACTTCTTCGACACCGCTCTGGTTTACGGTGAAGGGCACAGCGAACAGCTCATCGCTCGCGCCTTTGGCAAGTCTGCCGACATCATCATCGCTAGCAAAGTTCCGCCACAAGACTACATGTGGGATATACAATCCGGCTCGCCGCTGCGGCGCACCTTTCCCCGCAAACACGTATTCGCCTCGCTCGAAAAAACACTGCGCAGCCTGGGGCGCGAGCAAATCGATATCTACCAGTTCCACACCTGGCACGACGACTGGGCCGGCGAGCCCGAATGGCAAGAGACCGTCCGCCAACTCAAGGACTCAGGCAAAGTCCGACTGATCGGCATCTCCATCCAGAACCATCAGCCCGCCAATGTTCTCAAGGCACTCGCCACCGGCCTCATCGACAGCGTGCAAGTTATTTACAACATCTTCGACCAGTCCCCGAGGACGAGCTTTTCCCTTATTGCGAAACGCACGGCATCGGCGTGATCGTGCGTGTGCCTCTCGACGAAGGCGCACTCACCGGAAAGCTAACCCCCGACACCAAGTTCCCCGACGGCGACTTCCGGCAAAACTACTTCAGCGGCAATCGTAAGCAGGAAGTTTGGGACGCAGTGCAGGCCATCGTCCGCGACACCGGCATTTCCCTCGACGAACTCCCAACGCTTGCCCTACGCTTCTGCCTCACGCCAGCAGCGGTCTCGACCGTGATCCCCGGTATGCGCAATGTTCGCCACGTAGCCGCCAACGTCGCCGCCTCCGATGCCGGTCCGTTGCCGCCGGAAATGCTCGCGAAGCTTCGCCCGCACCGCTGGGTGCGCAACTTCTGGCACTAAGGACCGTTGGATCCCGTGGTTGACTTGGCCCCATTACTTTCCGCCCCAAATCTTGCTATAGTGCTGGTACTTTTTGTGCGCCTGCCAAGCCTGATGTGGCGACACGTCCATTTCGTTAGGAGGCCCATGCCACGCTTCCTGCACTTCGTTCGTTGGCTACCAGTGCGGCCGGCAGCGTTTTGCTTGCTCCTTGCAATCGGCCTGTCATCGACAACACTGGCCCAGGGCTTCGGCTCGACCAAGAAGAAGATCACTCTGCATCGCAAGCTGCCGCCTATCGCGCATCTTGACGGCACCGCCATCGACGTCCAGGTCAGCGGGCACAGCGTCCAGCCGGATGTCGTTAGCGCGCTGCGTGACATGCTTGAAGCCGAGCTGTTGAAAGACGATCACCGTCTGCGCTCCGACGACAAGCATCCCGACTCCGTCATTGTTTGCACGATTACCGAGTACTCTCCGCCGCAAGCTCAGACGTCCACGCACTCCACCTACGTCCCCGGATCGAAAAAACCTCAGCAAGAGTCGGTCACCCGTTACAGCGGAATCCTGAAAGTCGCCTATCAGGCGAAAGATGCCCACAGCGGACGCACGCTTGATTCCGACAATGTCACTGCCAAGTACGACGACGAGTTCAACCAGTACGGCTCCACATCAGGAGGCGTCACCGGAACACTGTCGCACACATGGGACAAGCTGAAACATGGCAAGCTGGAGGCAGACAAGCCGCCCACCGCCGGCGAGTTGCGCGACGTGCTGATGAGCGACGTTGTTTCGCAGATCGCCTCCCGCTTGGTCAACACCGAAGAGCCTGTCGAAGTGTTGCTCGCGCGCGGCAAGCTTGACGACGCCAACAAACTCGCCGAGTCCGAGCTCTGGACGCGCAACCTCGAAGCCCTCGAGACCATGACGCCCTTCCCCAGCAAGGAAGATGACGCTTACCGTCTGTACAACATCGGTGTCGCCTACGAGGCGCTCGCCTACGCGTCCGAAGATCCAAAGGCCGCACGGAAATACTTGGATGAAGCCGCCATCAACTATGGCAGGGCCATCGATGACAAGCCGGCCGAAAAGTATTTCATGCAGCCGCAGAACCGCATCGATACCGCTATAGCGCACTATAAGACGTTGAGCAGTCAGCCGAAGACCGTGGCCGCCGCCGATACCGGTACAAAGTCCGCAGCCAACGACAACACGACGACAAAGTCAGCCAGCGGATCTTCCACGGCGAGCAAGACGAAGAGCACCTCGGCTAAATCGACCTCATCAGGAACAGGCAACACGACCGTCGCCAAATCGATGGTGGCGCCACCTCCGAAGAAACCATCCGGCCCTCCCCTCACCAACGATCAGATCATCCAGATGGTGAAGGCTGGCGTGGATGAAGACAACATTCTCGACACCATTCGCTCCGCTGGCGCGGTGAACTTCGATCTCAGCGTGGATGGGCAAGTGAAACTCGCGCAAAACGGCGTGAAGGGCAAAGTCCTCACCGCCATGAAGACCAAGGCGCGTCAGTCGCCCTCGCACTGACCATGTCGCTTCGCCTCATTTCTCGCATCGCGCTCGCTACGCTGATCCTATGCGCGTGCGTCTCAGCCCAGGAACGTTGTGGCGCCGGCACCGATCTAATGGTCCAGGCGCTGGAGCGCGTTCAGCCCAACAGTTCGCCTTCGCAAATTCGCGACGCCGTCGAACTTCTCAAGACCGCCACCGCCGAATGCATCAGCCTCGGTGACGCCTGGTATTACCGCTCGCTGCTCGAGCGCAAACTGGGCAACGCCCGTCTCGCCGACTACTCGCTCGAAAAGGCGCGCCAGAACAACTCCGAGGCCCTGCAGCAACAACTTAATCCCTTCGTTCTCTCCACCAGCCCCGAGGCTAAACCCACCTCGCAGGTGCGCGAAAAGTGGGCACTCGTTGTCGGCATCGGCAAGTTTCGTGATCCCAGCATTCCGGTACTGCACTACACCACCGCCGACGCCAACAGCTTTGCTCAGTCGCTGCTCAGCGCCAACGTCGGACGCTTCAAGCCCTCTAACGTCGCCGTGCTCACCGACCTGCAAGCTACCACTCGCAACATTCGCGAGAAGCTCAACTGGCTCGCCCGCAACGCGCAGCCTGATGACCTGGTCGTTATCTACATCGCCACTCACGGCTCTTCGCGCGACTTCGACAGCGCCGGAGTCAACTACATCATTACCGCCGACACCGAAATCACTCCCAAGAGTGGCGCCGCCCGAGATAGCACCTCCGACACCGACAAAGACATCGACCACGATGCCCTCTTCGCCACCGCGCTGCCTATGGTTGATGTCGCGAACACCGTCGCCAGCCGCGTTCACGCCCAGCGTGTCGCGGTCTTTCTCGATACTTGCTTCAGCGGGGCCGCTGCCGGTTCCGGCGGGACCAAGACCGTCTCCGCCGCGTTGAACTTCAAGTCCGTCTCGGCCACCACGCTTGAGCGTATGAGCTCAGGTGCCGGTCGAGTGATCCTCGCCGCCAGCCAGGAAAATCAGGAGTCGCTCGAGAGTGCCTCGCTCGGTCACGGCTACTTTACTTACTACCTGCTCCAGGGTCTGCAGCAAAGCAAGGGCATGGACACCATGGGCAAGCTCTACCTCTTCGTTCGCGACCAAGTGGCCGCCCGCGCTAAACAGCAGCAGGTTCCGGTGATGGCGCAGAGCGACCAGGGCGACGAAATCGTACTCGGCGTTCCGATTGGAGCAGCACCGGGCCCTCATGGTGGCCCCTGACGTACGCGACGTTTCCGCGACGCTTCACGGGCCATTTTGCGGTATTCTTCTCCGACCAGCCTGAATTGAGATTGCTCGTATGCTCTCCTGGCGCGCCATCCACCGTCGCTTCCCCTGGCTCGACATCCCCGCGCTGGTCTTGATCGTTGTCGTGGGCCTCCTCAGCTTCAAGTATGAGGACTTTAAAGACGATTTTCCCCGTCTCATCACCTGGCAACTGCACACTTCTCAGTGGATCACGAACCTGTCGCCACGGAAGCCGCATGTCGAGTGGGTAGTCCCGATTGAGATCGACGACAGAACGTTTTACGACTATCTAGGCAATGAAACTCGAAACGCGCTGACGGATCGCAAGTTTCTGGCTGAACTGGTCGAAGCCGCTGTCTCTTCCAAGGCCGCAGTGATTGCTTTGGACATTAATCTGGACGAAGAGAGCTTCGACCGTCCGCAAGAGGGCAAAACTCGCCCCCTCAACCCTGACGATCAGGCCCTACTGCAAGCCATTCGCGAAGCCCAAAGTGCCCAGATCCCGGTCGTGCTGGCCTTCGGCTTTCGCCACGACATGCAGCCCGCGCCGCAAATCTTCGACAACGAAACTGTATCGTCTGCGGGGGTTATCTCGTACCAGTTTCCCGAAGAGGAGGACCCGCAACGCCCCTGGTGGGTCGCTCGCTTCGGCTTTGACAACCCCGGCGATGACTATCGTAAGGTGCCTCTGGTCACCGCCGGCTTCGACGACCAGCAAAGAAGTGTCGATTACTATTCGTTTGCACTCCAGACCACCGACGCCTACGAACACGCTCGAAACACTCCCACCCCGAGAGAGAAGGCGCTTGCTGATGTGTTTGCACAGCACGAGTTCGTCTACACCACGTTCATGCCGGTCGATGCCTTCGTCAACCCTGAACTCAAGATTGACGACCTGCACAATGGCCCCATCTCGGCCGTGGAAATAGTGTGCGGTCCGCAGCCGGGCAAGACCTGGAATGCTGGGGTATGTACACAACTGAAGGACAAGCGCGTCGCAGTCGCGCATGGCTTGTTGCGTGGCCGGATCGTCTTGATCGGTGGTAACCGTCACGGTTACAAAGATGAGCGTGGAGACGAGGACTATCTTGATAGCCATGGTAGTCCGGTCGGACCGCTGCGCGGTATGTACTTGCAGGCCAATTACATCGAAGGTCTGCTCGATAACCGGGTGCTCTTTAAGGTAAATCGCTGGCTTGCGGCCTTCATCGATGTCGCGCTTGCAATCGGCATGTTATGGATTGCATCGCGTCGCTCCGGCGTGTGGAAGCGTGTTCTGGTATTGTTACTGCTGTTCATACCAGCGCTGGCCGCGTATTTTGCGGCGATTGTTTTTTCCCGTTGCCTCGACTTCCTGTTTCCCCTGGTTCTGCTCGTCCTGCACCCCGCAATTGAGGGGTATCTCCACCTGGCTCATGAGTCCCATTCCGAGGAGATCGCACATGAAGAAGCTGCTCACCATGACACTTTCGATCATCGCCACGTGCACACTGTGCGTCATTCCGAGCGTCGCATTTCAGGCTCCGAGCGCCCAGCCGACGGATCAACAGACCAGCAACAACACGAAGAAGTCGTCTACGAATCCGAAGAAATTGACGTCGACGAAGAGCACGACCGAAGGGGATAAGGTTAAGACTGACGAGCGCATGTCGACTCGTGGCTTGAAGCCGCCACCCAAGGATGCCGACAAGGACAAGAAACCAGCCGCATCGCCAGACTCCACGAACCCGAAGTAAGGCCCGCGAGTCAATGAGAAATCTGCCCCGGAGGGACGACATATCAAAGCCCAGCGCCTCGGCGCTGGGTAGATGTAAAAGAAACACCTCAGTCCCGGCAGGGACGGCATACGATGTCGCTACGCTTCAAATCCGCCTTACCGATCCGCTGATTCCCAGACTTAAATCGCGCTGCCCCTTATCACAACGCGATGTGTCCTTCGTCCTTTCGCGCCTGTCCCCCACGGTGTAAGTAAGACATGTGAGGCTAAGGGAGATGTGTTTCTCCCGACCGCGCTTAGGCCGCTGGTTCGTACCGGCCCTTTGAAAACTCAGGTTGGAAACGCTCGGCGCCGCGAGTGAAGGAACAAGTTATACAGTAGTACCCGACTACCAAACTACATAACTGATGCGAAATATCCATCTGGCAAATCACGAATTACGCGTGTAACTATCTTTAAAATGTGCAGGATAAGCAATTGTTAAAATCGTTGTGTTATACATGGATAGAACACGGTAACGCGAAGTGGATTTTCTGATCTGATCGTAGAACCGCTCTACTGCTTTTCGGGCAGCCCATTCTGCAGCCAATTCACCAGCGCCTCTTTCCCGTTTTGCTGAGCCAACCTCGTCACTCTCGCCTGCGCTTCGGCATACGCCTGCCTCATCTCCTGCTCACTCGCTGGACTGCGTAAGGCTTTCTCTAATGCCGCCACGCTGTCGAACGCTCCACTCGTCGCCGTTCCCGAATGTGGATTCGTCAGGTACAGCACCAGCCCTTCCCGAAACCACAGCGGAGTCCCTGGCTTCGCGTGTTCTTCCACCAGCATGTGCAGCAACTCATGCCGCAACGTGCTTTCCAGCGTATCCGCATCGTTCAACACATCGGTTGGCTGCATACGGATGGTCTGCCCCCGAGTTGATGCCGCCACCCAGCCCGGCTCGCCGGTTGCATCGCGAAATGCCGCCACGGTTGCGTACACCTTCAACTTGGCCGCGCCGTTGTACACCAATGCCGTGGCTTCCTCCGCCTCATGCATCATTCGTGTCGCCATTGGCAGCAGCGCGCGATCACGCTCTGGACGCGTGGTCATCAGCACGACGTCTTCGCTCGTCAGTTGCTGCCACTGCGTTCCCTGCGCACCGACGCCCAGCTTCGTTCCTGGGTAGTAATAGCTCAGGATCTCGCGATGCGAGTGCCCCTCTTCGCCCATCACCTCGGCCCCTACTTGGCACAGTCCGACGCCGTGTCCCGAACCGCGTCCGTGAAACACGACCTTGTCTCCCCCGACGCGTACGTCGTACCAGTTGCTCTTCAGCCGCTCCCATCCAATGTTGCGTCCGATCGCAGTGCGAAACGTCAGCCCTGGCACCATGACACCCTGGCCGCCTGTCACTGTCAGAAACTCCACCCGCCCACTCGCCGTGCGTTGCAACACTGACACCGCTCGTAAGTGCCCCGGCACGCTTACGCCTTCCGCCACCAGAGCGCGCTGCAATTCTTGCGTGCTCACCTCACTGCGCCATTGATTACTGCTGCTGCGCACGCAGTAAGTATCGGAGTGCTGCTTCAGGTAAGGGGCGCGTTGCTCGTTATTGCCCAGGATGTAGCGCCCGTCTTCCGTCATGCCGCCGCAATTGGCGTGGTAATAGGTCGCAGCGGGCTCGCCGTCGTACCACAGCACCTCGCCCGCAGTCGATTCGACGATTCTTCTCAGCCGGGGAGTGACGTCTGCCAGTCGCAGGTTTTGGCAGTGTGTCGAGTCGCAAAAGTCGAAGCCGTCCACCGCGTGCCGGCTGCCGAAGTGCATCGCATAGGTGCGAGCCGTAACCGCCATCGCCTTCAGGGTTTCATCGGACCTGAAGTTGCCTGTCTCGCCGGCCAGCACGCCTGCGATGTACTCGTCCATCGGCATGGACGCCGTTACCAGCAGATGGCCTTCGCTGGCGCGTATATCGACAGGAAAGTCTGCCTTCAGCAGCGGCGCGCCCGGGGTTACGATCTGATACAGGCCGCTGACGCGCACCTCCGTCGCGAGATCCTTCGTCACGCCAATTTGGATTCGCGCCCCCACTGCACGCAGCGTCAGCGTGGTCAGTGCGCTCTCGGCGCAATTTGCACACTTCCTGAACTTTGCGAGCCCGGCGTCTGCCTGTAGCTTCAGTTCCTGCTGGGGATGTAGGTACCATAACCGCACTCGCACGATCTGGGGGAATCCGGTCGACTTCGCACTCCGCTGCGTCCGCGCGTCGCCAACCCAAACCAACAGCGAAGCTACTAACGCGATCGCGCATCGCTTCAACGGCCGACCCCGTGCGAAACACCCCGCCCACGTTCGGCCGCGTAGGCTGAGAAGATTTCCCTCGCCACTCCGGAAGCGTCGACTGGTCCATTTCCCTTCTCCAGGAACACGACCAACGCAATCTCAGGATTCCCCTCGGGCGCATAGCCTGCGAACCAGCCGTGTCGCCACGAGCCTTCTTCCACCAGCGACGTGCCGGTCTTACCCGCAACCTTCATCGCCCCCTCCGGCTGCGCCAGCCGACCCATCCCGTAAGCCGTCGAGCCCTCCAACCCAGCGAACACGGGATTCACCTTCGCGTTGTGCTTGCGCGAAAGCTGTGCCACCTTCTGATAGGCGTGAAGTAACTCCAGAGGTGTCACATGCAGGCCCCACTCCCCGATGGCCTGCATTTGCAACTCCGCTTGCGAAGCTGCCAACGCGACACTGCCCGACGCCTCGTTCGGTGCCAGTCCACTGGGCGAACCGAATCCGTACGAGAGCAAACTGTCCCGCAACTCAGTCGGAGTCAGCCGCGTCGCCATGGTCGCGAAGTAGGTATTGCACGAGTACGCCAGCGCCGTCGCCGGATCGAACGGTTGCTTCATCTCTGGGTGGGTGCAGTCCAGGTTGTGTCCGCCGACTTTCAGCGTGCGTTTGCACATCAGCGTCGTTTGCTCGTTAATCTTGCCGGCTTCGAGCAATGTCAGCAGCGTGAATGTCTTGATGCTCGACCCCGGCAGCGCCAGCCTTCTTGCCGCGACGTCCAGGTGATACGCAGCCAAGACCTTGCCGGTCGCTACATCGATTACCACCGCACTGCCCCGCTTGCCGGCCATCGACCGCACAACCGCCTGCTGAAACGCAGAGCCCTCCGCCGGGAGCCCACCTGTTTGAGCTGGGAGTGAGTTCCACAATGTCGGACATACGCCCAGTAACACAACAGACATGGCGGTCGATGCACACCAACGCGGTCCTCGTCTCATTCCCCGATTGTATGTTTGGAAACTATTGGTGGCGACGCGACTTCTCGTCCGGAACCTGCCTGCTAACAACGCCGCGTATCGGTGGCCGCACTTGGTTCCGGCTTTTATCCGACTACCAGCACCATCTTCCCCAGCGCGCCCGAGTGTTTCATGATCTCCTCGTGCGCTCGCGCAGCCTCTGCCAGGGGAATCTTCTGCCCAACGACCGGTCGCAACGTGCTGTTCTCCAGGCCTGCCCCTAGTGCCGCACGCATTTCGCGCGCCTCCTGTTCGCTGGTCGCGAAAAGCGTCATACCCCGAATGTCAGCCTCGCGCGACATCGCGTCTCGAGGATTAATCTCGATCGTCCCGCGATTGCCAATCACCACTACTCGGCCTTTCTTGGCCAACAAACTAAGGTCATTCGCCAGGTTTTTATTGGCCACCATTTCCAGGATTAGGTCATACCCGCGCCCACCCGTCAGCTTCATCAACTCGTCGAGGTAACCCGCAGCCGTGTGGTTCACCGCATGGTACGCACCCTGATCCACCACCAGCTTTAATCCCGCGTCAGTCCCGGCCGTACCTATGACGACGGCACCCGCGGCTCGAGCCAATTGAACTGCTGCAGTTCCCACACCTCCGCTTGCGCCGTGGATCAACACCGTCTCGCTTGGTTTCAGTCCGCCCCGCTGGAACGCTCCGCGATACGCGGTGCCATACGCCACACCCATCGCCGAGCCTTGCTCGAAGCTCACATTCGCTGACAGCGGATGCACTTGCGCCTCTGTACACAGTGTCTGCTCCGCATACGTCCCACTCAGCGAACCCGACGTATATACGCGGTCGCCGGCTTTCACGCTGGTTACGCCTTCGCCCACGGTCGCAATCACTCCAGCAGCATCAGCCCCAGGGGTGTAAGGCAGATTGGGCTTGATCGCGTAAGTACCAGTGCGTATATAGGCCTCCACCGGATTGACCCCAACCGCATGCACTCGCACCACTACCTGCCCCGGCCCGGGTTGCAGGTCGGCTACGTCCTCCAGCTTCAGCACTTCCGGTCCACCAAACTCATGTACTCGAATCGCTTTCATCGTCGCCTCCACTTCTCACCAAGCACTGCCATAAGGCTCCATACTAAAATACTTTTCGCATTTATCTTGAAGCTGCGCGTTTTGCCGTGGAAGCAATTCCTCCTCTGGCCGGCCACCGCGTTCGTGCCGCCGAAGCTCAGGATCGCTGTCCATGAAGAATACTGCTGTGTTGTTACTGAGTAGTCCCATCGCCCTGGCCCGCAAAGGCGCGCTGGCCGCCATCGCGCAATTCCTCGTTGCCCACAACGGAAGCGTGCTCCACGCCGACGATCATATAGACGGTGGTCGCGAGCTTTTCCTCTCCCGCCTGGAATGGGACTTGGAGGGATTCGATATTCCAGTGTCGGCGTTCGACCAGCACTTTAAGCCAGTGGCCGACGCGTTCCAAATCAAATATCACCTTGCGCTCACTGACTACCGGCCTAAGGTCGCCATTCTCGTCTCTGCCTACGATCACTGCCTGGCTGACTTGCTCTATCGCCACAGTACCGGGGAGTTGGCTTGCGATGTCGTAACCATCATCGGCAGCCATCCCGCCGCCCAGCGCCTCGCCGAGTTTCATGGCGTCCCGTTTCATTTACTGGCCGAGCCGCAGAACAAAGCCGTGTCCGAGCAAGAGATGTTTCATCTCCTCGGACTAGACCTCGACCTCATCATCCTTGCCCGTTACATGCAGATCCTCAGTCCTGAATTTGTTGGTCATCACTTGCTTCGATTGGTCAATATTCATCACTCGTTTTTGCCGGCCTTCGTTGGGGCGAAGCCGTATCACCGGGCCTTTGATCGCGGAGTTAAACTGATCGGCGCCACCAGTCACTATGTAACCGCGGGTCTGGATGAAGGGCCCATCATCGAGCAGGACATCGTGCGGGTTTCTCACCGCGACAGCGTCGAAGACATGATGCGCAAGGGCCGCGACCTGGAGAAGGTCGTACTCTCGCGCGCGGTGCGCTGGCACCTGGAAAACCGCGTGCTGGTATATCAAAACAAAACGGTGGTGTTCGTGTAGGACACATTCTGCCTGCTCGAATCACCACCTGTCCCTTTCCGAATGCGGCGAGTATTTCCCTTATTTCGCTGCTGCGGCCATCTTCTCACGCATCTTTGCCATCTCCTCGCGGTTTGGCCCGTAGGGTGCTGGCGCGCAGCCTCCGGCTAGCCTGCACATCAGTGAAAGCTGTCCGCGATGATGGATCTCGTGATGCAGCAGCATCGTCCACAGAACCTGCCGGACGGTCACCGGTGTGCCGGTAAAAAACATGATCTCGCGGTCGAGATCGGCTGGAGCCAGTTTCCGCACCCGTTGCACCGCGTCCGCATGGACACGTTCGAACCCGGGCGTCAGTTCCGCGATTGTTTTCGGACGCTCGATGCCGGGTGGCTTCATGCCCATTCCAAACGCACCTTGCTCGATGCCGTACGTCATGTAGGCCTCGGCTTCTGGGAGGTGCCACGCTAGCTCGCCCAGCGACCGTCCGCCCGTATCCGGCCGAAAGTCATATTTATCAACCGGCAGCGACTGCAGCATTGCGACCGTCTTCTTGGTTTCCTCTTCCCATGTGTTGAGGAATGTTTCCAATTCTTGGGACATGAACCTCTCCTTTGGCCGGGTCGCACCCGGTGCTTTCGATGTGAAATTGCCCTCTAACGAAACCTTCAACTCAAGACCTATTCTGCCTAATGAATGATATCTGCGGTGGACTTGATCTCGGGGTCCCGTTGTCCTTGCAAATCCGCGGTTGGTTAATTTCTTCCCCGACTCACCCACAAACTTCGAACCCGCTACAATCTTTCATAGCGAGGATGGAATGTCCATAACCCAGGAAGATGTTTTTGTCGCGCTCAAAGAGTGCTATGACCCCGAGATACCCGTCAACATCGTCGATCTCGGACTCATTTATGAAGTGCGTGTTAAACCGACCGCCGGCGCCAACCTCGACGGCAACGACGTCGAAGTTGAGATGACGCTCACCGCTCCCGGTTGCCCCTCATCGGGCTACATCACGGATCAGGTGAAACAACGCTTGCTGCGCATCCCAGGAGTAACCGACGCCAAGGTTGAAATCGTCTGGTATCCGCAATGGACCCCGGAGCGCCTCACTCCCGACGCCCGCAAGCAACTCGGCATCGACTAGAGGCGAAGGGAAACTGGTTACTGGCAACTGGTCTTGCTCACCAGGTGTATTTCTGTTTCGGTTCCTGTTTCGCCGCCTCGCTCATGACCTTCTGTTTCCACTCTTTTCGTTCCGTCTTGTGCAGACCACCCACGTCTGCAGCCGCCAAAATCAGCGCGCGATACGACCCCAGCCATGGCAGCTTCACTAGCGACTCGTCCGGAGCCTCCGCTTCCTTGATCAGGGCCATCTGTGTCTCCTTCCACTGGGACGAAGGCGCAGTTCCCGAACGCAGATAATTCAGCGCTTCCAGCCCTCCGCTTCCCAACTGCTCCAACTCCAACACCCGGCTGCTGGCATTCAGCAACACCGGGGCCTTCGCCGAAATCGCGCCGAACCCTGGCCCCATGTCGCGCCACTCCTGAAATGTCGTGGCCAACTCTTCCGACCTCGCCCCAAACTTCGGAGCGTCGCTCAGCAGTTCGTCGACTAACGCCGCGAACTGCCGCCGGTACGAAGGGTCGGGCACAACCGCATCCGTCAATTTCACCAGCGGAATGAGCTGGGTGCTGGGCGTCCCGTGATGGTTCATCTGCTCCCGAGTGCCCACGCCTTCCGGTGAGGAAATCTTGCCCAGCATGCCTACCGGCCCCAGCTCTTCGGTGCCCGAAATCTGGCGCAGCATTTTATTGGTGCTCGACAAGTGCTGCAATCCGTCCTGCTCCAGCCAGACGCTCACGACGTCCAGCCGCCGATACATGTCTGCCACGTTATTCACGTCGCGCGGCGACCAGAATCGCTCTGCCACTGCTGCTGTTCGTGGCCAGATACGGCTGTCGATGTTCTCCGGCGACAGAAACTCGCCCCACGCGCATACCTCGCCTCCCACAATGTGGGATGCCTGCTCCTTGGTCAGTTTGCTGTCTGCCGGCAACGGGTCTGACAGATAGTGATATTCGGCCGGACCCATATGGTCGAGGTAATACGTGGTCGACCAAATTGCTCCATACCCTTCGCGCGCCGCCTGGTCCAGCGACTTGTATCCACGCCACGACTGTACGATCGCATCCTTGGGCAAGTCAGGCGTCAGTATCTCGTCCCACCCGACCATCTTCTTACCGTACTTCTGCACGATCTTCAGCACTCGCTGGTTGAAGTACGTCTGCAGCTCCGCCGTCGTCCGGTAGCCATGCTCCTTCATGAACGCCTGGATCTGTGGGTTCTCCTTCCACTGCTTACCGTTATTCTCATCGCCGCCAATATGGAAGTACTCATCTGGAAACAACGCCGCCATCTCGCCGATGAATCCATCCAAAAACTCGTAGGTCTCCTCGCGGGTCGGGTCCATCGTCGGATCGAACACTCCCCACCGCATCTCCAGCTCATAGGGCCCGGGCGCGCTCGCCAGCTCCGGATAACCCACCATCCACGAACTCGTATGCCCCGGCATATCGAACTCTGGAACCACCCGAACCCCCCGCTCGGCCGCGTATTCCACTACTTCGCGGACTTGATCCTGGGTGTAATACAGTCCTCCCGAGCCCATCTCCTGCAGCTTCGGATATTTCTTACTCTCGATGCGGAATCCCTGGTCTTCGCTCAGGTGCCAGTGAAAGACGTTCATTTTTACCGCCGCCATGCCATCGATATTGCGCAGAATGACATCGACCGGTTCGAAATGACGGCCCACGTCGATCATCAGTCCGCGCCATGGAAAGCGCGGCTTGTCCTGAATGCTCACCAGCGGGAAATAGTATCCATCCGCGTCCCCGGTGACGAGCTGCGAAAACGTCTCCATGCCCCGCATCGCTCCAACTACCGTTTCGGAGGTAAGCGTGGCGTGTTCGCTGTTGATCTCCAATGAATACGATTCGTCCTCTCCGAACTTCGGATACGTCGCGCCCGCTTCCTTCACCGCGACCGTCAACGTCGGTGGAGTCCCAACCGGAGCAACCCCCAGCGGCAGCACCATTCCCGTGCGTCGTCTCAGCCGATGCTCCATCCGCAGAAGCGCGCCTTGCAGCCGCGCGTCAGTGTACCCGGTCGTTCCAACCGTGAACGAAACGTACAGCTTCAGTTTTCCGGGTATCACTTTCACCGAGGACGGCAATGGCATAACGTTGATGGACGAAGCCCCACTAACACCCACCTGGGCGCCCTCTGCAACGAAACTCGACATCATCAACATCACAGCAATAGCTCGAATAATCATCATTAGGAATTTACACTGTCCAGTTGAAGTCTGGGTATGCAAGAGGAATTGGATGCTGATGGGAACAGGAATCTTGAACCAGCGGCCCACACCTGAGTTTGCGTCAAAGCATTGTCCATGTTGGTCCCTTT
This sequence comes from uncultured Acidobacteriaceae bacterium, assembly GCA_963749635.1. GTDB lineage: Bacteria > Acidobacteriota > Terriglobia > Terriglobales > Acidobacteriaceae > DASRAA01. The sequence continues at coordinate 185,546 of CAVVNW010000027.1, forward strand.
GATCTGTGACTGAATTTGGGTTTTCGATATATTGCGCAGTGTTCGTTTATGTTCGAATTGTAGATTGTTTTTGCGCGATTATGATATGCTTTTGCCAGGAGTAAATCCATGCCTCAGCCGGCTGATACTCGTAATTTCCCCTTCCAGATGCTCAAGGAGATCTACGAGCAGCCCGAAGCCATTCGGGACACGATTGTGCAGCACATTGACCCGGTCACTCGCAGGATCCGCCCCGACCGCTTTCCCTGGACGCCCGCCGAAGTGGCCGCTCTTCGTCGTATCACCATCATCGCCAGCGGAGCCAGCCGCCACGCCGGCCTTTGCGGCAAGCTCATGATCGAGGAACTCGCTGGCATTCACGTCGAGGTCGAGCACGCCAGCGAATACGGCTATCGTACCCCCACCAATGGCAAGGGCTCGCTAGTCATCGCCATTACCCAGTCCGGAGAGACTGCCGACACAACCGCCGCGCAGCGTATCGCCAAAGAGAACGGCATGAAGACTCTGTCGATCTCCAACGTCGTCGACTCCACCATCTCCCGCGAGGCCGACGCCAACTTCTTTACGCGCGCAGGCCGCGAGGTTGCCATCCCCGCGACCAAGAGCTTCACCACGCAACTCACCGCGCTCTATATGCTGGCGCTCTTTCTGGCTGCTCAAAAAGAAACTCTCACCGCTGCCCAGGTGAGTGCCCGTGTGCAGGCGCTCTCCACCTTACCCGACCTTATCGAAGGTTCGCTCGACCGCTTCAATGCCGAAGCCGAAGCCATCTCAGCCGACTTCTACCAGGACCAAACCTTCGTCTTCCTGGGACGCGGCGTTCACTACCCCATCGCTCTCGAAGGCGCACTGAAGCTCAAGGAAATCTCCTACGTGCACGCCGAAGGCTATCCCACTGGCGAGTTCCGTCACGGACCCACTGCACTCATCACCGAGACGTTGCCGGTCGTCGCTATCGTTACCTATGATCGCCGCGATCCTGAGTCTGTGGTGCGCTATGAGAAATCCATCGCGCTCATCGAAGAAATCCGCCATATCTCCACGCGCCAAATCCTGCTCGCCTCGGAGGGGGACGAAACCGTGCACGCCATGGACGTCGCAACATTCTCATTGCCGCACCTCGAAGAGTTGCTCCTGCCTATCATGGAAGTCGTACCGCTACAGTTTCTTGCCTACCACATCGCAGTGCGCAATGGCCTCGACGTCGACCGGCCCCGCAACCTCGTCAAATCAGTGTTAGTGGACTAGAGCCATCTCGGAACAAGCGCGGCAACGCTTTTCCTGATCACTATCCACCAGCCACCAGTCACTGATTATGGTTGCTCTTGCGTTTTTGTTCGAATAGGATCGTATGCGACCATGGCGAACAAACGCACCTCGGTCCTCAATGAAGAACGCCGCCGCTCCATCGTCGATTTCGTCAATCAGAACGGCCGCGCCTTGGTCCGCGACCTGGCGCGCAAGTATTCCAGCTCCGAGATCACCATCCGCCGTGATCTGGAGATGCTGCACAACCGCGGGCTGATTTATCGCACCCACGGAGGCGCGCTTCCCATCCGTGCCGGTTCCGAGTCTGACCGCAACCTTACCGAGCGCGAAATGCAGCACCCGCGTGAGAAGCAGCGCATTGCCGCCGCCGCCGCGAAGATGGTGAAAGAAGGCCAGTCAGTTGTTCTCGACTCGGGTAGCACCACCACCGCAGTCTCCCGCGCCTTGCGCGAATTTCAACACCTCACCATCATCACCAACGCCATCAACATTGCCAGCGAACTCTCCGGCACTACTCTGGATGTGATACTCACCGGAGGAATGTTGCGTGCCAATTCCTACTCCCTAGTCGGCCCCATTGCCGAAGAAAGTCTGCGCCGCCTCAAAGCTGACATACTCTTCCTCGGCGTTGACGGCTTCGATACCCAAACCGGTGTCTCTACGCCCAACCTGCTCGAGGCGCAACTCAATCGTCTAATGGCGCAAATTTCGGCTCGCGTTATCGCCGTTTGCGACTCCAGCAAGTTCGGACGCTCCAGTCTTTCGTCCATCGTGCCGCTGGCCAACATTCACGGTGTCATCACCGATAAACAAATTCCTCGCCAGCATTTGCGGGCGTTGAAGAAAGCTGGAATCGAAACGATACTAGTGTGAATTGCAATCCCCGGGGCGAACAGGTCTCTGCTTACCCACGACTCAATTTTTCAACGTTTGTCGATCAGAGGTCACATCATGGCAGAACCAAGTTACGAAGAACTCAAAGCACAATTGGCAGCACTACAGGAACGGACCAAGGCGCGCGGTCCTCGCGCTATCGATTTCAAGGTCAGCGAAAAGGGCGGCGTCAGCGTCTACGGACTCGGCCGTTTTCCCGTGACGCTTTACTACGAGCAGTGGATCCGCCTGCTGGATCAGGCCACGCAGTTGCGTGAATTCCTGGAAGAAAACAAACCCAGCCTCAAACTGAAGCAGCCCGACGCGTAAGCCCCGGGCTGCTTGAATTGGTCTTGTCTGTCGTTCCTAGCGAAGCGGCGGCAGGGAGTACTGCCGCCGGTGCCCTATCGTTTGCGATAGCACTGGCCTCGAACTCCACGGCCACCGTTGTCCTATGACCTAACTCTTATCCGTGTTCATCCGAGAAATCCGAGGCCGCTTTTGCTTTTCGTGGCGAGCCCCTCATTCTCCCTTGAACAACTGCAAGTTCTCCGCCTTCCACTGCATTGCCCGATGAATTCGGTTGTACCCACTCGGATGGTCGAAGAATATCCATTCCTCCACCGGACCCGGTTTCATCTTGCGATATTCACCCAAGTGAATCGCAGCCTGCGCGAATCCATCCGGCTGCCGGCTGGCGTTGACTCCGAACATGTCGGCCTCTGCTTCTTCGGTGCGTGTTTGGGTGTTCGAAATAGGCGTCAGCACCAAGAAGAAAATTGACGCCAGCAACACTACCAGCGGCAGCACTGCCGGATCGCTCACCCCGCGAATCCCCCACTTGGTGCCCCAGCGCTTCAGGCACCAGTCCAGCGACCAGCGCAGGTAGGCGAACGCCAGCACCACGATAATCACCAGGAAGACGATGTCCTTGTAAACGTGATGGAGCACATAGTGGCCCATCTCGTGCCCCATAACCGACTCAATCTCCTGCAGCGAACCTCGCCGCAGCAGGTTGTCATTGAGCGTGATGCGCATAGTCGAGCCAAACCCGCTGACGTTCGCGCTCATGCGTGTGGTCTGCTTCGAAGCGTCCATCGTCCACACGTCGTGGGCCGGAATGCCGTTCGCCCGCGCCATCGCCAGGATCGGCGTAGTCACTCTAGGATCGTCCAGCCGCGTGACTTTGTTGAAGGTGGGCACGATAAACACCGGCACGATCATGATCGTGAACACCATCAGCAGAATGGTGACCACCGCGCCCCAGATCCACCACGTACGCGGCAGCCTCCGCACCACCCCGAACAGCGCGATCATCGCCAGGCCGCCCAGCAGCACATTGAGTCCCAGACCTTTCGTCTGGTCCCACATCCACGGCCCAAACGTCTGTGTCGCCAATCCGTACTTCCACTCGCGGAAGAACCCCTCGTACACCGCCAGGGGGAATCCCAACACGCTTGTCAGCAGCAGATACTCCACCCAGTAAATAAAAGTCTGCAGCCACTTCCAACGTGTAATCCGCTCCGCCACGTTGCGCATCCATGCCGACCATCCCAAGTTGAGCAGAAGCAGCGAAATGATTGCACCGACAAGGAAATCCCACAGGATCAGCCAATATCCGCCTTCGAAATAGGCATCAGAATGGGCCTTTGCACTTGCCGGCATCAGGTCCATGTAGGCATCGGTTGCCGCATCCACATCAAAGTGGTCCGAAGGCTGCGCTGCCGCTGGAACCTTGGTTATGTCCGGTTGTGCCTCGGGTGTGGCCTGCGCCACCGCCGCCGAAGCCAGGAACAAAACTGCGAGCATTACGATGCTCGCGATTGCGCGTGCGCGCAGACTCATTTCTTCACCTCAGATGGATTTGTTCGCTTTAGGAAGTACTTAGCCCCAAACGGTATGTTGCTGTCAGGTCATTCTACGTGTCGAAGGAGAAGAAGGTTCCCTAGTCGACTACTTGCGACCGTTGTCCGTTCCTCGCAACCCGTGCGAATTCGCGGCGGCTTGGTCTTTCTCTAGACCGCGACCGCGGGTTTTGGGTGTATGCTCCCATGCATTCGTGCCCTTCGGGCGACTGCGCCACTCCCGTTCGTCGGAGGTCCTTTCATGAGCGAAAATACGCCTCAGCGTATCGGCGACTACGAAATCATCCGTGAACTCGGTCACGGTGGCATGGGAAGAGTTTACCTGGTGCGGAACGTACTCTCCGACCGCACCGAAGCCATGAAGGTCCTACTTCCCGACTTGGCGGCCCGCAGCGAATTTGTCGCGCGATTCATGCGCGAGATCAAAACCCTCGCCGGCCTCGACCATCCCAACATCGCTGTCCTCCGCACTGCGTTTACAGCGGGCGACCAGTTCGTCATGATCATGGAATATGTTGAGGGCATTACCCTCGCCGATCGCTTGCAGCTCGGACCATTCCCGACTTCCGAAGCTCTTAACTACACCAGCCAGGTGCTGTCGGCATTAAGCTACGCGCACAGCAGACATGTCATCCATCGCGACATCAAACCCGGAAACATGATGCTCACGCCCAAGGGCGTTGTAAAGCTCATGGACTTCGGTCTGGCGCGCTCCGCCGACGAGATCGGTCTTACCATGACCGGCATGACACTCGGTTCCCTCGACTACGCCTCTCCCGAACAGGTGCAGTCACAACCGACCGACGAACGTTCCGACCTCTACTCCGTCGGCGTGTCGCTCTACCAGATGGTCACCGGTAAGCGAATGTTCAGCGTGACCAGCAATTTCGAAATCATGCAGGCACAGGTCAAAGAAATTCCGCGTCAGCCGATCGAGGTTGTGCCCACCGTGCCCAAGGCCCTCAATGACGCAATCATGATGGCCGTCGCGAAAGATCCAGCCCAGCGTTTTCAGTCTGCCGACGCCTTCCGCAATGCGTTGTCACAAGTCGCGACCGGTGTATCTTCCTCGCCTGCGCGCCCTGCCGATGCCCCAGTTGCGCAGGCGTCCCAACCCGATTTCGACCCGGGTTTCGTTCCCGGCACTAGCCAGCCGGCGTCACGGGTTAATCGTAGCCTGTTGTTGATCGTCGGAATCGTCCTCGTCGCTGCTCTCGTAGCTGGCGATGCCGTTTACAAGTCCCACCTGCAACGTCAAGCCACGCAAGCCGCCGACGCGCCGGCCCCGCCGCTAACCTCGCAGACAATTGCAACTACTTCAGACGACAATACGACCACTCAAAGCCAGACGCCGCCACCGGCTTCGCCCACGCAGCCCGCGGCACCCGCGCCCGCTGCATCCCAGCAGCCCGCCGTCGTAGCGCGGAAGGCCCAAGCCCAGGCTGCCGCTCCAGACTACGGAAACAGTTCTTCGACCGACGACTCGCAGGCTCAGCAGCAGGCCGCTCTTGAGCAGAAGAAGCTGCTCGACGACATGGAAACAGAAGCTGACCAACTCGACGCCCGCGCTGCATCGGTGGAGAGCAGCCTTGATGCGCTGGAGCAACAGATGCACCAAAGCGGCCTAGGCCTTCGTGGAGACATGGTCGCGGCCCGCAGCAGTATGCGCACCGATATTTCCAAGGCAAAGCAGGCGCTGAACTCTGCCGACACCGAACGTGCCCGCCACTACCTCGATCTCGCCCACCGCGACGTTGAGAAGCTGGAAACGCTCCTCGGTCGCCGCTAGCTTGACTCTACTGAAAACTGGAAAACGCCTTCGTTTCCGCCGCCATCTCCGCCTTTGCGTTTCGGCCTGCGCGGCTAGACAACTGGCTACTGGAAACCGTTCTTACGCTTCGTTCGGCATCACGATCCACAGAATCAGATAAAGCAACCCGCCGGTTCCTCCGAACAGCAGCAGCAGTAGCCAGATCACGCGCAGAGCCGTTACGTTCCAGCCGTAGTATTGCGCCAGACCGGCGCACACGCCTGCTATGCGGCGACCTGCCCGCGGACGCACCAGCTTCCGCTCCACCACCACGCCACCCGCCAGTGACGTGCCGCAATAAGCACACAGCCGCGCGTCGTCCGGATTCGCTTTACCGCAGTTGTTGCAGTACATTCCGTTCGTCTCCTTCTCAATGTGGGCGCTCTATGTCTGACCTACGGCGCCATGCCTTCTGTCATCCACTGCCTGAACCGGTCGATCTGCGCCGACGGCCACGGCTCATCGCACGGCATCGATCCATCTTCCAGCCGGGCCAAGATGTTCTCCGCCTGTGCCTTTACATCGTCATACGCTGACAGGTCCATCCCAAACGGCTTCATCGCTTCGATGTCTGGGTCGTCCCGGAACAGCGGCCTAATATCTTTCGCGAAGCTGAGGGCCATGGTTCACCTCCATGTTCAGTGCTCCATCCTACCGCAGCTTAACCAGTTCGACGACGGGGCCAATGGAGTCAGAGCTTACCCCGCGAGCGCCCTTTTCCCGATCCTTGGTGCGGTGCCCTTTGTTTTCAATGGTTTAGGCGGGAATTGTGCGCAAGTGACTGACAAATAAAGTACTTATACGTATCCATATCTGGCCGTAGGACTTAGGTGCATAAATTGGGGGTTTTGGCGGGGTTTTTTGTCATACTTGTCATACTTTCCATACTCATATTTTGCCATACTTATCATACAAGTCATACTGATGAAGTGGACTTGTGAGGGGCTGGAGCGGGCACCGGCTGGGGCCGATTTTCCCATTCTGGGACATTGTCAAAGAGCAGATTCTGTCGCACGGTGGGTGCGGCGAGGGGCAGGGACACCAATCCCCTCCTCTGTTCCATGTGTATCGCGCGGGCAAGTGAGAGTGCCAGAGAAATCTACAGGGCGAGGAAACTTTAGTAACCAGGGCTAGGTGGAACAGACCCACCCCGCCAAAGGAAGCCGGGGACGAGGCATCCACATTCAAGATAGTTCGGGGCAAAGACGGTGGCACCCGGCTTTCTTTTGGCCTCGAGTGGAGTTTTCGTCCAATCGGACGGTTGCTCTTAGGGGCGCATGTATGCTGATCACCACTTTGGGCCCAGCCCGCAAAGCGCGGATTTGCCATCGCCCGAATCGAATCACTCTCAAGCTTGATTCGCAGGAGATCCCAATGATGATCACGCGTCACTCGTGGTTTGTGGGCCCACTCGCGCTTTGCTTCGCAGTTGTGTTCGCCACTTCGGCTGGGGCTGTCGCGATTTGGGATAATGGCCCAATTAATGGCACCATAGGCAGCTTCGACATTACGAATGGCCAGGAGAGCGTGTTCGACAGCTTTGTCATATCCGGCGGCCCTACGGCCGTGACCTCCGTCACGTTTGGGGCGTGGCTCCCTATCAACGCCGTTCTCAGCACTGTTGGTATCGACATCTGGACGCAACCCGGCTCAGGAACCCATGTTTTCGACGCAGATATCTCGACGACCCAGTCCAACTGTGCCGCGAATGGCCCGAGCACGTGGGTTTGCCAGGAGACGATGGACCTGGCACACCTTTTCAATCCGCTAGCCAACGGCACTTACTGGCTGGGCTTCGTTCTAGCGGACGTTCCGATTGCCGGCTGGGACATCAACAACGGAGTGGGCTGTACGTCGCCTGGGTGTCCGTCGCAGGCAAGCGACGGGGTGCTTCCACAGCCATCTTCGGCGTTCACCATTTCCGGCGACGTGCAACTGGTGCCCAGTCCCGAACCGGCCAGCCTATTGTTGCTGACTTCGGGGATTGGCGCTGCGGTTGCATCTTTACGCCGCAGGAAAGTCTGATTCACCCTAACTTCTGATGGCAGGAGACTTCAGCCAATGATGCGTCACCGTCCGATTTTCTGTTTCTTGATGTGGTAAGCCGGAGTCTCCTGAAGGCGGGATGGGCAGCGAAGAAATTAAGGTTAGCGAGAAGGCTCTTTAGAGGCGTGAACACTCAGGCAAAATCTTTCTGGGTTCTATTCGCGATCCTTAGCTTTGGCGCATTCTGGCTTCCAATTGGCTGGGGAATCTTCGAAACACTAGTGGCGTTGATCGCCAGTTGGTGGCTGATCTATCGCACAGGGCTTTTTTGAGCGAAGTTAGTCGCAAGGCGCTAAAAGAGAGAATGGGGCAGTTGCCGGTGTAGCAGCATAATCCCCGCGCTCGCCCGCCACTTCGAGAGATGTACGTCTCCAACCAACCTGAAGAGAGGTGGCCCCTATGCCGACGGTAGCGGATTACAGCATTCTGACTGACAAATGGTGGACGGAGGGATCTAGCCCGAACCCAATCGAGTTCACCATTCCTCACAACATAAGTAAGGATTCCCGGTCCATTCTTGGATTCATGTTCGGCCATTGGAATGCGGACGAGATGACGATCACAATTCGTCTCAACTCCGTTACGGTATGGGAAAGAAAATTCTCATCAGACGACAGTGCGACCTATCGCTACTGGCAGGAAGTCATTCCCAAGGGCTTGGCGGTTCCGGGTACGAATCGGCTGACCATCGACAGTGACAGCGGCGATTTTCGATGGGTCGCAGTCTCCGATGTTGTGCTTTGGTGGCAGGCAGACATCTGAACGATAGGAGAGTGGGTCCGCCGAGTGCCTCATTTAAGGACCCTCCTTGGGTCTTCCGTAGGGACTTGCGTATCGAGAGAATATGCTAGAATACCAAATATTATGAGCGATGTGAAGACGATTACCTTTCGTATGGATGGCCGCAAGGTCAAGCAGCTCGATGCTTTTGCCGAGCAGGACCGGCGTGACCGCAGCTACCTGCTGAATGAGGCGGTGGACCGTTATCTGGAGGTACGTCAACTCCAGGTCGCCCGCATTGAAGAAGGGCTTCGCCAGGCTGCGGCGGGAGAACTCATTGAGCATTCCGAGGTAATGGGCCGGCTGCGCAAGCGGCACGGCAGCCGATGAAGCTCCGCTGGACGCCGCGGGCGGTGACCGACCTGGAAGAGATCAGCGACTACCTGATGGTGGCCGCACCACAAGCGTGGAGACACCTGCTGAAACGCCTGGAACGGCTCACCGACGCGCTGCTGGACTTTCCCCTGATGGGCAAAGCGGGCCTGGTGAAGGGCACACGCGAGTTTGTGTTGGCGGGCACTCCGTACATCCTGGTGTTCCAGTTAAAGGACGACGCCATTGTTATCGTGTCGGTGCGGGATGGACGGATGCGGATGCCGCCTGGTCAGTGAACGTCATTCGTTCCAGAGTTCCAACCCAGAGAAGCGCAAAAAGTCAAAAGACCCACCCCGGCAAAGGAAGCCGGAGTGGGCCACCCGATTCAAGGTTTTGTTGAGATTTGAGTGCGGGCCGGGCCACCCGCGGTGGCACATGTCATCGAAGCCGGTTTGGGGCCATATGACAAGCGAATACTGCCCGAAGGATTATGTCCGGTTAGCCGGGCTGCGAATGGCCTGTCGTGCCATTTATGTACGAGCGCCTTTTGGTTTTGGGCGAGCCTCGCTGACGACGATTGCTTTCCCTGCCATAAGAGAACCATTCAGACCGAGGATTGCCTCTTGTGCGTCTTTGTCGGCAGTCATCTCCACAAAGCCAAATCCGCGACCCGCGCCGGTCACCTTGTCGGTGACGATTGTTACGACCTCGACCGGGCCATACGTTGCGAATGCAGCTTTAAGGTCCTCTGCGGTTGTACTCGCTTCCATATTTCCGACGTAAAGGTTCTTCATTGTTTCCTCAAGTCTGTGAGGATACGTGAGCTAAAGCCGACGGTATCTCTCGGAAACCAAGACGATCATTCTCGTCTCAGAATTGCGATGGTGAGGGGAATGAAAGTTAGACCGTCACAGTATGCTTTCCGTGACGACGATTGTGTGAATCTCGGATCTCGACTCCACCAGGACACCAACTACACAGACTCGCGACAGCAAGTGCAGAATCGCAGACAGCGGAGGCTTCAGGCTTTGTCGGGACACTCCTCTAGCAATTACGATCTGCATCGTTTGTCTTGCCGTTGTTGTCCAACCAGTTCAGCAGCGATCGCAAACTTGCCTGGGCAAGCGCTATACAAGAATCACCTGCACCGTAGTAGATGTTGATGGTGTCTCCATCGAGCCCGATAGTCTGGCCGCAGGGAAACACCACATCGTGCACGTCACCGCCGCGCTCATAGTCCGTCTCTGGCCCGAAGATCCAGGAATCTCCGCGCAACAGACAAACGTCCGGCTTTTGCAGATCAAAAAGGGCGAGGCCTATTCGGTATAACGCCCCGGAAGCGGTGTGCTTGACTCCGTGGTAGAGCATGAGCCAACCTCTGTCGGTCTCAATCGGGGGGGACGACAAGCCAATCTTGTTCGCGTCCCACCACGCGCCCTTGCGCGCTTCCATCATGACTTTATGGCCGCCCCAGTGGCGCAGGTCGGGAGAGTAAGAAATCCAGATGTGCGCACCTAAGGGAGTCATCGGTCGATGGATGAGTGCCCAAAGGCCGCCAATCCTATAGGGCAAAAGAGCCGCATCTTTGTCGTCTGGCGACATGATCACGCCGAATCGTTCGAAGCTTCGAAAATCTCTGGTTAGCGCCAGCGAAACTCCAGGGCCGCCTTTGGAGTACGACGTGTACGCGACGGCATATTGCTGCAGTTCTGGAACGTAGGTGATTCGCGGGTCTTCGATGCCCCAAAGCTCTTCGGGATATTGATTTGGCTCCGGCATGAGTGTGGGACTTGGATCGATCTTCCATCCGTCCACGCCGTTCACGGAGCGCGCGGTGCAGAGATGCGAGAGACCGCGGCGGTCCTCAACACGACAGAGCAGGAGCGTCGAACCGTCCGGAAGCAGCGTAGCGCCAGCGTTGAAGACGCTGTTGATTCGGTAAGGCCAGTCTTTACTGGCCAGAATTGGATTGGCGGAATGCCGATGAAGAAGAGAATCTGTCGAATCGATCGTTTCGATGGTCAAAGTCATAGTTGTTGTCACAGTAGCAGCAAACGGACCCTCGAAAATGCCGGTTTGCAACAAACCCCAGAATCGCGCCAATAACCGACTAAAACGCCGTCTCTGGCGATTGAATTGTTTCAAACTGCCGCATCTCCGAGAGGGCCATCAAGAAGGAGAGGGTGGATTCTGCTCCCTGGTTCTCGTTGGCCCGATCAGGATGAAGACCGTCTCGACATCCCCCTGTAGCCGCGTCGTATAAGGCAACTTTCAGGTCGTTGTCTCCCAGGAACCAATTGAACGCAGACCAGGCCTGGGTGCGCCAATGGTTATCTCCGGTGGCGCGATATGCCTCGAGACAAGCGGACACCGTTGCACATGCCTCCACCGGTTGCTGATCGAAGCGAGCTTTTTCACCGGCCTTACGGTAGAACCCCTGCGAGCCGATCGGAACAAAGTGTCCATTCATGTTGCAGCGTTGTTGCGCCGCGAGCCACTCCAGCGACTCGATGCCGGCGGAGATCCATTCCTGGTTCGAGGTGCGCATGCCCGCCAACAATAAAGCCTGGGGAAGACGCGCGTTGGAATAGGCCAAGCCGTCTTCAAACCATTTCCAATCCTTGGTGCGAGTCACCTTATAGATATTCAGCAACCTTCCCGCTAGCGAATCTCTCTGCATCTGTGCCGCCCTGTCGCCTGCGAATCGGTCAAGATACTCCTGGATTCCGAACAAAGAAAAGGCCCACGCCCTCGGGCTGGTGAACGCCATCGCTGCCGGAACTGCAAGCTCGAAGAGACGTCCGGCGAGGCCCCTTAGACTCTCATCGACCGACTGATTGATCGCGGCCCCTAAGGCCCACAAAGCGCGGCCGTGACTGTCTTCTGAGCCCTCCGACTCCTGCCAGCGGCGCTCATAGCTGAGAAAGTTGCGGAACCTTCCATTAGCAGAATTGAAGGCAAGCCATAGAAAAGCCAGGTACCGCGAAGCGAGTGCCTTTGCGTTCACGTCTCCATCTGCTCCGAGTTTTTCCACCATGAGGGTTGCGATCAACGCACGTGCGTTGTCGTCCGTGGTATAGCCCTCGTGCTGATTCGGCACCGCGAATACCGCATGCTGGAAGATCCCGGTATCGTCCGTCATCCGGCAAAGGTGGTCTACTTTCACGGGAGGCAGTTCCTGCGGGCGATTGGCGCCAACGGGGTTTGGGCTCATCAAGCGAGGGTTCCATAGGCGCTCGGCCCGGGCACGCTGAAAGCTACGCATGTAGTCCTGGGCGACGCTTTTCCAAACCATATTGCGCGAATATAGATAGGCGCGTTTGCGCATGGCGTGCCGTTCGGCCTCATTTTCCAGGAGCCAAATGGTCTGTTCTGCAATCGCGTTCGCGTCATGGAATGGAACCAGCACTCCGCGGCGTTGATCGAGCAGCTCTAGCGCATGCCAGTAAGGAGTGGAGATGACTGCTTTTCCTGCACCCAATGCGTACGCCAGCGTTCCAGAGACGACCTGGGCCTCGTTTTTATAAGGGGTAATGTAAATGTCGGCTGACCCGATGAACTCCATCATTTCTTCTGGGCTGACAAACCGGTTGTGAAATATGACGTTGTTTTCGACTCCGAGGTCTTTAGCAAGCAACTGTAGCGACTCCCGGTATTTGTCGCCCTCACGCCGCCTGATGTGTGGATGAGTCGCGCCTGCAACGATGTACGTTACGTTGCCGTTTTGAGCCAAAATGCGCGGCATCGCCTGTATGACCGACTCGACTCCCTTATTGGGCGAGAGCAGGCCGAAGGTCAGCAGTACAGATTGGCCTCCGACTCCGAATCGGTCCTTATAAAAGTTCGGATCGACAAATGCGAGGTTGGGTACGCCGTGGGGGATGACGTCAATCTTCGCAGCAGGAACCTGAAAGATAGACTGGAGGAATTGCGAGGAGTGTTCACTCATCACGACGAGCCGGTCAGAGAGTTCTGCCAGCTCGACCATCACGCGGTGTTGGTCAGGATCCGGTTCACGCAGGACGGTATGAAGCGTGGTCACAATCGGCATGCGGAGTTTTCGCAACAGCTCGAGGATGTGGCTCCCGGCAGGTCCGCCAAAGATCCCGTATTCGTGCTGCACGCAAACCAGATCGACATTAGTGAAATTGAGGAATTCGGCTGCGCGGTCATAGGATGGCAGCTCCTCTTCGGTCAGCTCGAATCGAACCCGCTCTGGATAGCTATATTCGGAGTCCGGATCATTCACGGGAAGTGCGAACAACCGTTCTGTTCCAAACTCGGTCGAAACCGCATCGCATAAGTCGGTAGTGAACGTGGCGATCCCGCACTGGCGCGGAAGGTAATTTCCTATGATGGCGATTCGGCTGGGAAGTGAAAGATTCACGGATGCATCGAACCGTTTCGTGGGTATGAGCTCGGGTTCTGGCGGCAGCGGGAGTGCGAGTGCCAACGGTCTCCGGAATGGAAGTGTCTTTGGTAACGACATGGACCACCTGTCTGGTTAACTTATAGGCCTGGCGGAGGATGGCGACAGCGTCAGGCTTGGCCTTCTTCTCCTGACGATGCCGCGATGCTCAATAGCCGGCGGGCCCAAACTCGGCGGGCACGCCGGAAACGTCAACTACTTAGCTTCTGCATTTTCATGCGCATTCGCTTTTTCGACGGCAGCCCGTACGGCCGCGAGAAACGACTCGCTGCTCGCTGGGGCGTGGACGTCGCCTGACAGCGTCTTGCGGAAGTTCGTCTTCTTGCCGTAGATCGCGACCGTGGAGTCGTTGTCCTGCTGGATCTTGGCGCCATCCAAGGCAACTCCAGCAAACAGGCCTTTGGTCCTCGAGTAGCTCAAGGCCTCAGTATTCATTTTCCAGTCGGTGCCTGCCGATGCATGCCGTCCAACTGGTCCGGCGGCAGCTGATGCTTCGCCGCTCAGTTCGAACTTGCTGGAGAGTAAACCCTGCACGCCTTTGTCATTCATGAACAACACGACAAGATCAACTGACTCAACGCCAGCTTGGAAGCCAAAATTGCCTCCACCAATCGAAATGAATGCCGGCGCACTCCAGCCGTGAGCTGTGCGGCAAGTAACCACGCCGCGACCATGCTCTCCGCCGACGATGAATCCGCCTTTCCCCATGCTTGGTACAACCGCGATGCACTTGGCGCCATTCAGCACTTCTTCCGGAATTCCCTGGTCGGGCGCTTCCATGATCTCGTGCAGAACTACGCCGGAGGCTTGTAAGCGTGCGGTGCTGTCTTCCAGCCCGGTTCCGGCGAACGCGAAAGGGGCGAGAGACAAGGTTAACAATCCTATTGCATATTTCTTCATCAAAACACTTCCTTTTCATTCCACTGTGTTTTTGTGGACGAACTTGTGAGTTGCGATAGCCGCTGCGCAGACTAAGCTGTTCTGCGACCGCTGATCAGATTGAAGACCAATACGACAGCGGCAATTACCAACAAAATGTGAATCAGGCCGCCCGCCACGTGGAAGCTGAAACCGAGCACCCATAAAATCACGAGAACAGCCAAAATTGTCCAGAGCATTTGTGCCTCCTTGGGCTGGAAAGGAGAGCTCGTAAGTGGTAATGGGGGCTTCAACTAGATCCGGCCGAGCAGCAACAAAACGACCACGATTACGAGCAGCAAACCCAATCCGCTGCTCGGGAAGTAACCCCAGGATCGGCTGTGGTTCCAGGTCGGGAGTGCGCCCACCAGAAACAAAACCAGAAGAACAATCAAGACGGTTCCAAGCATAGTTTCCTCCTTGCCGCTAAGAATCCAGTGCCGGCGGCGTGCGGGCGTGACCAGCGCTTCCGTGTGCCGTACCGGTCGCGATCAAGCTCGCGATGGTGGCTAACAGATGCTCGAGATTCTGTCCTTTGGGATAGAACCGGTCGGCAAGCAGGCTGGCTGGCACGGCGTCCCCCAGGTAGTCGCTGCTCATCGCGACAATCGAGACCGAAGGGTGAGAGCTGCGCACGTACGAGATTAATTCGACTCCTGACATGTGCGGCATGCCGAGATCGGTGACAATTAGGTCGGGGAGTGCTCGGTTCAAGTGCATCAGAGCGCTGGCACCATCCTTTGCCGTGGCTACGTCGTAGCCAGCAAACATCAGCAGCATCCCCAAACTTTCCCGGATTCGAGGGTCTCCGTCGACTACAAGAATCTGGGCTTTTGATCGGTTCGACATGTGCATTCCTCAACGTGAGGGATTGAACTGCATTTCACTATCCACGATGTCACGCGTACGCTGTGCCGGTCTGGTCAATACAGAACACCTCGCTCGAGGAGAGTCTTGCCAGGCTCTCCTGACCAAGATTGATGCGGTGAACTCGGCGCTCCGCTCATCGCGAAAACCAACGCCAAATCGGTATTAAGGGAGGATTTCCGAATGCCTCTAAACTTTGGATCCGGGCTCAGACTGGCGTTCCGTTTCTGGTGACGGCAACGATCGTGGCCCGTGTAGTCAGATCTCCGTCGGCGGCTACGCCGAGAACTCGTCTGGCGTGCTTCTTCGCGTTTTCCTCGGTGAGAAATCTCTTGACGGGCCGAAGATCGGGTTGCGACGGCAGGAATTCGACTCGATAGTACGTCATATCGTTCCTCCTTTGGGCCCTCGTCGCGGTGAATCCACAAACCACTCGCAAGGTCGCCCGTTTTAACGCCACGTGTTGGGAATGGCCGTCCAGCGTTGGAAAGTCGGTAAATAACGTCGTTTGTGGCACTCGACACATACTCCTGGACACAGGAACAGGCGAGGCAGAACGACTGTTTCAACCCAGCCCTCAGGAGGCAACGCTCTGAACTGGTCACTCTTACACTGGCGGCAATGGACTGATAAGAAATGCATGATTAAGACAGACCTCGCCCGGCCGGACGTCCCACTTGATTCAATCGTTATTGTCACCCTGACAAGCCGATGAATACTGGTCAACTTTGCTCAGTGAGCAGTTCTGCTCAGACGAATGGGATGCGGGGACAAATAATGAGGTTGTGGCTTGTTCCGGGGATGGAAGGTAGTCCGTCGTCACGCTACGCAGTGGGATAGCGGGATCGCAGCAGGAGGGCTCATGACCGCAACGCAAACTTTGCCGGCAGTCGGCTCCCTTCAGTTGGACGCCATGCTCGCGAATGCGCTGGTTCTTAGCTGGAGCGACCTGATGCCCGCACTGACATCGGGTCTGATTCATGTCGAATATCACGTCGGGTCCCAGGGAGCGGTCGAGTACTTGAAAGTCTGGGCGGCGTCTAACCGCGGTCAGTGGGACTTGGTTTGCGAAGACTTCATGCGCTCCAGTGCTTCGTGCCCGGGCGGACTCCGCTTCGCCAACGGTTACCAATCCGAGGGGCTTGCGAAGATGCTTAACCAGATAATGCAACACCCGGAGATGTTCGTGCTGAGTACGGCCTTTGGCGCCGATCGCATGATACAGGTCCCTCCGCCAACCCAGAAAGACAGACTCGCAGCACGCGGGATGGCGGAAGACTTTAGTGACCGATTGCCAGAGTGAGGCTCAGTGGCGTTCCTCGCCTCGAGTACTCCCAGCTAGAAGGTGCGCCGCACAGATGCGTCGCATGCGAGCCAGTAGTTGCGTGCGAGCCAGATTCGGAAAACGCAGTAGTGAGACACCGGAGACAACAATGAATTGGGACAGCATAGAAGAAAAGTGGAAACAGCTAATCGGTTCCGCCAGAGAGAACTGGAACAAGCTCACCGACCAGGATCTCGAACAGATCTCGGGCAAGCGAGAGCCACTGATCAGCAAGATCCAGGAAACCTATGGAATTACCCGGCGAGAGGCCGGCAAGCAAGTTTGGGACTGGGGCAAGAGCGTGGAGCACAGCCGTAAGACGATCGCATAAGGCCCACGATCCCCTCTTCGCAGTAGACGCACCGAATCAACCGTTTTCCATTTGTAACCCAGATTTCAAGTGTTCTACAGACGCAAATGATGTAAGGAGTTTTCAATGAATCTCAACCTGATGGATCCCAAACTGATTGCTCTCGGAGTCGTATTGGTAGTGCTGGTCGTCGTCGCCATTGCGCTGTACGTGCGAAAACGCAACCACACCACGGCGGAACTGCGTGCCCGTTTCGGTCCGGAATACGACCGCGCCGTGAAGCAGCACGGTTCGGAACGCAAGGCCGAAGCCAAGCTGGCGGACCGCGAAACGCGAGTTGACCTGTTGCAGATCCGCAGTCTCGATCTGGCGGAACGGGAGCGCTACCTGGCACAGTGGCAGGCCGTGCAATCCCGCTTTGTCGATTATCCGAAGGGCGCAGTGACCGAAGCCGACGAACTAGTTAGTTCGTTGATGCAGACCCGTGGCTATCCCGTCGTTGATTTCGATCAGCGGGCGGCAGATATTTCCGTCGACCATCCCCGAGTGGTAGAGAACTATCGCTCGGGACACAACATAGCATTGCGGCTAGGCAGCGGCGAAGCCAGCACGGAAGAGTTGCGCACCGCCATGATCCACTATCGCTCGCTCTTCGACGAACTAGTTCGCGTGCAAACGCCTGCCGATAAAAGAGTGGCATAACTCAAGGCTCTATGACGCTCTTACGACAGGGACCAATTCACCCGATGTATCACAAAAAGGAGAAACTCGTGATGAAACCGAGCACGGACGACAAAGCAACAGGCAAACTCCACGAAGTCAAGGGAACGATCAAGGAAAAAATCGGAGAGATAACCAACAACCCCGATTTGGAAGCTGAGGGCACAGTAGAAAAGAATGCCGGTAAAGTTCAGAACTGGGTCGGCAAGGTTGAACATCTCGTCGGGGAATAAGCGTATCAACATCGCAGTCAGAGACGTGAGAGGAGCAAGACAGAATGACGCAATCCGTGTTGGAACGAACGGGCGACCAAATTGCAGAAACCGCGCGCAAGGCATCTCGGGCGACATCCGCCGTTGCAGACGCTTTCGATGACGGCGTGGCAGCCGCGAGGCGCGTTGCAAAACAAAGCGGCGATGCTGCCGAAGAATTCATGGACGACACCACCAAACGCCTGCAACGGCACCCGGTTGAAACAATGGTGGTGACATTCGCCATGGGCATCGCCGCGGGAGTAGTGATCGGGTGGCTGGTGAAGCGCAAGTAGCTGGCACTAGAGACCGAGCATCTCAGATCAGGACCCGGTGCACGGGTCCTCTTTTTGTTTTGGATATGTAAGCTGCCATTTCAGAAGGCAGCACAGACGATCGCCTCGGCCTGCACACGGCTATCCACGATCTAATTTCGGCCTTACCAGAAGCGGTCAAAACGATACAGCTATTTGCTGACCCTGCGCCTAGCCTGTACTTGAGGCACTTTCAATGAAGACATTCGCAGCGATCGGAACAGCAGTACTGTTCGTATCTTTGGCCGCACTTGTTCCTGCATTCGCGCTACAGGAACAAAAGGAAGCCAAGCAAGAAGAGAAGCAGCCACAAGAGCACGCTCAGCCGCAGGCCAAGCAGGAGGGTCCGCAGAAACAGCAGCCGGCCCAGCCGCAGGCCAAGCAGCAGAAACAGCAGGCGGCCCAACCCCAGCAGCATGCCACGCAAGAGAACCAGCAGAAGCAGCAGGCAGCCCAGACCCAGCAGCATGCCAAGCAAGAGAACCAGCAGAAACAGCAGGCAGCCCAGACCCAGCAGCACGCCAAGCAAGAGAATCAGCAGAAGCAGCAGGCAGCCCAGCCGCAGCAGCATGCCCAGCAGCAGAGCCGCAACAATCAGCAGCCCGCACAGCACACGCAGGCACAACAGCATGCTCAGCAGGCAGCATGGCAGGGACACGAATCACGAAACTGGAATTCAGACCACCACACATGGCAGCAACGCGGCGGCTACCACGGCTATCGCATTCCCGACAACCGCTACAACGGCTACTTTGGACCAAACTATGGGTTCGTCATCTATAACCAACCTTATATGGTTGTTGGCGGATACCCACGCTTCCAGTACAACGGATTCTGGTTCAGCCTGGTTGACCCATGGCCTAGTTATTGGGCAAACAACTGGTACCAAACGGACGACGTATATGTCGTTTACGCAAACGATGGGTATTACATGTACAACCAGAGATACCCAGGCGTCGGAATTGCAATCAGCGTATCGATGTAGGTCTTGCCCCGATACGAGATCGTAATACTCCTGAAAGGAGAACAATATGATCGTCCCTGGTACAGAAGTTCCCGAAACGGCTACGCCGATTGGACACACCCAAACGCAGCCGAAGCGGACCACCGCCCCTGATCGCACAGCCGATAAACGCGCCGCTGCCACAAGAGCGAACATGAAAAAGAAACGCGCCGCGCACAGAGTCGCACTGCGACGGTCGCACACCGGCGGGTAGTCGCTGGATGTGCTGATCAAGCCGGCGCTGCTTGATATTCAAGGGGAAATGGAACTCGAACTGGCTTACGTCGGCCGCCGTAGCCCAGCTTCTCGTGAGAGCCCCGTGTGACTATTCGAGCGCTGTGCATTCATGAAATGGGAAGGCCGATCAGATGGAACATTGGGGAATCTACATCGCGTACGCATGGATGGGTACGATTATCTTAGGTCTCGTGGACGCCGTGCGAGCCATCCGCAAGGGCCCGCAGCCACAAGCTCAGCCCCTCGGACCCCACGGCTCCAGCAGGTTGGACCCATGAGCAGCGAAGGATCGGCAATAATGCTGAGCCTCTTGAAGGAGCTGTCCGTCTTTAAGACCTTGGATGAGGAGTACCAGGCTGGCGCCAAAGGCCCGACGGAATCAGAAGCCCATAGGGAGCGCGAGCGGAGACGGCTGGCGATAAAGCAAGAGATGCACGAGCTCGCCGCCGAGAGCAAAAGGGGTCTTTCATAAAGGCTCCAGTGGCTTATTCGAGTGCCACCGATACTTGCCGGGGTTAGCTGTAGACCCTGGGCTTGTGGATGTTCAGTATTGACCAGACCCAGATCTTCATTGCCAGCGACAATTGTGTTGGCCTTGATAATTGATAGGTCGACGTGCACAACGGGAGGCCTTTTGACTATGCATAGGAACTATGGGCGTTATAGCACTCTGCCGAAATCAGTCGCTAGTATGATGCGAAGTCTGAGCTTGTGTCCTCACGCCAACGCTGGTTGGCCAATACGCTGCACTGGTGAGGCTGGACCTTCACAGCATTGTTATGACTGCGGGGCCCAGCGGACCTACGTGCTCCAACCTCTCATGCAAAAGGGTCCGTGGACGCGTTCGCAAACGGTCTACACGTATCCCATCGACATTGCTTTCTCGTCAAGCGTACAGAGTGGGCCCATCTCGCGGGAGCTGTTGGCGGTCCCATAGCTGTGATCCCATATATTGCGCTGCAATCTCGCAAGCAGCTCCTACCGGAAGTATAGAGAGGTTACCAACATGCCGTTAGTTCAGGTTGTCATCGCCCTGATCGTTGTCGGAATTCTTTTGTGGCTGGTCAATCGCTTCATTCCCATGGCAGGTTCCATCAAATCAATCTTGAACGCTGTTGTGGTGATCGCTGTAGTGTTGTGGCTGTTGAATGTCTTTGGGTTGATGCAGTCCCTCTCCAACATTCACGTCGGCAAGCCGTAACGAAGGGGGGTCCCCTATCGGAAGAGCTTCGAAACCCAGACAGAGAAGTGCGTGCGCGATGAACAAGTACGGTTCGGATGCCGCGGGAAAGCCGGGCCAGCCTTGAGAAACGTCCAAGCGAAAAACCTTCAAGCGCTGTTGGTTCGAATGCTAGCGTTGTTGCTAGTTACCATGATATTGAGCGGCGGCGGCTCAGCATATTCGGTGCTGACCCACGAAGAGATCGTCGACCTGTTGTGGGCAGACCAGATCAGGCCGCTCATCCTCAAGCGCTATCCAGGGCTATCCGAAGAGCAAATCAAAGAAACTCATGCCTACGCTTACGGCGGCGCAGTCATCCAGGACCTCGGATACTATCCATTCGGCAGCGTCGAGTTCAGCGACTTGGTGCACTACGTTCGAACCGGGGACTTCGTGCGAGCCCTGCTGCAGCAGAGCAACGACGCAGATGAGTACGCCTTCGCTCTGGGCGCATTGTCGCACTATTCCTCGGATATCGCCGGCCACCCGGCGGTCAACCAAGCGGTCGCGATCGAATATCCGAAGCTGCGGGAGAAGTATGGGAACTCAGTCCGTTATGCGCAGGACAAGACCGCGCATTTAAAAACAGAGTTTGGCTTCGACACCGTGCAGGTGGCCCGGAACCGTTATGCCTCGCCGCAATACCACGATTTCATTGGATTTCAAGTGTCCAAGTCGCTATTGGAACGGGTGTTTCCCATCGTTTACGGGCTGGAGTTGAAGGATGTGCTGCCCCGCGAGGATCTTGCGGTCGGCTCCTATCGCTATTCCGTCAGCCGGCTGATCCCGGAAATGACCCAGGTCGCGCTCCAAACCCACCAGAAAGAACTGATGCACGAGACACCCGATTTTGCAAAGCAGAAGTTTCTGTACCGCCTTTCCCGCTCCGATTATGAAAAAGAATGGGGAAAAGACTACGTGAAGCCGGGCTTGGGCACACGTATCTTGTCGACATTCCTCCGGATCATGCCAAGAGTTGGGCCCTTCAAGGGACTGGGGTTCAACAACCCGACTCCGCAAACCGAAGATCTCTACATCAAGAGCATCAATACCACTGTCGACGGCTACCGAGCTCTTCTCGAAGAAGTCCGCGCGGACAAACTCGTGCTGCCTGACTACGACCTTGATAGCGGGAATCCAACTAAGATAGCCGAATATTCGCTCACCGACGACACATACGCCAAGCTGCTGGGTCAGTTGGCCAAAAGCAAGTTCGACCGAACGACGCCTGAACTGCGAGACAATATTCTGCAATTCTATTCTGAGGTACCGGCAGTGGCGTCGATTCAGACGAAGAACGACAAGGATTCCTCGGCCAAATTGCTCGAACTGCTCGATCAGTTAAAAGCTGCGACTCTGGTACCGGCCACGGAAGCCATAGCCGCCCGGTGATCAGGCCTCAGGCACGTAGTAGTCACTGCGCTTCTCAGTTCCTTTCCGCGCTCAATCCTTATTCGAAACTTCTTCCGGCCGCCCGGAGTGTGTGCACCGGTTGTCGAAGTCGTGCGCTCCTGAGAATGCTGGTCTGTATTGACCATTCTTGCCGTTGCCCCCGTGACATGATGCGGGTATGACCCAAAAGAAGTCAGAGAACAACGGACGAACACGAGCGACTCTCGCCGATATAGCGAGGGAGATGGCGAAGACCCGCATGACGGAGTCGGTCCGCGAGGCGGTCGAAGTTGCGGAAGCACGAGATGCTCGCACGCATCTGCAAGTCTTAATACCACGGAAGGGGCGAGGCTGAAATGCCAAATCAAATCCAAGCCGGCACGATGATCGTTCACCAGTCCGCGGGCGTGCGGTCGCTCAATGTAGACAGCGAACCATATTTTCACCAGTGGTCCTCGTTGGGACCGCTCGAGAGTTCAGGACTCGATCAGAGAGTCCACGCCATGGGCTGGAACTTGTTCTTCATGGCTGGCGAAATCAGGGCGGTGGTGCCCGCGTGGGGCGGACACAACACTCTGCGGCGGGGAGTTAAGCGGCTCTTGGCTCAGACTCGGCTGCAGCATTTCAACTGCCTCGAAGTAACTCACATCCTAAGAAAATACTTCCTGGGTATTCCGTATCTCTCAATTGCGGCCCACCCACGCCACTTGCAGGAAGGGTCTCAGATTCGATCGATCCAGCAACGCGCGCAAGATGCCGTAGCTAGCTGATCGTCGCAATCGAGCGCTAAACGGATTTGGGCGCGCCGCCTATTTGTGAAGCAGGAATGTCAGCAGTTCTCTGTGCACCTGCAAGCGGCCGTTGTAATCGATGAGGCCCAACTTTCGGAACCGGTTCATAAAGAAGCTCACTCTCGACCGCGTGGTGCCAATCATCTCGGCCAAGGTTCCCTGGCTCACCTTCAAGATGGCTGGAAGCGGCTTAGAGTCTGTTCCAAAGCTCGTAAGCGAGAGGAGCGTTCGCGCCAGCCGCTTCTCGCTGGAATTGAAGAGTTGATCGAGGAAGTCTTCTTCAATGCGGACAACGCGCGAAAGCAGGTGCGCGATAAACATCCGCGCAAATACCGGGTCATCATGGATGAGATGAGCGATCGTCTTCTTCTCCACGCGCACGATCATCGACGCATTGACTGCTGTCGCGGTGGACATCCGCAAAGGCCGTGGCGTCCCTAAGCAGCCTTCACCAAAAAAATCACCTTGTCGAAAAATAGCAATGACGGCCTTCTTGCCGCCTTTGGAGAGAACTGTCAATTTCACATTGCCGGCCTCAACATAAAACATCGCGTCGGCCGCATCTCCCTGGGAAAAAATCGGCTGCTTGTTTCGGTACTCCTGACTATTGCTCCTGTTGCCGATGCTCTTGAGAAGCAGCCCCGGCTTGAAAGTGAGTGCATGTTTACTTGCCATCGATAACTCCCGCCAGATTGCACTGGCCGACCGTTCAACGGTCGATCCTCATGAATCCGGCTAATGAACCGATGCCATATGGCTCTGAAGAGCCGCCGCCGGAACTGCGATCGCCCCCGTGCTCGCGCCAACCAGGCTGGACGATTGTTTCAATACGTCTGCGTTGCCGAGGCTCGTCTGTTGGAGATCCAGGAAGAGAATCCTGCTGTCGGAATAGTATTCCTCGCCCGATACGGTTTGCGCTCGGAACACAGGATCAATACAAAGTAGGTATTCTTGTCGGCTGACTGACGAGACACCGGCCAGCTCGGCTCCGATAAAATTGCGCTCCGCATCCACGTCAGGATCGATCCGGTGGTTGATCAAATGCCCTCGCTTCGCGATTTCAATGGCGAGGTCGTGTGTGGCCGCGCCCACCCAGATGGGCGTCCCGTCCACTGTGTAGTCGGTCTTCCAGATTCGAAGATGATGACGCCGCGACACGATTGCCTCGGGATCGGGCAGGGCGTACGAGTAGTCCTGCACTCTTCCGAACAGGTTGAACCTGGCCATCGGGAGCCTGGCGTCGTTGGTGCCATGCTGCAACAGGTGCCAGACGAATATCGGTCTCCACCGGTCCGTTCTGACCCAGCCGGCGCGCGCAAACGCTCTCTGCAAGTCTGCTGGTTGGCCGACAAACACCAGGTTCAGCATGTCGCCTTCGCGCCCCTCAGCATCGAACACCCGTGGCGGCAGGAAACGCATCATCTCGTCGACCTCCGGAGCAGTCTCCGACGAGCGCCGTAGTCCTGCTGACAGGATTGGAGTGGCGCCGTCCACTTGCGCGGTGATTTCTGTACTCTTCACAACCGTGCTTTGGTGGCCAAGAGTCAGCAGGAAAACCGGCGCGGCTGGCAGGAAGATTAAGCCGGTCACGATCATTGCTCCAACCATCAGCTTGGTGCGGGAGCCCCCTTTTACTTCCTTGCTTCCCCGCAATTCAATCTGATCGCCATTGACCAGTTGCAGGGTATCGATTCTTAGGGACACTTTGCCCCCAATTCCCAGCAGCCGCTGGCCTCGAATTCCAGTGACGGAACCGCGGGCCATGGTTCCGGCCGGTATAACCGTAACGCCGTCCACGCTCACGTCCCTCAACACAATAAGACGCACAGCATCTCCTACATGAGCGCGGGCAGAGGAAATGGTCTCGGCAAGTTGAAGTTTTACGGGAGTACCGTCCGGAATGGTCATGCTCGCGGGAACCGAGCTCATTTCCTGGGCAGTAACGAACTGCGCGAGGAAAATCGCAAGCAGAAGGTATGCCTGTACTTTGCCGAGGTTCGCGCTGAACAATGAATACCGCCTTTTGCCGGAAGCCTGGCGTCTCACCCGTGACGGCCAATAAATTGCGCGTTGACCGGTGGATAAACAGACATTACCCCAGCACGGAGGTCCCGTATGGTCACAATTGACCAACTTGGAATAAGATCGCGGGCCCCAAAACTGGCGGGCAGCCGACAATCTGCTGAGATCCGGCGATTGGCAAAGCTGTATAATATTGAGCAGAGTCGGCGGGCGTGCCTGTGTTTAGATGTGCATGCGGAAGTGCAAGCATCGCCCACTTGGAGGTGCGACATCAACGCACGGGAGACTCCAATCCGAAACCAGCGAGCCTTAACCAAGAATCTTCCATCGGCCGTTTCCACGCGATCTGTTCAACCCCCCAAAGCCGGGATTGCGAAACGGTCACGGCTTACGATACTCGCGCCGCAACCCACAAATGGCGATGCAGCTTTCGATGCCAAGACCTTTCTCGCAAAAGCTGGGTTGGGTAAAAAGCTTCTCAACGTGAAAAAGAATGAAGTGGCCTACGCGCAAGGCGACCCTGCCGACGCGATTTTTTACGTGCAGAAGGGCCGACTGCAGATCACCGTTACTTCTGCGAATGGCAAAGAAGCGACGATCACCTTGGTGGGCCCCGGGGAATTCCTGGGGGAGAACTGCATGGTCTCAGCCCATCCTGTTCGACTCGCGACCGCTACCGCGATGACTGAGTCGGTACTGCTTCGGATCAGCAAGTCGGAAATGGTCCGCGTCCTGCACGACCAACAAGAACTGTCGGAAATGTTCATGTCCTTTCTCCTCAACCGGAATGCTCGGATCCAAGCGGACTTGGTCGATCAGCTTTTCAATTCCAGTGAAAAGCGGCTGGCGAGGATCTTGTTATTGCTGGCGCAATTTGGCAAAGAAAGCAAACCCGAGATAGTCGTTCCCAAGATCAGCCAGGAATTATTGGCTGAGATGATCGGCACAACTCGGTCCCGCGTGAGCTTCTTCATGAATCGATTCAGGAAACTCGGCTTCATCGAATACAACGGCGAGATTCGCGTCCACAACACCCTACTCAATATCTTTCTACAGGAATAGGTCTGTTTCTTCTCCAGATCGTTTCACCGATCACCTTCCGGGCGGACCCTATATTGTCGAAACTTCGCCTAGGTGAAAGCATCGTAAATTCGTGCAGGCTTACCCATCGAGGCACATTCGGCCGCGACAAGGCGGAGGACGAATCGCAGATCCAAAGTGCTCAGCCATCCGGAGGTTGATGGATTCCCTTTCGCAGTTGGCGGAAAACCGCCTTCCCATGAACGGAGAATAGCGACACGCTTATTGCCCGGATTCCTCCCGAATCCGGGCAATAATGAAGCAAAGTGCACGCCAACACCGGATCGAATCAATACTTGCCGGCGGGCGAGATGGGGAGTTCCCACGACGTCTTGTTGTGAGAAGTGTCACAAGATCGGTGTTTCGAGCCAATGTAACGAGCGGAGTGGTTCGGGCCATTATGTCCGGTTCGAGTTGAGTTACGAGATGGTATGCAAAGGCGATTTCTAGCCACCTGACAGACTGGCGCACTACATTAACTCCCGAACGAACTACGTAAACTAGGTCCGAGCAAGGCTGAGGCGGCCACTGCGTCCCAAGGGAAGTTCATACTGGATGACCGAGAGCGAAACTTAGGATCCCAACAGAGCCAGATAGGTTTTAGGAACCGAGAGGTTCCATGTCAACGGCGACTCTTAGGACATGCGCTCCACCCCCTAGAATCAAGCCGCGCAGCGGGCTCACGTCGCTGTAGTCCCGACCCCAGGCAAGCGTCACATGGCCGTCCGAGGGGACGAGGTTGTTTGTGGGGTCGATATCAATCCAGCCGACCTCAGGAGAATAAGCAGACACCCAGGCGTGGGATGCGTCTGCACCCACCAACCTGGGTTGCCCGGGAGGAGGGTAGGTTCGAAGATATCCGCTGACGTAGCGGGCTGCGAGATTCAGGGAGCGGAGACAGGCGATTTGCAAATGTGCGAAATCCTGGCAAACGCCTCGTCGCTTCCGAAAGACTTCTTCGGTGGTCGTGCGGACGGTGGTCACTCTCGAATCAAACTGAAAATCCTTATGAATGCGTGCCGTCAGGTCCAGGAGTGCTTCCGCCATCGGACGCCCGGGCGTGAAGGATTGGCGCGCATAAGAGGCGAACTCGGGGCGTAGCCGGATGCGGGGTGACTCAAATCCAAACTGGTAGGCCTCCAGCCCCGCAGGGCTGTGATCGTTGGGAATCGATCTCGCCGCCTCTTCCCAAGAGAGCGACTGCTGCGGCGATGGCGTTGCGTTCCCATCGATTTTCACTTCGCTTCTCGCCTCTACCACCAATTCCTTGTGGGGCTCCCGAACGGTGAAAAAACAGAGACGGTTCCCAAAATAGTCCACCCGTTCAGTGATTGTCGCCGGAGGCGGTTGGATCCGCAGTTCGGTCCGCGCCAGCTGGTGGTGCGGCGAAGACCGCGGCTTCAGACACGCCACATGGTTTCCGACCGAGACCGGATATTTGTATCTGTACGTGGTTCGGTGAACTATTCGATAAATCATTGACCTATGGAGGTGGGCAAGGTGCGAGCGTGGCTAAAATACCTGCTCGATATGTTATTCGACCAAGACGGCAGCAATCGTTCCATCTCGACGAGGAACCGCTCGAGATGGGAGAGCCCATTAGAACCATTTCCAACCGTTGCGGCGCCTGGCAACGGATACCTCAAGTCTTGCAAATCGAAACTGCGCAACGATACCAGCGCGTCACGCATTGCCTGCAGGTCATATGACACGTGCCGAGGAAGCTTCTGATATTGATCCACGACGCGATTCAGTTGAAAGACCAAAGACCGCGGATTCGTTTCATCCGCCATTAGCACATCAAGTACAGCTATCGGCTGTAGGGTTGTGTAGTACCGCGTGCGATAGATCATGGAGCTGTCTGCGACCTCCAGCAAACATTCCAGCAGCGACCGATCGTGCTCAGCAAGTGGCTTGATGATTTCGCGCAGTTCCCGCGTTAGATATATCGCGCGCTCGAGACGCCGGCCGATGGTGAGGAACGACCAGCCTAATCCGCGGTTGATGTTCTCGTGCGCCATCCCGGAAAATGCCGAAAGTAGTTCCAAACAAGCGGTTAACATCGCCGGAGACTCGACGAATTGTGCGCCCTTCTCGATCTGGATCGATTCCCGAAGCTGGCCGATGAGGGACATCATATCTTCCGACAATCGTTCGCGAACACTGCCGCCGATCCGGGATACCTCAGACAGCGTCGAAATCAGGCTGTCTGGCCGCTTCTTATCGGTCATCAGGGAGATCAATTCCTGTTCCAGTTCAAGCGAAGTCGGCCGCCTGGCCTTAGCCTTTGGCAACCTGCTGTGCCGTGACTCCAGACAACTGTGCAGTCGGACGAGGCATGTGAGCTCAACCTCGTCGGCGCGCCGCACGCGAGGCATAACCGAGCGCAAGATCCGCGCGATGTTTTCCGCCCGTTCGGCATATCGACCCAACCAGAAGGCATTGTCGGCAACACTGCTTGGCACAGCCCGCGTGGCACGGTGTAATTCCACTGGTTCGTGGCGCGGGCGCAACATGCTGAATGTATCTACGGGGCTGTCCCACAGGACCCACGCGTCCTTGCTGTGACCGCCGCGCTGCATCGACACGACCGGTCCTTCCCCATCGGCAACCCTCACCAATCCTCCTGGAATCGCAATCCACCCGGTGCCGGTGTTGAGCACATATGTGCGAAGTACCACGCTGCGCGAGCTTAAGTGTCCGTCGTCCCACACCGGTGCAGTGGACAAAGCGACCTGTTCTTGCGCCACATACTCATGTGGGCGGGCTCGCAATTGTTCGGCGAACTTTCCCTTTTCAGCTTGCGGTAGCTCGGCGCCAAAGACCGGTTCCATTCCGCGTGATGGAAACGCAGGTTTTACCACCACGGAATCAAGGTGGTTGAGCACCCAGTCCAGAGCGTATGGCTGCCCGCACCACCAGGTTGCGACGGATGGAAGCTTGAGATCCTCGTCAAGCAGGTGCCTGGAGAGGCCGGGCAGAAAGGGCATGACCGCTGCCGTTTCAATCAGACCGGAACCCAGTGCATTCGCAACCTTGACGTTTCCAGCGACGATGGCGTCAACCAGGCCAGGCACTCCCAATAGTGAATCGCTGCGCAATTCGAGAGGATCGCAAAAGCTATCATCTACCCGCCGCAAAATGACATCGACTTGTTCCAACCCTTCCACTGTCTTGAGATAGACGCATCGGTCGCGCACGGTAAGGTCCGCTCCCCCGACCAGAGTAAATCCCAGGTAGCGGGCGATGTACGAGTGTTCGAAGTAGGTCTCGTTATACGGTCCAGGGGTCAGCAATACGATTCGCGGATTGTCGCTCTGCGCGAGGCTGTTGAGCGCTTCACGTTGGGCACGGAAGAAAGGAGCTAGGCGCAATACGTTCGAGTTTCGGAAGACGTCCGGTAGGACGTCGGAGACAATCCTGCGGTTCTCCAGTGCATAGCCGCTGCCCGAAGGTGCTTGCGTGCGATCAGCCAGCACCCACCATTGGCCATCAGGCGAACGCGCGAGGTCGATGGCAAGCATATGCAGGTAGCTGTGCGCGGGCACAGGCACGCCCACCAGTGGCCTAAGGAATGCAGGGTTCGCGTAGAGAAGTGCTGCCGGAAAGCTGCCCTGCGCCACGAGGTCCTGAGGTCCGTAGAGATCTTCGAGTAGAAGACTTAGTAGCTGGGCGCGCTGAATGATCCCCGCTTCGATGTAGCGCCACTCATCCGCTGGAATCAAGAGCGGAAGAATATCGATTGTCCAAGGTCGATTTGCCCCGAGCGGGTCGCTGTAAATGTTGTAAGTGATCCCGTTTTCGCGAATGCGACGCTCGGCGCGGGTCCAGCGTCGTCCCAACTCCTCAGGGCCGATCTCCCGAAGCGACTCCATCAGGTCTGCCCAGTGTGGCCGGGGCGTCACGCCATCAGCTGACAGTTCGTCGTAGGACGTTCCGTAGCGGAGCGGAGTCTGATAAAGATCCCAGTTCATGGGACAAGTCCCGGCTTTGCGATGTCGCTCTTGTATCCGGGTGCAGGCAATCGCAGGTCGAGAGTCATCGGGAAGATCGGGTTGATCTCTTCCTCGGGTGCTGCCATCGCGCCGGGTACATGATCGAGCCTTTGGAAGCGCTCCAGGCGGCGGTCTTCGGCTTCCTTGGCGTTGAGTGGCGTGGCTGTGTATACGCGACCATCGGGCGGACCCACGTGGTAGATGCATCGTCCCATCGATCGCTCATTCCATCGGTCAATAATGTCAAAGACGAGGGGCGCATGTACGGGGATTGTGGGATGCAGCTCCTCCGACAATCGTCGGGCGCGATAGCGCACGCCTGCTACCGCCTCTCCCGACTCTCCGGTTGGATACAGCGGCACCCTGCGCCCATTACATGCAACAACGTAGCGGGACTCGGTAGTGAACCCGGTGACCTTCACCTGCAGCCGCTCTAGCGATGAGTCCACATTGCGGACCGTTCGGCCTGAAGTAGACTCCTCGGCGAGTACGTTCCAAGGCTCCAGGGCCTCACGCAACTCGAGTTCGAGTCCCTCAACGGCGATCGCCCCTATCTTCGGAAAGCGAAATTCCAGGTGCGACGCAAACCATTTCTCCTCGAAGTCGTAGCCGGACAGACGCAACTGGGCGAGCACGTCAGAAAAGTCGCGTCTGACAAAATGCGGCAGCATGAAGCGGTCATGAAGGGCTGGGCCCCAGCGCACCAGGCTGCCTTCGAATGGCTTTTTCCAAAACATCGAGATCAGGGCGCGGACGAGTAGCATCTTTGCGAGACCCATTCTGACATGCGGAGCCATTTCGAAGGCACGCAATTCGAGCAAGCCGAGGCGCAGTCCGCGACCTTCCGGCGGATAAAGCTTGTCGACGCAGAATTCTGCACGATGGGAGTTTCCAGTCACATCGACGAGCAGGTTACGGAACAAGCCATCCAAAATGAATGGGGGGCAGTCGGATGCAGGCAACTGGCTGAAGGCGACCTCCAGCTCGTACAAAGCGTCCATTCGTGCTTCGTCCACGCGCGGATGCTGGCTCGTCGGGCCGACATACATTCCGGAAAACAGATACGACAGCGACGGGTGGTTCTGCCAGAACGCCAGCATGCTACGCAGCAGATCGGGGCGGCGCAGGAAGGGGCTGTCCAAAACGGTCTCCCCGCCGACCACGATATGGCTGCCGCCACCAGTACCGATGTGGCTGCCGTCGTAGGCGAATTTTTCAGCAGTCAACCGATTACGGCGCGCTTCCTCCGAGAGCACTGTGTAGATTTGTTCGAGCTCGTTCCAATCTCTCGCGGGTGGCAAGTTTACTTCCAATACGCCAGGATCGGGAGTGATGCTGAACGATCGTATCCGTGGATCCAGAGGCGGGGCATAACCCTCCAGCCACACCGGCTTTTGCAGATACTGGCAAGTGTCCTCAATCGCCGCGACCATGTCCAGATAGTCCGCAAGTTTCGACGAATAGGGCAGAAAGACGTGCAAGCGACCTTCTCGGACCTCCACGCACAGCGATGGCCGGATCAGCTCCAGCGCTGTTTCCGACGAGTTCGAGATAGCCGGCAGCCTATCAGTCTCGGGTTTTCTCTCGAAGAGATCCATGCGGTGGCTGCGAGACGATGGGAGCTTCACCCGATCGGCGAAGGGCGCATCCTCGAAGTCGTATGCAAGCTCATCGGGTGCCACCCAAGGCACCGACTCGGTCGGAATGCGATAACCTATGGGCGAATCTCCCGGCGTTAGTAGCAGACGTTCCGGCCGCGGGAACCACAACTGGCTCGACCAGCACAACTGGCCTTCCGGTTGCCGGCGCCGAATGGGCAAAATGTATCCGGCTGGATCCGTCGACTCGGCTCCCGCGTTGCAGGCAGGCAAGAGATTTTCAGAGCTCACCTGAAGACGGCGCGTTAGCGCTTCTGCGAATGCAAGGGCATCGGCCGTGTCGAATCCGTAATCCTGATCTTCTCGGGCGATGAGATCGATATTCTCCCAGACAGCGACACCGTCGCTGCGCCAATAACATCCCAGTGCCCAACGGGGCAACGGTTCGCCCGGATACCATTTGCCTTGTCCGTAATGAAGCAGGGCTCCGGGCGCCATCTTCGCGCGGAGGCATTGGATAAGAGCCAGGCCGCGGGTTCGCTTCATCTCTCCTAGAGCATCGATATTCCATTGCGGACTCTCAGGCTCGTCGATACCAACGAAAGTAGGCTCACCCCCCATGGTCAGGCGCACGTCCTGCGTCTCCAGGTCCGCGTCGACTTGATGCGCAACCTGTTCGACCCGTGCCCAGTCCTCCTCGCTGAAAGGCTTGGTCGTGCGTGCGGCATCGTTCAGGCGGCGTATGGACATGGAGTGGGCAAAGTCCACCTTGGCTGGCTCGACCGTGCCCCCGATGGGTGCAGCCTGCGAAGCGCTCGGGGTGCAAACCAGGGGAATGTGGCCCTCGCTTGCGAACAGTCCCGAGGTCGCATCCATACCAATCCAGCCGGCGCCGGGTAAATAAGCTTCTGCCCAGGCATGCAAATCCGCAGAGTCGCGTTGCGGACCGTTCAGATCGTCCAGAGCTGTCTCGTCCGGCGCCAGTTGGATCAGATAGCCAGAAACGAAACGTGCCGCTATTCCGAGTTGCCGGAGGACCTGCACAAGCAGCCATGCAGAATCACGACAGGAACCCGAGTGCGCCTCGAGAGTCTGCTCGCAGGTTTGAACACCCGGATCCAGCCGCGTTACATAGCCGATTTTGTTTCGAACCCTGCGATTTAAGTCGACCAGAAAGTCGATCGTTCCGCGCTTCTCGCCTGAAAAGTTTGCAAGAAAAGCCTGAAGTTGCGGGCCGGCCCGATCGACCGAGCGGTACGGCTCGAGATCTCGGGCAAGCTCGCGAGAGTATCGAAACGGGTAGTCTTCGAATCCCGGTTCCAGAAAAAAATCGAACGGATTGACCGAGGACAGCTCCACGGCGAGGTCCACCTCGACCACAAACTCGTTCGTCTTGTCGGGAAAAAGAAGGCGCGCCAGATAGTTGTAGTGGGGGTCGAGCTGCCAATTGAGGATGTGTTTGGCCGGAGTGACATGTAGCGAATAGCTGAGTATGGGCGTTCGGCAGTGCGGAGCTGGACGTAACTGTATGACCTGTGGACCGAGGAAGACTGCGTTGTCGTATCGGTACTCTGTCCGATGATTTAATGCGACCCGTATTCCCATCCGCCCTCATGCTGCCCACCTTGGAGTTCCAAGGTCGTTCTTATTCTGCGCCACAAGCCCGTAAAGGGGCCAAGTGTCTCGCGGAGGCCGCAGCTCTAAAGCTACCTGAACGACGCTAGTGCTGCAATTTTCTAGTCATTGCCACGAAGGTTCGAACGAGAGGTCCGGCGTGCGACTTATCGGCCAGCTGAATGTCGAGCCCGGTCGGAGGCTGGCCCAGACAGTTGGCCAGAAGTCGGCTTCGAGAACATGTCGGTATGACGTGGCACGACCGGTCATCTCCACGGTGAGCACGATTCCGCTGCACGCTCCTCAGCTGATCGCGACTTTAGTCTTCTGCTCGATTCGCAAGCTAAGCAGCTCACGCCGCTGCTTCGCGTGAATGAACGCCTGACTGCTCTTCCTGCCCGTCTGCCTTGCAACCAGCATCGGAAGGTTGCATCTCTTGCAGGTGTTCTGGAGTGCCCTTTTCCCTGATCCTGTTGTGCTGGGCTTTGTTTTCAATGGTTTAGCCGTAAATTGTTCGCAAGTAGATGATAACTATAGTACTTATACGTATCCATGTCTGGCCGTAGGACTTAGGTACGTAAATTGGGGGTTTTGGCGGGGTTTTTTGTCATACTTGTCATACTTTCCATACCCATATTTTGTCATACTTGTCATACAAGTCATACTGATGAAGTGGACTTGTGAGGGGCTGGAGTGGGCACCGGCTGGGGCCGATTTTCCCATTCTGGGACATTGTCAAAGAGCAGATTCTGCCGCATGGTGGGTGCGGCGGAGGGCAGGGACACCAATCCCCTTGCCTCACCTATATGGTTTACAGAGCCGAGAGCGGGATGGAAAAGGACTTGGGACACAGAGCTGTGTGATAAGGAGGGGTGGTTTTTCGGTCAGCCCCACCCGCGATTAGGATGCGTGCCGAAAATCCCCACCCGGCCAACGGAAGGCCGGATGGGCCACCCGCGATATGTGTCTAACTGCTGCGGGACTTCGGCAGTAACCACTAATTGCGAGTCGTCGTATGTTAGGTTTTGAAGCACGACCTGTAACTGGCTCAAGTCTATAGACTGGACATGACACTTTGGGGACTTTACCCCTGACTTTCCGGGAATGGAAATCAAACTCGGAAGCCGGGCCGCTACAAGAGAATTTAGATCGACAATCATCAGTACGTGCCCCTTCTGCGCGCCCGCGATAATATCACATGAGTGAAGTGCGGGCATATGACGCCTCGCTTCCTCAGCTACTCCCTGCTGTCGCGTGGCCACGACTTCTACACGATGCGTGGCCAATCACGCTTCTAGCCTTCATGCGGGCACTCCATCCCAGCTTCTTTGCCGGATAGAATGTCGTGCAGGTTCTTGTCACAGGGCCACCAGCCATAACCCGGCAATTAAGGCCAGAGCCATCGAGCTATTTGCCACAGGCTATTTATAACGAGCCAACTGGCGGCGATATGCAGCAGTACGTACCACTTTGGTTGCGGCTCTGGACGAAAGTGCGAGTTGAAGTTTCTAGCGGCGTCGCGAGCCTTTCGAAATGAGTGGTAAAGGCAAAGATTATCAGAAGAATCGCGGCCTCCAATCAGCTGTTGATGGAGCCTCTTGTTGAATCCAAACACAACGTTCATGTATTCCTTTTCCTGCTCGGTATAGACGTTTGGTTTGGTCAGCATCTTTTTCTGGACGCTTATGTTCAACTCCGGACAACTGTTGACAAAGGCTCGCAGTTCCTCATGAAGGTCGAACAGACGATGAATCGAGTAATTGAGGGTAACCAACGGACCGATAATATCGGTGAGTCGGTACAGCTGCCCCGAGGTCGTGAATGTCCTCAATAGGGGTACATCGAAGCTAAAAATCTGTCGGCTTGGATTGAACCAATCCTCGTGTTTTCTCGTGAGAGAAACAGCAGTTTCCGACTGCAAGTACCCGACATCTTCTTCTCCTCCACTTGCCCAGCCACTTATCAAGTCCAGCTCTGCTTCAATTCCGTTTAGGAAGTTCCAAACGTTCCGGTAGCGGTTTCGGCGCTCGACTAGATCAGCGCTGAAAAACGTGAACCAAGCACCGGCTGCAGCCCAAAGTGTGGCGATGGCCGCCCAATACTGAGTGGAGGTCAGGATGTCAGGCAGTTGCTTTTGCATATGTCAATCCCGCAATTGAAAGGGGAACACGGCGTGCCGTGTCCCCCTTCACAGTACGATCTACTTGGGCCCGATCAGTTTTTGTGCTACCTAACCCAAAACCAACAGCAGGTCCTTCGACTCGGACGGCGATTGTTCTCGCCGTCCTCGCTCAGGATGACAACTCTTTCGCTAGCTACACCCGCTCGTGCTGCCGCAGCTCATGCAGCGGTAGCAGCTTCCGTTCCGGGTCATGATGGCGCCGCAGACGGAGCAACTGGGAGCGTCGCCCATGTCGATCAGCTCTTTCAGCGCGTCGGCGGCGTGGTGGTGTCCGGTGACCGTGCCGCCGGGGGCGCCGGCGCGAGTGCCGTAGATCGATGCGTCCGGCGAGTCAACAGCAGATCCCTCGGCTGCGCCTCGTGATGACAAATCAGAGGGTGATGACAAACCATGAATGTCATCCGGAGCACTTTCCGGAGCGACTCCGCCGAAATACTTGGGTCGCAGGCCGTCGAAGAGCGCCTGCTGCTGTCCGGTGAGGAAGCGCAACTGGAGCCAGCGGAAGATGTAGTCCATGATCGACTTGGCGTAGCCGATGTCGGGATTGTTGCTCCAGCCGCTGGGCTCGAAGCGGGTGTGCGCGAACTTCTCGCACAGCAGCTTGAGCGGAACGCCGTGCTGCAAGGCGATCGAGGTGGCGCAGGCAAAGCTGTCCATCAGGCCGCTGACGGTCGAGCCTTCCTTGGCCATGGTGATGAACAACTCGCCCGGCATGCCGTTTTTGTAGAGTCCTACAGTGAGGTAGCCCTCGTGGCCTCCGACCTTGAATTTGTGGGTGATGGAGAGGCGCTCGTCGGGCAGACGATGACGGACTGCGCGCGGTGGCTCGGAGGATTCGTCGATGGGTTCTTCGACCCCAGAATTGCCAACGGCAGGCAATTCTGGGCCACCCTTACCAGACTTGTGCGTAGCTGAGCCCATCGAGCTGAGCGGCTGCGCTTTCTTGGAGCCGTCGCGATAAATCGCGACTGCCTTCAGGCCCAGCTTCCAGGCCGAGATGTAGGCTTCCATGATGTCGTCAACGGCCGCGTCCTCGGGCATGTTGATGGTCTTGGAGATGGCGCCCGAGATGAACGGCTGCGTGGCGGCCATCATGCGCAGGTGTCCGGTGTAGTGAATGGTGCGCGTGCCCTTGGTGGGCTTGAAGGAGCAGTCGAAGACCGCGAGGTGCTCGTCTTTGACGGCGGGCGCGCCTTCGATGGTGCCGGTGGCGTCGATGTAGCTGACGATGGCGTTGGTCTGGTCGCTGGAGTAGCCGAGCTTGAACAGCGCGGCGGGCACGGTGTTGTTCACGATCTTGATCATGCCGCCGCCGACCAGCTTCTTGTACTTGACGAGCGCGAGGTCGGGCTCGATGCCGGTGGTGTCGCAGTCCATCATGAAGCCGATGGTGCCGGTGGGCGCGAGGACGGTGACCTGCGCGTTGCGGTAACCGAAACTCTCGCCGTGGGAGAGAGCTTCGTCCCAGGTGGCGGCGCTGGCCGCGTAGAGCGCCGCGGGAACGTTGTTCTTGTTGATGTTGTTCACCGAGGCGCGGTGCATGCGGATCACGTCGAGGAACGGTTCGCGGTTGACGTACCAGCCGGGACAGGCTCCGCCGGTGATTTCGACGGTGTGAGTGAGCGGCGTGGCGGGCTCGAGCGAGGGGCAGAGCTCGGCGATCTTCGAGGACTGCAGATACGCCTCGCCGCACATGATGGCGGTGACGCAGGCGGCGTAGTCGCGTCCGGCGTCGGAGTCGTAGGGCAGGCCGGAGGCCATGAGGAGCGCTCCCAGGTTGGCGTAGCCGAGGCCGAGAGGACGATAGTCGTGCGAGTTGCGCGAGATGGCTTCGGTCGGATAGCCGCTGTTGTCGACCAGGATTTCCTGCGCGGTGATGACGACGGCGCAGGCGTGGCGGTAGGCTTCGACGTCGAAGGTTCCGTTGGGCGCGAACTTCAGCAGGTTGAGCGACGCCAAGTTGCAGGCGGAGTCGTCGAGGAACATGTACTCGCTGCAGGGATTGCTGGCGTTGATGCGCGCGGTGTTCTTCGAGGTGTGCCAGCGGTTGGTGGTGGTGTCGTACTGCATGCCGGGATCTCCGCAATGCCAGGTGGCGTCGGAAATCTTGCGCAGCAGATCGCGCGCCTTGAAGGTCTGCACCGGACGGCCGTCTTTCACGGCGTGCGTGCTGAATTCGCTGTCGCGCACGACGGCGTACATGAAGTCGTCGGTCACGCGCACGGAGTTGTTGGCGTTCTGAAAAAACACTGACGCGTAGGCCTCGGAGTCGGGACCGGAGCCGTCGTATCCGTGCTCGACCAGCGCCCACGCCTTGGCCTCTTCTTTCTGCTTGCACTCGATGAAGTCAACGATGTCGGGATGATCGATGTTGAGGATGACCATCTTGGCGGCGCGGCGCGTCTTGCCTCCGGACTTGATGACGCCGGCAAAGGCGTCGAAGCCCTTCATGAAGCTGAGTGGACCGGAGGCGGTTCCTCCGCCGGAAAGGGATTCAGTGGAGGAACGCAACGGCGACAGGTTGCTGCCGGTGCCTGATCCCCACTTGAAGAGCATGCCCTCAGTTTTGGCCAGCGTCAGGATGCTGTCGAGCGAATCGTGGACCGAGTTGATGAAGCAAGCGGAGCATTGCGGCTTGGTGTAGCCGACCGCGCTGTATTCGACCTTCTGCTCGACGGCGTTCCAGTGCCAGTTCTTGGCGTCCGAATTGGGCTCGATGCGGTCGCATCCGACGTTGAACCACACGGGCGAGTTGAAGGCTGCCTTCTGCTGAAGGAGAAGATGCGCGAGCTCATCGTGGAAGATGGCGGCGTCATCGGCGGTGCGGAAGTATCCGCCCTTAATGCCCCAGTCGCGAATGGTCTCGGCCACGCGGGTCACGAGTTGGCGGACGCCGGTTTCGCGCTCTGGCGTGTCCATTGTGCCGTGCAGATATTTGCTGGCCACGATGTTGGTGGCGGTCATCGACCAGTCTTTGGGGGTCTCGACGTCCTTCTGCTCGAAGATCACGCCACCCTGGGCGTCGGTGATCTGGGCGAGGCGGAGCTCCCACTCGATCTCGTCGTAAGGCGAGACGCCGGCCTTGGTGAAATAGCGTTTGAAGGTGAGGCCGGGGGCGGGTCTCTTCTTGGTGGTGGTGACGGGCGCGGCGCTGCTGGTCGCTGCCGCGGCTGAGGTCTTGTCGCTAATTTCGGCCATTCTGCCTTCTCCTGACGGAATTCTTCGTTCGATGCCAATTACGCCCTCGCGGACTAAAGTCCGCGAGGGGATTAAACGGGCCTTGGGACGCTGGCCTAAAGGCCAGCTCTACCCTGTTTCTGTCCGCCTTCAGCGCTGCAGCATTGCAGTTCGCGCATGCGCACAAAACACGTGAGCACGCGTCGCAGGATGCGCAATCTGGTTGGAAAGCGGCTGCTGGCGTCGGAACGGAACCAAAGCTTGCGGCACGCGGTTCCCCACATTTGCCAACACCAGGCAAATATGGGCCACCCCGCGCTGGAAGCCTTACCTGAACTTGAAAAGGATCTGGAACTGTTACGCCCGCTTCGATTAGGAAGCGCGTGGATTGCGACAGTACGCCCACCATGTTGTGGATGTCAAGTAACTAACGCTACATCTTGTATTTTACGCCCAATTGCCGGAACCTGCAGAGTAAACACCACTGGTTGATGGCTGCCAAGTCGAAGACCCTAAAGGGCTTCGCCGAGGGCTGCCGGACAGTCTGGAATTTAGCCCGGTTGGGGGCTGGAAACAACGCCCGATGTTGGTGCAAGGCTGTGGATTTGTGTGGATTGAGAGGAAAAGGGGGCGGAAACGCCAAAGTCTCACGTAGGCGTTTCGAACGAGGGTTATTTGGGCCTGTAAGCGTATCCAGTGTAGAAGGTGAGATGTGAAACCAGCCAACACGCTACGTATCCTAGTAGGAACCACAATACCGGTCCCAAAATCCTCGTCCATTTGGGGCTCATGTGCTCACACCTCTTATTGCGCGGGCGGCGGGGTCATGCCCATGAAGGCGGTGCCCAGGAATTTGCCGGTGGGGCCGAATTTCCAGTTGAACTCGGCAAAGCCGGCGCGGGCGCAGGCGTGGCATCCGTTGAGCAGCGGGTAGCCGAGGGTAAACGATACGCCGCCCTCGGAGTTGGAATTTGAGTTCGGCCAAGTGGTGCCGTCGCGATCGCCGGGCCAGACGCTGACATTGGGAAACTGCGCCTTGGTGTTCTGGAACTGTGGACTCTGCTGCATGCCGGCTTGATCGAGCAACTTCAAGTCTTCGGCGTTGATGATCTTGGGCATACCGTTAACGAAGAGCAGGCCGTTGTTGGTATTGGCGCGCAAGGGGTAGGTGATGAAGGCGACGTCAACCGCCGGGCCGACCGCGTCGAAGCCGCTCATGACGCCGACGTCTCCGCCGCTCTGCCGTTGCAACATGCGGGTGAACGCTACCGCTGCCGGCGACGCGCCGGCCTTCGACATTTGATTGATGAAGCAGTCGGCGAAGGTCGGCTGGGGCGCGTTGTCGCAGGCCTGGTGAGCGGCCGCGAGAAAGGTCGCTGGCATATGCCATACGGAAGCCGCCGTGATACGGCCAGCGCCCGTCCCGGGAGGCATGGTAGCGCTGGGATTCTGGGCGAAGGAAAAGGTGGAGACAAGAAGAGCGGCGACCAATAACACTGGTTTCATTTTTCGGAGTCCTTTGCGGTAACAGTGTAATGCAGACAGGCAGTTGCCAGTAGCCGGTAGTCAGCTACAGTTCTCGGTAGAAACAATTAGGAGTACGTTTTCGCAGGTCGAGCGTCGAACCCAAAAGAAACGTGACCGATGTCACAGACTGAATGGTGGCGCGGGCCGGAGAATAGATCTTCGAGTATGAATACGAATCTCACAGTCCGGAAGCTGCTGACGGCGATGCTGGTACTGGCGATCGGCCTGTGGGCCGAGGCCGGACTGGCGCTGGTCGAAGGCGACCAGGTGATGCAGTGCTCGATGAGCGCCCACAAGATGCAGGCCCTGAGCGGCATGTCTTGCTGTCCCGACGATGGGATGCAGGTGCCTGCCTTGTCTGGAGAGCGGCCACCTTGCTGCTCGGGGAGCAATGGGCCGGAGCGTCCGCTGGGATTTGTGGTCAGCTCGCAGCGAACCATGGCGCAGCCGTTAGATGTGGCTACCGCGGTTAGCGGCTCTCTGCCGCAGACGGCGCAACAGTTTGGAACCTGGCGGAGCGCGGACGCGCCCCGTTTCGTAAGACCCGTCCTCGAACTAAAAACCGACCTGAGAATTTAGAGCGCGCATCGCTGTGTCTGCGCGACGGAGAAGTGTGCCGTCGCAAGCTGAGACCAGCGGACGAATTCGTTCGCGCCAATCAAGCAGTTTCTAAGAGCCTGTGGACCGATATCCCTCAGGGGCTAAAGCCCGATTTCGAAGGCGCCGCGTGCGGCACGGCAAGCCGTGCCCTTTCAAGGCAAAATTCGGAACTCTATAGCGCTCACGAAACCGCTCAAGGAAAAATGAGGAAATCATGAAATCGAAAGTAATGTTAGTGGTAGTCACGATGTTGTTTGCGCTGGCAATGATGGCGCAGACGGCGACACAAGCGGCCCCGGCTGGTCCGGCAGCGGGTGACGCGGCGAACGGATGTGCGTGTTGCGGCCATGACATGGCGAACATGAAGGCGGGCGACAGGTGTCCGATGATGAAAGACGGAGAGATGGCGGATGGGAAGTCGTGCTGCGGCAAAGACAGCGATTGCTGCAAAGACGGTAAGTGCGCCATGAAAGATGGCAAGATGGCCGATGGCAAGATGTGCTGTGGCAGCTCGTCGTGCTGCGCTGGCGATAAGTGCCCGATGATGAAGAAGGGCAAGACCACCGCTGGTACGTCATGCTGTGCGAAGGGTGCGGCTTGCTGCAAGGGCGGAGCGATGCCTTGCTGCGGTAGGGACAAGACGGCCGCGTAAGAACAACGCTTATTGTATGAGGGGCACGGCGAGGGCTGTGCCTCTCGCTTTTGGGGCTGACCGCTTTTGGGCTAACCGGCGTTGTGGCGGCTGTTCCACGTCATCAGCAAGCTAGTTATGTAATCCGTGAGTATCCTGAAATTGGTGACGTTCTGCTCGTCGTCAACCGTATTCACGGAGTCGCCGCTCAGTCCGAGTCTCATACCAAGTTCGCCGATGAGTCCGCCGACCTCGCCCGGCGTAATTCGCGAACGATGGCCGAGCAACAAGGTGAAGAGATGATCGACGCGGTCGACACGCGGACCGCCAAGTGATCCGAATTCGTTGGCGAGCTCTTCGAGTTGGAATCGCACAACGGTTCGCAGCGCAGCAATGTAGTCGTTGTCAGGCTCAGGCGAGTGCAAAGAAAGACCGTCGAGCAAAGAGACACATTCGGAGAGCGTGTCTTTGGCGCGAGAGTACGGATTTCCAGCAACCAGCTTTCCGGGCTCGGCTCGACGTGTCACTTTGCTCCTGTCACATTCGCTTCGGTCGCACGAAAAATGACCGATCGGACTAGCCAGCCATTCCCAGCTTCTTCTCCGCCAGCGGGCGCGCGAAGGCGTTGGTGGGGTTGTGCGAGTTGATGGTCAGAACTTGCTTGTAGTACTTCGTTGCTTCGGACTGATTGCCGGTCTTCGCGTATGCCTGCGCAAGCAACACGAGAATGAACGGGTCTTTCTGGTCGGCCTTTTGTAGTTCCTCGATAGCCGACTTGTAGTTGCCTCCGTAAAAGGCCACGTACCCTGTGAGATAGGGAAAGAAGCGTTGCTGGTCGGCGTTTTTGCTCTGGTCGAGAGCAGTTTTGGCGGCAGCGACATCAGCGTCGGCTTCCTTGGCCTTGCCTTCGCGGGCGGCGATGCGGGCCTTGGCGTTTTCCAGTCGGAAGGTCCACAGGTAACGGTCGGCCTCTGACAAGTTGGGCGTGCGTAGCGCGGTGTCATAGCCGGTCTTGTACCACTTCGCTGCGTCGCCGGTGTCACCGCATTCGAGGTAAATACGCGCAAGTTCGTTGGCGGTGCCTGCGGCATCGCTGAACTTCTGGTCTTTCATTTGCGCGTCGAAGGCGAGCTGCTCGTACCTCGCGACCTGCGGCAGATCACACTGAAATGCATAGGAGACCGCGGTGGTCCGCAGCGCCTGCACCCGCCGGTCGGGAGGCGCGAGTTCGACGGCCTGAAGAAGATAGGTATGCGCCTTACTGTAGTCACCCTTCAGGTCGAGAACGATGCCGGCGGTGAGGTTAGCTTCGTAGTTTTTCGGATCGCCGGCCAGCAATGGGTTGAGGATGGCCAGCGCTTCGTCCTGCTTGCCTTCACTGTTGAGCTGCTGCGCCTGCTTGATTTGAGGATTGACGGTGCCTTGGATGGTCACTTGCGAAAAGAGGAGCGAGGAACCGAGCAGAAGAAACGCGCACAAACCGATTTTCATAGCGCGGCAGATTATGACATACGCGAAGAGAGTTGGCATCTTCGGCGGAGTTGCCAGTCGTCAGTCGCCAGTCAATGGGGATCCTTCGACCCGGACCGGGGAGATTC
This sequence comes from uncultured Acidobacteriaceae bacterium, assembly GCA_963749635.1. GTDB lineage: Bacteria > Acidobacteriota > Terriglobia > Terriglobales > Acidobacteriaceae > DASRAA01. Next base: position 228,306 of record CAVVNW010000027.1, read on the forward strand.
GGCGATCCGCGCTGAGCATGACAAGGGAATGACTGGTCCCACCCTTTTGCTGCGCAAAAGGATGGGGCACCCGCAAATCTGGCAGTGAGCTTTCTACTGCTCTAGCGCGTTGATCTTAGCGTTGGCGTCAGCAGACATTACCAAGACCCTTGGATTCGCTCCTGCGGTGTTGCCGGCAGCGTCGACAATATACGCAATTCCGACAGTAGTGCCGTTGAGAACAAGCGGCGCGCGTCCGGTGGAGTCGACGCTATAGGTCAGCGCCTGCATGAGGCCCTGCTGTGGGCCTCCGGGGCCACTGATGTCGTAAAAGAGCGCGAGGTTGCCATTCCCATCGGAAGTGGCGGAGTCGGCTTCGACGGTGACGCTGGGAAGGACGGTCTGGAGGGTTGCGCCCATATACAAACCGCTGAAGGATGCGTTGGTGGGCGACGTAGCGAATTGCGGAACGAGGGTTCCCGTCGTGACGCCGGAATCGCCTTCGAGGGTGAATCCAATTGCGTTGGAAAGATAGAAGACAACCGAGTTGGTGCCAAAGCCGGTGAGCGTGGTGCGTCCGTTGCTGGCGACGCTGTAGGTTCCGGTATAGGTGTTGGTGCTGAGCGTCCCACCGAGGTTCTGGTCGGTGGTCACCTTAATGTTGCCGTTACCGTCGAAGGTCACGAAAGCCAAGAGTCCGGAAGGGACGGTATTGCTGTTGGATGTTCCCACGCCTTGGAGCTGGAGGACGGTGGTGATACTGAGCATGCTGTTGGACCAGGTGTTGGTCGTCGTGTCGAGATCAAATAGCGCGAGAGGCGCAGTGGACGAGAGCGGATCAACACCCACCATGACGAGCTGGCCGGCGGAGGCGGCATAGAAGCTGTAGTTGGTGGTGACGGAGTTCGCCGTCAGGGTCGCGGTGCCGCGTCCGGTGATGGGATCGATGGCGACAAACGAGCCGGTGAAGGCCTGGCTGGCGGCAACGACTCCGTTGTCGTTGGTGTCTTGGAGGCCGTTGGTCCAGGCTCCGGTATTGGAGGACTGGAAAGTTCCCGCGGTTGCATAGCGCTGGAGTGCCGCGTCGGCCCCATTCGCGCCGAACGCCCAGAATCCAACGAGCTGAGCGACGGTGACCTTGGTGGTGGACGTGACTTTGTCGATGACTCCGGTGCCCTGATTTCCAGCAGCGCCGTTCTGGATGAAACGGATGGTTCCGATAGCGGGTACGGCGAGCTGGTAAGTAAACGTGCCGAGAACCGGAATCACCAGCGTCATAGGGCCGGTGTTGGTGGTGTCGAGCGAATATGTACCGGTAAAAGCCAGCTTGGTTTGCACGCCAGCCGCGCTGTTGGAGTCCATCAGTCCGGCGGTGATGTTGCCCTGTCCGTCCGCAGTGAAGCTGCCAGCTTGCACCACCCGGTTGCCGTTCTGGAATCCGGAGAACGAGAAGACGTAGTTGCCGTTGAGACGTCCGGTGGGCCCAGTGATGGTGAGGCTCAACGACGCGCTGGCCGTGGATGCAGGCGTTGCCGAATCGCTGACCTGCACCGTGAAGCTCTGTGTCCCCTGCGCGGTAGGAGTACCGGTGATGAAGCCGGACGTGCTAAGGGTCAGTCCGGCAGGCAAGCTTCCGGAGGTGAGCGACCAGGTATAGGGAGACACACCGCCCACTGCGGCCAGCGTCGCGCCATAGGGAACCCCGACTGAGCCAGCGGTGAGTGAGGTAGTACTGATCGACAAAGTTGGATTGACGGTGATGGACTCGGACGCAATATCGACAGCGGCGGTGGGAGTCTGCGAATCAGTGACCTGAACTTTGAATGAAGTGGTACCGAGAGTGGTTGGAGTTCCGCTGATGACGCCGTTGGCGCCGCTGGTGCTGATGGTCAATCCCGGCGGCAGAGTGCCGGAAGCCATTGCCCAAACGAAGGGCTGCTTGCCCCCGACGGCCGTCAAGGTAGCGGAGTAAGGGACATTGATAACAGCGGCGGGAAGCGCGGCGGGATTAATAACCAGAGGGCCGACCGGTGTAGGTGGACGACCGGTGGCACAAGAAAGTGCGAATCCGCTGAGAAACAAGCATATAAGGAGAAGAAGAGCGTTCTTCGACGCGGTCATTATGTCCTCATGGCCCAAAGCACGTGAAGTGTGGAGCGTGGGCGGCACAACCGCCAAGTCACAGCAAAGAAACTAACGGTACTCCGCGGCGTACGGAGCGAGCAAGCAGTTTCCGTCGTCGCAGCACTATGGTAAAGCAGTTTCGAGTTTCAGGTTTCGTGAGGTACCGGCACGGATAAACACTCCCAGGCTTATTCGCTCTCGAAGCGGAAGAAGTCAGCACCACTGAATTTCATCAGGCGCGCTTTGCCGTTCGCGATGAAGAGGAACTCAATCCGCTCAGGATTGGGCGCGTCTTCTGTGGGGCGGAACTCATACTCCCCAATGCGCTCCAGGGGAAATTGTCCTTCCGCCCAGAGCTGGCCTTTCAGAATGACGATGCTGAAGGACGAGCCCTCGAACGCGCCTGCACCAAGATAGGTCCCGGTGAGCGCGGAATATTCGGGTGGGACGGTGAACGTGCGCGGGCCGGAATATTTGGAATTGGGATACCAGTCGCTGCCATGCATCAGTTCGACGACCGGGCCAGGCTTGTCCTTGTTTTTGTCGTCTTTCGCTTTTTCGCTATTGGCGCGGCCGAACAGAAACGAGGCGTCAGTCAGCAGCGGATCAGCGGACATGAAGTAATCGCCACTGCCATGTTGCAAAGGGATGCGCTTGCCCTCGACGGTCGCGAACAATCCGCCGTCGCCGGAAATCTCGATCGACTTGCCGGAGGGTGAAGTGTAGACGCCGACGTAATCGGCAGCGTTCTTCACCTTGGCTGGGTCTTCGATCTCGGGAGCTGCGGGCGCGGGCTTGCCGGCGGCGGATGCTGACATCAACTGCATGGCAAATTGTGCAACGGGGACGGGGCGGTATCCCTGCTGTGCGTTGATGGAAGCGAACGCACCCACGCCGGCATCAAGATCGACGTTGATGGCTGACATGAACGAGGCCATGCCGCCTGTATGCCGCAGAATTGTGTGACCGTCGAGAGTACCGACAGCGATGCCGTAACCGTAGCTGGCGATGGGACCGAAGTCGGGCGCCTTGATCCAGGGCTTGGACATGAGCGCGAAGCTGTCGGCCGAAATAATGCGCGCGTTCGGCGCCTGTCCGCGGTTCAACAGCATCTGCATGTAGAGCGCCATGTCGCCGGGAGTGGAGGCGATGCTGCCGGCGGCGTCGTCGAATTGCAGATTGGCGGCCGGCGCGAGGCGTCCATCGCGCGGGTAGGGACGGTCTTCGAAGTACGGCACCCAACTCTGTGCGGTGCGCGGGCGAATGTCATTGGTAATGACTGGCGCGGTGGCGCGCATTCCGACAGGATCAAGCACGCGGGCCTTGACGGAGGCCGCCCAGGTGCGCCCTTCGAGCTTCTGGATGAGGTTTCCCAAAATGTCGAAGCCGAGGTTGCAGTAGTAAAAGCGCTCGCCGGGCTTCCACGCCTGCGCGAAACGGGTGGCGCGATCGGAGGGAATGACCGAAAGCGCGTCGGGGAGTCCGGAGGAGTGAGTCAGCAGGTCGTGGGCAGAAACCGGACCGTAGGTGGTGACAATCGGCAGCCAGGGCAGGTAGTCGAGTACCGGCTTGTGGAGATCGAGTTTGCCCTCTTCGTGCAGTTGCAGGCACACCAACGCGACAAATGACTTGGTGATGGAGCCAATGTGAAACAGCATGTCCGGCGAGACCGGCTGCTTGAGGCCAGCGTTGCTGAATCCATAACTGACCACGCGAACGGTGCCCGCGCGGTTGGCCGTGCCCAGAGTGAGCCCGGGAGAGTTCATCGCCTTCATGTAGGACTCGACGAATTGATCGAGGACCTGGTCGGACGGCGTTCGCGCAGCGGCGGAACTGGCTGTCTGCGACTGGGCCGCTTCGACAATGGTGAATGATCCGGCGGTTAGGGCGACCGCGGCACGCGCGGTGGTGGAAAGAAAGCTGCGACGGTTGACGAGAGGCATAGGCACGAGTCCAAAGAGAAAGCTAAAGTAACGCATGCGCAGTGGGTGGGCAAGAACGATGACAGTGGCTGGTGGTCAGTGGCTAGTGGCTAGAATCAGACTATGAAGAGATTTTCGATACCTTGGCATTCGATCGGGGCAGGCGTGCTTTGTGTGGCATCGCTGATGACGGGCGCAGCACCGCCGGCGCGGGCACAGACGGCGTCGACGACGCAGGAGCAGCAACGGAAGACCAGTACGCCGTACTCGGGCGATCTGTCGATTTTCGATTATCCTGACCGCGACAAGAAGTTGCATATCAACCAGATGATGGATTTGCTGGGAATCGCACCCGGCAAGAGCGTAGCGGACATAGGGGCAGGCTCGGGATGGTTCACGGTGCGGGCGGCGCAGCGCGTGACTCCGACCGGCAAGGTATTCGCGGTGGACATCAATCCCGAGGCCATTCGATACGTGCAGGAGAGAGCACAGAAAGAGAAGCTGACCAACATCAAGACCGTGCTGGGGACGGGGGACGATCCGCGACTACCTCCGAACAGCGTGGATGCGGTACTGCTGCTGAAGACGTATCACGAAGTGGCAAAACCGGTGGAGTTGCTGCGGAACCTGCGCAGCGCGCTGAGGGCGGATGCACGAGTCGGCATCGTCGATCGCAATGGGAACGGTGAGAACCACGGAGTACAGAAGAGTGTCGTGATCCAGGAAGTCGAATCGGCGGGCTATCGTCTGCTCGGTGAGCATGACGAGCTGGTGAAAGACGACCGCATGGATTACTTCCTGATTTTTGTAGCGAAGTAGGCGGTCGAAGAAAAGCAAAGGCAGCCACGGATTTTCACGGATAACATGGATCTGATTCTCGTCATAAAACCGAGAACGGGAAGGATGCACGATGGGAATCTCTGACGCCGAGCAGAAGCCGATCAATAGGCAAACAGCGGAACATTACGTTTGGGGAGGCGACTGCGACGGCTGGCATCTGGTGAAACAGCCGGAGGTCAGCGTAATCGAAGAGCGCATGACTCCCGGGGCCAGTGAAGTCAGGCATCATCATGTGCATGCCCGGCAGTTTTTCTACGCACTATCTGGAGAACTCACACTCGAGGTCGAAGGCCGCGAATATTTACTCGGGCCGGGCGATGGGCTGGAGATCGCTCCTGGACAAAAGCACCAGGCGTTCAACCGGAGCGCGTCGGAGGTGCGCATGCTGGTCATCAGCCAGCCGCCAAGCCACGGAGACCGGGTGGTCAGCGGATAGATGTCTACGGCGCGGTTGGCGTGCCGCTGGTTTGCGGAGTGAAGCCGACGCGGCCAACGCGAATGAGTTCCGACCATTGCGGGCTATCATCGGCAGCTTTCGCAGCCTCGTTGATATGGGCCTGTGCTTTCAGCGCGGGTAGCGACAGTCCGCCAGTAACAAGGCGATGGTGCTCGTACAGCATCTCGTCCATCTTCCCGTTCAAGAGAACACGCCAATCCCACACAGTTCTTTTGTCCTGGGCCTGCGATGCCGACACATCGATGTTAGTGGTGCAGTTATTAGTGACGGCGTTGTACCACTCGGGCTTATTGTGCAACTCGTTCACGCGCTGGAGATAGTCCAGAAAAATCTTTCGAGCGAATTCGGGCTTGACGGTGGTGCGGAAGAGGTAAACCTCTTCGTCCTTGCGAAAGTTGGTGCGCAGACGGACCACATCGCGCTCGTCACTGACGATGTAGGCCAGTTCATACTGGCGGAAAAATCCCCGGATGGCAGAGTAGCTTTGACCCACAACATCGCGAGTCTCAATCGAAAAGGGCACGTGGCCATGAGGGCCGAAGTCAAAGCTGACAATGGGATGGGCAATCAGGGTCGGCCCCCACCAGGTGATGAACAGATCGGCGCCCGACAGGTTGGCGAGATCGTAGGAGCGGGTCTCCCACTGGCAGGTGTAGTCCTTCTCGGTGACGTAGCTACAGTTGCGAACGTTATGAATGGTGATGTGGTCACCGTCGATGTCGGCCGAAGCGGTCTGGGCGTTGTCAGGCTGCCAGTTGCGGTTGCCGGACGGCTTGAGCGTAAACCACCATAAGGCTACGAGGGCGAACCCGGCAAAGGCGACGAGCGTGCCCTTGTGTCCGGAGCGGAGAAACAGAAGTGCGCCAAGTACCACAATGAGGTACACGACGGCAGCGGGCGCGCGCAATGCGGGGAAGGGCGAATCGAAATAGAGCGCGGCGGCTGACCAGATGGTCAATAAAAGCGCGATGAGGAACAATATGGCAAACACAATGCGACGGAACCAGTCCAAGAGACAAGTCCTTTCCGTAGTCAACCGAGCTACAACGTCAGCGCGTAGCGAGTATTAGAACAGAGGCGGCGCAAAAATAGTATTGCTTCAGATGGGACGGAGCCCATGCCATGGCGGCGATGAGCGGGGTTTGGCGGACATGCGGGAGCGTCGATGGATGTATACTTTGGGAGGATGCGCCCGTAGCTCAGCTGGATAGAGCGATTGCCTCCGGAGCAATAGGTCGGGAGTTCGAATCTCTCCGGGCGCACCATTCATCCTCCGGCCAATTTCTTACTGATTTCCGACGGCTCGCTGCATCTGCCGTCGGCTGTCGTCTTGTGCGTGAGAAAGCGACAGAATTCTCGGCGCCGTCGACGATGGAGCGGTAACGATGGTTCGCACGAAATCCCCGGAAGACATCCACCAGCCTGCAACATCATGATCGCCTGCGCGGCTGACGGTCAGCGGCTGCCAATCTCGAACATGACCGGAAGAACTCTCTGCTGCCTTGAGCGATTTCTTGCCCACTCTGACTTCGACGCAACGGGTGTCGAGCCGAAGCCCGACCTTTAGCAGTTTGAGGGCACTTTCCTTGGCGCTCCAAAGCAGATTCGAGAAAACGACGCGCTCGTCCTGAGCGACGCGATTCACCAGCGCTTGCTCGGCTTCAGTTAAGTAGTCGGTGAGGAAGGCGTCGCTGCGCGGCTCGAGGAATTCCAGGTCACACCCAATTGAGACTTGTGCCGCTGCAACGGCACAGGCGGCAATGCCGGTGCTGTGCGTGATTGAAATGGATACTCCACACGGATCGTTATCGCGAAAAACCTCCGGCGCACCTGACTCGGCTGAGCGTATTTCGATTCGAGCCAGCGTTTGTGGGTCGGAGGGGGCTTTCAAGTACGCGGTAACGGCCTGCTTGGCAGTCCATCGGCCCAGCCGCCAATCAGTCCGGCGCTTGGGGAAGCGCAAGTCAGCTAGGCGCAGTTTTTCGCTGGGGCTCAGCCAGTCGTCGGCTAACGGCATCTCAGTTACGGACTGTTCCAGCCACCAGACTTGCATCACAGCTCTTGCAAAACCGCGTGCACGTCGGCTGTATCGAGCTTCTCACTCTCAATTCTTGCAGAGCGCTTTTGTTCTTCGCGAACGATGCCGTTTTCGACGGACTGGATAAGATACGGTCGCAAATTCTTCGGCGAAATGATGTTGTTTAACGCGCCGACTTCGAGCGCACGATGCACGCTGTGAATTCCATCGAACTCGGCGGCGACTTCGCCTAGCTTTTCGGAATAGACAATCTTAAAGAGCTCGTCGGATTCAGCGCGCAGCCGGTTCTTGGCTGCGCCGTCGGCTTGGGCCATCGCCTCATTCATCGACAGGACGCGAGGATCCTTGCGGGTCCTGGCTTCCACCTCAGAGGTGAAGACGACGGCTGCCGCCGGTGCTCCACCGATCACGGATGCGTACGAGCCTTCCAGGGCAATGACTTCGAGTTGCTCGTTCAACGCGCGGGAGAAGACCACATACGCACCGCCGTGGTAGCGCGAGATGACACAAAAGACCATCGGGCCTTTGAAATTGACGACCGATCTGCCGATCTCGGCGCCGTACTCGAGTTGCAGGCACCGCATCGACTCGGGCGAGCCATCGAAACCCGACAGATTCGCAAGGACAACCACGGGCCGATTATTGCTGGCTGAATTGATGGCCCGCGCGACCTTCTTCGACGACAGCGGAAAAAGCGTGCCGGCGGTCCACTGGTCGGGCCCATCCGCCGGGACAAAACCGAGACGCGGTATCGGCTTCGATTCGATGCCGATGAGACAAACCGGATAGCCCCCGAGGTGGGCATCCCAAACGACGGTGGTGTGCGCAGACCGCATACCCGACCAACGCTCCAGGTGGACGTGGTCCTGATCGACAACTGCCTTCATCACCTGCCGGATGTCGAATGACTTCTTGCGTCCGGGGTTGGTTTCATCCGAAAAGATTTCGCCGATCAGCTTGAAGCTGCCCTCTTCGCCCGCGTGTGGTTGCAGGCGAACGTCACGCTCAATGGGGTCGCTCGAGATGGCGCGTCGCGGGAAACGCTCGCCGGGAGCGATATAGGTATGTTCATAGTGACGCATCAGGATTTGGCATGCGTCGTTGATGTCGCGCGCAAAATATTGTGCTTGACCGTTGAAGCCCATGATGCGGTCGTATCCGCCGATGCCAAAATTGTCTTCGGCCGAAACGCTGCCCGAGTAATCGAGTGCGCGCTTGCCGGTAAGCACCATCGCACCCGTTGGAGTCATGATGAGCACGCCCCGGGTATGCATCAGCATGGTCGCTTCGGCGTTCCAGTAAGGCTGCGCACCCACGTTGATGCCGTTCACCACCAGGTTTATTTCGCCACCCGCCTGGGTGAAGGTGATCAGCCGGCGCAGCACCTGTGCGATCCACTCCATGTTTTCGACGCCGCTGTCCATGGAGATCTTCGCACCCGCCGAGAGGGTGAACCACTCGAGAGGAATGTGTTTCTCCTCGGCAAGATCCAGGGCAGCGAGCACGCGTCGGCATTCGGGTTCAGCGATGGCACCGAGGTCCTTGCTTGGGTCTCCAAGCAACATGACGCGAGTCGTGCCTTCGGGATAGCGGTCGGTGAAGTTGCGAATGAGGCCGACGATGATGTTTGCCTTATTCTGGCCGTAAGGACGATCGACCGGTTGCAGACGCGCTTCGGCGTCGAGATCGTATTCAACAAACTCACCGGGGGAGAAATCCGCTCGCGTATCGTCGGGTTTTGGGGTGAGCATCTTAACAATCTCGTAGGGATAGAGCAGTCCCCGCTGGCGCATCTTGACGACTTTCTGGTCGTAGGCCGTCAAGGGTTTCATGGGCTGCAGCGTGGCCGCGGGCCGGAAGGTCATGAGCAGTCCGGCATCGCCTGGGGCGGAAATACGCATGACGGTATCGCGCAGCTCCCCGTTCTTCGAGTTAGGAACGCGCACCCTTACCACCACCTGCTCCAACCCCAGGCCGTCAGCCAGCGGCGCCAGCTTGTGAACGATGTCGCTCACTTCGTCCGGTTTGAGATTGAGCGTGGGCCACACGTAAAGAAAGATCCGGTTCCAATGCAGGCGTGTGCGCGGGGTACGCTTGGCCTGGAATGACCGGATCGCTGCCGTCGTCTCGGCGAACATACGCTCGAGGTGAGGCAATTGAATGATGCGGCCGGCCTTGTCATATACAGGCGTGAGGTCGCGCACTTCGGCCACCGCGAACAGACGTTCGTCTTTAGGGTTCTCGATGGCGACGGCGCGCAGAAGATAAACGTCTTCGACCGACGGCTGCCGCTCGATCTTGAAATTTTTCAGCCGCCATAGATGCAGCCGTTCTGCCATCATCGGATGAACGCCGCGGAAAAGCTCCACCTCCTGGTAGCCGTCGTCGGAAGGCTCATAGGTGAAGTGCTGCATGGCTGCCATGCCGAGATCGCTCCCGGCGCCGGACGACACCACAACCACGTGACGGATGGGGCGTGGGAATCCCGCCACATTGAGGATGGAATGAATTTCCTGTTGTGCCGTCTGAGAGGCGGCCAACGGACCTTCCTGCCAGGTGTAGAAATCAAGCACGACTTCGTCGTTGGCGGGGACCTCGGCGAGGAACGGGAACAGTGCCTGCACGGCGCTTGCGAACTGCTGATACGCAACGTGCGTGGCGAAGATATGGAAACGCGTGCCGTTCTCGACATATTGGGCCGACACACAGCTGAAACCATTGCTGGATACAGTGCGAAAGTCGGTGAGGGCCCGCACGCAATAGTAACGGGAGATCATCGCCTCCAGCATCAACTCCTGCATGAAGCGCGAAGAACCAGCAAACCGGCCGGACAGAAGGCTGACAAGCGGTTGCGGGCAATCAATCAGCGCACGCAGGCGTTGGCTTCGGTCAGGCGCGTCGGGATTGGCAGCGAGATAATCCAAGTGGGTCTGGGCCTCGGCGTAGATCTCTTTGCGGGCCTTCTCAAACGACGGCTGCTCGAAACTCCGATAGCGCAACTCACGGGCCAGATCGCTAACGGCGGGAAACAGTCCGCGGGTGATCGAAATCATGCGGTCGAGCAGTGTGCGGAAGGATTCGTCCGCGGGCAGCGGGCGGGCAGCAAGCCGCGCCAATCGTCGTTGCAGCACGCCCATTATTGGCGCGGCCTGTTGCTCCAAACGTTGGTGCGACTTGTAGATCCACAGCAGACTCTCTTCCAATTCGGGCGAACGATCCAGAGTCGTCACGCCATAGTGCGCAACCGCGCGACCCACTGCGGCAACGAACTCAGGCGGAGCTCCATCCCCGCGAGTATCCAGCATGCGGAGATAGGAGAACAGATAAGCTTCCGTGCTGGGCGACTCGGCACCGGTTTGACCGTTGAACTTGGGATTTCTGCGAAATAGAGAACACAGGTCGACGAAGATGTTGAGGATCTCATCTTCTCTGTCGCGCATCTCGGCGCCATCCGAAACAGCCTCGGGGAATTGGTTCCACTCTGCCAGCAGACGCGCCGTGCGTCCACGATCGACATCAAAGCCCAACATGAGCTGACGAAGTTCTTCCAGATTGCGAAGCCAGCGGGAGTGATCGTTTTCAGCCTCCCCAGTGGGGCCGAACGATATTCCGAACGAGGCCCGCTCGGTCGACGTAGTCGATTGCCGGTCGGTCGCAGGTTCGATCTGAAGCAGCGGATCTCCGGGACCTACCTGCACGTGAGGGATGGCGAGTACTTGCTTGACTCTGCCGGGGAACGTCGCCACGACCTGCATTTCCATTTTCATGGCTTCGAGGACAGCGAGGCGATCGCCCGTCGAAACCACGTCACCCGGCTTTACTAAGACGGAAGCCACGACCGCAGGGGATGGCGCGCGGACCACTCCACCGTCATCGCGATCGATGCGGTGCGAGACGCCGTCCAGTTCGATCCTGTAGCCGATGCCCTGCTCAACTGAGATGGTGTGGAAACGACGTCCAAAAGCCGTCAGCCAGTACTCGAATGGCCCCAGGCGCTCGAGGTGTGCCTCAATGCGAGAGCCGTCGACCTCAACACGATACTGCTGCAGGCCGAGACGATAAACGTTAATGGAATACGATTGGTCGCCATAGCGCAGCACTGTTGTGTGGCCCACGTCATTGCGAACCTGTGGCCGTCCGCGCAAAGCTGATGCGTAAAACTGCGCCTGCTCGACCTTCCGCTCGCTCTCATAAGCCTCGATTGCAGCCTGCACCAATGCCACTTCGACGAACTGTCGAGACAGATGCTGTCCCTTGGCCGCGAGATCGTCCAGCCACCCGATATCGCCTTGCGCGTTCTGCACCTCTGCCCGGTTCAGCAGTTCCAGCAGAAATGCGCGATTGCTGGCCCCTCCCTTGATGACGACAACGCTCTCGTGCAAGACCCGCTGAAGCCGTGCCAGCGCTTCCCTGCGATTCTGTCCCCAGGCGATGATCTTGGCGATCGTGGGGTCGAACTCAGCCGGCACAAAATCGCCTTCTTCGACGCCCACATCGACACGCACTCCCGGTCCAGTCGGGATGCGAAGACGTTCGATAACGCCGGAGGAGGGTGCAAATTCGTTGTCCGCATCTTCGGCAGTCAGTTGCACTTCGATGGCGTGGCCGGTCGTCCGGGGCGGCTCTCCCTCGAGGCGTCCGCCGCGGGCTACATGGATCTGTAGCTTCACCAGGTCGATGCCAGTGGTGCATTCGGTGAGAGAATGCTCGGCGTCCAGCCGAGTGTTCATCCCCGTAAATAGGAATCGTTGGCTGTCCGGCTCGTACAGGAATTGAACTGTGCCGGCATTGTGATATCCGGCCGCCCGGCTCAGGCGGACTGCGGCTTCGCGCAACGCCTGGTCCTGCTCCAGCGATAGAGCCGGTGACGGCGCTTCCGCAATTACGTTTTGCCGGCCGAGCTGTATGGTGCAATCACGAACTCCGGCGGCCCAAGTCGTACCGTAGTTATCGGCAATGATTTGGACTTCGACGCGGCGCGCGCCGTGATTCACGGCATCCGCGACGGTTTCGACCGGCCGTCCGCTCCAAGTTGCTACCGGAATCTGTGCCTGTTCGGCGAGCAGCCTCGAGGAGATTTTGTCTCCTAGTCGCCGCATCACGTCGCCCTCGGGACCAATGAACACGATGCCCATGTCGCGGCAGAGATCGGCAAACTGAGCGTGCTCGGCGACAAAGCCCCAACCCACCCAAACCGCTTCGGCACGCGCTGCCGTTAACGCACGCGCCAGGACGTCATAATCGAGGTAACGGCTCTTAAGTGAACGAGTGTTGGGGTCGATGACTTGCGCAGCGCCCAGCGATACCGCTTCGTCGGCCTCGCGGACGAACATTGCGTGGCGGTCAGGATCCGTGAAGAGCGCAATCGTGCGCAGGGATGCATTGTTTTCAAGGTTAAATTCACGGGCCGCCTGGATGAAACGCATGGCGGCTTCGCCGCGATTCACAATCGCGATTCTCTGAAATTCGTGCTTCATAGGTCTCCTGCTTCTGGTGCCTCAACGACTCAATGGACCGCGACTTCTTCCGGAGATACGACCGCACGCAGCGCTTGTAACGATTCCGCGTCGGGCCCGTTAGGCAGAGCCACGGTGCGGTAGCCGTCTAGGCGCACGTAGCAGTTTCCCGTCGTGTCCACCACTTCTGCGTCGAAGGTTCCCTGCTCCGGATGCGGGGTCACCACGGCATAGAGGTGGCCTTCCGCCGATTGCGGAGCGCGCATCCAGCTCACCTGTTGGAGGTGTTGCGGCAGGCCCATTCGGCTGCTCGTACCCATCTCCCAAATTCCGGCGGTCTGGAAGCACAGCTCGATGAGCCGCGGCGCCATGAGCGTCGGCAGATTCGACGGTTCGTGATTGCCGGGCAAGCCGGCCGCAAGTTCGCCGATCATTCGTTTTCCATCCCACCAGGCACGTTGCAGAACCTGGTATGCGGGACCGTGGAAATAAATGCGATAAATTTGCGCGGCTTCAACGATCGCTTGTGCTGACAATCGCGGAGTTGCGCCTGTCACCGCCGGCGATGGCTGCTTGCTCACTCGCACTCGTGCTGTGAAGTGCGTGGTTTCCTGTGGCTGCGACTGGTTCGGCAGTACGCGCTTGCCGATCAACCGGCAATCAGCGACCAGTTTCTCGCCCTGTGGATAGAACAGCGCGTGGATCGTCACCGTCCGCGGGTCGTCTTTGTAGAACTTGAACGGAGCCAGGAAGTTGACTTCCTCGATCGCCTCAATGTGCCAGCCGGGATGCATGCACAACGCAGCTTCAGCGAAAGCCTCGATACCCATGACGCCGGGCAACACCGGAGTGCCGTCAATGCGGTGGTCGTACAAGAACGGCTGTGCCACCGGATCGAGCGTCGTCTCCATCGTCAAGCCGTTGTAGAGGCCCATTCCGGTTATCTTGCCCACCATCGGACCGGGCGTGGCCAACTTCTTATTCGCGGCAGCCAACGCCGCAGTGTCAAGGCCCCCGGTTGGATCCCATTCGTTCAGCATCGCGCCCAGCCGCCCTCCGGCCACGACTTCTCCCCTGATGCCCCCTACGGTCAGTTCGCGACGAATCCACGGAATGCCGGCCTCGGGCGGCAGCATGTCGATGCCTGCCAGCTCCATCATCTTGGGGATGGAACCGCGCGTCGCCATTCCGATGCCGCCCCATGCCGTCCAGTCGATGACGATGCCGCGCGTCTGCGGACGGGTCGTGCGGAAGCTCGAGGTGTATTTGCAAAGCAAATCGTTGGCGGCGCTGTAGTCGGTTTGACCACCGTTGCCGAAACGCCCCGCAATCGAGCTGAATGCGACGGTTGCCCCGAGCGCCATGTCGCCAATCGCATGCAGCAGGTTGAACCAGCCATCAGCCTTCACGTCGAAGACCAAGTCGAACTCGCGCTGGTCCTTGTCGGGAAGGAAATGGCTGCGCTCCAAACCTGCGGCGTGTAGCAACACGTCAATGTGGCCGCTCTGCTTTCGCACCTGCTCAATGGCCGCGGCGACGCCCTCCGCGTCTGCGAGGTTGACGCTGAAGTAATGCGCGGTCCCGCCAGCGGCTCGCACGGCGTCAATTGCGCTCAGCGCTGCCTGTGCACGTTCGAGCGCAGCTAGCTCTTTCTCGACCAGTGCTGGCGTGGCTCGCTCGCCACGCGCCTGAATGCGGGCAAACAAATCACGCTTGAGGCCGTCCTTGTCGGTGGCGAGACGCGTGAGATCGAGGTTGTTCGCATCTGGTTCCGGAACGAGATCGAGCAGGTAAAAGGTGCCGCCCGAAGCTGTGGCTAAATCTGCTGTGATCGCAGACACTATGCTGCCCGCTGCTCCAGTCACTACGAATACGCTGTCTTGGTCGAGCGTTAGACCGGGTTGACCATCGTCGGCGGACTGTTCCTGCAAGCCAACACTCCAGCGCAGTCCGTTCTTGTAACCGATCTCGACCCCACCCGGATCGTTTGCCGTCTCGCCGATAAGGAGTTCGGCGATCTCTGAGGAATTGCGGCCAGCCTCGAAATCGACGGCTTTGACAAGAGCATCGGCGCGCTCGCGCTTGTACGCTTTGGTGAAGCCAACAACCGCTCCACCCATCGGCGCAACGGCTCCAGCTTCGTCGTATCCATGCTGGCCACCGAGCCGCGTGGCCGAAACCAGGAACGTACCGGGCGCAGCGATCTGCGCGTAGAGAGCGCGCATCGTGATGTACAGCGACTTGACGCGCACCCGCAACGATTCATGCCAGGCGTTTTCATTCATGCCGCTCAGCGGGCCCTCCTCATCGAGCGCTGAAAGCCAATACACACCTTGCACCGGACCCGTCGCCAGCCAGTTCTGGACGGTTGTATTCAGCGCATCCAAACCCTGCGTACGGTCGATGCGGAGGACTTCGACTCCGAGTACCTTCAGTCGTTGCGCCAGAACCTCGGCGGCGCCGCCTGTGTCGGGCATGATGACGACTCGACTCGCGTGCCCCGGCGTCACACCGGTGGGCTTGCACATGGCGAGTGGCGGGCGGAGAACTGGTACCGGCACTCTGCGCGGAATCTTGTTGGTCGCCTCAAAACTCGCGACGATCGGCCGCGGAGTTGCGACGGTTGTGGCAGCGCTCTTCGCCTCTGCTGGTGGACTTGCCGCCTTCGGTCGCCTGGTTTGCGCGAACTGGATGACGTGCGCCAGTGTCGGGAAGTCGCGCAACTTGAGACCTTCGTCGCGCGGAATGTTGTACGCTGCGCGCACCGCGGCAAACATCTCCGCCTGCTTGACCGTGTCCACGCCGAGGTCAGCTTCGAGATCGAGATCCAGATCGAGCATATCGGTCGGATAGCCCGTCTTCTCGGCCACGATCTGCAGTATCTTCTCTTTGATGGAATCGTAGGAGACATCCGTCGCACTTGGCGTGACGACGGTCGATACCGTCGACGCGGCAACCGATTCGACCACAGGGGCGGGCTGGCTGATCGCCGGTGTTGCCGCAGCGCTCGGAGCCAGGTCGGGCCGCTTCTCATAAACGAAGCGGATTACGTGCGCGAGTGTCGGGTAGTCGCGCAGCTTGCGGTTCTCATCGCGCGGGATGTTGTAGATTTCGCGAATGGCGGCAAACATTTCCGCCTGCTTCACGGTGTCAACCCCGAGGTCGGCCTCGAGATCAAGATCGAGGTCCAACATGTCTTTTGGATAGCCAGTCTTCTCTACCATCAGGTCGACAATGCGCTCCCTCACCGCAGCACCCTCGCCCACCGATGCTCGCAAAACCGCAGGCGCGGCGACGGCAGCGGAAACCGTAGGCTCAGCCACAACAGCCACTTCGACCGTTGCCGGTGTTGTCGAAGCGACCGGAGCCAGATCCGGCCGCTTCTCATACACGAAGCGGATGACGTGGGCCAGCGTCGGGTAGTCGCGCAGCTTGCGGTTCTCATCGCGCGGAATGCTGTAGATCTCACGGATCGCGGCGAACATCTCCGCCTGTTTGACCGTGTCAACTCCGAGATCGGCTTCGAGGTCGAGGTCTAGGTCGAGCATGTCTTTGGGATAGCCGGTCTTCTCTACCGTCAGGTCGAGAATGCGCTCCTTCACCGCATCTCCTCCGGCGATCGGCGCAGGGACCGTCTCGCGGGCCACGGAAGCGGGTTTAGTCGCTTCCTTTTCTGATTTGGACGCCTCGACAGTCCGAGTTGCAGCGCCGACATCAGGCCTACGCTCGTTCACGAAGCGGATCACGTGGGCCAGTGTCGGATAATTGCGCAGTTTGATCTGATCATCACGGGCGATGCCGTAGGCTTCGCGAATGCTCGCAAACACCTCGGCCTGCTTGACGGTATCGACGCCTAAGTCGGCCTCGAGGTCGAGGTCCAGATCCAGCATGTCGACGGGGTAGCCAGTCTTTTCGGCCACGAGCGCCAGCACGCGGTCTTTGACCGAATCGCCGATTGCGGATTCGGGCTTTTGCGGAGCCGGGGCCACTACTACTTGCACTTGCGGCTTCACTTCAACCGGTTTCGGCGCAGGTGCTGGTGCCTGGATCACAGGTACTGGCACCGTCACCTTCTTCACTTCCTTTGCGACCTCGGCGACCCGCGCAGACAGCCCCTGATCCTTCACGCGCAGCGTACGATTCACCACTTCCAGGTCCGCCGCTGGGCGTCCAGCCAACTTCGTCAGCCATGCATCAAAAGTCGGCTTATCCGCGATGCGATAGCTGTAGCCCAATGCGTCCGCGGTGCGACGGACACCGTCCTTAGTCGGCACCCAACGCAACAGCGACATGCTGATCTGCGATCCGAATCCAGCGCCGAGACGCAACGCGTACTCAACCGGATAAGGCCCGCCCTTCGACAGGTTCAGCGCGCCCAGCTCAGGATCGATTTCCTTGAAGTTGGCCACGGGCGGAACGACTCCCGTTTCCAACGCCTTTACCGCCAGCACTTCCTCGATGCCGGTTGCCATGGCGTGGCCGGTAAGACCTTTAGTGTTGGCGATGACGATCTGGTCCGCCGCTTCGCCAAAGACTTTGCGCAGAGCGAAGATCTCAGCCGAGGCACTTCCCCCGCGCGCCGGGGTGTAAGTTTCGTGAGAAACGAAAACAGTATGCGGCGCGATTTGCCGGCGGTCGATGCCGCTGTGGGCTTCGGCTTGCGCGATCAGCCCCTCCATGATCTGCCCCATATGCTGGACATCGAGCCGAGTGCCATGGAATGCGCTGTTAGCCGTCACCGCGCTCAGCACTTCGCAAATTGGCTGGATTCCACGCTCGCGCGCAGCGCCCGCGCTCTCAACCACCAGCGCCGCTGCGCCCATGCCCATAATCAAGCCATGGCGGCGGCGATCGAAGGGAGTCGCGGCTTCTTCCACCGCTTCATCCGTTGCGGCCGCTCCGCTGGCCAGAAAGCCCGCGCCAAACCATCCGATCAGATGATCCGACGTAACATCGTCCGCCGTAATGATGATCACCCGGCTGCACCGTCCGGCGCGGATCCAGTCTTCCGCCAGACTGATGGCATGACTCGTCGTTGCGCACGCGGAGTTGATTTGCGTGTTAGGACCGCGAGCGCCGATGAATTCGGCAAACTGCGAATGGCCCATCGACAACGTCTTGAGCAGGAAGCGCCGGTCGAAGACGTACGGGTTCTTCTCAATCTCCGCGCGCAGTTCCTCAATCTTTCGGACAAGTTCCTGGGCGAGCGGCGAATGACCATTCGTCCCCGCCACCGACGCGACCATGGTTTCGAGCGAGGCCAGTTGCTCGCGACGGGCGTGGTCGGCGTAATAGCGCGCCATCTCGTCGGCGTAGGCGTCGTAGCCCGGGAAGGCCGAGCCCATAATTACGCCGGTGTCATCGCGCAGAGCATCAGGTAAGCCCCAACGATCGGGCAACTGCGTCCCCTTGCTCGTGGTCTTGTAGCGCATGACCAACGGAATTCCGGCGTCTCGCATCGCGTCGATGCCCACGCCGATGGCCAGTCGAGTCACCTGATCGAGCGCTGCCAGCCGTTCGGCGGAGACTCCGAATTCTTTTTCGAGATCGAACGCGCCGCCGCGACCGGCCAACTTAATGACGTCTGCGACATCTTCAATGGTGTCGAACCGTGCTTCACCGCTGTCACTCTTCACCAGGCGCGTAATACGTCTATCGAGCATGTCGTGGCGTAACTCAGAGGGGATCGGCTTGATGAATTGGTCGCCATGCAGGATGCGAGCAACGTTTCCGTCGTCGAACACGCGCTCGGTTCCCGGAAGCCCCAATGCCGCTCCGGTGATGACCACCGGTTCGACCGGCGCAGGTTTCTGACCGCGATAGATTTCCCACCCACGTTCCAGCACATCGGCAAACAAATGCCCGAGTTCGGTATAGCGATTGCCATTCGACGGTTGCGTTGGTGCGACGGCATCAGTCGCCGGCGCTTTGGCGGCTACAGCAACAGGAATATCCGCCGGCAAAGACACTACTGCGGGCACAGTCGCCGCTCGCGTCTCTACTCGAACAGAAGCTTCAGCCACTCCGCGTCCCAGCCCCGCGGCGTACATCCCACACAGCGCCTGGTTGAAAGCGGCAACGTCGCCAACTTTAGGATGGTTGGTGAACAGCGAAACTACATCGCCGCGATTGCCGAGCACGTCTTCGGCGAATCCCTGCAAGGCTTTCTTAGGCCCAACCTCGACAAACACCCGGGCGCCCGCATCGTAGAGAGTGGTCAAGCCCTTTACGAATTGCACCGGCGACGCGACCTGCTGTGATAGCAGATCCAGCATTTGCGGCACAACGTGGGGCCCTGTGGGATAGAACTCGCCATTCACGTTCGCGACAATCGGAATCTGCGGCGATTGCAGATGTAACCGCTGCAATATCTCGCGCAGCGGCGCGCTGGCCGGAGCCACAATCGAAGTGTGGAAGGCGTGGCTCACCGGTATGTCCACGACGTTGTAGCCGGACTGCAGGAAGATCTGAGTGACTTCCTCGACGGCTTTACTGGCTCCGCCGATCACCGACTGGCCAGTGCTGTTGACGTTGGCGATGACCACGTAGCCTTTCACCGACTTCAGAATGCGTTCCACTTCGGTGAGCGGCGCGAACACTGCCGCCATCCGGCCCTTGTCTTCGACCGCGACCTGGGTCATGCCGCGGCCGCGGGCGCTGACCGCTTCCAGCGCTTCCTGGAAGCTGATGGAACCGGATGCCACAAGCGCTCCGTATTCGCCCAGGCTATGTCCCATCGTCATGTCAGGCTGAATGCCATATGCAGCCAGCAGACGGGTGATTCCGATATCGATGGCCAGCACGGTTGGCTGCGTAATTTCGGTCTGGCGCAAGTCTTCTTCCGCCTTGGCCACTGCCTTCGCGTCGTTGGGATCGACGAAGATGAACTCGGTAAGCGGCTTGCCCAGCAGCGGAGTCATCACGCGATCTGCTTCGGCGAACGTCTCGCGCACGATGGGCTCTTCAGCGCGGAGGGTCGAGAGCATGTTGGCGTATTGCGAACCCTGGCCGGTGTACAGGAAGGCCACCTTGGGCGCTGGACCTTGCCCGCGGAAGATTCCCTGCGCGCGGATCGCTTTCCAGAACGCCGCCTGGTTCGCTTCGAACGCCTTCAGGGCGACGCCTGATTTAGTTGCCAGTTCGGCAGCGTCGGCATAGTCGATCACCACACGCTCAGCCCCGCGCAGATCGGATTCTGCAGGAGCAGCTGGGGCCGGAGCGTTTCCTGCCACCGCGGCTTTCTGAACGCTACGTAGTCGCGTGACCAACTCCGCTTCTGAATCTGCGCCGACGACCAACGCACCCCGCAGTGGCGCTTTGCAGGAAGTTTGGACCGGAATTGTAGGAGAAATACTGGCGACATGCATCGTGACTTCCTTCGCGACTTCTTTTGAAACCATGGGCGGTGTTGCCGGCACGGCGATTGACCGCTTGCCGTTACCGTTGAGTCTTCCAGGAATATGTTCTTCGAGGACTACGTGGAAGTTGGTGCCGCCGAAACCAAAGGCGCTGACACCGGCACGGAGCACGCCGTTTTTCGGCACGTCCCATGGCTTCAGTTCGGTGTTGACGTAGAGCGGGGAGTGGGAGAAGTCGATCTCTGGACTAGGATGCTCGCAATGCAAGCTGGGCGGCAACACCTTGTCGCGCAGCGCCATCGTAGCCTTCAAAATTCCCGCAGCCCCCGCAGCACCTTTCAGGTGCCCGATGTTCGACTTGACGGAACCCAGCGCCACCGAATGCGCAGGAAGATTTGCGCTGCCGAGGATGTCGGCCATGCTCTGCGCTTCCACCACGTCACCCACGCGCGTCGAAGTGCCATGCCCTTCGATGAGCGTCCCCGGTTCCGGCGACAGACCGGCATTCTTCCAGGCGCGCTCCACGCAGAACTTCTGTCCAATCGGATTCGGCGCCGTGATGCCCTTACCTTTACCGTCGCTCGATCCGCCGATACCACGCAGCACGGCGTAGATTTTGTCCTGGTCGCGCTCGGCATCGGCCAAACGCTTCATCAAGAAGATTGCTGCACCTTCGCCCATGACGAAGCCGTCCGCGCCTTCGGCGTACGGACGCGTACCTGTCGCTGACAGTGCGCCGATCTTGCAGAACTTCACAAATGTCGGTGCACCCATATTGCGGTCGATACCGCCGGTGACGACCACGTCGAAGTCGTTTTCGACCAGGCCTTCCACCGCCGACTTGATCGCAGCCATGGCCGACGCACACGCGGCATCGCAAACGTAGTTGGGGCCGTGAAAGTTATAGAGGTTCGCGATGCGGCCGGCCATGCAGTTGGCCAGTTCACCCGGCATGGTGTCTTCGGTGATGGCCGCGAACCGCTCCCCAACGCGGTCGTGAAATTCTCGCGAGATATCGCGCTGCATGTTCGCAGGCAACGCCGCGAAGCTGGCCGATTCTTCGAGCTCGTGCGCATACTCAGGAAAGAAAATGCGCACCGACGAGAGGTAGTGTTTCTCTCCCGCCATCGCGTTGCCCAAAATTACCGCTGTGCGATCGAGTTCCAGCGGCCGATTGGGATATCCGTAGTCCGCCAGCGCTTCCCGCGTACAGGCGATTGCCCATTGTTGGGCAAGGTCCATCCCGGCAGCCACCCGCGGCGGAATCGGGAGCTTCCACTTCATCGGGTCCCAAGGGTATTCGCGCACCCAGCCGCCGATCTTCGAGTAAGTCTTGTCGGGCGCGTTGGGATCCGCGTCGTAGTAACGCTCGGGATCCCAGCGATCGGCCGGCACATCGTTGATGCTGTAACGGCCGGTCTTTACGTTGTTCCAAAAAGCAGGTGCGTTCGGGGCGTCGGGCAGGATGGCTCCCACCCCCACAATGGCGATAGCACGATGTGCGGTGTTTTCCATGATGTCATTCCTCGTCACGCGAGTCGTGCGTCTGTGAAGTGGAGGAAAGGCAGACGCACGCCCCGCGGCTCTAACTGTGAACGGCTACTTCCGTGAGCTGCTCTGCTTGACGTTTTTGCGCGCGGCCGTACAAAACGTCAGCGACGGTATCCATGTCAGCGATAAGGCCCGACTGCGCGCGGTGGATCGCCGTCAGTCCCAGAGATGTCTCAAACGCCGGAATCTCCGCGTCGGTCACGCCGCCGGCGCCGACAATGCAATGCAAGCCATCGTTCGCTACCTTCATCGCAGCCTCGCGCGCAAAAATCCGGCTCATCGCTGCCAGCGCCGTTGCGTCAAAGCGATCGTTGGCCTTCTCGTTCAACCTGCCTTCGGCCGACAGCGCGGCACGCCGGGCAAGCGTCGCGGCAGCTTCTGCGTATGCGATCCACTCGCCAATGCGCAACAGAATGTGCTGATAGCGCGTGAGCCGTCCCACGCGTGCTTTCTCCATAACTTCTGCCAGGGCATGCAGCGCCAGGGCTGCTGCATCAGCTCCAACATTCGGATGTGCTGCGTGCAGCGCCTCAACTTGTCGCGCACGCTCGTGATAATGCTGCCCGCGCGTCTTCAGGTGGAGCTGCCAGCGGTCGCGGCTGATGGTCATCTCCATGATCTCCGAGGTGCCCTCATAGATCGTGGTGATGCGCACGTCGCGCTTGATCTTCTCCACCATGTATTCGTGGGTGTAGCCATAGCCGCCGAGCGCTTGAATGCTCGCTTCAGCCGCCGTATTCCCCGCCTCAGTGGACAGGTACTTGGCAATCGCGCCCTCGGTGTTCAGGCTGCCTTCACCCTTGTCGATGCGCTCGGCCGTTTCCTCAATGAAAGCCCGGCCCGCTTCCAGACGCACGACATTGGGCACGATCAGCTTGTGCGTGTAACCCTGCTTCTCCGACAGCGGCGCCCCGCCCTGAATGCGCTTCGTCGAGTACGGAATCGCGCGATCGAGTGCTGACCATCCGGCACCGAGTCCGAAGGCGGCAACCATCAGGCGCGTGTAGCCGAACACCGCCTGTGCCTGCAGCAACCCTTGTCCTTCCACTCCGCCGATCAGCCGGTCGGCATCGACATACGTATCAACCAACGACAGCGCGGCAGTATTACTTAAACGGATGCCGTGCTTGTTCTCCGGCTTGTCGTGCGTGAATCCCTTCGCGCCTTTTTCGACGACGAACCAGCTCGGCCCGCTAGGCGTGTTCGCAAGCACCGTGTACAGGTCAGCGATTCCGCCGTTGCTGATCCACTGCTTGCTGCCGTTGATCTTGTATCCGACCACTTTGCCGTCCTGCATGACGCGGTCCGCGGTCGTCTTCAATGAGCCAAGGTCGCTGCCCGCTTCCGGTTCCGTCGCGCCATAAGCAAACAGCACGCCTTCGTCCGCGATCCGGCTCAGCCACAGCTTCTTCTGCTCCGGAGTCGCGCCCACCGTGATCGGATCGCTCCCCAGGAACGTGGCAAACAACGACGTGGCCAGGCCAAGGTCGATCCGCGCCATTTCTTCGCAGATGAGGTACACATCGAACGTGCTCCCGCCTAGGCCGCCAAACTCCTCCGGAATGAAGAGCAGCTGAATGCCCAGCTGTTCGGGGTCGCACATGGTATGCACGATGTCTTCCGGGCACTCGTCACGCTCGTCGAGTTCAATCAGTACTTCGTCCGGCAGGCGTTTCTTGCCGAAGTCCCGCAGCGACTTCAAACTCAGTTTCAGGGTCTTCTTCGTGATCATTGGCTGTGCCTCACTCCTACCGGGACGCGTGCGCGCCCTTGGCTTCGCGAACTTTGTTGGTCAACTCAGGCAGAAATTCCAGAATGTCGGCGACGATCCCGACGTCAGCTACCTGAAAGATCGGCGCTTTGGGGTTCTTGTTGATGGCAATGATGAACGGGCTACCTTTGAGTCCGGCCAGATGCTGGAACGACCCGCTGATTCCGCATGCGAGATAAATCTTCGGCTTCACCGTTTGGCCCGACGACCCAACCTGCCGCGACTTGGGCAGCCACTTGGCATCGACCACCGGGCGCGAGCAACTCACCGCCGCGCCGAGCGCGTCCGCCAGTTCCTGCGCAATCGGCAGGTTGTCCTGCTCCTGAATGCCGCGGCCAACCGAAACCAGCACCACTTCTTTGGTGATGTCCACATCACCCACTTCGGCAACAACGGTTTCCACATACCGGCGTCCCGCGGTGAGGGCGCCGACATCCGCACTCTTGTCGACAACAGCCCCGACCGCAGGGACACTCTCTGCCGGTTTAAACGCTCCCGGTCGCACATTGATCACCACGCCTGAAGAAATGTCGCAGCGAACATGCGTGCTCACCTGTCCGCCGAATTCCTGGCGAACGACTTTGAGATTGCGGCCGTCAATCCCGTCGATTCTCACAACATCCGACACGTACGCTGCGTTCATCTTGATGGACAGTCCCGGGGACAAGTCGATCCCAAAATGACTGTGCGCAACCAGCACCACGCTCCCTGCCGGAACGACCTTGACCAGCGCTTTGCGCACCAGCTCTGCATTGGGATAGGCGAGGTTCTCATTCGCGACCTTCCACACTTCGCCGAACGAACCCCGCAGGCTCTCGCACACCGCGTCGAGCTCTGGGCCTGCGCCGGTGACAACCGCCGTCGGAGACGCCGCTGGATCGATCGTCTTCGCAGCGGCCAGCAATTCGGCGGCCGAATCATCGGCGACGCCATTCTTGTGTGCGACGTAGGCAAATATCCGCGCCGTCATTGCAAACCTCCCTTGGCCTTCATCAGCTCAATGAGCTTGTCTGCGATCTCTTCGTTGCTGCCCTGCAGGATTTCCGCGCCCTTGCCGGCAACCGGTACAAAGTAATCGTCGCGTTTCACTTTTGCGGCCGCTTCACCAACCGAGCCCTTGTCAACTCCGAGATCGGCTGCGCCGTAAGTCGGAACCTCCAGTGACGCCGCCTGCCGGATGCCCCGCATCCCGACATAGCGCGGCTCGTTGATGCCGGTCTGGATCGACAGCACGCACGGCAGGTCGATCTCATTCATCTCTTTATTACCGCCTTCGATTTCGCGACCGACCTTCAACTTCGCGCCGTCAATGACTTCGATCGAGTTCACCAGCGAGGCGAACGGGTAGTCGAGCAACGCGGCCAGCATTCCACCTACCTGCGCGCCGCCGTCTTCCGCCTGCACGCCGGTCAGGATCACGTCGTACTTCCCCTTCTGCACGAAACCCTTCAGGACGGTCGCAATGCCTTTGCCGTCCGATCCCGTGAACGCATCGTCGGAGAGCAGCACGCCGTGATTGGCGCCCATGGCCAACTCCCGCCGCAGGATCTCCTCATCCTCGTCCGTGCCCACCGTGGCGACGGTCACGTTGCCACCGGCTTTGGCGACGATCTGCAGTGCCTCTTCGACCGCGTAGTTGTCCGCTTCGTTGATCGAATACACCAGGTCGTCGCGTTCAATATCATTCCCAGCATCGTTGAGCTGAATCTCGTTCTCCGACGTGTCGGGTACTCTTCTCGCACAAACTAGAATCTCCACGTTGACTCTCCTGAACTAGAAGCCATCTCACAAACCGGTTTTGAAAGGGCACCGCTTCAGCCGTGCCGAACCCGCTCTCCTAAACATTGGGCTTTAGCCCCCGAGAAACTTCGGTTTCCGTCTGCTGCCATTTATCGGATGGCTTGTACACATTGCTGCAGACCTCACGCGTTTGCATGAGTCAGTACCTGTTCTTCCTTGCTGTCCGCCTGCGGACGTTCCCGTACGATGTGTTGATCCACCAGTTCCGCCAGGTCGATGGCGGTCATCTTGCCTTCCATGCCCGAAACTTTGATCGCGTCTTCGATGTTCACCATGCAGAACGGGCACGCGGTCACGATGACGTTCGCACCGGCCTCCGCCGCCATCTGTACTCGCTTCACTCCCATCCGCTCGTTTTCCTGCGGCTCGTAGAACAGCATCAACCCGCCACCGCCGCAGCAGAACGAACGGTCGCGGCAGCGGCTCATCTCCACTCGCTTCAAGCCGGGAATCGCATCGAGCACGTCGCGCGGATCGTCATACACCTGGTTGTGCCGCCCCAGGTAACAGGGATCGTGATACGCGTACACGTTGCTTCCGTCCTCGACGTGATTGAGCTTCAGCTTCCCTGACTTCACCTCGCGCGCAATCACCTGGCTGATGTGCTCTACCGGAGGCAGGTCTTTGTAGTCGTGCTTCAGCGCGTTGTAGGCATGTGGATCGGAGGTGACAATTCGCTTCACGCCCGAGGCTTTGATCGCTTCCGTGTTGTGATCGCGCAGCGCTTGGAAGAGCATCTCTTCGCCGAAGCGCCGAACCTCGTGGCCACTGTCTTTCTCCGCTGCACCTAGAATTCCGAAACTATTGCCCGTGTCCTGGAGAATCCGCGCCGTCGCCTGTCCAATCGCCTGAATGCGATCGTCATACGACGTAATGCTGTCGGCAAAGTACAAGGTCTCCACCGTCGCGTCGCCGTCCAGCACGCTGACCTCGCAGGTTTGCTGAAACTCTTTGTCCTTCGTCCACTCAGCCCGCTTCTTTTCCATCTTGCCGTAAGGATTGCCCCGGCTCTCCAGCGCCTTCAGCGCCTTCTGGATGGACTTGGGCACGTTCCCGTCATCGACCATGCCGCGCCGCAAATCAACGATCTTGTCGATGTACTCAACCAGCAGCGGACATTCTTCTTCGCATGCGCCACAAGTCGTACACGACCAGATTTCATCCTCGGAATAAATCCCGCCGATTAGCGCGTGGCTGTTGTTCGTCTTGCCAAAGACCGGAAAATGCTCGAACGCATAGTCTCGCGCTTTGATGCTGAGGAACCGTGGCGACAGCGGCCGTCCCACGGCATTCGCTGGGCAATTGTCCGAACACCGCCCGCAATCGGCGCACGAATAAAAGTCGAGCATGTGTTTCCAGGTGAAGTCTTCGAACTTCTTCACGCCGAACGATTTCACCTGGTCGAGCTGCTCGTCGCTCACGCCCCACCGCACCGGCTTCACTGTTCCGCGATCTAGCTTCGCGAAGAAAACGTTGAACAGCGAAGTCTCAACGTGGAACTGGATTCCAAACGGCCTGTAGCACAAGAGGAAGTAGAAGGTCAGTACGTCAATCACATACGCGCCGAGGTGCAGCCGCCACAGTGTCGCCAGAGATGCCGAACCGAAAGCATCTTTCAGCAGCCATCCCAGCGACAGCAGTGGCAGAAACTCCGCGGCCGATCCCTGCTGGACTTGGATCGCCGCCCGGCTCGCCTCGAACAGGCTCTCGGAAAACATCAGCAGTGCGATCAGCGCTAACAGAAAGATGGCATCGACCGGATGGCCCTTACCGTATCTTTCTGGCACCGCGTACCGCGCAGGCTTGAAGACCACGCGACGAACCGCAGCCGCAGCTACCGCGAGAAAAACGATTGTTGCTGCGTAATCTGCGACTACGTCGTAGAGCCGACCGACAGCACTCGGCGCCAAGAAATCATCCGACAGCCCAAATAGAAGAAGATAGAAAGCGCGCGTAGCCAGTATCAGGAAGCCGGCGAAGATGAACAGATGCAGCGTGCCCGCCACCTGGTAGCGCGGATGCTTCCACTGCCCGAGCCAAAATTTCGCCACCCGCTGAATGCGCAGCCATGGCCGGTCGAAACGAAAATCGCGCTCGCCCCGGACCAGCGGTGCCACACGTTTGATCACGATGTACGCGAAACAGGCGAGTCCGAAAACTTGTATGAGTCCGCTGAGCAGGGATATGGAAATTCCCAGGAACATTGCGGGGCCCGTAATTTGCATGCCTTCGAACATGGTGCGTTGTATCTCCGGCTTGCTGGCCTGTTTTGTGTTGGCGCGCAGCTCACAAGGTCAGCTCGAACGAGCTGCACTGCCTGCATCACGAATCTCGCCTGCTAGGCAAGTCGATTCCAGTTAGAAGTGGCGACCCGGGACGGCCGGCTGGAATCATTCCGGCCCATAATGTGTGATTATCGTTTCCCATTTCGGCAGAGTCAGTGAGCCGAGTCACCTTCGTGGGGCCGCTGGCTCACGTCTGCGGGTGCCCCGAATCACAGACATCATGGTCATAACGTGGGAACCTGAATACGATGCTGAGAGTGCTCCTGGTTACGCACACTGGCCGTCAGCTTCATCTGGCCGATATAAACTGGTAGGTAGCTTCAAGGATTACGACCATGACTCATCCCCAATCAGTGACCAGCACCGTCCGCTACGGGCGGAAATTAGTCAACGCGGGCATCACCGGTATTCGGAGCGGCCAGGACTCGGCTCGCGGTGAGCAAAAGTTGTCTACGCTCGCTGCCCAGGCCGCGCGAAATTCCCTGGCCCTCGCGGCCGTCGGCGCGTGCGTTGGATTGTTGCGTTCTTACCTCGGTCACCGGCGGAATCGTGTTTCGAACGCCGTAGCATTGGGAACTCTGGGAAGCGCTCTCGGATTTGTCGCCGGGTTCGGTTGGAAGACTCGCACTGTGACCTCCAGCGTCGCCCATTCCACTGCGCGCGAACTACGCAAAGCCCGCGACGAGCACTGGCTTGAGTCGAATCCGATCGACTACGCATAGGGCGATGTCGGCGAGCGACTCTCAAGTCGACGAAACCCGGGCTTTCGCTGAGCTGATCTCGACGGCTTCCCGCCATTCAATTCCCTCAATGGACCAGCGCCGGCTTGCCTCTGTCATGGTGAGCTTTCGTCGGCTACAATGGGTGTCGTTTTGGCGAGTAATTTGAGGTGAACATGCAGAACTGGAAGAAAGCGGTAGTGTTCGGATCGATCGGCGCAGGGGCCCTGCTGATTTTGACCGGTCGGCGTCCGATAGGAATGGCGCTGGCAGCCGGTGGACTGGCCGTGTTGGCGAGCGAGTATCCGGAAAAGTTCGAAGGCCTGCTGGAGAATGCTCCTGACTACCTGCACAAGGGCATGGAGATATTCTCGACCATGCAGAAGGTTGGCGCGGGCTTCGTCAACGACGCCGAGCAGCGCGGCGTCAATGCCTGGCGCGATATGAATGCCCAGTTCGGAGATTGATTCCGGGTTTCGTCGGAAGCCGGGGTCGCGATGCGGCCCCGTTTCTTTTTGCGGATAACTTCGATTCCCTGCCACGCACCAACAAAAATGGCGTCACCCGAAGATGACGCCATTCTTTACGGCTACTGCTTACTTTCCGCCGAAGGTGAAGTTCACGCCGGCAAAGTACTTGAAGTTGTTCTGATTGCCGGTGTAGCTGGTGCCGTTGACGCCGAAGCGGGTGTAGAGGTAGTCCACTTCGACGGGCCGGAGCTGAACGTGCGGGGTCAGAGCATAGTCAAGACCGCCGCCGAACTCCATGGCAAAGGCATTGTTGTTGCTGCTTCCCGAGGTCAATCCGGTCTGGGCATTGTAGATCTGGGCGTACAGGTTGCTGTGCGCTGCGCCAAACAGGGCCTCTCCGAAGGGCTGGAATTTGCCCGAGTGCTTCTTGATCTGGGGGCCGAACATGTAGGTAAAGACGTTGCCATTGGCCTGCCCGGCATAGCCGAGGCTGGTCAGCTGGTTCTTAAGGCCGCTGCCCTGGGTGTAGCCATCGAAATCGGCCTTGATGCCGATCCACGGGGTCACGTTGTAGACGAATCCGCCGCCGCCACCGAAGATGTTGAAGCTGGTGAGGTGGGTAATGTCGGGGTGAACGTTTACGAACGAGAAACCGATGGGAACTTCGAACTTCGGTACATCCTGAGCAAACG
The DNA here is from genome assembly GCA_963749635.1 of uncultured Acidobacteriaceae bacterium. GTDB lineage: Bacteria > Acidobacteriota > Terriglobia > Terriglobales > Acidobacteriaceae > DASRAA01. Next base: position 257,768 of record CAVVNW010000027.1, read on the forward strand.
CAGCCATCGTAAACAAGAGCGAAACTGCGATGAGGATTATTGATTTCTTCATTGGTTGTTAATCTCCTGAAACATTGAGTTGTCTCCGCACCAGACCTCGCCAGTCCCGCCCTGTCATTCCCTTCGACGAATTGCAGTAGCGCAGGCGGAAGTTCGTGTTCGGAGGTGGTTTGCGTGCCGGCCATACGAGACCGATGTAGCAACCTACATACTTAGACGCGGAAAAAACCCAAAGGTTCTCCGCAACTTTCAGGCAGGAATGGGGTTAGACGCACCCAAGTGCTACTACTTTGGGGTGAACTGCACATACCCGCAGTCAATGCGAGCAACTTTTTTCGTCGCTACCCTATCACAACCACAGTGGAAAACCCGTCCCGCGTTGATGGTACTGGCTCGGTTATAATGCCCAGTCAAGCTGAGTCCACGACGAATTGCGGTTTCGACACCCGTATTGCGTCGCCGACCATGGATGGCCGCATGATCCGCAAGTGGCAGGGCAGGCTCTGACGGACGAGACAATCGAACCCTAACGCAAGGAGCTCGGCGATGGCCATCAAAGCAAGCGAATACATCTGGTGCAACGGCACCCTGATTCCGTGGGATGACGCAAAGCTGCACGTGATGGCGCACGTCATCAACTACGGTTCCTCGGTGTTCGAAGGGGTCCGCTGCTACCACACGTCGAAGGGCCCGGCGATTTTCCGCCTCCACGACCACACCCAGCGCTTGCTCGACTCGGCCAAGGTCTACCGCATCGACGTGGACTACACCCTCGAAGAGTTGGTGCAGGCAACCATCGACGTGGTCGCCAAGAACAAGGTTTCTCCCTGCTACATCCGTCCGATTATCTTGCGCGGATATGGGACCGTTGGCGTCGATCCAACCGGCTCGCCCACCGACGTCTACATCGTGAATTACGAGTGGGGCAAGTATCTCGGCGGCGAAGGCGACGAGGGTGTCGATGTATGCGTGTCGTCATGGAGCCGCTTGGCGCCCAACACCATGCCCACAATGGCTAAGGCTGGCGCCAACTACATGAATTCGCAGCTCATCAAGATGGAAGCAATGGCCAACGGCTACGCTGAAGGCATTGCGCTGGACGTGGCCGGTTACGTCAGCGAGGGCTCGGGCGAGAATGTTTTTGTCGTTCACAAAGACCGCATCTACACGCCGCCGCTCGGTAATAGCGTGCTGCCCGGCATCACGCGAAACTCAGTGCTGCATATCGCGCAGGACCTCGGCATTCCGACCGTCGAGCAAGTGATACCGCGCGAAATGCTCTATCTCGGCGACGAAGCCTTCTTCAGCGGGACCGCCGCTGAGATCACGCCCATCCGCTCCGTGGACAGAATCAAGGTGGGCAAGGACGGCAGCGTGGGTCCGATTACCCGCGCGATTCGCTCGGAGTTCTACTCCATCGTGAACGGCAAGGCCGAGGACCGGCACGGATGGCTGACACCAGTTCCGGTGAAACAGCCGGTCGCGGTTTAGAAGGGGCGCCGCTTCAAGGGTTGCTGAAAACTCGCTTTGGCGACAGATTCGTATCAGGGCGCGACTTCAGTCGCGCCGTAAAGCGTTCAAAATAGCAGACAGGCTTTAGCCCCTGTATTCCTTCCCTTTTGACGAGGACCTTTTCATCAGCCTGTTCAGTCGTGCCGTAAAGCCCTTTATTTTGATAGCCCGCGCGGACTTCAGTCCACGCGGCATATTCTTTGGACTCACTGCGCAGACACTGCGCCCTTTCTTCTGTTGTTGAATTACTTCGCCGCCTCTACTTAGCCTGTATCGACTCGAGATAGTTGGTCAGGTTGCGGACCCTAAGCTGCACCTGCGCGGCGCTGTGTCCGGCAAACGTCATAAAGATCGGTCCCCACACCGGCATTTCTTTACTGCCGTGGGCCGGCGTCATAGCTCCGCCCTGAATCACCGTCGCCACGTGTGCCCCCGGGAACGTACCGCCGTTCTTCGCGGCCAGCGTAGTCAGGTTCGTCGGTGGCACCTTCAACGCGGGAGCAGCTGGCCCGTCGCCCTTGCCGTCGGCTCCATGACATGAAGCACAGTACGCGTTGTACATTTCCCTGCCCGAGGTTGGACTGGTATAGGTTGCCGGCACGTGCTTGATTTCGGGCGTTGAGGCCTGTGGAGCAGCAGCGGGTGCATTCTGTGCGCTCATGCCAACCCAGCAAATCAGAGCGAGAACTGCCACCCAGAAGACGAAACGGTAGGACATACTTGCCTTCTTTCCAGTGCTTGTCGTCAATACCCTTCAATATCAGTCGCCGTGGAAAGCGGGTCAACGACCCGCATCACACCCCGAGGGTGACGAAGTCGCATCGTCTCCCAATTTGGGAATTGTGCTTCGACGACTTTCGCTGTCGGCTACCGGAGGCCGCGAGCGCGGCTGGATTTGCGCGAGGGCTTCTGCTTCCCGGCATATCTCTTGTAGATGCGTTCAACTTCGCGCGCCAGGTCGATGTCGAGTTGCGAAGGCTTGTGCCCGATGTCCCACGTGGAGAGCCAGAATGTGACGGTACGCCAGATGTTCTCCCAGCGCGGATGATGCTGCGCCTTCGCCACTGACTCGCTCACCTCTCGCATGAACTCGATGGCCCGCGGAAACGATTCGAACTCGAACGCCTTGCGCAGTTCGATTCGTTGCAGCGGACCCTCCCCGGGCAACGTTGAAACCTCTTCCGTCCAACCGGGCAAGGTACGAAGCAGAGCCGAAAGCTCGCTCTGAGGAATTTCTGTGATCGAGATGGCTGGCTTGGGATACCGCACGGCGCCGACCGACGAGCGCTCGAAACCCATCTGTTCCAGTTCCCCCAGCAAGAGCTTCAAATCCGTTTCCCATCGGTCATCGCGCAAGTCAAAATGCTGGATCTTGGAGAGCCGCTGAATGTCTGCGGGCATGCCCTCGGGCTTTAAGTCGTCCGCGCTGGCCACAAGAACCGGCACAATATCTTTACCCTGCTGGAGCGCGTGAGAAATCTCGCGCCGTACCCATCGTCGTCGCGATCGATGCGGCGGCGGCCGAAGTCGTCGGTCACGCGCAGCCACTGCGGGCCGATCACCGCAATCAAGTGCGTCGCTCTTCGCAGCGCGTGCGAAATGACGTGTGGCCACTGATCGGACACCCGAATCGTTTCCGTGTCCATGAATACGGAATCCGGCCCAAAGGTCCGCTGGATAGCAACGTAAAGCCAGCGCGAAGCGGCGGAACTGTCGGCACGCCGATAGCTGATAAACGCAAAGGCCTTGCCTGATTTAGAGGGAGCTTTGCGTTTCGCAGATTTCGTCTTCTTCGCCATAGCGAAATGTTCCGGGGCCGGAATTCGCAGTGTCGCGATCTAGACCGTCATCGTCTTGAGCGCCGGACTGATCAGCAGCGGAGCATCCGTCGCGCGCTGCACGTCTTCGATGCTCAGGCCCGGAGCGATCTCATCCAACACCAGTCCTGACTGCGTCACACGAATATAGGCCATCTCGGTCGCGATGTTGTGCACCACGCGCAGGCCGGTAATCGGCAGAGTGCAGCGCTTGAGGATTTTCGGCGCGCCGTCCCGCGTGGTGTGTTCCATCGCAACGATCACGCGACGCGCGCTAGCGACGAGGTCCATCGCACCGCCCATGCCTTTGACCATTTTGCCGGGAATCATCCAGTTGGCGAGGTTGCCTTCTTCGTCCACTTCCATTGCGCCCAGCACGCTCAAGTCAATGTGCCCGCCGCGAATCATGGCAAACGACTCGGCGCTGGAGAAGTACGCCGTGCCCGGCAGCTCGCTCACCGTTTCCTTGCCGGCATTGATCAGGTCGGGGTCTTCCTCGCCCGGCAGCGGGTACGGTCCAACCCCCATCATGCCGTTTTCGCTCTGGAGAATGACATCCATGCCAGGCGGCACGCAGTTCGCCACCAGCGTCGGCATGCCAATGCCGAGGTTCACGTAGAAGCCGCCGCGCAACTCTTGGGCAACGCGGCGCACGATGCGGTCACGCTTCTCGGTGTCTTTCTGCTTATCGGGTTTCGCCTCAGCCATGGATTGTTGCTAACCCCTGTTCTCGCTGACTTCGCCCAGTCAAAGATCATTTACCGCTAAGAACCTAGTCTTCTGATTCCGACTTCTCTGTGTCTCTGTGCCTCTGTGGTGAAACGCTTTGCCTGCTCGCGCAATGCACGTCACGCCTTCCGCAACGTCCTCCGCTCGATCCGCTTCTCGTAATCCACTCCCTGAATGATCCGCTTCACATACACGCTCGGAGTATGCACCTGGTCAGGCTCAATCTCGCCCGGCTCAACCAAATGCTCAACCTCGGCAATGGTAATCTTCGCTGCGGTCGCCATCATCGGATTGAAGTTCCGCGCCGTCTTGCGATACACCAGGTTGCCCCAGCGATCCCCCTTCCACGCCTTGATGAGCGCAAAGTCGGCTTTCAGCGCATGTTCCAGCACATACGGACGCCCATCGAACTCGCGCGTCTCTTTGCCCTCGGCCACCATAGTTCCGTAACCGGCCGGCGTGAAGAACGCGGGAATCCCCGCTCCTCCGGCGCGAATACGTTCCGCCAATGTTCCTTGCGGAATCAGTTCCAGATCGATTTTGCCGGTAATCACCATCTCTTCCAGCAGCTTGTTCTCGCCTACGTAGCTGCCCTTGTGCGAGCGGATCTGTCCGGCATAGAGCATCAGTCCCGAGGCCGAACTCGTCAACACCAACATTGTTGCTGATGGTGTTCAGGTTCTTGACGCCCTTCTTCACCAGCGCCTGAATAAGGTTCTCCGGGAATTCCGCATAGCCCGAAGCCGCCCACCATGATGGTCGCGCCATCGTTGATATCGGCGACCGCCTCGTCAGCACTCGCGAACACTTTGTTCAAGGCCATGATGTTTTTCCGAACGGGCGATTGTACTCAGCCGAGGGCCAGCGTGGCAAAGAAATCAGGTGTCAATACCGGAAACTGGTGGGTGGCCCACATTTGCCTTCCTCTGGCAAATGTGGGTTTACGAATAGCTTGTCAATCATTTTGCGGCCCAAATTTATTCGCCCTCTCAAACATCTCTCGCAGTCCCGGCCCGCGCAAATTCTCCCGCAAGTGCGTCATCTGCTGCTCGAAGCGCAACATGACATCTGCAATGTTCTCACTGTTAGTAAGTGCGATGTCGCGCCACATGGAATACGGACTATGCGCGATGCGCGTCATCTCACGCAAAGCGCGGCCACCGATCTGCGTCACCGTTTCATCGTCGCCCAGTTCTTCGTGCAACACCGAGGTCAGCGCGGTCGAGATCATCTGCGGCAGGTGGCTGATCCAGGCGCAAACAACATCATGACGTTCGGGGTCGAGCACGATGATTCGCGCACCGATTGAGGTCAGTAACGCCGTGAACTCTTCTTGCATCGGCGTGTATTGCTGGTCGGAGACGACGGGAGTGATCAGCCAGACCGCACCGTGAAACAGGTTGGCGTCGGCGTGCTCGACGCCACTGAATTCCTTACCCGCCATCGGGTGCCCGGGGAGCACGCGCTTCCCTGCCTCGGCGCCAAAGATCATGCGCGCACGTTCAACGAACTTCTGCTTGGTACTGCCAGTGTCGGTAACCAGCGTCGTGGGCGGCAATGTAGGCGCAATCGATTCGAATTGCGACAGGATGGTTCCGACCGGAGTTGCGAACACGATCACATCGCTGCCGGCAACCGCGCGTTCAAGATCGGCTTCGGCCCGGTCGATGACTTTGCGTTCGAGTGCCTTGTCGAGAACCGCACCCTTATCGCAACCCACGATTGTCCCGGCAAATCCATGCTGCCGTAACGCCAGCGCGAGCGAGCCGCCAATCAACCCTGTTCCCACGATCGTGATTTGCCGAATCGGCATACGAACTTTTCTTGCGTTTTGAAAGGGCACGGCTTCAGCCGTGCCGTTACGCTCGCTATTTTTGATACCCGAGCGGGCTCCAGCCCGCGAGGGCAATCCTAGATCGTCCGCTCCACCGCCGGCGCAATCATCCGCAACCTCTCCATCAACTCGGCAAACTGCTCCGGAAACAGCGACTGCGCGCCATCCGACAACGCATGGTCAGGATCGGGATGCACCTCGATCAGCAACGCATCGGCCCCCGCGGCCAGCGAAGCACAAGCCATGGGCGCCACTTTGTCCCGCAACCCCGTGCCGTGCGAAGGGTCCGACGTAATCGGCAGGTGCGACAGCTTGTGCACAATCGGAATCGCCGAGATGTCGAGCGTGTTCCGCGTGTAAGTCTCAAACGTACGAATCCCACGTTCGCAAAGAATCACGTCGTAATTACCGCCCGACATGATGTATTCCGCCGACAGCAGCATCTCTTCGATGGTGGCGGCGATACCACGCTTCATCAGCACCGGTTTGCGCACCTTGCCCAGTTCGCGCAGCAGATTAAAGTTCTGCATATTGCGCGCGCCCACCTGAAAGATGTCGACGTATGGCATCATCACGTCGATCTGCGAGATTTCCATCACTTCGCTGATGACCAGCAGGCCGTGCGCGTCCGCCGCTTCGCGCAGAAGTTTGAGGCCCTGAAGTCCCAGTCCCTGAAATGTGTACGGCGAACTACGCGGCTTAAAGGCGCCACCCCGCAGGACTTTGGCTCCGGCCTTTGCGACCTGTTCCGCCGCCTTGAAGAGCTGCTCGTGCGACTCCACCGAGCACGGCCCAGCCATCACGACCACTTCCTTGCCGCCGATTTCAACCCCATTGGGAAACTTGATGACCGTGTCGTGCGGACGAAACTGCCTGCCGACCAGCTTGTAGGGCGCGCTGATACGGTGAACTTTTTCGACGCCGGAAAGCACTTCGAGATCGCGCGTGTCGAAATCAATGCGGCGTCCAACGGCAGCCAGCACCGATTGGCGCGCGCCCGTGGTGCGATGCACAGCGAAGCCCATCTGGATCAGGTGGTTCGTGACATCCTGGATCTGGTCTTCGGTGGCGGTTTCCAGCATCGCAACAATCATTCGGGAACAATCTCCATGGAGAAACTAGCTTTCAGCCGTGAGCTATCAGCTTTCAGTCCTTAGCAACTTCAGGTCTCGCCTTAGCTGACGACTGACGGCTGATAGCTGACAGCTTCTTTCAATCCTGCGGCTCCAGTTCCGTCGGATCGCCGCGGCGTTCCGTAACCTGCTCTGGAGCAATTTCGTCGCGCTGAATCTGCCGCATCACGTCCACCAGCCGCTCATAAATTTGCCGCAACTGCACCTGGGTGAGCGGCCCCTGATTCATGCTCGCAATGTTGTCGAAGATAATGCGTTCGCGGTCGGGCTCATAAATCGGGAGGCTCGAATTGCGCTTCAGCTTGCCGATCTCCTCGGCACAGCGGGCGCGCTGGTTGATCAGCGCCACCAGTTGCCGGTCGAGTTCGTCAATCTTGATCCGCCAATCCGCAATATCCATAATCTTCGACGCCTTGAAAGAACTAGCAAAGCTAGCTTAGCTAACAGCTAATGGCTAAAGGCCGTTCCGCCACCTTACGCTTGCAGGCGTTTCACCTTCAGCGACTCTAAAAATTCTGACACAGCCGCCGCTTCCCGTCCCGCGTTTTGTTCGATACGCTGCACGATCGCGCTCCCGATGACCGCGGCATCGGCGAACTCGCCCACCTCGGCAAACTGTTCCGGCGTCGAAACTCCAAAGCCCACCGCAATCGGCAACTTGGTAAATCCACGCAGGCGCTGCACCAGCGATTGTGCATCCCCGGCCACCTCCTGGCGCGTTCCGGTGATCCCGGTGCGCGAGATGGCGTACACGAATCCGCGCGAATTTTTCGCAATGGCGCGCAGGCGCTCGTTGGTGCTGGTGGGCGCGGCAAGAAAAATCGGCGCCAGCTTGTGTGCTTTCATCGCGCGCAAATAGTCGCGCGCTTCTTCGACAGGAAGGTCGGTGACCAGCACGCCATCCACTCCCGCATCTTTCGCGGCAGCGCAGAACTTCTCCAGTCCGAACTGCAGAATAGGATTGAGATACGAAAAGATAATCAGCCCTGCCTTCGACCGCTGGCGAATTTGCCGCGCGATATCGAGCACTCCTGCGAGGTCTGTGCCATGTTTGAGCGCACGCTCGCTGGCCCGCTGGATGACCGGCCCGTCGGCCACGGGATCGCTGAACGGCACTCCCAACTCGATGACGTCCGCACCCGCGCCAATTGCGGCCAGCGCCACATCGCGCGAGATTTCGAGCGTGGGATCACCGCAGGTGATGTACACCACGAGCCCGGGTTTGTGCGTGAACTTGATGGACATGAGAAAGACTAGGGTAACAGGAACGGGTGTATAGTTCGGGCGACAGTTCCCACCCCATCTCCACGAAGGGACGACCCCGTGAACCTGACGCCGCTGAACCTCCTACTCAGAAACGCAGCGAGACTGCTTGCGACCGCGTGCCTCATACTTGCCGGCCTTCAGCCCCTCGGCGCCGCGCAGGCCCCTTCGACCACTCCGCCGGCGCCGCTGATACCGGCAAGCACGTTTTATGCGTGTCGCATGACCTATGCGCTATGCACCTTCTCGGCCTGCGAAGCGGTCGTGATCATCGGAGACAAAGCGACCAGCACCTGTAATTGCAAAGTGATCACCGACGGCTGGTCGGTGGGAGCGAAGGATTGCAAAGCCGACAAGCCGGACGGGACCCAGGTCAAATCGCGCTACTTCCCTATCCGCACGTATGCCCGATGCACCAACAAGCGTCCTTGGGCGATGTGCCTCGACTCCGATTGCACCCTCGATAAGAACGACAAAACCAAGGCAGCTTGTAACTGTTCGGTGAAGCGCGACGTGGGGGACTACCTCGTCGAGCCCGACAGTCCCGGCAACCCGTCGCAGTGCGACACCGGCATCATTTCGTCAGCGACTGTAGTCGACCTCGACACCATCTCCGACTTTCTCCAGAAGCAGGACAAGATGCCGGTTTACGACATGCTGGTCGTGAATCCACAGAAGCCGCAGCCGCCGAAAAAGTAGGCCTCGGCTACTGCTTGAGCACCACCATGCCCAACGGCGGGAGGTTCAGCAGCAGTGACTGATCGAAGCCATGCGTGGCTACCGGCGAGCTATCGGCTCCGCCAAAATTGCCTTCGTCGGTTCCGCCATAGATGGCCGCGTTGCTATTGAGAACCTCTCGCCAGTGTCCGGCGAATGGCACTCCAACTCCATAGCCGCGGCGCGGCACAGGTGTGAAATTGCACGCTACGACCAGCGGCGCTTTCTCATCCTTGCCATAGCGAAGATAGGTGAGCACGCTGTTGTCGTTGTCGTTGGCGTCAATCCAGCGCCATCCCAGCGGATTGAAGTCGTACTCATACATCGCGGGCTCGCCGCGATAGAAGGCATTCAAATCGCTGACCCAGCGCTTGATTCCCTGGTGCGAAGGAAAATTCAGCAGCAGCCAGTCCACCGTGCCGTCGTGGTTCCACTCCGACCACTGGCCGATTTCGCATCCCATGAACAATAGCTTTTTGCCGGGCTGGGTAAACATGTACCCGAAAAGCAGTCGCAAGTTGGCAAACTTCTGCCAATAGTCACCCGACATCTTGCCGATCAGCGATCCCTTGCCGTGTACCACTTCATCATGTGACAGCGGCAGCGTGAAATTCTCGGTGAACGCATACAAGCCGCGAAACGTCAGCTTGTTGTGGTGATACTTACGATGAATCGGGTCCTGTTGGAAGTACTTTAGCGTGTCGTGCATCCAGCCCATGTCCCACTTCATGCCGAAGCCGAGCCCACCGATATACGTCGGACGCGACACCATCGGCCACGCCGTCGATTCCTCGGCAATCGTCTGGATATCGGGAAATTCCTGATAGGCGTCCTTATTCACCCGCTGCAGCAGCGACACCGCATCGAGGTTCTCGCGGCCGCCGTACATATTGGGGATCCACTCCCCCTGCTTGCGCGAGTAATCGAGGTACAACATCGACGCGATAGCGTCCATCCGCAGCCCGTCAATGTGGTACACGTCGAGCCAGAACATCGCGTTGCTGATAAGAAACGCCCGCACCTCATTGCGGCCATAGTTAAAGATGGCCGACTTCCAGTCCGGATGAAATCCCTTGCGCGGATCGGCATGCTCATAAAGATGCGTGCCGTCGAAGTACGCGAGTCCATGCTGGTCGTTGGGAAAGTGCGATGGAACCCAGTCGAGAATCACCCCAATGCCGCGCTGGTGCAGATAGTCCACCAGGTACATAAAGTCCTGCGGCGTGCCGAACCGGCTCGAGGGCGCATAGTATCCGGTGACCTGATATCCCCACGAGGCGTAGTAAGGGTGCTCCATGATGGGCATGAACTCGACGTGCGTAAAGCCCAGGTCGTTGACGTAGGCAGCGAGTTTCGGAGCCAGTTCCCGATAGCTGAACCAGCGGTTGCCCTCGGCCTCGTTGCGCATCCACGAGCCTATATGCACTTCGTACACCGAGATGGGCGCATCCCACGAATTTCGCTTATGCCGCAGCCGCATCCACTCGTCGTCGGCCCACTGATAATCGAGGTCCCACACGATCGACCCCGTTCGCGGCGGTGTTTCATGATGAAACCCGTAAGGGTCAGCCTTGTTGACGCGGTACATGTGAAAGCGCGAACGCAGGTGGTACTTGTAGATCGATCCCTTGCCCAGGCCTGCGACGAAGCACTCCCACACCCCCGAATGTTCCCGCGGAGTCATCGGGTGGGAATCGGGGTTCCAGCCATTGAAATCGCCGACCACAGAGATGCGTTCGGCATCCGGCGCCCATACCGCGAAGTACGTACCCGGCTTGCCGTCCATGGTAATGAGGTGCGCACCCAGCTTCTGATACAGACGGTTGTGGCTTCCCTCATTAAAGAGGTGAAGGTCCATGCTGGTCAGCAAGGTGGAACCGGTGGCTTCCGGGGCCGATGGTGCCATGATCGCGAACTCCTGACGGCAGAGAAACTTAATAAGAGTAACACCGTGATCCTAGAAATCGGGGGTGCCCCAAGCAAGCCGCCTTTGCTTGTGTAGATAAGAAGATGCCGCCCCAGAAACCCGTAGCCGACCTCAATCGCAGCTCGCGGTCTCGTTTGTTTTCATCGAGTTGGGCGGAAATTGTTCGTATGTCATTCATTTTATAGATAGTTATACGTATCCAATTGTGGCCGTGAGAGTTAGAGCCCCACTTTTGGCGATTTGCATCGGCAAGCTCCAAGGCTAAAAGCCCATATGAGGGCTGCGTCTCTCGCCGGCCTAAAGGTCGGTGTTCCCCGCGCTGCGCAAATCGAGCTCTGGCAAATTCGGAATGCTTGTAGCGTTGCATGAGGCTCTCCAAAACACAGGGCGGCAGCAGCGAGGAACTTCGATGTCCCTCAGGGGCTAAAGCCCGCAACTTATTTCGACACCTTACGGCACGGCTGAAGCCGTGCCCCTTCAAGACGCAAGAACTTTCAAAGCGCCAGGGTAAGAGCGACCCCTGGAGCTAGGCGACGATGTCCTCCTTGGGGGCGATGGCTTCGCCAGTCACGGACGCCGGAGGCTTGCGGTCGTCGAGTTTGGCTTGGGCTTCACGCTCGGCTAGTTTGCGCTCGGCGAGGCGCTCGGCGGCGAGACGCAGGTTCCTGTCCAGGGCGATGGCCGCGTAGCGCTTGCGCTCGGTGTTGAAATAGCGCCGTTGACGGTTTTGCTGTTGCCGCTTGTGGCAAGCACCGGCCGCGTCCGCGCCCTGGGCCTCATAGACCTCGCGGAGTTCGGCGAGTTCGGCGGTTTCAGGGTAGTCGGCACGGATCGTGTGCTCTGGGCAGCCGGGTCCGTGTTCGCAGTAGTCGACGGTGGGCATGGGGGAGAGATCAGAGTCGCCAGTCGCCGGTTGCCAGTCGCCAGTCTCGGATGCCGCGGGCGGCGGGAAAGCGACTTCGGGATGGGTGTCGACATCGAGATCGGCGGGGAGTCCGTATTCGGCGGCGAGATCGATGGCCGGTGCAGCGACGTCGGTGTGATAGGGATTGGCTTGCCACTTCTCGGGATGCATGAGGAACTGTCCGGCGGCGCGCACGACCGAGAGCAGGAGGCGCGCTCGCTTGAGGTCAAGCATGTCGGCGGCAACGGCCTCGGCGATCTGGTTGAGCGCCGAGTGCACGGCGAACATGTTTTCCAGCGGTGGAAGCTTGAAGTCGAAGTGCTCATTGCGGGCACGTCGCTGGGCGATGCGGAGTTGGCGGACGCGATAGCCGAGGTGATAGATGCAGTAGTCGCGGTCGACCGCGGCGGCGGAGTTGCAAGTGCCTCCGGTGTCGTAGATATGTTTGCAGGTACGAAGTGACATGTGCTGCTCCTTGAAAAAGTTGCCAGTAGCCAGAAAAACAGTTTCGAGTTTCCAGTTTCCAGTTTCGAGTGAATGAATCCGACAAACTGGCGATTGTCTGGACATAGTTCTCCAGCTTCGAAAGTAGGCAGAGCGGAAAGAGGAAGTCGAGGAAATTCGGTACCGCGATGTTACGAAGGTAACCAGATTTTTCCCAGTTTGGGACGAAGAGAATTCACCACAGAGACGCAGAGGCACAGAGGAAAAGTCGAAAAGCAGCCACGGATTCACACGGATGACACGGATCGGAGTAGGCAAAATAGCGTCCCCACATTTGCCAACGGCGGGCAAATGTGGGCCACCCACGGAATGTCTCCGAGCAATACTCCGCCACAAGCAAAGTTACAAAGAACGGCATAATTACCGCGAAGACCTTTTAAGTGAAATGCAAGAAGCCGCTCCCATACAAGGGGAGCGGCCGCCGTGATCATCCGTGCCGCAGGCAGGCTTGAACCGCCTGATGAAAAAAGGAACGATGCTCGGGCTTGGCCCTGATCGCCCTGAGCATGGTGGCCGTCTCATCCTCCGGCCAATGGCTCTGATCCTCATAGATCCGCTTGTGGCCCTCGAGAATTTCGGGATTTCCGAGCGTGAACTCGTCACCCAGGCGAATCCAGCGTGCGACCAGTGCCCGGCCTTCGGCACTGTCTGGGGGCACCTCGCGGTCGAGCGCGGTTTGCACATCGGCTAACAAAGCCCGCCACCGCGCGCCGGCATCGGCCTTTTGTTCAGGCGTCATGGATTCCCGATGCGACCGAAGCGCCTCATAGGCCTTCGGACTGTAGTACTTCTCCGTCCAGTTCGTGGTTTCTTGCATTTGTATCTCCTTGAGGATGGTCTGGTAGAGGAGCCACTCGGGTTCCGCAGGGTCCTGTGCGCGCTGTTGTGCATGGTCAATGGTGCGCAGGACGCGATCCAGTCCGTCGCGCCGCTCACGCAACGCCGCCCGCTGCCGCGCAAGCGTGACCTTCAGCGGTTCTGCGCCCGCGTCAACTGGGGCGTTCAGCAGAGCGGCGATCTCGCGCAACGAAAGCCCCAGGTACCGCAGCACGAGGATCCGCTCCAGGCGGCCGAGATCTTCGTGGCAGTAGAGCCGATAGCCTCGCTCTGACCGATGCGCGGGCGATAGCAACTTGAGCCGATCGTAGTGACGCAATGCCCGCACCGTAACGCCAGCAAGTTTCGCGAACTCCAGGATGCGGAAGGTGCTCATGGGTCTCACCGTGGATATCTTTGACCCTGACGTAAGGGCAGGGTCAAGAGCTTTTTCGAGGAAAGCGATAATAAATTAAGTTTTTCTGAAGTTGATGCGCAACAATGTTTGGCCAGGGTATCGCGGCAGAAACCGTGCCCTGCCATCCGAAGGCCAGCGATTACGGAATTGGATTTGTTGCCCACTCGGCACAAGGCGACGTGACGGCGGGCACTGCGGCAGGATTGTAACAGGTGTTTCATTAGCGTGGCGGCGTGCGGCCAGCGTGTCACCCACCCTTTCCCAAACGAAGGGAAAGGATGGGGCACCCAAGCATGCAGAGCACGATGTCCCGCGCGCCGACCGCAATCACAAGGAGCACAGCATGGCTGACAAGAAAGCGGACCTCGCTGGACCCGGCATTGGTGACTATCTGGAACTTGAGAAAGTCCTGCCGGACAACTACAGCTCGCTGCTGTCACCGAAAGAGACGCAGCAGGCTCTCTTCGAGGTGAAGCGCTACATCGAAGACAACCTCTGCAAGGAACTCAACCTGATGATGGTGGAAGTGCCGCTCATCGTGGATGAAGAGAGCGGCGTCAACGACCTGCTGGACCGCGATGGCTCACGTACCCCGATCCAGTTCCACATCTCCAACGATCGCGAGAAGCATCCTATCAACGCTCAGGTGGTGCAGGCCGCCACCAAGTGGAAGAGGATGGCGCTGAAACAGTTCGGCATGAAGCCGGGCGAAGGAATTTGCACTGACATGCGCGCCGTGCGCAAAGACTACTTCCTCGACCACGACCACAGCGCTTACGTCGATCAGTGGGACTGGGAGCGCGTGATGAGTCCCGAACAGCGCAACCTCGACTTCCTGAAAGCCATCGTCAGCAAGATCTGGAAGGTGATTGTCGGGGCCGAGCGCCATGCGCAGGAGATGTTCCCGGCGCTGTGCGATCCGAAGTATCCCAGCCTGCCCGAGCAGATTACGTTCCTGCATGCCGAGGAGATTCTCGACCTGTATCCTGACCTGCCGCGCAAGCAGCGGGAGACCGCAATTCTCCAGCGCCATCCGGCGATCTTCATTATCGGGATCGGTTGGATGCTGAAAGACGGCTATCCGCATGAGCTGCGCGCCGCTGACTACGACGACTGGGTGACTCCGACCATCAGCAAGAATGGCCACCTGCTCCACGGCCTGAATGGCGACATCCTGGTTTGGAACCCGGTGACGCGCCGCCGGCACGAGCTATCGTCGATGGGTATCCGGGTAAATTCCGAGTCACTGAAGAAGCAGCTGGAACTGACCCGCCAGATGGACTTCCTGAAGTATCCGTACCATCAGGCGATCGTGAACCACGATATTCCGCTGAGTATCGGTGGAGGAATCGGGCAGTCACGCACCATGATGCAGATCCTGCGCAAGGCACACCTCGGCGAAGTGAGCGTCACCGTGTGGCCCAAGGTGCTGAAGGAGATGTGCGAGAAGAAGAACATTCACGTGCTGAACTAGTGGATAGTGGTTAGTGGATAGTGGATAGTGGATAGAAAGGGCGGCCGAAGGGCCGCCCGTTGATTGGTATACATTTTCAAAAGGGGCCTCATGTTTAACCACGATCTCCTGAAAAGCAAACGGTTTCTTGTCACAGGCGGAGGAACCGGCATCGGGCGGGCGCTCGCCGAGCGGTTCCTCCAACTGGGCGCAAGCGGATATATCTGCGGACGCCGTGCAGAGGTCGTCCAGCAAACGGCGAGTGAGCTGGCAGCTTCCACCAACGGCGTGATCGAAGGTTTTGCTTGCGATGTCCGATATGACGACGATGTCGAGAAAGCGATCGAGCGGATCTGGAGTGCAGGGCCGCTCGATATCCTGGTGAATAACGCTGCGGGCAACTTTCTCGCAAAGACGGAGACCCTTTCGCCCCATGCTTTCGACGCGGTAATCGGCATCGTGCTGAAGGGCACCATCAATATGACCATGGCCTGCGGTAAGCGGTGGCTTGCGGCCAAACATCCGGGCATGGTGCTCAACATCGCGACCACCTACGCTGACACCGGTTCCGCCTATGTGGTTCCGAGCGCTGTCGCCAAAGCCGGAGTCGTCGCGCTCACCCGCAGCCTCGCGGTGGAGTGGGGGGATCGCGGCGTACGATTCGCGGCTATCGCGCCGGGAGCGATTCGCACCGAGGGTGCGTTCTCGCGGCTGCTGCCCGTGGCGGCAATGGAGAAAGCGTTGCTTGACCATAACCCTCTGCACCGACTCGGAACGCTGGAAGAAATCTCCAACCTTGCTGCCTTTCTGGTCAGCGATCAGGCGGGTTACATCAACGGCGACATGGTCTATATGGACGGCGGCGAGATGCTGGCCGGCGCCAGTGCTTTCAGTCTTCTCGGTCGCAAGGTCCCGGATGCCGCGTGGGAAATGCTGAAGCCCAAAAAGAAGTGAATCTGCGGTATTGTTTTGAGCTATGAAAAACGTCGCAGCATCGCTCGCTTTGATGGTCGGCATACTTGGTTCCAACCTTGCGTTGGGACAGAACCCGTCGGCCGCAACCTTACTGGTGCTCGCCAAGAGCGACAGCATGCTGGTTATCGTCGACCCGGTCAGCTTGAAGGTACTGGCGCGAATTCCGGCAGGACCTGATCCCCACGAAGTGGTCGCATCTACTGACGGCAAGACTGCTTACATCTCGAATTATGGATTCGGAGCGTTCAACACTCTGACTGTTGTTGACCTTGTCGCCCGAAAGCCATTGCAGACCATCGATCTGGGAGCGTTGCGCGGCCCGCATGGCCTGATGTTCGCGGGCGGAAAGGTGTGGTTCACCGCCGAAGCCGCGAAGGCTATCGGCAGCTACGATCCCGCGACGCAGAAGATCGACTGGATCCTCGGTACCGGCCAGGACCGCACCCACATGATTTACGTCTGGCCTGACCTGAAGCGAATCGCAACCACCAACGTGAATTCCGGTACCGTGAGCATCATCGAGAAGACTGCCAATGCGGGGCCGCTGCCTCCACTGGGCAAACCTGGAAGCAAGATACCACCGCCCCCGCGCGGGCCAATGGGCACACCCGGTGGGAACTGGGAAGAAACGGTGGTTCGCGTCGGTGATGGGGACGAGGGGTTCGACGTCTCGCCCGACGGCAAGGAAATCTGGGTAGCCAACGCGCACGATGGGACCGTTTCCATCATCGACGTCGCGAGCAAGAAAGTGACCGACACGCTGGCTGCAGACGTAAAGGGCGCGAACCGGCTGAAGTTCACCCCCGATGGCAAGTTGGTGCTGATCTCGAGCCTTGGCGGTCCCGACGTGACGGTCATCGACAGCGCGAGCCGCAAGCCCGTGAAGCGAATTCCGGTCGGGCACGGCGCAGCGGGGATTCAAATGCAACCCGACGGATCGAGGGCGTTCGTAGCCTGCTCTCCCGATGGCTACGTGGTCGTGATCGACCTGCACTCGTTGGAAGTCGTAGGGAAAATTATGCCCGGCCAGAACCCCGACGGGCTGGCCTGGGTGGCGCCGCGATAGAAGAGATCGTGACCCATAGTCCCGAAGTTGCATTGACACCGGCGCGCGATTCCCGGTAAGCTTTAAGACAAGATGACTTCGCTGACCCATCGCCATCATCACCATACCCACGTGGCGAGCGTGTCGGCGGCGATCATTTCATAGCAGTTTCGCACTTTTACCTCCGACCCGCTGACGCAAGTTCAGCGGGTTTTTTTGTTTTTGGAAAGGAATGGGCCATGGCGGTTGAGATTGACTTCCAAAAGATGCAGGGCCTGGCGCCCGCGATTGTGCAGGATGCGGCCTCAGGCGAGGTGCTGATGCTGGGCTTCATGAATCGCACCGCCTACGAGAAGACCCTCGCCACCGGGTACGTCACGTTCTACAGCCGCACGCGCAACGAGCTGTGGACCAAGGGTGAGACCTCAGGCAACCGGCTGAAGGTCGTTACCGCGCAGGCCGATTGCGACCTCGATACCATTCTGTGCCGGGTGGAAGTCGAGGGAAAGGGCGTAGTCTGCCACACCGGCACCCGTACGTGCTTCAACACCGAACTTGCAGTGACGGCAGGTGCGCGATGAAGCTACGGTTGGGACTCCCCAAAGGCAGCCTGCAAGACGCGACGCTGGCGCTGCTGGCTCGGGCCGGGTTACAGGTGTATGTGAGTCCACGATCGTATTTCGCTGCCACCAATGATCCGGAAATCGAGTGCAT
This sequence comes from uncultured Acidobacteriaceae bacterium, assembly GCA_963749635.1. Lineage (GTDB taxonomy): Bacteria > Acidobacteriota > Terriglobia > Terriglobales > Acidobacteriaceae > DASRAA01. Next base: position 275,529 of record CAVVNW010000027.1, read on the forward strand.
GCTGATTCGGGCGCAGGAGATGGCTCGCTACGTGGAACATGGCGCACTCGATGTCGGCCTGACAGGTTTCGATTGGGTCATGGAGAGCGGGTTGGAAGTTGTTACCGTGGCGGACCTTATTTACGCCAAACAGAGCCGTGGCAAAGTGCGCTGGGTGCTGGCGGTACCGGAAGATTCGCCAGTCAAGCGTCCCGAGGATTTGCGCGGCGCAACCATCGCCACCGAGTTGGTGAGCGTCACCAGCAGATACTTCGCTCAGCGCGGAATCGAAGTGAAGGTGGAGTTTTCGTGGGGTGCAACGGAAATCAAGCCTCCCACATTGGCGGATGCCATCGTCGAGGTCACCGAAACCGGCAGTTCACTCAAAGCCAACCGTTTGCGCGTCATTGAAACCGTCCTTGAGTCCAATACGCAAATCATCGCCAACAAAACCGCATGGGCCGACGCCGGCCGGCGGCAAAAGATCGAGAACCTGGCGCTGATGCTGCGCGGCGCTATGGAAGCACAAGGTCGTGTGGGACTAATGCTCAACGTAAAGGTCGAAGACCTGCAATCCGTATTGGCCGTCCTACCCTCGTTGAACAGTCCGACCATTTCGACGCTGAGCGACAAGGCTTGGGTGGCGGTGAACACCATCTTGGAAGAGAGTCTGTGCTGGGAGGTAATTCCTCGGCTGAAGGCGGCGAACGCAACCGGCATCGTTGAGTATCCGCTGAACAAGGTGGTGATGTGATGAGGGTCCTGGCGGGGAAAGCCGCGGAGCGAGCGGTGAACAAGTTGGAAGGCCGGGCATCGCGGTTGGAAGAGGTCGAACCCGCGGTCAATCAGATCATTCACGGGGTGCGCAAGGACGGCGATAAAGCGCTGGTACGCTATGCCACATTGTGGGACAACCTTCACAAGGGTCAAGCTTTGCGCGTCCCGCAACAGGAAATTGACGAAGCGTGGAAGGCGACTCCACTGCGAACCCGCAAGGCGCTCAAGCATGCGGCCGCCAATATTCGACGGTTTGCCAACTGGCAATTACCGCGTCCGTGGCAGAGAAAGATCAGCGGTGGCGAGTTGGGGCAGGTAGTTCGTCCGCTGCGTTCCGCGGGGTGTTATGTGCCGGGCGGACGTTATCCTCTGCCCTCAACGCTGCTGATGACCGCAATCCCGGCGCAGGTAGCCGGCGTGGAGCGAATCGTCGTGGTCACGCCGAACCCACAACCGGCGACGCTGGCGGCCGCGCATCTTGTTGGGGATCAGCGAGGTCTACCGTTGTGGAGGAGCGCAAGCGATCGCAGCGCTGGCGTTCGGCACCGAGAGCATCGCACAGCGTCGACAAGATTGTCGGGCCGGGCAACGCGTACGTCACCGCGGCGAAGAAACTGGTGAGCTTCGATTGCGCCATCGATATGCTGGCAGGACCGACCGAAGCGGCGATTTACAGCGAATCCGGAAATGCGGAATTTCTAGCCTCGGACCTGGTGGCGCAGGCTGAACATGATCCGGATGCGGTGGTGGTGTTCATTTCGACTTCGGCGGCGCTGGCAAAAGCGGTAGCGGCCAGCGTACGGCGGGCGGCGAAGGGCAACCCGATTGCCACAAAAGCGATCAAGAGCAGTGCCTATGCATTGGTGGCGACGTCGCGCGAGCAGGCGACGGAGTGGGTGAACCGCATCGCTGCCGAGCACCTGACTGTGGATGACGATGCGACCGTACCTGGCGGTGTTGCATGCGGGTTCGATTTTTGTGGGCTCTTATTCGCCCCAATCTGCGGGCGATTACGCAGCAGGGCCGAACCACGTGCTTCCGACAGCGGGAGCGGCGCGCTTCCGCGGAGGTTTGAGCGCTGCTGATTTCGTGAAGGTCATCACGGTGCAAAAGTTCTCTGCGCGATGGATTGCGGGAGATTGCGCCGGTGGTGACTACGCTGGCCGAAACGGAAGGCCTGCGCGCCCATGCACAGTCGGTACGTGTGAGGTGCGGCGATGCTTAGCGCCCGCAAAGCGGTTCGACAAATGCACGAGTATCATCCGCCGCTGGCGGGCCGCACAGGACTGCGTCTCGATTTCAACGAGAATACCGAAGGATGTTCGCCGCGCGTGCTGGCGCGGATTCGGGAGATCACGGCGGAAGATTTGGCGCGCTATCCCGAACGCGAGCCGGTGGAGGCACTGGTGGCGGCCGCGTCTCGGATTTATCCGCTGAGCCAGGTACTGCTTACCAACGGCGTTGACGAAGCCATTCACTTGCTGTGCGAGGCGTATCTCGATCCTCCGGATGAAGTAATTGTGGTGACGCCAACGTTCGGTATGTACGAGATTTTCGCTGAGATGACCGGGGCGAAGGTCACTCGCGTGCAATGTGGCGAGGACTTGCGGTTTCCGCTAGACGAGGTGTTGGCGAAGATCGGGCCGGCTACGAAGTTGATCGCGGTGGCGAGCCCGAACAATCCCACTGGCGGTGTGGCGTCACGAGACGAATTGCTGGCGATTGCAAACGCAGCACCCGATGCAGCGTTGCTAGTGGATGAGGCCTATTTCGAGTTCCATGGGCAGACGGTGATATCTGACGTTGTGGGACTTCCGAACCTGTTCGTGGCACGAACGTTTTCCAAGGCATATGGGTTGGCGGGCTTGCGGATTGGCATACTCGTCGGGCCGCGCAAGCAGATGCCGATGGTACGGCGTGTATCGTCACCCTATAGCGTGAATGCCGTGGCCCTACTGGCTCTGTCCGAGGCGCTCGCGGACGGCGAATTCGTCGTGAACTACGTATCCCAGGTGAAGGCCGGACGGGCGAGATTAGAGAACGAACTGACCAACGTCGGCATCGCGTGGTGGCCCAGCGAAGCGAACTTTGTGCTGATGAGGATCGGCGAACGGCACCGTGACTTCGTAGGGTCTATGCGACAACGTGGGATATTGGTGCGTGACCGCTCCGCCGATCCGGGATGCGACGGGTGCGTCCGCATCACTCTGGGAACCACGGAACAGACGGACCGTCTTCTGTCCGCGGTGCGCGATGTGGTGACAGAGCTCAAGCTGAGCGCGGAGGTGAAGGCGTGAGGCGGGCGAAGATCCATCGCAAGACCAACGAGACCGATATTCGGATAGCGCTCACCATCGAAGGACGGGGTCGAGCAAACATCAGCACGGGAATTCGCTTTCTCGACCACATGATGGAGTTGGTGGCGAAACACGGCGCATTTGATCTGGATTTGCAGGCCTCCGGCGATCTCGACGTCGACCAGCATCACACCGTAGAGGACGTGGGCATCGCGCTCGGTGAGGCGTTTAGGGTTGCATTGGGCTCGAAGCGCGGTATTTTACGCGCCGGATATTTCGTGATGCCGATGGACGAAACACTGGGCTTAGTCGCGGTCGATTTTGGCGGGCGCAGCGCGGCCGTCGTCGATACCAAAGTTCGGTCTCGCCTGGTGGGCGACTTGCAAACCGAACTGGTGGCAGACTTCTTCGACGGCTTTTCACGCGGTGCGAAGGCCAACGTTCACGTGAAAACGATTTACGGCCGCTCGAATCATCACAAGATCGAAGCGCTGTTCAAAGCATTTGCGCGGGCACTGCGAGTGGCCTGCTCGAAAGACAAGCAACTGGGACGCATGCTGCCCAGCACGAAAGGATTGCTGTGATTGCCATCGTCGATTACGGCGCCGGCAACCTGACGTCGGTGGTGAAAGCTGTCCGGCATCTCGGCCGCGAGTGCGTCGTGACGAACGACCCCGACATTGTGGGACGTGCCAGGAAATGGATCATTCCAGGTGTGGGCAATTTCAAAGCTACGGCGCCGTTGGCGAATGGAAAGCTGGGAGCGATCTTGTGCGACGGCCTCGGCGATAGGCCGGTGCTTGGCATCTGCCTAGGGCTGCAATGGATGTTCGATGGCAGTGGCGAGGCTCCTGAGTTGCACGGACTGGGAGCGTTTTCCGGCCAGTGCACGCGCTTCTCGGAACGAGTGAAGTCGCCGCACGTGGGCTGGGACAGCATCGTGGTTGAGGGCCCCTCACGATTGTTGGCCGGCGTCCCAACCGGCTCATACGTCTATTTCACGCACTCGTATAGGGCTCCGGTTTGCAGCGACACGGTGGCAACATGCACCTACGACGAGCCCTTTACCGCCGTGGCAGAACGAGGAAATTTGTTTGGCGTGCAGTTTCATCCTGAGAAGTCGGGCGATGTGGGGATGCATATCCTGGAGAACTTCTGTGCACTTTGAAACGCTCGCCAAACGCATTATTGCCTGCCTCGACGTTACCGGCGGCCGGGTCGTTAAAGGCATTCAGTTTGAGCAGTTGCGCGATGCGGGAGACCCGGCCGGGTTGGCGCTGGCCCACAGCGAGGCCGGTGCAGATGAGGTCGTGCTGCTCGACATCACGGCAACGTCGGACTCGCGCAATACGCTGCTCGATACGGTTCGTCGCACGGCGAAGCAACTGTTCATCCCGTTTACAGTAGGTGGCGGTATCCGATCGCTCGAAGACGCGGCGAGTGTGCTCGACTGCGGTGCTGACAAGGTGGCGATGAATTCGGCGGCAATCGCCGATCCTTCGTTGATTACCCGAGTGGCGGAGCGTTATGGTTCGCAGGCGGTGGTCGTTGCAATCGACGCTCGCCGGAGAACTCCCACAACGTGGGAGGTGTATGTCTGGGGCGGCAGAAAACCAACTGGAATTGACGCGAAGGAATGGGCGATCAAGGCCGAGGAATTAGGGGCCGGAGAGATTCTGCTGACGTCGATGGACCGCGACGGCACTAAGTCGGGCTTCGACTGCCCCCTGACCCGAACAATTGCCACCAGCGTGCGCATTCCCGTGATCGCTTCCGGCGGAGCAGGCGAACCACATCACTTCGTCGAGGTGTTTCAAGAGGGCGCGGCGGATGCGGCACTTGCGGCGTCGGTATTTCACTTCGGGTTGAAGTCGGTTGAAACAATCAAGCAGGCATTGCGGTCTGCGGGCATTCCGGTGAGGTTGGAATGTTGATTCCGTCGATCGATCTGATGGGCGGAAAGATCGTCCAACTGGTGCAGGGCGAAAAGAAGGCACTGGAGTTTGAAAACTTCGCAGAGTGGGTGGAACGGTTCGCGCATTATCCGCTGGTACAACTGATCGATCTCGACGCGGCCATGGGGAGAGGTGAGAACCGGGCCCTGCTCACGGAATTCTGCGGAAAGCTGCCGTGCCAGGTAGGAGGCGGCATTCGTTCCGCCGAAATCGCGCGGCGGGTATTTAAGGACGGGGCAAGGCGAGTGATTCTTGGGTCTTCCTTAATTAAAGACGGCGGCGTCGATTCGCAGTTCGCCAGCGCGCTTTGCGACGAGTTGGGCGCGGAACGCCTGGTGATGGCCATCGATTCGCGTCATGGAAAAGTGGCGATTCACGGATGGAAGACCGTCACCAGCATCGCGCCAGCAGAGATGATGCATGCCCTTGAGCCGTACTGCTCGGCGTTTCTCTACACGCACATCGATACTGAGGGTTTGCTGCGAGGTATTCCTGTGGATGTCATTCGAGAGCTGAGGAGCCTCACCTCGCGGCGATTGATTGCCGGGGGAGGCATTCGCAGCCAGCAGGAGATCGATGAGCTCGACGCGATGGGCGTCGATGCAGTCGTGGGGATGGCGATTTATTCCGGAATCCTGAAAGTCTGACAGTGTGGGATTAGCGGTTGCCTTGCAGCGGCGTGGCCAATTGCGTGGCCGACGTACGTGTGGGCGCAGCGGAGCCGGAAACAGGTAAGCGAAGTTCCACTTCTAATCCATGTGGAGTAACGTTGCGCGCCAACACCGTGCCTCCATGAACGGCAACTGCGTTACGTACGATAGCCAGGCCCAAGCCCATGCCGCCGGTCGAGGTGACCCGCGAATCGTCAGCGCGATAAAAGGCCTTAAAGAGCAGCGGAAGGGTTTCCTCGGGCACGCCTTTGCCATTGTCGCGGACGGTGAGTACGGCTTGTCCATCATCGACCCGCAGCCGAATGTCGATTTTGCCGCCCTGTCCTGAATAGAAAATCGCATTGCGCACGACGTTTTCAATCGCACTGCGCAGCAGTCCGGGATCACCGCTGACGGTGACGATGGCGTCGTCGGCATAGTTGAGCGTGACATCGGTGGCGGCGGCTTCGAAGCGCGCGTCATCGAGCACCTCGTCGATTAAGTCGTTCAACGACAGGCTCTCAAACTTCGGTTTGTACTGGCCACTTTCCAAACGCGCCACGGTAAGGATGCGCTCCAACATGGAATCGAGCTGAATGGTGTCTTGCTCGATGCGATCGAGCATCTCCTCGCGTTCGCGCGGGTTTGGACCACGCGCCAGCGCCAGCGCCAGACGCATACGGGCGATGGGCGAGCGCAGCTCGTGAGAAACGCCACTAAGCAGGTTGCGTTCGCTTACGATCTGGTTGCGCAACTCTCCGGCCATCGAGTCGAAGTCACGCACCAGATCGGCAATCTCGTCGCGGCGATTGCCAATGGTGGCACCGACGCGAATATCAAGGTTGCCGCGCGCCATCTCGTTGGTGGCCTTACGCAGCCGCTCGATCGGCTTACTAAGGTAGTGGGCGATCACCAGGCACATCAGCGCGGAAATAATGGTGCCGAGCTTCAGCACCCAGATCATGTCTCCGGGAACGCGGTCCGTGAGGGGCGGCGGAATGAACTCGCCAATCAATAGATAGTGGCTACGCGGCGTGACAGTCTGGGCAACGATCACTACCGCCTCATCGGGTCGTACCATGCCTTCATGGCGCAAGGCACGCTGGGCGTATTCCGGAATCTCCGGCGGTAACGGGCGTCCGCTCAATTCACGGCCATTCGCGTCGAGCAGCCAATAGTTGACGCGGTGGGGCAACGACGACTGGTCAAGCAGCGAGCGCAGCGCCGGCTCACCACCTTCTTCATAACGATGAGCAGCAAGGTCCGCCACTGTCGGCACAAGACGGCGTTCCGGCTGCACCCACCATGGATTCTCGGCGTGCAAGCGATAGTGCAGGCGCATGTAGAGCAGACCGAGGAGCAGGGCCTGGGCGACCCAGAAAGGCAGGAAGATTTTCCAGAACAGGCGCCGATTCATGCCCGGCTCTTTTCCGGAGTGCCGGCGGAAAGAAAGTACCCAATGCCGCGGATGGGCCGAATCAGATCTTCCGTCCCGGGAAAGCCACCGAGTTTCTTGCGCAGGCGACTGACATGAACATCGACGCTGCGATCGAACGCGTTGAGCGGACGGCCAAGCGCGACTTCGGCGATCTGCTCGCGTGTGACCACACTGCCAGCGTTGCGCAGCAACAATTCCAGAACGTTGAATTCCACCGACGTAAGTTCGACGGGTTTGGCGCCACAACTAACATTGCGACTGCCGAGCGAAAGCTCGATCTCGCCGACCTTCAGCACTTCGTCGTGATCACTCCGGGCGGCACCGGCGGCTGCTTCACGCGTCCGCCGCAGAACGGCGCGAATGCGTGCCACAAGTTCACGAGGATCAAACGGCTTGGCGAGATAGTCATCGGCGCCGATTTCGAGACCGAGAATGCGGTCCACGGCTTCACCGCGCGCCGTCAGCAAAAGCACCGGCACGGACGATTGGTGACGCAATGCCTTGAGCAGTTCGAATCCCGAGCCCCCGGGGAGCATCACATCCAGAATAACGAGCTCGTGCGTATTCGTGAGCGCCGCGGCCAGGCCAGTGTCGTGGTCATAGGCAGCTTCGACGTGATAGTTCTCGGCTTCAAGAAACCGTTTGAGCAGGTTGACGAGCGCGCGATCGTCGTCGATGATCAGCAGTTGGTTCACCGGATTCATTTTGCCTGTTCCTGAAGCCGGCTGCGGTGAAGAATTGTTTCGGGATGTGCTCGGACCCTTCACAAAACTTAACCTTCCTTCACCCTCTCTTAACGGCACTAAAAACGTCCATTCGCTCTAATAGAGTGGGGTTCGTAATATTGTAACTGGCACTCAGGTGTAAGAAAGTTTTGCCACTGGTCGCGGCCCGCCTTTTCCCCTGTCTCGCCGTCCGCTAGTGAGGAGGAAATTTGAAAGTATCCGGAATACATAAGTTGGGTATCGCAGGCTGCGTTGCTGTGCTCGCGTGCGTCGCGCTAGTTGGATGCAGCCGCGGGCAGAAGAGCGCCAAGGCAAACACGCCACCTCCCGCAGTGCCTGTCGGAGTCGCAACGGTAAAACAGCGTGATTTTCCGGTTTATCTCACCGGCTTGGGCTCAGTGCTCGCCTTCAATACAGTTTCGCTCAAGACCCGTATTGACGGGCAAATCACCGAGGTCAACTTTCAGGAAGGCCAGGACGTCAAGATCGGGCAACTGCTGATTCAGATTGATCCGAAACCATACGATGTCGCTCTGGCCACGGCGCAGGCCAACTTGCAGCGCGACGAGTCCCAACTGAAGTACGCCCAGGTGCAATTCGAACGCCAGAAGGCCCTCTACAACGACGGCGTCATCGCCAAACAGGACTTGGATACGCAGGAGGCATCACTCGGGCAGTATCAAGGAACCATTGCCGCCGACAAGGCAGCAATCGACAGTGCAAAACTGAACCTGTTTTATACCCGCATCACATCGCCCATTAACGGCCGCATCGGATTGCGCATGGTCGACATCGGTAACTATGTTCAGGCCGCGTCCACCACGCCCATGGTCATCATTACGCAGCTGCATCCCATCGCCATCGACTTTACTTTGCCGGAAGACCAGCTTCAGGCAGTGCGGCAACGCATGAAAGAAGGAACTCTCACGGTGGACGTTTACAGTCGCGATGACCAGACGAAGCTTTCAGCCGGCAAGCTTTTGACCATCGACAATCAGATCGATCAGACGACCGGTACGGCGAAATTCAAGGCGGTGTTCGAGAATCCTGACAACAACCTGTGGCCGAACCAGTTCGTCAACGTACACCTACTGTTGGAAACCAAAAAAGACGCCATCACCATGCCGGTGGCCGCCGTGCAGCGCGGGCCGCAGGGCACGTATACGTATGTGGTCGACTCCAACAATACGGTGCAGTTGAGGCCGATCCAGTTGGCGATGACCCAGGGAAATACGGCGGTGATAGCGTCAGGACTGCAGCCCGGCGAACGGGTAGTCACCGACGGGCAGGAGAAGTTGCAGGCTGGCAGCCATGTCACGCCCCAGGCGCCAGCCAGTCAGGGAGCGCAATCTTCGAAGAACGCTGAAGGCATCGGATCGCAGTCATGAGTATTTCGCGGCCATTCATTCTCCGGCCCATCGCGACGTCGCTTTTGATGGTGGCGTTGCTGCTGGTGGGCCTGGTTGCCTACACCCAGCTTCCGATCTCGGCATTGCCGCAGGTTGATTACCCCACCATCCAGGTCGTGACGTTTTATCCGGGCGCCAGTCCGGACGTAACCGCGTCGTCGATCACGTCGCCTTTGGAGCGGCAGTTCGGGCAATTGCCTGGACTGAACCAGATGACCTCGAGCAGTTCGTTTGGGGCATCGGTCATCACGCTGCAGTTTGATCTGGAAGAGAACATTGATGTCGCCGAGCAGGAAGTTCAGGCGGCCATCAACAGTGCGCAGACGTTCCTGCCGTTGGATTTGCCAACGCCGCCGATCTACAGCAAGGTAAACCCGGCCGACGCTCCCATCCTCACGCTGGCGATGACTTCCGACAGCATGCCGCTGACCCAAGTCGAAGACTTGGCCGACACCACCTTCGCGCAAAAGATTTCTCAGTTGCCGGGTGTAGGCCTGGTGACCATCAGCGGCGGACAGAAACCGGCAGTGCGCATCGAGGCAAATCCCACGACGCTGGCGTCTTATGGCATCAGCCTTGAGCAATTGCGCACCGTAATCGGACAGGTCAATGTTGACCAGGCCAAGGGACAACTGCAGGACCGCCGCCAGGCCTACACCATCAACGCCAACGATCAGCTGTTCAAGCCTGAGGAATATGCCCAGACCATCATTGCCTATAAGAATGGCAATCCGGTGCGGCTCTCCGATGTAGCGACGACGATTGAGGGGCCGGAGAACGCGTACCAAGCGGCGTGGATGAACACCACGCCGGCGGTGATTCTTAACATCCAGCGACAACCGGGCGCAAACATCATTAAGGTTGCCGACAGCATTAAGCTTCGCCTGAAACAGTTGCAAGCGAACCTGCCGGCGTCCGTCCACGTAACGGTACTGACCGACCGCACCAACACCATCCGAGCCAGCGTCGCCGACGTTCAGTTCGAACTGATGTTGACCATCGCCCTAGTCGTGATGGTGATCTTCCTCTTCCTGCGCACCCTCGCGGCGACCATCATCCCCAGCATTGCCGTACCTCTATCGCTGGTGGGTACGTTCGGTGTGATGTACCTGCTGGGCTACTCGCTCGACAACCTTTCGCTGATGGCGCTCACCATCTCGACCGGCTTCGTGGTGGATGACGCGATCGTGATGATCGAGAACATCTCCCGCTACATCGAGGAGGGCCACTCGCCGCTGGAGGCGGCTTTGCAGGGCTCAGGCCAGATCGGGTTCACCATCGTTTCGCTGACCGTGTCGCTGATTGCCGTGCTGATTCCACTGCTGTTCATGGGCGACATCGTAGGGCGCCTGTTTCGCGAGTTCGCGGTGACCCTGAGCGTGACCATCCTGCTTTCGGCGGCGATCTCGTTAACGCTGACGCCGATGATGTGCTCCCTGCTGTTGCGGCATCGAGAAGAAGGACAGCACGGGCGCTTGTACGAGGCGTCGGAGCGGATGTTCAATAGCACGATTGCGTTTTATGGCCGCACGCTGCAGTTCGTATTGCGGCATCAGACGGCAACCTTGCTGGTCACTATTGGCACGCTCATCGCAACCATATGGATGTACGACATAGTGCCCAAAGGCTTCTTCCCGGTGCAGGACACGGGCGTCATCATGGGCATCTCGGACGCACCGGAGAGCGTTTCATTTGCTTCGATGGCTGTCCGCCAGGAAAAACTCGCGGCTGCCGTGCTGAAAGATCCGGATGTGGCCAGCCTGTCGTCCTTTATCGGTGTTGACGGGACCAATACCACACCGAATAGCGGACGCGTGCAGATCAACCTGAAGCCCAAGGACCAGCGCAGCGACGATGTTTCCACCATTATCAAACGGTTGCAGCAGGAAACCGCCGGAGTCGAAGGCATCACGCTCTACATGCAACCGGTGCAGGACCTTACGGTGGAAGACCGCATCAGCCGCACCCAGTACCAGTTCAGTCTGGAAGACGCCGATCCCAACGAATTGCAGCTATGGACTGGCCGGCTGATGGCCAAGCTGAAGACGATTCCAGAGTTGCGCGATGTTGCAACCGACCAGCAGAACCAGGCCGCCGTGGTTAATGTGGTCATCGACCGCGACACTGCCTCGCGTCTAGGGGTAAACGCCTCCACCATCGACAACACGCTCTACGACGCGTTCGGGCAGCGGCTGGTATCGATCATGTTCACCCAGTTGAACCAGTACCACGTGGTGCTGGAGGTCGGCCCCACATTCCGGGTCGATCCCGATTCGCTCAAGAGCATCTATGTTCCGGGAACGAACGGGCAGGTTCCTCTCAGTGCCATCGCGCACTTCGAAAGCGCTTCAGGTCCATTGGCACTCAATCACCAGGGGCAGTTTCCGGCGGTGACCTTCTCATTCAACCTCGGCGGGAAATATTCGCTGGGCGAAGCGGTAAAGGCGATCAATGCGGCTGTAGCAGAGGTCGGAATTCCACCCAGTGTGCAGGTGAGGTTCCAGGGCACGGCGCGAGCATTCGAAGCCTCACAAGCCAACGAAGGATGGCTAATCCTCGCGGCGATCGTCACGGTGTACATCGTGCTCGGTGTTCTGTACGAAAGCTACATTCATCCGGTAACGATCCTCTCCACCCTTCCATCGGCGGGCGTGGGCGCGATCCTGGCTTTGAACATCTTCGGCATGGATTTGGGGGTGATGGCCCTGATCGGCATCATCTTGCTTATCGGTATTGTGAAGAAGAACGCCATCATGATGATCGACTTTGCGCTGGAAGCGGAGCGCAAGGAAGGCAAGCCTCCGCAGGAAGCGATCTACGAAGCGTGCCTGCTGCGCTTCCGGCCAATCATGATGACGACGTTTGCGGCGTTGTTTGGCGCGATTCCTCTGGCCGTCGGCTCAGGCACCGGCTCGGAACTGCGGCGCCCCCTGGGTGTCACGATTGTCGGCGGTCTGCTGTTCAGCCAGTTGCTCACGCTATATACCACCCCGGTCGTGTACCTCTGGTTCGACCGGCTGGGTGTAGCGCTAAGCCGCCTGCGCGCACCCAAACCGGCTGAGGCGACGGGAGACTAGCATGAATGTCTCCGGTCCGGCGATCCATCGGCCCATCGCGACTACGCTGCTGACCATCGCTCTGCTGTTGGCGGGTGGCCTGGCCTATATGCAATTGCCGGTATCGCCGCTTCCTCAAGTCGACTTTCCGGTGATCTCGGTGGGCGCGTCGCTGAATGGCGCCAGCCCGGAGACAATGGCGTCAGCGGTGGCCACGCCCCTGGAGCGCCAGTTCGGACGCATCTCCGGCATTAACCAGATGACATCGTCGAGCCAGTTAGGATCGACAGGCATCACCATGCAGTTCGACTTGAACCGCAATATCGATGCCGCCGCGCGCGATGTGCAGGCAGCCATCAACGCGGCCCGCGGATATTTGCCGGCGGACCTGCCGAGCAATCCTAGCTATCGCAAGGTCAATCCCGCGGATGCACCAATTCTGATCCTGGCGATGACCTCGGACGCGATGACCAAGGACCAGATGTATGACGCTGCCGATTCGATCCTCGGACAAAAGCTGTCCCAGATCGAAGGCGTTGGCCAGGTGTTTATCTGGGGATCATCGCAGCCGGCGGTTCGCATTGAGGCCAACCCGCTCGTCCTGAACCAAATGAACCTGGGGCTGGAGGCGGTGCGCCAGGCCGTGGTCAGTCAGAACATCACCCTCGCGAAGGGCTCGCTCCAAGGCGGCGACAAGAGTCTCACCATCCACGCCAACGATCAGCTCATGAAGGCCGCCCAATATCGTCCACTAGTCGTGGCGTACCGCAACGGCGCGCCGGTACGGCTGAGCGACGTCGCGAGGGTAGAAGATTCGTACTCCAACATCTACAACGCGGGCAGTTTCAACGGCAAGCCCAGCGTGCTGGCCGTGATCTTCCGGCAGCCTGGCGCCAACATCATCGCCACCGTGGACCGCGTGTTGGATGCCTTGCCGTTCCTGAAGGCCTCCATCCCACAGAGCATCGACCTCGACATCGGCCTCGATCGCACCCTCACGGTCCGGGCCTCGGTGGCCGACGTGGAGCGCACGTTGATCATTTCCGTGCTGTTGGTGGTGATGGTGGTGTTCGTTTTTCTGCGCGAAGTGCGCGCCACCGTGATTCCCAGTGTCGCAGTGCCCTTGGCCATCGTCGGCACGTTTGCCGGCATGTATCTGATGGGCTATTCGCTCGACAACCTGTCGTTGATGGCACTGACCGTCTCGACGGGTTTCGTGGTTGACGACGCCATCGTGGTGCTGGAAAACGTAATGCGCCATGTCGAATCCGGCATGAAGCCCTTCGAGGCAGCGCTGTTGGGTTCGCGGGAGATCGGCTTTACCGTGATGTCGATGAGCATCTCGCTGGTAGCGGTGTTCATTCCCATCCTGCTGATGGGTGGACTCGTCGGACGGCTGTTCCACGAGTTCGCCATGACCATCAGCTGCGCCATTGCAATTTCGATGGTGGTATCGCTGACCACGACGCCGATGCTGTGCGCGCACTTTCTCAAACCGCATGGGGTAAAACATGGCGCGGCTTACCGTTTGAGCGAGAGCGGCTTTGTGCACCTGAACCGGGGATATAAGCGTTCGTTGGCATGGGTGCTCCGCCATCAGCGGCTGATCCTGGCCCTAGTGGTCATCACGGTCTGCGTGAACGTGTATCTGTACATCATCGTGCCCAAGGGATTTTTCCCGCAGCAGGACACTGGTCGCATCTTTGGCTCCGTGATGGGCGATCAAGACGTCTCCTTCGACGCCATGAACACCAAGGTAAATGAGTTCGTCTCGATCGTCCGGCAGGACCCTGGAATTCAAAACGTGATCGCCTCGGTGGGCGGCGGTTCGCCGCAAAACCAGGCCCGCATCTTTGCCACGCTGAAGCCGCTCAGCCAGCGCAAGGTTAGCGCTGACCAGGTCATCGCGCGTCTCCGTCCGAAACTTTCTCACGTCCCAGGGGCCACCCTTTATTTCCAGGCCGTACAGGACCTGCAGATCGGCGGGCGACTGTCAAACGCGCAATATCAGTACACTCTGTCGGGTGAAGATCTCGACGAACTCTATGAGTGGGCGCCCAAACTGGTGGATAAACTTCGGACCCTGCCGCAGTTGAAAGACGTCAGCAGCGACCAGCAAGTGCACGGCCTGTCACAGAACATCGTCATTGATCGCGACACCGCGTCGCGCCTGGGCATCACCGCTCAACAGATCGACGAAGTGCTGTACGACGCCTTCGGCCAGCGCGAGATTTCGCCCATTTACCGGACGCTTAACCAGTACTGGGTGGTGCTGGAAGTCGACCCCAAGTATCAAATGACGCCCGACGCGCTGAATAGCGTGTACGTCATTACGAGCGCAGGGGCACAGGTACCGTTGTCGTCATTTGCTCACTTCGGTCCCTCAACCACATCGTTGGCCGTCGCCCACCAAGGCCAATTCCCTGCCGTGACCATTTCCTTCAACCTGAATCCCGGCGAATCGCTGGGTGAGGCAACACGAGTCATCGAGCAGGCGCAGCTACAGATGCGCTTTCCCGGTTCCATCCACGGTACCTTCCAGGGTACGGCAGCAGCCTTCCAGGATTCCTTGTCTTCGCAGCCACTCCTGATTCTGGCTGCGCTGGTCGCCGTATACATCGTTCTGGGCATGCTGTATGAGAGCTACATTCACCCCATCACCATTCTTTCCACGATCCCGTCAGCCGGCACTGGCGCGCTGTTGGGCCTGATGCTCTTCCACATGGAGCTGAACGTCATCGGATTGGTCGGCATCTTGCTTCTGATCGGAATCGTGAAGAAGAACGCCATCATGATGATTGATTTCGCACTCGAGCGCGAGCGCCATGGCAAGACTCCAGTCGAAGCCATTCATGAGGCAGCTCTACTGCGCTTCCGTCCTATCATGATGACGACTGCGGCCGCACTGCTCGGCGCAGTTCCCCTGGCGTTCGGTCGAGGCACGGGCTCCGAGTTGCGGCGTCCGCTCGGTATCGCCATCGTCGGTGGCTTGATGGTCAGCCAGGTTCTGACCATTTACACCACACCGGTTGTCTACCTCTATATGGACCGCTTCCAGGCCTGGTTCCTGTCGATCCTGCCATGGCGCGCCAAGCAGCTGCAACAGAAGGAAGAAGTTCCCATCTTTGCAGACTGAAACTCTCCACTGTCCGTTTTCGGACACGAATATCGCATTCGTGGGCAAACACGCGACTTAGCCTGACTTCGCCACCTGATTTCGTTGCACTTGCCCGACTTGGAGTGTGGCAACCGGACTGCACTTCATACGGTAGGCCAATTATGACGGACTCCATCGAACCTTCCCGGATACTGATAGCCGAAGACCAGGAGCACGTGCGGGAAGCGCTGGCGATGCTACTTCGCTCGCGCGGTTACGCCGTACTCATGAGTTCCTCACCCCAGGAAGCCCTGCAGTCCGCCGGCCAGCAGACCGTTGATCTTGCGCTGGTCGACATGAACTACCGGCGCGACAGCACTTCGGGTGTCGAGGGATTGGACTTGATCGAGTCTTTGCGGCAACTCGACCATACGCTGCCCGTCGTCGCTCTCACCGCGTGGGGTAATGTCGATTTGGCGGTGAGCGCCATGAAGTCGGGCGCTGCCGATTTCATCGAGAAGCCGTGGCGTAACGACTCCCTGTTGGAGAAGGTTGAGTCGCTCACCCGTCGAGGTCGCGAAGTACGTTCGATGCAGCGCGTCGCCGACTATGAAAAACAGGATGCGCAGCAGGTCCAAATGCGCATCGTTCCTCCCCGCCACATCGTCGCCGGGGACATCGAGCTGTTCGGCGAAAGCGTTCCCAAAGGTGATGTCGGCGGGGATTACTTCGGTGCGTGGCAGCCCAGCCCCGAGACGTTGCATTTCTGTGTCGCCGATGTCTCCGGCAAAGGCACGCCGGGAGCGCTTATAGCCGCAATGCTGCACGCCTCGGTCAGTTCGCTGGCCGCGTCGGACGGTGGGGCAGAAAAGATTGTCAACGAAGTCGAACACATTCTCCGCGACCAACTGGGAAAAGAGCATTACGTGACCCTCTTCTACGGCGTGCTCGATGTAGCAAGCCGCACCCTCGAATACGTGAATGCCGGCCATTGCCCGCCTGTGGTGCTTCGTGCCAACGGCACGATGGAACTGCTCGGTCCGACCCGTCCAGTGCTAGGACTGGTGAAACACGAGGCAGCGCCCGCAGAGCGTGTCGTCCTGCGGTCCGGCGACAGCCTCGCGCTTTATACCGACGGCATCACCGAGGCAGCCGATAGCGATGGCGCCGAGTTCGGTCAGGAGCGACTGCTGGAAACGCTACGGCGTGAAGGCGGCGCGAACTTGCAGCACTTGCACGCGCGCGTCCTCGGCGGCGTACGCGAGTATGCGAGTGGCAATTTGGCCGATGATGCGACCCTAGTGCTGCTCTCGGTTCGCGGCGCCACCCCAGCTCGTGTTGCATCGACTGATGACCGGGCGCTCTCGCAAACGCAAGGCTGAGGACAATCGAAGGTCCATTCGCCCCGTGCACTACTCCGTACTTGATACTTGAAACTCGAAACTTGAAACTGAAGCGTGCTCCATACTTATGACGCGATTGTGTTAGGCGCAGGCGCGGCTGGGCTGATGTGCGCCATCACCGCCGGACAACGCGGTCGCCGTGTCGCCGTGCTCGAACATGCTGATCGCATCGGCAAGAAAGTCCTGATCTCCGGCGGCGGCCGCTGCAACTTCACCAACCTGCATTGCCGGCCGGAGAATTTCCTTTCGTCGAATCCGCACTTTTGCAAGTCGGCGCTGGCGCGCTATACGCCGCACGACTTCATCGCGCTGGTCGAAAAACATCACATCCCTTATCACGAAAAGACGCTCGGACAGTTGTTCTGTGATCGCTCGGCGCAAGACATCGTCACCATGTTGGAAGAGGAGTGTCGCGCGGCAAGCGTCGAGATCTTCACCGCGACCCGTGTGCGGGAAGTACGGCGAATCGACAGGTTTATCGTGGCGGCGGGAGAACATGAGTTTCACGCACCAGTGCTCGTCATAGCAACGGGCGGCCTGTCGATTCCAAAAATGGGCGCCACGGCTTTCGGATACGAATTGGCCCGACAATTTGGATTGAAGATTCGCGACTGCCGTCCCGCATTGGTTCCGCTGACCTTCGACGACCAAGATCGTAAGCATTACTGCGACCTTGCCGGGGTGTCCGCCGACGTGGTCGCCTCCTTCGGACGCCAGCGCTTTCGCGAGAAGATGCTCATCACGCACCGTGGACTCAGTGGTCCTGCCATCCTGCAAATCTCGTCGTACTGGAGGCCCGGCGACCCATTGACCCTCGACCTCGCACCAGAGAAAGACATCACGCGGCGATTGCGCGACGAGCCAGGAGGACGCGACCTCAGCGCAGCGAAATCCGCCTTTCGCGCGGTGCTCCCCGACCGCTTTGCCGACCGCTGGCTCGAGCTGCATGCGCCCGGTCGCTGGACGAATCCGGCTCTGGAAGAACTGGAACGCAACGCTCATCACTGGCAGGTGACGCCTTCGGGCACGGAAGGCTACGACAAAGCCGAAGTCACCGCCGGAGGCGTGGATACTGATGAACTCTCGGCCAAAACGATGGAGAGCAAGAAGGTGCCGGGCCTCTATTTCATTGGCGAAGTGGTGGACGTAACCGGCCATCTGGGCGGCTTCAATTTTCAGTGGGCCTGGGCCTCCGGGTTCTGTGCAGGGCAGGCCGTCTAAAGAACCTGTAACAATCCAGATGACAATCCGCACCCCAATTCATTGGTAAACTTCTTCTACAGCCTTTTGGGGTAAACCCAAACAACCTAAGCGGAGCGCCGTGACCAGTTCAACCGACGCAATTGTCAATATCCAACAGCTGGTAAAAACCTATCCCGGCAAGACACCGGTCGAGGCCGTCAAAGGCATCGACCTCGCGGTCGGGCGTGGAGAATTGTTCGGCCTGCTCGGTCCGAACGGAGCCGGCAAGAGCACTACCATCAGCGTTTGCACCACGCGTTCGCTGCCCACCGCGGGCCGCGTTACCATCGCCGGCATCGATGTGGTCGAACATCCTTCCGAGGCCCGTCGCTACATGGGCGTCGTGACGCAATTCAACACCCTTGACCGGCAGTGCACCGTGTACGAGAACCTGTACTTTCATTGCCGTTACTTCGGAATTCCCCACGCCGAGTCGGCCAAGCGA
Source organism: uncultured Acidobacteriaceae bacterium (assembly GCA_963749635.1). Lineage (GTDB taxonomy): Bacteria > Acidobacteriota > Terriglobia > Terriglobales > Acidobacteriaceae > DASRAA01. The sequence goes on from CAVVNW010000027.1 coordinate 294,002, forward strand.
GCTGGCGAACTCATCGAATTGTTCAAGCTCACAGAGAAGTCCAAGGCCTCCGTCCGGGCGCTGTCTGGAGGGCTCGCGCAACGTGTGCAGATTGCGCGGGCGGTTGCGCATAATCCTGAGGTGCTGTTTCTCGATGAGCCCAGCGCAGGCCTCGATCCCCAGACCCGGCTGGCCTTGTGGGACATCATTCGCGAACTCCAACAACGTGGGACAACCATCGTGCTCACCACCCACTACATGGAAGAGGCCGACCAACTATGCGGGCGGGTCGCCATCATCGACCACGGAAAAATCCTGGTCAGCGGCACGCCGGAAGAGCTCAAGAACAGCGTCGGCGCGCAACGGGTGTTCCAGTTGCAACTGCAAGACTCCAGCTCCGACGGCCTACGCGGACGCCTCGGAACGCTTCCCGGTGTCACCTCGGTGGAAGCATCGGCCGCCGGCCTTATCGTGTTCACCGATGGCCGCGCTGGTTTGCTGCCGGAGATTGTCTCCGTGACTGGTGACAATCTGCGCGATATATCCGTCAGCGAAACCACGCTCGAATCAGTCTTCATCAAGCTCACCGGGAGGGACCTGCGTGACTAACTACACGCTCTATTGGCGCTCCTTTCGCGGACTCTTGCTGCGCGATATCAGCGTGCTACGCCGCGAAGTCATTCCCTTCCTCATTCGCACGGTGATGAACCCGCTGATGTTCGTCTTCGTGTTCACCTACCTGTTCCCCAAGATGGGGCAAGGCTTCCAGAGCAGCGCGACCGCCGGAGGCTTCGGAACTCTCATCCTCCCCGGACTGCTGGCGGTGGGCATCTTCATTCAAGGCATAATGGCGACCGCGCTACCGCTCTCGATGGAAATCGGCGCGACTCGCGAAATTCACGATCGCGTGATGTCCCCGTTGCCGGTGACCTGGGTGGCGATCGAAAAGATCGTCTTCAGCGCAGTGCAGAGCATCCTGGCTGCGCTGGTGATCTTCCCCTTGGTTTACTTCATTCCCGCCACGCCAGTGCAGGTGCACGTGTCGAACTGGGCAACTCTCATCGGGATCCTGGTGCTGGCATCGCTGGTGGCTGGGACCGTCGGACTGGCCATCGGGACCATCGTGAAGCCGGAGCAGATTGCCCTCATGTTCGGCATCATCGTCGTGCCGGTCACGTTCTTCGGGTGCGTCTATTACCCCTGGGCCGCAATGCACAACGTGCGCTGGCTGCAGATCCTGGTGCTCATCAACCCGCTGGTGTACATGAGCGAAGGGCTACGGACCGCACTCACCCCCAACGTTCCCCACATGCCTGCTTGGGTGGCCTTTGTCGCTCTACTGATCGGCCTGGGAGTACTGGGAACGGTCGGCGTTCGTGGTTTCATCAAACGAGTACTGACTTAGTGGTCTATAACACAACATCCATATAAAACTTTCTACGCAACCGTTTAGAATCAATGGGTTGGGAGGAAATTGTTCGCAAACGATTGATTCTACAATGAGTTATACGTATCCATCTGTGTCCGTAGGACTTAGGAGTGAAAACCCGGGGTTTTAGCCGTGGATTTTGTCATACTTTACATACAAGTATGACCACACCTTTTATCGAACGGTGTTCATAGTAGCATCTCGCGTTCCGGGGAAATTGTCAGAGAGCGAATTCCTCCGCGCACTGGGCGAGGGGGGTTGGGCGAGAGACACCAATCCCTCGACCCACAGACTGGTTGTAATGAGCGAAAAGAGGATGCGCCAGAAAAATCTGCAGGGTGAGGAAACTTTAGTAACCTAAGGTCGTTCCAAAATGGGACGACGAGTCCAAGGAGTCATCTGCCGTCCCTGCCGGGACTCCCGTAATTATTTGCAGCTCTCCCAGCGCTTGAAGCGCTGGGCTATGATCTGTCGTCCCTGCCGGGGCTATTGCTTGGGTGGGCGGATCGGTCTGTTCCCAGCCTCACCGGTTGTACATCGGCAGGGGCCCACGCAAGTCCTGCCAAACCCGATCGCAGGCCTTCACGACATCTTCCGGCAGAGGGCCTTCTTCTCCCGCCGCGAGATTTTCATTCAACTGCGCCATACTCGACGCCCCGAGGATCACCACGTCTGACACGGTGTGATGCAGCAGCCAGTTCAGCGAAAGGCTGATGAGCGAGCGTCCAGCGGATTGGGCGATCTGGCGCAGGCGTTCGACTGCGTGGAATTGCTGCTCGTGCCAGTAGCGGTCCTGATACATCTTGTTGTTATCGAAGCGCGTGCCGGGGATGACAACGTCCTGGCGGTGCTTGCCGGTGAGCAGGCCTCCGGCGAGCGGGTTGTACACCACGGTCGAGACGCCGAACTCCTTGCACATGGGGAGATATTCCTGCTCGATGCCGCGCGAGAGAAGGTTGTACATGGGCTGCGAGACGTACGGCGCATGCCAGCCGCGGTCTCGGCAGAGCCAAAGCATCTGCACCACTTCCCATCCGGCATAGTTCGAACTCGCCGGATAGCGCACCTTGCCCTGCTTGACCAGCGATTCCATGGCTTCGAGCGACTCTTCGATGGGAACGGTGTGATCGGGCGCATGTAAGTAATAGAGGTCGAGGTAGTCGGTTTGGAGCCGCTGCAAGCTCTCGTCGATCGCGCGCAAGATGGCCTTTTGTGACAGGCCGTGCTGGTCGGGTTCCTCGCCCATTTTGAAGAAAACCTTGCTGGCCAGCACGATTTTTTCGCGACGTCCCTTGAGCGCCGTGCCGAGCAGGGTTTCCGCGACTCCCGCGTTGTACATGTTGGCGGTGTCGAAGAAGTTGATGCCTGCGTCAATACAACGATCGATGACCTGATTGGTGCCAGCCTGATCGAGCGGCTTGCCCAGCGTCATGGTGCCAAAGCAGAAACGGGAGACGGTGAGGTCGGTGTGGGAAAGGATGCGACGATCCATGGATGGATGATATCCCGGCGCGCGACGGGACGAGCGGGTGCCGTCCCTGCGGGACTCGGTTTGACTTCGCGCTTTCCCCGGCACTCCCGTGCCGGGCTACGATTGTGCCGCCCTACGGGCTCAAGTCGTGCGGGGCCGGGTGCGGGTGAGATGGTGTTGAGAATTACTTCAACGGCTAAAGCCAAACACTACCGTAGATCCCAACTGCACCGCTGAAGCAGCGCTCCACCCGCCGAGGACGCAGATATTCTTTACAGGGACTTCGACATGGTTACAAAATGCACCGGCATGGTGGCGGTTTTGATGACTGCGGCTGATTCGACTCCGCTCTCGAGGTAGCCCAGCTTGCCGTAAATCAGAGGCAACTCGGGGCGCACGTTCACCACACGAATGTCGGCGAACTTGCATCCCGCGCGGCGACCGAAGTCCTCGGCTTCGCGCATCATGCGCGCACCGATCCCTGACATCTGCTTCGCAGGATCGACGGCCAGCACCCCGATGTAGACGCGCTCGCCGCGAAGTTCGACGTACACACAAGCGATAAGAGTCTCGCCTTCCAGCAGCCGGAGAAACTGACCATGACGCATCATCTCGCGGATCTGCGTGTCGTCAATGCGGTCGCCGGTCTTGAAGAAGCTCTCAATGGCGAAGGCGCGATTGACGAGGTCGACGATCGACTCGACGTCAGAATCGGTCGCGCGACTAAGAGTGAAATCGGTGGGAACCATGGTTCATTGTGGCATGACAGATGTTCGAGCCGCCGCGGTTCCCCGAAGGAACGGTCTTAGTCCCACCCTTTTCCAAAAGAAGGAAAAGGATGGGGCACCCGGCACCCGGCTTCCTATAGGACCGCCGTTTCGTGCAGCAATTCGCCTTTGGCGAAGCGAGCGGGACTGAGCACCTCGACGTGGCTGACTACATCAGTCTTGCCGTGCAGAATCAGGTCAGCCAGAATGCGGCCGGTTGCGGGCGAGTGCATGACGCCGTGTCCGCTGAAGCCGTTGGCGCAGAAGAAGCCGGGCAAGGATTCGACTGGGCCGAGGATGCAGTGGTGGTCGGGCGACATTTCGTACAGTCCCGCCCACGCCTTCTTAGGATTGACGGCGACATTCTCGAAGCACGGCACGCGGTCGGCGGCGCGGACGAGAATCTTCTCGATGAACGAGGGCTCGAAGTCGGTCTTGTAGCCGATGGTTTCTTCCGGATCGTTCCACGCCAGCAGAAAGCCGAGACTTTCAGGGCGAAAGTGGAAGCCGTTGGTCATATCGATGACCATGGGGATTTCGTGCGAGACGCCATCGAAGGGCTCGGTCGGCACGAGCTGACGGCGCAAAGGCTCTACGGGCAGTTCGATACCGGCAAGCGCCGCCACCTGCGCCGCCCAAGCTCCGGCGGCGTTCACGACGACACGAGTGCTGACGGGGCCGCGCGTGGTTTCGACGCCGGTGATCGCTGAACCGTCGCGCTGAATGGCCGTGACTTCGGTCGAGCGCCAGACCTTCGCGCCGCGCTCGGTTGCGCAAGTGGTGAATCCAACCATGACGCTGTAGGGATCGACGAAGCCGTCGGTGGGGCAGAAGCTGCCTCCGAGAATGTCGTCGGAACGAAGCTGGGGCACCCGGGCGACAATGTCGTCGCGGCTGACCATGCAGGCTTGCTTCAGTCCGAGCGAATGCTGCAAAGCCTGGTTGGTTAGAAGGTAGTCGAGGTGCTTCTGCGCGGTGGCGACGAACAGGTATCCCTGGGGACGGTAGCCGCCGGGCTGGCCGAGCCGCTCGTCAAACTCGGAATAAAATTGGATTGAGTACATCGACATCTGGATGTTGGGAGGAGTGGCGAATTGTGCGCGCACGCCTCCCATGCTCTTGCCGGTGGAGCCCTTGCCCTGGTGCGATTCGCGCTCGACGATGAGCACGTTGCGGCATCCTTGTTCAGTGAGGTTCCAGGCGATGCTGGCGCCAACGATGCCTCCGCCGATGATGACTGCGTCTGCTGTTTCCATGATGGTGGCCATTGTAATCGGCGGACTCGCGGAGGGGATATGAGGGAACGACTGGAGCGTCGTAGCGCCGGCACAAACATTCCTCTGCGGATGTGGCATACGTCACAACCGGAAGTGATACCCCGCACTGCGGTGGCGGGCATCGCGTCCTAGCCTTGTGTATCGGTCCCAAGAGTAGCGGGTGAAAACAATGCCATGTGCTGAACCCCGACGGATCGCGCCATTCCGTGCGCACCCCAGTCCGCATCGGGGAAATTGCCATGCCCGCCAGAAGGAAACGTTATGCCTCTAATGAATGCATTCTCCAAAGCCGTTGTGCGCGATTTTTCGATTGAAGAGCTCGAGAAAGCCGCTCGCTTGATGCGTGGCTACGACCTTGTAGCACTGTGCGCCGCAGGTTCGGGACACTCCGGTGGGACGCTCTCGATGATGGAGATCGTCGCCGCTCTGTACCTGAAGGTCGCTAACCACGATCCCAACATGCCGGAGTGGGAAGACCGCGACCGCATCGTGTGGTCAGGCGGACATAAGGCGCCCGCGCTGTACCTCGGCTTGGGCTTCGCGGGCTATTACCCGCTGGAAGACGTGGTCACGCTGCGTAAGCTGTACTCGCCGTTTCAGGGTCATCCGCACCGGCTGAAGCTGCCGGGTGTTGAGGCATCGACCGGTTCGCTCGGACAAGGCCTCAGCATCGCGGTGGGTATGGCGCTGGCCGGCAAGCTGAACGAGAAGAAGCACACGGTGTTCTGCATCATGGGCGACGGCGAGCAGCAGGAAGGCAGTATCTGGGAAGCGGTGATGGAGGCTTCGCACTACCAGCTCGACAACCTCGTGGGCATCATTGACCGCAACCGGCTGCAGATCGACGGCTGGGTGAAGGACGTGATGAACGTGGAGCCGCTGGCCGAGCGCTATCGCAGCTTCGGCTGGGAGGTCATCGAGGTCGATGGCCACGATATCAAGCAGGTGGTCGAAGGGTTGCAGAAGGCGAAGAACATTCCAGTCGGCGGCAAGCCGACACTGCTGTTGGCGAACACGGTTAAGGGCAAGGGCGTCAGCTTTATGGAAAACGTTGCCGGCTGGCATGGGCGCGCTCCAACGTACGACGAGATGGTGAAGGCGACTCGACGAACTGGGATTGAAGCAGACTATTGCCTACGACGCACTGCTGAAGAATGCGGCGAAATATCAGAAAGAAGTTGAAGCCAAGCTGGACGCGAAAATGCCGCATTTCTCGCGCGACTACTGGTGGAACGCGGCCAACACGCCGCAGGTACAGATGGAGCCGACGCGCAAGGGCTTCGGCAAGTCGCTGGCCAACAATGGCGACGATGAGCGCATTGTGTGCCTGGGGCTCGACATTTCCGGCTCGATCACCATCAGCGATTTTTATAGTGGCAAGCCCGAGCGCAAGAACCGCTGGTTGAGCATGGGCATCGCCGAGCAGTCGGCAACAGCGGCTGCCGCGGGACTGGCGCGCGAAGGAAAGATCCCGGTGTTTGGCACGTATGGCACGTTTGCGGCGGCGCGCAACCTGGACCAGATTCGGGTGTCGATTTGTTACGGCAACTTCAATGTGCTGATTGCAGGCGCGCACGGCGGGGTATCGGTTGGTCCGGACGGCGCCACTCACCAAGCGCTGGAAGACCTGTTCGCGATGTGTGGCTTGCCGAACATGGTGGTCTCGGTGCCGTGCGACTCCATCGAAACGCGCAAAGCAACAGACTACCTTCTACTCGAGCATTTCGGGCCGAAGTACATTCGCTTCGCGCGCGAGGCCACTCCGATCGTCACGACAGAAGACACGCCGTTTGTGTTCGGCAAGGCAAACGTCATCCGGCTGCGTCGGCAGGCGGAGAAAATGGTGGATGCGTTCGACACGGTGCTGGCCTCCGAGTACAGGAACGAACACGAAGACCTGAGCATCATCGCGTGTGGGCCGATGGTTCCCGAAGCGATGCGTGCCGCCTACATCCTGAAGCAGGAGTTCGGCTACGAGACGCGCGTGCTGAATATCCACACCATGAAGCCGATTGACGCCGAGGCCATCGCACGGGCGGCGAAAGAAACCGGTGTGGTCGTGACGGCTGAGGAGCACCAGATCGGCGCGCTGGCGTGGCGGGTGAGTGGCATCATCACCGAGAGCCCCGAGCTGTTCGGTACTCCTGTGATCACTGGCGCCATTGGCGTGAAAGACCGCTTCGGCGATTCCGGCGCGCCGTGGGAGCTGATTAAGGAGTTCGAGGTCAGCGCCGAGCACATCGCGCAAAAGGCGGCCGAGTTGATGGCCATCGCCAAGGTGAAGAAGGAAGAAGAGAAGTTGGTGATGGCGCATTAAGAAGTATAGCTATTAGCTGTTGGCTATTAGTTCGAGGCGGGAAAGGCAACTCCTGCTTGTTAGCTTTATCCGGATGGGGACAGTCCGTTCGGCCCAGGCTCCCATTCAATCGTAGGAGAGTCCACAGGAGCACCAAACTGCTGCTGAGGTAATGGTTCGGGAGCCGGTTGCGTCTCAGGTGTGGGTTGTGCGTCGATCTCGGCTAACGCAGCGTAGGATCCCAAGCGCGCCAGGTATAGTGCGTCGGCTCCCGCGAAATAAATCAGGGACAGCCCAAACATCAGCAGGACGATCCATCCGACGGCCAAGTGTTTGCCGAGGCTCATTGGCGCCAGTATCAGGAAGAACATCGAACCGGCCCAGACCAGCCGCAACGCGAGAAATCCAAGCGACAGGCCAAACAGGCGTCCGGCTTGGCGCTCGCAGAAATCGAGGGTCAGCCATATCGCGTCGCCGGCGCTTGCCTGGTTGCGGATGCAGAACAACGGCGCGAGCCCGAAGAACCAGTTCAGCATCACTCCGAAGACTAGCGACAGCGCGATACCGAAGACGTAGAAGAATGCAGCACGGGCGGCGTGCCTCTGGATTCCCATGGCCGATCCGAGAAGGATCGACACGGCGAAGCAGCCGACGGCGATCCATATCCAGAGAGCGCGTGCCAGATGTAGTTGAAACATCGGCCGGAACTGCCAGCCCGCATGTTCGTCGCGATCCTCGCCGCCGAACACGGCGATCAGGTTGCGCAACGAGGCTGCTCGTCCGACCGCAGCCGCAAAGGCCCACAGCAGCGTCAGCCCGGCTAGCACGATGAACTTAATCCAGACCGCACGCAGCAATGCGCCGTGCAAGATATGGTTCACGGCCGACCACTCCAGCGCCGGTTGCATGGTGCTCAGCAGGAACTGATCGAGCTCCGAGACCTTCAGGCTGTCGAGAAACAGCGCCGCCGCAACCAGCATCAGCAGCCACGCCGCAAGCGCGAAGCACCATCGCCACGTCAACTCGGCCGCAAATAGCAAAGGCTCTTCGCGAAGTGCGGCAAAGCCTTCCTGAAACGGCGATCGCAAGTTGGCGGGCTGCATGAGGAGAGGATAGCCTGATTCCCACCCTGTCGCCAAAGGAAGGGATAAGACCCACTCAAGCAACAGAAGCCTGAGTGGGGCATCCGACGGACAGAAAAAGCCGGGGAGCGATTCCCCGGCGTTCAAGACAGAAGTAAGACGTATTAAAGGTTGATCTTGCGGCGCAGAAGGCCAGCCAGTCCAAGAGCTCCAGAGCCGAACATCAGCAGCGTTCCGGGCTCAGGAGACTGTGCACCGTAGATCGATCCGCCCACAGCCCACGTACCGCCGGCTGATGCATTCAGCGAAGCCAGACCGGCGGCATCCAGGGTAATGAGAATCTGCGTTCCCTGATCTGCGGAGGTGACTACCGCAGAGCCATAGAAGATACCGGAGTCCAGGTCATTGAAGATATCCACTCGTCCGCTATTAGAGGCCATAAGCTGGCTTATAGGAGTTGAGACATCCCAAAGCTGGTAGGTCAGGCTAGTGCAGTTGCAATAAAATGCCGACAATCCGCTTCCCGGGTTGGGCAGGAAGGCGGAAATTGTGGCGCTGGTGTATGTGCCTGCCGGAACATTGAACGTGAAAAAGTTATTGAACACGTCGTTCCCGCCATTGCATGAATCGCTGCTGCCGCAGAGACCCACGATGTAGTCGGGGTTGGTGGCGTCATGATTGCCGCCAATGTCGTACCAGCCCGTCATGGTGGACACCGTGTTGCCGGTATTGGTTTGCAGTTCTACGTCGCCGGTCTGGAACGGCGGATAGGTGAAGGCAAAAATCGCCTTACTGGTTGACGCGTTCGCGACTGTGACCAGCACGAGCGAGACCAGCACAAATAGAAGCGCTTTCTTCATTATTATTCCTCCCTAGGGTCGTTCGTTGGAGAAGGCGAGTTAAGACGTCGACCGCATGGGCCTGCTCCACCAAACCAATAGGAGAGTGCACGCGACGTGCCGCGCTACTGGCTCGCAAGTCGAGTCGAATCATCGTGCGTTTTTGAATCATCGGGAGCGACCGCAAACATTTGCGAATCAATGTGGTAGAACCTTTCCACTATTACCGATATGGGAAGAATTCGACGCTCTTGGCATGCTATTTAGTTGCGTGAGCGGAATCGCTTGGCGAGCTTGTCTTCAGCGCCTCGGCTAACTCCTGCGGCGTGTCCACCAGGATGTCGGGATGGGTGCGCTCCAGCGTATGCGGGGCGAAGCCGTAGGTCACTCCGACGCTCCATAGGTTGGCGTTGCGCGCGGTCAGCACATCCACCTCCGAGTCGCCGACCATCACGGTCTCTTCCGGCTCAGCGCCCGCTTCGCGCATTAGCGTCTGCGCTCCCAGCGGATCGGGCTTCTTGGTTTCGAAGCTGTTTCCGCCGTAGGTCTGGAAGAAATACTGCGACAGCCCCAATCCGGCGAGAATGTCGCGCGACGCACGAACGGGCTTATTGGTTAACACGGCCATCTGGCGTGCGATGCCGTCGAGAGAGCCGACCTGAAGCAACACCTCCGGGATTCCCGCATATGGGAGCGTCGTATCCAGCTTGTGCTCGCGATAGTAGAACAGGAAGTAGTTCAGCGCTTCCTGCAAAAACGCTGCGTGCGCCGGATCGCCCAGCGCCCGCCGGATGAGCATGGGAGCGCCGTCGCCGATGTAGGTGTCGATGACCTCGAGCGGCAACTCTTTGCGCCCAAAGTGACGCAACATGGCGTTTACCGAGTTGGCCAGGTCCTGTTCTGAATCGATCAGCGTGCCGTCGAGATCAAAAAGTATGAGCTTAATTTTGTTTAGCGGAATAGGCTGAAAGGTGCGAATCATTTCCCGTCCAGTATAGACAGCGGGATGGAACAAACGCCTGGATGCGGCGTACTGAAAGGACCACAGAGCAGATTCCTCGCGGACTAAAGCTCGCGAGGAATGACAACTTCAGGGAGCGAGACTCCGGCACGGCTGAAGTCGTGCCCCTTCAAAACACTGTGTCCGGGAAAAGCCACGTGGGATTTACAATAGACAGGTTTGCGCCACGAGTAGGGGCCCTGAATTTAAGCTCGAGGTTATGGATGGCAACCACCAAGGTCGAGCCAAAGATTACTGCTGCACCGATCGCGCCTTCTGAGCAGGAAAAATACGCCGGGCTGACGCCCCAGCATCTCATCGAGATCTACCGGCTGATGTACCAGTCGCGCCGGATCGACGATCGCGAGATCATGCTGAAGCGCCAGCAGAAGATCTTCTTTCAGATCTCGGGCGCCGGCCACGAGGCCCTGCTGGTTACGGCGGGGATTCTGCTGCGGCCTGGCTACGACTGGTTCTATCCCTATTATCGCGACCGTGGATTATGTCTCGCGCTCGGCAATACCGCTTATGAAATGCTGCTGCAGGCCGTGGGCGCGGCTGACGATCCCGCATCTGGTGGACGCCAGATGCCTTCCCACTGGAGCAGTCCCAAGCTGAATATCGTGACCGGCTCGTCCCCCACCGGGACGCAGTTTCTACAGGCCGTGGGATGCGCCGAAGCCGGACGCTATTTCAGCCACCATCCCGAAGCCGCTGAAAAAGTCGCTGGTGATTATCGTGAGTTTAAAGACGTCAGCTTCCACGGTGACGAAGTCGTGTACGTTTCCTGCGGCGACGGTACGACCAGCCAGGGCGAGTTCTGGGAGTCGCTCAACTCGGCATCGAACCTCAAGCTGCCGATGCTGTTCATGATCGAAGACAACGAGTACGCCATCTCGGTGCCGGTGGAAGTGAACACCGCGGGCGGCAACATCAGCAAACTGGTGCGAGGGCTTTCCCAATTTTCATTTTGCGGAAGTCGACGGTACCGATGTTCTCGCCAGCTACGCCGCACTGAAGACGGCCATCGAATACATCCGCGCCGGCAACGGCCCGGCATTTGTCCACGGACATGTCATTCGTCCGTACTCACATTCGTTGTCGGACGACGAGAAGCTCTATCGTCCCGAGGCTGAGCGCAAGCTGGAAATTGCCCGTGATCCCATCACCCAGTTCCGCGCCTTCTTGCTGAGCGAAGGCATTGTCGATGAGACCAAGCTGAACGAAATGGAGCTTGATCTCACCGACGAGGTGCAGGACGCAGCCGACAAGGCGGTTGCCGCAGCGTTTCCCAAGCCCGGCACGTACATGCAGTATCTGTATTCGCCGAATCTCGACCCCACGTCGGCGGCATTTGAGACCGAACCGAATCGTCCGCCGCTACCGGCCAAGCCGGCTGGTGGCGAAAAGACCATGGCGGACCTCATTAATGCCTGCCTTAAAGACGAGATGAAGCGCGACCAGCGCATCGTCGTGTTCGGCGAAGACGTGGCCGATTGCAGCCGCGACGAGTATCTGAAAGACAAGCAGGTCAAGGGCAAGGGTGGTGTCTTCAAGCTCACCGGCGGATTGCAGACGGCGTTCGGTTCCGACCGCGTTTTCAACTCGCCGCTGGCCGAGGCCAACATCGTCGGCCGCGCCACTGGAATGGCCACGCGCGGACTGAAGCCGGTAGTGGAAATCCAGTTCTTCGACTACATCTGGCCCGCGATGCACCAGCTACGCAATGAATTGCCCACGATCCGTTGGCGCTCGAACAATGGCTTCTCGGCCCCCGCGGTGATTCGGGTCGCCATCGGCGGATACCTCACGGGCGGAGCCATTTATCATTCGCAGTGCGGCGAGAGCATTTTTACGCACACGCCGGGCATGCGCGTGGTTTTCCCCTCGAACGCGCTCGACGCTAACGGATTGCTGCGTACCGCCATCCGTTGCGACGATCCGGTAATGTTCCTCGAACACAAGCGCCTATACCGCGAGACTTACGGACGTGCGCAGTATCCTGGGCCCGACTACATGGTTCCGTTCGGCAAAGCGAAAGTCGTGCGCCTGGGGCACGACCTCAGCGTCATCACCTACGGAGCGCTGGTCCCCCGCGCGCTTCAGGCCGCACAGCGCATGGAGCGCGAGCACAACGTCAGTGTCGAACTGATTGACCTGCGCACGCTCAGTCCGTACGACTGGGAGGCGATCGCCAACTCGGTTTCGAAGACTCACCGGGTGCTGGTCGCACATGAAGACACGCTGAGTTGGGGATACGGCGCCGAAATCGCCGCTCGCATTGCCGACGAACTGTTCGACAGCCTCGACGCTCCGGTGAAGCGTGTCGCCGCCAAAGATACCTTTGTCGCGTATCAGCCGCAGGTGGAGGACGAAATTCTGCCGCAGGCGAACGATGTGTTCAAGGCGCTGGTGCAACTGGCCGAGTACTAAAGCTTAAGATTAGCGTTCCGCCACGGCGTCTGCGCTGTTGACCGGAGTAGCCGCCTTCAACTGATTCAGCCATGCTGTCACGTCGGCCGTTGGAATCTTGCCGTCGTTCGGTTGCGACGATGGCGATGCCTCGGCATAGAACTGCAGGATGTTGTCACGCAGCTGCGGACTGGTGTGGTCAAACTTGTTCTTCGCCAGTTGACCTAACAGTTTGGCGTAAGTCTGGTCAGTGAGCGAATACTCGCCTGGCTTGGTCGGGTTTCCGGTATCAAGATCGGAGTTGCCCAGCATCGGCTTGCCGCTGCCCACTTCCTCGAGCAACTTTCGGTAGTCATCGACTGTGACGTTGATGCTCTTGATGTAGAGATCTTCGGTTTGCGGCGTCGGCGTTTTGAATCCCAGCCCTTTGAACGGCCCGACCTTGGGAATCCAGCCGAGCAAGATTGCCAGAATGCGCGTGCCCGGGCCCGGCCTCTCATATTCCTTGCCCCACTCCCGCTCATAATCAGAACGCGAAAGCCGGTAGAGAAACTTACGCTTGTCGAAGTCGGGCGTCTCCTGGACCAGTTCTTTCTTATGGGTTTCCAGCGCCACTTGCGTCATCTTCGGGATCAAGGTGCTGACGGAATAGCGATATGTGCCAATCGCCAGGTCCTCGCGGGGCAGTACGTCTTTCAGTTGCAGTCCGTAAACAACCGGAAAAACGCGCTCGAGAAGAGGCTTCGACACTTTGAACCCGATGAAATCGTGGAACTGCTCAGGCGCATAGCGCTGCTTGGCAACCTGAACGGCGTCGAATCCGAACTCGGTTTTCAGGTGGGCCGACTTGTCTTGTGCATAACGCACCGAGTTGCCATATCTCTCCCGCAACTTCGGATACTCGATGCGCAACCGACTTATTCACCGCAAGGGGATGGCCACAGATGTCGGACGCATAATGCGAGAGCGCACCCAAGGCGCAAACGCATACTCGTTGGCATCGTTGCTCTCGGCAATCAGTTCGCGGACAAAGTCTCCTGTGCGAACGTAATGCACCAAGTCGCTGAACTCCGCGCTGCCAAACGGATAGTAGCCCAAGTCTTGAATCACCGACCCGCCGTAAGCGTAGGCATGGGCTTCTTTGATCTGATCGCCAGTGAGACCGGGGTAGCGCTTGAGGATGAGCGGCTTGATCTGGTCCATCCACAACAGATCGACGATTTCCTCGTGCGTCAGTACGGAATAGGCTGCGCCGCTGGTGTTGAAAGTCAGCAACATCAGCAGAACGGCAGTAGCTCGGATGCAGAGGCTCCGACGCCCCTCCGCCTGTAGGCCATGATCGCGTCGAGCATTGGCGCTGCAAATCTCCATCGCAAGGTTGGATGTCTCCGCCGCTGCACGGGTGGTCTGGTCGATCGAGGTTCCGGAAACCGCTGGCAAATACACGAGTTAGGCGCGCGTGTGGTTCGAATGCTCCGGTGGCAGAATCACGGGCTCGCCGGAATGATGCGCTTGGCGGGTTACGAAGAAAACGGCGGTGGTCCAAGTTGGAAACAGATCAGCGCCGGGCAACGCTTCGACCATCAATGTGGGCAGGAAAGCCCAATGCCATCCCAGCAGGCGAACGAGAACGACGGCGACAACCGCGTCGAGTACGGCGTCAGCGGGCGAGAGAGCGCCTTCGACGAAAAGCGGCGTAACCGCAAGCTGCAAGGCGTCGGCTCCAATGGCCACCAGCCACGCCAGCCGCTCTTCGCGGGTCTTCATCGAGCGGAAAAAATCACGCCACATGCTGACTATTTTAGAGCGAATCGAAAGCCAGTGCGAATCCAACCAAGTGAGCCGGAACCTCGTAGGGCAGGATGACTTACGGTCTAACGAAGGCTAGCTGGGCTCTCCGGCGCCAGCTCCATGGACGCCAGCTTTTGCTGGCTGCTGAATCGATGCCCACTTGGAATTTTCCTGGGAGCCGATGGTTTCGATACGCTCGGCCAGCAACGCAAGCGGCTCGGGCGCCGTAGCATAGGCTCCAGCCTTGGCGAGGTACATAAACTTCTCGTGGGTCATGCTCTCGCAGGTCGCGCGAGAGGTGATCCAGATCTGTTGGAATTGGTACAACTGGAGGATGCCCTCCAGGATGGTGATCATGACGCCGAGCGCCGCGGTAACGATGCCGATTCCGATATGCACAATAGGAATCGTGTCGGAAACGTGCAGCGCCGCCAGAAACGGGATGAGCGCTGCAGCGATGATCTCGGCTACTTTGATTCGCTTGTAATACTTCTGGTACTTGGAACTCTTCTTGCTGTGATAGGCGATCTGGTCTTCCAGGCGGGCGCCGACCGGGCCGGGAATTTCGGGAATTGCGACGGGCGCAGTACTCATGGCTGCTCATTGTAAGGGTTCTTGCAGCAGAGACAAGTGAAATCCGCAGTGCGGCAATTACGCGAAGTGGCGGCGGTTAGATATTTGCTTCGTCAGGTCAAAGCCTGATTGACGACATCGCCGTTGAGTGGTATTTTCTCCTCACACTGGAAAGGAGGGTGATCCAAAATATATGAAATCTGATTGTCACAGTTGTATCCCAAGTGAGGTGGCTGAGGCTTAGGGCTTCCGCTCTAATTCTCGCATCGCTCGAAATGCTGTCGAGTTGATTCGCTGAGGCCACGAGAGTGGACAGCCTCAAGCCAATTCCAAACAGCTAACCGGAAGGACCCGCCAGGTGCGCAAGCGCGGCGGGTCTTTTCTATTGCGGCTTATTGCTTGACCGATTGAGCATCCAGCGCGAGGTTCAACTCCAGCACGTTGACACGCGGCTCACCCAGGAATCCGAACTGGCGTGACTCGGTGTGAGCGGCCACTAGTTGCTGCAACTGGGATTCGGGAATCCCACGTGCCTTCGCGACACGCGGCAGCTGAAACTCCGCGGCGGCGATGGAGATGTGCGGATCGAGCCCGGAAGCCGATGTAGTGACGAGGTCAACCGGAACCGGAACTCCGGGGTTCTCGGCTTGCAGGGTCTTCGTATCCTGATCGACGCGCGAGATCAGTGCCTTATTGGTCGGTCCGAGATTGGTGCCGCCGGAATTCGCGGCGTCGTATCCCGTGCCCGCCGCGGACGGACGCGAGTGAAAGTAGGTCGGCCCCGCAAAAGCCTGGCCGATCACGCTGGAGCCGATGAGCTTGCCGTTCTGGGTTATCAATTGCCCATTGGCTTTATGCGGAAAGATCACTTGCGCGATGCCGGTGACCACCAGCGGATAAATGATTCCCAACAGGATCGTGGTAACGATCGTCATTAGAACGGAGATGATTACGTTCCTTTTCATGTGAATCTCCTACGCCAGTCCTACGTTAGTAATCAGCATGTCGATGAGCTTGATCCCTATGAATGGGATGACGATGCCGCCGAAGCCGTAAATCCACAGGTTGCGGCGCAACAGCGGGGCCGCGCCCATGGGGCGATACTTCACGCCGCGCAGCGCCAGCGGAATCAGGGCAATGATGATCACCGCGTTGAAGATGACGGCCGACAACACCGCCGACTCGGGCGTCTTCAGGTGCATGATGTTCAGCGCGTTGAGGACGGGGAACGTTCCGGCGAACATGGCCGGGATGATAGCGAAATACTTCGCCACATCATTCGCGATGGAAAAAGTCGTCAACGAGCCGCGCGTCATCAGCAGCTGCTTGCCGATCTCGACGACCTCAATCAGCTTGGTGGGATTGGAGTCGAGGTCGACCATGTTGCCGGCTTCTTTCGCCGCCTGCGTGCCGGTGTTCATCGCCACGCCCACGTCGGCTTGCGCGAGCGCTGGGGCGTCGTTGGTTCCGTCGCCGGTCATCGCTACCAGCTTGCCTTCGGCCTGTTCGCGCTTGATGAGGTCCATCTTTTCGCGCGGGGTTGCCTGAGCCAGGAAATCATCTACGCCGGCTTCCCGTGCGATGGCAGCGGCGGTGAGCGGATTGTCGCCCGTGATCATGACGGTGCGAATGCCCATGGCGCGCAACTGATCGAAGCGTTCGCGCATACCGCCCTTCACCACATCTTTAAGCTCGATCACGCCCAGCGCGCCGCGGGTTTTCTCGGCGACTACCAGCGGTGTTCCGCCGGAACGCGCTATCTCATCGACAGTCGCTTGCACTTCGGCGGGAAACTTGATGCTCTGCTTGCCGAGATAAGCCTCAATCGCATCCGACGAGCCTTTGCGGATTTCATAGCCATTCATGTTCACGCCCGACATGCGGGTCTGTGCGGTGAACGGAACGAACTGCGCTTCGTGCGAAGCCAGTTCGCGGCCGCGCAGTCCATACTTCTCTTTTGCCAGCACGACGATCGAGCGGCCTTCCGGAGTCTCATCGGCCAGCGACGACAACTGCGCTGCGTCGGCCAATTCCGCATCGCTCACGCCGGGCGCAGGAACAAACCGCGATGCCTGCCGGTTGCCGAAAGTGATGGTTCCCGTCTTGTCGAGCAGCAGCGTATTCACGTCACCCGCGGCCTCGACGGCACGGCCGGACATGGCCAGCACGTTGTGCTGAATCAGCCGGTCCATGCCGGCGATGCCAATTGCCGACAGTAGTCCGCCGATGGTGGTGGGGATCAGGCAGACCAGCAGCGACACCAGTACAAAAACCGTTTGCGGCGAGCCCGAGTACATTGCGAACGGCTGCAAGGTCACGACCGCCAGCAGGAAGATAATGGTGAGCCCGGCCAACAGAATATTCAGCGCAATTTCATTGGGCGTCTTCTGGCGTTCGGCGCCTTCCACCAACGCGATCATGCGATCGAGAAATGTCTCGCCAGGGTTCGACGTGATCTCGACCTTGATATGGTCCGACAGCACGCGCGTGCCGCCGGTCACGGCCGAGCGATCGCCTCCAGCTTCACGAATTACGGGAGCTGACTCGCCGGTGATGGCCGACTCGTCCACTGAAGCCACGCCTTCGATGATGGTTCCATCGGAAGGGATGAACTCGCCCGCCGCGACCATCACCGTGTCACCCGAGCGCAACTTCGAACTGCTGCATTGCTCGATGGTGCCGTCTTTGAGCAGACGGTTGGCCATGGTCTCGGAACGCGCTTTGCGCAACGTGTCGGCCTGCGCCTTGCCGCGTCCTTCCGCCATGGCTTCGGCGAAGTTGGCGAACAGCACGGTGAACCACAGCCAGAGCGTGATCTGCAGGTTGAATTTGAAATGCGGTTCGCCGAGGAACAGCATCACCGAGGTGATCACGCTGCCGATCTCGACCACGAACATGACGGGATTGCCCATCATCTTGCGGGGATTCAGCTTGAGCAGCGCATCGACCACCGCGCGCCGTACGATCTTCCATTCCCAGATAGCTTTTTTGCTTGCGGCCATGCCTGAACCTCAGAAGGTCTTTCCGGCACCCATCAGCAGGTGCTCAAGGATCGGTCCCAGGCTCAAGGCCGGGAAAAACGTGAGTGCGCCAACGATAATGATCACGCCCATCAACAGCACGGTGAACAGCGGCGTGGTCACGGGAAACGTGCCCAGTGACGGCGGAACGTATTTCTTCTGCGCCAGGTTCCCAGCAATCGCCAGCATGGGGATGATCATCAGGAAACGGCCCACCAGCATGGTGATTCCGCCGGTAATGTTGTACCAGGGCGTGTTGCCGTTGAGTCCACCGAAGGCCGAGCCGTTGTTCGCGGCCTGCGAGGTGTACGCGTAGATGATTTGCGTCAGGCCATGCGGACCGGGATTGGAGATGCTCGACGTACCAAACCCAGCGATGGAAGAAATCCCCGCGAAGGTGAGGATGATCAGCGGAAACACCAGCGCCACCAGCATCGCCATCTTCACGTCGTAGGCTTCGATCTTCTTGCCGAGATATTCCGGCGTACGGCCTACCATGAGTCCGGCGATGAATACCGTGAGCACGATGTAGATCAGCATGCCGTACATGCCGGCGCCGACTCCGCCGAAGATGACCTCGCTCAGCATCATATTGACCAGCGGAACCATGCCACCCAGCGGCGTGAACGAGTCATGCCAGCCGATGATGGCGCCGCAGCTGGCGTCCGTGGTAGCCGTTGCAAATAACGCCGTGTTGGCGATGCCGAAGCGGGCTTCCTTGCCTTCCATGTTGCCGCCCGGCTGCGTTGCGGTCGCGCGTTGATCGACACCCGTCAGAAGCGGATTGCCACGTGCCTCAGCCCAATACGCGACCATGACGCCACACAGGAAAAGAATTGCCATGGCAGACCATACCGCCCAGCCATGGCGTTGCGAGCCCGTCATGCGACCGAGAGTGTAGGTCAGCCCGGCGGAAATCGCGAAAATTCCGAACATCTCGATGAAGTTCGAAAACGGCGTCGGGTTCTCGAACGGATGTGAGCTATTGGCGTTGAAGAATCCGCCACCGTTCGTCCCGAACTGCTTGATGACTTCCTGCGATGCGACCGGTCCCTGCGCGATGGTCTGCTCGGTGACGGTGTCCATCACGGCTTTGCCGTTGGCGTCGACGGCAGGTTTGCCGTCGGCGCCCACATGCGGCACTTGTTGAGACTCAACCAGTGTCGCCTTGTCGTAAGGACGCAGGTTTTGTACCACGCCTTGCGAAACCAGTAAAAGAGCGCCCACGATGCAGATGGGCAGCAGCACCCACAGCGTGGCCCGCGTCATATCGACCCAGAAATTGCCGATAGTCGCCTTCTGACGCCGCGCTACTCCGCGAATGAACGCGATAGCCAGCGCGATGCCCACCGCTGCCGAAGTGAAGTTGTGATAGGCGAGCCCGGCCATCTGCGTGAGATAGCTCATGGTGGTTTCGCCGCCGTAATTCTGCCAGTTGGTGTTGGTGGTGAACGATGCGGCAGTGTTGAATGCGAGATCCGGCGGAACAGCCGCGAACTTTTGCGGATTGAACGGCAAGAACCCCTGCACCCGCTGAATCAGATACAGCAACAGCATCGGCACGACGCTGAACAGCAGCATTGAGACGGCATACTCGGTCCAGCGCATCTCGTGGTTTTCGTCCACCCAGGTGAAGCGGTAGAGCAGGCGTTCGATGGGCCGCATCACCGGATCGAGAAATGTGCGCTCGCGATTGAATACTCGCGCCATGTATACGCCGAGCGGCTTCGTTACCAGCAGAATCGCGAACAGGTACAAAGCAATTTGCAGCCAGCCATTGAGGGTCATATCAGAATTTTTCCGGACGCAGCAGGGCGTAGAACAGATACCCCATGGTGAGAATGGTGATGGTAAGCATGATGATGGATTGCGTAGTCATCTGGATTGCCTCACTTGACCCGATCGCAGAACTTCACATACCCGATCGAAAGCAGAAAAAATGCGACTGCAACAGCGACGAGCACGATATCGCGCATAAGTTTGTCCTTCCCCGTTTCTTCACCCGCACTGCAGGTCTTCGCCGCTGTCAGCCGGCGGAGCCATGCAGACCAATTTCGTTCTGCCGCCTTCGATGGCTCCTGGCGCAGGTTTCCAATGGTGCTTGGCTACCGGAACCCACAGCACATCGTCGGACGTATTCAGCGTAGGGGCGGCGATTGTGCCGTCGGTCTGTGCCGTCAGCGTCCCGAATTCGCTGGCGGTCCCCGCCAATAACTTTCGTACTGGCGGAACGCTCATCACCCGTTGCTTCCGGCCGTCGCGATAGAGCGCGACCAGAAGGGCGACATAGAAAACCAGGCCGAGGCTACTGAGAATCAGGAATGTGTACATAACCGCTCCTGCAGAGGTGCACTACTGTCATTCGACTCTGCAGGAGCTAATGTCTGGCTAAGTACAAGATAAAGAGTTCGTAAAGATCAGGCGCCAGGTTCAAAACGGTACCCCACCCAGCGTTCGGTGAGCAGATAACGGGGTTCGGCGGGATCGGACTCAACCTTCTTGCGCAGTTGTCCAATGAAGACGCGTAGATACTCAGGCTGCTCGGTGCTGTTGGCACCCCAGACGGCGGCGAGCAATGTGCGGTGGGGAATGACTCGATTCGGATGCTGCGACAGGTACAACAGAAGGTCAAACTCCTTGGGAGTGAGTTTGAGTTCGCGGCCCGCGACCAGTACGGAGCGGGTGGCGAGATCGATGCGGAAATCGCCCACTTCCACGACTCCCGCTGGCTCTTCGGGCTTGGGAGTCCGCCGCAGGTTGGCCCGCACCCGCGCCAGCAGTTCGTTCATGCTGAACGGCTTGGTGACGTAGTCGTCGGCCCCGGCATCGAGCGCTTCGATCTTCTGACGCTCCTGATCGCGCACCGACAAGACCAGGATGGGAACCTGCGAAACCGCACGCACTCGCCGGCACAACTGCACGCCGTCAAGCTGTGGCATGCTCAGGTCGGTGATGATCAGGTTGGGCGCCCAGTCTTTCATGATCTCCAGCGCCATCTCGCCGTCGTTAGCGACGCGAATGTCGTAACCCTGCGCCGTCAGCGCGGTGCGCAACACCCGTGTAATCTGCGGTTCATCATCCACTACGAGGATATGAGAGTGCTCGTTCATCAGCGGTCTTCCTGGGTCACGATGTGAACATCAACCGATGGCGCGCTGTGCAGAAAATGCTGGATGGCGCGCAGGTACAGGAAGCGCTGCCAGCCGCTCCGCGCCGAACGTCCAAAGATAACCTGAGTAATGTGGTTTTCCCGCACAAACTCCGCAGCCGCTTCCGCCACGGTCTTGCCTTTGATTTTCGCAACCTTCCCGCCCAGATTCTCCGCGAAGCGAATATTCTCTGTCAGCGACCTCTGGTCTTCCGGGCCAAACTGCCGCCCGGTGTCGATGTAGCACACATAAAGCTCGCCTTTCATGCCTTGGGCCATACGCGAACCGCGGGCAATCAAATACTGTGCCGCTGGGTTGGAACTGATACACACCAGAATACGCTCGCGCACCGACGACGGCTCGGGAATGTCTTCCTTCTCCAGAAAGGCGTCGAGACTGCGATCGACGACCTGGGTCACTTGCCGCAGCGCCAGTTCGCGCAACGCAATCAAGTTGCCCGGGCGAAAGAAGTGCGCTAACGCGCGTCCGGCGCGCTCGACCGGATAGATATCGCCGCGCATCATGCGCTTCTGCAAAGCCTGCGGAGTTACGTCGGCGAGAACGATTTCGTCCACGCGCTGCATCACCCAGTCGGGAACGGTCTCACGCACCTGCACTCCGGTAATCTGCAGGATCGTGGGCCCCAAGCTTTCCACATGCTGCACATTCATGGTCGACAGCACGTCGATGTTGTGGTCGAGCAACTCCATCACATCTTCGTAACGCTTGAGATGTTTGCTGCCCTCAATGTTGGTGTGGGCGAGTTCATCCACCACGACGACCGATGGCTTACGCGCCAGGATGGCGTCCACATCCATCTCTTCGAAGATGGTGCCCTTGTATTCGAGCTTGCGTCGCGGCACTGCTTCCAACTTGGCGGCGAGTTCGGCGGTAGCTTTGCGGCCGTGCGTTTCCACGACGCCGACCAGAACTTCTTCGCCGCGACTGGCGCGGCGAATGGCCTCACTCAGCATCGAGTAGGTCTTGCCGACTCCGGGCGCGTAGCCGAGAAACAGCTTCAGGATTCCCTGGGACTTCGCCGGCGCCACTTCCTCCAGCCATTGCTCAGGTGACTTCTGCATTGCCTGTATTCTGATTGCAACCTTAGAAATTGTCACGCGCGGCGTAAAATGGCGGCGTGCCCACGGTCAGCCGCACCGCTGTCATCCGCTACGTTGAGATGTTTGCCGGTTTGGCGGCCATTATTGCCGCTGGGCGCTACCTGAGCGTCAATCCGACAGCGATTGCGCTGCTGTTTCTCATCGCGGTTTTGCTCGCCTCAGCTTATTGGGGACTGCGCTACGCCGTCGTGCTGTCGATTGTGGCGACGGCCGCGTTCAACTTCTTCTTCCTACCGCCGCTCTACACGTTCACCATCGCCGATCCGCAGAACTGGATCGCCTTGCTGGCCTTTCTGGTTACCGCGCTGGTCGCCGGAAATCTCTCTGAGCGCGCGCGCCGCGAAGCCGAAGATGCCAAGCGAAGACGGCGCGAGGTGGAACGGCTTTACGCCTTGAGCCAGCAGCTGCTGACCACTGAGAACCTGGTTTCGCTGCTGAATCTGCTGCCCAAGATCATCACCGATACTTTCACCGCGACTGGCGCTGCGCTGTTCGTCACCGATCACGCCGCCGTTTACCGCTCGGACCCTGACGTGGCGTTCGACGAAGAGAAGCTCCGCTCGGTGGCTGCTCGCGGCGAGCTGGTGATCGAAGAGGTAGGACCGAGTTATGTCTCGTTGCGCGTGGGCGTCAAGACCGTCGGCGCGCTCGCCGTTGTCGGAGGTAACGTTTCGCGCCAATCACTGGAGGCCATCGGCAGTCTCGCCGGGCTGGCCATCGAGCGGGCACGCGCCGTGGACCAAGTCACCATCCATCGCGCCGCGCAGGAAAGTGAGCGCTTGCGCACCGCGCTGCTCGATTCCGTCACTCACGAATTCCGCACGCCCCTCACCGGCATCAAGGCCAGCGTTTCCAGCCTACTCACCTCATCGAATCTCAACGACGAGCAGCGCACAGAGTTGCTGACCATCATCGACGAAGAGACCGATCGCTTAAATCGCCTGGTCGGTGAAGCGTCGGAGATGGCGCAACTCGACTCCGGACTGGTGAAGCTGAATCTTCAGCCCCACAATGTTCGCGATGCCATCGATTCAGCGCTCGACGCCGCTCACAACCTGCTCCAGAAACACACTGTCGAGGTCCGCATTGCCGACGGGCTTCCGCCAGTCATGATGGACGTGGACCGCATCCGCGAGGTCGTCACCCACTTACTGGAAAACGCCGCTAAATACTCGCCCGCGGGAACGCTGATCACGGTCACCGCAGAACGGCAGGGCCGCTATGACGTCATCAGCGTCGCCGACCAGGGCCCGGGGATCGACAGCTTCGAGCAGTCGCTTATCTTCGAGAAGTTCTATCGCGGCCGGGCGCAGCAATATGCCGCACACGGCACTGGCATGGGCCTGGCTATCGCAAAGGTCATCGTCGAAGCCCACGGTGGAACCATCGGTGTGGTCAGCCAGGTCGGCCATGGTTCGGTGTTCTCGTTCAAGCTGCCCACGCGAGCTTCCGCGCGCTAAAACCGCATCGCCGCGCACAACAGCACTCAAGTGCCGCTACGCGAATTGCGATATTCGCCCGCGCGCGTCCGTGTTAATCTTCGCTAACACTTCAGTCTCACTACCGGATTCGCCGGAAAGGATCAATCATGCGCCGCTTGTCTGCGTTGCTGTTGTCGCTCCTCATGCTGGCCCCGAGTTCTTATGGATGGAACGGCTTCGGCCACATGGCAGTAGCGTACGTCGCCTACCAGCATCTCGATCCTGGCGTGAAAGCCCATGCCGACAAGCTCCTCCGTTTGAACCCGCTCTACGCGACCTGGAAGAAGCAATTGCCAGCGGGCCTTACGGTCGACCAGCAGAACACCATGCTGTTCATGATCGCGGCCACCTGGCCCGACCAGATTCGCGGAGACAAGAGCTACCAATCGGACGGCACCGAGGGTGGCAATCGTCCGCCGCTGAACGCTGGCGATGAAAACATCGGCTACAGCGACAAGGCACTGCATAAGTACTGGCATTTCGTGGACACGTCCATCAGTCAGGATGGCTCCATCGTGGAGCCGACTCCGTCGCCCAATGCCGAGACCCAGATCAAAGCGTTCACCCGCGCAATCGCCACCCACGAATCCAACAATCGCAAGTCGTATGACATGGTATGGCTGATGCACATGGTCGGCGACGTCCACCAGCCGCTGCACACCACCGGCCGCTTCAGCAAGGACCTGCCCAACGGCGACTCCGGCGGAAACTTCGTGGTCATCGACGCTGCGGCATGCACGGGCAATCCAGCCACCGAACTGCACGCCCTGTGGGACAACGCGATCGGCACTTCCAACGACCCAGAGGCGGTCATCACCGTTGCGTCTGCACTGCCGCCACAAACCGTGGCCGCGACCGACCTCGACGTTGACGTGTGGCTGAGCGAGAGCGTGAGACTGGCCCAGACCAAGGCATACGTCGCTCCCATCAGAGACGGGAAAGGCCCCTTCACCATCGACGCACCCTACTGCGAACAGTTGCGTGCCGTGGCAGGGCAACGAGTCGTGCAGGGAGGCATGCGGCTGGCGAATGTGTTGAACACTAACTTGAAGTAGACCAGCGGTTTCGCAACCGAGTGCTACAATCTTGCTGCTTCGAACGACCATGACAAGCTAACGTGTCGCCCATCCCGCACGCGGCCTTGAGAAGCCGTGTGTTTCGGGCGTCGGTGAGAGGATCTATGCGCACAACGAAGACTTCTTTGCTCTTATTTGCCACCGCAACCTTGATTCTTTCCCTCTCGGGTTGTTCGAAGAAGCCAGAGGCCCCCACCGCCACGCAACAGACGGCCCAGACGCAGTCTGCTGAAGCGCGTCCGGCACGTAATCCACTCAAGAACGCCTACTTCGGCGACCTGCATCTTCACACCGGCTATTCCATGGACGCTTTCGCCTTCGGCACGCGTACCACGCCCGAAGACTCCTACAAGTATGCGCAGGGCGAGACGGTGGAATACATGGGCAAGCCGCAGAAGCGCATCGCGCCGCTCGATTTTCTCGCTGTCACCGATCACGCCGAGTATCTCGGAGTGGTTCGCGACACCACTGATCCGAACGGGCCGTTCGCAAAGTCTCCTTGGTACGCGATGATGACCAGCACCGATCCCAAGGTGTCTGGCGAGGCGTTTAAGAAGCTCATCGGTTCCCTGGTCGTTAACAAGCCAATCCCGGAGTTCAACGATCCAACGCTGCTGCGGTCTTCGTGGGAGAAGTACTCGGCCATCTCTGACAAGTACTACAAGCCCGGAAAGTTCACGACCTTTATCGGATTCGAGTGGACTTCGGCGCCGCAGTTCCAGAACTTGCATCGCTGCGTGATTTTTGCCGACAAGGGTCCGGCAATCCCTTATACGGCGTTCGAGTCAGTAGACCCGGAAGATCTGTGGCGCTACCTGGAAGCGCAGCGCAAGTTGGGCCTCGACGTCATCGCGGTTCCCCACAACGGCAACGCCAGCAATGGCCTCATGTTCAGCACCCGCGACATGTCGGGCAAGCCCATCACTCGCGACTATGCCGAGCGCCGCATGGCCAACGAACCTCTCGCCGAAATCATCCAAGCCAAGGGACAGTCCGACACCAGCCCCGCCCTATCGCCCACTGACGAGTTCGCCAATTTCGAGATGTGGTACTACCTGATCGGTTCGGACAAGAAAGCGAATTCCGCCACCGGAAGCTATCTGCGCCAAGCCTACGGCGTGGGCCAGGAACAACAGGCCAAGCTGGGTGTCAATCCGTTCAAGTACGGCATCGAGGCCGGCACCGACTTCCACTCCGGCATTACATCGACAGAACCAAGCAACTACCCCGGCTCGCACGGCAACCAGGACAACGATCCCAAGACCGTCATCACGGCCACCACGTCGGTCAGTGGCGAACCTCCGACTTCCATCGGTTCTGGCGGACTGACCGGCGTATGGGCCGAGGAGAACACCCGCGAATCCATCTTTGCAGCATTCAAGCGCAAAGAAACCTTCGGCACTTCTGGCACTCGCATCAAGGCCCGCATGTTCGCCGGTTGGAATTTCCCCAAGGACATGACCAAACAGGCTGACTGGGTAAAAGCCGCATACGCTGGCGGTGTGCCGCAGGGCGGAGACCTGACTCCGAAGGCAGGAGCGACCGCTCCGACGTCTTGTCGTTCACGCCATCAAAGACCCCGATAGCGGTAATCTCGATCGCATCCAGATCATCAAGATCTCGACCAAGAACGGCAAGAGCACAGAAAAGATTTACGACGTGGTGTGGAGTGGCGATCGCAAGCCGGATCCGAAAACCGGCAAAGTCCCTGCCGTCGGCAACACGGTTGACATCAAGACCGCGACCTACCAGAACACTATCGGTTCGACCGAACTGATCGGCGAATGGACCGATCCATCCTTCGATCCCAAAGCCCACGCAACCTACTACGCCCGTGTGCTTGAGATTCCCACACCCCGCTGGTCCACGTATTGGGCGGCCAAGCTGAACGTGCCGCCGAATCCGAACGTCGCGGCAACCGTCCAGCAGCGCGCCTGGACATCTCCGGTGTGGTATACGCCGCCCGAGGCGACTAAGTAGAAGGAAACAAGATTCGCTTTCTGCGACCTCAATGGGCGGGAATCGTCAACACTGGCTGGTTCGCTTGTGGTCCAGTGTCAACCATGGTGAAGAGCATCATGATCAGCGAAAACATCTGCTTGGATTCGAGGTCTCCCTTGTCGATCCAGAACCAGTTGTTCTCGTACTTGACCGACACGAATGCGTCAGCCGGCACAGACTTTCCGCTGTGGATATGAATCAGGCGAACCACACCGGGAGTAGCCTCGGCATGTTCGAACCCGGGGAACGCCCAGCCTCGCGCCAGGTCTTCTTTGGGCACGCCTACTTCCGCCGCCATGGTTTGCATCATGCTGAGGATGGAGCGGGTAATCACGGCAATTTCCCTATTGTTTTCGGGTACGGCGCCGAAGCGAACTTGGTACTCAGAAGCGGCGGGATCGAGCTTCAACAATTGCCGCAGTTCCGCGATATCCGACTGGACTTCTGGTGGAACCTTTTCGGTGCGGAAGGTCATGAAGCTCACCATCTCCTCGCCGGCTTGCTTCTTGACCTCGATCCTCACCGCACCCGAAAGCTGGATTTTGCGAGCCAAGGCTCGCACGCGATGAAAGTCGGGATCGGCAGGCGTAATTCCCTGCAAGGTTGCCTCTTGATTTCGCAAGCCATTAATGGACACCACCGAGGCGAACAGAATGACGTCGGCGGGCATTCCGGCCTCAATGCTGGAGAATATCGCCTCGGGCGGAAATGGAGTCGCGAGGCCCCTAATGAACTTACTGCCGGTCAGCGGAGTGTAGGTGATGGTGGGGGTGTTGCTATAGGTTCCGAAGCCACCGACTGTTGCGTCGGGTGTTTGGTTGTTCGGAACGATGTTTCCACCCGCAGAAACTCCCTGCACCAGCGAATAGCTGGCCACGATGTTTCCCACATCCACAAAGACCGGTGGATCGAGATACCGCATCTTGACGATGTTCAGAAGCGTCTGCTCTTTCCACGAATCCGAGAGAGAGGCAGCGTACAGATGCCGATCGCGCGCCACCGATTGCGGACCGATAGGGCGATAACATCCCGCGACGCTCAGAGTGAGCGCGCCGATAGCGCACACGAGACTCCTCTTGGATGCAGGCATGTCGGGGTGTTCAGCGACTACCTTAAAGACTACGGTATTCCCCGTCCAGAGAATTCTGCCGTGACGACAGTCACACTTCCGCCCTCTGCCCTAACGCCGATGTGCGCCACCCTAAATTCGTGGAAGGTGAACGATATGGTAGATCGAAAGGGACAGTAAGGCGCCGGCCAACACAATCAGCCCAATCCGTACACCGCGGATCTTGAACCGCTGGCTGATAGCCGTGAGCAGCAACACAGTTGCCAGCATCACGGTTTCTCGCACATAGTCATCGGCGTGGTGGCGCGCCTCGTCCCCCTGCTCAAAGGTATCTGAGGCCTGCCCGGTCAGCCGGTCTGCCTCTTCCGCCTTGGAGTTGCGATATTCAGGCATGTAGAAGGGTCCCGGAGGAGCATTGGCGTTGTTGACCGGATCGGTCTTCTTCCAAGCCTCAAACGCGGGGCGAAACTCCGGCAGGAAGCGACGCTCATACAGGTCAGCGAGCTTCTTTTTTCCGTCGGTTTCGGCCTGCAGCCATTGTGCCACCGTGGTGGCGTTATACAGACGGTCATCGTTGGCGGACGCCGCCGCCCGCGCGGCCTGCACTCGCTGCTTACTGGCAAGGCCGTAGAGCTTCGACTGATGACCAGTCCACAGCGCCGCTTGGTATCCGCTCCACGCGGTGGTAATGGCAACTAGGGCAAGCACAATGGCCTCGGCGACCTCCACTGCCTGGGGCATTCGGGGACCGGACTCCTCATTGTGTTCGGTGAGGTGGTGGGCCACCTCGATATTGGAACCTCCACCTTCCGGCATTCTGATATCTCCTGGGAGCTTCTTTGACCCAAACCTAATATATCTACCTTTGCATTTTCCCGGTTGCGGAGCTTCCACCACACGGCTAAACTGTTTTGTTCCAACCATGAGAATGCCGCAGGTTCGCCATGCGGCTACGACTTACGTCTGCGCAGAGCAATGCTTGGCGTGCGCTTACCTGTGCGCGTGCGTAGTCCTGCCGTTCAGAACGATGGAGGCATTTATGAAGTCGAGAGTTGCGGTAACGGTTGGTTTGGCATTAGTCCTCATCAGCATTCTGGTTTTGGTTTCGTGCGAGAAACCAAAAGCGCCTGAACAAGCCCAACAAGCCGGACAGGCCGCTCAGGCCGAGCAACGGGTCGAGAAGAATCCCGACCGCAACGCCTACTTCGGTGAGGAGCAC
This sequence comes from uncultured Acidobacteriaceae bacterium, assembly GCA_963749635.1. Lineage (GTDB taxonomy): Bacteria > Acidobacteriota > Terriglobia > Terriglobales > Acidobacteriaceae > DASRAA01. Next base: position 323,054 of record CAVVNW010000027.1, read on the forward strand.
ATCCACACCAGTTGGTCGCTCGATGCTTGGCTCATGGGCAACCGCATTACCGACCCCAATGACGCTCTCAAGTACGCGCAGGGCCAGACCATCAAGCATCCCATGGGCTACGACATCACCATCGACACGCCGATGGACTTCATGGGCGTCACCGACCACTCCGAATATGTCGGAGTGACAAAAGAAGCGAACACTCCGGGATCGGCCGTCAGCAAGTTGCCCCAGGCACAGCCTCTCATACTGAAGGACCCGAACGACCAGGCCGAGATTCAACGGGCCTTTACTTACCTCGTAGGCCTGAACAGCGGGCCTCCCGTGAAAGCGTTTATGAGCCCCGAAGTGGCGGGCTCCATCTGGAAGAAGAACGTCGAAATCGCGGATGCCAACAACCATCCCGGCAAGTTCACGGCGTTTTGCTCGTACGAGTGGACTTCGATGCCCAACTTTCGCAACCTGCACCGCAACATCTTTTTCCGCGACTGCACGCACATCCCACCAATGCCCTTCAGCGCGTTGGATAACGACCACCCCGAGGCCCTATGGACCTGGATGGACTCGCAGCGCAACGCCGGCAATACGCTGCTTGCCATTTCACACAACGCCAACCTGAGCGACGGCTGGATGTACCCGGTGGATGTCGACAGCTATGGACGCCCCATCGACGCAGCCTGGGCTGCCGCGCGCGACCGCAACGAGCGCCTGGTCGAAATCAAGCAGATTAAGGGACAGTCGGAAACTCATCCCTTGCTCTCGCCCAACGACGAGTTCGCCGGCTACGAGCTGTTCCAGGACGGTCTCCTCGGTCAGCCTGCCACCGGTGGACGAATCAACCACATTCAAGGTAGCTTCGCCCGTCAGGCCTACAAAGACGGCATCACCATGCAGGACGTGCGCGGCTACAACCCATACAAGTTCGGCATGGCCGGCGGCTCCGACTCGCACAACACCGGCAGCCCCTATCGCCAGAACAATTTCTACGGCGGCCACGCCCAAATCGATGGAACCGTTGACCGGCGCATGGCCGGAGTCCTGGCATTCGGCACACTCGACGTTCGCTATGAGAACCCTGGCGGTCTGACGGGTGTCTGGGCCGAGGAAAACACTCGCGAATCACTGTTTGACGCCATGTACCGCAAGGAAACCTTCGGCACCAGCGGCGTCCACATCAAAGTGCGCTTATTCGGCGGCTGGGGCTACAACAAAGACATCCTCAAGGCAAAGGACTGGGTACATCAGTCGTATGCCAACGGCGTCCCCATGGGCGCCGACTTGCAGGCGATGCCCAGCGGTAAGGGCGTAGCGCCGACGTTCGTGGTCTGGGCGGTGAAGGACCCGACCTCGGCCAATCTGGACCGCATCCAGCTCATCAAGGGATGGACCAAGAACGGCCAGAGCTTCGAGAAAATTTACGACGTCGTGTGGTCTGGCGATCGCAAGCCGGATAAGTGGACGGGCCGCGTTCCAGCCATCAAGAGCACGGTGGACCTGGAGAAAGCCACCTATACCAATGATGTCGGCTCAACCGAGCTGAGCACCGTCTGGACCGACCCCGACTTCGACGTCAGCCTGCATGCGTTCTACTACGCCCGCGTGCTGGAAATTCCCACGCCGCGTTGGACCCTCATCCAGGCCGTGAAGGCGGGGGTTCCGCCGCCGGATGTGGTGCCACTCACCGGCCAGGAGCGCGCATGGACGTCGCCAATCTGGTACACGCCAACTGCTGACGCCCGCAAGAGTGCCTCGATCGGCATGACTGTGGCCGACCTGAAAGCCAAGGGTGCGACTGCACTGGGCGATGCCCAACTGAAGGCGCTCATCGTCGGCAAAGCCTACTGGGTACGCAACAATGTAACCGGCGAGCAGTTCAGCGTCAGCTACACGCCCGATGGTGACATGAATGTCTGGCACATCGGCAACGGTGCCACCATCCCCAGCTACGTCGGCAATCCGATGCGCAACGGCTATCAGGGCAACACCACGCCGTACAAGATCGAGGGTGGCAAGGTGATAACCAAGGTCGCGCAAGACCCGTATTCCCTTGCCATCTACAAGCTCGGAGACACGTACTACGGTGCGCGCAGCAACGAGTTCGGCTACGCCAACTACGAGATCATTCCTTATCCGCCGAACGTGTTGAACCCACTGGCGGCCTTGGGCAGCCAGCTCGCGATTGAATTGGGACTGACCGAGGAACAGAAGGCTCAGATCACGCCCATGCTGAAGGCAGAAATGCCGAAACTCGAGGCACTGAAGAAGAACACCTCGCTCAAGCCCCTGGACAAAATCGAGCAGCTCAAGCAGATCAGCAGCTCGGTCGATGCTCAGATCACGCCATTGCTCAACGCGGATCAACAGAAGAAGTTCACCGAAATTCGCGATGAGTTCAGGCGCGAGATGATCGAGAAGATGAGCGGCAAGCTAGCGCAGAAGGCGGAGGCCGAAATCAGTCACTAAATTAGGAGCCCCGGAGGGGCGATAGATCATAGCCCAGCGCTTCAGCGCTGGGTGTGCGCGATCAGAATCTGTCAGAGTCCCGGCAGGGACGGCATATGATTGTTGTTGGAGTTATCCGTTTCTCATGAGTCTTCCTCGTGTTGTTGAGGCGTTGCCCCCAACGGAACAATCGCCGACGCGCCAAACGACCTTTCTGACGCTGAAACGCTGGCTGCACGAACCCCTGCTGCATTTCCTGCTTTTGGGTGTCGTGCTGTTCGCGGCCTATGCCTACCTGCAGCGCGGCCGCGGCGGCGTCGAGTCGTCCAAGCAGATCGCCGTCAGCCTCGACGACCTGCGCACCATGGATATCTATTTCGAGTCGCAATGGCACCGCCAGCCCACGCCCGCCGAGTTTCAGGCCATGGTGGAAGACAAGGTCCGCGAAGAGGTCCTCTATCGCGAAGGTCTCGCGATGGGCTTGGACAAAGACGACGAGATCGTGAAGCGCCGCATGGCGCAGAAGATGCAGTTCCTCGCCGAAGACGTGGCCGCCGCTCACGAGCCTTCGACCGCGGAACTTAAGGCCTGGTTCGACAAGAACAGCGGCAAGTTCGCCCTGCCTGGCCGCTACAGCTTCCGCCACCTCTATTTTTCTCCCGACAAGCGCGGCAAGAATGCCCAGGCCGACGCAGCGGCGGCGCTGGCTAAGATCGCCGGCCAGCCCGAAGATTCCAAACTCGCCGCCGCCTCCGGCGATTCGTTCATGTTTCAGGACTACTATGGCGACCGCACCCCGGAGGCCATCGCCAAGGAGTTTGGTCCCCAATTCGCCGTCGCTCTGGAGAAGCTCAAGCCCGGCTCGTGGCAGGGGCCCGTCGAGTCCGGCTACGGCTGGCACCTGGTGTATGTCGACACCGTCATTCCCGGGCGCATCCCGTCGTTCGAGGAAATGGAGCCGGACGTAAAAACCGCATGGCTCGCCGAACAGAAGCAACAAGCCTGGGCCACGGCTTACAAGAAAATGCGCGCCAAGTACACCGTGCTTCTGCCAAATCCGGGGGATCAGCCAGCGGCGAATACGCCGCCAAAGCCGAAGCAAGTGCCGACTCCGTCGGGCGAGGGACCTCTATAAATATGGGCACAGGTGGCCGCTAAGTCCTTACGGCTGACATGGATAGCTATAACTCATTTAGAATGATAACTTACAAACAATTTCCGCCTAACTCATTGAAAATAAACAGTCGTGAATCACGCGACTTTTGACTAAATTCCCATTTCGACTAGCTCTCTGGGCGCTCCTTGCTCCTCCTGTCCCTTCCCTCTGGGCCCACGAATCCCGCCCCGCCTATCTCGAAGTCAAAGAGACCGCTCCGGGCCAGTTCAGCCTCCTCTGGCGGACCCCCATGCTCTCCGGCATGAGACTTCCCGTGATGCTCCAACTTCCCGACGACGTTAAGAACCTGAAGGAACCCACCACCGAAGAATTAGCCGACTCGATCGTCACCCGCTACTCGATTGAGGCCGGCCCCAACGGTCTTGCGGGCGAGCGAATCGAGTTCCCCGGCCTTCAAGGAACCATCACCGATGTGCTGGTTCGCGTCGAAATGCTCGACGGTCGAAGCTGGACCACCATCGTCCACCCCTCGCAGCCTTGGGTAGAGATCACTGCAGCCCAAACGCGCCTGCAAGTCATGGGCTCCTTTATCGTGCAGGGCATCCGGCATATCTTGTTCGGCGCGGACCACATGCTCTTTGTGCTCGGGCTACTGCTGATCGTCAAAGACCGATGGATGTTGCTGAAGACCATCACCGCTTTCACCGTCGCCCACAGCATCACACTGGCGATTGCCACTCTCGGATACGCTGAAGCTCCCGTGCTCCCGCTGAATGCGGCCATCGCCCTCAGCATCCTCTTCCTTGGCCCCGAAATCGTACGTTCCTGGAGAGGGGAAACCAGCTTCACCATTCGGCATCCGTGGGTTGTTGCGTTCGCTTTCGGCCTACTGCACGGATTCGGCTTCGCCAGCGCCCTCACCAGCGCGGGTCTGCCGAAGGCCGAACTCCCAATTGCGCTGTTGTCCTTCAACGTGGGAGTCGAGATCGGCCAACTCTCCTTTGTCGCACTGATCCTTCTACTCGAGCGCGCCTTCCGCATCCTCGAAGTGAAATGGCCGCGTTGGGCCGAAGCACTTCCTGGCTATACCGTCGGCTCACTCGGAGCTTTCTGGACGATCCAGCGCCTGGCGATCATGTTCGGAGTTGCTCGATGACTAGGAATCCGAGCCAGCTACTCGCCAAGTACGGAGGAGTGTTCGCAGTCATACTGTTTTGGACCGGTACGGCCTTCGCCCACCCGCAAGCAGGCGAAGCCAAGGGTTTTCTCACCGGATTCAAGCATCCTATCTCCGGACTCGATCACGTGCTCGCGATGGTTGCCGTGGGATTGTGGGGCGCACAACTGGGCAGCCCTGCCATCTGGCTGTTGCCGGTCGCCTTCCCGATGGTGATGGCGTTCGGCGGAATGCTCGGCCTGATGGGCGTGCCGCTCCCCGGAGTGGAATACGGCATTGCTGCCTCAGCCATTCTGCTGGGAATGGCGGTGTTGTTTGAGGTCCGGCCACCACTCGCGATGGCCGCCATTCTAGTCAGCGTCTTCGCCATCTTCCACGGCCATGCTCACGGCACTGAACTGCCCCCTGGACAAAGCGGATTGCTCTACAGCATGGGTTTCGTGATCGCCACTGGATGCCTGCATGCCATCGGCATCGGGATAGGAACGGTCCATCGATGGACGTGGGGACAGCGGTTCCTGCGTTTTGCGGGAGCCATTGTGGCCTGTGGCGGAATGTTCTTCTTGTGGAAGGCAGTGGCGTGATGAAACGTTCCAACCTTCCCCGTCTGCCGCTCTACAGCTTCGTGGCGTTTGTCGCCATGTTTGCCGCGCTCCCGGCGGAAGCTCACCTGAACTCCACTGGCATGGGCCCCATCTACGACGGGCTAATGCATTTCCTCCTGAGCCCTGAGGATTTTGCCCCGGTTCTTGCGCTCGCGCTTTTGGCAGGACTGCGGGGGGCGAGCTACGGTCGCCGTGCCCTGTTCGTTCTCCCGTCTGCGTGGCTGCTGGGCGGACTTATCGGCTTGGCCGTGAGTTCCGCCAATCCCCATCCCGTGATTTCGGCATTTTGGTTCCTGCTTCTGGGCGGATTGCTCGCGGCGGATGCGAAGCTATCTTTGCAGGTGATCACCGCATTGTCCGCACTGGTTGGCCTGTATCACGGCTACTTGAACGGTACCGGACTGGGTCTTTCGTTCACATCGGCCGCGGTTCTGCTGGGCCTCATCTTTGCGGTGTTCGTATTGATGGCATTAGCGGCCGCGTTGGTTGTGCAGTTGCGCGCTTCATGGGCCCGGATAGCAGTGCGTGTTGCAGGCAGTTGGATCGCCGCCAGTGGCCTGTTGATGCTGGGCTGGGCAATGCGTAAGGGGTAGCAAGGAACGTTGCGGCATCATGGGGAACCAATCGGTGGTGCCGGGAGGGGGGGTCGAACCCCCACGAGGTGATAAGCCTCGGCGGATTTTGAGTCCGCTGCGTCTGCCAGTTCCGCCATCCCGGCGCATGCCTGAAAGAACCGTAAGAACTGGGGTTACGGCACATTTCGCAACCTGAAGCGGCACTAGCGTCGCGCCAGTTGCCTTCATTCGCTGCGTACTTCAGTATCGCATAGGCAAACTTGGCTGCCAACACGCGCCTGCGCCTAAAATGTCAGCGTTCTCAGCCTCGACTTGCGATCGGTCGTGAGATCCGAAGTCTCGCTCAACTTGAAACCCATTCACTTTTCCCGCATCCTGTTGGTGTGACTTTGCGCTCCCGAGGGCCGACGCTTCTCCTGGGACTCATGTTGAGCGCTTTAGTCGTCCCCGGCTTCGCGCAGGACAACTACGAGATCCAGGTTTATCCCTCCGAAACCGTTGCACCCAAGACCACCATGCTCGAATTGCACTCCAACTTCACCTTCCAGGGCAGCAAGGAAACGATTGACGGGGTATTTCCCAGCGAGCATGCGCTCCATGAAACCGTCGAAATTACGCAAGGCCTCACCTCGTGGTCCGAGATCGGTTTCTACATCTTCACCGTCGCACGCAATGGACAGGGCTGGGACTGGGTAGGCGATCACATTCGTCCCCGCGTTCGCGCGCCCGAAAGCTGGCATTGGCCTGTAGGTGCGAGCCTATCGATCGAGTTCGGCTACCAGCGTGCCCAATATTCCACTTCAACTTGGAACATCGAAATTCGTCCTATCGTCGATAAGCAGAAAGGTCGGCTGTATTGGTCGGTGAACCCGGCTTTCGACCGTGGCATCGTAGGCTTGCCCAGCGATCAGCAATGGAACTTCGAGCCCGACGCCAAGATTTCCTGGGACTTCACGCCCAAAGTCGCTTTCGGATTGGAGTATTACGGAGGCTGGGGCCCGGTCAGCAATCTGTACCCCGTTACGCTCCAGTCGCAGCAGTTCGTACCGGCCTTCGACTTGAACGTATCACCCAAGTGGGAGATCAATTTTGGGCTGGGAGTTGGCGTGACCGCGGGCACCGATCACATGTTGTTCAAGGTCATCCTTGGACGGCGTTTCGACTGGAGTAAGCGCCACGCCGACAGCGACCCGTCGCTACGGCCACCGCCCTAGTCATCAAGACAGATCTCGCTATTACGTTTTCTTCTTGGGTTTCTTCTTGCCCTTCTTCTTCGCTGCGGCTTTCTTCTTCGCTTTGTGCGGCGATTTCTTCGCTTTCGTCTTCTTCTTCGCCGCCTTCTTAGCCACCGCTTTCAAAGTCTTCACGCTGCCTTCGCGAATCGCTTTCAGCCAAGCCTCGAAGTCGCGCGTGTCCTGATCGGCATAGTCAACCGCAAAATTCACCAAGGCCTTGTCGAACCGGTCGGCCGTACCCAGATATCCGGACAACATGCACGGATCGCCCGATCGTGCGTGGCCCTTGGCCAGTATTTCGCCACACACTTCCGCATACTGCAGCAACCCATTTCCTTCCAAGTCTGAATCTTCAATGCCCGCCTTGTGGTCGCGAAGTTGACGCACCAGGTAAGGCAAACCATTGATAGTCGCCCATCCCAGGAAGATGTCGAACTGCACCAGCATGCGCCGAACCCCTTCCACCACGCGCTCGCCGTGATGTTTCGGCGGATGGCTGTCTGGCAAATACGGCGCGTACGCCGACGGTAACTCCTGCTTCAGTTGCAGGAACATCGGATCTTCCACCGCGCCACCAAACATGAGCATCAACGTAGTCGCGGGTTCCCACGCTGCCTGTGCCTACAATACGAAACGCCACGTCCACCGGGTTGTACTGCCTGAAGAAGTGCCGCCGCTCCGGCTGGAGCGTCTTGACATAGTCCGGCAACGCCGCTAGCACTTGCTTGGCGGTCGACTCGGCCAAGCGGTACTGTGTTTTCTCTCCAAACGTTGGATCTGTCGCCTCGCGAAAAACGTACTGGCCGTCCTTTCGCTCGGTGAGTTTTTCCAGGCTATTCAACGGAGTCGCCCGCTCCGCCTTGCGCAGCACCGAACGTACTGGCGCCACCTTCAAGTCGCGCGTCACCAGATAGCGAGCCAGTTCGAGCACCGGTAGTTCGGCGAACGCACACATCGATTCGCGATACCGGCATGCGAATCTCAGCACCGCATCCTTGCACTGGCGCTCGGAATTCCGTGCCTCGCGGCCGGCCAGGATCAGGCTGGTCACCATGCGCTTGACGTCCCACTCCCACGGCCCTCGGATGGTCTCGTCGAAATCGTTAATGTCGAAAATCATTCTCCCATCTTGGCCGCCGCCGAATGCGCCCAGATTTTGCACGTGCGCGTCGCCGCAGATCTGCACTTCCAAGCCTGTACGCGGCAGAGTAGCGAGATCGGCCGCCATCAGCGGCGCCGCCCCTCGGTAGAAGGTGAACGGCGAAATCGCCATGCGCGCGTTCTTCAGCGGCAACAGTTCCGGATCGCGGTCCTTGTGCGCTGCATTCATCAGCGCAACAGGATCAAACTTGCGCTGGGTTGGATCGAATTGTCCCTGACTGACCCGGCTGACCTTGTCGCGACATCTTCGTCCGGTTTCGCGACGCTCTTCGCGTGTGGAGTACTTCTTGGAATGGGCTTTCATCTCAGTGAGAAAGAATCATACTCCGCTTGTGGTGCGCTGCAATCCGACATCCCTGCCACCACAAAAGTCTTGGAGCACCTGTCCTCGGAAGTGCTCTCATGTACCATTCTTTCCGAGGAACTTCAATGTCCCGACGCGCTTCGGCTGTACGCGGAAGTATTCTCCTTTTCGCTAGTGTTGCAATCGTGTTCGCATCTGGCCAGCTTTCCGCTGCGACTCCGCCCGCGCCTGTCACGCGTCTCGATCTTCACTCGGGCTGGCAATTGCAATCGGCCTGCGTGCTGCAGGGTTCCTCTACGGGTCCCGCGGGTCTGAAAAACAATTCCAGCCCGGGATTCGATGGGGATACTCTTTCCTCACCGCTTTATCGCCCCATCGGCTGGATTTCCACCACTGTACCCAACACGGTTGTTGCCGCTCAGGTCGCCGCCGGACCCATCAAAGACCCGTTCTATGGCATGAACCTCCGCAAGCTGCCCGGTATGGATTATCCCATCGGCAGTATGTTCTCGAATCTCGCCATGCTCGATACCAGCCCTTATAAATGCGGATGGTGGTATCGCACCCAGTTCCGCCTGCCTGCCCCTTTCTCCGGACACTCCGTCGCTCTTCATCTGGATGGCGTAAACTATCGCGCCGATGTGTGGCTCAACGGCAGGCAACTCGCCTCCAAAACTGACATCGCCGGGACCTGGCGTGTTTTCGAACTCAATCTCTCCAGCGGATTGCTCTACTTCGGCGAAAACGTTCTCGCTATCGAAGTCTTTCCGCCCACACCCGACGACCTCGCCATCACCTTCGTGGACTGGAACCCTTCGCCGCCCGATAAAGATACCGGGCTTTTTCGCGACGTCTATCTCACTGCCAGCGGTCCGTTGCAGCTACGCTTTCCTTACGTCGCCAGCAAACTCGACGAGAAGTTCATCACCGCGCAACTCACTCCTGTCGTCGAGGTCTGGAATGCTACCGGACACGATGTAAAAGCCGATGTCACCTGGGAAATCGAAGGCAAAAAAGTCCATCAGGAAATCGCGATCGAGGGCCAACAAAAAAAGACCATCAGCTTCGCACCTGAGCAATTCCGCGAACTCATCATCAAGGACCCCAAGCTCTGGTGGCCCGCAGAAATGGGCACGCCCGCGCTCTATCACGCTCGTGTCAGCGTCACCGCCGATGGCAAGCCCTCCGACGCGCGCGACGTGACGTTCGGCATCCGCCAAGTCATCTCGGAGATGAACAACGGCCACGCGCTATTCAAGATCAACGGAAAGCCCATCCTTGTCCGTGGCGGTGGTTGGACGCCCGATATGCTGCTCCGCTCCTCGCCCCAGCGCATGGAAACAGAATTCCGCTACGTACGCGATCTCGGTCTGAACACTATCCGTCTCGAAGGCAAGCTCGAAAGCCAGGCCTTCTACGACCTCGCCGACAAGTACGGCATCCTCGTCATGGCTGGCTGGTGCTGTTGCGATATGTGGGAGCGCTGGAACGAGTGGGGCCCCGAGCAGTATCGTGTCGCTCAGTCCTCAATGCGCGACCAGATGCGCCTGTTGCGCAATCATCCCAGCATGCTGGTCTGGCTCAACGGCAGCGACAACCCTCCCATTCCGTCCGTGGAAGACATGTACCTCTACATTGGCAAGGAACAGCTCTGGCCCAACCCGTACTTGTCATCAGCTTCGGCCACGCCTACCAAGGTCACCGGGCCTTCCGGGGTTAAGATGACCGGCCCCTACGACTACGTTCCGCCGAATTACTGGCTCAACGACACCAAGCTCGGCGGCGCTTGGGGATTCAACACCGAAACCAGTCCCGGCCCCGCCATCCCCACGCCGGCAAGCCTGCGTAAGTTTCTTCCGTCCGATGCGCTATGGCCGCAGAATGAAACTTGGGGATTCCACGAAGGCGGCGAACGCTTCCAGACCCTCACCTTCTACAACACTTCCATGGAGCACCGTTACGGCCCTCCGAAGGACATCAACGATTTCGTGCGCAAAGCTTACGCCATGGACTACGAAGGCGAGCGCGCTATGTTCGAGGCCTATGCCCGAAATAAGTTCAACTCCACCGGAGTCATCCAGTGGATGCTCAACAATGGCTGGCCCTCGCTCATCTGGCACCTGTACGATTACTATCTCGTCCCCGCCGGCGGCTACTACGGCACCAAGAAAGCCAACGAGCCGCTGCACGTCCTTTACTCCTACAACGATCGCTCGATCGCGGTGGTAAGCGACGCTGTGACCGTCAACGCCATCCGAGTTACTGCCCACCTCTATAACTTCGACGGCACCCAGAAGTGGACGCAGGACGCGCTGGTCGACGTTTCGCCCGACAAAGCAACGGTGGCGTTCAACGTCCCACAGTTGCCCGATCTCTCCACCACATATTTCCTCAAGCTCACCGCTGCCGACCGCAGCGAAAAAATTCTGAGCGACAACTTCTATTGGCTCTCCACCAAGTCCGACGAGATGGACTGGCAATCGACCCGCGGCACGGCCACGACGCCGCAGCTGGCTTACGCCGACATGACCGCGCTCCAGCAACTCGCGCCCGTCTCACTGCGCGTGCAAACTAAGCCTGCCGCATCGCCCTGCCCCACACCATTCGCGGTGCATCCGCAGGCCGCGCCCACCACGAATCCCGTCATTTCGCCCGGATGCGAAGACGGTACACAATACGAGCAGTTGACCGTCACCAATCCGACAAAGACCCTGGCCTTCATGGTCCACTTGCGGCTGGCGAAGAGCGATGGCGAAGATGTGGTGCCCGCTTACTTCGACGACAATTTCATTTCCTTGCTTCCCGGCGAGTCACGCACCATCGACGTGCACTATCGTGCCGCCGACGCGGGCAAGCTTGCCACCCACTTCGAAGTGAGCGGCTGGAACGTGCCGGCAGAAAACGTCGCCCTACGCTAAAGTCGGACGCATCATCCTTGCCGCCTTCCGTTGGCAGCACAGATAGAGTGGCTAACCAAGTCCGCGCCTAAGTGCACGAACCTGTCCAGACGATCGCACTTTGCCGCAATCCTTTGCATATAATTACCTTAACTGTATTAGTGTATTTATCAACATCAGTCCGCCAGTGATCGACCCAATTTCAAACCTATAAACAAAAGGATTTCATCCTAAGCTGTTGATTCTGAAACGTACTTTTCAGAGGGTCGTACTGTGCCATTTACCAGCCGTATAAGCCCTGGTCTACGTCGATCTTGCTCTCGGAGTTGGCGAGTAAATTGCAAGTACCTAAGTGCGGCGTGTTGCGTCGAATTCTCAACAAAGTTTAGGAGAGGAACAAAATGCGCAATTGGTTGTTCATGTCTTTACTGGCCTGCGCGGTGGCTGTGTTACTCACAGGCTCCGCTTTCGCCGGAATCACCACCTACATCGGGTTCGACGATGGGGCTGGTTCTCGCCCACTTCCGAACTCCGACGCTGCTGCTGCTTCCTTCGACGCGGCGACCGGCAACCTGCCGATCATCACGTTTGAATCGGCGCCCTTGGGATTCTTCTCGAGTCTGGCGGCAGCACCCGGAGTGACGGTGACCGGAACGGACTACTACGGGAACCAACAAAGCATTATCAACACACCGGTCTGCCCGCCTGCCCTGTGCGGCTTCAACACGACAATCGGAGGTAGCCAGTGGTTGAATGTCTATGGTGGCTTCGCTACTTTCACCTTTAGCAGCCCGATCTCGGCTTTCGGCGCTTACATCACGGGTAACCAGGTCGCCGGAATTAACCTTGCATTCAATGACGGATCCAACCAGACGGTGCTGATCCCAGTCGACTACAGCAACGGCGGTGCCGCATTCGTTGGATTCACCGATTCACTTGCCAACATTACGAGCGTTTCCGTATTAGCGATCGCTCCCTACGGCGATTTCATCGGTGTCGATGATGTACGCTATGGCGCTATGAGTACGGTTCCAGAACCCGGCAGCATCCTCCTGCTCGGAAGTGGATTGCTTACCGCTGCAGGTCTGCTTCGTCGCAAGCTGATGCCGTAATTCCACGAGACCATCCATTTCATCTCTCAGGCCGGAGTTGAAAAACTCCGGCTTTTTGCTTGGCGCCTGGGGCTCCAGCTTCGCGCCACGTTTGTCGGCGCGATCATTCGCTCGTCATCCCCAAGGTATCTTCCGTTTCGACCGACGACCGAAGAGCTCGTCCTGAGCTCGCCGAAGTACCTGTTGATGGCTGATTCGCGAGGCTAGTTGCTAATTGCTAATTGCTTCTTCCTTCAACTTGAAACTCTCACCTCAAATCCTACATCTGAGGCACTTATGAACCTCGCATTTCTCGGACTCGGCAACATGGGCTCACACATGGCCCGCAACCTCCTTCGCGCCGGCAACAGCGTCACCGTCTGGAACCGCACTCTTTCCAAAGCCGACGAACTGCGCTCTGACGGCGCGAAAGTCGCTTCTTCTGTCGCCGATGCCTCCCGCGGCGCCGACGTCGTCATCACTATGATGGCCGACGATCACGCTGTCTCCTCGGCCGCGCTCGGCACCGGAGGCATCATCGAAAACCTCGCTCCCGGCGCGATCCACATCTCGATGAGCACCATCAGCGTGGCGCTCTCGCGGCAACTCGCTGATGAACATCACAAGCATGGCCAGCACTACATCGCCGCACCCGTCTTCGGACGCCCCGAGGCTGCCTCGGCCGCCAAACTCGTTATCGCCGCGGCCGGCGACTCCGCACACATCGCTCGCTGCCAGCCCATCTTCGACGCGATGGGACAGCGCACGTTCATCATCGGCCCCAAGCCCGAGATGGCCAATGTGGTCAAACTCAGCGGCAACTTCCTCATTTCTTCGGTCATCGAGTCGCTGGGCGAGGCGGTCGCGCTCACCCGCAAATACGGCGTCGACCCGCACGAATACATCGACTTCCTCACCAACACGCTCTTCGCCGCGCCGGTCTATAAAACTTATGGCGGACTCATCGCCGACGAACGCTACCAGCCCGCGGGATTCAAGATGCGGCTCGGTCTCAAGGATGTACGTCTTGTGCTCGCTGCCGCTGAATCGGTTGACGCTCCTATGCCCGTCGCCAGCCTGGTACGCGACAAAATGCTTACCGCCATCGGACGCGGCATGGAAGACCTCGATTGGAGCTCCATCGCCCGACTCGCCGCCGAGAACGCCGGCCTGAAGTAGCCGCTGGGGAAGCGCTACGCTTTAGCCTGGAAAAAAGTCGCCCGATTTCGTGGGCTTTACAGCTTGCTGAAAAACTCGCGTTCGATTGAAGTTTTGAAGGGGCACGGCTTCAGCCGTGCCGTCGAGCCGTTTGTTTTCGACCGCCGCGCGGCGCATCGGATCCCGACTTTTGGGTTGGCAAGGTTTAATCCGCGCAATCCGCGGTTGCCTTTCTCACACGCCACTCGAATCTTCCACGGATTCCCTATATCCTGATTCCGCAGCACAATCAGGCACCTCATGAGACTGAAGCTTCTCGCGGCTCTCTTTGTCCTTGCTTCCTTCGCCACCGCCCAATCAATTCAGCAGCGCCGCATCGTGCGCCCCATCGACAACACCAGCACCGTTCGCTTGCCGGGAACGCTTGTGCCCCGCGCTCGCGCTGAACTCGATCGCGGCCCCGTTGCTGCCGCCATGCCCATGCAGCACATGTCGATGGTATTCGCGCGCACCGCCGAGCAGCAGGCCGGGCTCGACCAACTTCTGGCCGAGCAGCAAGACCGTACCTCGCCCAACTATCACAAGTGGCTGACGCCTGAAGAATTCGGCGACCGCTTCGGACTCGCCCAATCCGATGTAGATGTCATCGCCGCATGGCTCACCTCGCAAGGCTTCACCATTGACGACATCGCCCGCAGCCGCACCTGGATCGCTTTCAGTGGAATCGCCGCGCAAGTCGAAGCGGCCTTCCATGCGCCTATCGACAATTTCCTTGTCGACGGCACCCTGCACTACGCGCCCAGCGTCGAGCCCGCCGTGCCCGGCGCACTCTCCGGCGTGGTTTCCGCCATCACCGGTCTACACGACTTCCACCCGCACCTGCATTCTCGCGTACGCCGGGTCAACCCGCAGCTCACCTCGAGCATCTCCGGCAATCACTTCATCGTTCCGGGAGACTTCGGCACTATTTACGATCTTCCCGATTACGCCAGCGGCGTCTTCCAACCGGGCAACGACGGCAGTGGACAAACCATCGGCATCGTCGCCCAGACTTCCGGCAACACCACCAGTGGCGTCGCGGTTTCTACCGTTAGCTCTGACACCGCCACCTTCCGCAGCATTCCGGGATTGCCCGCGGGCAGCCTGACCCTGACTCCGGTAGGAACTACGACTGCCTTCACCAGCAGTGAAGCTGACGAGGCCAACCTCGATGTCCAATGGGCCGGCTCCGTCGCACCCAACGCCGCCATCATCCTTGCCTATTCGACCGACGCCCTCCAGATCTCTTTGCAGTCCCTGGTAGACCAGAACCTCGCGTCGGTAATCAGCCTCAGCTACGGCCTTTGCGAAGCCCACTACCCCAACATCGCTACCGTTGAGGGATATCTCGCCCAGGCTAATGCCCAGGGACAGACCGTCACCGCCGCCGCCGGCGATAACGGTGCCACCGATTGCGACGGAACCGCCCAGGCTCCGGTGACGACCTCCATTCAAGGACTCGCCGTGGACTACCCGGCCAGTTCGGTTTACATCACCGCCATGGGCGGCACCGAATTCACCGGCGACAGCGAAGCGGGCACCGGCAATGGCGTAGCGCCGCCGACCCAGTATTGGAACGGCTCCAGCGACCCCAACGATACGAGTGCTTCGGCGTTTTCTTACATCCCCGAAATGGCATGGAACGACACCGTCTTGACTGGCACAAATGTCGCCACCGGCGGTGGCACGAGCGGTCAATTCGCCAAGCCGTCATGGCAAACCGGCAATGGCGTGCCCTCTGACGGTCAGCGCGACCTCCCCGATCTCGCTTTGAGTTCCTCACCAAATCACGACGGCTATATCATCTGTTCCCAGGGCAACTGCCAGACCGGTTACCGTCGCAACTCTGACCAGACCTTCACCGTCATCGGCGGAACCTCTGCTTCCGCGCCCTCGTTCGCCGGCATCGTCGCGCTCGCCAACCAGAAGTTAGGAGCACGCCAGGGCAACCTTAATCCGCAGATTTATTCCCTCGCTGCCAGCTCGCAGTGGGCGTTCAACGACATCACCACCGGCGACAACAAAGTTGTCTGCACCGTTGGAACCACCAACTGCGCCGCGTCGCCCATCGGCTACTCCGCTGGCCCCGGCTACGATCTCGCTACCGGATGGGGATCCATCGACGCCTCCGGTTTCCTGAACGCTCTCGCCGGGCAGCCGGCGCAACCATCCTTCTATTTGTCACCCGCGAGCCGTGCCCTCACGGTGACCGGCAACTCAGCTTTGATCTCAACTGCGATCGCAGTTTTGCCACGCCAAGGCATGACCGGACCAGTCAACCTCACTTGCTCGTTGTCGACCACGCTGCCCGGTTCGACCTGCACCATCGATACCAGCCTGAACGTCGGGGGTAGCGCAACCCTCATGATCTTCTCCGGCACTAACCCCACGACCTCCGGTACCCAGACCGGCACCGCCACCGTTCAAGCCACGTCCGGAAATTTGAACCAGACACTGCCGATCGCGGTCACCATCAACTATGGAACTTTTTCCTTGGGCATTGGTGGGGTGAATTTCTACGTCGCGCCTGGGGGAACTGCGTCCACCATGTTTAACGTCGCCGGTCAGAATGGTTACGCCGATACCGTGAACTTGTCCTGCACCGCTACCGCCGGATTGACTTGTTCGCTGACTCCCGTTTCTGTGGTCTTGCAGCCAAATGTGGCGGCGACCGGCGTTACATTGACGGTGAATGCGACCGCTTCGGCATCATCTGGTACCGTGACCATCACTGGACAGTCGACCAATGTGACGCAAACCCTTCAGGTTCCGGTGACTGTCGCCAATCCTGGCTTCACTCTCACCGTCGCCAGCCCGGTCGTCTCTATCCCCAGCGGTGTCGCTATCACCGACAATCTGACAGTCGCCCCCGTGGCAGGTTTCACCTCTGACGTCGCTCTCACGTGCGGCGTGTCGTCATCGCTCGGAACCACAACCTGCTCCATTAGCCCTGCAACCGTCACGGGAGGCAGCGGCACCGCCGTTGTCACCCTCACCGGCGCCGTCCTTACCCAGGACCGAGGCGCGCCACTGCCGTTCCAGCATCGCGGCCTCGGCGCCTATGCCACATTCGTCTTCGCCCTGGGCATCGTGTTCACCGCGAAACCGAAACGCGAGTTTCCCACCCAAGCAGGGTGCCCCGGC
This sequence comes from uncultured Acidobacteriaceae bacterium, assembly GCA_963749635.1. Lineage (GTDB taxonomy): Bacteria > Acidobacteriota > Terriglobia > Terriglobales > Acidobacteriaceae > DASRAA01. The sequence continues at coordinate 339,990 of CAVVNW010000027.1, forward strand.
CAAGCTTCTTTTGCTTGGGTGGGTTTTGTCCGTAAAGGACTGTTTGCACTGTTGCTGCTCTGCATGATGTTCGGCGCACTTTCATGCGGCGGAGGCGGTGGTGGAAGTTCCAGCGGCAGCGGACCAACCCCCCTCAATGGAAACGTGACTATCACAGGCGTCGGTGGAGGCATCACTCAGACCGCAACCATCAACGTGACCGTGCAGTAGAACAGTCCGACGTGCCGCGTGCCCCATCCATGCTTCTTTTGCTTGGCGGGCAGTCGACGTCGCTTTTTAGACTTGAATTCTGATCCGTGTCATCCGTGTTAATCCGCGGTTGCTTTTGGTTTTTGTCTACACCTCGCCACCCAACCCCCACTTGCCCGTACTGCGCGATTCCTCTACCATCGCAAGCCGATGAGCTTCCGGACGCTTTTCATGCCCGTCGCCCTCGGCCTCGCTTTCGTATCGCCCTCACTCGCCCAATCCCCGTGCGACAATTCTGGCCCGCTCACCCTCACCCGCGCCGCGCGTGACTGGCAATTTCTCGACGCCGTCGGCCCCCACGCCGGACTCCTCGGCCGCGAGGACGGCTCCTTCGAAGCCTGGATTTATCCGCTCAAACTCTTTCGCGATTTCCAGCTCCAATTTCGCATCGGCGACATTGTGCTTAACGGTGAAGCCATCCCACGCACCATCACCGTCCGCCCCGAAACCGTCTCCGTCAAGTACATTTACGATTCCTTCACCGCCTGCGCCACTTGGTTCGTACCCATCAACGAGCGCGCCGCCATCGTCGAGATCGAAGTCAACAGCTTCGATCCCGTGTCCGTCGAAGCCTCATTAGTCCCCGACGTCGCCTGGATGTGGCCTGCCGCCGTCGGCGACGCCTACAGTCAATGGGATGCGCAACTGAAGGCTTTCCGCTTCGGCAACGATCATCATGTCTTCTGGGCCATCGCCGGCTCCGCCGACGCCAGTCCGTCTCCTCACCACCTACAGCGCCAATTACTCCGCAGGACACACCGACTCGTTCTCTCTTGGTCCGGCTGCCAAGGGCCACGCATCGTATCGTTTCGTGATGGCTGCCTCGTTTGAGAGCCAGAAGGCCGCCGACGACCTCTACCGCAAGTTGCTGGCTTCGGACGATTCCATCATTCAGCAAGCTCGCGACTATTACTCTCACTACCTCGACAACACCGTGCAGCTCTCGCTCCCCGACCACGATCTGCAGCTCGCCTACGATTGGTCGCGCATCAGCACCGTGCAGGGCCTGGTCGACGAACCATTCGCCGGCAAGGGCCTGGTCGCCGGATACAACATCTCCAGTGGCTCTCATCGTCCCGGCTTCGCCTGGTACTTCGGTCGCGACTCCATGTGGACCGCGCTCGCCCTCAACTCCATCGGCGACTTCGCCACCACGCGCACCGCTCTCGAGTTCCTGCAGCAATACCAGCGTCCCGATGGCAAGATCCCCCACGAAATCGCTCAGACCGTAAAGCTCATCGACTGGTGGAAGGACTACCCGTACGGTATCGCCTCCGCCGACGGCACGCCGCTCTACCTCATCGGCTTCGCCGACTACGTTCGTGCCTCCGGTGACGTGGCCTTTGCCCGCGATCACTGGGACAGCCTCTGGCACGCTTATCAATTCTTGAAGTCAACCTACTCGCCCAGCGGTCTGGCGGAAAATATCCACTCCGGCCATGGTTGGATCGAAGGTGGCCCGCTGCGTCCGCAGCCCGGCGATGAAGCCCCTGCAGGCGCTCCGCCGCTCGTCCCGTTCTCCGGCGAGTTCTACCAGGCCGGCGTCGGCATCGCTGGAGTCGAATCGCTCGCTGCCATCGCCCACGCCATCGGCAAAAACGACATCGCGAAGCAACTCGATCACGAGGCCACCGCCCAGCGCGCCACGCTCGAAAAACTCTTCTGGTCGCCCGACAAGAACTTCTACGCCTTCGCCCTCGATACCAGCGGCAATCGCATCGACAAGCCCAGCGTGCTCGGCACCGTGCCCATGTGGTTCGGCCTCACCGACCAGCATAAGAGCGATCTCTTCCTCGACATCATCGCCGCGCCCGATCACCAAGCCGACTGGGGTATGCGCATCATTTCCGACCACGACCCGCTCTACTCGCCCACCGGCTATCACTTTGGCAGCGTGTGGCCGCTCTTCACCGGATGGGCTTCGGTCGCCGGATACCGCTACCACCGCCCGCTCTACGGCTACCTGAACCTCATGGCCAACGCTCAACTCGCGCACGACGGCTCGCCCGGCCGCACCACCGAGGTCCTTTCCGGCGACTTCTATACTCAGCTCTCCACCAGCACGCCGCACCAGATCTGGTCCTCGGCCATGGTCATCAGCCCGATCTTGCGCGGCATGATGGGACTCGAAGTGAATGCCCTGAACAGCAGCGCGACCTTCGCGCCGCACGTCCCCGCCGGATGGACTGACTTCTCCATTCGCAACGTAAGAGTTGGGAATACGCAACTCGACTTCAAGTACCACAATGTGGGAGAAGACATGACTCTGGAAGTCCAGCGCCATGGGAGTGCCAGCGTGCAATTGGACTTCTCGCCCGCACTCAGCTTGCGTGCCAAAGTACTCGACGCCGAAGTGAACGGCCGCAAAATCACACCAAGAATTGACGCCAACGAAAACGATCAGCATGCGACAGTGTCCGTGCCCATATCCACCGACAAGACGACCATTCACCTGCGTGTCGCCGGCAACTTCGCCATCGCCTATCCCTTCACCGCCCCCGCTGACGGCGCTCCCAGCTCCAACCTGAAGGTAGTCTCCGAGCACTGGAATGCTGCCCACGACGTACTGCAATTAAGCATCGCGGGAGTCAGCGGCAAGACCTACCAGCTACCCATCTTCAACGCCCCGAGTGGTGTCGCCGTCACCGGAGCAACCATCGCCAAGCCGCCCTCTGGACTGGCGCTCGAAATTGCCTTCCCGCCCGGACCGGCAGGAACATTCACCACGCGCACCGTCACACTGCAGTTCCCCGCGCGCTGAAGCAAGGAGCACCTGAGTGCCCCACCTTTCGCGCAGCGAGAGGGTGGGACAGTCGTTCCTTCACGACCAACGGTCCGATATCCGCTCTCCGCATAATCCGAGGTCGATATTTGCTTTGAATCTGATCCGTGGCATCCGTGTAAATCCGTGGTTAATCTTGCTTATTTTTTTGCCCAAGCTTTCTCCGTGTACTCCGTGCCTCCGTGGTAGATTCGCCTTCGCATTTTCGGCCGTGCCAATCTGTGAAGATCCGCGGCTGATGTCGCCCTTTCTCGCGAACCGCTATACTCGTCTTACGCGCTCATGAGTTCCCTCCGCTCATTCCTCACCCGGTCGTTGCTCGCTGCCGCCTTATTTACTGTGTCGATCGTCGGTTTCTCGCTCGCGCAATCGCAGAACGATCAGCAATTGCCGTCCAATCCTCAGCCACAGGCGCCGTCCATTCCGCCTGCGACGCCGCAGGTCCCGCGCACCGCGCCTTCCACCTCGACGACTACGCCTACCGCCAAGCAGCCGCCCGCATCCGGTGAAACGCCGGCCGCTCCTATTATTCCGGCGGCCGCCGAGCGCCACTATCACGCGGGTCGCATGGCTGAGAAGGAAAAGGACTTTCCTAACGCCATTGCCGAGTACCGTGCCGCCGTCAAGGAGTATTCCGATTACGTTGACGCGCGCTATCGCCTGGCCAATCTGTTGATGAACAAGGATGACTACACCGGCGCCATCGCCGAGTTGCAGGACGTCGTCATGTTGAAGCCCAGCGATGCCAACGCCCACAACGATCTGGGCTACGCCTACAAGAAGAATGGCGACGGCAAAGCGGCAGCCGCGGAATACATACAGGCCATCCGATTGAATCCCCGGCTGGCCATTGCTCACAACAACCTGGCCAACCTGCTCTATACCAACCACCAGTACACGGCAGCCATTGAGCACTACCAGGCCGCCTTGCAAATTCAGCCCAGCAATCCCGACGCGCGCATGAACCTGGCCACCTGCCTCGACGTTATCGGCAAGACCGACGACGCAATTACCGAATACAAGGAAGCCGTCCGCCTGCGTCCCGGCGACGCCAACATTCACTTCAACCTGGCCATCGCCTACCAGAACAAGAAAGACCTCACCAACGCCATCACCGAATTAAAGACCGCCAGCAAACTCGCTCCTGATTGGCTTCCGCCGCACATGATGCTCTACAAGTTGTTGAAGGACTCCGACCCAAAGACCGCTCTCGACGAGTGCATGATCATTGATGGTCTCTCGCACGACGCCAAGTTCCACGATCAGTGCCTCGATCTGCAGAAGCGCGCGCAGTAACTACCGATCAAGCGGGTGCCCCACCCAAGCTTCTTTTGCTTGGGTGGGTCTGTTGACTTCCCTCCGCTCCCCGCTCTCAGGTAATCCGCGGTTGATTATCGACTTGAATCTGATCCGTGACAATCCGTGTGAATCCACGGCTGCTCTTGTTTTTCCCCCGTGCGCAGCCCAGCGCGAATCCTCTCCCGCCACATCCGCATCCACATATTCACAAGAATTTATGGCTAGCTTTCGTCCACTCGCTGAAGAAGCGCATACTTTCCATTCCGCCATCGCCGCCGCTCCTCCTGACGGCGAACTGCTCGACGCCTACTCCCGCGCCGTCGTTGGCGCCGTGCAGCGCGTCAGCCCCGCTGTCGTGCACATTCAGGTGAAACAGAAGAACGACCGCCAGGGCGGTTCGGGCTCCGGCTTCGTTTTCACCCCTGACGGCTTCATGCTCACCAACAGTCACGTCGTGCATGGCGCGACCGAGATCGCCGTGACCACCGTCGAAGGCGACCGCTTCCCCGCCGAACTTGTGGGTGACGATCCCGACACCGATCTCGCTGTCATCCGAGGACGCACCTCGGCGCCGTCGGTACCATTGGGAAGTTCGCGTTCGCTCGCCGTTGGCCAATTGGTCATCGCCGTCGGAAATCCGTTGGGCTTTCAGCACACCGTGACTGCGGGCGTGGTGAGCGCCTTGGGCCGCACCATGCGCTCGCGCTCCGGACGCCTCATCGACGGCGTAGTGCAGACCGACGCCGCGCTGAATCCCGGCAACTCCGGAGGTCCGCTGGTCGATTCGCAAGGCCGCGTCGTCGGCGTCAACACCGCAACCATCATGGGCGCACAGGGCATCTGCTTCGCCATCGGAGCAGATACCGCCGAATTCGTTGCGTCGCATCTCATTCGCGACGGCCGCATTCGCCGCAGCTACGTCGGCCTGATGGGTCAGGGCCTCCCTCTACACCGTCGCATCGTCCGCTATTACGATCTGCCGGTGGAGAGTGGCCTGCTTGTGGAAAGCGTGTTGTCGGGATCTCCCGCCGAACGCGGCGGGCTGCACGCGCGCGATGTCGTCGTGCGCTTCGCCGGACAACCGGTTTCAGGCGTTGACGACCTGCACCGCCTGCTCACCGCCGAGCGCAGCGGCGTCGCCGCCGAGGTCGACGTAGTGCGGGGCACAGAGCTGGTGCGGCTGACTCTTGTTCCCCGGCCCCAAGGCAACTAGAGCATTTCGGATTTCGAGTCCGGGTAGCGACGCGCTTCAGCGCGGCGTCAACGCGGTTTTATCAATCGATTGTGCCGCCTTCAGCCAGCGGCACTTTCCGCAAGAGACGTGAGCCCATAGCGTGTACGGTTACTTACGCCTTGGCCTATTCTCGGCAGTTATCTGCCGACCTGAAATACGGTACATACAAAACCTTGGGGGTGCGCCATGCCGAAAGACGTCTCAACCTTGCGACTGTACGTAATGAGATTCGTTTACCTGCTTAATTTCGCGCTGCTCGGATTCGACGTATGGCCAGAGCTCTTCAGGCACCAGGGACCATGGGATCCACTGAAGGGCGTTGCCTTCAGCTTTTGGGCAGCACTTTCGCTTTTGTCGGGCTTGGGCCTTCGATATCCGCTGAAGATGGTTCCTTTGCTGCTCCTTCAACTGGTTTACAAGATGCTCTGGCTAGTGGCAGTAGGGCTCCCCATGTGGGCCACCGTCCGCTCAACAGACCTCACCCGCGCCATGGTCATCGGGATTGCTGTGGATGTTCTTAGCATTCCTTGGCCCTACGTTCTGGCCCATTACGTGAAGGAGCGTGGAGATCGATGGAGGAAGCAGGCCGGAGCAGAAGTGGCGCGCCCGTAGCGCTGGGTGCCCCACCCAATCCTGATGTTGGTTTGTGTGGGTTTTTCCGTCGCGAATCGCTTTGAATTCCGAGTCTAGCTTTCAGCTCGCAGCCAGTGCACGTCGCACTTCAATCTGTCCGTTCCGCGTGCGGACTTCGAGGCAAGGCTGTGGGTGAACCGCTGGCCCGTCGAGTACTCGACCATCCTCCAATGCAAACCGCGAGAAGTGATAAGGGCACACAACGGTGTCCCCTTCGAGTTTGCCTTCTGCGAGCGGCCCACTGAAGTGGGAGCACGTCTCAGCCATGGCAAAAAGACGATCTCCGCGCCGGACCAGTAAGATCGGCGTGCCCTGATACATGGCCCGTGTAAGTTTGCCGTCCATCAAGTTTGTTTCCGGCAGAACGGCGGCAAACTGCTCTGGGAATACCTGCCCAGCCGTGCGGTCAACGCCCACTCTATGCTCATACACCAACTTGCCGCCCAGGTGGGCTGCGTAGCTCATAACCGCGTAGCCTAGAATGCCCACGACGCGGCCTGCCGCTCGCGATTTCTTCTTTCGTAAATACAGCGACGTTGCAAATAACGCGGCGCCACTCAAGTTCAGGAGACCATGAATCAATCCAGGGCGACGCGCCGGAGGATCAACGTCGGACCAATCCGTCATCCCAGTTGCGGCCGCGCCTCCTGCTGCGAGCAACCCGATCGTGATCGACGTTTCGCACCCCCGCGCGAACTCCTCGCGGTCGAAGACGAGGTCCAGAGCATCGAACGCCATGGCAACGGTCCACGCCCCCACCGGCACATCGGTGAGCACGGCATGCAAAGGTTCGCCGAGCCACGTGCCATTCAAGAAATTCCTGAGCTTCTGTGCCGACAGGTGGCCTCCGCCGTAGAGAGCTTTGTCGAGCAATTTCTGTAATTTCTCGTCCACGGGCTGCTGGGCTGGCACGCGCGATGGGCTGCGACTTGAATCCACATCCGACCCTGTTCCAGCTGGGAGGCTTGAATCTTCCATACGCACCTCGTCACACACGCTTTGTGGCATTTGTGACCGACATTTTGGATGCTATCTCTAGGAGCTGCGTCAGCTTCTTTTCTGAATGCGTGCCCGATCCTTATCACCCGCCTTTGGCGACAGGGTGGGATGCACGTGGCCCACATTATTTACCTCTAAGTTGTCTGGGGACAATAAGTTACGCGCTAAACCCTACGTAACTCATTGATTCCACAGTAGAGGAAGTGGAGGGGTCTCTCGCCGTTTCTTCGCAGCGGGCCCTTCATCGAAAGCGACCGCGGATCAATCAAGTCAATTCGGGAAGACTGGTGCCGATGAAGTGCGGACGTCAGTCTCGAAGCATGCCGCTTCCGGTAAACTTGCGGGTTGCTGCGGAGTAGACCAACCATGGGCCACATTCAGACCGAATTAAAAGACAACGTACTGCGCATTACCATCGACCGTCCGGAAAAAAAGAACGCTCTCACGTCAGCTATGTATGACGCACTGGCCGAGGCGGTGGAACAGGGCGAAGTCAACCCGGAAGTGCGGGTGATGCTGCTGCATGGCAATGGCGATTCGTTCACCGCCGGGAATGACCTGCAGGATTTCGTCGCCAATCCGTGGAAGGGACACGCTGTTCCTCCGGCGCTGAGATTCATTGCAGCCATCGCGGGTGCGAAGAAACCTTTGGTGGCCGCGATCCACGGTTCGGCCGTCGGCATCGGGGTCACGATCCTCCTGCATTGCGATCTGGTGTACGCGGCAGACAATGCGAAGCTGGTGATGCCCTTCGTGAATCTTGGGATCGTGCCGGAAGCTGGATCGACAGCGCTGCTGCCCGCTCTCATAGGTCATCAGCGCGCATCGGAGCTGCTTTTGCTGGGCACACCAATGAGTGCGCAGAGGGCCTACGAACTGGGCTTGGTGAATGCTGTGGTCCCTCCGGACACGTTGTTGGCAGCCGCGCTGAACACCGCGCACACGCTGGCGGAGAAGCCAGCAGCAGCCGTGCGTGCCACCAAGGCACTGCTGAAAAAGGCCGGCGCGACAGACCTGGAACGAGCTATCCGCGAAGAAGTACAGGTCATCGCGGAGCGGCTTGATTCGCCGGAAACGCGAGAAGCACTCACCGCATTTCTGCAGAAACGGAAGCCCAATTTCAAACAGTTTCAATAACGATTAACCATCCAGATCGATAGAAGTGGCACTTTTAGGGCATTAACATATTTGCAAAACCGATTATCCCCGCTTGACGTACGTGGCTGATAGTGGTTTTCTATGTAGGTTTGAGTGTCACGTAAGGCACTGCCCAATGCCTGGATCAGAGACACCACTCATTTCCGAAGTCTTCGACCAACTGCAGCGAGCTATGGCGGCGGATCGCACTGGCCTTACCGACCTCTATCGCGATTACCTGGCGGACGCCTGGGACACCGTGGGAATCATCCGTGAGACCATACACCGGCCGCACCAACCGGAAGAGGTCCGGCAAAAGGCGCATTGTCTCAAGGGCAGCAGCCTGGTGCTAGGCGCGACGGTGGTGGCACGACATGCATCGATCCTCGAGGAATCGACGCGCGGACCTGGCGCCAACGAGGAAAGTACACTGGACAATATAGTTGACGCGATTCGCGCAGTTCAGACGGAACTGGCGACGCGACTGGGCGGCGAAGTGATTCCCGCAGGCAGGACCGCGGCATAACAGGACCATCGAACTTTCTGAGCAAGTAGAGTGGCAGAGACGTCCATCCGAGTTCTGATTGCCGATGACCACCCGGTAGTTCGGGTAGGCCTGAGAAACATGCTGCAGGCCGACCCATCGGTGAAGGTCGTGGGCGAAGCGCGCGACGGCCTCGAAGCGCTGGAAATGGCACGCACCTTGCGCCCCGACGTAATGTTGCTGGATTTGGCCATGCCCAACGTCGCCGGCATGGAAGCCCTGCGCGAGATGACCGCCGGCAATCTGGACACGCGCACCATCGTGCTGACTGGCCTGATTGAAAAACGGCAGGTGCTCGAAGCGCTGCAGCTGGGAGCCCGCGGCGTACTTCTGAAGGACGCAGTCGCGGAACACCTTTCCGCATGCATTCGTGCAGTGATGCAAGGCCAATACTGGCTCGAAGGGCGGCCGGTGCAGAACCTGGTGCAGGTGTTGCGTGACCTGGCAGCGCAAACCGCGCCCATGCCCCGCAAGACTTTCGGCCTGACCGCACGTGAACTGGAAGTGGTGACGCTGATCACCGAGGGCTGTACCAATAAGGACATCGCCAAGCAGTTCGGCATCAGCGAAGAAACCGTTAAGCGGCACCTCACGAATATTTTCAACAAGCTCGGCGTGGGCAACCGCCTCGAGTTGGCACTGTTTGCGCTGAATCACCACCTATTGCCTGCTGCGTAAACCGAAGCGCGCTGGCTGACGCCGATGTGCAAACTCTGATAGTCTCTGCCCACAGGAAATTCGCAGAGTTATGCCCACGAAGAAACGCGCCGCTTCGCGAGCCGCGAACAAAAAATCCGTACCCAAGACTCGGGCTGCCCGAGCACCCGCGACCCACAGCCTGCACGAGCTGGTGATCATCACTGGCATGAGCGGCGCAGGGAAACTCTCGGCCCTTAAGACCTTCGAAGACCTCGGTTATTACGCAGTCGACAACCTGCCGGTGGGCCTGCTGTTGAACTTCGCCGACCTGGTGCGCGACTCGGCGGAAATCGAGCGCGCGGCGCTGGTGGTGGATATCCGCGAGGGCGCACGTCTCGACAAGCTTCCGCAGTTGCTGGAATCGCTCCGCAGTTCGCTCAAGACCACTGTGCTGTTCCTGGAAGCCGGCGACGAAGCGCTATTGCGACGTTACAGCGAAACCAGGCGGCCCCATCCGCTGGGGCGCAAAACCTCGGTAAAGGCGTCTCTGCGCTCGGAGCGGCGGCGGTTGCAGCCGGTGCGCGCCGTGGCCGATCTGGTGGTCGACACCACCCGCTTCAACGTTCACGAGTTGCGTTCTTTATTGACGGAACGCTTCCAGAGCGGCGAACGCAAACAGAATGCCCTGATTTCTTGCGTGAGTTTCGGCTTTCGTCAGGGCGTACCGGAAGACGCTGATCTGATGTTCGACGTGCGCTTCCTGCCCAACCCTCACTTCATTCCCAAATTCCGGCCGTTCACCGGGCGCAACCCGCAGGTGGCGCGCTACATCCTGTCGTTCCCGCAGACCAAGGAATTTATCCAACGAATCTCGGAACTGTTGGTGTATCTGATTCCGCACTATATCCGCGAGGGCAAGAGCTACCTGACAATTGCTTTCGGCTGCACCGGAGGCAAGCACCGCTCGGTGCTGATTGCCGAAGAAGTGAAGAAGCGGTTAGCCAAGGCGGGTTACAACGTGAAAGTTGTACATCGCGATTCGCCTGTCGGTGACTAGGCGAGTCGTTCGAAGTTTTCTCCTGGAAGTCGGACCCGCGCGACACGTCGCAAGCCGACATCGTGGTAATGGGCGAAGAAGTGAACGGACGCTCCTTCTCCTGATGGCGTCAGACTTCCATTCTGGCGCGAAGTTCGCGGAACAAGTGGAACGTCTGGAGAACCTTTGGGTTATAATCCTCGGCTAGTTTCCGAGGGTACCGCATGCCGAACGAATTGACGTGGGAACATACCAACAAAATCGGTGTCATGCTGTCCAACACGCATCCCCAGATTGAGCCGCACACGGTCGCACTGAAAGACTTGCATGGTTACGTTACCGGGCTGGCCGAATTCAAGGGCGACCCGAAGCACTTCGACGAACCGACCCTGGAAGCCATCCGCGATGCCTGGAATACCGAGTTCCAGGAGCGAACCCGCAATTGGGCCTGAACCAGCGGATATTCTCGGCGAATTACAGCTCGTCCAGCACGCCGCCCGCCATTCTTTACGCCATAACGTGAGAATGGTGTTGCCGGGAGCGCTTGCTCGCCAGGTTCTTATGGCCGCGTGCGTGGTTACCTGCTGAGACCGTGCTAGCGGGAGCTTTCGCAGCCGGTTTCGCAGCGATGGACTGATCGAAATGATCGGGATCAACTTCCTGCTGAGCAAACACCTGCGTCGTACTGAACGAGACGGCGGAAACCGCCAACATTAGGGCTATAACTCTGACTGATTTCATATCTCACCTCTATGGGGGAATATCTGGACGCTTCTTAATAAGAGCAACCGGCATGCCAGAGCCGCCGCCGTCACGATCCGTAGGATCTGGGTTGTTGACACACGATAACTGTCTAACTGGAACTAACTTGGAGGATTATGGTCAGACTTGAGCCGGAGTCACAGGTTGGGCCGGCGACGGACGGGGAAACCGAGGCCTATCCGAAAAGATAGTCGGACTGGAGTAGCGGATAGGCGACTGGAAGTCGTAGAAACACCGCTATCGCGGCTAAATCGGCTACTCTCTTGCCAGCGCGTAATAGCCTTGCCGGGCCTGCACTTTGTAATCGCCAGTTTTGGTATGGATCTGGATCTTGCGATACGAGCCGTCCAGCTTGTTGTTGGTGGGCGAATAGCCAATGTTGTACTGGCTGCGCAACTCCATCTGAATCTGTTCGAAGGCCTGGCGTAATTTCTGCTGATTGTTGCCGACTTCGATGACCCGTCCGCCGGTTTCCTCGGCCAGCTTTCTCATGTCGCCTTCGCCAAAGCCCTGATACCATCCGCCGCGGTCGGCGATCAGGATGACGTAGCACATGGCGTCGGCCTTCTGCGCGGCTTCGATCGCGTCGCGAATCTTCAGGTGGCTGCCCTCGTCTTCGCCGTCGGTAAAGACGATCATCGCCTTGCGGCCGACTTCAGTCTTGAGCTTCTCATCTGCCGCCACATAGACCGCGTCGTTGAGCGCCGTGCTGCGAGGATGCGAGTTAGGTACCGGGCCGCCTCCCATGCCCACCGGGCCGCCTCCCACCGCGCCACCACCGATTTGCAGCTTGTTCAGCGCCCGCTTGATCGACGACACATTGTTTGTGTAGTCCTGGTCGAGGTCGATGTCGGAATCGAAGTTGATGAGGAATGCCAGGTCTTTGGGACGCAGCACGCTCTGTAGGAACTCGACGCACGACTCCTGCTCGATGGTCAGTACGCGCTCCTGGCTGGGGCTGGTGTCAATCAATAGGCCGAGCGTCAGAGGCTGGTCAGCATCTGCCGCGAAATACTTAATGTTCTGCGGTTTCCCGTCTTCGATCACTTCGAAGTCTGTCTTGGTGAGCCCGGGAATCAACAGTCCGTGCTTATCCTTGACGTTGAAGAAGATATTGACCACATTGACCTGGGCCTTGAAGGTCTCGACCGACTGGTCTTCTGGCTCCTGCCCCTGCTGGTCGGCCGTCGGAGCCGACGGCGGCACCGACGAATGGGGCGGTTCCTGGTCATGCACGGTGGACTGGGCCGCCATCCACAAGCTGGACGACAGCAAAAGCGACGCAAGTAGGGCGACGGAACGAACTCGAATCAACCGCATACCTCTTTCTTCCGGGTGCCTCTATTGTATTGCAAACGTCTAACCCGTAGCACTAACCGGCGTGCCGCCTGCCGGGAGTTGCGGGTATACTGAGGCTAAGTTCCGGCTACGTTGGAGACCAGCCACTTAACATGTTGAAGCGTCAACCAAGTTCCTGGGTTACATCCGCCCTCTTGCTGGCGATGGTTGCTATGACTGTTGGCATCGCAGCGGCACAGCAGCCGCTGCCGGATGCTCCGAAGCCGCAGAACAATGCGCCCGCGCCACCGCCTGCTCCCCCTCCGGATGTGACCGCTCCAGTTCCCGGCATGAGTGACGATAGCGGCACTGCTCCCTCGAAAACTAACCCGCAGGACGCAGAAAATACTCGACAGCCGTCGGATTCTTCGACAAATCCCACAGCGCCTCCTCCGGGCTCGCAGGGCATCAAAACCGTACCTTCCACCAAGGGCAGCGGCGCGCCGGGGAACGACTTCGACGAGCTGTTCAAGTTCAACGTAAACGTCAATTTCATCAGCGTGCCGGTAACGGTGAAGGACCCCGAGGGCAAGCTGGTTGACGGATTACTGGCGCAGGACTTCAGCGTCTACGAAGACAACGTCAAACAGACCATTAAGTTCTTTACCAGCGATCCGTTTCCGCTGTCGGCAGCGGTTGTCATCGACCTCGGCATTTCCGAAAACACCGTCAGGAAAGTAGCCCAGACATATTCCGCGCTCGACGGATCGTTCGGTCCCTTCGACAAGGTGGCCGTCTTCACCTACGGCAACTCGGTGAAAAAGCAGTCGGACTTTGGCAACCCGCAGCGTCTGCAACTGGCTTTGCAGCGAATTCGCGACTTGCAGGGCCTGAATCCGGGCGCTCCGGTGGTCGGGGGGCCGCTCGGTTCGCCTCCGAACGTCAACGGCAAGCCGGTCGATCCCGGAGTTCTTCCGCTACCATCCCAAACCCCAGCGCGCGAGTCGCATGTGTTGAACGACGCCATCCTGATGGCGGCCAGCGAATTGGCGCACCTGCCCCGCGAGAACCGCAAAATCATTTTCGTGATCAGCAACGGCTACGAGTACGGTAGCCGCGCCAGCTACTCACAGGTGCTGAAGGTGCTGCTCACCAACGGCATCGCGATCTACGCCGTGGGAGTCGAGGCCTCCGCCATTCCCGGCATGAACAAGATCGACAAGCTGCACATACCCTTGCAGGGCTATACCGACATTCTTCCCAAGTACGCCAACGCCACCGGCGGCGAAGTAATCGACTCGTTCTCGCGCGAGACCATCGAAAGCGCCTACCAGACGATCACCTCGCAGGCACGCAATCAGTACACACTCGGCTACAACACGACGCAGAAAGCTTCCAGCGCGTACCGCGACATCGAAGTACGAGTGAAGCGCCCTGGATTGCTGGTGAGCGCGCGCCACGGATACTATCCGCTGCCGCCGCAGCGCGAGGCGCCACCCGCTCAGCCGGCAGACGCGACGCAAAAGCCCGCCACGCCACCAGGAGCTACGCAGTAAGCTCACTTTCGAGGTGAATTCGTGTCAGGGCACGACTTTAGTCGTGCCGATCAGCCTTCTATTTCTGACATTCCTCGCGGACTTCAGTCCGCGAGGATCTTCTTTTTCGACTTTTTCAGCAAACCGCTAGCCTTTGACTTCTGGCTGCGGCCTTCGCCGCGCAGGAAGAGGCCGAAGCAAAATCGGCATCTTGATGTACGCCTCCAGCAGATAACGCGCGCGCGCCAGTTGCTCGCCAAACGGGTTGATCGCGGCAGTGAGTCCTTGTGCGTAGATCTTCACGACGCCATCGCGCCGCTCGACCATAACGTTCGAAATCCGCTGATCATGCGCATCATCAAGCGCGTTCGCCAGTCGCAACACGCCGGCTAGCGGCATTAGCTCGCTGCGCCGCTGCGCCGGCAGGCCTGCGAAGATCGGGTGGTTCGAAGGCGGAAGGCCTCCGCGATGGTAGTGCGCGACGATGGCCACACACTGCAGATATTCGTCACTCCACCCGACAGGCGGCTTCAAGTCGCGAATCATGCGGTATCCGCGTTTGCGATGACCGCTGTTCTTCGCGCGTCCCACGTCGTGCATCACCGCCGCAGCCTGGAGAATTCGCCGCGCGGGTTCTGACTCGGGAAGAATGCCTTCGCGCGCCAGGCCGTCGAAAATCTCCAGCGCGAGCGTGGTGACCAGTTCTGCGTGCTTGTTGTCGGGATCGAGAAATTCGGCCCACGTACGCATTTTCTCCAGCGAGGCCTCCGCCAATGCGTCACCCGATGGCAATTCGGCGCGCCACTTCTGCCACAGCGATTCCCTGCCCAACATTTTCTTGCGGTACAACGCGATGCGCTTTTCCCGCTGAGTCGAAATCGTTTGTTGCCACAGCGCCCGCTCCTCGGGTCCGATCTCCGGATGCGATTTCACCAGCGCCCACAGCACATCGAAGTCGTGGACCTCGCCCAGGGCATCCTGCAAATCGCGCAGGTCGCGCGACCAGCGCTGGTGTCGCTCGGGAAGAAAGTTCTCGACCGTATAGCGAAATCGCTTAATGCCGATGCGCAACTGGTGATACGCCACCGCACTGCGATTACGCAGCGCCGTGCGATGCAACTCATAAGCTTCGTGCCAGCGCTCCAGCGCGAGGTACTGAAAGACCGGGCCCTCCAGCGGCACTCGGGTGGCACGCTCGGCGAGCTTGTCGTTGAGCGCGGTCCAGCGCTTGCGATCGAAGTTATCGACCGCTTCCTTCGCGACCAGCTTCAGCGCTTCTTCCTTTTCTCGCAGTGACGACAGCAGCACGTGGCGCAGCGGATCGTCTTCGTCGGAAAGCTTCTCGATCCACTCCATCATGACCTGCGTATCGCGCAGGTCACCGAGGCTGGCGAACAATCCCTTGCCCAGCTTTTTCATCTGCCGCCACGCCGGATCAGGATCGACCGAGAGAAACCCGTCGGCCATCGAACGGCAGCGCCGAATGGCAACGCGCAAATCATGTACCGGATCGGCAGCGAAATCCTGGCTGGCTTTGTCGGCCTCTTCCAGCACGCGCGCAGCCCAAAAAGCGAGCCCCGACTTTTTGTCGCCTTCCGGCTCAGTCGGTTTGCTCCGGGGTTCGTCGATGTGTTGATCGTTTTCGGCCTGCATGGATGCTGGTTTCTCTAGCGGGCTGCTGAAAAGGTCCGTTTTGACTGGCTTCGTATCAGGGCACGACTTCAGTCGTGCCGACAAGTCCTGCATTTTGTCATCCCTCGCGGACTTTAGTCCGCGAGGGATCCGCTTTGTCGATTTTTCCCGCAGCCTCCTAGCTATTGTCGCAGAGCGCATGGCGCGTCGCACACATCAGAGCTGCGAACTTGTCGTCGGTACCGGAATGGTTTCAATCTTGCCCAGCAGAAAAATGTACGACAGAATCCCCGCGACCAGCACTGCCGCGGCAACCAGAAACGGCCGGCGAAACGACTGCGAGTTACCGACCAGATATCCGGTGATAACCGGCGCAAGGATTGCAGGTAAATTTGCGACAAAATTCATGATGCCGGCCACCCGTGCCGTGCTGCCCGCCGGCGCAATGAGACTGGGTATCGACCAGCCTACCGGGGCTGACGCAGCCAGTCCGCAGAGGGCGATCGATATCCAGAAAATCGCGACGCGAGGATTTGTGGTACGCGTGGCGCCCGCAACCGCCAGCGCGAGCACCAGTCCCGAAATCAGGATGGTCTGCCGCACACGCGTGGCATCGCGACCTTTGCGAATCAGGTGATCCACCAGCCATCCGCCGACGACGAGGTCGCTGACTGTCGCCGCCAACCACGGAATCGCGGTATAAAAGCCAGACCGCAGGATGTCGAGATGCAGCGCAGTACCGAGGTACCCCGGCAACCATGTGAGAAAAAGATAGAAGTTGTAGTTGTACGCGGCCATGCCGAGGGCAAGACCCCAAACTTTCTTCCGCCGTAGCAAGAACCACAATGACGCGGCGTGACGCGGATCGACGGCAGCTTCTTCTTCGCCGCCACCAGCGGCGATGTATTCGCTCTCCGCAGGCGACAACAGCAGGTCATCGGTGGGATCGCGATAAACCCGCCAGAACAGCGCAAAGTATCCGACGCTGAGGACGCCCGTCGCAAGAAAACTCGCCCGCCAGCCCCAGTAGTGCACGATGACAGCGACCAGCGGAATGCCAATCGCGGACGCAAACTTGGCGCTCGAGTCGAAGATGGCCGTCGCCAGTCCGCGTTCGCTCCGCGGAAACCACACTCCGATGGCTTTGGCGTTGCCGGGAAACGTCGGAGCTTCCGCGACGCCGAGCAACAAACGCGCCGACACGATAGCGGCGAAACCGCGCGCCAGTCCCGTAGCAAACGAAGCCACGCTCCACAGCAGCGCGCTGATGCGGATGACCGGCTTCACGCCAAAGCGATCGAGCACCGGCCCGGAAGGCAGTTGCAACATTACATATGTCCAGCTATAGGTGCTGAGCAGGTATCCGAGGGCGACGGTACTGAGACCAAATTCGCTCTTCAGCGGCGTGATGGCGACCGAGAGATTCACGCGATCGAAGAAGTTGACGATGACTCCGATACCGAGCAGCACGGCAATGCGCCAGCGGCGGCTGGTCCAGAGACTTGGCGATGGAGGCGAGACGGTCAAAGGAATGAAAAAAGTTCGTTGCTAGTAGAACACACGACTGCGGAGTTCCTGTCTCAATCTGCTGTCCCTCAACCCATCGTCAGTTGAGCGGTCAGGATGAACAACACCTCGGTCAGCAGCGCAAACACCGCGAACGCTGCCTGGTACGTTCGATTGTTCACGTTGATAGCAATCAGGCTGAGGCCGATCCACGATCCGATTCGCAGATAATACAAAGTGCCTATCGACTCGAAGTAGGGCCTTGGTACGGCTTCGATCACAGGCGGCAACGTCACCGGCCTGACCTCTTCAAACTCGAGCGTTTTCTCGGGTTTCATCGGCGGAGGTACATTTCAAGATTTCGAGTACATCGACCTTAGCAATGGGTACACGGATGAGGACCAGACCTATCAATATCCGTTCTTCGGTTTTTGGACCAACGGCTGGTCAACATACGGGACGGCTACTGCCGATGTGCCATCGCGGGGTCGCTCGGAGAGCGAGTACCTGATGACAACCTATGCGACCACGCCCGAGCCGGGCAGCATGGCGCTGGCCGGGTCTGCCCTCGTGATTGCATACATCCGGAGAAAATCGCGCTGCTGATTATGAGGGTGGCGGGCCCTACGGCGGGGCAGACACACAGTGTCGGCCCCTGTCTCACACCCTCCCGTGACTGTTATCACTGCAACACCGCCTGCGCGAGAGTATGAGAAGAGTAGATTCTTTCCAAAGCTCGCTGGTGGAGGTGTCCCATGGCACCCAATGTCGCCACGCGTGTGGCCTTCAAAAATATCCTGTTGGCAACCGATTTTTCCCAGGTGTCGCAACACGCCCTGTTGTATGCTCTCGGCACGGCCAAGCGCTTCGACGCCCAACTCACCGTGGTGCACGTCGCGCCGCCTGAATCCCAGACCCCCATTCCCATGGAGCCGGTCCCGGTGGAGTTGGACTGGCACAAAAAGCGCGGCGCCGAAGGCTTGGCGCACTTGGAAGGTTTCGAGGCGCTGCACATGTATCCTCATGAGACTGTGCTGAAGCAGGGGAATCCGTGGCCCGAGATCTCGGCGCTCATCGAGGAACGGAACTTCGACTTGGTCGTGTTGGGCACGCACGGCCGCGGCATTCTCGGAACTCTGTTTCTCGGATCGGTCGCCGAGCAAGTGCTCCGGCACGCGCCTTGCCCGGTCATGACCATTGGGCCTGACGTATTGACGAGCATCGTCGATCATGAGCAGTTGACCCACTTATTGTTCGCCACCGACTTCTCCGAAGGCTCGCTGCATGCTCTGCCCTACGCGTTGTCGCTGGCTGAAGAGAGCAACGCCGAAATCACCCTGTTGCATGTGCTGGAGCAACTGGAACCGATGCCCCTGGAATACTCCAAAGAGCTGCTCTCCGATTACCGCAAGCGGCTGTGGAACCTGATTCCTGACGACGCCAGCCTATGGTGCAAGCCCAACGTGGCGGTCGAGTCCGGTTTGGCAGCCGATTCGATCGTGCGCAAGGCGAATGAAGGACATGTGGACCTGATCGTCATGGGTGTCCATCCAGCCGGCGCGATGGCCAATCATCTTCCGTGGACGGTGTTGCACTGGGTCGTGCGGCATGCGCGCTGTCCGGTGCTTACCGTGCGAGGCGCGAAAACAGAGGCGATCTAACTCTGCCGAGTAGGTCCAGAGGCCGCACCCCTGGACCTGCGACGCACCCGGTAATCTTTCCAACGAACGACAAATCTTTTTCCAGCCCTCTTGACATGCGTTCCGCATCTGCTGTATTTAACTAATAGGTTATATAACTAATAGGTTTAATACACCATGACCGACCGCCTTAGCACCGCTTTTGCCGCCCTCGCCGATCCCACTCGACGCGCGATCCTCGCCCGCCTGGCTTCGGGCGAGGCCTCGGTAACGGAATTGGCCGAACCATTCGACATGAGCATGCCCGCGGTTTCCAAACATCTAAAAGTGCTGGAGCGTGCCGGCCTAATCGCGCGCGGCCGTGAGGCCCAGTGGCGTCCTTGTCGCCTGGAGGCTGAGCCGCTCAAAAACGTCGCCGACTGGGTGGACCATTACCGCCGCTTCTGGGAGCAGAGTTTCGATCGGCTCGACGAATACCTGCGCACGCTTCAAGAAAAAGACAAGAAGGAGAAGCACCATGTCCGCAACCAACGTAAGAAGCACTGATCCCAACTCCGGGCTCAAGGAATTGAACATCACGGAAATCTTGAATGCCCCACGCAGCCTGGCCTGGCGCACCTGGACCGACTCGCATCACGTGGCCCAGTGGTGGGGACCCCGAGAATTTACGAATCCAGTGTGCGAATGGGATGCGCGGCCCGGAGGGCTGATCCGCATCGACATGCGCGCGCCGGATGGCACGATAATTCCGGTCCGCGGCGTGTTCCACGAAGTCATCGAACCCGAATGGCTGGATTTCACCACGTCCGCCTACGCCGATGCGGAGGGCAGCGACCAACTCGAAGTGCGGCACAACGTGACCTTCGAGGAGCAAGACGGCAAGACGAAGCTGACACTGCAATCGCGCGTGATCAAGACTACCGCCGCAACGGCCCAGCCCTTGGCCGGAATGGAAGCTGGTTGGAAGCAGAGCCTCGACCGCCTCGCCGAACTGTTGGCGAAGATGTGAGCTCACTGACGTGGCGCGGACCGCAGTTTTTGAAAGGGCACGGCTTTAGCCGTGCCGCACGGTCCTTTAGTCTTACCGATCCTTCGCGGACTTTAGTCCGCGAAGGATCTTTACGACCGGCGATCTTAGCAGTCGCGCCCGACAACCCTACTAAAACAGGAGTACCGAAATGCAAAAACTGGAAGACACGAAAACGATAACGAACACGGCCGATCGCGAAATCGTAGCGACGCGGCTCTTTCATGCCTCACAGATGTCGGTATAAACTGCTGCACCAAGTCAAAATTCGCGCGACGGACCCGAACGTCTTGGCCACGTCGCGCGAATCGTCTTTTAGTCACTCAGCGCCGATGCGCGGCTATTTCAATGATGGGCTACAGCATGTGCCGGTACGGTTTCCACTCGCACTGGTCCGCGGCTGGGTTCCTTGACGACTCCCACCTCGTCGAGATGCAAGTCCTTGGTCTCCGGCGAATACAGCAGGCTGACGAAGGTCATAATCGCACCCACCGTCAGCACCACAGCCGGTGACAGCCACAGGTCCTGCTTTTCAATGTTGGCGATGAACGGAATCTTGTGGGCCCACCAGACGTAAGCGCTAAACCAAGCTCCTAGCAGAGCGCCTGAGGAGTAACCGAAGCCCACGCCTGCGGCTCGACGCCTTGTGGGGAAGCGCTCGCATAGATAAGCGGGAACCACTCCCCATGCCAGTTTGAGCATGGCCGCCATCACCGTGCCCAGCACCGCCATCCATAAGTTACGTTCGATGGCGGCGTGATACAGCACGTAAAACACCGGCACTCCGAACACGATCAGGAACACGCAATACCACTGTGTGAGGATCTTTCTGCCTGTCCGGTCCGACAGCCAGCCGTAGAAGTTGTATCCCAGAAACGCCATGAACAGGGCAAAGCCGTAGATCAAGCTGTACGTGGTCGTGTCGAAGCCGCGCCCTTTCAGCGTCAGGATGTTCGGCAGGAACCCGTACACCGAATAATCAGTGAGGAACAATCCTGTCATGAAGAAGAAAACCTGCAGAAAGTCCCACAGTTGCGGCGGCTTGAACAGGCTCAAGAACGGAGATTTTTCAATGTTTCCTTCCGCTTTAGCTTTCTCAAACTCCGGCGATTCGTTCAGGTTCTTCCGGATATAAAGCGCCAGGAAAACCGGCAGCACGCCGGTCATGAACGCGATGCGCCAGCCGTAGGCGGCCATAGCCTCTTTGGTGGTGAAGAACGAGATCGCTGCGAACACGAGCGAAGCGAATACGTAGCCGAGCGGGAAACCAGACTGGATAAATCCCCCGATGGCTCCGCGCCGCTTCTGGGGAGCATATTCAATGGCGAAGGTATGCCCGACCGCGTATTCGCCACCGAAGAAGATTCCCATGAATAGCCGAAGCACGCAGAAGATTACGTAAGCCCAGACACCGATCTGCGCGTAGGTCGGTAGAAAGCCTCCGAGCAGCGACATCACACCCACGCCGCCGATGGTGAGTACCAGCAGAAATCGTCTGCCGATTTTGTCGGCGTAACGTCCGAAGATCGCCGAACCGATGGGTCTCGCCGCCATCGTGATCGAATAGCTGAACACGATCACAATGTATTGCCAGGCTGCGCTGCCTTTGGGGGAGACGAAAACCTTGACCAGGATGGGGGCCATGACAAGGACCAAGGCCATGTCATAGGCGTCCAACATGAACCCCAGGAACTGTGAGGCCATGGCCATCTTGGTGTCTTTGGAGAGAGGTTGATGGTCAGTCATTGAAACTCCTGAACCGAGCTGAGAAATAGCGATAACAGCAGGTTTAGCACTTTGGGGACAAGAATCGTGCGGCACCGCTCACGCTCGCGTGTGATATTTGAACATCCCGCGGTCATATTGACCCCGCGACCCAAAAAGTGGCGCTCTATGGCTAGTCGGATTCGGCTCCGTGTTCTGGCGTTTCAGATGAACCATCGAACGCCGCGACTCAGAGATTTTGTGGCGTCCGCCACGGTACATTCCCATGTCGGGCTGGTTTTTTGCTGGGTTCGGTGCGCAAGTAATCAGGTATAAACAGCGCTAACTGTGTCCCTCGGGACGCTTGCGCTACACTACCTAGACACTTTTACAACTTGTTGCGTGCTCCCTTTGCGGATCCATGGCGACCATCGACTTCATCATTCCGGTGTTCAATGAAGGCCCGGCGCTAGAGCGCTTTCACGGCTCCCTGACCGCGGCTTTGACGCAGCTGGCACAACATTCGTTCCGCTTTATCTATGTCAACGACGGCTCGACCGACGACACCACCGCCGTGCTCGATCGCATGGCGGAGTCCGACGCGCGCATCGTGGCCATCGAACTCAGCCGCAATTTCGGCCACCAAGCGGCCATCAGCGCCGGCCTTGCAATATTCGATGCCGACGCGCTCATCATGATGGACGGTGATGGCGAGCATCCGCCGTCACTGGTCCCGGAGATGGTTCGCCTCTTCGAGATAGGCTACGACCTCGTACAGACGCAGCGCATCGATACTGACCGCAAAGGTTTCGCCTTCAAGCGTGTCACCGGCTCGCTCTTTTACCGCCTCATCAACCGCCTGGGTGAGACGCACATCGTAAGTGGCGCTGCCGACTTCAGGCTTATGTCGCGGGAGGCCGCCGAAGCGCTACGGAGGTTGCCCGAGTATCACCGCTTCTATCGCGGCATGGTGCAGTGGATCGGCTTCCATTCGGTAGTGCTGCCCTACATGCCTGCTGCACGCATCGAAGGCCGATCGAAATATTCATTCCGCAAGATGCTGCGCCTGGCCAAGGACGGCATGTTTTCCTTTTCCCAGGCTCCTCTGCGGTTGGGGTTCTTCATTGGGACGATCTTCATCCTGCTGGCACTCGCCGAAAGCGCGTACGTGCTGAGCTTCTGGATTCGCGGCGAAACTTCCAAGCTCGTTCCCGGCTGGAGTTCCCTGATGCTGGTACTCACCATCAGTAGCGGAACTTCGATGTTGCTAATTGCAATTCTGGGGATCTATATCGGCATGATCTTCGAAGAGGTCAAGCGGCGGCCGGTTTACCTCATCCGCCAGGTCAAGCCGGCTAGCGCGTTCCGCCGCCCAGAATAGCGCTATTCGCACACTTCACCGACTACCGCTCCGGCAGGTGGTAAATCCACATCGTCTTTCCCACGATGGTGATCCTCTGCTGGCCGGTCAGCCATTGAAAACACTGAGGATGCAGGCGAACTCGCCGCACCTCAACGGCCACCCAGCCTGAGGCCGTGTCACTACAAAAGACGATTTTCTTGGTGTCAGGAAGCCCCAGCGCTGCAGGATCGTAGAAGGCATCGTACGCGACACCAACGTGCTGCACATCGTGCTCGCGAAGATAGATCGCCAGACGTGTCAGGTCCTGTCCCCAATCTAGGTCGCTGATGACAAGAAGTCGCGACGGGTCCTTTCCGCCAAATTCATTGAAGTAGGCCAAATAATCGGGATGCGCGCGCAACGACGAGGTCACTAGCCACGCCACCAGCACAACCGCAATCAGGCGCCACGCTCCCCGATGCTCCTGCCGCGTCCAGAGCAACACAAGCCCAGCCGCGGCGAGGATGCCCAGAAACACAAATATCGGCATCACATAGCGCACTCCGCTGTTGAGGCCACTCGGAGCCGTGACGATCATGATCATCGCAGCCACCGCTATTGGCACCGCAATTTCCCAGTCACTTCTATCGCGTGTATAGCGACGCACACTGGCGATAGCTCCTATCGCCGCGAGTAGTAGCACGGCGAGAGGTGTCTTTAGCGCGACCGCGGCAAAAAAGAAGTACCACCATCCTCCTTCCTCCTTTACGTGTCCGAAGAGATAGGAGATCGTGCCTTGCCGGTGTTGATCGCGCATCATGCGAACGCCATCCAGCAGTTCGGGCGCAGGCACCTGTATCGTCGAAGTAATCCCACGAACCAAGCCAGTCAGTCGCGACGAATCGCCAAACGCCTTCGCCGCAATACGGTCGGGAACAGTTGTGACATGGTTCACGGGTGCGTGCGAAAAACGATATACCGCCCACGTCACCAGGAAGGCGCAAACCACTGACAGGCCGACTGTCCGGAGTAGCGCCCGCCAGTCTCGCCGCCCCGACACGCCATACAGAACTAGGATGGCGGCCCCACAACTGGGCAAAAAGGCGACCGTCGAAAACTTGGCACATAATGCCAGTCCACTCGCGATGCCAAACTGCGCGGCGGTCCACCAATCGGGCTGGCGCAACCACAAGGTAAGCGCATATAGAGACCAGCAAAACACGGCAGTGAAAGCGATATCGGTGGTCGCGACTGCCGAATGCGCAAGGATCGTCGGCAACATGGTAAAGACGGCAGCAGCCAACAAACCCGCTGGCGGACCATACAACCGCTTCGTCCAGAAAAACACGACGATGGTAGCGATAACAAAGTAGGGCAGAACACCGACTCGAGCCAGCGTCAGGTTGCGCCAATAGTGTCCATCGGCCGACAGGATGGGATACGTGTCCTGCCACTTCGTAAACTGCATCGGCGCGCGCAGGCCTGACAGGTACGGCAAGAACGCGACCGAGATGCGCGCCAGCGGAGTGTGCTTGGTCTCGATCGTGTAGGTGCCTTTTTCCCACCACTCGATGCCGCAGGCGAGATGAGAAGGCTCATCGATGGTGTGATTGAAGACGTGATAGGTAGAAACGATGCGGAGGATGCCGATGCCAAGCAGCAGTGTGAGACAGAGCGCCCATCCCAAGGGGCGCGACAAAAAACCGGCAGCACCCTTCACCGGCGCGCCGGAAGCAACTGCGACACTCGTCTGGTTGCTGTATCCACTGGACACGAGTCGACCTTATAACCTGCGAAAAAACTGCGTTCTGCGATGGTTTGTGCCAGGACCCGACTTTACAGGCTGCTGAAAAACTCTCTTCCCTGACCGATTCGTATCAGGGTGCGGCTTCAGCCGCACCGTAAGCGATTGATAATACTCCTGGGCTTTAGCCCCTGTTGTCTACTGCACTGCTCAAAACGGCTATTTCAGCGGCCTCTTTAGTCGTGCCGAGAAGTCCCCTATTTTTGTCATCTCGGCCCGGGCTTTAGCCCGCGAGCCTCCCTAGCTCAGCGATCCGGCAGAATTGGCCGTCTGTTGAATGACTGGCAGCGAGACGCTCTGTTCGCTGATTGACGGCCCACGCATGATTCCTAGCCGCGCTGAGTAAAGGTCCTTAGGCAGACCTTTCATGTGCAGCACCACGTCGCGCACCACCTGGTTCTCGCGCTTCAACTGCAGCGTCATGCCCGGAGGCAATCCCGAGATGCCGAACAC
This sequence comes from uncultured Acidobacteriaceae bacterium, assembly GCA_963749635.1. GTDB lineage: Bacteria > Acidobacteriota > Terriglobia > Terriglobales > Acidobacteriaceae > DASRAA01. Next base: position 365,225 of record CAVVNW010000027.1, read on the forward strand.
ATCGTCCGACATACGTTCCAGCCGGAACGCCGGTTCGTTGTCGATGAGCACATTGAGCTTCCCATCAATCAGCCGTACCGATGCGTTGGCGCCTTTCGCCAACGCACTCAGCGGCTTGCCGATGACGAACATCGGCATGAATTCGCCTGGAATCTTGAAATCGCAGGCGAACCTGCGCAACTCGGCCTCCGACGCAGGAATGGGATCGGTGGTAATCGAGATGCCCTCCGCGCGACGCCGCGCGATGAAATCTTCAGGAAACAGGCTGAGCACGAAATCGTTGATCTGCACATCAATCACCATGTGCACCCGCACCACCGAGCTGTTGTTCTTAATGGAATGGACTTTCGAGAAATCACCGTACCACAGCTCGCCGGGTTTCCACGTCATGCGCTGCCCGTCGATGAAGAACACCACGTCCGGATGCGTGACGATGGGAATGTGCAGCCGCAGCAACCCAAACTGGAAACTGGTATGAAAGTCGAAATGGTCTTTAATATGACCTTCCGGCGGCAGAAAAAGGATGCGCACCACTTCCTTGGGACATCTCAAGTCGTCCAGTACCTGCTTGAAATATGGCGCGCGTTGCAGCTCTTCGGTTTCCTGGTAGAGGTCTGTTCCCGCCGCGCTGGGAAACGTCGATTGCTTCCCGCCCATCGAATACAGCGCGATGCCGGTCCACTCGCCCTTGTGATACGGCCCCGGCTGAGGAGCACGCTGCACTTCCTGCAGCGTTCGCAAGTCACGCTGCAACAGCTCGACGTCATAATTCCGCGGCAGACGCACTGCAACCAGATCGGAACTTGGCGACATAAGGGCCTCCTAACCGACACCGAAAGCTCGGGCCTCGAAGGGCGCACTGAATACCCCAAAGGAAGCCGCGGCTGGATGGCCTTCATTATAGGGTCTTGCTGGCCGTTATGCGGCGCCGCTTCTCCCGTCTACGGGCGGAAGCGCCAGGCTTAAGCCTGGCGAATTAGCGTGCCATAAGATGAGGGGCTTTAGAGTCTGTGGAAAATAGTGATTTTGGGTAGAGCTGGCCTTTAGGCCAGCGTGACATCGTTTATTTGGCCTTTCCGAGCGGGCTTTAGCCCGCGAGGAATCTGCTTTTCCGACTTTATCTGCAGCTCTTTCGCCCCGGCTTGTCTTCGCTATGTACAAGTCCATGATCTTTGCCATCGGCCAGTGGACTTTCAGCCCACGAGGCGTCGGCAGCTCTCCAGCCGTGCCGTGCGAGAACCTTGTCACAAGGCGCTGTGTCCGGCGTCCTTTCGTACCTTACCTCCCGCTCTGTTACAACAGCATCGTGAGGCAAGGGATTTGTGTCTCTTGCCGGCCTTGCGCCTAGGCTGCAGGCTTTTCTCAGTTCTTTGACACCTTGGCTCCGCATCCATACTTGTATGACTTGTATGACAAGCATGGGTGAATTACAGCGAAACTTGCGCTCTAAGTCCTACGGCCACTAATGGATACGTATAACTCTATTATTTATCAATGGCTTACGAACGATTTTCCCCCAAGTCATTGATTCTAAACAACCGCATGCAAGCAATTTTTCACGTGTCGTAGATTGCTATATCACCGGTCAGGTTTCGGCACGTTGGCTTCTGAAGCGAGTTCCTCACTCGCAGAACACCCGCACCTTCACCTTCTCGTCGCCTCGCCCTCGACCATTGACGTCCACGTCGACGGTAAGTTCATTGAGCAGGTCGACCAACTCCTCCAGGTTGTCCGGCTTGATCTGGCTCAGATCAAACGGGATTCCCCGCTCGTGCAACGCCCGGTTCACGTGCTCACGGGCCTGCGGCGGAATCAGTCCGGTCAATCGCACTCCAGCCCGCAGCAACTGCATCGGCACTCGGATGTTCACCCTCACCGGTCCCTGATGCGGGTCGCCCGCATTGTCGGAATCGACCAGAACGCGCAAATACTTGTATCTGGAAGCAGGCGTCGACGCGCCATTCTCTGACGCGCTCGCTCCAGCGCCCTTGTCCAGCGCGGTGATCAGGCGTTCGGCTTCGTCAGCCGTGATCTTGCCTTGCGACAGCATTTCCAGAATTTGACGCCGATGTTCGTTCATAACTTCTCCTACAGAATGCGGATCAGCACCAGCGCCTCGCCGTTGTCGATCTCGATGTGCGTGTCGCGGAACCCCGCACAGATGGCCCAGAACGTCGCGATTGCCTCGAACGGATTCACCCGGCTCACCAGGCAGACGATGAACAGCACGGGCAGTGCCAGCAACGCAAACGGCAAGAGCAACAGCCACAGCAGGAATAACGGCACCCACAACCGGAAACTCCGGCTATGCGGCCAGCGCCTCCAACTGATAACACCTACGAGGGGAATCATGGCAACGACTCCAGTTCGCGAATGGCATCCTCCGCGGTGATCTCGCCGCGGCGGAGCCGGTCAAATATTTCCGTGCGCGAGGGCGACGGGTTGGTGTCTACGAAATCCAGGCTCTGCGCGATGCGCGTAAGCCGGGCCTTGATCGTGGGGTAGCTCACCCCAAAGACCTGCTCCATCTCTTTGATGGAGCCGTGGGAGCGCACAAACGCCACCACAAACACCTGGTCTTCGGAACTGAGCCTCGCCAATTGCGGCAACTCGAAGCGGCCTTCGACAGCGATTTTCTTGCCTGCTAACCGCACTCGCTCGACGACAATCTCCTGTCCCTGCGTAAGCCGGGTCAGCTCCTGCCAGTCGCACGTCGCTTTGGAATCTTTAGTTCCCATAACTAATAACTTAACTAAGCTAATATTTATATTGATAAAATCAATTTGTCAAGCGAATAAACGGGCGAAAATCAACTTCTGGTGACTTATAGGTGTAATCGTAGTTCTGGCGGCCGTGGGCACCTCAGCTTGCTTAGTACCCGCGCGCCGCGCCACGCGGGTTGATCCGCTCGTGGGGCTGAGATACGAATAGGCATCGGCTCTGGAACTCAGCCGGGACTGCGATTGCTGAAATCCGCTTCTTCCCATTTTGGGAACGGGATCGGGCGGGGGTACCCCCCTCCCCGTCGAATCCTTAGAATCAGTGGCTTAGGCCATGTTTTCTGTGCAAAACCTTAATTCCAAAGGTAGTTACACGTAAATTCCAGAGCCGATTGGAGTTGCGGGGCTGTTTGCCGTCGTCGTCGGACAATGTTTGTGCGGAAATCAAGGAAGATATGGCTGAGAAGGGCGGGAGAATCGCAGCGGACGCCATCTTCTTCGAGATGGTTACGAGTACAGAAAGCCATACGGCCTCCAAAAAACAGGCTGTCAGCTCTGCGCTTTTTGCGATTCGCTTTTCGCCCCTCGCAAAAACCCAGAGTGAGTTAGTACAGTCTGCCCAATGAAACCGGCAGCAAAGTCGAACACCGTTCGCGCGGAGGCTTAGCCCCCACGGTATTAAGGGTGGCAAAGATTCAGGGAAGGTGCAAGTTACGAAAGTACAGGGGGTACGTACTTTAGTAACCAGTTGCCAGCACAGCTAGTAGTCTATAAAGGCCAACAAAAGCCAACGAACCAAGAATCCCACCGTTGCAGCATCGCTATTGGCCCGTACCGCTCAGCGCTACGTTTCGGGCGGGTGCGGCAGCCCCGCTGATCGTGTAATTCACTGCAACCGAAGCGCTTTGCGAGCCGACCGCAGACGGAGTATAGACATATGTGACAGAACAGATTGTCCCTAGTCCCAGCAGGCCGCTGCAATTGGGGCCGAGAGTAGGGACAAACGCAGCCGCGGCCGCACCGGCTGGTGGCGCGACCACCAGGTTGACATTACCCGCAGCACCGACGTTGGCAATTGTCAGCGTTGCAGTTGCCGTGCCAGCCGGCGGACCGAACTTCACCGTGCCGAAATCCAAACTTGTAGCCACGGCCACTCCGTCGGCCGGGTTGGTTGCAGTACCAGACAAGGGAATTGTAAAGGGCCCAGAACCGCCGACATAGGACACTTGCAGCACTCCCGTTCGAGCCGGCGGCGCTCCTACTGTTGGGTACGGCACGAATCCGACCGATACAACACAATTGGCCCCAGCCGAAAGGGTAGAGGAACAGCCATTTTGAATGGCAAAGTCTGCAGGGTTTGTCGAAAGTTGCGTGCTAATGCCCGTCAATGTCGAACTGCCAGCGTTGGTCAGAGTCACAGTTTGCAGCGGACTGGGGGTCAGAATCGTCTGGCCGGTGAAACTCAGACTCGAAGGCTTCGCCCCAAGTGGGCCAGTCGTGGGGGCGGGCGCGGCGCTAGTTTGAATCTGAACTCTCTGAAGATATGCGATTTGGTCGCCGATTATAACTACGCTGCCCAAAGCAAGTTCCACCAGGTAAGGGCTGAACCCTCCCCTGTGGGGCGAGAACGTGTTTCGAGAATTACCCGAGTTCCCCAGGGTGGCTGATAGTGTGGCGTATTTCTTCGGAACCTTCGGGTCCTTGGCGCCGGTGTAGGTTTCCAGTTCCGGGTATTGGGTCTTGAGCCGAGCAAGTTCATACGTCATCGCCTGTTTCTCAACGAAGACCACCATGGGTGGCGACTGGTCGTTGGCGCCAATTATCTGACTGTCGCGGAAACTCTCATCGTCGAGGTTATTTAACTGAGTAAGAACAGGGTTAGGTGCTACGAGGTTAAACGCTGCAAGGAGGGGGCCGCTCACGATGGACGAGGCTGTTGTCCAGTGGAGCCGAGCGTTATTGATCGTGTTGGGAACCACATTCGTATGCTGACTGCCGAAATATGGGCTGAATGCCAGCATCAGAGTGCCTGTCGCTGCCAGAACGTTATATGCAATATTACGGCCGTTGGTGACATTCTCTTTCAGTAAGATGGCTCTCGTCGATCTGTAGCTGCTGTTGGCGACGGTGAGTGGCGGCGGGGCGTTAGTCGCAGGAGAAAACTGGTTTGAGAAACCAACGCGGGCGACCTTAAGTGGATAGCCGGAATTGTTACCGATAGTTAGCTGGATGCAGTAAAGAAATTCGGCTACTCGAGTCCCAAAAGTATCCGCGCAGGCCTTTTGGCTCATGACGCCCCAAAACGTGTCCGCCTGAGGTGCTAAGCCGGGGGGCAGTGGGCCCGCTGAACTGTCCAGGACAGTGATATCTGCGGTAGCAAGAGTGTTCTTGTTCTGGTCAACAAGTTGGATCTGGTGGGTCCCTGAACTCGCGCTGGAAGCAATCGTAACGCCGTACGTAATCGAGCAGATACCAGAGCTTGTAGGCTGTGCCGACAATGTTAGGCCATCACCAATGACTACCAGAGTGTCTTTGGTGAAATCGTGCGAGGTCTTGTCTCCACATGCCACTGTCATGTTCATCGCTGACGGAAGCTTGCCACCGGTAGGCTGAATCACCTGGGGGGTCACGGTTATAGGAAATGTCGGCGGAGCCTGCGCAACCGCACCCCCAGCCAAAATGGCGATAGCTACAATTCCGTTAATCAGAAAGTTAATGGCTTTGCGCATGAACCACCTTTTCGAATGAGATGCAGAGTTACGCACGTCACCCACATCATTCTTTGAAGATTCGAATCGAGCTTCTCAGCGGAGGACGATCATCCTGACACCATGGCGCTATCGGCGGGAACTAACGGCGGTTAGACGAAGTAGCCGGGTCCCGAGCCTATACTTATCGAGAACTAAGCAAATCTGAAATCCCACGTACTTTCGAGCTAAGAGTGTCGCGATATTGGGCCAAGTTGGAATAGTTGTCTATAGCCTTTAGGTGGGGAAATTGAAAATAGTCTGTGGTCACCGGATGTTTCTACTCGGAAGACCATTAATTCGTCGTTAACTGATAGGTAGGTGCGAGTCGCACAGAAGTGGTGAGTCGCGACCCAAGTCGGTTTGGCGGGTGCCATTGGAGCGAAGAAACAGCAGGTCCTTCGACTCCGGCGGCAAGGCCGGCCTCCGCTCAGGATGACGAATCGAAATAACAGCAGATCCCTCAGTCGTCCGCTACGGCGGACAACCGAGGGATGACAAATCAAAACTAGCCACTACGGCTTTGGTGAGGTCGGCGCCGCCGCCGGTGCGGGAGCCGTCGCCGGCACCGGTTTCGGCAGCGGTTTGCGCGGGAGCATGTTATCGCGCATGGCGGCGTCGTACACATACGCTGCGAGGATGACGGCGGCCTGCATCATGTCGTCGCGCTGGATGCGCTCGTACACATCTTCATTCGAGTGGTGGGTGCGCGTCATGTACTCGACCGGGTCCTGGATGAACTGGAAGCCGGGGATGCCGACGGCGTCGAACGATTCGTGATCGGTGCCGCCGGTGTTGCGCATGGTCAGCGTGGTCATGCCGAGGTCGTTGAAGGGCTGCATCCAGGCGCTGAAGATGGGCGCGACGGCCTCGTTCTCCTGCAAATAGACGCCGCGAAGTTTGCCGGTGCCGTTATCGACATTGAAATACGCCGAGACCCTGGCCTGCTCGGGCTTGAGGTTGAGCGGCGTATCGTTCTTGCGCAGCCACTCGGGCATGGCGAGTTCCTTGGGATCGGTGGGCGCGGCGTGCGAGCCGAAGTGGTCTTTCACATACGCGGCCGAGCCGAGCAGACCTTCTTCTTCGCCGCTCCAGAGGGCGACGCGAATGGTGCGGCGCGGCTTGAATCCGATGGCCTTGAGGATGCGAATCGCTTCCATGGTGATGGCGCTGCCGGCGGCGTTGTCGGTGGCTCCGGTGCCGGCGTGCCAGGAGTCGAGGTGCGCGCCCAGCATGACGATCTCGCCGCTCTTGTCCGTGCCTGGAATTTCGGCGACGGTGTTGTAGGCGTTGGGATCGGAATCGTAGAAGGTGTTGCGGACGTCGAGCTCGAGTTCGACGGGAATGTTGCGGTCGAGCAGGCGCGTGATGCGTCCGTAGTTTTCGATGGCCATGACGAGCGACGGAACGCCGGCAGGAGTGTTGGGCTCGTAGCTGGCTCCGCCCTGCACGAAGACCAGGCCGGCTTCACCGGCGCGGCTGGGATCGATGATGGCGGCGACGTGCTCGTCCATGAGGAACTGGTTGAGCGTCTTCTGGAAGGCGACGCGCTGGGCGATTTCTTCGCGGTTGAAGCGCGGCTTCTCGCTGGGGATCTGGTACTGAGAAAGGTCGGCCAGGTCCTTGTCGTCGTAACGCTTCAAGGCAGGCTTCTCGCCGGGCGTGATCTCGCGCATGTCGCCGTTGAGCACGATCTTGCCCGAGAGCTGTCCTTTGTATTTGTCGAGGTCGGCCTGGGTGGCGAGCTTGGCCTTCAAGACAGGCGCGCGCACGGCGCCGTTGGTGCTGACGGTCCAGGCCTTCGGGTAAGCGAGTAGCGGCGAAGCTTGCGGCGCGACCATGCGAACTTCGGTGTACTCGTTCGACCAGCCGCGTCCGAAGGGAAAGCTCTCGAGGTGCGAATTCACCAGACCCCACTCGGTGAACTGGTCGCGCGTCCATTCGTTGGCGCGCTTCATGTTGGGCGAGCCGGTGAGGCGCGGGCCGATGACGTCGGTGAGCTGGCCCTCGATCTCCATGACCTTGGAGTTGTGGAAGCCTTCGTTGCGGATCTGCGACATCACTTCCCAGTTGACGGTTTCGGTGTTGGGAAGTGGCGCCGTGGCGGCGAGAAGGTCGGCGGGAACAGCGATGGCAAGGATAAGCAAAGCAGCAGCAATTCGGCTGCAGAAACGGAGAGTCATGGTCGGTGTGAGTCCTTGATGTGGCGCGAAGTTCGGCGCCGGAAGTTAATAAATTGAGGATAACAGAGGGGAATTCCCAATCCGGGTGTGCCAAAAGAGGATGGAGTTCCGCGATGGGAATTGTGGCGGGCCGCGTCAGTTTTCGCTTTTTATTCGTAGAGCGTTGCAGCGCTGGAGTTTGCGGAGACAGCATGCCACGCGGGAGGAGTGGCGAGGCGCGTGCATTTAGCAGAGGCAAGTTTGCAAATTGATGCGGAAGCAGGGACGGTGCGCGATGAATGTGAGAACGCAGAACAACAATCAGTCGTATCAAGGGACGCACGCGATTCCGGCGACCATCCTGCTGGTGGAAGACGAGGCGGCGGTGCGCGAAGTGACGCGCGAGGCGCTCGAAATGGGCGGCTACCACGTGCTCACGGCGGATGGGGCGGTCGCGGCCACGCATATCGTGTGCGACGAGTCCACGGCGATCGATTTGCTGCTGACCGACGTGATCATGCCGGGTATGAATGGCCCGGAACTGGCACGGCAGGTGAGGGCAATACGGCCTGGACTGGCTACACTCTTCATGACGGGATATGCCGAGAGTGAGCTTCTGCGTTCGGCGACGCTGGGCGCGACGCACAAACACATCAAGAAGCCGTTCACGGTACACAGCCTGCTGTCGGGCGTGGCCGACGCGCTGGCGTCGCGATGGAACGGCGAGAACGACAATCAGGATATTCGAGATCCGCTGCACCCCTCCTCATAGTGTCTCCTCCGATGAGGCCCCGGCTTCTGACCGACCGAAGTGGCAGGTTGGAGCTGGGGCCGCCCTCCCCGCGAATGCCCGCCAACCTGCCGTTGACAAAGTCTCAAGTGGCTTGTCACAAAGAAGGATTGCTGCGCGACGCTGATTGAACAACCGGTTTTGCACGACCTATAATCGAAATATGGCGAGAGGTTGGGAAAGCAAGTCAGTTGAAGCGCAAATAGAGGAGTCAGCCGCGGCCCAGGATGTGAGAGGCAACGTAGCGCTTACTTCCGAACAAGTGGAACAGCGACGCAGGAAGTCGGACCTGAAGCTATCGCGCAGCCTCGTGGTGCAGCAGTTAGAGCAGAGCACGAACGAGCGGTATTCCGAGTTGCTGCGTCGGACGCTGGCGGATCTGGACAAGCAAATCGGCAGACTCTAGAGCGGACTACCGAAATCGGTATACACTGTTGGACGCTTCTGGGTTAAACCAAGACATCCAGGTGCCATACTTTGCGCCGATGTGGGGGGCACGCATGAAGTTACGCTTATTCGCACTCTTGCCTGTGTTGTTGTTTAGCATTTCGCTGCTCGCGATCGAGGGGCCGGCGCCACAGTCGGGCGCCGCCGAAAAACTTGGTACGGTGGACTTCCCTATCTCGTGCGCCGCGACGCAACAAGCCGCGTTCAACCGAGGCGTCGCGCTGCTGCACGACTTCTGGTATGACAAAGCGGAGCAGCAGTTCAAAGATATCATCGCCGCCGATCCCACGTGTGCAATCGCCTATTGGGGTGAAGCGATGAGCCAGTGGCACCAGATCTGGGACCGTCCGAATGCGGCGACGCTGCAACGCGGGTTGGCGCTGATGCAAAAGGGACAGAAGCTGGACGCGAAGACACAACGCGAGCGCGACTATATTGATGCGCTAGCCGTTTTCTATCAGAACTCCGCTAAGTCGAGTTTCGAGGTGAGGGTCGCCGCCTACTCGCAGGCAATGGAGAAGTTGCACGAAAAGTATCCGCAGGACCACGAGGCGACGGCGTTCTATGGATTGTCGTTGCTGGCGGCTGCGCCTCCGCGCGACACGACGTTTGCGAATCAGAAGAAGGCGCTGGCGATGCTGAATGCGGAATTTCCACTGGCGCCGGACAATCCCGGCATATCGCATTACATCATTCATGCCTGCGACAGTCCGCAGATGGCATCCGATGGACTGGCAGCAGCACGGCGCTACGGACAGATTGCGCCGTCGTCTCCGCACGCCGCGCACATGCCGGGCCACATTTTCGCGCGGCTTGGATCTGTGGCAGGAGGACATCGAGGCGAACCTGGCGTCGGTTGCGGCGTCGGAGCAGTCTGGCTCGACCGGACATGAACTGCATGCGATGGACTTCCTGAACTATGCCTACCTGCAAGTAGGCGAGGACGACAAGGCGCACGCGCTGGTAGAGAAGGTCACGACCATGGACACCATGGCCGGCCATGACATGCACGATTATCTCGACATGGCGCGCGCGGGGTTTCCGGCCACGTACGACATCGAGATGCGGCATTGGAAGCACGCAGCCGCGCTGGAGCCGTCCAAGGATGCGATGCCGCAAAACGCCGCCATCACTTATTGGGCGCGGGCAGTGGGCAGTGGACACCTGAAAGATGCAGCGGCGGCGAAGCAGGACCTCGCGAAGTATGACGCCATGGTCGAAGCGGTGAAGAAGTCTCCCGATGCCTACCTGGCGCAGTACATGGACACTGATCGCGACGAGATTCGCGCCTGGATCGCCTTCGCCGAAGGCAAGAACGACGAAGCCGCAAAGATCATGAGCGGTGTCGCCGATAAGCAGGACTCTCTGGGCAAGGGCGAAGTGGAGATTCCCGCGCGCGAAATGCTGGCCGACATACTGCTGGAATCGAACCATCCTGAGCAGGCGCTGGCGGAATACGAGAAGTCGATGACGATCGATCCCAATCGGTTCAACGGTCTGTATGGCGCAGCGCGCGCCGCGGAGATGACGAACCAGTCCGCTAAAGCCGACAAGTACTACGCCCAGCTTGGTGAAGAACTGCGCCAGCGCGACGTCCGACCGTCCGGAGCTGGCGCGGGCGAAGGCACAACTGGCCGGGAAGACGGCAGTAGGCGGAAACTGAGGCAACTCGCCCGGGCAACCCGTTAGCACCTCACATCCACCGGTGATTGCAGTCACAGCATGTCGGGCAGGGGCGTTCCAGAATGGGCGCAGAGGTGAGGTATGCCAGTTCTCATCATTGCCGTCGTTTTCTTGCTGATCTTTCTCGCCATGGGCGTGCTGGGCTTTACCGCCATGGCTAAAGAACATAAGGGACACCTGTTCAGTTGGACGTGGGCCGACCGGCCGAAACCAGCGCGGGCCACTTCGAAGTCCTGAAACCAAGCCGCAACGATCCTGTCCCGACGAGATCGACGCCATCTGTTGTGCGCTCTCGGCGCCGCGCTTAAATTCTTCGAGGTTCGCTGTAAGTTACATGAGTCTCGAGATGTGGCCTAGCGGAAGCCGGTGAACATCACGACGTCGGAGTCGTTGTAGCGAGCACGGGTGATGGCGAACTTCTTGCCATCCCGTGACCAGGCGTAGGCAGCCACGACTGCCGGTTCAGAATCGAAGTGGGTCAACTGCACGGGCGGCCCGCCAGCCAGGGGCTGCATATAGACGTTCTGCGTATTGCCGGTCGTGTTGTGCACGTAGGTGAGTGCGTGTCCATCCGGCGCCCACCCAGGCAAGAACGCATTGTAAGCGGGAGGCAGCTCGATCTCCTGCAACGGGGGCCCACCTTCCAGCCGCTGCACAATAAACTTCGATTTGGCGTTAGCACCCTGCCCGTCAGTTCTGCGATAAGCGACTGATGTGCCATCCGGAGACACCACTGGGCCAACCACCTGGCCCTTGGCCAATTCCACCGGTGCGCCACCGTCGGTCGAGATCTTGAAGATGTGTTGCACATTGTCGGTGGTGGCCCATCCGGCATAAACCATCCACTTGCCGTCAGGCGTACAGGAAGCGACTTCCTCGTCTTTCCCGAAAGTGAGTTGCTTCAATTCACCGGTTGCGACATTAAGACGCCAGAGGTTGGCGGTATTGCTCTCCAGAACCCTCGACACAATCATCCCATCCCCTTGGCCGCAGGAGATTGGGGAGAAAGTCATCTCATCAGCATTGTCCAGCAAGCGCACCCGATTGCTGCCATCTCCGCCGGTGACATAGACGTGATTGGCCCCGTCTTGCTGCAGGAGTTTTCCGGCTGCGGTCCAGGAGAGAGCGTAGCCGGTTGCTTGTTCGGTTGAAATCGGGGTCAGCTTCCATTCGGTCTTGTCGTTCAGCACCGCCGGCGAATCGCCCACATAAATCGTTGCTGACGGGCGTTCCTGGGTTGTCACGAACGACTTACCGTCCGCGGTAACGCTCAGTGAATTGTACTGGCTCAAATCGTTCGTGATCTTGAACGGCTGCCCTTCCGGATAAGGCTGGAACCACACCTGCTGGCGACCAGTCGATTTTTCGGCAGCCAATGAAAAACAGTCCAGAAGAATCGGGCAGCCATGCCAAATCCCGAAGCAGCATGGGCAGCGGAAAGCTCTTAACCAGTTTGCCCTCTGGCGTAAGCACCAGAATGGATGCAAGTCCGTTCTTCGCCCAACTGCAATGCGCCTACAGCGATGAGATTGCCGGAAGCCGACCACGAAGGATTGCGTATTGAAGCCGTTGATCCCGGACTCATGCCGGAAGATGACCTGCTCGTTGCTGCCGTCCGCATTCGCGATCAATAACTCATCTTCGCCCTTATCCTGGATCGTGCGCCGGTACACCATGCGTTTGCCGTCGGGTGAGAACGAGACCGGGCTGCCGACATCGCTCGCGATCTGCCGCGATGCTCCACCCAGAGCTGGCACGCCATAGAGGTTGAAGGTGTTCCCATTCTTTGGGTCCGCGTGGTCATAGTACAGATAGTTGCCGTCGGGTGTGAACGTGGCTCCCCCGCCAAAGAATCCCGCCTGCGGCGGCACAACCGTTACCTCGCTGCCGGTGGCCACCTGCTTGACCCGCAGGCTGCGATCCCCCTCGCGTCTGCCATACGCTACCAATCTGCCGTCTGCCGAGATGCTGGCAAACCCAATGGCCTGTCCGTGGTCCGTAAGTGGCCGAATGCTGATGTTGCGAGTATCGATGGCAGGGCCGCTTCGGCCCAGGAGTTTGTAGAGGCCAAAGCCTGCGGCGATTACCAGCAAGACCACGAGCGCCGCAGTGCCAAGCAAAGCACCTTTGTGACGCTGGGCTTCGGCCATCAGCACGGAAGACGACGACGCTTGGGAGGAACTCGGGGCCGCCGGAATACCAGACCCTGAAACAGACGCCACAGCTTGGCCGGTAGCCGACGAACTTCCGGCCGCCGAATCGCTGACCGTTCTTCCCGACTCGGTCTCGCGCTTCAACCGCTTCAGGTCGGCCCGCATGTCCGACGCATGCTGGTAGCGCAGTTCCCGGTCCTTCTCCAGCGCCTTGCCGATAATGTCTTCCAGCTTGGCCGACACTTCGGGATTCAGTCGCACCGCAGGTGTGGGCGTCGCGTCGAGAATGGATTTATAAATCAGTCCTGAGCTATCGCCACGGAATGGCAGGACTCCCGTCGCCATTTCGTACAGCACCACGCCAAACGAGAACAAGTCGGTGCGCGCATCCAGTTCCTTGGCCCGCACCTGTTCGGGTGACATGTACGAGACCGTACCGAGCGCGGAGCCGGGGCTAGTAAGGTGCGGCTCGAAGGTCTCAGCCGCTGTGTTTGCCGCGGCAATCTGGCTCGACGAACTCTGCTTGCCCGTGACCTTCGCCAATCCGAAGTCGAGAATCTTGGCGTGACCGCGCTTGGTCACGAAAATATTGGCAGGCTTGATATCGCGGTGGACGATTCCTTCACTGTGGGCCGCGTCCAGCGCGTCGGCAATCTCTATCGCGATCGGCAGGATAGTTTCGAGTTCGACCGGCCTTCCCGCAATGAGATGCTTGAGGGTGACTCCGTCCAGGAATTCCATGGCGATAAACGCCTGGTAGTCCTGCTCGCCAATGTCATAAATCGTGCAAATGTTGGGATGATTCAGTGCAGACGCTGCTTGCGCTTCGCGTTGAAACCGGGCCAGCGCTTGCGGGTCACGAGCGATGTCCTCGGGCAGGAACTTGAGCGCGACGAAACGATGAAGGCGGGTATCTTCAGCCTTGTAAACCACGCCCATGCCTCCGCCGCCGAGCTTCTCGACGATGCGGTAGTGCGAGATGATCTGGTCGGCCATCAGAAGGACGTGTCTTTGGGTCACATTATCTTACGGGCGTTGCGTCAGCCAGTCAACGAAGAATGAGGCGGGTTACACAGCCTGTGTGGCCTTCGCCAGGCACTCCTCGCAAAACCCGCTGTCTTTAATGTCAATCCATTCGACTGCATGTGAGGGCGCCATGGCGCAGCGATATTCCTGGCAATGGGTAAGATGAAGGGTATGGCCGAGTTCGTGTACCGACTCGATCAACAGCCGGTTGGCGAGCAGGTCGAGGTCGTGCGGCAGGCCGTAAAACTCCTGTGTCAGGCGATGATACGAGACGATGGCGCTGGAGCCGCCCATCTGCGCCTCGCCAAAAACAAACGTGAGAATCGGGATGTAAAGATCCCGTTCAGTGACGCCGAGTAGCCTCCAGGTATCGCCATTGATGTAGCGCTGCATGGCGCCCAGGATTTCAGAGGAGTGGAATTGCTGGCGCTCGGCGTGTAGCGCGAACGCGGGATCGAGCGCGGGCGCGAGGACTTCCGTCGGCACACGGAACTTCTCGTAGAGCGCCTGCCGCAACCATTCGAGCAGGCGGGGATCGACGTTTCCCACCGGCAGCAGTTGCAGCTTCTTCATTGGCTCTCGATACCGGCCAGCTCTTTCTCTTTCTCCTTGCGGTTCCAGCCGTACTTTTTCAATTTGTGGTGCAGGGTAACACGGTCGATGCCCAGCACGTCGGCGGTCCGCGTCTGGTTGCCGCCGCAATCTTCGAGCACATGGAGGATGTGATCTTTCTCGACATCGTCGAGACTGCGCGCGCCTCCAACACTTGCACCAATGCGCGACTTCAGCGTAAAGTCCTGTTCTTTCAGATCGGGCTCCTGGGCGACGACCATGGCGCGCTCAACGGCGTTCTCCAACTCGCGAACATTGCCCGGCCACGCGTACTGCTGCAGCACATTCATGGCTCCTGTCGAGATACGGGTGATCTTCTTGTTCATCTCGCGGCAGAACTTGCGCACAAAGTGATCGACCAGCGGAGGAATGTCTTCGCGGCGCTCACGCAGCGGGGGCAACTCGATGTGAAAGACGTTGAGACGATAGAAGAGGTCGGGGCGGAACTTCCCTTCCTCGATCAGCAGCTCCAGGTCTTTGTTCGTTGCGGCGACAATCCGGAAATCAACTTTGATGGTTTGGTTGCCGCCGACGCGCACGATCTCGCGCTCCTGCAAGACACGGAGCAGGTCGGTCTGCGTCTTCAGGCTGATGTCGCCGATTTCGTCGAGAAAGACCGTTCCTCCCTCAGCGATTTCGAACTTCCCCTTTTTGCGGTACTGCGCGCCGGTGAACGCCCCTTTCTCGTGTCCAAACAGTTCGCTCTCGAGCAGTGTTTCAGTGAGCGCTCCACAGTGAATAACAACCATCGGATGGTAGCGGCGATTGCTGGCCGCGTGGACGGCGCGGGCGACGAGTTCTTTGCCGGTTCCGCTCTCGCCGGTGATCAGCACCGTGGCATCCGTCGGGCCCACCGTATCGATGGCCTCGAAGATGCGCTTCATGGCGCCGCTTTGGCCAATGATGTCGGTAGGATTGGTGAGGTCGGCGACCGTTTCTTTCAGTCGCGTGTTCTCCTGCACAGTCTGGTGATGCGCCATGGCTTTGGCGACAAGATGGGCGATCTCGTCGGGATCGAGCGGCTTGTTGACGTAGTCGTACGCGCCGTTCTTGAGCGCGGCGATCGCGGTCTCGACCGAGGCATAGCCGGTCATGATGATGACCAGCATGTCGGGATAGATTTCATGCAGGCGGCGCTGCAGTTCGATGCCATCGGTGCCGCGCATCTTGATATCGACCAGCGCGACATCGAAAGTCTGTTCCGCAACGCGGGTGAGCGCGTCGTTGGCGTTCTCGGCGGTGCCAACGTCGTAGCCCTCTTCGGCAAACCATTTGGCCAGAGAATCGCGGACGCTCAATTCATCGTCGACGATCAGTAATTTACCTTTAGTCATAATCGTTACCTCGCTTGCAGAGTTGCGCGATCTTCGTCGCTGGCTAGAGTGGGTCTCTGGCTGTCAACCGGTAGCAAAATCGTGAAAGTCGTTCCCTGTCCCGCGACCGAATGAACGGCGATACTGCCGCCATGGCGTTCGACAATGTTCTGGCTGATCGCCAGCCCGAGACCGGAGCCGCCAGACTCTTTCGTGGTGTAGAAGGGCTCGAAGATGTGGGCCAGATGTTCGTCAGGGATGCCCATGCCGTCGTCGCGAATAGTCAACTCGATGGCGGACGTTGATACCTGGCGTGTGGTGATCCAGAGATTGCCGCCTTGCGGCATAGCGTCGATGGCATTGATGACCATGGCGAGCACGACCTGCTCGATCTGGTTGGGATCGCAGCGCACGTGCGGCAGTTCGTCACCCAGCGTGAGATTGAGCTGGATGGTGGCCATGTCCATCTTGTGCTGCACCAGGCGAATGCAACGGTCGATGACCTGGTTGAGTTCACACCACTCCAGGTTCATGGGAGTGACGCGAGAGAAGGAGAGCAGGTTCTTCACCAGCTCACCGCAACGCTTGCTCTCGCTGGCGATCAGGTCGAGCGAGCCGCTCATCTCTTCGGTGCGCGGGGCGGAGGAGAAATTGTTCTGGATCCACCGCTTTACGACACGCGAGTAAGTCAGGATTCCCGAGAGCGGATTGTTGATCTCATGCGCAACTACGGCGGCCATCTTGCCGATGGTGGCCATCTTCTCCACTTGCAGCATGTGCTGGTGGGCCTGCGTCAGCTCGCGTGTCTTCTCGTCGACCCGCTCTTCGAGGGTGTGGGCCCACGCCGTAATTTCGGCTTGCGCCAGTTGCAAGCGGCTGCTCATCTGATTGAACGACTGCGCCAGGTCGCCGATTTCGTCGTTCGACTTCACTGGGATGTGGAAGCCCAGTTCGCCCTTGGCAACACGCTCGGTACCCGCCTTAAGTTCTCTCAGGGGATTGCGCACGACGAACCAGATAAAGACTCCGCTCAGGAAAACCACCAGCAGTAGCGCGATGCCGTTGTAGGTCAGCATGGCGCGGCGCTCTTGCGCCAGGCTGACGTCAACTTTCTCGAGCGAGAGATTGGTGTCAAGCACACCGAGAATCTGTACGTTCGCGGGATGCGCGTGACACGCGGCATTGGAACACGCCGGCTGGTTCTCGATAGGCGTGATGACGCCGAGCACCCGCGATTTGTCGTTGTGATAAACGCGAAAACGGTCCGAGCGCTTGAGCAGCGCGAGCGGCTTGGATTGCTCGTGACATCCGTAGCACGCTTCGGCATCTTTGTTGACCGCGCCACCAACCTCAGAAGGCAGCGTCGAGTAGCTGATCACGCCCTCGGAATTCATGATGCGAACCCGCACAATGCCGGGCTGATCGGCCATGTTGGCCATCATTTCGTAGAGACCGTTGCGGTCGTTGTTGAGCATGTAGTGCGATGCGCTGCGGCGCAGCACCTCGCTCTGCTGTTCGGCACTGACGAGTGCGGCGGCTTCCAGATGCTTGCGGTGCAGCCGGATGCTGAAGTAACCCAGCAGCGCGAAGATGTAGAGCATCGTGATAAAGATCGACACCATCAGCTTCGCGCTGATACTTCGGCTTAACGAGCCCAGCCACGCGGACCCGGCACGGGCGCTATCGGGTTGTTCAGTCTCCAGCATGGACCGGCACTGCTATCTCCGCACGCACACCTTCCAACTTCGGGAGCGCGGGCATGTGCGCCTTATCCTCCGGGAAGATAGGCAGGAAGCGGGCGGCCAGCCCAAAGATGGCAAAGCCGAGGGCGACGAACATCGCCGTGATTACGACTTCGGTCCACTTCGGCGTGTAGCGCGCCCCGACTGCATTTTCGACACCGGTGATGGCGACGTTCAGACGGTTGGTGACGAATCCCAACAAAGTGAGCACGGCAACGAGGTACAGCCCCTGGGCGCTTTCGCGGACCTTCGGAACCATGAGAAGTGCCAGCGGGATGAGGACGGACAAAAATATCTCCAGCAGGAAGAAGCCCTGCTCGTACCCCGGCACAAAGACAAGGTGCAAGACGCCGCGATGATACAGGTCTTCAAAGCGCAGGATGCCGTAAATCGCGAGCACCACCACCAACACGCGTCCGATATCGCGCAAGATGGGTAGCTCGATCTCGCGGCCGAAATACTTCGAACTCATCGACGACTCGAAAATGATCATCGCCAAACCGACGGCGATGGCCGAGAGGTAGAAGAACACCGGTAGCAGTGGGCTGTACCAGAAGGCATGCAGCTTGTTGGGCATGATGAGGTACAGCGTGCCCAGCGAGGACTGATGCAACGTAGACAGCAACACGCCCAGGATGACCAGCACGATCATCACGCTGCGCACTGCTCTCAGCGCCCGCTTCCAACCTAGCCGCTCGAAAACGATGGGCGAGAACTCCAGCGCCAGCACGGTAGTGTAGAGCATCACGCAGTAAGCGACTTCGAACATCACCGAGTGCGGATTGCGCATGATCAGCGGGTGCCAGATGTTCCACGGCAGACCGAGGTCATACATGAGCGCGGCACACACCAACACGTATCCCATGAAAGCGGTAAGGATGGTGGGCCGCAGGATGGCGTGCCAGCGCTTGATGTTGAAGATTTCGACCGCTGCGGTTAGCGTGAATCCGCCGGCCGCCAGCATGACGCCGCACATTACGTCGAAACCGATCCACAGGCCCCAGGGGAACTGGTCAGACAAGTTCGTGGAGGCGCCCAGTCCCTTCGCGAAGCGGACATAGGTTGCATACACGCCCGCCACCATGATGACGAGGAAGACGGCTTTCCAGAAGGTGAAACGAAACTTGGGAACGGTCATCGCGCACCCCCTTGATCGGCATGCTTGTCATTGCCGTGGGCCTCAGCCTCAGCTACTTCCTCGCGGCGATGGGTGATCCAGTAAACGCCTCCGAGCAGAACTCCAAAGATGGGAACGAAGTCGGGAATACGGGAAAGCACCTGGTAGGTGTACATCGGCAGCGCCCGCTGGGTGAGATCGTCGCGGTAGCCGAACTTCTGAAAGTCGATGGAGGAGAGCAGCATGACCGACGTACCGCCGACTTCGGTTTCACCGTAAATGTGGGGAAGGTACTTGTCGGGGTTTTCCTGAAGGCGCTTGCGGGCCTCTTTCAATAACTCGTCATGGTCGCCGAACTTGGTCGCGCCGGTCGGACAGATTTCGGCGCAAGCGGTCGGCTTTCCTGCCGCCACCCGCGGAGCGCACATGATGCACTTGCGGACCCCGGGAACAGCCTTGTCCCATTCGTACTTGGGCACGCCGAAGGGGCAAGCAGCCATGCAGTAACGGCATCCCATGCACTTGTGCTTGTCGTAGGTGACGGGGCCGAGCGCGGTCTTTTTCAGGGCGCCGACCGGACAGACCGAAGCACAAGCCGGATCGTCACAGTTCATGCACAGCTTTCGCATGAACTTATCGTCTTTGGTAAGGACGGTGGTGAGTTTATAAGCCGACGTTACATTTTGTTCTGCAATTTTGTCGTCGTACGCCAGGCCGTTCTCAGTAGCGCAGGCCTGTTCGCACTGCTTGCATCCGATGCATAAAGTCGCATCGTAAAGAATTCCCATGCTCATGGTTGACTCCGGGCACACCCAGTCGCTGGCCCACCGGTGATTTCGGTGGACGCGGCGAGGACGGGCGGCAAGGAAGAGGGCGGTGGATACCCATGGCGGACAAGCTAAACGACGAGTCCGGAAGAGTTTCCGAGGCCAGAGGATGAATTATGAATAAGAAAGATAAAGGAGAAACTTGCAGGTCGGCGCGAAGTCCGGGGATTCGCCGGCGACTGACAATCGCGATCGAGGAAAAAGTACGGTACTTCCTGGTGCGTGGCGCAAACCGCGTGTGCGCCGAATTCTGCGGGACCCGAAACTTACTGCCGTAATACACGGCCGACCCTGCCATCAAGAGGCAACTATCCGCGAGGGGAAGGCCTCGGGTGATGGCGCCGTTCGAGACTACTTCGTAACCAAGAAGATCACGTAAGAAAATCGCTTGCGACGGCCTGACTGAGCCTTCGCCGAAACCGCTCGGAGGCCTAGAAGCCCCAGGACAAATTCGGCAAAATCAGGAACAGGGCCAGAGCCGTAAGCAATACCGCTAAGATGACTTTCTTCATTACCTATCCTTCAAAACTGACGTAATGATGAAGCGAATCAGACATTATAACTATTGTTATAACAACCCTTAAAAAGGGACTCCCGCACCCGAATCTCTCCGAGTGCAGCATCAGTTTGTTACAGAGAGGCTAGGAGTATCTGTGACGGGCGTCACCCCAGAACGTGATGCATTTCGCAACGGCCTGGCAAGAACTGTGGAAGTTCACATCGGTTAGGCGGAACGATTGACGCGGCAGGTGAGGCGAAAAGTCGCATTGGCACACAGAAAAGCGATTGAGAGATGCGAAATTTATCGGTGCCCTGGGGTCAGGCTCAGTCCCCGCTCGGGAATGGCGCGAAAGCGCGGGGTCGTGACGGCTTATTTTGTTTCCGGGCAGGATTGAAGAAGTGCAAAATGCCACAAACCACCCAATATCCCAGGGCGATTCCGAGAATAAAAGCCACTACGATGGTGAAAAGTAAGAGAAACGACAGCAGGAAAGGCGTCATACTCCTCTCATTCTACAGTGCTTGAGGGCCTTCACAGTAGTGCCGAGTTAGAGCCACAACAAGCAAGCTTACTTTAGCGCGCGTTGACGCTTCCGGCTGTTGGCAAATAAGATACATGAGTAGAGTTGCGCCTATCCTCACTTGGACTCACTAGCGCAATCAGGCATCGGTTGGGGGATTCAGCCATGCCGCATAGGTACACGCAGTCTCGAATCGGCAGAAGCTAAGGCCATGGGAATCAATAACATAACGGTCAGGGGAGCACGGCAGCATAACCTGAAGAACATCAACGTCGAGATTCCGCGCAATACGCTGACGGTCATCACCGGCCTGAGCGGATCGGGCAAGTCATCGCTAGCATTCGACACGATTTATGCCGAAGGGCAACGTCGATATGTCGAAACGTTATCGGCTTATGCGCGGCAGTTCCTCGACCAGATGGAACGGCCCGATGTGGACAGCATCGACGGGCTAAGCCCTGCGATTGCCATTGAGCAGAAAACCACCAGCCGCAGTCCGCGTTCGACCGTAGGAACGATTACGGAAATCTACGATTACCTCCGTCTGCTCTATAGCTCAATAGGAGTGCCCCATTGTCCAAACTGCGGCCGCGAGATTTCGCGGCAGTCGGCGGAACAGATCGTCCAGCGCGTGATGGAACTGAAGGCGGACGACCGGGTGATGATCCTGGCTCCGATCGTTCGGGGACGCAAGGGCGAATTCAAGAAAGAGCTCGACAAGCTGGTACAGCAGGGGTTCAGCCGGGCTCGCATCGACGGTGAGCTGCGCAACATCGCCGATGAAGAGATCAAGCTCGACAAGCGCAAGAACCACACCATTGAGGTAGTAATTCACCGTCTGCTGGTGAAGCCCGGGATTGAACGTCAGTTGGCCAACGACGTGGAACTGGCGATGAAGATGGCCGATGGCCTGATATTGGTGGCCGTGGTGGACGGCGAAGAGAAGTTGTACTCGTCGAAGCTGGCCTGTCCGGAGTGCGGTATCAACGTGGCCATGCTGGAGCCGCGGTCATTTTCGTTCAATAGCATGTATGGCGCGTGCCCGGAGTGCAACGGACTGGGCAGCAAGTATGACTTCGATCCCGCGAAGGTTGTCACGGACTGGTCGAAGCCGTTGCTGGAAGGCGGACTAGGGCCGGGATCGGCTTCCCAGAACATGATTCACACGCTCAACCTGGCAGCGGCGGCGTATGGATTCGATCTGGCGAAACCGTTTGAACAGCTTCCGCGCAAGACGCAGAACCTCATCCTGTACGGCCCCGAGCAGGGCGAAAAGAAGCGCGGCGGATTCCTGGGTGTGTTCGCATATCTGCGGCAGGCGATGGAAGACAGCAGTTCAGAGACCTATCGCGACTGGCTGCTCGATCATATGTCTGCCACGCGCTGCCCGGCGTGCGAGGGTAAGAGATTGCGGCGAGAAAGTCTGGGAGTAAAAGTCAATGGCATGTCGATTGCCGACTTCACTTCGCTGCCGGTGTCGCGTGCGGTGGAGGCGGCGGTCAAAATCAAGCTAAACGAGCGTGAAGAAAAGATTGCGGGACGAATTCTGCGCGAGGTCACGGAGCGTCTGGGATTCCTAAATGCCGTCGGCCTGGGTTACATCTCGCTGGACCGGTCGGCCATGACGCTCAGCGGCGGCGAAGGGCAGCGCATCCGGCTGGCGACGCAAATTGGGTCGAAGCTGCGAGGCGTGCTGTACGTGCTGGACGAGCCGTCGATCGGCCTGCATCACCGTGACAACGACCGGTTGCTGAGCGCGCTGGAGTCACTGCGCGACTTGGGCAATACGGTGCTGGTGGTCGAGCATGATGAGGACACCATCCGGCGGTCGGATTACGTGATCGACCTTGGACCGGGTGCGGGACGACATGGCGGCGAGGTAGTGGCCAGTGGAACGCCGGAGCAAATCGAAGGATTTCCGCGCTCGCTGACGGGACAATACATCGCCGGGAAAAAGCAGGTGATGTACCGCTTTGCGCGGCGGCAGGCGAACGGCAAAGCGATAACCATACTCGGCGCACATGAGAACAACCTGAAGCAGATCGATGTGAGCTTTCCACTGGGCGTGATGACGGTAGTGACGGGCGTGTCGGGTTCGGGAAAATCGACGCTGGTCAATGACATTTTGTATCGGGCGCTGGCGAAGGCGCTATATGGTTCGCGCGAGGAAGCGGGCGCGCACAAGAGCATCGCGGGCACGGAGTTCATCGACAAAGTGATTCGCATCGACCAGTCGCCGATTGGCCGCACGCCGCGGTCGAATCCGGCTACGTACACGGGAGTGTTCACACATATCCGCGACCTTTACGCCATGCTTCCCGAGTCACGCGAGCGCGGATACAAGGCAGGACGGTTTTCGTTCAACGTTGCAGGCGGACGCTGCGAGGCGTGCCAAGGCGATGGCCAGCGGCGCATCGAGATGAACTTTCTGCCGGATGTGTACGTCCAATGCGAGGTGTGCGGCGGTAAACGCTATAACCACGAGACGCTGGCGGTAAAGTACAAAGGCTATTCCATCGCCGATTTGCTGGAAACGCCGGTGGCCGATGCGCTGCCCGTGCTGGAGAACATTCCGCAGATCAAGCAGAAACTGCAAACGCTGGTGGACGTGGGGCTGGGATACATTCACTTAGGCCAGTCCGCGGTGACGCTGTCGGGCGGCGAGGCACAGCGCATCAAGCTGGCGCGCGAATTGAGCAAGCGGCAGACGGGCAAAACGCTGTACTTACTGGACGAGCCGACTACAGGGCTGCACTTCGACGATGTGAGCAAACTACTCGAAGTGCTGCATCGGCTGACGGACCTGGGCAACAGCATCATTATTATTGAGCACAATATGGACGTGATCCGGAATGCAGACTGGATTATCGACCTGGGGCCCGAGGGTGGCGACGACGGCGGACGCATTGTGGCGCAGGGCACGCCGGAACAAGTGGCACGAACGAAGAAATCGTACACCGGGCAGGCGCTCGCCAAGCTGATGGCTGGCGCGTCGAATGGAAAGAGCGCATGAGGATTCTCCCTAGGCATCCAACCGCTGATCCTTCGACTTCGCTGGGCACGGCAATTCCGAAACAGAATGACTGATCCCGAACAAGAACCGCTCCAAGCACCAGCTCCCACAAACCTCACTCCGGCGCAGAGCGAACCTGCGTCAACTCTACCGCTGACAGCAGAAGTGCTACCGCAGCAGCCAATGCGTGAGGTGTTCCCGCCGTGGTCGGGTTGGGACGTGGCGGCCGTATTAGGGTTCACGCTGGCGGCGGTGTTCCTGTTCAGCACGGTTGCGCTAGGTGTCGCGCACCTTCTGACCCGCGAACAGCATTTGTCGTGGAACGATCTGGCTTCGAATCCCATTGTGATCATCGGATCGCAGTTAGCAGCGTATCCGGTGGTGATTGTATTCATGATCGTTATGGTGGGGAACAAATCGCGGGAGCCATTCCGGCGCGCGATTCGCTGGAACTGGCCGGGCGCAGCGGCGATGGGCTTCCTGCTGGGAGGCATCGGTTTTGCCTTCGCGGTGGAGTTTGCATCGCGCTGGCTGCCGATACCCAAGTCACTGCCGGTGGACAAGTACTTCAGCGAGACTGCGGGCGCATATCTGATGGCTGCGTTCGGCGTAACGCTGGCGCCCCTGCTCGAGGAGTTGTTCTTTCGCGGCATGTTGTACCCGGTACTGCGCCGGTCGTACGGGATACTCGCGGCGGTGGTGCTTACGGCAGTTGCGTTCGCGGCCATTCACGGCGCGCAGTTGGGAAACGCTTGGGCCCCGCTACTCAGCATTTTTGTGGTGGGAATTGTGTTCACGCTGGTGCGCGAACGCACCGACTCGGTGGCTGCTTCATTTCTGACGCACTGCGGCTACAACCTCACCCTGTTTTCGATGCTATGGATTGGCACCGACCATTTCCGTCACATGGAAAAGGCGCTGAGCTGAAGATGGTATGGTGGAGAAATATGGACAACGCGCGCACGAAACTACTGCAAATGCTGGCGGAAAAGTCGTTTCGCCTGGGGAATTTCAAGCTCTCCAGCGGCGGGACGAGCGACTATTACATCGATTGCCGTCTGACTACGCTGGATGCGGCAGGTGCCGTCGCTACCGGTGAGGCAGTGCTGGAAGAGATTCACGAGCGTGGATGGAATGCCAACGCGATCGGCGGACTGACCATGGGCGCCGATCCAATTGTTGTAGCGACGTCGGTCATCAGCGCGCAGCAAGGCACGCCAATTAACGGCTTCCTGGTGCGCAAGGCCGAGAAGACGCATGGAATGGGACAACGCGTGGAAGGCTTCCGCGAAAAAGGCGCGCGCGTGGTGATTGTGGATGATGTGTGCACCACGGGAGCGTCGACCATTCAAGCGATTGAAGCGGCGCGCGAGTTCGGCTTTGATGTTGCCGGCGTGCTGTGCCTGGTGGAACGACAGGAAGCCGGCGGGCGCGTGAATGTGGAGAAAGCGGCGGCGCCGGCCACGTTTATCGCGTTGTTCACGGCCAACGACGTGCGCGCGGAACATGTGAAGACCCTGGAAACGAAATAACCCAATGATCAAGACACTCGAATGGACAAATGCAGGAGTGCGCTTCATCGACCAGACGAAGCTGCCGACGGAAGAGACTTACGTCACCTGCAAGAATTACGAAGAGGTAGCGGACGCGATCCGCACCATGATTGTGCGCGGGGCTCCGGCGATCGGAGTAGCAGCGGCGATGGGGGTGGCTCTGGGCACGTTGCAATCGCGGGCGCAGACGCTGGCCGACCTGGAACGCGAGTTCGACACGATCTGCAATACCCTGGCAGGTACGCGTCCGACAGCGGTGAACCTGTTTTGGGCGATTCGCCGGATGCGCGACAAGTTCGAACAATTGCGAGCACTGCCGGTGGAACAGATCAGAGTCGAAATGGTGTCTGAGGCGCAACGCATGCATGTGGAAGATATCGCCGCCAACGAAGCCATGGGACGGCACGGCGCGGTGCTGCTGCCGAGTTCCGGTGCCGTGTTGACGCATTGCAATGCGGGCGCGCTGGCGACCGCCGGATATGGAACCGCGCTGGGCGTGATCCGCGCGGCCATAGAGTCAGGCAAAAAGTTGAGCGTGTATGCCGACGAGACACGGCCGTTCCTTCAGGGATCGCGTCTGACAGCGTGGGAGTTGATGAAAGACGGGATTCCGACCACGCTGATAGCCGACAACATGGCAGGTGCAATAATGCGCCAAGGCAAGATCGACGCGGTCATTGTGGGCGCCGACCGCATCGCCGCCAATGGCGACGTGGCTAACAAAATCGGCACCTACACCGTGGCCGTGCTCGCCAAGGAGCATGGCATCCCGTTTTACGTGGCCGCGCCAACTTCAACCGTAGACCTGAATACGGCGGATGGTAGCGGGATTCCCATCGAGCAGCGCGCGGCGCGCGAAGTAACGCACATGGCGGGCAGACAGATCGCGCCCGACGCCGTAAGAGTTGAGAATCCGGCGTTCGATGTAACACCAAACAAATATGTGACCGCGATCATCACCGAGCGCGGAGTAGCGCGCGCTCCGTACCAGGCGTCATTGGCAGAGTTGGTCGCGAGCGTTAAGAAAAGCTAATCTCCGCGCTGACCGAATTTGAACGGATCACTGCGGCCGGATGGCAAGTGGCTGACCTGGCACCGGCGGCTGCGACTGCTGGTTCGCTGGATTAAGTTGCAGCTGCATTTGCTGCTGTTGCTGCTGAATGCGCTGGAGTTCCTGCAACATCTGCTCGGGCGTGCGGCCGGCAGTAGGCTGGGCATTGATGGTGTCAGGTGTAAGTTGCTCGCCCCCGGGGAAGCCTGGCTGCCCAGGCGTGAGAGGAGCCGGGTTTTCTGCTTCCGGCTCATTCTGCGGATCTTCCTCGGGTGGCTCGATACCCTGCTGCGGCTGGGGCGGGCGCATGTTCATCTGCGCAGTGTTCGAAGCGGTCGAGTTGGTCCGTGCCAGAAGAATGACTTTCTGAACTGCACCAGGATTATTAACCACGCCCAGTAACACGTAGTCGAACTTCGAACCGTTCAGCAGACTGGACAGCACATCTTTCGGCTTGCCTGGACCGAGGGTAGCTACGACGCGCTCGCTGCCTGCTCCGGACGGAATATCCAGAGAGGCCCCGGTCTGGGTCTGAACCGAACGCAGCACCTGCGATAGCGTGGCATTTTGCGCATCGATGGTGAGCTGTCCGTTCTGATAGGTAACCTGCGGCGGAACCGGAGGCTGCTGTTCCAGCGTCGGTGGAGCAGCGGGCGCTTGCGGAAGCTCGGCTACGGGCGCCGGTTTACGCGCGTGGGTCTTAGCGGCGCGGGCTTTAGCGGTTGAAGCGGGCTTCGCTATCGCTGGTTGCGCGGTCTGGGCATAGCCGGCACTGGCTGACAGCAACAATGCGAATCCGAGAGTGGCGCCGTGGCGTAACATAACGAAGGTGGAGGACCCGCGTCTTCCGACTTGCCTATTCTAACCCCGAGCGCAGATTTCTGTTTCTGGCAAGGGGCTGCGAGGAAGTAATTCATCCCAAGCATGAACGTGCGCCTAATGGTTCTTAATCGGAATACTCCCCCTAAAACTATCGTACTGATCCTGTTATTCCTTGTGGCCGCGGCGTGCGCCAGCATGGCACAGGAGTGTTTTAGCGGCTCGGAGATTGACGCCGCGACGGCCAAAGCGGTCGAGACCGCGGCGCAGCAGTACTTCAATATGTCTGCCCAGGGCGACGTTGCCGGTCTCAAGGCGAACGCGGTACCGGATGTGGCAACGAACTTTGGCGGCATCGAGCGAGCTGTAGTCGCTGACAAACAGTTCTTTGCTGATGGGAAGCTAGCGCAAACGCGGACCTTCGTACTGGACGCAAGGAACTCGAAGACGACCTGGCAGCGGGCGGAATTCTATTGCGGCATCTATAACTCGCCGGATCGAGTAGGATTCGCGATTCCCAACCTGCCTCCGGGACGATATGCGGTGACGATTGCCACGGTCACGGGCAAACAATCGATCACGTTGACCATGATCCTGGAGGATGTCGGACAAACGTGGAAGCTTGCAGGCTATTATGCGAGGCTCAATGCGATTGGCGGCCACGACGGTGAATGGTTCCTGGTTAAAGCCCGTGAGTACAAGGAAAAGGGCCAGTCGTTGAATGCATGGCTCTACTATCTGACAGCGTGGGACTTGACTGCGCCTGTGGACTTCATGAGCACTCCGCAACTGGACAAGCTCACGGATGAAATTCAAGCATCGCGCCCTGCCAACGTGCCGAACTCAAGTGCGCCGCTGGAGCTTTCGGCTGCAGGAAAGTCATTCAAAGTGGCAGAACTGGCGGCGGTTGCCGTGGGTCCGGACTTCGATCTGCGAGTGCAGTACGAAACCCCTGATGCGAGCAATCCCACACTGGCGTCGCAAGATAATTTGGCCATGATGAAGGCGCTGCTGACCAAATATCCGGAGCTGCGTGATGCGTTTACCACGCTGATTGCGCGGGCGAGCGATAGCTCGGGCCACGAGTACGGAACCCTCACTCCAATGAAGGATGTGAAGTGAGAATGCTTCGGTCGCGGAAATGACGCCGCCGGAGAATTTGTTACAATCGTAACTACCGCATTTTGTGGGCGCTTAACTCAGCGGTAGAGTGCCATCTTCACACGGTGGAAGTCACAGGTTCGAATCCTGTAGCGCCCACCAAAGCTTTCCTAAACTTCCAGATTCTCTTGTTCACACCCGTCTATACCTGCAGCACATCCCCTTCACGTGCGACCATCTCATAGAGCACCGGGTTGACAAAGAATCCAATGAAGAGCCGCGAGATGAGACCTGCCACGATGACGATGGCGAAGGGCTTTTGCGTGTCGGAACCAATTCCAGTGGCGAGCGCGGCAGGCAGCAGCCCAAGGCAGGCCACGAGCGCCGTCATCATGATGGGACGAAGCCGCAGCAGCGATGCCTCACGGGTTGCCGTGCGGATGTCCATACCTTCCTGACGGAGCTTGTTGATATAGGAAACCAGAATCACGGCCGTTTCTACCGAGACACCCAGGAGCGCCAGCAATCCGAGAACCGACGAAACGCTGAACGGCGTGTGCGTGAGTTTCAATGCAATCAATGCGCCCACAGGCTCGGTCAAAATCACGCCCAACGCAATCGTGACCGGGAACTTGAAATTTCCATATAGCGCGAACAGGATCATGAAAATGATTACGATCGCGAGCGGACCAATCAACATGAACTGCGCCTTGGCTTCCAGAAACTGGCTGTACTCGCCGCCCCAGTTCAGCGTGTAGCCCTGTGGCAGCGCAACCGCTTGATCGACAGCTTTCTGGCCGTCTCGTACCGCTCGCTCCAGGTCGCGTCCTTCAATGCTGTACTGCACGCCGATGTAACGGGAGTTGTTCTCGCGATAAATAAACGACGCTCCGTTGCCGACCTTGATGTCCGCCAGTTGGCTCAGTGGAATCTGCTTCCCGTCCGCAGTGCCCACCAGCAATTCGCCAATCTCATGGGCACTGCTGCGGAATTGAGGCTGCATGCGAACCACCAGGTCGAACAGCTTCTCACCCTGAATCACCTGGGTCACGGCCTGCCCGCCTACAGCGGCGGAGATCACCGCTTCGACATCGGCGACATTGATCCCGTAGCGAGCAATCTTGTCGCGGTCTACATCGATCAGCAAGCTTGGCTGGCCAAGCTCGCGCACGACCGTGAGGTCGGTAAAGCCGGGGACCTTGGCCAGCGTGTTCTTAATCTGAATGGCTTTGTCTTGCAATACCGTCAGGTCATCGCCATAAACTTTGACGGCGAGCGAACTCTTCAATCCGGTCAGCGCCTCGTCGACTGCATCCTCTGCCGGCTGCGTATAGTTAAAAACGATACCGGGAAAGGCGCTCAGCTTGTGGTCGATCGCTTCGATTAGCTTGGCCTTGGTATTGACGTCGCCGCTCCACGCCTTGTCTTTGTAGGGCTTCAATCCAACATAGAACTCACAATTGAAGAAGCCAGTCGGATCGGTGCCGTCGTCGGGCCGTCCCAGTTCAGAGGCGACCACAGTAACTTGCGGGTACGACATCAGAATCGCGCGGATTTGCGGCGAGATGCGGCTGGCCTCTTCAAACGAAATCGTGTAGGGCATCGTCGCCCGCACCCACAACGCGCCCTCGTCGAGGTGAGGCATGAACTCGCCTCCGATGAACGGTACCAGCAGCAGGGCCGCCCCGAAGATGAGAACGGCGATCAGCATGGTGAGCTTGGGCCGCGCCAGTGCCCAATCCAGTTGGACCGCGTACTTGCGCTTCATCCATTCGAAGGGGCGGTTGGCCTTTTCCTTCACGCCTTTCTTGAACCAATATGAGGCGAGTACTGGAACCAGCGTCAGCGTGAGTATCAGCGCACCGACCAGCGCGAACGACATGGTCTCAGCCATGGGATGGAACAACTTTGCCGAAGGCCCAGTAAGCGCGTAAATCGGAAGATAACCAGCCAAGATAACGGCAACCGAATAGAAAATCGGCCGGTCCACATCTTTGGCCGCAGCGAGAATGACCTCGTTGAGCTTGTAGCTCTGACCCTCGCGCAGGGCAAGTTCACGGTAGATGTTCTCCACCATGACGACCGTACCGTCGATGATGATGCCAAAGTCGATGGCTCCGATGGACAGCAGATTCGCGGCCCCATCGTGCGCATGTAACGCAATGAAGGCGAACAAAAGAGAGAGCGGAATCGTAAGCGCGACGATAATCGCCGCGCGAATGCTGACCAGGAAGAAAACCAGCACGATCAGCACCAGGATCATGCCGCGAAGAAGATTCTCTTCGACCGTATCGGTGGTCAGCTTCACTAGTTCGCTGCGATCGTAGTAGGGCCGGATTTTCACGTCCGGCGGCAACACCGACCGGTTCAACTCGTCAGTTTTGGCTTCGACGCCCTCGAGGACGGTCTGCGTCTGCTCGCCGCGCAGCATCAGAATGACGCCTTCCACGGCGTCGTCGTTCTTCTGATATCCGAATTCACCCAGGCGAGGCGCGTTGCCAATCACAACATCGCCGATGTCTTTCACACGAATCGGCACGCCGTTGCTACTGCCGACGACGACGTCGCCGATATCGCTGGTGTTGCGCACCAGGCCGATGCCGCGCACGTAATAAAACTGGCCGCCCTGCGAGTAGAACCCACCTCCGGCATTGGAGTTATTCGCGCCAAGCGCGGTCATCACCTGCGGAACAGTCAAGTGATAGCCGTAAATTCTGCGCCGGGTCAAGCAGCACCTGGTATTGCATGACCGTGCCGCCAAAGCCCGAGTCATCGGCCACGCCATGCACTGAACGGTAGGCACGCTCGACGACCCAGTCTTCAATAGTCTTCAGTTCCTGCGGACTGCGATCAGGACTTTCGAGCACGTAGCGGTACACCAGTCCGCTGGGACTGAACAGCGGCGCCATGGTCGGCGTGACGCCCGCGGGCAAATTGGCTTGCGCGATTCGCTCGAAGACGATCTGGCGCGCGAAGTAGTCGTTGGTGCGATCTTCGAAAGTAAGGATGACGTCGGAGAGGCCGTAGAGCGAAATCGACCGCATTACAACCATCTGCGGCACGCCATTCATCTCCAACTCGATGGGCAGCGTGACCAGCCGCTCAACTTCCTCGGCCGCATGGCCCGGCCATTGTGTGATGAGTTCGACCTGCGGTGGCGAAAGGTCGGGATACGCGTCCACCGGCATGCGCCGGAACGAAATGACTCCGGCGACCATGATGAATCCGGTCAGCATCAGCACCAGGAACCGCTGACGAAGCGATGCTTGTACGATGCGATGGATCATTCCGGTTTGGACGCCATAGTCGTCATCACGGTCTATCAGTCAAGCTCAGCCGCCAGCCCTAACGCTGCAGCGAGTTCGCAAACTGCAGGAACAAGCTGCCGTCTCCGATCACCCGGTCACCCGGTTTTAGCCCACCGGTTATTTGCGTCTGTCCTTTAATGCTGTCCCCAAGCGTCACCGAGCGCCGTCCAAACTGCTTATCGGCAACTTCCACATACACGAATGGCTGGTTTTCGCTATCACGCAACACCGCCGAATCCGGCACCGCGATGGCATTCTGGATGGTGCCGGCATCCACGGTCGCTGTGACGTACATGTCTTTCTTCAGCTTCAGGCCGGGATTGCTGGTCTCAATGCGTGCCTGCAGAGTGCGCGTGTTGGGATCGAGCGACGCTGCGACATATGAAATACGGCCATGGAAAACGTCGGGGTAAGACTCAGTCTGAATCGTTACCGGATCGCCGACGTGCACATAGGGCAAGTCTTTTTGGTAGATGTTAACCAACACCCAAACCGTGCTGGTGTCAGAAAGAACGAAGGTCTGCGTGGTACCCGGCTGCAGCAGTTGCCCCACAGCTACATCTTGCTCCACCACTTCTCCGTCGATAGGGGCTTTGACCAACGCCTCAAAGGAAGGCGGCGCCTTCAACAGCGCATCGGGATCGGTGATTCCCAGGACCTTCAGCGCAGCTTCGGCTGCCACCAAGTCTCCTTCGGCCTGGACCTTGCCAGACTCAGCCTGCTCCAGGTTCTGTTCAGCGAGGGCGTGATGCTGATATAGATCCTGCGCACGAGCGTAAGTCTTTTGCGCCAGAATATAGGCGTCTTTTGCTTTCAGGTAATTGGTGCGCAACTGCGAATAGTCGGGACTTGAGACGTACAGCAGCGGCTGGCCGCGCTGCACGTGCTGTCCTGGCACCACTACGATCCGGCTTACCGGACCGCTGACTTGGGTGATCACCGGCGTGGTGTGAAAACTGTTGTAGGCGACGGCTCCTGTCAATCGAAGACTGCGAGTTAGGCCGGTTGGCTGGACGGTGAGCACCTGCACGTGCCCCATCTGGTCCGCCGGAATGGTAAATAGCTCGGCAGTGTCGGCATTGTTCGCATGGTTCTTGGCGGCGTTCTCGGGCCCATTACAGCCGACGAGCGCCAACGCAATCGCGGCTGCGGCGGTGAGCGGAGCGAAGCGTTTCATGCGCATGGTCACGGCAGGTTCCTGGTTCCTACCGCTTCTTTAAGTTGCTCAAGTGCGGTCATGTAGGCAGACAATGCCTGGCGATAAGCCAACTGGATCGCCCGGTTGCTGCGTTCGGCATCGAGAAAGTCCAACAGGCCAGTCGCTCCGCGTTGATAGGCATACTCACTGATGTCGCGTGAGTCCTGTGCCTGCTTTAAGTAGCCCGAAGTATAAAGTTGTACCACTTCTTCGCTGCTGCGAAGCCCTTCATACGCGTCGCTCACATCGGACAGCACAGCATCGCTCGGTCGATAGCTGCGTCTCCTGCGCTTGCGTCAAAGCATAGTCCGGTGCGCGCGATTTCGCCTTGATTGCGATTAAAGATGGCCATCGGAAAATTCACAAAGAACGAAGCGCTGCTCTCGTCCGATACGTGCGAGTAAGCCACGTCTGGCGTTCACGTCCTGCTTGCCGTACGCCTTCGCCAGCGCTATCTGGCTCTGTGCGGCGGTTACGCCTAATTCGGCGGCACGATAGTCCGGGCGCTCCTGAAGAGCCTTGGCCTGCATGTCCTCAAGCTTTGACGGGGAGTGCTTGATAGGTTAGGTCTCCGACCACATCGTAGTTGGCCGGCACTGCGTCATAGCCCAGCAATTCGCGTAACCCGACCAGCGCTTGTACCCGGGCTAGGCGCGCCGAAGAGACGTCAGTCTGAAACTGCAATAGCTGCAGCTTGATCTTCAGGTAGTCGCCTTCGCTGATGTAACCCGATTTGTACTGCGTCAGGGAAATATCGACCGTCTGCTCGAAACTCTTAAGATCGATCTCGGCAAACCGCAACGTCGATTCGGCCAGCAGAACGGCGACAAATTGCTGGGCGACGTTAAACGTCAGTTGGCGTTCCGCGTCCGTAACCTGGGCACGGGTCACGGCGGTCTGATCTTGCGCAGCCTGCAAGCGGTGCTGTCGTTTGCGGCCACGTTCAAACAGGTAACCAATGCCAGCGTCGAACTGCTGGACCTCGCTCAAATTGTCATTCGAGGAGAAGTCGGATGGAGAAAAAATCGGCAGGAACTGGGAGTCGAAATTCAGAGTCGGATTGGGGCGGAGGTTTGCCGTGATTTCCTGCGCCTGGTTCTGCAGCACGAGTGTGCGCGTTGCCTTCAGCGAGTGATTATGAGCGAGCGCGAGATCAATGGCCTGGTCTAGAGTAATCAGCGTGGGGCTTTGCGCCCGAAGAACGGGTGCGAGCAGCAGCAGGCAAATCAATGCTGCCAGACCGGTCATCCGGTAGTGCGGTGGACGCATGAGTCTCAGAGAAAACGTGCAAGGCTCCAGCGAAAGGCAAAGGCCGACAATTTAATCGCCCCACACCTTCAACTCCAGTACCGTCCTCCGAGACAACCGCATCTCAACATGGTCGAGGCTATTCCGGAGGAACATAAAGCCGTGCAAGCAGAAACACATTGTAAATGAAGAAGTTGCAGCAGCGACGAAGATGGCTCGCAGCGCCCCGAATTTCGGCGTTTGCCGCGCGAGATCGTAAGGGGATTTCACCCGAATCTAAGAGTCCTGCTCGGGAAGCCGCGCGGCCACATTTATAATTGAATGCTGATAATCGCGAGCTCGATTGCCAACTCTACCCTACACCCGCCGTTGTACCAGCTTGGGAGCCAGCATTAGTGGAAGAAATTAAAATCCCTCGTGTCCTGAACAAAGAGATCTTGTTGCTTGCCAGCCTCTCGCTTGCCGCCTTCGGAGTGTTTCTTTTCACGAAGCAGATGGCGGCGAAAGAACAGCAACTAGAGGCGAAGATTGCCAGCGTGTGGTACGAACGCGGTGAGCAGTACATGCAGTCCGGAGATACCGCCAAGGCTCTAGAAGCTTTTCGCAAAGCCACTTCCGACGCAGCAGACAACGATAAGTATCAACTGGCATTGGCCGACTCGTTGATTGCGGGAAATCACGATGCAGAAGCGGACCAATTGCTGCTTCGGCTGCGTGAGTCGGACCCTGGAAATACAGAGATCAACACTCGCCTCGCCCGGTTAGCTGCCAAACAAGGATTGGTGCTCGAGGCAGTGCACTACTACCAGAGCGCGTTGTACTCGAATTGGTCTGCAGAGCAAGCCGACGTTCGCCGCAAGCTGCGCATCGAGTTCATTCGCTACTTACTGGCGCATCAGCAACACGACCTGGCGGCGTCGGAGTTGTTGGTTCTACAGGGCAGAACTCCGAACACCGCCGCGGCCCACATTGAAACCGCAAAAATGTTTGTCGAAGCCGACGACCCCTCGCGCGCTCTCGAGGAGTACAACCAAGCCGTGCAATTGGATGGTAAGAACGTCGAGGCTCTCGTCGGAGCGGGCGAGACAGCATTCCAGACCAGAGATTACGCCGAAGCTGAGCAATCTCTGCGGGCCGCTCTCGATGTGGATCCAGGGTCACAGAAGACGCGAGATCTGCTCGATGTCGTGGAAGCGGTGCAGAACGAGGATCCGTTGGCGCCAAGTATTTCGCCGGGTGAACGGCAGAAACGGCTGCTGGCCGATTTTGAGATGAGCACCGCGCGACTGGATAGCTGCCTGAGCCAGACTTCCAAGGAAGCAGCCAGTGCCGAACTGAAGTCGCTCAAAGAAGAAGCTCTGGCCACCGAATCGAAGTTGAACAATCCGTCGCATCCACCGGATTCGGATGCGGTCAAGGCTGGCATTGGGCTGATTTTTAGAATGCAGCAGGCGGCTTCTGCATACTGCGGAAAACCGGCGGCAGAGGACGAGGCGCTTCTGCTGATCGGCCGACAGCACAACGGTGAGCGACCATGAACGCCTCGCCGGTTCCACTTTTGCAGAAACTGCGGCTACGCGAGAACCACATTTTTTTCGCGCTGACCATCCTGATCGCCGTGCTCGCCGGGTTGTCCGCAGTGCTGTTCACGCTGGCCATCAAAGGCACAGCGTACTTGCTGTTTGGCGTATCGCCCTCGGTGCTGCGTTACATCCTGGTCCCGACGCTGATGAGCCTGGTCACCGGATTTCTGCTGGCAAAGTATTTCCCCGAGGCGCGCGGCAGCGGCGTTCCCCAGACGGAAGCTGCGTACCACCTGAAGCAAGGCGACATACCCGGCCGGGTAGCTTTCGGCAAATTCCTGACCGGGGCACTTTGCATCGGCTCGGGACATTCGATGGGCCGCGAAGGCCCTTCGGTACAGATTGGCGGAGGCATCGCCTCCACTATCGGCAAATGGTTCAACCTGTCCCCGGAGCGCGCCAAGAGCCTGATACCGGTGGCAGCGGCGGCGGCACTGTCGGCGGCATTCAATACTCCAGTCGCAGCAGTCATCTTCGCACTCGAAGAAATCATTGGCGATATGAACGCGGCGCTGGTCGGTTCCACGGTTGTCGCATCCGTGGCTGCCGTGATCGTCGAGCGCTCGATCCTCGGCAACAGTCCGATCTTTCAGGTTCCGCAGTATCACCTGGTCAGTCCCGCGGAACTAATTGCCTACGCGGCATTGGGAGTTATTGGGGGTATCGTCTCACTGGTTTTTTCGAAGGGTCTGCTATGGCTGCGAGGTTTGTTCAAGCGCATGCCGGCGCGGACCCGCATCATTCAGCCGGCGATGGGCGGCCTGGCCATCGGCATCATCATCGTCTTCGTTCCCCAGGTGATGGGCGTCGGGTATGAGTACGTCAACCAGGTGCTAAACGGCGGCCTATTGCTGAAGATGATGGCTCTGCTTTGTGTGGTGAAGCTGGCGGCGACGATCATCTCCTACGCCTCCGGGAACGCAGGAGGAATTTTCGCACCCAGTCTTTACCTTGGAGCCATGCTCGGCGGCACCATCGGCACGGTGATGCACCGCTTTGCGCCTTTCCCAACCGGCGACGCGGGCGCGTACGCTCTGGTGGGCATGGGCACGCTCTTCGCCGGAATTATTCGCGCTCCCATGACTTCGGTGTTCATGATCTTCGAGCTCACTCAGGACTACCAGGTCTTCGTCCCGTTGATGATCGCCAACATGATCAGCTTCGCCATCTCGAAACGTTACCAGCCGGTGTCGCTGTACCACGCGCTGCTCCAACAAGACGATGTGCACATGCCCGTGCCCGGCGGCCGCATGCCGACTGGAACATGGCGTGCGTTGGATTTCATGATGCGCGATTTCACGTTGATCCCACCCAACGCATCCGCCGCAAGCGCTCTGGAAGCTATGCAGCAATCTGGCCTTCAGGCGCACTTGGTGGGCACTGATGGACTGGTCGAAGGATTAGTAACGCGGAACCGGATTGAAAAAGCCCTAAATTCGGGCTCAGGTGAAACTACCGTAAGCCACCTGATGATTACCGACTTTGCCCATGCTCATCCCGACCATCCCATCGAACTCGTACTGGAACGTCTCGGCAAGAACCCTGGACTATTGCCGGTAGTAAGCCGCCGACAAGTGAGTGAAGTGCTAGGAATCGTGACGCCGCAATCGGTAATGCAATTCCTGCAGCGAAGCTGGGACGATCAGGGTTCCGGCGCCACCGACGAAACTACCATCTCGCCCAGTTGACGCCCCGGGCCATCGTTCACTTATAGCGGCGACAGATGGTCTTCGTTCTTTCGTCTCATTCGATCCTCCGCGAACCGTCTCTCCAGAAACTGGCGTGCCAGATCGCGGCCACCCAGGCCAAAGGCAATCGCCAGCCCCAGCATCAACGCTCCAAACACGATGCTGAAAGCGATGAGCACCGTCCGTTGCGCCAAGCCGAGTTCCTCGAACGCCATCGAGATCGACAGTACAACGATCATCACTTTCACGACATCA
The DNA here is from genome assembly GCA_963749635.1 of uncultured Acidobacteriaceae bacterium. Lineage (GTDB taxonomy): Bacteria > Acidobacteriota > Terriglobia > Terriglobales > Acidobacteriaceae > DASRAA01. The sequence goes on from CAVVNW010000027.1 coordinate 402,403, forward strand.
CTTAGCATATGCGGTGAAGGAAAGTCGGAATTCACCGCAGCCAGCAGCGCCGCACGAGCAAAAAAGCTGGCCGCCAGCATCCCCAGAAAAACAATCAGTAACGACGCGAACAGCCGGGGCAGGAACAGGAAGAAGTCAGCGATGTGCTGCTGCACGCTTGCGCTACCCAGCGAGCTAACGCCCGCCAGTATGATGCCCAGCCAGGCCACCCAGAAGACTAACCGGCAAAGCAATTCGGATGGCGGCGGCAATGCGGCGGTGTTGAGTAATTGCGAAGCGCCGGCCCTCTCGGAGAGCCGATCGAACCTCGCCAATCGCAAACCGCTCCGGAGCGCCACTTTCAGCAGGTACGCAATCACCCATCCCGCTGCAGCGATGATCAGAATCGCCAGCAATCGCGGCAGCAGATGAGCCAAGGCGTGGGCAAATTCATTCCATGCCTGGCCAAGTTCATTGGCGATCATGTCTCCCATTACGAGCCCCTTTCCTGTGCCGTCCACAGCTCAAGCAGGTACGGCTTTAAGCGTTCGAAGGTTAAACAGAGGTCCTCGATTCGCTCTTCCAGTCCTTCCGGGGGAACGCTCGAGTTCTCCTTCAGGTAGGCGTAGGCCCTTCCTCGAAAAAGCGGCACCAAGGCTTGCAGGATGTGGTCGCGATTGATGACCGAGCGGTGATACGAAGCGGCGAATTCATACACAGACTTCACCCACAGCTCGTCAGAGTAGCTGAATCTCTCCGCTTCCAGCGCCGCCGTACTCTGCAGCTGCGCAAGTGTCGCCGGAGACAGAATTGACTTAAGAACCGGTTCGAGGTCTACGACGCCCGACGAAAACATCTGTCGCAGCCGTTCGCGGTCAACGCTTTCTGTGTCGCCGGTGATTTCAAATTCCGGGCCGGCCGTGGGTACAGGATGAACTTCGTGGATGGCGCTCCACGCCGCATCGGTCTGTCCCATCGACCAGAACAGCGGACCAACCGTCTGGCGAAGTGCCGCAACCAGGTCCGCAGGCTGCTGATCGACTTGCCCCTTCGTGCCGAGAAAGGTCTGGAAGACGCGAAGACCATCCGCCAGCGATTCCATGGTGATGCAAACTTCCGGACCAAGGCGACCGGCATCGTTGGTCCATAGGTCGTTCGCGACCAACTGGCCAGCCAGGTCGTTGGAAAAGGCAAACTCTCCCGGACGCGGTTCGCGAATGCGCTTTCCATACACCGCCCGCGTCATGGGATATAACAGGTTCGTCACCAGCGTTCCTTCGGAGCGATGGCGGCGATAAACGGGAGCCACAAAGTCGTAATGCTCGCGATAGATTGGACTCAGCAGCCGGTCAATCCATTCGGGCAGTATCTCGGAAGACTCTGGAGCAATTACAGCGCAGGCCTTGGCGCGCAGCAGGTCGGCGGCAGCGACCACCATGTGCATCGCCTGTCCCGCCGAAGGAACGGCAGCATACTGGCTGCTGATGCAGTGCAGCGTGCGCAGGCTGTGCAACGTGTAGGAATTGCGCGCGTCGTTAATCGAAGCTGCCCGCACCAGGTCAGGGCTGCCATCCGTTGAGCCTCCGTCGGCATTCAGGATGGCGACGCGTTCGCGCGGAAAATATTTCAGCAGCCCTTCGCGAATCACCTGCACAATGTGGCCTATCGTCTTGGCGTGGTTGTAGGTGTGCAAGCCAACGAGGATGTCCACTTCGCCTACGCTGATTAACTGGCGAAGCAACTCGTCGGAAAGGATGTCTTCATCGGCCACAGAACAATTCCCTCAATAAACGCGTTCCGCCAAGGGTTCGTATCAGGGCACCGCTTCAGCCGTGCCGAATAAGCCCTTTCTGTTTGTCATCCCTCGGCGGCTTTAGCCACCGGGGGATCTGCTTTTCGACTTTTTCCACAACTCCTGCAGCCCTCATACCCGCCGCAGCCGGAACCAGTAAAACTGGTACGGTCCGAGCGTCAGCAAATACGGCAGGCTGCCCACGCGGGGAAAGATGTTCCTGCCAAACATCTCCACCAAAATGTTCCCCTTGAAGCGGCTCAAATCCAGCTCTACCGCTTGCGCCGAGGCGGAGAGGTTGTTCACCACCAGAATGGTTTCGCGGTCGACTTGCCGCAGGTAGGCCAGGACGCGGTGATTTTCGGGATACAGAAACTCGATCGATCCCCGTCCGAAAATCGAAGTCGATTTCCGGACCTGAATGATGCGCCGCATCCACGACAGCAGCGAATGTTGTAACCGTTTCTGTGACGCCACGTTCACTGCCTGGTATCCGTAAACCGGGTTCAGGATCAGGGCCGCGTACAGGCTCTCCGGATCGGCCGACGAGAAGCCGGCGTTCCAGCTTCCGTCCCACTGCATGGGAGTGCGCACGCCGTTACGATCGCCTAGATAAATGTTGTCGCCCATTCCGATCTCGTCACCGTAGTAAATGACCGGCGTTCCAGGTAGCGACAGCAGCATTCCGGTCATCAACTCGATCCGCCGCCGATCGTTGTCGAGCAGCGGCGCCAGCCGCCGGCGGATTCCCAGGTTCAACCGCATGCCCTTGGTTTGCGCGTACTCGTCATACATGTAGTCGCGTTCCATGTCGGTGACCATCTCCAGGGTCAGCTCGTCGTGATTACGGAGGAACAAGCACCACTGGCAGGATTCTGGAATCGCGGGAGTCTGTTGCAGGATTTCGGTGATGGGCTTGCGATCTTCCAGCTTCAGTCCCATAAACATTCTGGGCATCAGCGGAAAATGAAACGCCATGTGAAATTCATCACCTTCGCCGAAGTAGGCGCGCAAATCGGCAGGCCACTGATTGGCTTCGGCAAGTAAAAGTCGGCCAGGATAGTTCTCATCCAGGAGTCGGCGCAGCTCCTTGAGGACCGCGTGGGTCTCGGGCAGGTTCTCGCACGATGTCCCCTCGCGCTCGACCAGATACGGAACAGCATCGAGCCGGAAGCCGTCGACCCCAAGATCGAGCCAGAACTTCATTACGTTCCACATCTCTTCGCGCACAGCAGGATTGTCGTAATTCAAGTCGGGCTGGTGGCTGAAGAAGCGGTGCCAGTAATACGCCTTGGAAATCGGGTCCCAGGCCCAATTGGAGTTTTCCGTATCGAGAAAAATGATGCGGACGCCGCGGTAGCGAGTATCGGTGTCGCTCCATACGTACCAGTCGCGGCGCGGGTTATCGACCGACTTGCGCGACTCCTGAAACCACGGATGCTGGTCAGACGTGTGGTTCAGGACCAGCTCGATAATCACGCGAATGCCGCGGTGGTGGGCCGCATCCAAAAACACTTTGAAGTCGTCGAGCGTGCCGTAGCTGGGATGGACCGAAGTGTAGTCCGAGATATCGTAGCCGTCGTCGCGCAGCGGCGAAGGGAAAAACGGCATGAGCCAGATGGCGCTGATACCGAGGTCTTGCAGGTAATCCAGTTTCTGCGCCAACCCGCGGAAATCACCGATGCCGTCGCCATTACTGTCGTACATGGCGCGGACGTGCACCTGATAGATGACGGCGTCTTTGTACCAGAGCGGAGTCGAAGCGGAAGCCACCCTCTGTCTCCTAGACGGCAAGAAACCGGCGGCGCAAACCGTATCCCGCTAATCCGGTAAATAGGATAACGGAGACAAACCTTAGAGTTACAGTTTGCGACGATGGATTCACCAGTCGCACTATTGGCCTGACCCCGCCTTGCCGTCCGACGGAGGTTTAGACGCGGCGCGCTGCTCGCCAGGACTGCTGGTACCCATGAACTCGAACGCTGCGTTAATTAGAGCGATGTGCGACAGGGCCTGGGGAAAGTTCCCCAAGTGCTGTTGGGCGCGAGGATCGTATTCCTCGGCCAGCAGGCCGACATCGTTGCGCAGAGCCAGCAAGCGATCAAACAGCCGCATGGCATCGTCGTCGCGCCCCAGCATTTTCAGCGCGCTCACCATCCAGAAGCTGCACGCCAGAAAAACCCCCTCACCTGCGGGAAGTCCGTCATCTACCTGCTCGGTCTTATAGCGAAGCACGAAGCCGCCGACAGTCAAATGTTTCTCGATGGCCTCGACCGTGCCGCGGATGCGCGGGTCCGTCCACGGCAGAAAACCTACCAGCGGCAGTAGCAATAGAGACGCATCGAGTTCTTTCGAGCCGTATGCCTGGGTGAAGCTGCCAAGCTCTGGATCGTAAGCTTTCTCGCACACCTCGCTGTGAATGCGATCGCAAACCTGCCGCCAGCGCTCCTGATCGCCTTGCAGCCCAAACTTCTCCGCCGTCTTAAGGGCGCGATCAAACGCCACCCACGCCATGACCTTGGAGTAGGTGAAGAGTTGCGGTCCGCCGCGGACCTCCCAGATTCCCTGGTCCGGTTGCTCCCAAATCGTTGCAAGATGGTCGGTCAGCGAGCTTTGCAGTGCCAACGAGGTTTCGTTGGCAGGAATTCCACCCATGTGAGCGTGCAGCAGCGCATCCGCGACCTCGCCGTAAACGTCGAGTTGCAACTGGTCTGAAGCCGCATTGCCCACCCGCACGGGCTGTGAGTTTTCGTAGCCCTTAAGCCACGGCAGTTCCCACTCCGTAAGCCGCCGTTCGCCATGAATGCCGTACATGATCTGCACCTGGTCAGGACTTCCCGCAGCCGCCCGCAACAGCCAGTCGCGCCAATCGCAAGCCTCATCGAAGTATCCGGCGTTCATGAGCGCAAGGAGGGTGAAAGTCGCGTCGCGAAGCCAGCAATACCGATAGTCCCAATTTCGTTCGCCGCCGAGCCGCTCAGGGAGAGACGTAGTCGGCGCAGCCACGATTCCCCCCGTGTGACGGTAGGTGAGAGCTTTCAGTGTGATGAGCGAACGCTCGACCGCATCGGCGTATTCTCCTGACAGATTGGCCTGGCTCGTCCAGTCTTCCCAGAAACTGACCGTCTCGCGCAGGGCCTCTTCAGGTTCAACCGGTTGGGGGATATCTTCGTGCGATGGCCCGTAACCAAGCTGAAACGCCGCCTCATCGCCTTCTCGAATCGAAAATTCACTCACCGTACGGAGGTCCTCACCGCGAGTCGGTTCGGTGGAGCGTAGTACCACCATGTCAGGACCAGCAATCGCACGAATCGCACCGTTATCCATACGAGTGACCCATGGAACCGATTGTCCGTAGTCGAAACGTAGAGCCAGTTCCATCCTCATGGCAACGCTGCCTCGTATTCCGCGAACAATTCGTACCAAATGCGAGTTGCGTTCGCGGATGGGCATGAAGTCGAGCACTGCAACCGTCCCATCGGATGTCTCGAAGCTGGTTTCCAGAACGAGTGTGTGATCGAGATAGCGGCGGGTGCTGGTTGCTGCGCCTACAGGGGCAATTGACCAAAAGCCATTCTCGGGGGCACCGAGCAGCGACGCGAAACAGGCCTGCGAGGCGAAGTGGGGCCAGCACAGCCAGTCAATAGAGCCACCGCGACTTACGAGAGCTACAGTCTCGCAGTCACCGATGATCGCGTAGTCTTCGATCGGAACCGACATAGTGCTTGCCAAACGCGCAAAATGGCAGGAGCGTACGATGCTCGTGCGCATGGCGAACCGCCGCACTGCAACAGACTGCAGCTATGCTGGTTCGCTCCTACATTACGATTGCAATTCCGGCCAGAAGGGTGCCCGAGTAGGGCATTTTTTACTTACCCGTGCTTACTTGCTCGCAGGCAATGACTTGAGATACGCCAGTACGGCCTCCGCGTCAGCGTGGTTCATGTGAAACTTCGGCATAGGATCTTTCAGCGGCTTGCCATCGATCCAGACCGCGGTCATCAGTAAGGTGATCATCCCCGCGTCACCCGTGGGAGGCGTTCCGGCCAAGCGAGGCGCTACGGTGGGCCAGTTCGAGTTCGGTTCGACGGGCAAGTACGGCACCGAAGCCCCGGCCAGCCATCGGCTGTGATCAAGCTCACCGTTCGGTTTGCGTGGTGTGTGGCAGGTTCCGCACATGGCGACGTCCTCCACGATGTAGCGGCCGCGCGCAACGGGCGAATTGTCGCTCGCTGTAGCAGCGGGCTTCTTGGCGTCCTGCGCAACGATCGTGCGAGATGCGAAAACCAGAACGAAAGTCAGCACGAGCAGCGATACCACGGTGATCAGTTGAACAGCACGCTTCGCGGAACTCCGGCAGGGAAATGGCATGAGCTGCACTCCGAATATCTCAAATCGGATCTACGGTCTCATCCAATGTACAATCCCGCGCCTCTTCGTGGAACCAGGATTTTCGAGGGACATACGAAGGCGCCACCGTCGCCTTGCGATATTCTTAACACTATGCAGGTAACAGTCCGCTACCTGGGAATGCTGCGGGAGATCGCTGGCCGTGACGACGAGTCGGTCGAGATGCCTGAAGGCGCTCCCTTGGGCGAACTCTACGCCGCTCTGCAGGAGCGCATGCCCCAGTTGCAGAACTTCCGCCAAGCCATCGCACTCGCCGTCAACTACGAGTATTCCGCGGCCGAAACCCAGCTTCGCGAGGGCGACGAAGTTGCTCTGATTCCTCCCGTCAGCGGCGGCGCACCAGACGCTCCTGCCAGCGCGAACACCCCCGCGATGCAGACGACCGACCACGCTGCCGTCGTGCGGCAGGCAATCGACGGAGCTGCAATTTCCACCGCGATCCGCCAGCCCGACGATGGCGCAGTAGTGGTATTTGACGGAATCGTGCGCAACCAGACGCGTGGCCGCCGCACGCTCTATCTCGATTACACCGGCTACGAGCCCATGGCCTTGAAGCAGATGGAACTCCTCGCGCAGCAGGCTCTGGCGAACTACGCCGTTCGCGACGTTTGGCTGGTGCATCGCCTGGGACAACTCCAGATTGGCGAGACTAGCGTGTACATCGTGGTCGCCTCGGCTCATCGCGCAGCCGCGTTTGACGCGTGCCGCTGGCTTATCGATACACTGAAGAAGACCGTTCCCATCTGGAAAAAAGAATACTTCGAAGACGGAGCGGTATGGGCTGACGGCGAGCCATTTCCCGCTGAAGTGCCGCTGGCAGCGGCCGGCGCATCAAAGTAGCGATACTGGGGTTTAAGTTAGCGAATGCTGGTAACCTCTCCGACCTTTTCTGGCCTCCTCGCAAAACAACGCTGCTTAACATTGGCTTGTAGCATGTGTTGCCTCATGGCCACGCTACCTCTGGTAGCGCAGACTCCAAGCACCGTTCCGCATCCCCCGGATTCCAACAAACCTGCGGCGCCAACCACCGTTCCTCATCCTCCCGACAAACAGACCGTTGCTCCTGCCGAAGAGCCGAACTCCACCATTCGCGTCAACGTGAAGTTGGTGAACGTTTTCACCACCGTCACCAACTCCGGCGGCGCTCCGGTTTCGTCGCTCAAGCAAGACGATTTCCAAATCTACGAAGATGGCAAGCTCCAAAAGATCGCGGTCTTCCAGCGCGAGTCGGAACTGCCTCTATCGATCGTGATCGCTGTCGACACCAGCCTCAGCACGCGCAACGATCAGAAGCTCGAGCTCGAGTCCGCGCGCCGCTTCTCGCACGCCATTCTGCGCCCCATCGACGGCATCTCGCTCTTTCAGTTCAGCGAAGTCGTCGACCAACTGACGCCCTTCACCGCCGACATTCGCGTCATCGACCGCGGCATCAACCGCGTGCACACCGGGGCCGCGACTGCGCTCTATGACACGCTGTACCTCGGCTCCGACGCACTGCTCGACCGCCGCGGCCGCAAGGTCATGGTCGTCATCACCGACGGCGGCGACACTGTCAGCAAGACCAGCTATCAACAGGCCGTGCGCGAGGCGCAGGAAGCTGAAGTCATCCTCTACAGCATCATCATCGTGCCCATCGAAAGCAATGCCGGACGCGACATCGGCGGCGAGCACGCGCTGATTACGCTTTCCCGCGATACTGGCGGCAAGTATTTTTATGCCAGCTCGCTCGAGCAACTCGATTCCGCCTTCCGTCAGATCAGCGACGAACTGCGGACGCAATACCTCATCGCGTACTATCCCAGCGAACGGCTGTCCGACTCGGAATACCGCCGCATCGAGATCAAGATCGATCCCACCACCAAGGACTATCCCGATCCCTCAGAGTTGCAGGTGCGTCACCGCACTGGCTATTACACGATGCCCGCAAAGTAGATGTGGTTTTCTAAATGGGATTTGAAAGGGCACGGCTTCACAATTTGCGGAAAAACTGCATTCCGTCGCGGTTCCGTATCAGGGCACGACTTCAGTCGTGCCGTAATCCGCTGAAAACACGTGAGGGCTTTAGCCCCTGCGGCCCATTGCAACGCGATACGAGATTTTTTCCTAGCCCCTCAGGAAAATTCGAAGTTCTACTCAGGCACCATTTATGAAACCGCTCCTAAGCGGAAACGGCGATGGCTCTCCCTTCTTTGTTACACTGCAAATTCGGCGCCACGACGGCAAGAGGGAATGATGTCGAATCCTACGCAACCTTCGATTCAATTAACCAATACTTCCGACTATCGCGAGAACTATGCCAACAGCGTGCAAGTGCGCGTCAACGTCTGGGATTTCTTTCTGGTTTTCGGCACGCTGCAGCAGCAGGACGAGTCGAAAGTAGAGGTCAGTAACTTTCAGGGCGTCTACCTCAGCCCCCAGCAGGCCAAGGCGCTGTACACCATCCTGCAACAGAATCTGCTGAACTATGAGACCACCTTCGGCGAGATAAAACTCGATCCGCGCATGCATCCCGGCAGCGGACCCATCCATTAAGCGAATGGACGGCGAGCCTTCGCGGTCACCAGTGCCGTCCGCATCTTCCCTGCCCCCGAACGCTACTTCCGCTTGGACGTCGGCCCGCGATCAGCTTCTGGCTTTCTCGCTGATCTTCACTTGCCTGTTCGTCACTCACGCGACGTTGCTGCGATTGCCCTACTTCTGGGACGAAGCCGGCTATTTCATTCCTGCCGCCCGCGATCTTCTACTGACCGGATCGCTCATCCCACATTCGACGTTGTCCAACGCTCACCCGCCGCTAGTGATGCTATGGCTGGCTTTCTGGTGGAAATACAGCTCATTTACTCCAGCCGTGACTCGCACCGCGATGCTGCTGATCGCAGCCTTCGCACTGACGGGCGTGTGGCGCCTGGCACGAAACGTGGCCAACACACAGGTCGCAGTCGCAACCGTGGTGTGTACAGCAGCCTATCCGGTGTTCTTTGCGCAAAGCTCGTTGGCCCACCTCGACATGATGGCGGCCGCATTCACCCTTTGGGGATTGGCAATGTACGTCGAACGTCGTCCAGTGGCGACGGTGATCTTTCTGGCGCTGGCTCCGGTGGCCAAGGAAACGGCCATCATCACGCCGATGGCACTCCTGGCGTGGGAAGTAGCCTGCCCTTGGTTCGGACGTTGGATTGATGAACCAGCATGCTTCCAAAAGCGCGATTGGCTACGCACGCTTTCCCTGCTACTTTGCTGGACGCCGCTTCTGCTCTGGCTCTCCTACCACCATCACAAGACCGGCTATTTTCTCGGCAATCCTGAATATCTTCGCTACAACCTGGGCGCGACCCTGACGCCACTGCGCGTGTCACTCGCCATGCTGATTCGCCTGTGGCACCTGCTGGGCTACCTCAACTTGTTTGTGCTGACGCTGCTCACGATGTACGCAATGTCGCAGCCCGCATTGCTGGAACGTGACGGCATTGGGCGCCAGCGCATTGCGATCCCGATCCAGTTGGTGTTTGCCATGGTCATCGCGGCACACGTCGTGGCATTGTCAATACTGGGCGGTGCCGTGCTCGCACGCTACATGCTTCCTGTCTTGCCGCTGGTAATCCTGATTTGCGTTTCGACACTGCGACGGCGCTTGCGCTACTGGGTGTGGTGCGTGGTTGGCGTGTGCGCGGCATTCGTGTTTGCCCTGCTGACGCCTCCGCCGTATCGCATTGCGCCCGAAGATACCCTCTTGTACCGGGACTATGTGGTCCTTCACCAGCAGGCTGAAAACGAGATCGCGCGCCGCTATCCTAAGGCGCGCGTGCTGACCGCGTGGCCCGCATCCGATGAGATGACCCGGCCGTATCTGGGATACGTCAAACAACCCCTTGATGTCGCTCGCATCGAGAACTTCTCGGAAGCCGAGATGAATCGAGCGGCGCAGGCGACTGGAGAGTTTGACGTTGTATTGATGTTCACCACCAAATGGCAACCGCCGCATCCTCTGTGGCAGGCCCTACCCTTCGGCGAAGCCATCCAGGAGCGGTTTTTCGATTATCACGAAGACGTCACTCCCGAGCGTGCCGCAGCACTGCTCGGCGGCCGCATCGTGAGCTACCAGAACCGCAACAACGAGTGGGTGGCAATTATCGCAATCGAGCGCGTCGAGAATGCCAATTGGAAGTTTCCCGCTGCCAGTCCCGCCCTGCGGGACGGCAGAAGATAGCCCAGCGTTTCAACGCTGGGTAGGCTTGCGAAAACGAACCGAGTCCCACGGGGACGACACTCTTCCGCGAGGGCTCCAGCCCGAGCCGAGGCGCTAACCTGAGCAACCCCTTGCATGCCGCGAGTTCTAACTTGCACACTGAGACCGTGGACTTCGTCATTCGCGACTACCGCGCTACCGATTTCGATCGCCTGTGGAGGATCGATCAGCTGTGTTTTCCGCCGGGCATCGCCTATACCCAAATGGATCTGCAAGGCTTTGTCCTACGCCGCAAGGCGATCACCTTAGTGGCCGAGCTTCCGCCGGACAGCGAATTCGCAGGCGGGATTGCGGGATTCGTGGTGGCGCAGCCCATCCGCAACATCGGGCGAATCTTAACCCTCGACATCCTGCCCGAGGCGCGCCGCTCTGGCTTGGCCACACGACTCATGCAAAAGTGCGAGGACCGTTTACGCACCGGGGGCTGTAAACAGATATTTCTCGAGACCGCGGTCAACAATGTGCCGGCCATGCAGCTTTACGAAAAGCTTGGATACGCAATTCTGCGCACGCTGTCCTTGTACTATCCCACGCACGCACTGGACGCGTACTTAATGGGAAAGCAGTTGTAATCGGTCGTCTGTTATCCTCGTGCCCATCTCATGAAAGTCGCTATCCAGGGAGAGTTGGGCTCCTTCAGCCACGAAGCTGCCGGCCGAATGTTGCCGCGCGCAACGATCGTGCCGTGCGCGCGTTCAGCCGAGGTTTTCGACCAAGTCGAGCTTGGCAAGGTCCAGGCCGCAGTGGTTCCCATCGAGAATTCTCTGGCCGGTTCGGTGGCCGAGCACTTCGACCTGCTGCTGGCGCGTGACGTATTCATTCACGGCGAAATGCATCTGCGCATTCGCCACAATCTGATCGCTATGCCCGGCGTCAAACTGAGCGGAATCCGCCGCGTCTTCTCGCATCCTGTGGCACTCGACCAGTGCCGCAATTTTTTCCGTTCTCATCCCGACATCCAGTCCGTGCCTTTTTACGACACCGCCGGAAGCGTGCGGCACGTCATCGCCGAGAATCTCGCCGAGGCCGCAGGCATCGCCGCGAAGCGCGCCGCCGCCGAATACGGTGGGAAGGTACTGTTGTCCGACATCGAAGACGACCAGCAGAACTACACGCGCTTCCTGCTCATCACCCGGTCAAAGAAAATTGGTAAGGGAGCGAACAAGACATCCATCGCCTTCGCGCTCAAGAATGTTCCCGGCGTGCTGTTCAAAGCCCTCAGCGTATTTGCCCTGCGCGATGTCAGCCTGAGCAAAATCGAGTCGCGACCGATGCGCGGCCGCCCGTGGGAATATGTTTTCTTTGTCGATATCCTTCGTGGCGACGATGAGGCCGCGCGTAATGCCCTCCGTCACCTGGGCGAAATTGCCGAATTTGTAAAAGTGCTCGGCATCTATCCCGCGGCCAAGGCGCGTTAAGCGTCCGCGCAGTCGTCCACGGAAAAGACGACGCGTTTTTCGGGCGGTCAGCGGCAATTTGCCGTCGCAGATTCGCTAAAAAAACACGTTATAATAATTGTTATAACTTACCAAAAATCGGCTTGGAATGGACGCCGAGTTCCCTTTGGGGAAAGATTTGTAAACATTCACCCTCGGCGGTTGTAGCCGCCTCCCGCCTTGGATACAATCCTCAGCGCTTGAAGAATGCGCCTCGGACGTGCCTCTTAGCGCTTGAGAACTGTGGCAGTGCCGATAATGGAAGCGGATTGGTCGGTTTTTTCACGATCCGGCATACTTGCATCGAACTATTGAATTTGCGAGGTAGGGCGGCTGGAATACGGCTGCAACTTTTATAATTCGCCGCTCATCTAACATTGAGTATAAGTGACTCAAGGAGTCATATGCCTAATAAAGAGAAGAAGATAGAAGCTACCAAGCCTGATCCAAGCCCCGATCCAGAGTTCCGCAACGACGCCGACGAGGCGCGTACGCTGCCTCTGTTGCCGGTGCGCGACACCGTACTTTTTCCGCACGCGGTGCTTCCTCTTACCGTAGGCCGCGAGAGTTCCGTGCAGCTGATTAATTCCCTGGGGGACGACAAGACCATTATTGTGGTGGCGCAACGCGAAGCGCGGGTCGATGCTCCCCAGCCGACCGATTTGTACTCGGTCGGCAGTCTGGCCGTGGTTCACAAAGTTGTGCGCATGCCCAACCAGAGCCTGTTCGTTTTTGCCGAGGGCTTGGAACGGGTGAAAGTTGCTGAATACACACAGCTTAACCCATTCATGCTCGCCACAGTCGAGTCCATTCCCGAGATCAATGCGCCGGTGAACGCGCAGATTGAGGCGCTTCAGCGCAACGTGTTGACCTTGTTCCAGCAAATCGTCGCCGGCTCTCCGACCTTGTCGGACGAGCTTTCTACGGTTGCTTCCAACATCGAAGACGCCGGACGCATGGTCGATTTCATCGCATCCTCGTTGCCTTCGCTGTCCACTAAAGACAAGCAGGACGTGCTCGAAACTCCCGATGTACAGGCGCGGCTCGACAAGATTAACCAACACTTGGCAAAGGAGTTAGAGGTACAGCAGCTTCGCAACAAGATCCAGAGCGAAGTGCAGGACCGCGTGCAGCAGACACAGCGCGAGTACTACCTGCGCGAGCAGATGAAAGCCATCCAGAAAGAACTCGGCGAGCAGGACGAAACCACCCGCGACACTGAGGACCTGCGGCAGAAAATCGAAACCGTCGGCATGCCGGATGACGTTAAAAAGGAAGCACTTAAGGAGTTGGGCCGCTTGGCGCGAATGTCGCCGATGGCCGCCGATTACGGCCTTACGCGCAACTACATTGAATGGCTGGCGGTACTTCCCTGGCAGAAATCGTCCGGTGTGGAGATCGACATCACCAAGGCCAAAGAAATCCTCGATTCCGACCATTACGATCTCGAGAAAGTGAAGAACCGCATTCTCGACTACCTATCGGTTCGCCGCCTGAAGCCCAATATGAAGGGGCCGATCCTTTGTTTTGTTGGACCTCCGGGTGTAGGCAAGACCTCCCTGGGTAAGTCGATTGCACGGTCACTGGGACGGAAATTCGTGCGCTTGTCGTTGGGAGGTGTGCATGACGAGGCCGAAATCCGCGGGCACCGCCGTACCTACATTGGCGCACTTCCCGGCCAAATCATGCAGGGCATTCGCCGTGCAGAGACCAACGATCCGGTGTTTATGCTCGACGAAATTGACAAGGTAGGACGCGATTTTCGCGGCGATCCGGGCTCGGCGCTGCTGGAAGCGCTTGATCCGGAACAGAACTTCAGCTTCCGCGACAACTACCTTGACGTGCCCTTCGATTTGTCGAAGGTGTTGTTTATCACCACAGCCAACCAGCTTGATCCGGTTGCTGAGCCGCTGCGCGACCGCATGGAAATCATTGAGCTGCAAGGTTATACCGAGGAGGAAAAGGTCCACATCGCGTTCCAGTACCTGGTCCCGCGGCAGATCGAGGAAAATGGAATCTCGAAGGAGCAGATCGATTTCCCCGAGGAGACCATCCGTTTCATCATTCGCCACTACACCCGCGAGGCGGGCGTGCGAAGCCTGGAACGCACGATCGGTACCATCTGCCGCAAGCAGGCACGCCGCATCGCCGAGGGTAAAACTGACAAGTTGTTGGTTACAACGGAGTTAGTGCAACACACCGATATGCTGGGCGGCATCAAGATCCGTACCGAGGGCGAAATCGCCGAGCGCACCAAGCGCAGCGGTGTGGCTGTGGGCCTTGCCTGGACACCGACGGGCGGCGACATTCTCTTCATCGAAGCCAACAAGATGAAGGGCAAAGGCGGCTTCAACATGACCGGCCAACTTGGCGATGTCATGCGCGAGTCGATGCAAGCGGCCTTAACATGGGTCCGTTCGAATGCCAAGGAGCTCGGAATTGACGAAGACTTCTTCGCCAATCACGATATCCACATTCACGTGCCTGCGGGTGCGATTCCGAAGGACGGGCCTTCGGCCGGCGTGACCATGGCGACTGCACTTGTATCGTTGCTCACGGACCGCCGCGTGCGTCCGCTGACCGCGATGACAGGCGAGATCACGTTGAGTGGCAACGTACTGCCGATCGGCGGGATCAAAGAGAAGACCCTAGCCGCCAAACGCGCGGGAGTAAAGGACATCATTCTTCCCGAAGATAACCGGCAGAACGTACAGGAAGACCTGACGCCTGAACAGCTGCAGGGCCTGAATATGCACTACGTGAAGTCGATTCCCGAATTGCTGGAGATCGCACTGCCCACCAGCACCGCCGAAGAAAAGCAGGACGCAGAAGTACGTGAGCAGGTGCTGGCCGGCGCACCAACAGCGTAAGAGCTGCAAAAATCATGGGCCACCCAATATGGGTGGCCCTTTTTCTTTGGTCCAAGGAAACGGCTAAGTTTCGTACATGCGGCGGAGAGTTTCAGAGAATGGCCGCGGAGCGGGAAGGTCTACCAGACTCCTGAGCTTCGCGGGGTTGCCGCTGAGGCGAAGGACTTCGTTGTCGCGAACAAACTCGGGATTTACTCTCACCTCTATGGTGTAGCCCGCAATTTCGTTCATCATTGAGATGATGTCGAGCAACGCAATGGCGCGTCCGCTACAAATGTTGACCACGTCGGAATGAGCATCGCTTTCCAGCAATGCCATGTAAGCAGCGGTGACATCTTCGACATCGGAATAATCTCGGCTGACTTGCAGGTTACCGAGCTCGATATGAGGAGCACGTTCCTTGAAGTGCTTGACGATCTTGGGGACCAGGAAACTTTCCGATTGCCCCGGCCCGGTGTAATTGAAAGGCCGAACAATCAGGATCGGGAACCGACTAAACCATGGACGGACCATATGCTCCATGGCGAGTTTGCTACAGGCGTAGTGATTCACGGGCGCGGGGCAAAGGGATTCATCCAACACTGCGAGGTCTGGTGCACCATACACATTGGCACTGCTGGCTATGACAATGCGATCTGGGGCGCGCTCGAGCTTGGCTAGGGCCTGTAAAAGATTTAACGTGCCGAGGACGTTCACCCGGTAGAAGTCTTCGGCATCCCCGTGACCGACGAACGCAATGCCCGCCAGATGAACCACCACGTCCGGTTGCGTTCGCAAAACGAACTTCTCAACCGCTTCCGGATTGGTCAAGTCGCAAAGCTCCGGACCGGAAGGGTCTAAGCAAGCCACCTGGTAGTCGCTCCGCTGCAAAGCGCGTTGGAGGTATCGGCCAGTAAAGCCGCCAGCTCCCGTGAGCAGCGCCGTTCTGATGGCTTTAGAAGAGGGCATGCGTATTGGCGACGCGCTTAAGATCTTCTTCCACCATCAAGTGGCAAAGTTCTTCGAGCGAAGTCTTAGCCTCCCAACCGAGTTCGCTGCGCGCCTTCTCGGAGTTCCCGATCAGATGGTCCACTTCGGCAGGTCGATAGAATTTCGGGTTAATACGAATGATAGTCTTGCCCGATTTGGTATCGACACCTTGCTCCTGTTCGGCGCTTCCCTGCCACGCAATTTCAATATCCGCAGCCTTCGCGGCAAGGGTAACGAAGTCGCGCACCGACGCGTTCTTACCGCTCGCCAGCACGTAAACACCGGGCTCAGGAGCCTGCATCATGCGCCACATCCCGTCGACATATTCGCGGGCAAAACCCCAATCGCGTTTGGCATCCAAGTTGCCAAGTTCCAGCGTCGGACGCTTCCCGAGCTTGATGCGCGCCATGCCATCGGTGATTTTCCGGGTGACAAACTCCAAACCGCGCAGGGGCGACTCGTGGTTAAACAAGATGCCACTAACTCCGAAAATGCCGTAGGACTCCCGATAGTTGATCGTCGTCCAATGCGCGAACAGCTTCGCAACTCCGTACGGACTGCGGGGATAAAATGCGGTGTTTTCGTCCTGCGGAACGGCTTGCACTTTTCCAAACATCTCCGACGTCGAGGCTTGGTAGAAACGAATTCTTGGATTAACGATTCTGATGGCTTCCAGCAGGTGGAGCGCGCCGACGCCTGTAATCTCCGCAGTGGTCACGGGCTGGTCGAAGGAGAGTCCCACGAAACTCTGGGCGGCCAGGTTGTAGACTTCGGCCGCCTCAGTCCTCTGCAACAACCGGATACTTGCGCCGAGATCCGTCAGGTCGTGCTCGACCAAGTGCAGGTTGGGGTGTTCGAGAACTCCCAACGATGCTATCCGCCAGAAGTTCGCCGAGCTGGTCCGACGAAATGTTCCAAAAACCGTGTATCCACGATTGAGAAGAAGTTCAGCAAGATACGCCCCGTCCTGACCCGTGATTCCGGTTACTAGGGCCACTTTCCCTGCATGATTGTGCATAAACAATATTCTACAAGCGAAGACCAATTGCGAGCCCTCTGGGTCCGCAGTTCTAGTTTCACGCGATGGCCACGGCGACGATCGTAACGTCGTCATTGGCGATGCCTTGCGACCAGGCATTGACTTCCTTACTGAGCGACGCACACAGCTGGTCTGCGGACGGTTGTAATGCCAGAATTCTCTTGATTCGGTCCTCGCCAAATTCCTCGCCCCGCCGATCAGCCTCCAGAACGCCGTCAGTGTAAAGCACGAAGCGGTCGCCGCTGCCCAGCGTGACGCTTCTTGACTCGTATCTCGCCAACGGCATGACACCGAGGATGAGGCCGTTCTCGACGATACAATCAATCGATTGATCGGCGGCGCGGTAATGCAGCAGCGGCGGATGCCCGGCAGCACTGTACTGGCCGGTGCCCGCCTGCAGATCGAGAAATAGGTAAGCTGCGGTCACGAATTGGCCTTGAAGTTTCCCTGACAAAACAGAATTCAGTCCCGCCATGACTTTGGCAGGATCGTGGGCGTGCTCAGCCTGCGCCGCGATAGCCACTTTGACCATCGATGCGACGAGGGCGGCGGGGACGCCATGGCCCGAGACGTCGGCAATCAATACTCCAAGACGGCGATCATCGACCACCAGAAAATCATAAAAGTCGCCGGCCACTTGCGACATGGGAATGTACTGTGCAGCGATGCGCACACCTGAGAGTTCCGGCATTCTCTCAGGCAGGATTGACGTCTGTATGCGCCTGGCGATTTCAAGTTCGTTACGAATGGCCAGAAGCGCCTCTTCGTTGCGCAAGCTGCGATGCGCGACCAGATATCCCAGCGAGCACAAGAAAATCGCGAATCCGATAAATTCGAAGTCCCCTCCGCCCTTTGGCAACCAACCACGCAGGTTGTTGTAGATGACGAACAAGCCCCAAATGAGAACGACAACGCGCAGCGTCTTCAATTCAGGCACACTGCCGACCGGCGCCACGTAAAGGTAGATGATCATGCCCAGGGTGAAGGCGATGACCAGCACGTTGTTCGTCACAAATAGCGCGCCAACGACCCAGGAGTTGGAATGGAGCACCAAAAAGGTGACCGCCATCAGGGCATTCACGCTGAGTAGCGATTTCGTCAGCCAATTGTGTTTCTTGGCGACCAGCCCCCAGCCAAACAAAATGGCAGGGATCCCGATGGTGAACGTAACCAGGGCGATTTGGAATTCAATGTTGCTGCGGGCGAGGAAGAATCGCGCGGACTGGGTCATGAGCAGAGCGCGATATCCATACTCGAGGGCAAGAAGGCCAAACCACAGCCGGACACGGTCTTGCGTCTTGCGGCGCAGCCACTGCACCAGGATGGAGCCGAGCCCTATAGCCATGGACACGATGGCAACGACCAATCGAGCAGCGTCGGCAAAAAGGATGCTGCGCACTTCGGCGGCGATATCGGGAGCGCTTGGCACGGCCAATGACAAAGGATACAAGATAGCTTGCATGACTCAGCGGACAATGCCGCACTAACTTCGGAGTGGGCTGAATATACGGAAATAGAGCCTGAGCAACGACGATCGTTCACTTTCAGGGCGGGACTGCTGCCAGTCGAAGAGCTGGCGCTCCGACATGCGCATCACCGCGAGCAGTTGTTGGTCGTCAATTTTGCGTTTGGCCATCAGTTCCCGGTGCTTCTGTTTCATTCGACCTCTCCCTCTGAGAGCACCACGAAGACCAGACATGTACGAACCCAGCGCGGCGTTTTTCGCGGCCAACAGAAACCAGAGGAATTGGTAAACAATAATGCGCGGCAACAGCTGGCGAAATACAGGACGGGGATAGTCCTTCATGAGTACGAATAGCTGATTGCGGGTGATGTGCTCAACGACTCGCGGATGCAGCGCCTGCCCCAGCGTTGCGCTGCCGACATGGTAGGCGACAGCACCGGGAACGTACGCACCGCGATACCCAATGAGGTGCGTGCGCAGGGCCAGGTCCAGGTCGTCGAGATAGGCAAAGAAGTCGGCGTCCAGAGCGCCGCTCAAGAGAAACGCCTTGGAGCGATAGAGCACAGCCGCACCACACGCAGACAGCAGTGGCACTTGGTGGTCGAACTGGCCTTGGTCGCGATCCAGGTGGCCGAGGCGATACGACGCCCCGGCCAACAATATGGCGTCACCTGCGCCGTCGAGCAGGGTACGGTCGGTGGCTCGCAGGAGTTTGCCGGTAGCGAACCCGAGCTCTGGGTCGGCTTCGAGCGCTGCGACCAACTTCTCGAGGTAGTCGGGCGCAAGTTCCACGTCATTGTTCAGCAGTAGCACATACGGCGAGGGAACGGCGGCCATGCCGCGATTGATCGAGTTAGTCGTACCCTCATTGGTCGGGAGCTCGAGACGAATGGTGTTGAGCGGCAACGGGTCGGGAAGAATCGTGCCAGGATGTGCCTCATTTTCGACGATGACAATTTTCCAGGCGTCAGCTGGCAGCGTTTGGCATTGGACAGAGTTTACGCAGCGCGCTGTCAGGTCGGGCCGATGCAGCGACGGAATGACGATGGCAACGGTCTTCACGCAGGTCTAGTAGGGATTGTACACAGAGGTGTTGGTCTGCAGCGGCAGTCGCAGAGCGTGCCAAACGCTGCAAGAAATCGATCTCAACCCAGCGCTACCTTAACTGGCCATCTCCGCCCCCAACTCGGTCGATTCCCCCTGAACCGAGAGATACTCTTTATAGCCGCGATAATGTGCAAATCAGCCGAAGGCACAGGCAAAGAGACGCCCCCGATCAAATGCTGGCCGTCCCAAATGAGGTAGTGAGGGTCCGAGAGCTCATCCACTCGCAGATAATTCGAAACGCCGCGCTTGTCATAGACAAGGATTTCGCCCCCACCGGTGTGCAGGGGAGTTCGCAATAACCGCGCTAAGCGATCGTCAAACAGCGTGATACCCGCGCTGCTTACTCGATCGATGAGTTTGGAGGCCGCAGCGTCAACGGCGTACAGACCACCGCCGGTGTCGCCATCTCCCGCGCCACCGACCAACAAAATACCGTCGTTGATGCCGGCAGTGTTGAATTTAAGCTTGCCCATCTTAAAGAGAGTTGCACCTGAGAATGATCGTCAAGCAATCACTTTCTCTCCACACTAACAGGCGACTGGCAACCGTTCTAGATTAGACGTCACCTGACCTACATCACATTCGCGTTGATTCAGTGGGCCGCGCTGCCCTCGAATTTAGTATAGGTGACGACTGTACCTGTGGAATTGATCATGTAGGCGTCCGCGATAATAGAGCCAGGTGGTCCGTTGTAACTGAAAACGGCAAATCCGCTACGGTTGGAAGTAATGTTCAAATCGCTGGCATAAGAGGATCTGAAGACTTCTCCGAGGGCAGGTACGGTGAACTGGACCGAGGAAATGAGAACGTTGTTTGTGTCGTAGACCGCCAAGAGTCCCGTGACTGGCATATCAGAAACATTAAGGAATCCCCACTGGTCTCCGTAACCGGCCCAGGTGCTCCACCTCAGGTTAAACAAAGTGGTGTCGACAGCGCGAAATGAGTAAGTGTCAGAGCCCGCATAGTTGTTGGTGACAGCGATCAAGTACAGACCTGCATTCTGCGCCGTAAAGGAAATCCGCCTGCCCGCGCCAAAGCCACTCTTCTGCAGGACGGGAGCATAGCCGCTGCTTTGAGTCGCTCCTACGCTGGATGCCCCTCGGCAACCTTGAAGTGTGTCGTTAGGTCCGTACACAATGAGCGGCGCGAACTGCAACTTGGTTGAATTTGGAAAGTTGTCCATCGGGGGTTCGAATTCAACCGAATAGGAGTGCCCCGCTTGCGCGTAAATTCCGTACCAGAGGGTTGCGTTCGGGGGAAACGTGGATTGCGTGATTCGGCCGTCTGCAACGATTAAGACCGGTATTGTACAATCAACGCTTTCCGAGAATCCGGACACCGCCAAAAACGTGGCAAAAACAGCTGCCGCACAGATCGGGCGCCACCGCATACGACACCTCCTCGATTGGGGAGTAATTTGAAGAGCAAATCGATGGTAACGTATCGATGGTTACTCGAATGAAAATCTGGTGGATAAAATGTCGGAATTCCCAAAGTGGGAGTCGCCGCGCGGGGTCATAATGAAGTTGTTCTATATCTTCTCAAACGTTAGCATCGCGCCGAATGAACCGTCTGAGTTCGGCGACAGACGGATTAGCGCCAACGTCATCATAATGCTCATATCAGGATACTGCTCGTGCCAGCCACTCTTGTACCGGACCTCGGCGGGCTGCTCGCCGTGAAAAACCTCCGCGAATTGTTCGCGGAGCAACTGGTTGAGCTCGTCCGGCGGCGAGACCATGTGCAGTTCGTCGATAAGGTTAAGCCCGACCCGATGGAGACGACTCTGTAATGCCGCATCGTCGTAGCGACGCTCAAAACCCGCATACCGAGCAGTACTTAGGGCTTAGTAACCGAACAAGTCGCCGGAGACGAATCCAACGGAGCGGGCGCCCCGACCTCCCGCTCTACGATCGTCAGCGGTCTGCGCTTGACCTGACGGTAGATGCGTCCTAGGTACTCGCCGATGATTCCAAGGAAGAGAGCGTTCAGACTGAGTGACCCCAGTATGAGCACGATGACGCTCGCGAATCCCGGCGGCCAGTTAGCGCCGAAAACAAGACGGCCGATGCCATAGCACACGATTCCGAGAAACGTTACGACTGAAATCAGCAAACCCAAATAGGTGGCGATTCTCAGAGGGACGACCGAATGGTTGAAGATCCCATCCAAGGCCAATCCAATCAACTCACCAAACGAAAACTTGCTTTCCCCGTGCTGTCGTTCGGCCCGACTGTAAGGGATGCCGATCTGTTCGAACCCCAAGGACGCGATAGCGCCGCGCAGGTAGGGTTGATAGTCGTCAAACTTCAGCAGTTGATCAAGCACCCGGCGATCGATGAGGCGAAAGTCGCCCGCGTCGTGAGGCAACGGATCGTCACTGAGGGAATCGATTAACCGATAAAAGATCTTTCGCGTGGTGTTCATCCCCCAGCTTTCCTTGCGGGCCGTACGGACGCCGTACACCACCTGGTAGCCCGACTCCCACTTCTCCAGAAACTCGAGGATCAGCGATGGGGGGTCCTGCAAATCACAATCGATCTGTACCGCGGCGTCTCCTCGCGCATTGTTATAGGCCGTCAAGATGGAGCGCTGGAACCCAAAGTTGCGGGAGAAGCGAATCGCGCGCACTCGTGGATCAAGGGAAGCGAGCTCGGTCAACGCCGCGAATGTTCTGTCAGTAGAATGGTTATCGGTAAAGAGAAACTCGAAGTCGTAACGGTCGCCGACTCCAGCCAGTATGCTCAACAACGACTCATAGACCAGACGTACATTCCGTTCTTCGTTGTAGACGGGCACACAGATGCTGATGAGCGGTTTGCGCTTACACATGTTTCTCCGCCACGACTACGTATTGAGCGCCTAACGGCAACCATCGCAGCGATGTCTCCAACGGTTGCAGCCAGCGCAGAAAGCCCGGCATAAAGACGATGAAATCCCGGCGCTTGAGGCGTAACCCGGCTGTTTCTATGCGCCCGACCGCTTCTCGCGGAGGCAACAGAATGGCATCGTCGTCAAACGGGCAGTGCTCAACCACCCAGCGGGTCACCGGATTACCCGGATTGTGTTCGAAAATCGCGAGCGACCCGCCCGCGCGAAGCCTTTCCGCCAGGTTCTGCACGATGTCTGCACGCCGCTCTGGCGGAATATGATGGATTACGTTGGCAACGACGATCAAGTCGTAGTCTTGCGCGAGATCCTGGGCCGAGAAGGTAAATCGTCCGTTGGAGGAGAGGACAGGATCGACCTTGGCAATGCTGTCCTGTGATACGTCGAAACCATCAATGCGTGCAGCTGGCAAATGTGTTTTCAGAAACCGAGCCAACAGGCCGACTCCGCAGCCGAAATCGAGCACCTTGCCGGCAAAGGACGCTCCCAGCATGCGCCTGAGATAAAGCGCCTTATACTCGGCAAAATAAGTTGAGTCCTCGCCCGACATCGACAGGCTACGGTCGAGAACATGCGAATAATTTTCTGCAAAACGGTCGAAATCCATTCGTTCTAATCTCTTCTCGTGATGACGCGGCCGGTATGTTCGACCAGGAGACGCACGCCTTCCTGCAAATCAATGGTGGGAAACCATCTGCTCGCGACACCCCGGAATCTGCTGTTGTCGCCCACCAGCCACATCGGCTCACCTGTTCGATAGGGCCGCGCACCCCAATGCAGCAAATCGCGAGGTTTGTTCATTGCATCAGCCACCATCTCGCCCATGTCACGAATTCGCACCGGTCTCGAGGAGCATATGTTATAAACTTGGCCCGATTCTATCCCTTCCGAGGTTATGGCAGCCAGAAAAGCCGAAATGGCATCATCTTCAAACAACAAGTCCCTCACCTGTTCCCCTCCGGTGAGATCAACTGCCAAGTCGGACGCCAACTTGTAGATGATGTAAGGAATCAGTCGTTGTGGTCCTTCGCCGCTGCCATACACGCCAAACAGTCGCAACGTCACAAACGGAACACCCAACGAGTACGCCAAGGCGCTTCCACAAAGAACAGATGCCGCCTTGGCAGCGCCGTACAAGGTTTTCGGTTGCAGCCTGTGCGACTCTGCGAGGGGAATACCTTCCTGCTCTGGGTAACCGTACTCGGAACAACTACCGGCATGAACGAATCGCCGCAACGGCCAGCCAGCTGTCGCCCGCAGCAGCCGGAGAAGAATCGTGATGTTGCCATGGATCATTTCATCGACATCACAGTCACCTTCTCGCACACCATATGAGGCCAGATTAAAAACCGCCTCCGCCGATACATCTGCCAACTTCGCTTCGAGGTCGTCTCCTTCGAATTCGACGATCCGAACTCGCGTATCGCCGACTAGCCACGCCGCCTTCGCGAGCGACCGCGAGCGGACCAGGCAAGTCACTTCGACGTTTTGCGCAAGTAATCGCCCGACAAGGACCGAACCGAGAAATCCGGTAGATCCTGTAACCAGTGCCGACCGCAGTCCATCGGTCATGCCGTCTTAGCCTGCACGTAGGTTTGAATCTGAAATTCCGACATTTGCCGGGGAGTCATCGACGTTGGCTCGTAGAAGGCTCGATACCACTGCACGGTCCACTCTAGAGCTCGGTCCAGCCTCAGCTTCGAACTCCACCCAAGAAGCTGAGCGGATTTTGAGCAGTCAAGGCGAAGGTAGGTCGCTTCGTGTGGAGCATCAGGGTCGGGCTGAACCCGTAGCTCGCCTTTTCCCCAGGCCGAACATATCCGTTCTGCTAACTCCGCAGCCGTAATGGAGTCCTCGACCTTGGGCCCAAAGTTCCAAGCGTCCGCAAAACTAGCTCCAGCTTGATAGAGGTTCTTCCCCAGTAGAAGGTAACCGCTTAAAGGCTCCAGCACGTGCTGCCATGGACGGACAGATTCCGGACGCCGAATCACGATTGAGGTGCCTACCGTGATACCGCGCACGATATCGGGTACCAGGCGGTCCTCCGACCAATCTCCGCCGCCGATGACGTTGCCGGCTCGGGCACTCGCAATTGCAGGGCCATTGGAACTACGGTAGAAGGAACGCCGATAGGCCGCGGTCACGAGCTCAGCTGCGCCCTTGCTCGAGCTATAAGGGTCGTGGCCGCCCATGGCATCATCTTCCTTGTAGCCCCGCGCCCACTCACGATTCTCGTAGCACTTGTCGCTTGTAACCACCACCACGGATCGCACCGAGGGAGTCAGCCGAGCCGCCTCGAGCACGTGAACGGTGCCCATGACGTTGGTTGCGTAGGTGCCCACCGGATCGCGGAAGGAACGCCGCACCAGGGCTTGCGCAGCATTGTGAATCACGATATCGGGAGTATGTTGGGAGAACGCATCTCTTACCGACGCTAGGTCCCGTACGTCGCCGATAATGGAGGTTATGCCGTCATCAACGTTCGCCGCGCTGAACAAGTTGGGTTGTGTTTCCGGCGGCAGTGCAAAACCCACGACCTCAGCGCCGAGCAATTTCAACCAGATCGTCAGCCAGCCGCCCTTGAATCCAGTGTGGCCGGTCAGGAAGACCCTCTTGCCTGCATAGAAGTCCCCCAGGCTCATCTCTTGACCCATGGTGGATTGCCGCTTTCCCACAAGCTCTCCAGTAGTTGCTTGTCCCTCAGCGTATCCATGGGATGCCAGAATCCAGGGTGCCGGTAGGCCTGTAACTGTCCTTCGGATGCCAATTGTTCCAGGGGTTCGCCTTCCAGCGGAACGTCATCTCCGCCGATGTAGTCCAGTACTTCCGGCTGGAACACGAAGAATCCACCGTTAATCCACCCTTCGCCCGTGCGAGGCTTCTCGGCAAATTGCACCACGGAATCACCCTCCATCTGGAGGCTGCCGAATCGGGCGACGGGAGAAACTGCCGTAACGGTAGCCAGTTTGCCATGGCCGCGGTGGAATTCAACCAGGGACTCTACATCGATGTCCGCCACACCATCCCCGTACGTAACCATGAACGGGTCGTTCCCGAGGTGTTCTCGTAATCGGCGCAAGCGGCCTCCAGTCAGCGTGTTCGCACCTGTGTCAATCAGACCAATTTGCCAATCGGGAGTAGTAGAGTTCGCGAGCCGCACCGAGCCATCTTTCAGGTCCAGGAACAGATCGCTGTTATGTAGTAGGTAATTACGAAAATATTCCTTGATAACTTCACCTTTATACCCGCAGGCGACGAGGAAGTCCTTGTGGGCATAATGGGCGTAGATGCCCATGATATGCCAGAGTATCGGCTTGCCGCCGATTTCCACCATGGGTTTGGGTCGAACCGAGGTCTCTTCGGCGAGTCTGGTGCCGAGACCTCCCGCGAGTATGACAACTTTCATGGATGGATTCGTCATTCGACTGCGCCGGAAGCTCTGTGACCGACCAGAACTTCACAATCGTAACAAACTGGTGTAAATGGAGGCAATGGTCAGGCCTGTTGTACACTCATCGGCAGAAAGCACATCGTCGGCATGTACTTGGCGGCCAGTCTTTGCATCTGTTCGCGCTGTCAGAGTTTCTCACAGGTCCCCGCCCGATGGTGTTGAGGCAGAATGATCGAATACATCCGTCCGATCCTCGATTGGCCTTTCTTCTACGAGCTCCACAACACACTGATCGGCGCCAAGCACCGCAGCCGCATCTTGGTTCGCGACCATGTCCGTCCGAGCCAGGGTGATCGAATTCTCGACATAGGTTGCGGACCAGGCAATATGCTCCCGTACTTCTCCGGCTGCCGTTATCGTGGGGTCGACATGAATCCTGACTACATCGAACGGGCGAAGACGCGCTTCGGCCAGCAGGCTGAGTTCAGTTGCCAGCGCGTCAGCGAACAAACCGTACACGAACTGGGAGAGTTCGACATCGTTCTCGCGCTGGCTCTGCTACATCACTTGGATGATTCCGAGGCCGATGACCTGTTTCGTCTGGGTTCCGCTGCGCTCAAACCGCAAGGACGCATGATAACCATGGATGGCTGCTATCTACCTAAGCAGTCGCGAATCGAGCGGTATTTGCTCGACAGCGATCGCGGCCGTTTCGTACGGACCGAAGACCAGTACCTCAAGTTGGCGCGTCGACGATTCAAGCAGGTGCGACCTCAGCTGCAGCCAGGACTGCTACGAATTCCCTACACTCATCTGTTCATGGAATGCATTCGCTAGACGAAACTCGGACTGGCGCCATTCGCAGTCGCTAAAAAGGCCTTTGAATCATGGACTCGAAACGCTCAGCAGCTCCGGTAGATCCAAAAGGCCACCCGCATCCGTCGTGAAACCGCCAGTCCGTTTCTAAATAGTCTTATCTCAGCTCGTTAAGGAGTAAATTCTAAATCCAGGTTCCCTCTGGCCAAGCAATAAGGTCCTGTTGTAGGCAAATGATTTCCTTTCTGCCGGGGTCGCGCATCCTTCGATTCGAACACGGCGGTGGAGCAAAGTCGATCACGCAGGTGAGTCAGAATGAGTCGCTCTCACCTGTGAGTTCCGCCTAGCAACTTAACTGCTATTGATTCCATCTAAATTTGCTTCCTGTAAAGCCCAAGTAACGCTGGTTCGACCTTGTCCCATTTGCATTTGCTGCAGGTGGCGATCCTGGACCATTCCCCTGCGTCCAGCTTGGCCGCGAAGCTTGCCCTATGCTGGTTTTCTAGAATTTCCTCCACCGAGGAGATAGTCAGGTCACCCACCGGGACTTTTTTCTGGAAGTCGTTGCAGCACATAAGGACCTTCCCGTCCCAATCCACAATCAGGTTTTGGACGATGTCACCGCGGCAGGGTGGACCTTGTGGTGCCAAGGCCAGCAGATCGAAACATGGATCCTGCGAACATCGGTTGGATAGCGCAGCGAAGTGTATCTCGCCCGCTCCTCGCTCAAGAAAATATTCGGCGATCGCTGTCCGGTCGCCGAAGTTTGCCCGGTGCAGCGGCAGGCCCACTGTGGCCTTCCTCCCAAAATCTCGGAGGATCATGTCGATCTTCGGAAGCACGTGCTCCAGTCGAAGAGGGCGCATAAGCACGTCATAGATTTCAGGCCGAAGCGATTCGATGTGAATCACCAGAGCGTCGATGTAATCAACCAAGGCCGCATGCGCGGTTGGTCTGTACGCGGCAGCATTGGTGTTGATGGAGAACGGGACAGAAGGCAGCTTCGCGCGAAGAATTTCTGCTCGCTGGACCACGAGTGGGTCCAGCAGGGCATCACCAAACAAGCCGAACGAGAAAAAACAACGGACAGCAAATCTACCAGCAGCCAACTGATCAACCAGGCTCTCAAACAAGGAAAGGTCCATCGGCCGGCGCGATATGTGCGCGGTCTCTGGTTTGTTGGTTGGGCAGTGGACGCACGACGCATTGCACACGCCAGTCGTTCCCACAACTACCGACCCAAAGGCCCTCTCCACTCGCATTCACCCCTCGCAGATTAGGTGTTCATCGAGGTTCCGGAGTAAACCGGAATTTCCGCCTTCTTGGGGCAGCGATGAAGAAGTTTCAATCCCAGCCGGGCAGCCGCGACGCGACGTTGAATGGGTATACAAGCACCGTATAGGGCGCGATCCGGATCGTTTCCTGTGGGGGACCACATGTCTGCTCAAGAAAGGCTCGATCGAACGCCTCGTCGTCGGCGATGACCAAAAACGTCGGGCCACGGTAATAGTCCGCACGGTACCAGTCCCTGGAGGCAAGATGACGGAACGGCAATAATTTTCCGTCAGAAGCAATGAGTATTTGACGTACCTGGCTGGCACCGTTTGAGAGGACCGTAGTCACTGCCGCGTTCCAATATGTGGCGTAGCCATAGCGCAAACCGTGCGCGACCAGTGTCTGGGCGAGCAAGTCGTGTGGGTTGTTTAGTCGTGACGTACCGCCTAGCCCAATACGGGGAATCTGGTGGAAAAAATCGCGACTTGTAATCGCATAAGCACTCAACAGCAGTGGTGAAAGCCCCGTCACGATCAGTGCGAGGACGAAGTTCCGCCGCCATCTACCGGCGCGAATCTCGTCTAGGCTCAGCGACGCGATCACAATGAGAAGAAGTAGGGCGTTGGCAAAATAGCGGTACGATTCAATAGTGTGATAGACGCTTCCAAAGATGAAAAAATAGAGCAGCGCGATAAACTCGAAAAGATAGAAAAGTAACGCAAATCGAAGAAATCTGGAGCGGATATGCTTGTAATGGAATAGGAGAAAAAACGGGAGGGACAAGAAGAAGATGGCCACAGGCAATCGGTAAGCAGTAAACAAGCCGTAAATCGAATATGGACTTCTCCCCGCGATCGGCAGTGCGCCGAAGTAGTACAGCGACCCGGCCAGAAACTGCCCAATGTGCGTACCAATTTCGTCAACGCTTGCGAATGTTTGCTCGACATTGGGCGCCATGTAGGCAGTATGGTGTCGAGCATACAGAAACACGACGGTTCCGATTGCAGTGCCAAGTAGTCCAGAGAACGCCAACGTTGCCGCTCGACGGCCGCACCGGTATACATCTCCGAGGTCTCGACCTTCTGTTACGGCCATAACGACAACAGTAAGAGAGAGCGGCGCTGTCACGGTTATCAACCCGCGCGGACCGCTCATTGACAAAACCGCTATGGCAATAAAGAAGAACACGACCGCCGACAGAAATTTTCGCCGCCGTTCTGCTTCGAACAGCACAACATACGCCAATCCCAGCGGTAGCAACATCTCGATCGCCCATGGGCCGTATGTGCTTTGCCCGTAAAGCATCTCCAGCAGCCGTTCGGAAACCCCTGAGATGATCACTGCGAACCCGAGCAACCAAGCCACAAGGCTAGCCTTCGCGATTTTGAAGAGAAACGCAACGGTACCGATCAGAAAAAGAGAGGTGATAAAGCCCGACAAAGCATTCATGAAGTACGTGTTCGGATTGGCGCCAAACAACGCGAACAAGACTATAAAGATCTGCCCGTTGAAAACTAGGATGTCATTTACGAACACGAACTGTGGTGGAAAGAAGTGTCCGGTCCGCAGTATTTCCGCTGCAACTATGTTTCGGAACGCGCCATCAGAATGAAATCCAGCTCGATAGGTCCGGAAGTGGTATACAGGTAGGAGTATCGCACTCGTCGCTAAAAGGGTCCAAAGGACGATCCGCAGAGCCGTGCCAGCTTTCTCGCTGGCGGGCAGTTTCGGTGTTGTATCTCTTATCCCTTCTGAGGAAGGGGCTTTCTCTAATTCCATTTTTCGTTCTTTCCCCCCAGGCGCCGGGCACTTGGTTTCCGGCTCATGGCAATCGTTTAAAACATCTCTCTCGTGTCCGCTCGAAAGAATCCGAGCTTAATCTCGATAATGACAGAACCCACACGCGGAGTTTACCAGAGAATCAACCAGCAGCGTTCTCGGGCGGAGGTCATGCAGATACAAATTGCAGCCATGTTTCGTTGATCATGAACTCAGAAATTGCCAGCTGAATCGGAGCCGGAGATTGAGAACTCACCAGGCTAAGGAACAGGGCCTTCTAAGTAACAGCCGCGAAATTGAGTATGGAAGCTGGGGGAGCGTCGGATCTTGGTCGTTTGCTGGATGCTTCGCAGCGACCATCCCAAGTCGCCCAGAGCTACGACTTGTTGTTTCTTCTCTTCCGTCAAGACATTGGCCATACCCACGGAGCCTACAAGCCTCCGGCGGCGATATGATCGGCCCTTTGCGCAGGAAATTGCCGAACGGAAGAACACATAAGCCGATAGATCCAGTGATTTACCGAACATTGCGCTGGAGATTTTCCGAATATTGCGCTGCAGTTATGCAACCGTAGGCTAAAAATCCAGGTGCGTCCAAATGGAAGGCGAGTTTAGTAAGCTAGAAGCCAATCTCGATTCTGCGATTCAAGGAAGCCGGCATCTCGGGGAGATCAATCCTCGGGACCCCGGTCTCCACAACGATGTCATCCAGTTTGTGAAGAAACTGGTGCGGCGCTGTTTGTCTTGGTATACACAGCCGCTACAACTCTTCCAAAGCAGTGTAATTGCGGCGTCCCAGGAAACCCTCAGGGTTCTGACGAGTCACTCAGGACTCTTGGGCGCGAGCTCAATGGGCAATCTGCCGATGTTAGCCTTCAGGTCATTCTTGAGGTGGAACGCTTTCTCGCGATTGCGAGCATCGAACCCTTATCGGTGCGATAATGGACACCGCAACCTGCAAGTGGAGATGATAACTGACCCCGTTCGCTGCAACCCTGCGAAGCCTCTTAGGTAGGTGCACCCCCCACCTGTGCGAACTCAACGAACTGACCAACGTGGCCAAGTGGGACGACCCCGAGTGGCTGCGGATTCACCTTGAGCTGGAACCTTATTCAGTTGACAAGCACTGCTTTAATACGGACAAGGAGTTTGCCTACCGCAAAGGCTGGGAGTGGACCCAGTGCCTTTATGGGCTGCACCGTCTGGGCGTGATCACTCCCACTGCGAAAGCGCTGGGAGTGGGCGCCGGGCGGGAGCCACTGCTGTTCTATTTGGCTGATCGCATCTCGGAAGTGGTGGGGACCGACTTATATGGGAACCAGGCTTGGGCAGGCTCCATCGGCCGGGAGGCGGACGCTCTTATCCTGCAAGACGTGCAGCGCTTCTGCCCTAGAGAATTCGCCGCGCACCGCTTGCGGCTCATGAACATGGACGGAACCGATCTGCAGTTTCAGTCCAACACCTTTGACTTTGTCTGGTCTCTCTCCTCAATCGAACACTTCGGATGCCATGAAGCGGCGGCAAAGTCGGTTCGCGAGATGGCCCGAGTAGCTAAGCCGGGCGGAGTCGTTGTTGTCGCCACCGAGTTCATCCTCTCGAAAGATACCCACCCCGAATACTTCAACCGTTCCAATTTCGAGGAGTATGTTCTTCACGCCGCTCGCGACCTGCAACCGGTCGAGCCGATGTCATACCGAGCGCCGAGTGAGGTTTACATCCGCGATGCGATTAAAGTAGCGACCGACGACGTACATCGCAGAAGACACCACATTGTCCTGGACGACGGGTCTATACAGTGGACCTCGGTGATCGTGTTCTTCCGGAAGGTCTGATGGGCCGTAGCTCGGCGGCTACAGCGCCCAGCGCAGCAGCGTTGCGCCCGGGGTAAATCCGGCGCCCACGGCGCTGACTGCACCAGGGCCGGCCTTCTTGAGCTTGTCTTCCGCGACAGGGTCTGCATGGCCAGCGGAGTGGTGTCCACGGTGGTATTGCCGTGTTGGATATCATCCTCCAGCGACGTAATATCAGAACGGGGATTTGGGCCAAGTCCAGTGCTTCAGCACTGGGTAGCGTTATTTTTTCAGAAGTCCAGGCCAACCGACTCGCTAGATGCAGGGACGGAGTGGCGATGGCAATCGTCTTCACGCGGGTCTAGTCTAGGTTATCAAGTGCGGCTTAACACCGATATCGGGAATTCAGAGAATACGCCGATCTCAGGTCCGTCAAACCACTGCACACCTTCCTGCACCAACGTGAGGCGAAGTATGTAGGAACCGGGCTGTGCCGGGGCAACAATTCTCGCGCGAAACGAACGGCGTCGATTCGGAGTCAGGGGCGGCCGAATGGGGCTGCGGACTCCGTCGTGAACAACCGTGCGGCCGTCTTGCAGTTTCCAGTGATAGCTAATCAAAACCGGGTTTGGGGGCTGACTGCTGAAGGCGAAACCTGTCCGATTGTCGAGTTCGACGTCCAAATTGAACTCCTCGTCGACCTGAACTGAACGCGGTGGCTCAGCCGCAACCAAATACAATTCACGAAGTTGCAACGGGGGTAACGGCACAGACCTCAGGTTGTCGCGCAGTTGCTCCAAATCAACGGGACTCTTCGAAGCGACCGCGCACAAATCGCGGGCCCCAGCTAATTGCCGGTGGGAGAATGGACGCAATAGGCTCCCTCCCATCTCCGCGGGTTCGCAAAACCAGAGCAAGACTTCAGGAAAGTACTCGGCCAATTGCTTGCGGAGCACGCGCGGGTTTTGTTCATTTATGTGCATGAGCAGTTCATATTGGGAACGCGGCTGATCGGGGAGCAACTCGCCTTGCACCACCGCGAGTCGGCGCCGTCGAACATAATCGTACTCGAAGAACCACAAATTCGGATATGTGTGGACGACAAATATTCCTGACGGCGACAAGTGCTCCGCCACCAATTTGTAGAGTCGACCAAGCTCACCGGTGGCCAGGTGTTCAATTACGTCTGAAGCAACAACAATTTCGTACTCGCCAACCAGTTGTAGGGAACCGACGTTCTCACACACAATCTCCACGCGGCGCCGTAACTCGGGATCGTGCTCGAAGGTTTTTTCGGCGAGGGCAACCGCATCCCTGGAATAGTCGACAGCAGTCACCTCATGGCCGAGAGAAGCGAAATAGAAGGCAAGCTCTCCACGGCCACAACCCAGATCTAGCACTCGCCCCGAAGATCGCAAACTTGCGATCGCCGCTACTCCAGCAAGGCGCTCGTCGGTGAGCTCTGTACCGCCGGCTTTCTGAAAAGAACTGAAGCCACCGCAATCGGTCAGGTAATACTCCGTTGTGTAGGTCTCCCGAATCGCTTCGCTAGATCTTGATGACGTCGTGCTTCGCAGCTGCGGCACCTAAACCCCCTCCATACTACCGTCGAGCATTAGGTCAAATGTCCGCGCGAACTGTCGGTCTCGATCACACCAAAGAGGATGACCGAATTAGCTAATCACCGACAGCAAGTAATGAATTGTCAGGGCCCGCGTGGACGACCCTCACCCGTGCGAAACAACCATTTAATTCATCGAGATCACTGAACCAAGCCACACCCTCCTGGACCAAGGTAACAACAATCTCAAACTCTCCTGCACTGTCGGGGGCTTGGATATCCATTCGTAGGTGAACAGATGAGCCTGGCGCCAACATGCGTGGAAGATGTGTCCTGGTGCCATTGCCGCTGGCCACGCCCGCGTGATCGTTGGTGTTTTTCCATTTGTATGAGAGGTTGATGGGAAACGGAAGCTCGGACGACAGGAATGCGTCAGACAGGTTCTTTACCGTACAGTCCACCAGCGTAAGCTGGTCACAACGAAAGCTGGGTGGAATCTTAGCGTCGATCCGGACTTTGCACTGTCCGGGGGTTAGCCGTTCGCTGACTGCCCAGAGACGCTTGGGCTCGATCCCAATGTCTCTAAACATCTGCAGTTGATCGCTCTCGCTGACGCGCAAAGCATTCGTCCGGAACCCACTCTTAAGGCCATCCAACAGCGTGCGAGGCGCGATTACAATCTCGGCTACCTCGCGGAATGGAACTTCCCATCGGGCAACGAAGCTGAAATCACTTCGGCGAAGGATTGCAACCGATCCAGTAGGCAGATTGTCATCCGCCTTGCGCAGCGCGCTTTCCCCGACGATGAGGTAATCGTCGGCGACGGCCAAACCGCGAGTGAACGCGCGAAGCTCTGCCGTTTGCTTCTGGCGTCCTTCCGAATCGACCTGCACCACAGAGTTGCGAAGCGAATCACAAACCGTCCAGGCGCCGTCGAAGTAACGTGGGCTGTGCGGCGCGCACAGTCCTGCAACTACCGTACGACCGGTGGCGACGTCGAACACAAACCCGTCCCCTTTTGATAGATTGGCTTTGTAGCCGCGGTATTCCGGATATCTGCCGAGAGCGCACGCATACAATCTCTCCCCAAGAAGGCAGACATCATTCAGGTGCCAGGAATCGTCCTCACCCGGAGCGCGCCAGCGACTCACCACTTCACCACCCATCGTGATCCACAAAAGGCTGTTGTTCCCCGTAGAGGAGACAACCAGATGTCGGCCATCCCAGGCCATATAGTGGGCGTCGGATAGTTCGTCAACTCGCAAATAATGCGATACTCCCAATCTATCGTAGATGAGGATCTCTCCACCGCCGGTACTCAGCGGCGTGCGTAACAATCGCGCCAGGCGCCCATCGAAGAGAGTAATGCCTCCGGTGCTGACGCGATCGATGGTCAGTGAACTCCCGGCGTCCAGGGCGCACACTCCTCCACCTGTATCGCCGTCGCCCGAGCCACTAACGAGAAGAATGCCGTCGATTACAGACGGGGTGTTAAATATTGGTAAAGGCATCTCAAATTTGTCAGATGTGAAAAGTGCTCTTTGGCCGCTCGACTTCGCTTCGAAGAGCTTATCGTCACCGCATTATTCGCGCGTCGTCCAGTCATTATAAGACAAATTACATTTACACATAAACGGGGCTCAGTTCTCACTGCCTACGCTGTCAGAGGCAGAACAGCGTGTGAGAACGCAGCCACTTCCAGTATCTGCCAAGTTAGCCTAGCGACTTCCGCCCGTCTCGAATTTCGTGTATGTTACGACTAGTCCTGTCGCACTTATCATGTACGCGTCGGCGATGATTGTGTTGGGGGGCATAATGACTAAAGGTTGTTGTTCCTGATACGCTTCGCGGTAGGTTCATGTCCGATGATTCGGAGTGGCGGACCGCTTCGCCACCTGCCGAAACACTGAATTGAATGGCCGCCAACACCTGGTGGTTTAAGTCGTAAACGGTGAACGTTCCAGTAGTCGACTTGTCAGAAGAGTCCATGAAGGTCCATTGGTCGTCGTAGCTGCCCAGGTGCTCCAATGTGGATTGAACAGGGTCAATCGCGCGGAACGAATAACTCCCTGTTCCAGCGACGCTGGTGGCGGCTACCAAATGCAATCTAGCACTCTGTGCGATGAAGGATACGCGCCGCCCCGCGCCGTTGCCACTTTTCAGTATTACGGACGCGTAGCGGCTGCTTTGAGTAACCAATACGCTGGAAGTGGTCGGCATCCTTGCAGGTTGTCATTAGGACCGAAGACGCTGAGAGTAGCGCTGTACATGTGTCCCGTTCACGTAGTTGTCGGCCGGAGGCTCGAACTCGATCAAATAGAGTGCCCACCTAGGCATAGACGCCGTACCAAGACGTCGTGTTTGGGGGAAGTGTGGACTGGGTGATTCGACGGTCGGAAATCATCAGAACCGGGTTGTCAGCCAAGATTCCTGCCGAACCGGGGTCACAACTACGATAAGCAGAGGAATTCGTCGGATGCGCACGTCGGATGACCTCGGGGGTTGGGTAATCCCACCGCTTCCAATGGTAACGTCGATTAGGCTGCCTGATGAGCAGGACCGCTCCCTTTTTAGAACGAGTAAACTACTTTTCTGGTGCAATTGTCGTGGACGCAGCTCCGACGATGATTCCGCTCGCATGACTCAGTTGGTCTCAGCTATCTTGCCGCGGATGGACAATCAAGAACCTCGCACAGCGGGGTTCCTTGCACCGCGACAATCGAGGTTCTTGAGCCTTAAAACCTAGGGTTAGCCAATGTTCTCTGCGATCAACCAGTTTCACGACGGCACGGCAGTTGGTGATGCCGTGACGGGAGACATGCTCGAAATCCGGCGTGCTCTGAATCAAGCTGGATATCGTTCAGAGATCTACGCTTCGCACATTGCTGTCGGCCTACAGGGAAAGATCAGACCCTTGGACAGCTACGGTGGCGACCGGTCGGCTTTGTTGATCGTGCATCATTCCATGGGTTTTGACCGGATTGAGCGAGTAGTAGGACTACCGGACCGCAAGATACTGAGATACCACAATATTACGCCACCGGAAATGCTCTCCAACAGCCATGCAAAGTTGTACGCGGCGAAGGGACGGATTCAGTTGTCGGAATATCAGCAACACGTCGAGATGGGATTGGGGGACTCCGACTACAATCGCCGCGAACTGATGGATCTCGGTTACCGCTATACGGCTGTACTCCCCATTTTCTTTCGTCCGGACAGTTTGGGGAGGGAAGATTCCGATTCATCGCTGGCTGGAGCCTTACAAGAAAGTTTTAATCTGCTCTTCGTCGGTCGAATCAGCCCAAACAAGAAGCAGTTTGATCTGGTGCGCATTTTCGATGAGTATGTTCGGGCCCACAACGCCAACGCCCGCTTATGGCTGGTGGGATCGTGGGAAGGATCGGAGCAGTACCGCGATGAGATTCTTGCCGAGATTGATAGGCGGGGCCTCAATAATGCGGTTTCGTTGACAGGGAAAGTCTCTGCTTCGCAACTGGCAACGTACTATCGAGGCAGCCACGTGCTGCTATGCGCCAGCGAGCACGAAGGCTTCTGCGTGCCGCTGCTGGAGGCCATGTCGTTCGGGCTGCCGGTAGTCGCGTACGCCGCCGCCGCCGTTCCAGAAACCCTCGGCGGGGCAGGAATCCTTCTTGATTCGAGGGAACCCGGGCTCTGGTGTGCGGTCATCGAGGAATTACGGCAAAACCGGGACTTCCGAACCGAAATTCTCTCCAGACAGCGTGAGAGACTTTCGGATTTGAGTCTGGAGAACGCAGAGGCCCGCATGCTCGACATCATCCGCGGCTTAAGTGTGTGTTCGCCGATTAAGGTCGAACGGCCCACATTGCAGATTCAAGGTCCGTTCGAGACTTCTTACAGCCTAGCGATGGTCAACCGCAGCCTGGCGATTTCGCTGGACCAGCAGAACCAATTTGACATCTCGATTTACTGCACCGAAGGGCCCGCAGACTACACGCCGAAGGAAACGGACCTGGCCGACAAGCCGGCCGCCAAGTGGTTGTGGCAAAAATCGGGGATGCTTTCGGAAAAACCCACCGTAACGATACGAAATATGTATCCGCCGAGAGTCGGTGACGTGAACGGAGACGTGAACTTCCTCCATTTCTATTGGGAGGACTCCCTGGTTCGGCCGGATTGGATTGCAGACTTCAACGACCACTTGGATGCAGTACTTGCCCCCAGCCACTACGTTGGACAAGTCCTTGTCGACTCCGGATTAACGATCCCATATCACGTAATTGGCGTTGGGGTCGAGGATCGTTTTTTTCAGACTAGACCGCGTCCTGCGGTCGGTCGCGGACATCGGCCGTTCACATTTCTTAATATTGGTTCCGGGTTCCCACGCAAAGGTGTAGACGTCCTCCTGGAAGCCTACTTCACTGAGTTCACGGTCTCCGACAACGTACAGTTGGTCGTCAAGACATTCCCAAATCCGCACAACGATGTGGCTGCGCAGATTGAGGCTTGGCGTAACAAGTGTGCGAATCCGCCAGCCTGCTATCACATCGACCGCGATCTTACGCCAGACGCAGTAAACCAACTTTACGCCGAGGCCGACTGCTTGGCGTACCCAACTCGCGCCGAAGGCTTCGGCCTGCCTATTGCCGAGGCCATGGCATGCAAAATGCCGGTCATCGCAACCGGCTATAGCGGGCACATGGATTTCTGTTCCCACGACACCGCATTTCTCGTGGATTACGCTCTGGTCCCGTCGCGAAGTCACTTGGTGGTTCCCGGCGCGCTGTGGGCGGAGCCAAAGATCGATCATCTTCGCAAACAGATGAGATATGTCTTTGAGCATCGAAATTCGGAGGACGTGAATCGCCGGGTCGAAGCCGCTTACCAGAACATCAAGACGAACGTCCGCTGGGCGGTGGTTGCGAGTCGAGTCCAGCAAATTGCCGCCTCGGCAATCGTGCAACCAGCCCGTAAACTCGCCATGGTTACCAGTTGGGACTCCCGCTGCGGCATCGCAGAATACTCGCGCTACCTCATCGACGCAGTGATCGACAGCCAGCACAAAGTCGACGTTGAGGTACTCAGCTCGCCGGGAGAGGGCATCTGGTCGAACAATCGTATTGCCAACATAGTCTGTTGGGACCAGCGGCCGCTTGTCGACCTCAGCCGGTTGCGCGCCCAGATATTGGCCAACGGCTTTGACATCGTGCACTTTCAATTCAACTTTGGGTTCTTCGAGCTGCTTGCTCTCGCGTCACTCATTCGCGACCTGAAGCGAGCAGGCAAGAAAATCGTGATCACGTTCCACTCGACTGCGGATGTACCCGGCCCTGACGGAACGATAAGCCTCAGCGAGATAGCTGAATCCTTGCGCACTGTGGATCTCCTTCTGGTGCATGGCCCTGACGACGAGCGACTCCTTGCATCATTCGGCATCACTGAAAACGTACAAATTCTCCCGCACGGCAATCTCGTTTATCCGCCCGAAGACCGCGCTATGCGAAAGAAATGGGGCATCACACTCGATCCCGTGATTAGCACGTTTGGCTTTCTACTGCCCCATAAGGGAATCCTCGAACTGCTGGAAGCGCTCAAGATACTTCGTCAGGAATTCCCCGATCTCGGAGTGATGGCACAATGCGCCTTGCACCGTGACGGTATTTCTCGCGAGTTCGAGCACGTGGTTCGCCAGCGCATCGTCGATCTGGATCTGCAAAACTGCGTATTGCTGTCAACCGATTTCGTAACTCCTGACGAGGCATTGTTGTTTCTTCAACTCTCGGACGTGGTCGTATTGCCTTACAAAACGACGCGCGAGTCGGCAAGCGGTTCTGTGCGCTTTGCGCTGGGTAGCGGCAGACCGGTCATCACCACCAAAAGCCCGATATTTACCGACGTCAGTGGCGGCGTGATGCAAATCGAGTCGAGCCGTCCGGATGATATTGCCACGGCCGTTCGAACCATCCTGACCAACTCCAGGCTGGCGGAAGAGCTGGCTCAAAAAGCCTCAAAGTTGGCGGAGTCAACGAGCTGGAAGAGGGTCGGGGAGCAGTATGCCCAGTTAGTATTGGGCGGATCCGGGCCGCAGTCCGCTGTTACTCCAGGCTTTACGATGAAAGAGCGAGGCAGCATCATCGTGTGAAGCCGTAAGCGCAAATGATCAAGCAATCAACCTAAGCTCAGGGCTGATTGAGCATAATAGCGGTAAGAGTACCACTCGTCGAGATACCCGACTCCGTTATATGCTCGAATGGGTGCTGAGTGAACGTGGCAAGTATTGGTTGGCACTCCTTTCGTAGCCCCTTTATGAGTAACGAATCATTGACGAAAATCGAAAACGAGAGCGAATGGGATACGTACTGGGCATCGCTCGACTCGAGGCGTTCGATGTTCAGCTTATTGTCCGTGGCTACGCGACGCGTTATCTTCCAACCGGCAGTGGCCTTTTATGCGAAGCGTTTCTTTTCAGAATCTGGCGTATTTGTAGAGGCGGGTTGCGCTGTTTTATCTCATGGCTGCGTGCGCGCCGAACACGAGAATTAGAGATCGGAGTTTTCAACATTGAAAGAACTAGTCCGTGACAGCTACCGCTACCGCGAGTTGATTTGGGCGCTGGCGCTGAAAGAACTGAACGTCAGGTATAAACGGTCGGTCCTTGGCTTTCTCTGGGCCCTGTTGAATCCGGCTCTCATGATGTTCGTGTTGACATTCGTGTTTGCCACAATTTTCCAGTCTTCCATCCGGCACTATGCCATTTTCCTGCTAAGCGTGCTTCTGCCCTGGACATTTTTCTCGCAATCTATGGGCTACGCAACCGAGGCGATCGTCGGCAATGGCGAATTGATTAAGAAAGTTGCAGTACCCAAGCTGGTTTTCCCGGTCGCAGCCGTAGTTTCCAACGTTATCAACCTCTTGCTATCTCTGATTCCGCTGGTCATTATCGTACCGTTGATGCACCACCCCTTTTACTGGACCTGGATTTATCTGCCAGT
This sequence comes from uncultured Acidobacteriaceae bacterium, assembly GCA_963749635.1. Classification (GTDB taxonomy): domain Bacteria; phylum Acidobacteriota; class Terriglobia; order Terriglobales; family Acidobacteriaceae; genus DASRAA01. The sequence continues at coordinate 442,187 of CAVVNW010000027.1, forward strand.
GCCTATGCTGGCTCTGGTGATTTTCACGCTCGGCGTGACCTTCTTTTTTGCAACAGCCAATGTCTACTATCGCGACTTTTCACATATTGTCCAGGTCCTGCTTTCGGCCTGGTTCTACCTGACACCAATCATCTACTCACTGGATATTATTCCGGCGAATCGGCAATGGCTCTTCAAGCTGAATCCAATGTTGTACGTCATTAATGGCTTTCGCCTGGCCGTCTATTACGGCATGTTGCCCAAGTGGCCATCGATCCTTGCCTCGTTTGTATGTGCCTTTGGCGCGCTCTTTATCGGATTTGGTATCTTCCGCAAGCATCAGGACCAGTTCGTTTTTTATGTCTGACAGTCGAGCTTCTAGCAATCGGGTCGTAATCCGCGTGGAAGGAGTGACCCAGCGTTTTCGGGTCATTCAAGAGCGCCCTGATACCCTGCGCGAACTCTTCGCCAAGTTCCTTCGCCACAAAGTGCACTTCCACGATTTCGATGCTGTGAAGGACGTTTCTCTAGAAGTGGAACGCGGCCAGATGGTCGGAATCATCGGGCGCAACGGTTCCGGCAAGAGCACGCTTCTGAAAATCATCGCTGGGGTTTACAAGCCCACCAGTGGTCAAGTACATGTCCACGGCACGCTCGCGCCGTTGATCGAACTAGGAGCTGGGTTCCACCACGAACTAACAGGCCGGGAGAATATTCTCTTAAATGGATTGCTTATGGGCTATTCTAAGGAAGAAATGCAGCGGCGGGAGCAGCGCATTATTGACTTCGCGGAAATCGGCGAATTCATCGACGCGCCCGTGAAGCAGTACTCTTCCGGCATGCACATGCGACTGGCTTTCTCGGTCGCGACTGAGGTCGACCCTGACATTTTGATTATCGACGAGATCCTCGGCGTCGGCGATGCCGCATTTCAGCAGAAATGCTTTTCGCGAATTCGGAAGTTTCGCGAGAGCGCGAAGACGATTTTGTTCGTATCTCACAACACGAACGAGGTCGTCAAGCAATGTGATCGCGCAATTCTGATCGACCATGGTGTGGTACTCGCAAACGGAAGGCCCGTTGAGGTGGTTGAGCAATACCAAAACTTGTGGGTTACTCCGACGCCAGCTCTCACTTAAGCACCACGAATGCTATTTCCAGCCGATGGCGGCGTAGTCCTGATTGCCGTACAGGAGTTCGTTGAGGTCTTGTATCCTTCGGTTGAACTCCGCGAGGTTCGTCACGATTCCTTCGCCTTGCAGGGCCGGAATCAGCCTATCGCTCATCGGACTTGAAAAGCGAATCTCGACATCCTTGAACTTCACGGATTCCATCGCGAACTTTAATGTTTCCGGATGGACGGGACGGACATGAGTGGGATCCAGAAAGAAATTGCGCATGACTGCCCAAACGCACTGCGCGTTGATCGTTTCAAAAATGACGGGCGAGCCCGGCATTGTTTTTTGGTGTGCGAGCGCCACGTACCTGAGCTGATCACTAGCGGTCAGGTGCTCGATCACCTGTGCGCTGAACAAGCCCCCCAGCGACTCGTTTGGTAACGATTCCAGGTAGGCGAACAGATCCTGCCGCACCACGTCGAGTCCTTTCTCGTGGCACAACAAGTACTGGTCCGTTCCCAGTTCCACGCCTTTTGCACTGATGTGGTTGTCCCGGAGAAGTTCAAGAAATTCGCCTCGCCCGCATCCCACATCGAGAACGTTCTGCCGCCCGCGAAAATATTCGAGATACGCCTTCTGCCGCTGACGAATGGCGTCTTCGTCGCCGCGATAAATGTCTTCAAAGGCAAAGTAGTCGAAGTCTCGTTCTCGCTGTATTCCCACGGGGAACATGGGAGGTACCGTAGCGGTTGTTTCGCGCTCCTGCACAGTTATCTGGCCGCTGTGAAGCTCGTGCATAAAGCGGCGAATATCGCGGTCCCGCATTCGGCCCTGCAACTGAAGCTGCCTCATTTTGTCGCTGACGCTCGTCAAGGACGACTGCAATCGCGCCAACTCGTCGGCGGCAGACACCATGCGCTCAAGATGATCGTCATGTAGCAGGGCGATTCGCGCAATCAGGTTGGCAGCGAGTTTCCCCTGCTCGCTGGAAAGCACTTCTCTCAACTGGACAGATTCTCGGCCGGTGCTATCCAGTCGCTCGCTGAGTTCTTGCTGAGTGCGCTCCAGAGACGCGACCTTGCTATTCGCCTCGGCGAGTTCACGCCTGAGGAGTTGACTTTCGCTTGCCGCAGAGTCGGAAACTTCGGATTGCCTGTTCAGCCCTACAGCAAGCAACTGCATCGAACTTTGATTGTCGCGCAGTATTCCTTCCGTCTGTTGCAGAGCGCGAATCACGCCCCCTTGGAAGTAATGAATCGGTCGCGTGTACCAGGTCAACGACCGGCGCATGACTTTCTTCACGAACTGAATGATGGCATTCAGCACACCGGGATTTCGCGGGTTGAGCTGGCCCACACGCCGCGTGCCTTCTAACGCAATCTCGATTTCAGAGTGAAGTCCCGAGAAGTCAATTGACGGCAGGTTCACTGACGCCGACACTTCCCCGGCCGATGCTATCGTCGGTGCTCCGGAAGCGCCGCTTTGAGCGAATGATGCGGTGCGGGACGTTTGCGCATCCCCGCTATTCCGTTCCGCTACCCGGGCGCGAATTCGTTGCATTACTTCTTCGACTGTCGGATTCTTACCCATGTATCCTCGTCTTCATCTTGTGGGAATGCCCAACCTGCAAAAACAACAACACAGCTGACAATGTAGCCCAATCTGGTACAACGAAGAGCATAGTCTAACTGCTTGACTTGCAGTGCGCGCCACCCTGTGCCGCGGATTGCTCAATTTCTTCCGCATTGCGGATCCACAACGCGGTTCCGTCAAAGGCTAGTGCGGCTTGCTGTCCACGTCGCGCCATTTGTGCGCGCAGCTCCTCATTGTCAAGAATCTCTTTCAAAGTTTGGGCTAGCGCGAGGCTGTCACCAAACGGAATGACGATTCCCGCCCCGCTGGTCGCGACGAACTGGCGGGAAACCTCGATGTCGGCAGCCACAACCGGTTTGCCGTTCGCCCCGGCTTCCAACATGACCAACCCCAGCGACTCCACGCGTGACGGTTGTGCGACCACCGTCGCCGCTGCAAGCAGATCAGGTTTTTCTTCGTCAGCAAAGGCGGGAAGGTTAACCAGCTTGGGCGTTGGCTGCGACTGGGCCGCAAGGAATTGGTCAAATTCCGACGTGCTCGGTCCAGCCATCACCAGCCAAGCCTGCGAACCGCGCGCCCACAGTAACTTCATCGCTTCCACAACTGTCATCGAGCCTTTTTCGTAAGCTTTCATGCCCAGATGGAGCACGACCGGTCCATCAATGCCGTATCGCTGGATGACACGTTCTGCGTCGCCTCCAGTAACCTGTTGTAGATCGATGCCCAGACCGACGGTTTTCATTTTCTCCGAAGGAACGCCCATCCTCTCCAAGCGCCCGCGCTCCACATCGGTCATACAAAGCACCCGGTCGCAGCGACGCACCAGCTCCACTTGATGGGACTGGAGGTAGTGCCGAACCACTGTATCGCTGTGCTGTTCACCAAGATGCACGCATGGCGTAACGACCACCGGCACGTGGCGGTGTTCTGCCGCACTGACCCCGGCATACATCAGATTGTTGTAAGGCAAGGGGCCAACGTGGAATAAGTCGGCATCAAGATGGCGTAACGTGTCGTGAAGACCGGCCACGCGGAAGGCTGGTGCCCGGAACTGCGACTTTGTACGCCAGTTTGGCAGCAGGCCCAGGAAGCGCGTAGCGCGACGGCGCCATCGCTGATAGCAGATGGACAAGCGGCGGACAGTAATGCCGTCAATGACGAATTCCTCGGCAGGAAATGTCCTGTACCCCGGGAGCCACATCGATTCGAGATCGTCAGCGACAGTCGTAACGACAGTGACGCGATGGCCCCTGCTCACCAGGCAGCGGGCAATCTCCAGCATCGAGTTTTCATAACCGCCGCGGTAAGGATAAAATCGCGGAAGCACGAATACGGCATGCACAGGTAAATGACCTTGATGGAACTACCGAAGCATCTCGATGCTAGAGTGTTCTAGGTTGTGACGTCGTTGCCCCGGTCTTCAACAACGAGCGTCCCACCGCTGCTCGAACTATGACCCCTTATGATCCGGCGGCCCGTTCCGCTAAAGATTCTGCACTGCACCGGACCCAGTTTCTGCAAACGAAACGCTACGCTCGTCGCCAGTACCCCGAATCGATACTTGATGCTTCTCCGGAAATTGATCGAGGATGCCTCGTCGAAATACTTTGTCGGGCACGAAACTTCGCGATGCAGAATCCGAAGTAGACGCACTGCGCCATTACTTGGTTGTCGAAGACAAAGTCATCCGAGTTTTCCAGCAAAGGCAGTTTCGTCAGTACAGACCGGCTAAACACCCGGTAGCCCATGTGGTATTCCGACACCTTGGCGCCAAGAAGCAGGCTCTCAAAAGCCGTCAAAAAACGATTCGTACATATTTGTATCGCGGCATCCCTCCCGTCAGTGCGCCGCCTCCAACGATGCGAGAACCAAGAACCACACCGTACACATCGTGAGCGATCATGCTCACCATTGCTGTCACCAGAAGAGGTGGTTTCGGCCGTAGCCATAATTGCGGTCATGGACGCACACGTCCAATCCCAACGTACGTGCAAGTCTCACCGTGTCGTCGGAACTTCCGTCGTCCACCAGAATACGAATGTCCACGCACTCTGGAATTTCAGCGACGCAGGCGCGAAGCGTCTTCTCCGCGTTGTAAGCTGGTAATACAAGGGCTATCTTCTTGTCATTCAGCATCGTTAGGAAGGAGTTCGCTCTGCGAAATGCTTACGACTTCATCCTCGGCAGGCATTTCCGGGTCTGTCCAACCAATTAGCAAAATTGTACCGGCGATTTGCATAGCCAAAAGGAACCTCTGGTTCAGCCTGACTCTTCATTGTAGACGATTAGCGACAGCGCCGAATACGAGCTGAGCTCCAGGGTCGTACAAGCTATAGGGTCATTTCGGCCGCGAGCGCACAAAAAAATGCCCGTCAGTCGTCGATGTTAGAGACGACAGCCCGCATCAACGTGCCGTACTGGGGTACAGCTCCGACATTCCGCGCAGCAAGTCGCGCTGCTGGTCGTTGAAGTTAGTGTGAAACTCGTCAGAGTTGAAAAACTGCGTCCGCTGTTCCGGAGACATCTGTCGCAATTGGCGGTACGCCTGCGAAACCTGGCCTCTCTGGTCGGCTGGAAGCCCCTGGTACTGATGAAACAGCGTTTGCGCCTGGGCCTGCTTCTCCGGAGGCAGATGCTCGTACGTCTCCATGCGGTTGAGGATCTTTTGCTTCTTGTCAGGCGACAGGCTATTAAAATTCCGCAACCGGTCGAGCAGGTGCTGCTGTTTCTCCGGGGTCAGGCTCCGGAACATTGGGTCATTCTGTAGTTTTTGTTCCTGCTGTGCCGGAGGAAGATTGCTGAATTGGCGCAGCCAATCGCCTTGGTGAGGACCGGGGCCCTTCAAGTGCGACTGCGGCGTGGTGTTCAGCTTCGGGGCCTGCTGCTGCGCCATGAGCATGTTCGCCGCGGATGCGCTGGACTGAGGAGACTGGAGTTGCACGGCCTGCCGAGGGGTATGCTTCTGCCAGAACGGCGCACCGTACACCGGGACCGTGCTGGTGGCCACAGTCAAAGCGATAAGGGCGGAGTAATGGGCGCGCATAATCATCAATTCGTTTCAGTCTGGCTATCGTCCAGGGCGTCAAAGTCAGAAAACAAATCTGCGTGATTGTCCAAGTACTGCAGGTCGCCGACGGCGCCCACTGTCACGGCATTGGATGTTCCGTAGCCAGCCAATGTTCGCGCATGGTCCGCCTTCCAGTGCGCGCCTTCCAGCAAACCTACGCCCACGGCCATCAACGCCGCTGCCGCAGTCACGACGACCGGTCGACGCAGCCACGCGAACCAGCCCGCGCGTTCGGTGGCGTGTTCTTCGCGCATGCGAGCGTGCAACCGCGCTGAGAAATAAGGCGAAGGCTCCGGTGCCTGCCATTCATCCAGCAAATTCATCGTCTGCCGCAGCGATGTCACTTGCCGCGCACAACTCGAACAAGTTGCCAGATGCTCCTGCACCGCCGGAGTGGCCAGTTCCGAACCGTTCAGCACTACTTCCATCAACTCATCGCGCAAGCTTCCACACTTCATAACTGCACCCTGCTTCCTGCAACTGCCTATATAAACTCTTTGAGCGTCTCCCGCAGTGTTTCGTACGCCCGAAACAACAACGATTTCGTGGCTGATTCACTCAACTTCAGCACGGCTGCGATCTGCTTGTAGTCCATATTCTGGTACTTGTGCATGATCACGGCTGCGCGTTGCCTTTCGGGCAGTGCCTCCACGTGCTTCCGGATTGCCGCCAGCCTCTCGCGTCGAAGAATTGTCTGCTCGGCGTTAAGGCTGCGATCAGCCACGTCCACCGTTAATCCGGTTTCCGTGTCGGGCTCGTCGATGTTGACCGTGTTCTCCGGGCGCTCGTACTTGGTGTCGCGCGCATGATTCACCGCCAGGTTGGTCGCAATGCGATAAAGCCAGGTGGTGAATTTCGCGCTCGCGGCATAACCCTGCCGCGAACGGTACACCCGCAGAAAAACTTCCTGTGCCAGTTCTTCGGCTATCGATTGGTTCCGCGTCATCCGATACATAAAGCTGATCATCGGACGGCGAAATTTATCGACCAGGTAGTCGAACGCTTCCGTATCTCCGGTAGCCACACGGAGCATCACCTCGGCATCACTCAGCATCTCCAGAACCGGTGTTTCAGTCATGGATGCCCGTGCCGTTTCGAGCGTTTCCGCAGTCCCTGCAGCGGAGCCGCCCAGGAGTATTCCGCGATCTAACGCAATACTGGCCACATCTCCTGTAACCCCCACACTCCCCGAAAGTTGTGCCGCAGAGAGCCACGTTTTGCCACGAGTCTGTGGCGTCCCGTTTGGTTCCTGGGTTGCTGGGGTATGAGTATCCCGATCGCGTTTTCGGCCGCCTATTCGCATTGTGGCAAACTACTCTGCCACATCAGTGTAAAACAGTATTATGCACAAGTCGCCCACCATGGGTCAGTTCAAATCCCTAGTGTGCTCCTGCGTCTTGTTGGCGTCTGCTCTGGGCCAAAACCAACCGCCCTCCGCCGCGCCGGCAACCCCGGGTCATTCCGGGGATGCCTCCGTTTCGCCCGCCTCCCAGGCCTTCGATCTATCTGACGAAATCACGCGGGATGTGTTAACCAATTTCCAGCGCGGAATCGAAACCCACAACCTCGACAAGGTTCTGGATGTCTTCGATCCCGATGGGATGAAGGATTACGCCCAATTTCGCGACCAAATGACGGCCTTTTTCCGCCTTCATGACAGCATCAAATTCCGCTACCAGCTTCTGCAGGCAACGGCCGACAAAGACCAGGGTTCCGCCGTGGTTGACGTCGACATGGAAGCGGAATCGATCGACATCCTTCCTACCACCCAGCGCCACAGCACGCAGATGCGCTTCCAACTGAAGCGCGGGGCCAAAGGATGGAAGGTCACCGGACTGCAGCCCCAGAATTTCTTCGAGTAATCGACCGCTACAAGCATCATGAAACGAGACTATCCCGAACATCCCATCATTGGCGTCGGAGCGGTGATTATCCATGCTGACCGCGCCCTGCTGGTGCGCCGCGCCACCGAGCCCCTGAAGGGCGAGTGGTCGGTCCCTGGCGGTGTCCTCGAGTTGGGCGAAAAGCTCCGCGACGGCGTTGCCCGGGAAGCCCTCGAAGAAACCGGTCTCCAGGTCGAAGCCGGCGAGGTTCTCGACGTTATCGACAGCATTTTCGCCGACGATCACGGCCGGACGCAGTACCATTACGTCCTGATTGACTTCCTTTGCAGTCCGATTGGCGGTGAGGCCGTCGCGGGCAGCGATGTGAGCGCGGTAAAGTGGGTGACCGAGTCAGAATTGGCCGGCATGGATCTGCGCGATTCCATCACCGCCGTTGTGCGCAAGGGATTGGCGGCCAGCCGCTTCCGCGAGTGACACAGGGTTCCCCGCCAGTTAGAATCATCGCTAATATCACTGCCCGTTCATACCGCCTGAAAGACTGGTGGCATAGCGCCAGTTGGAGTTTTCTGTGGGCCGCAAACAAATCATCGACAAAGACCTGAATCCGCCAACCGAATCTTCGCCCAGAACGTCAGGCTCGAGACTTCGTACTGGACTCCTTCTTGCGCTCTGCGCCGCAGCCGCTGTCGCGCTGGCTGGTTGGAGACTGCACATCGGCCGTGCAATCGACACCGCAAGCGCCGGCTCACCCTCCACCGGCTCCGCATTCGGTCCCACCGTCCCCAATCCCGGCAAACCATCCATCCCCGCGCCCGCCGGAATGATTTGGATACCCGGCGGTGAGTTCTCCATGGGAGCAGCCGACCCGCCCGGTATGGACGAAGTTGGCATGAACGCGACCAAGGATTCCCGTCCCATCCACCGGGTTTACGTGGATGGGTTCTTCATGGACAAGACCGACGTCACCAACGCGCAGTTCGCGAGGTTCGTAAAGGCCACGGGCTACGTCACGGTTGCCGAACGCAAGCCGCGGCAAGAGGACTATCCGAATGCGCCCCCCGAGAACCTTGTGGCCGGTTCGGTCGTGTTTTCTGCCCCTGATCACCCAGTGCCCCTGAACGATCATTTCCAGTGGTGGAGATACATCGCCGGGGCGAATTGGCGCCATCCTCTCGGGCCGGGTAGCGACATTAAAGGCAAAGAGGACTACCCGGTGGTTCAGGTCGCTTACGAAGACGCTCAGGCTTATGCCAAGTGGGCTGGCAAGCGCCTGCCCACCGAAGCCGAGTGGGAGTTCGCCGCCCGCGGCGGCCTGGCGGGCAAGCCGTTCGTCTGGGGAGACCAGTTCCGTCCCAACGGCAAATGGATGGCCAACACCCATCAAGGCCACTTCCCCAATCACGATACCGGCGAAGACGGCCACGTGGGCATCGCTGCCGTCTCCCAGTATCCGCCTAACGGCTACGGCCTTTACGACATGGCCGGAAACGTTTGGCAATGGACTAGCGACTGGTATCGGCCCGACTACTACCAGCAACTCATCGCCGCTGGCGGCGTAGCTCGCAACCCCCAGGGCCCGTCGAAATCCTACGATCCCGATGAGCCGACCGAGCCCAAGAAAGTCCATCGCGGCGGATCATTCCTCTGCACCGACCAGTATTGTTCGCGCTATATCGTCGGTACCCGCGGTAAGGGCGAGGTCAGCACCGGTACCAACCATCTCGGATTCCGCTGTGTGACGGATGGCAAGGGGGCCGCCTCCAAACCGGCAACGGCCGCTAAAACGTCGGCAAAGTCGGGCTAACTAGACCAGCCATTTTCGACCGAACTCTGTTTTCAATTGCGAAAGCGCGTAGCGCCCCTACCCGGCCAAAAAATCTTTTCGTCCGGAACGTAACTTCTGGCTGATTTCGTAGTCATATAGGGCAATCAGGTAGATCCACCCGGCCAGCGTGGCGAGGCGAATCGGTTGATGATCGCGATCCCCACCCGGTCGGAGATGAATACCACTTACGTGTGGGGCGGCCTCCAATTCCAAGGGAAGCCAGCATTCTCAAATAACGATTCCCAAATAGCGGGAAATCCGACAGAATGCTTCGCACGTAATTTGTTCAGGACCACAGTGAAGGCCAGAGACTACGGTCTCTTAAAAAAAGTAGAGGAGAAAATCTGCAATGACGAAATCGATGAAGTCACTCATGATGGGAGCTGCTCTCGCGGGATTCATGGCCGGTAATACAGCCATGGCGCAGACTCCATCGTCCAACTCTTTTTCCAGCAACTCCAACCTGGGCCACATGTCGACCTCCTTCTCCAAGGACAAGCATGCCTGCAAGGGCCAGAACTCCTGTAAAGGCAAGGGCGGCTGCAAGACCGGCGACCAGGGTTGCAAGGGCAAGAACAGCTGCAAGGGCAAGGGCGGCTGCGCAACCGACGGCTCCAAGCCGCCGGCTTAGTAGGTTCGATCGCATCTTGATCGCGAGGGTTGGGGGGTCCCTTCGGCCCTCGCGTTCAGGACTGCTTTCATAATGTGATTTGAACTTTTCTCGCAATGTGATTTGAAAGGGCACGGCTTCGCAGCTTGTCGAAAAACTCGCTTGCGCGGCAGCTTCGTATCAGGGCACGGCTTCGCAGCTTGTCGAAAAACTCACTTGCGCGGCAGCTTCGTATCAGGGCACGGCTTCAGCCGTGCCGTAAGCGGCTGAAAATGCGTTGGGCTTTAGCCCCTGACCGCTTTTAGAACATTCAGCATTTAAGTAGCATCTGTCTTTCTTTATGCCTGCTAATCGTTTTAACGGATTCACCGAGTATGGAGTGGGTATAGGCCTGCGCATCCCGCACTATAACCACATCCTCGAAAAGAAGCCGGTCGTCGATTGGTTCGAAATCATCTCGGAAAACTTTATGGTTGATGGCGGCCGCCCGTTGAGCTTGCTCGACCAGATTCTCGAGCGCTACCGCGTCGTGCAGCACGGCGTTTCCATGTATTTCGGCTCCGTGGAACCGCTGAACCGCGAACACTTGCGGCGGCTGAAATCCCTGGTGCGTCGCACTAAGACTCCATGGCTCTCCGACCACCTGTGCTGGGGCAGCGTCGATGGCACGTACTCCCACGACTTGCTGCCCATGCCCTACACCTTTGAAGCGGCAAAGAAAACCGCGCAGAAGATCCGCGAAGCACGCGATTTTCTCGAAGTCCCGGTCGTCGTGGAAAACGTCAGCAGTTATGCCGAGTTCCACGCCTCCGAAATGACGGAATGGCAGTTCCTTGCGGAAGTTGTCGAAGCCGCTGACTGCGGAATTCTGCTCGACGTCAACAACATTTATGTTTCGTCCCGCAATCACAGCTTCGATCCGTTTGATTACCTGAATAGCGTCCCCCACGAGCGCGTGGCACAGATCCACATCGCAGGCCATTCCAAGTTCGAGAAGTACATCCTTGATACCCACGACCATCCGGTGATTGATCCCGTCTGGCGACTGTACTCGCGGGCCATCGAGTTGATCGGGCCTACCGCGACCCTGCTGGAATGGGATGACCACATCCCGTCTTTCGACGAAGTGCATCGCGAGGCCCTGAAAGCCAACCGTTACATCGCCGAGAAGGTGGTCGCATGAGCAACCTCGACCACATCCAGCGCAGCATGTTCGACGCCGTGCGTCAGCCGCTGACGGCTGCCGAAGGAATGCGTCAACGCACCAGCGATGGCCGTTCACTTCGCCAGATCGCTGAAGAAATCATCAAGCCGAACGACCGCCTCACCTCTTTCGAGCGCCTTGAGATCTACAACCGGCAATACTGGTTCCGTGTGCTGTCGGCACTCGCCGATGACTTCGAAGGACTTCGACTCATCATCGGCGATCGCAACTTTGAGAAGCTTTCTATCGCCTATCTGCGCGATTGCCCCTCGCAGTCGTTCACCCTCCGCAACCTCGGCTCGCGCCTGGAGCCATGGCTGCGCGCCCATCGCGAACACATCGCAGGCGCAGAAGACATTGCCCTCGACATGGTTCGTTTGGAGTGGGCTGAAATTGAGGCATTCGACGAAGCGGCGAAACCTGCGCTCACCGAGTCGGACCTCCCGAAACTCGGCCCCGACCCGCAGTTCGACCTACAGCCCTACGTTCGCCTGCTCGATCTGCGCTACCCCGTCGACGACATGATTCTCGCCATTCGCCGTGAGCAGCGCGTCATCGACATTGTTAGTAACGCCGTGACAGAGCGCCCACCGCGACGCCGCCCTCGCATGCGGACCTTGCCCAAACCGCAAAAACTTTTCCTCGCGGTCCACCGCGCCGAGAATTCGATTTATTTCAAGCGGCTCGACCCCGAAGCCTTCGCCATTCTGAAATCGTTGCGCGAAGGCAAGCGCCTTTCGGAAGCTGTCGAGCATGTGAAATGGCAAGACGGCTCTGGTGAACAGGCAGCCGAAAACCTGCAAGCGTGGTTCGCGCTTTGGTCTTCCCTGGGTTGGTTCTGCAAATCAGATTAGGACGGAATTCATGACAACTCTTGCTAGCAAGCTGCAGAGAGCGTATTCGCTCCTTGTCAGCATCGCCAACTCCCTGCAATCGCCGCTCCTGCTCTTTGTTCGTCTTTATTGGGGATGGCAATTCATGGAAGATGGCTGGGGCAAACTGACCCACTTGCCTAAAGTCATCGAATACTTCAGCAGTCTCGGTCTGCCTGCGCCCGGCCCAACCGCGTACTTCGTATCGATTCTCGAATTGGTTGGCGGCGCCTTGCTCGCGCTCGGGCTTGGAACTCGGCTCATCGCCCTGTTGCTGACCTGCAACATGACCGTCGCCTATATCACTGGCGATCGCGAGGCATTGCTGTCCATTTTCTCCGACCCCGACAAGTTCTCCGCCGCCGCTCCGTTCACCTACCTCATGGCATCGCTGGTGATCCTGGTCTTCGGTCCGGGCAAGTTTTCGCTCGATTACCTCATCGAGCGCTATTGGCTGCGAAAGGACATCTAACATTGTCCGCCAATGCCAAACAGCTTCGGTTGCGAAACTGCCAGTCCCGCCACGCGGGACGGCAAAGGAAAGCCCAGCGTTTCAACGCTGGGTAAGCCGTGAAAGAAAATCCTAAGTCCCTCGGGGATGACACTCTTCCGCGAGGACTTCAGTCCGAGTCGCCTGCCTCCTGCTAGCATCCAAGCAACATGCAGTTTGGTCACCTCCTCTCGCGCCGCGTAATCCCCATAATGGCTTTGGTTGCATCCGCGATCGTCGCCATCGCATGGATGGCAGCACCTCCTCAACACGCGTCCGGCCCTGCGACCACCGTCAATAGTTGCGGCTCCGCGATCGACGTTCGCCTCGAAGGAGAAACCGGCACCGCATCCCGCGCTGACCTGCTCACCTGGGTCCGCCGCGCCGGCGACGCCGTCTGCACGTACTACGGCAAATTCCCTGTGCCCCACGTCAGCCTCGACCTCCATGTTCGCGGAGGATCGGGCGTCCACGGCGGCGTCACTTATCCAGACAACGGCGGATACATCACCATCTCACTGGGCGCCGACACGACCGTCGCTCAGCTCAATGACGATTGGATGCTCACCCACGAGATGATCCATCTGGCCTTTCCCTCCATGACCAGAAACCATCATTGGATTGAAGAAGGCATCTCCGTGTATGTGGAACCGATAGCCCGCGTGCAGGCCGGCCAACTCTCTCCCGAGCGCATGTGGCACGACGTCGTCCGCGACATGCCGCAAGGTGAACCTGCGCAGGGTGACGAAGGGCTCGACCACACCCACACCTGGGGCCGCACCTATTGGGGCGGAGCGATGTTCTGTCTGGTTGCCGATGTCCGCATCCGCCAGCAGACCCACAACCAAAAGGGATTGCAGGACGCCCTTCGTGGCATTCTCGCCTCCGGAAATATCACGCAAGACTGGGACATCGAACGAGCGCTCTCCGTCGGCGACAAGGCAACCACGACGACGGTGTTGGTGGATCTGTATCACCAGATGCGCGACCAGCCCGACCCGGTCGATCTCCCATCGCTATGGAAGCAACTGGGCATCGACACCGCGGCGGATGGCTCGATCCAGTTCGACCCACATGCACCATTAGCAGACGTCAGGGAAGCCATCACACGACGGGAATCGGCGGCGCCAAGCGGTACTCGGTAGCGAACTAGGTCGCTTACGCCTCGTCCCGGAGCGCAGCGCAGGGACGGAATATCTAAGCCCACCGTTTCAACGGTGGGAGGCTATAAATTTTTTCCCAAGTCCCGGAGGTCGCCCAGCCGACCGAAGGGACGACATAAGAACCCCGGCGACATCATCCGAGTATTGGTCTTCCGCAGACTGAAGCCTATTCGGCGCTCGTTAGGATCGTCATCATTATTATTATTATGATTATTATGAAATCCCGCGGACGAACGCCCCCCCCCGAAGCACCCCGCGGCGGCGGGCTTCGTGGGGTGTTCTTCAGTCCGTGCGGCAGCTACTCATTTCCGCACTCTGTTGGGCCGGCGACCGACTAGGCCTTGTCACAACCTGCTGTGTCCTGCGTCCTTTCGCTCCGCGTCCGGTCTCTCTTAAGTTTGGAATCGTGAGGCAAGGGGATTTGTGTGCCCACCTCACACCGTGCCCAGCGCGCGGACGTATTGGCTCTTTCACATCCCAAAGGCGCAACTTCCGGCTGCTAATCCTAGACCGGCTTAGCAAGTGTGTCCGCCGCTTTCGGGTAGAGCCGAGCTTCAGCTCGGCGTTCCGAAACCCTATTAATATCCTGAGCCGGCTTTAGCCGGCGACACAAAGCGATCGCGAACACAGAAACACTAATCCGCTCTAACCAAGCCTGTATGTAAAGTATGGAAAGTATGACAACATTCCGGCCCAAAACGCCCATTTTTCCTATCTAAGTCCCACGCAGTCTAATGGATACGTATAAGCAGCTTAAGAATCAATCGGTTGCGAGTAATTTTCCCCTAAACCATTGATTCTAAACGGTAGCGCGAATTGCTTTATAAATACACGCGCTCTTGGGCGCGGAGGGCGCGGTACCGCTGGAAGACTTTACGGTCACTTTCCAGCCCGAGTGCCGAGCGCAGGCTGCTTCCCCGGAAGGTATGCATCAGCATAGGCTACCAATTCTTGAGCACAAACCACGGCTCCTTCGAGATAACGGCAGGCATGTGTGCGGTCTTCATCCAACGCTCGACCCGCCAGCGCTGGTATTCAATCTCTTCCGGCTCAAGATGTTCCGTGGCGACCACGGCCGTCGTCCCGTCGTACTCTTCGAGTCGCTCGATTTTGATCAGGTTGCGGGCGCGAAAGTCCTTCGTCATCGGCGTGCCGGGGTAGGGCGTGGGGTGCTGGATGTACGGCCAGTCCACATACTCCCGTGCGAAGTCGAGGTTGGTCCGAATCGAGTCCAACGTGTCGTCGGGGTTCCCGACGATCAGGCCGCCCACCACGTACATCTTGTTCTTATGTAGGTGGTCGATTGCTTGTATGGTCGCGTTTCCGGTTCGACGGCCGTTCTCGCGAATCGAGTTCTTGGCCGACGCCTTCAGGTACACCAGGTCGTCTTCCAGGATGTTCTCGATTCCCAGAAAGACGTACCGGAACCCCGCCTTCCGCATCAGCGGCGCCAGCGTCTCTCCGTGCATGGCGATGGGCGAGGTCATCGCCTGCACGGAGTAGGCAATGTCGTTAAGGCCGGCATCGATGATGGCCTGGCACAGGGCTTCGAGGCGCTTGATGTTGAGCGAAATGTTGTCGTCCACCAGAAAAATCGCCCGTGCGCCGCTGTCCCGGGCGTCGCGAATGTCGGCCAATACTCGATCGAAGGAGTAGGTGTGAAAATTTCGGCCTCGCATCTCGATGATCGAACAGAACCCGCAGTCGTAGGTGCAGCCACGAGAAGTTTCGATGACGTCAACCTGCCGGCCCAGCATCGTGTAGCCGCCGAGCACGCGCGCATTGCGATTGGGCAGCCGAATATCGCCGCCCTCGAGCGAGTGCACTGGACGCGGAAGGTTCTCATGCCACGATGCGCCATCGCGATAGGTGAGTCCCGCAATGCCGCTGAAACTCGCCCCATTTTCGATGGCGCGCAGCAATTCACGAAAGGTCAGTTCACCCTCGCCCCGCACGATGAAGTCAACACCGTTTCCTTCGTGGCAATAGGCGTCGGAAGCGAGACTGGGATCGTATCCACCCACGACAACTTTCACATCCGGTTTCAGCGACCGCACCAGCTCGATGACCTGGAAAGCCGTCTTGCGTTGAAAGGTCATCACCGACAATCCCACCACTTCAGGATCGTGTTGGAGCACCAGCCGCTCGACTGTCTCGCGGACACTCTGCTGTACAAGGATCAGGTCAGCTACCGCGACCTTATGATGGGAATCGACGTTGCCCGCAAGAGAAGTCAGGCCCCCGTTCGGCATGCGGACCGCTATGGTAGGCATGTGTTCGAACGAATCGGGCATGGAGAGCAGGAGTACGTTCAATGCGCAAATCCTTAGGTCTTTCCGGTGTGCCCCACAACGGCCTGAGTAGCTCGATAGTACACCGAAACCGCTGTAATAGCGGAGGATAAGCACTTGTATTCAGTCAGCTTCGCCCAAACTCCGGGTCAGTTGCTGAGCTCTGGGTGTAAACTTTTTCTCGTTACCATTCAGACGAAAATCGTGATGATGCCCGGTAGCACCGCTATTGGATGCACGAGTCAAATCGATATTTACGGAGGCACCATGGTTCGCAGAGTCTTACTCGCAGTATTTGTTCTTTCACTCATTGTTTCCGCGGTGGCGCAGAGCGCGCCTTCAGCCCCGACAGTTGTGCCGTCATCGGACCTCAAAAAAGTCGTGCCTGACTCCTACTTCTTCCGCGGCCTCAGCGCGACCACCCAGTTGCGCAACTCCTCCGCGATTCACTATCCGGACGACTTCTACGTCATCGTGGGCCTGGTGGACACCTCCGGTTACTCATCCGACGTAAAAGCCAAGTACAACGGCTTCTTCATCACCGAGAAGAAGCTTTCGTTCGATGGCGGAGGTGCGCTAGCACCCGGCCAATACGGTATGGGATACACGGCTGACGGCAAGTTCCACATCTTGGATGTCGCCGGTAACGAGCTGCTGGTTTCCGACATTAAAGTGGACGACAAGCTCGCACGGCCGCAGCCGCTGAAAATCGTCATGGACGGCGGGACCGCGAAGCTGTACCTCGGCAAGAAGTACATCACTTTCACCGCGCAATAAGCTTGATCAATGCATTTTGTAACCGTCCGTCGCTTCCGCGTTTCTGATTTGGCCCGACCGCTAGCTAGGGCGGTCGGGCTTTTTGATTGTTCAGCTGGTTGTGATTCAATGCAGTATTTGCCGATTTGCCGGCGAGGATGATCAGGAATGCTTCGTAGAGCTTCATCGACAATTACGCTGCTTGTCGCGATTACGTTTGTCCAAGCGGTTGCCCAGAACAAGCCTGAGGCACCTCCTCCGTTCGATGTCCGTGCGCACTACACCAAGTACGAATATTCGATCCCCATGCGCGACGGAAAGAAGCTGTTCACCTCGATTTACGTACCCAAGGACAGCTCGCGCTCCTATCCCTTCCTGATGGACCGCACGCCCTACAGCGTTTCGCCCTACGGCGTTGACAACTACAAAACCGCCATCGGGCCTTCCGAATCCTTCGAGAAATCGGGCTACATCTTCGTGTATCAGGATGTGCGCGGCCGCTATATGTCGGAAGGAACGTTTATCGAGATGCGGCCGCACATCGACCACCCGGCCTCGAACAACGATGTGGATGAGAGCACTGATACTTACGACACCATCGAGTGGTTGCTGAAAAATGTCCCCAACAATAATGGCCGGGTGGGCATCTGGGGAATTTCCTACCCCGGATTCTTCACCTCGGCTAGCATCATCGACTCGCATCCCGCGCTGAAGGCGGCCTCGCCGCAGGCTCCCATGACCGACCTGTTTATGGGCGATGATGGCTACCACGGCGGAGCATTCATGCTGGCGGCGAATTTTGGGTTCTATTCGTCATTCAAACCGCAGAACAATCCGGCGCTTCCGGCGAAGGATCGTCAGCCATTCGATTACGGGACCTCCAGCGGCTATGACTTCTTCCGCGCCATGGGCCCACTCTCGAATGCCAATGCTCTGTATTTCCATGGGCAGACCTTCTTGTGGAACGACCAGGTGCAACATGACACCTACGATGATTATTGGCAGGCCCGCAATCTCGCGCTGCACATGAAGAACATCCACTGCGCGGTGCTGACCGTCGGAGGCTGGTTCGATGCCGAAGATCTCTCCGGACCAATGCGCACATTTCACGCTATCGACCAGTACAATCCCGGCATCTTCAACGCTGTGGTCGAGGGTCCCTGGGTACATGGCGGCTGGTCGCGTTACGAGGGTCGCCGTTTGGGCTACGTGGACTTCGCCTCCGACACCGGCGATTACTTTCGCGAGAAGATCCAGTTCCCTTTCTTCGAGGCCTATCTGAAGGGTGACGGCAACGCGAAACTTCCCAAGGCATACGTCTTTGAAACCGGAACCAACGTGTGGCGGCAATATGACACGTGGCCACCGAAGAATGCTGAGTCGAAAACGCTTTACCTGAACGACACGGGCCGACTGACCTTTGATCCACCCGCCGCGACAGGCGAGGTTTTCGACCAGTACGTGAGCGATCCAGCCAAACCTGTCCCGTTCGTCAGCTATGCGGCACTGGCTGTTCCGCAGGAGTACATGATCTCAGATCAGCGCTTCGCCGCCACACGCACGGATGTACTCACCTATCAGACCGACGAACTACAGGAAGACCTCACCATCGCGGGCCCGGTTTCGCCGAAACTGTTTGTCTCTACCAGTGGCACTGATTCCGACTGGGTGGTCAAACTGATCGATGTCTATCCCTCGTATTATCCCGAGCCGGATGCCGGCAAGCCTGAGGCTCCGCGCACGGATGTTGGCCCTCCGGCGGAAAAGATGGCGGGCTTCGAGCAGTTAGTTCGAGGAGAGCCGATGCGCGGCAAGTTCCGCAAGAGTTTTGAGAAACCCGAGCCGTTTGTTCCCGGCAAGATGGAAGAAGTGAGCTTCGAGATGCCTGACATCAATCACACCTTCCGCCGCGGCCATCGCATTATGGTTCAGGTGCAGAGCTCGTGGTTTCCGCTCACCGACCTGAATCCGCAGACCTTCATCAACATTCCTGATGCCAAGGCGTCAGACTTCAAGGCAGCCACGGAGCGCGTGTATCGCTCGCAAAAAGCACCGTCGGGAATACAGGTGCTAGTGCTACATCCTGAAGGTCACTAAACGTTCGTAGAAAATAAGGGCCTCGCAGTTTTGCGAGGCCCTCTGTGCCGCAAGGAGATCAGGCGTTTGCTCTTACGCCTGCGCGGCGAGTCCGTTGTTCGCCATCCATCGAGACGGTAACTCCGTCTTCGCTTTCGGCAGGATGTCGAGGTAGATGACGGCGTAGCGGAAGGCCATCACAGCCACCGCGATGACCAGTACGCTGGACGCCAGTTCCGTCCACTTCGGCACGTAATGCGTGCCCATGGCAGTCTGCAGGGAGTTGATGGACACGTTTAAGCGGTTGACGATGAGGCCAGCTACCACCATGGCGCAAGTCCAGTAAAGGCCATCCGGGTTGTCTCGGACCTTCGCCGAACTCAGCAACAGAATCGGAGCCACCATGAGCAATCCGACTTCGAGCCAGAAATATCCGGCCTCGGGCGTGAATTGGAAGGCATAGTGCAGAGCGTGGTTCGCCACCAGGTCGAGTAGGCGGAAAAACAGGAACACGATCAGCAGCAGTTGAATCATGCGGCCGCAGTCACTCAGAATCGTGAAGTCGACTCGCACATTCAACGAACGCATGCTCAGGTACACCGCCATCACCGTGAGCGCCAGTCCCGCCGGAATCGCGGACATGTAAAACATGGCGTGCATGTAGGGCGAGTACCACAACGGATGCACTCTGCCTTCGGCAATCAGATAAAGGCCGCCCAGGAAGGACTGGTGCATGGACGACAGCAACACTCCTGCCAGCACGACGCCGGTCAGGATGCGATGGTGATAACGGAGAATGGTGTCGCGCAGGCCCTTTGAAGGCAGCTTTTCGATCACGGCTGGCGCGAATTCAAAGGTTAGCACCGTGAAGTACGTCATGATGCAGACGCACACATCGAAGAGCACCGAGCGGTCGTTCCACATCACGACGGGGTGCCAGAAGCGCCACGGCAGTCCGATCTCGTAGAGATAACCGACCATCACGGTGCAGTAGCCAAGGAACGAAATCAGGATCGACGCACGCAGGATGGGCCGATAGCGCTCCATACCCAGCAGGTAAACCGCAGCGCTGATGCCGAAACCGGCAGCCGACAAACCAATGCCGCACAGGGTTCCCAGCCCGACCCAAAGGCCCCACGGCATCTGGTCCGACAGGTTAGTGCTGGCGCGGAAGCCTTCGAAAAAGCGCACATACGTCGCGTAAAGCCCAGTGACAAAAATGATGGCTACGATGACGCGCCAGAGAGTGATTTTTGAGGTGATTCGCGCTGTCATGGCTAGCTCCTTTCTCCTTTGATCCGATTGATGGCAACTTTTTCATCAGCCTCGGCGAGGGCAACTTCGCGACGGCGCTGCGTGATCCAGTACAGCGCGGACAGGATCGTCCCGCCCATGATCACGACCTTGGGCGAGTCGCCCATTGCGGCTGCCGTGAGAGTTGGCACCGGTTGGTTGCCGGTAGGCAACGGCTTGAAACCGAGCTTCTCGAACTCCACATCGGAAACGAATAGCACTGACCCTCCACCCGCTTCCGTCGTGCCGTAAATCCGTGGAATGTAGCTCGAGTCGGTGCGAATGCGGTTCCAAGCGTCGGCGATCAATTCGTCGCGGTCGCCGAAGATGCTGGCCTGCACCGGGCAAGCTTCGGTACATGCAGGTTGATTGCCGGCCTTCACCCGTTCGGAACACATGTCGCACTTCTTCACGAAAGGAGCCAGCTTGCTCCATTGGTAACGCGGCACCTGGTAAGGGCAGGCCAGCATGCAGTAGCGGCACCCGATGCACTTGTCGGCGTCGTAAACCACCGGGCCGAGTGCGGTCTTCTGGATCGCGCCGACCGGGCAGGCCGAAGCGCAAGCCGGGTCGTTGCAGTGCATACAGACTTTCCGTACAAACTTGTCTCCGCGGGGTTCGATTACGGTAAATGCCGTGTCGGACAGGGATGGTTCCGGTTCGGTGTTGAAACCGTGCAGCTGTTTGCAGGCGGTCTCGCAACTTCCGCAGCCGATGCAGCGCTTGATGTCAATTAACATGGCTTTTTGTTTGGGCATGGCGTTCTCCTTGGTCTCCGTTTGCGCTGTTGGCTATGTCAGGAAAAATTCTTTGATCAGCTGATGCCGCACACTGTCATCGACCTGAAAGAGCATGCCCTTCACTGGGAGGCCGCCATCTTGTGCCAGAGCGGGGCTGAGTTGTTGCATCATTCCGCCGAGACGGACGATGCTGTTCTGCATCCACGCCGGAACAATTGGCCCCTGCAACAGGTTCTTGGTATTGATCGAAAGCTCGGGAGCCTTGATGACACAGAGCCAGCCGCTTTTGTACGGATCCTCCGTCGCCAGGCTCGGCGTTTTCAAGACCTCATGGTTGATTGAAACCAGCACGCCCTCCACCGGGGAAAGCATGTCCACCGACCGCTCGCCGCGCTTCAGTGTGCACAGCTTTTGGCCTTGCCGCACCCAGCGATTTAAGTCAGCGAGCTCGATGCCATCGATCTCGCCAAACAAGTTGCTGGCAAACGAGTCGATACCCACTCGCGCATTCTGGTGCCCTTCGTCATGCACCCAGGTATGACCAGGATGAAAGCTATAGCTCTCCGGGACTTCTATTCCTGCTGTCTTGATCATTTTTGGTACGCTCACTTTCTGGAACGTCACCGGCTGTATGACCACTGCCGGCACTTCAGGACGCCGGAAATACATGATCGAGAGGATTAAGAGGAAGGTAAGCAGTACGAATAAGATCGACATAAAGCCTCCTCGATTACAGGGCAAACGCCAACGATTCCACCAAGCTCGACAAACCGGAGCACGCGGCGGGGATGTTCTGAAGGGTCTGGCCGATACCGTTCGCGATGATAAGTGCGATGTTCATGATGTCGTGCTTCACTATTGCTATTGCACGCGGAGTGCAATATCGCGAGCAGCGAGATTTGCTGATTAGAAAGCGCTTACAGTTCGCGCAGCCGACCCCAAAATGGGAAACCATTGCATTACGCAGGAGTGGTGGTGCATTTTGCAGTAGCGGGGAATCGACCTAGCTAACTTCTTGCAGCTTCTTGAGGCGGCGCATGAGCGAGGTCGGATGGATGCCGAGTATGCGCGCGGCGTGTGTCTTGTTCTGTCCCGTAGCATGAAGGACGTCTTGAATATAATGGTCTTCCAATTCAGCTAGGGTGACGAACTGGTCGCCTGTCGGCGAGACGTCGTAGCTCGATAGCGGCTCGACTTGAGGAAGGGCTGCTTTGTAATCGCGCAACTCCTCGGGAAGGTCGGCTTCCTCGATCTCCGATTCCGTGCAAAGAATCATGGTGCGTTCGATTACATTGCGCAGTTCGCGAATATTACCGGGCCACGGGTAATCCTTCAGCAGCTCTGCCGCAGCCGGAGTAAATCCCACAAAGCTTTTCTTCAGTTCGGTATTGAATTGCCCCATGATGCTCAGCGCGAGTGGAATGATGTCTTCTTTGCGCTCTCGCAGTGGTGGAATGAACAGCGGCAGCACGTTCAGCCGGTAATAAAGGTCTTCGCGAAATTCGCCTTGCGTGACCAAATCCTTTAGCAGTTTATTTGTGGCGGCGATGATGCGAACGTCTGACTGGATGACTTTCGTACCACCGAGGCGCATAAATGTGCCCTCCTCGAGGACACGCAGCAGTTTTGCCTGTAGGCTGGGCGAGGTGTTGCCGATCTCATCGAGAAAGAGGGTTCCGCCGCTGGCCTTCTCGATCAGGCCTTCCTTGCGTCGGCGCGCATCGGTAAATGCCCCCGGTTCGTACCCGAAAAGTTCGCTCTCCAGCAGCGTGTCTGGTAGCGCCGCGCAATTCAGGCTGATCATGGGCATCTGTGCCCGCGGACTGTTATAGTGGACCGCCTTGGCCAGCACTTCCTTGCCTGTACCACTTTCGCCTTGGATGAGGATGGTGGTGCGCTCACTCTCGGCGGCCCGGCGCGCCATCTGCAGCACTTCAATCATTACCGGACTCATGGTTACGATGCGGCCGAAATCGTACAGCCCCTTGGCGTTCTGCACGGTGTCGTGCACACGGACGCGCAAGGCAAGCATTTCACCGGCGCGCCGCAGTGTGTTCACCATGTCGGCGATATGGAATGGCTTGATCAGATAGTCATAGGCCCCGAGCTTCATCGCCTCAACCGCGCGATCTACCATGTGGTACGCGCTCATCATGAGGAAGATGGTCGCAGGTGAACTAACTTTCGCCTCCCGTAGCACTTCAATCCCGTTGATGCCGGGCAATACAACATCCAACAAAGCGAAGTCGGGCTTTTCTTCGGCGAAAACCTTCAAGGCTTCCTCCCCGCTCATGGCAAGAAATACTTCGAAGCCCTCGTCGCCAAGTGCTCGCCCCAACGTCCGCAGCGTCAGGGCCTCGTCATCCACGATCAGAACGGAGTACGGCATGGTTATGCGATGACCTCCTGACATTCCGTGACACCGTTGTCCTGCTGGTGGATTGGCAACGTTACCCGGACGGTAGTGCCCGTCGCCGGTGAACTTTCAACGTGAATATCGCCACCGTGCTTGCGAATGTAGCTCTGACTGATGCTGAGTCCCAGCCCTGTACCTTTACCCCGCTTGGTGGTAAAGAACGGCTCAAACACGTGCGGAAGAATGTCGGCCGGTATGCCGCTGCCAGAGTCGCTGATACGCAACTCCACCAGATCTGCGGAATGTTCCTTATCAGCCGTGATGGTGATGCTGCCGCCTGCGGGCGTGGCCTGAGCCGCATTCAGCAGCAGGTTCATCAGAATCTGAGACAGCTGGTTCACGTCGGCGGTAATTGCAGGCAGGTCGAGTGGAACGCGATTCGAGAGCGTTAAGTGGCGAAACATGGGTTGATGCTCGACGAACTTCAGGGTCTCGGCAACCAGCTTAAACAAGTTCAATCTGCCCAACAGCAACGGTCCGGGACGCGCGTAATCCAGAAGGCCCTTGACCGCCGAGGAGATTCGCTTCGCGCCGGCGATGCACTGTTCGACCTCCATTCGTGGTTCACCGGAGGTACACCTCCACTCCAACTCAAGATGCGACATGATCCCTAAGAGCGGATTGTTGATTTCGTGCGCTGCACCCAACGCGAGTTGTGCCAGTGATGCATACTTTTCGTATTCGGCCAATTGCGAATCGAACTGAAGTTTTTCCTTGGCCAGCTCTCGCTCTTCTTCCAGGCGCCGCACCAATTCCTGTTGCGCCAGGTTACGCTCGTACTCACGATGGTCTGCAAGTTCCCGGGCCTTCTGCAGTTCCCGCTTGGCCGACTCTGATCCGAGTCCATGCGGCACTCACGATAGTGACCAGCAACAGGGACCAGAGTGCGAAATCCGCTCGGAAGATGCGCCCGGTGATCAACGCAAACCGGTTCGGGCTCGCGGCCAATAGCGACGTTGTATTCAATAGCAGCACTGCGGATCCGTAGAAAACCCGCCAAGCAATGGCGCTGGCATGCAAAGGCCGGAGTCCGTCCTGCCGTGGCTGACAGTGGAGCATTTTGCTCTCCCTTTAGACCTTCGCGCTTTTGGACAGGAAGAGCAGTGATTCGAGTCACTTACCCGGTAAGGCGGCATCACAACGGTGGGTGATAACAAAGTTCGATGCGAGAGATGACATCAGCTAATAATGCCGCCCACGATGGAGCGCACCAAGTTGCCTTCAGGAGTGAAGACAGCGATATCCGCATCAGATCCCTTGTTGAGAGTCCCCTTGCGGTTCTCAATGCCGAGCACGCGCGCTGGATTGATGGTCGCCATTCGAATCGCTGTCTGCAAGTCGGTTCCAGCGAATTTCATGGCGTTGCGAATCGCGCGGTCGAGGGTCAACACGCTACCCGCCAATCTGCCGTTCGACTCGCAACGGCCATTCCGCACTTCGACTTCGAGTCCGCCCAGCCGATAGGTTCCATCGGGCATGCCCGTCGCGCTGATGGCGTCGGTGATCAGTACCGCGCTCCCGGCTCCCTTGGCGCGAAGAAACAAATCCACAACTGCAGGATCGACGTGGATGCCATCCACAATAATGTCCGCAGTCAGTTGGCGATCAGTCAGCACTGCACCCAGTACTCCGGGGTTGCGATGGTCTAGCGGACGCATTGCATTAAACGTATGCGTCGCATGCCGCGCACCGGCCTCAATCGCGGATCGCGCTTGCGATAACCCCGCGTCCGTGTGGCCGATACTGACGCATATACCCCGTCGTGCAGCCTCCCCAATCAAATCGATCGCACCCTCAATCTCCGGAGCAATGGTCAACACGCTGACTTGGCCGTCGGCCGCTTGCCACATCCGCTCAAATAGCTCTCGTGATGCCGGCTGTAGCAGCGCCGGGGGATGAACCCCGCACTTCGCGTGACTCAGGAACGGCCCTTCCAGGTGGATTCCCAGCGGCTGCGCCCGCATACCATCTGCAGAACCACTCGCTGCGCGCTTCACCGCTTTGCCCAGCGCGTCGAGCGAACGCAGCGTGGCGTCAATCGGTGCAGTGACTGTGGTCGGACAGTAACTCGTGACCCCATGAGCCGCCATCGAGCGTTCAATTGCGGCAAGACTCTCGTCAGAGCCCTCCATGACGTCGTGTCCTGCGCCTCCGTGAATGTGAATGTCAATGAGCCCGGGCGCTAGCACGGCGTCGCCAAAATCGAACACTCGCGCATTCCCCGGCATGCGAACGTCATCCCTGATGCCGACGGCAGCGATGACGCCGTCCTCTATCACCAGCGCTGCATTTTGGATCTCACGCAGCGGAGTGAGTAATTGTCGTGCCAGTAAAACAACGGCCAACTTCGAACCTCGTATGATGGCAACGCAGCGCCGCTACGATCACTCGGGCTACGTGGTTGGAAGAATGAGTTTACGACCTCAGACAGAATCGCCCAACTCTAAACGGAGGTGCTAACTCTGCTATACTCACGGTTGGCGCGTTCCCGAAAGCTCACGCCAGTGAGCGGCGTGCCGAGTCTGCTCTGAATGTTCGGGCGGCATTCATCACAAGCGTCGGGGAGTGGCTCAGCCTGGTAGAGCACCTGGTTCGGGACCAGGGGGTCGGAGGTTCAAATCCTCTCTCCCCGACCAATGCTTCTATCATTCGCGAACCGTCGTTGGTATGGGTGTGTCGCAGCTGACTGCGAGCAACCCAGCTTGCATGCGTAGCGTCAGCGAGTACGCGGAAACGCCTGCGAGAGGTTCGTTCACAGCTGTCCATCCCGACCAGTCATTTCAATAACATCCGTTGGGAAGGTCGGGTTCAACATCCTGGGTGACCCTAAAAAGGGGCTCCATTCGGAGACTGCACAGGGTTTGCAAAGAGCCCGACATCGCTCAGGTCGCGGTCCCGGCCAACGGGAGCCACACTTGAAAGCGCGTGTCGCCGGGGCTGGAATTGACTTCAATATTTCCCCGGTGTTTCTTCACAATTCGCTGGACAGTGTCGAGCCCAAGGCCGGTGCCTTCCCCCACTCCTTTGGTCGTGAAGAAAGGCTCGAAGATATGGGGCTGGACCTCGTCGGGAATACCAGGACCATTATCGCCAATGACAACTACCGCACAACCGTCATCGCGGTAGGTTCGGACGCGAAGCTCGCCTTTCCCGTGCATCGCGTCAATCGCGTTATCGATGAGGTTGGTCCAGACCTGGTTGAGCTCGCTGCCAAACGAATTCACCAGGAGAGGATCGCGTTGGTAATCGCGCTGCACTACTACGCCTTGTTTCAGCTTGTGATTCATGATGGTGAGCGTGGTTTCCAGGCTCTTAACAACGTCCACGTTTTGCACCGGCGCCTGGTCCATGTGGGTGTATTCCTTGATGGCGCCGACTAAGTCCGATATTCGCGAGGTGCTGCTTTCGATTTCATGCAACAGGTTCGCAATCTCTTCCGAAGCGGCGATCCTGACCAGGGCGGCTCGAGCGGTATCCCCATCCAGGGTTGCGAACAAAGATTCGACCACCTCTGGCTTGATGTTTCGTCGCGCCAGGCCTGCTGCCAAAAGCCACAAGTCGTTCTGTCCGTGACTGCGCAACAGAGAATCAATCTGGTCTTCCAGGTCGCTGATGGTCAGCGCGTCGGGCGGAACTATATCCTGCTGCGTGAACAGAGCTTCCAGTCGTTCGATCTCCGACTTCTGCGCAGGAGTGAGATCGCGTCTTCCCAGTTCGAGGCTGGCATTCTTGACCTTCTTTAAAATGTCGCGCAATTGGCTGGCGGCACGTTTCGCAGCGGAAGCTGGATTGTTGAGTTCATGCGCGAGTCCCGCTGAAAGCTTTCCCAAGGAGGCCAACCGATCACGCTGTTGCTCGAGGCGGGTGGTTTCGCGGATCCGGTCGGACATCAGGCCCACCAGACGCGCTGTGAGTTCCGGCATTTTTTGCACGAGCTCTGGAAATTTCGACGCAGGAAATCGCAGGGCGCGGGTGTCCGTCACGGCCCGTCCGTTCACCCCAAACTGCTTCATCCTCGAAAACGGAAGTACTCCGGTAACGTCGCCAGCCTCAACATCAAAGACAAAGGTCTCCCCGCCACGCTCGCCCCGCCATTGAACTTGCCCCTCAAGAATCACAAACATCGCGTCGGCTGGGGCGCCCTGGCGTGAGTAGACCTCACCCGCCTTGAGAGTCATCTCTTGCGATTGACTGATGAACCAGTCGATCTGATCGTCTGGCAAATCGGTGAACACGGGAAGGCGAAGGAGTTCAGATTTGTCGACCATTTACACCTTGCTCAGATATTGATGAATGAACTGCACGGCCACCGATCCTTCACCGACTCCCGAGGCCACTCGTTTGATAGAACCGTGGCGCACATCGCCGACGGCGAAGATTCCGGGCACATTGGTCTCAAGCAAGAACGGATCACGATCGAGTGTCCACCCTTTCGGTTGCTGTCTGTCACGAATAAGGTCGGGCCCCGTCAATAGGAATCCGCGTTCGTCCCGCTCAACAAGACCGGCCAGCCAATCGGTACGGGGCAATGCTCCAATGAAAATAAACATCGCGTTCGCCGGTACGCGCTCTGTCTTGCCGGTGTCGGAACAAAGTACCGAAATCTCTTCCAGATGGGTTTCGCCGTGGGCCTCGACCACGCCGGCATGTGTCCACAGTTGTATGTTAGGCGTTTCTTGAATCTGGTCTATCAAGTATTTCGACATGGTGCTGGAGAGCGATTCGCCGCGTACAAGAATAATCACGCGCTCTGCGAATCTGGCGAAGTTCATCGCCGCTTGACCCGCCGAATTCGCGCCGCCAACCACGTAAACAATCTCACCTTTACAGGACAGGGCCTCCGTGGCGCCGCCGCCGTAATAAATTCCGGCACCCTGCAATCGGTCGATGCCCGGAGCTTCCAGTCGCCGCCATTGCACTCCAGTCGCAATCATCAATGCATGACAAGAGATCTCGTTCCCATCCGCCAACTTGATGATCCGATATGGCCCTTCCGCACGGCCGCCAACGGCTTCCTGGGACAGAATTTCCACTCCGAAACGCTGGGCTTGCACGACGGCCCGTCGCGCCAGATCCGCACCACTAAGCCCGGTCGGGAACCCAAGATAGTTCTCGATGCGGGAGCTCATACCCGCCTGACCGCCGGGCGCGTCGCGCTCAATCATCACCGTATGGAGACCTTCGGAGGCTCCGTAAACGGCAGCCGCCAATCCAGCCGGGCCGCCGCCCACAATCGCCAAGTCGTAGAAGCTGGTTTGGGCACGAGTACGCAGGCCTACCTTTTGCGCGACGTCGGCGGGAACCCCCTCAAGCAGTTTGGTGCCGTCTGGAAAGAGCACCACGGGCAGATCGTTCGCCTCCGGACCCAGAGCCTCCAACAGACGCTTCGTTTCCGGATCGTTCGCAGAAAGCTCGACGTCAGTCCACTGATACGGCACGTGGTTTCGTGCCAGGAAGTCGCGGAGCTCATACGAGCGGGGTGACCAGCGCGTACCTAATACACGAATACCTTCAAATGTTGGACGAAAGGAGGCCTGCCAGTCATCCAGCAAATCATCCAATTGCGGATACAAATGCTCTGCGGGTGGGTCCCACGGCTTCAGAAAGAAATAGTTGATACTGGCCTGATTGATGGCGCTGATCGCGGCATTCGTATCAGCATACGCCGTGAGCAACGCTCGTTTTGCACTGGGGAAGATCCCCATCGCTTGCTGCAAGAATTCCACCCCGTCCATGCGCGGCATGCGCTGGTCGGCAAGCAGTAAAGCGACGCTATCATTCCGTACCTTTAACTGTTTCAGAAGATCGAGCGCACCCTCGGGTGAGTCGCTTCCGATAACTCGATATTCTCCACCGTACTGCGAGCGCAGATCGCGTTCGATCGCCCGCAAGACATCGGAATCGTCATCCACGCTCAGCAGTATTGGCTTGGCCATGCTTACTCTCGGTTTTGGAAGAAGAGATAATTACGCACGCTGACGTTCTCTCGTTGATTTGGTTAGATAACGAAAATCCCGTTTGGTTGCGTCATTCCTGACATTGGAATCGGTCCCTCTTCTCGACAATGTGCACGAGCATCGCAGGGCAATTGCCAAGCTTCTTACTGGCGCCGCCCCTCTTTCAGAAAAGTCCCTTCTTGCAGCTCGGTGAAGGCCTGGCGAAGCTGCTCCTGTGTGTTCATCACGATCGGACCGTACCAGGCAACAGGTTCCTCAAGCGGTTTTCCTGAGACCAGCAAGAATCGGATTCCGTCATCTCCAGCTTGCACTGACACTTCGTCGCCGCGGTCAAACAGGACCAGCGAACGATTATCAGCGTCCACGGGAGGAGCCGTGTCAAGCCACTTGATCGATTCAGTTGGCACCGCCAGCGGACCGGATGCGTTACAGAATTTTCCGCTGCCCGCAAAAACGTAAGCGAAAGCATGTCGAACTGTCTCCACCGGAAGTGTCTTTCGTCTGCCGGGCGAGATCGACACGTCCAGATAAATGGGATCAGCAGCTACTCCGACAACTGGGCCAGTCTTTCCCCAGAAACTGCCGCAGACAACTCGCACATGAGTACCGTCGTCGTCGGTGATTTCAGGTATCTCAGCGGCCTTCACTTCCTGATAACGCGGCGCTGTCATTTTGAGCGATGACGGAAGATTGCCCCACAACTGGAATCCATGCATCCGTCCCGCGTGGTCACCCTTCGGCATCTCCTGGTGAATGATGCCGCTGCCAGCGGTCATCCACTGCACATCGCCGGATGAGATGACGCCGCTGTTCCCCATGCTGTCGCCATGCGCCACCGTTCCGGCGAGTACATAAGTGATGGTCTCGATTCCGCGGTGAGGATGCCAGGGAAATCCCGCCAGATAGTCCTCTGGAACGTCATTACGGAAATCATCCAACAGCAGAAACGGATCGAAGTCCTTTGTGTTTCCAAAGCCGAACGCCCGTCGAAGATGCACGCCCGCACCTTCGAGAGTCGGCTTCGATTTGATGAGGCGCTTAACCGGTCGAATCGACATAGTGAACTCCAGCGTAGAAAATCTCGGTGCCCTCAGGCCCTCGCTTTCTCGAGCATCTCTGCCCAGATACCTTTGGATTTGAGAATGAGCTCAATGGTTTCGCGAATCGCG
Organism: uncultured Acidobacteriaceae bacterium; assembly: GCA_963749635.1. Lineage (GTDB taxonomy): Bacteria > Acidobacteriota > Terriglobia > Terriglobales > Acidobacteriaceae > DASRAA01. The sequence continues at coordinate 472,650 of CAVVNW010000027.1, forward strand.
CCGTGGCCTGCAAGGGCTTGCGTGGTGTAGTGTGCAGCCTTTTTTACTTCGGGGACAGCATCGCCCACCGCGACAGCGAGCCCTGCGCGACGCATTAACGGAATATCCGGAAGATCATCCCCGATATAAGCGACCGCACCATCGGTGACGCCCGCCTTCCGCAGAATTTCTTCATACGCCGGCATCTTCAGCGGCTGTTTCATGTAGATGAATTCCATCTTCATTTCATGGGCGCGGCGTAAGAGTGCAGGGCTTTCGCGCCCCGTAATGCATCCTGTACGCAAACCTGCAGTTTGGGCCAGCGTCAGGCCCTGTCCGTCGTGCGCGTCAAACGTCTTGATCTCGAGAGCTGTGCCGTCGGGTTGCGACAGCAGTGTGACACTGCCATCCGTCATAGTGCCGTCAACGTCCATGAGTAGCACTTTGATTTGCGCCGCGCGTTTCTTGAGGGCCGGCGAGATTTTGGGATTACGCGCCAAAGAAGCCTCCACCAGAATAGGTAAGAGAGAGTTTAAGGGAAAAACCCGATAGATGTGATCTCAGTGGAAAAGCTCGTTGCGAACGTCATAGTAAGACTCTTTTTGAAGAGGTCTTGTCCGCGGAGAATTAACTCTTCATCCCTCTCAATTAATCTTCTTCACCAAACTGCCGATTAACCTTTCTGGAGAATCGCCCGACCGTACTGAAGTGACCAGGTGCGGCTCGAAAATTAGAACTCCTCGTAGTGCCAAGGAGCATCGCTATCATGAAGCCCGTCCGCACATTCAGCGTCATTCCGTCATTGCCGCAGCCCCTCGAAGCCTTGCGCAAGATCGCTTTCAATCTCCGCTGGTGCTGGAGCCACGAGTCGATCGAGTTGTTCCGCCGCCTGGACCGTGATTTGTGGGAATCAGCCGGGCACAATCCGGTGCTCGTGCTGGGCTCGATCGAGCAAGCGAAGCTCGAAGAAGCCGCCACCGACGACGCGTTCCTCGCGCATCTCAGCCGGGTTGAAAGTGACCTGGCGAGCTACCTTGAGGCCGACGGCACGTGGTTTCGCCGTACCCATACGGGCGATGTCCCCCTGATCGCATATTTCTCCGCCGAATTCGGCCTCACAGAGTGTCTTTCGATCTTCGCCGGAGGCCTGGGAATCCTGGCAGGCGATCACCTGAAGTCAGCCAGCGATCTTGGAGTACCGCTCATCGGTGTTGGACTTCTGTATCAGCAGGGTTACTTCCGCCAATATCTCAACCAGTCGGGATGGCAGCAGGAAGCGTATGTCGGCAATGACTTCCACAACCTGCCGGTCGAAACCGTCTATTCCTGTGACGGACTACCTGTCCTTGTCGACATCGAACTGGCTGGCCATCCAGTGTTCGCAAAGGTGTGGAAGGTGCAGGTCGGACGTGTGTCGCTCTACCTGCTCGACACCAACATCGACGCCAACTCGCGCCGCGAAGATCGCGATCTCACCGACCAGTTGTATGGCGGTAATCGCGAAACCCGCATTCGTCAGGAAATTCTGCTGGGAATCGGCGGCTACCGCGCTCTGCAAGCGCTCGGACTGCAACCCACGGTCTTCCATATGAACGAAGGCCACTCCGCGTTCCTCGCGCTCGAGCACATCCGTCATCTCATGCAGACCCGCGGGCTCAGTTTCGCCGAGGCCCGCGAGCTAGCTTCATCCAGCCTGGTCTTTACCACGCATACTCCTGTAGAAGCCGGTCACGACTACTTCTCGGCCGAGCTGATCAACCGCTACTTCGGCGAAATGGCCCACGATTTAGGTCTCTCACAGCAGGACTTCATGGAACTTGGACGCAGTGCCAAGAGCCCGGAGTTTTGCATGACGGTGCTCGCGCTCCGCACCGCTGCGCGCGCCAACGGAGTCAGCAAGCTGCACGGCGAAGTCAGCCGCAAGATGTGGCAATCGTTATGGCCGGGTGTCCCGGTGGATGAAGTACCGATTCGCCACGTCACTAACGGTGTACATTTCCGGAGCTGGATTTCCGCCGAGTTCAACCAACTCTATGATCGCTACCTCGGCCCCAACTGGCGTGAGGAACCGGCCAACAGCGATGTTTGGAGCCGCGTCAAGTCCATTCCAGCTGAGGAATTGTGGCGTACTCACGAACGCCGCCGGGAGCGACTGGTGGCCTGGACCCGCCGCCGCGTGCACGACCAACGCATTCGCCGCGCGGCCCCGCAAGCCGAGATCGATGCCGCCGCGGAGGTGCTCGATCCCGACACGCTCACCATCGGATTCGCGCGCCGCTTCGCTACCTATAAGCGCGCTGCCTTGATATTGCATGACATGGACCGGCTGCGCCGCCTCCTAACCGATTCCGTCCGCCCGGTTCAGTTGATCTTCGCCGGAAAGGCCCATCCCGCCGACGATGCGGGCAAGGAACTCATCCGCAAGATCACCGAAGTCAGCCGCGATCCCGAACTCGGCCGACACGTGGTCTTCCTCGAAGACTACGACATGGCTGTGGCTCGCTCCCTCGTGCAGGGTGTGGACGTGTGGCTCAACACGCCGCTTCGTCCCAATGAGGCCTCAGGCACCAGCGGCATGAAAGCCGCAGCCAACGCCGTGCTGAACCTCAGCGTGCCCGACGGTTGGTGGGACGAAGTGTGGAACGATCCGCACAATTCGCGGCTGATGGGCTGGGCGATTGGCCGAGGCGAAGAATATTCCGACCCCAACTATCAGAACCAGGTCGAAGCCGAAGCCCTGTACGATCTGCTCGAACACGACGTTATTCCGACGTACTACGATAACCGCGGCGCCGATCGTATTCCCCGCAAGTGGGTTGAGCGAATGAAGGCTGACGTCGACTCGCTCTGCCACTTCGTCAATACTCATCGCATGGTGAGTGATTACGTCGAGGGATACTACGTCAAAGCGCACGCTCAGTTCCGCGCCCTGGAGCGCGACAACTCCTCCCGCACCCGCGAGCTCACGACCGCTCTTGAGCGCATTCGCGGCGCCTGGCACGACGTGTGGGTGGGAGCAGTCGAAGAAGGACCGGGCCAGTCCGTTCCGGTTGGTTCTTCCATGCTTGTGCGCGCAGAGGTGCATCTGGGACGCCTCGGTCCCCAGGATGTCGTCGTTGAACTTTACTCCGGCCCCGTCAATATGAACGGAGAACTGGTGGAAGGCGAGTCCATCGCCATGCAGCCTGAGGGACAGCAGCACGATGGAATCGACCACTATGCCGTCGCCACCTCGACCTCGTGCAGCGGATTGCACGGCTTTACCGTCCGCGTGCGCCCCCATCATCCCGACATGTCGGTCGAGTTCATTCCCGGCCTGATCTGCTGGGCTGATCCGTCGCATGTCCCCGTCTGCGCGTAAGCGGCGGCTTCTCTGCGCGGGGTGTCTCGGTTGCTGCACCTGCAGTACTGGTCGTGAAACTGAATCTGGTAATCTGAAGCCGCATCGCTGCAGGCCATCTCAGGAGAATCAATGTCGACCAGATACCGAGTCATCAAGGTAAAAGGTTCGGAACCCGAAGCATTCATCGTAATCGGAGTCGATTTCGGCGAACACATCGTGAAGAGCACTTCTAGAACCATGTTGGAAGACGAACTGCGGGTCCATTTGCACGAAGCGGGCGCCACCGAAGACGAAGTCAAGGCTTGGATCCAGCAGGGACGTAACTATCCGGGCTAGTCTCACACTCCGGCCGCTCTTGACAACGACGGTTCAAACCATCACGTAGGCCTCGTCAACCTTTTCTTGCAGCAGCACCAATGTTTCTTCCACGTCCGTTTTTTTGGGCGGCCCTGCTGCCCCGCCCACGCCCATACAAAAGCTTCTCGCTTAGGCATCGCCTCGACTCTTGTTGTCATCCCATGTTTTAAGCACGACTTGGAGGAACCATGGCCACGAAAAAGAAAGCTGCGAAAACTGCTACCAAGCGCAAGTGGATGGCGAAAGCGTTCAGCAAGCATCCCGGGAAGCTGCACGAGCGGCTCCACGTCCCCGAAGGCGAACCCATTCCCGAGTCAAAGCTCGATAAAGCGGCTCATTCCAGCGACACGAGTTTGAAACGCGAGGCCGTGCTCGCCGAGACAGCAAAGCGCTATGCGGGCCGTCGCCGCAAGAAAGTAGCCTAACTTAGCACGGAAATACCTTAAGATATGCGCGTGACCGCAAGGTTTCTGATCGCCGCGTCTCTCCTTTGCTCGCTTCTTAGCCTGCCGCTGCTGGCCCAAACCGAAACCCAAAGCGGCGACCCGCCCGATCGCACCGCGCGCCTCAGCTACACGGAGGGCGCGGTGTCGTTCGAACCGGCCGGCGAAGATAACTGGAGCCAGGCATCGCTGAACTATCCACTCACCTCGGGCGACCGCCTGTGGACCGACAAAGACGCTCGCGCCGAGTTGGAAACCGGCAACGTCGCCATTCGCATGTCGGCAGAGACCGATCTCACGACCACCAGTCTCGCCGACCAACTCATTCAACTCGGGCTTGCACAGGGAACGCTGCGGGTCCGCTCATTCGACATGCAGGCTGGGCACGAAATCGAGATCGATACTCCCAACGCCGCGCTCACCATTGTGCGCCCAGGTGACTATCGCATCGACACCTTCCCCGATCAGAACGTGACCGTGGTGACGGTGAACCAGGGCGAGCTGCAGATCACCGGAAATGGATTGAATCAGACCGTATCGAGCGGTCAGGCGTTCAAACTGACGGGCACAAATCCAGTGGCCTTCGATTCCGTGGCCGTCCCCGCCCCCGACAGTTTCGACCAATGGTGTGCCAGCCGCGACCAGAAATACCTGAATGCCAAGTCACGCCAGTATGTGAGCCCCTACGTGCCCGGCTACTACGACCTAGATCCTTACGGAAGCTGGGAAGTGGCGGCAGATTACGGCCCCATCTGGTATCCCGCGGGTTTGCCGGGTGGCTGGTGTCCCTATCGTTACGGGCGCTGGGTGTGGGTCGAACCGTGGGGGTGGACCTGGCTTGGACAAGAGGCTTGGGGATTCGCACCGTATCACTACGGACGCTGGGTCCAAATCGGACCGCGCTGGGGCTGGCTGCCCGGACCGATTGTGGTGGCGCCGGTCTACGCTCCTGCATTTGTCGCGTTTGTAGGCGGCGCTGGTTTCTCCGTCGGCGTCGGAGTCGCGGCGTGGTTTCCACTTGGTCCCGGAGAACCTTTCTATCCCTGGTATCACCACAGCGACGTATATTTCCGGCAGATCAACGTTACCAACGTTCGCAACATCAACATGACCAACATCAACGTCACGAACATCAACAACGTTCACTACCGCTATCAGTCGGTCGCTGCCACCGCCGTGTCTGCCAATGCGTTTCGCAACTCTGAACCCGTAGAGCGCAATATCGTGAAGGTTGATCCGCAACAGTTCGCGCGGGCGCAGGTCATTCCGCATCCCGAGATCAATCCCACTGCGCGCGCCATCGCCGCGGGAACCGCTGCCACCCATCCTCCAGTGTCAGCCGCACGGCCGTCGATCGTGCAACACGCCGTCGCGCCAGGACGCGTCCCGGTAAATGAAACCGAAGCGCGAACTCCGCCGCCAACCGAGCGGCCCGCGCCCCAACCGCCAGCCAGCAACGAGGCCAACCGCGTCGGTCCGCCTACAACTCGCCCGCCACTGGTCGCACGCACTCCTCCGCCGCCGGAGAAGATGCCGTATTCGCAGAAGGCGCCAGCAATGGAGGAGCATCCGGGACGGCCGCTGGAGCCGCAGCAGAAGCAGAACCTACGCACGGGACAACCCGCAGGGCCGATGCGCGACCAGGAGTTTCCACCGCATGCAGCACCGATGCCGCATTCCGCGCCACCTCCGCATGGTGGCAAGCCAAAAGGTTAGCTTTAACGAAAGAACGAGCCGGTGCGATTAATCGCCAGGCTCGTGTCGTTTCCATGTTTCCGCGCGTACCAATGCGGCAACTCAGGACGCAGTGTTAGTTCTGAATCGTGAATCGCGGTGCCAGCCTCGCCAGCTTCAGCACCTTATAAACGTCGACGTTGACGCCGCGCAGCACAATTTTGACTGACTTCGCATCGGCTGCGGTTGCCAGGTCCTCCATCGCTCCCAAGCCTTTGGGATCGATTCGCCGCACGCCGGAAAAGTCCAGCGTCACTTCGGTATCAGTAGTATTGAGGTTCTCGCGCGCCTCTGCCACCGCTTGTGCGACCTTCTCGCCATCCACTTTGTACAAATCCGCGATCGTCATGCCGTCACCATCTCTTGGGCTGATTTCTTGGCTGTGTTCTTCACCGCAGTTTTCGTTCCGCGTCCGTTATACGCACTCCAGAAGAGCTCGACGAGCTCGCTAACCAGCGGCATGCGCGGGTTCGACCGCCACGACGGATCGTCAAACGCGATCTTCGCCAGGTCGGGCATCGCAGCCTCAAACTCTTCTTTCGAGATTCCCATATCCGCGATCGAACGCGGCACACCCAGCAGGTCGAGCAGCTGCTCGGTCGCGGTCACCAGGTTTTGCACTTTTTCTTCAACCGTGTGCCCGCCCAGGCCCAACAGGTCGGCCATCATCGCATACTTCTTATGCGCCACATACGACCGCGTGTTAGGCGAAGGCATGAACTTCGTTGGCACTGCAGCATTGTAGGCAATCACGTGCGGCAGCATCACTGCATTGGCGCGTCCGTGCGGCACGTGGAAGCGCGCGCCAAAAGCGTGCGCCAGTGCATGGTTCACGCCTACCGATGCATTTGAGAACGCAATCGCTGCTATGCAGGCCGCGTTGTGCATCATGGTGCGTGCTTCTTCGTCCTTCGGATTCTCATACGCAATCGGCAGATACTTGAATACCATTCGCACCGCCTGCATGGCATTCGAGTCGGTATACGGCGACGCGAAAATCGAAACGCCTGCCTCCAGCGCATGCGTCAGGCAATCCACACCGGTATCGACTGTCAATCCTCTCGGCATCGACATGACGAACTGCGGGTCGACAATCGCCACGTCCGGCGTTAGCGAATAGTCGGCCAGCGTCACCTTGAAGCCGCGCTTCTTGTCCATGAGCACGGCGAACGGCGTAACTTCGCTGCCCGTACCACTGGTGGTCGGGATCGCGATCATCCGCGCCTGGTTCGTCTTCACGTTCGGGTATCGCACCACCCGCTTGCGAATGTCGAAGAACGGGGCCGCCAGCTCTTCCAAGTCGGCTTCCGGAAATTCGTACTGCAACTTCATGATCTTGGCCGCGTCGATCACCGATCCGCCACCCAGCGCGATGATCTGGTCGGCCTTGTAGAAGTTCAGCGCCTCCACGCCCTGCTTCACGATCTTGATGTCGGGCTCGGCATCGGGAATGATGGTCACCCGCACCTGCGTCTCCGGCGGAATGCACCGCTTGACGGCGTCCACGTGGCCGATCTGCTCCAGCGCCGCGTTGGTGATGATGAGGGTCGACTTCGACTGGAAATTCCGCAGATTTTCCGTCGCGTTCATGTTGAAGTAAATCTGGTTGGGAACGCGGAACCACATGTGCGCCTGAGTCCTTCGCGCTACGCGCTTGATGTTGAGGTAGTGGTAGACGTTGATATTGTCGGTCGTGCTGTTGCCACCGCCGGTGCCGCAACCGAACGAGAACGTCGGCACCATATCGTTGTACACGCCGCCTAGCGCACCGATCGAGCCCGGCGAGTTCACGATGATGCGCCCCGCATTGATCACATTGCCAAATTTCTGGATGACCGCCTCATTGTTGCTGAACACCACTGCCGTATGCCCCAGGCCGCCGTTATGGTTTACGTCAACGCAGACTTTCAGTGCTTCATCCACTGAGTTCGCCCTATAAACCGACAACACCGGAAACAGCTTCTCGTACGACAGCGGATGTCCCGGTCCCACGCCTTGAATCGGCGTCACTAGCAGTTTGGTGTTCGGCTTGACGTTGATGCCCACGAACTTTGCGATGGTAGTAGCTTTCTGTCCTACCGCCATCGGCTGCATATAGCCAGTCTTTGGATCGATCACCGTGCGCGCGAGTAACTCTGTCTCTTTCTCGTTACAGATGTGCGCACCCAGTCCAGCAAACTTGTCCAGTACCCGGTCATAGATTTCGTCGTCGATCACGATCGTCTGCTCTGACGCGCAGATAGTGCCGTTGTCGAACGTCTTCGAGGTGATGATGTCCACCACCGCCATATCGAGGTCGGCCGATTTCTCCAGGTACACCGGTGTGTTGCCCGGGCCAACGCCCAATGCGGGTTTTCCGGAACTGTACGCCGCCCTCACCGCGCCCGGACCGCCGGTCGCGTCAATCAAGCCAATATCTTTGTGGTGCATCAGATAATTGTTGTCTTCGAGGTTGTGCGATTCCAGGCAGGTAAACACGCCCTCGGGAGCACCGTGTTCAACGGCTGTCTCGTACATAATCCGCACCGCTTCAAAACAGCAGCGCCATGCGCTGGGATGCGGGCTGAAGATGGCGGAGTTACGCGTCTTGATGGCCATGATGCACTTGAACAGCACGGTCGACGTGGGGTTAGTGATTGGAAGCAGCGAAAAGATGACGCCAATCGGTTCCGCGACTTCCACCAGCCCGCGCTCGGGATATTCACGAATAACACCGACGGTGCGCTTGTCTCGCACGTAGTTGTATACAAATTCCGTGGCCACCATGTTCTTTATGGCCTTGTCTTCCATGACACCGATCTTGGTCTCTTCCACCGCTAGGCGCGCCAGGTGCTGCGCTTGTTTCAATCCTGCCAACACCATCGGTTTGACGATGCGGTCCACGTCTTCCTGCGTGAACTGGCTGAAGACAGCGGCAGCGGTCCGCGCCTGACGCACCAGTCCTTCGAGATAGGCAATTCGTTCTTCTGAGAGGGTTGGGCTGTTATCGCTCATACGACCGTCCTTCGCGTAAGTTCCCCGGAGTTGGCCGCGAGTGGAGGCGCTAACCACAGGCCAAGAGATCGCCTGGGGACACTACTTGCAGTATGGAACTTGGCGAGCTGTCTGACTGTGAGACCCGTCACGATAAGGTGTGAGTGCTTGCCAATCAGCATGTGCTCCGCGCGCGGGGTGTCATTCGAGATTCCGACCGCCACATTCGCGCCGCTGCTTTGATACTCTTCGACTAGTGCGCTTCAGACTTGGGTACGTCGAGGAATGAAGTGCGAGGGGCGCGGGACGTGAAAACAGGTTGGATATCGGCTCTGCTGCTGTTTGGGATTGTGTTAACGACGGGCGAACTTCATCCCTCCGTGCAGCCTCCGCAACCCAGCGTTTATATCGAGGACCTCACTTGGACCGAACTGCGGGATGCGATACGGTCGGGGAAAACCACCGTGCTCGTCCCGATCGGCGGAACAGAACAGAGCGGCCCAGCTATTGCGCTGGGCAAACACAATGTCCGCGTCAGGGTGCTCGCCGGCAAGATCGCTCAGGAGCTGGGAAATGCGCTGGTTGCGCCCGTAATCGCGTATGTGCCTGAAGGCACAATCAATCCCCCTACACAACACATGCGTTATCCGGGGACGATTACGATTCCCGACGACGCATTTTCGAAGACCCTGGAGTATGCCGCGCGAAGCATGAAGCAGGCGGGGTTTCAGAACATCGTGTTTCTGGGCGACCACGGCGGCTATCAGACGCTGGAGAAGAACACTGCCGCCAAGCTGGCGCGAGAGTGGAGCAGTTCCGGCGTGCGGGTGATTGCGCTCGATGAATATTACAAGGCCAGTACAGACACGTTCGAGGCGATTCTCCTCGCGCACGGTTACACGCTGGCCCAAACCGGCAGGCACGCGGGATTGATGGATACTTCGCTGCAGCTGGCGGTCGCGCCCGCTACGGTTCGCACGGACCGACTCGACGGTGTTGCCCCAAACAGTGATGGAGTTGAGGGTGATCCGCGCAAGTCGAGCAGTGCGCTAGGAGAGTTGGCTGTGACCGAGATCGTCAACAGTTCGGTTGCTGCCATTCGAAAGTACACGGTACAACGCTAATTACTTCCCTCACGACAATAACCCTCAACCAATTCGTATGGGAAGGCCATGAAACCTCGCGGACATCTCGTTATTGCAATCTGCCTCACTATAGATCTGCTTGCGTTCGTAACTGGCTGCGGCGCGAAACCTGCGGCCATCGCCGAATCCGAGTCTCCGCGGAGCATCGCTACGGTTCCCGGAATGCCTCCTGTAGTTAATCCGTCGAACCTGTACAGCGAAGCCGGCCCGAACATGCTGAGTTCCGCGGTTTCAGGGGCCTTATCGCGTGTGTATGTGCCGAACGTCAAGTCGAACGACGTGTATGTCATCGATCCTGCGACTGACAAAGTGGTTGACCACTTCAAAGTCGGCAAGAATCCGCAGCATGTCGTCCCCGCATACGACCTGAAGACATTGTGGGTGGCGAACAACTCCGAGAAGCGCGGCAAGGGCAGCTTGACGCCCATCGATCCGAAGACCGGCAAACCCGGCAAAGATGTTCCCGTGATCGATCCTTATAACATGTACTTCACGCCCGACGGCAAGTCGGCGATTGTGGTGGCTGAGGCAGATAGGCGGCTTGACCTGCGCGATCCGCACACCATGGCGTTCAAGTACACCATCAAGACACCTGACTGTCGCGGCATCAATCACTCCGACTTCGCCATCGACGGCAGCTATGCGATCTTCACCTGTGAGTTCGACGGCACGCTGGTGAAGGTCGACTTCGTGAAGCGTGAGGTCGTCGGATACCTGAAGCTCTCCAAAGGTGGAATGCCGCAGGACATTCGCATCGCGCCTGATGGGAAAGTCTTCTACGTCGCCGACATGATGGCTGATGGCGTCTTTCTTGTCGACGGCGCGAGTTTCAAGGAGATTGGGTTTATTCCCACGGGCGTCGGAACACACGGTTTGTATCCGAGCCGCGATGCTACGAAGCTGTATATCACCAATCGCGGATCGCACAAGGTACATGGCGCAGCGAAAGGACCAGGCAACATCTCTGTGCTGGATTTCGCGACGCGCAAGATCGTTGCGACCTGGCCGATTGTGGGAGGCGGAAGTCCTGACATGGGCAACGTCAGCGCGGATGGAAAACGGTTCTGGGTTGCGGGACGGTTCGACCAGGTCGTTTATGTGTTCGACACAACGACAGGAGCAGTGAAGCAAATTCCCGTGGGAAAAGAACCGCATGGACTTACGGTGTGGCCGCAGCCGGGACGCTACTCGCTCGGACACACTGGAAATATGCGATAGTTTCGAGGTTTCTTAACTTTAATTACTGGGGCCTGAGCGGCTCGCCGCGCGCAATCCGGCGGCAGATGTCGTGCACGTCGCGATCGATGTGGTGCCAGAATTTCTGTAACCCGCTGCACAAATAATTCAATCCAACTTCGCCTTCAGGTGTGCGGATCAAGCGGTTCTTGGGGCACTCTCCGTTGCAGGCAAACAGGAACTTACACTCGCGGCAACGCTTGGGCAGCGTGTTGAACTTGGCGTAACCGAATTCTTTCTGCCGGTCAGAGAACACCATGCGCGAACTCGAAGTCTGCATGATGTTGCCCAGCTTATATTCCGGATAGACGTAGTGGTCGCAGGAATACAGGCTGCCGTCGTGCTCCATGGCAACGCCCTTGCCGCAGAACTCGTGATAAATGCAGACCTGCGATTCCTTGCCCATCCATTGCCCGACGGCCGTCTCGAATAAATTGACGAACACTTTGCCGATGTCGCGGCGATACCAGTCGTCCCAGATCTTGGTGAGGAAGTAGCCCCAGTCGTCGGGATCGATGGACCACTCGGTGACGACCGAGTCGGGATTCCCAGGATGCGCGGCGGATGAATCGAAGAGCGGCAAGCTGTCTGGATCCCACATCTGGGGTGCAACGTTGCGAAAGACCTTGGGCTCGACGCAGGGAATGAACTGCATCTGCCGCGGCCGCACCTCGTTCTTCAGGAAGCGGTACACGTCGAGTGGCTTCTTGGCGTTAACGCGATTGATGACGCTCAGGGTGTTGAAGGGCACGCCGTGACGATGCAGCATCTGCGAAGCGGCGAAGACTTTGTCGAAAGTCGGTTTCCCTTCCTTGGTGACCCGGAAATGGTCGTGCAGTTCGCGGGGGCCATCGATGCTGAGCCCTACCAGGAAATTGTGTTGCTTGAGAAATGCTCCCCATTCGTCATTGAGCAGCGTGCCGTTGGTCTGAAGGTCATTCTCAATGCGCTGGTTTGGCTTCTTGTACTTCTGCTCCAGCTCGACGACCTTCTGGAAAAATTCCAGACCCAATAACGTCGGTTCGCCGCCTTGCCAGGAGAAGACGACTTCGTCGCGGTCCTGGCCTTCGATGTACTGGCGGATGTGAGTCTCGAGGATCTCGTCGGTGATCTGAAACTTGCTCTCGCTGCCCAACAGCTTTTCTTTGTGCAGGTAATAACAATAGGTGCAGTCGATGTTGCAGATGGCCCCCACCGGCTTGACCATAGCGTGATAAGCGCGGGTAGCGCCGGGCAGGCGAGGCATGGGCGTGAGGTCGACGATTTGTATGAGGTCGCTCATGGTAGCTACAGACTGGTCAGCATACGGCCATTCCCGTTTCGGGTCTGTGACGCATGACACACCCCCTCCCCCCATGTTGCAAATTCCTCGTTTTCATGGAGATAGCGGGATCTCCGCGCAACTACATGCAGCCCAAAGAGTTATACGTAAAGTCCTGTGTCGTAAGGAGTTGTGGGCTGAATTTTCGGGCGTAGAGGCGTCGGCACGGGGAATAGAACGGGAAGGGCAGGACATTAAAGCCTCCAATCGAGCTGTCAGCTCTCGGCCGTCAGCTCGGATCAATCGTGCAAGCTGCCAACTAACTGGCAGCGAAATACAACAGCGTCCTAGCAGGCGGAGTCCGCCCACGATAGGAGGGTGGCATGAGTCGGGAGGGTCGTCAACTTACGAAAGTACCCAAGGGGGATGAACTTTGGTAACTACAGAACCTTCTTCACCACAGAGGCACAGAGACACAGAGGAATCGGTAGCTTGGGGGGACGACACTCGGCACGATTCGCCCTGGCGGAAAATAAAGCTTGACAATGTATTAGTATTCTAGTACATTGATTCCATGAATGGCCGCCGACCAATCTTCCGCTTCCGGCTCGACGACAACACCGGCGTTCCCGTGTACCGCCAGATTATGGACCAGGTGCGAGGAGCCGTCGCACTCGGGGCGCTGCGTCCGGGAGACCAGTTGCCTACCGTGCGGCAGTTGGCGGTGGACCTGGCAATCAACCCGAATACTGTGGTGCGGGGGTATCGCGAGTTGGAACTAGGGGGGTTGCTGGAATCGAACCAAGGCACCGGAACGTTTATACGGGAGCAGAAGATCGAGGGTGGCAAGCAGGAGCGCACCCGACAGTTGACGCAGATTGTTCAGGAGTGCGTGGCGCGGGCGGGGGCGGCGGGATTCACGGTGCAGGAGCTGATAGAAGAAATGCGAGGGATGGCCCAGGATCATTCTGCCGATGGCCGGGCGAAATCCCGCAGCGGCTAAAGCCGCAACGGATTTGCGGAAGTTGCGGACGGCTGAAGGCCGTCCCCTTCAGGAGCACGATTCAATCCGAGATCGCGTAAAGATTCGCGCAGAGGAGGCAAGTATGACGACGAAAGTTCGCATGACACAGGTCAACGGAGTAGCACTGGCGGCGTTCCTGATTTGTGTGGCGGCAGGAGCGGGTGCGAGCGCGTTGATCCGTAATCCGGCAGCACTGATTGCCGGCGCGCTGGTGGGGACATATTTGCTATTTGCCATCAAGGTCATCCGACAGTGGGAGAAGGTGGCATTGCTGCGGCTGGGGAAGTACGTGGGGCTGCGTGGACCGGGTATGGTGATGATTGTCCCGGTGCTGGAAACGCTGAGCGCCTTTGTGGACCAGCGGATCAGAGTGGCGAGCGTCACGGCAGAGTCTGCGCTGACCCGCGACACCGTGCCGGTGAATGTTGACGCTATCGTGTTCTGGATGGTTTGGAATGCGGAAAAGGCGATCCTCGAAGTCGAAGACTTTCTGGACGCGGTGCAGATGAGCGCTCAGACCGCGCTCAGGGAGTCGATTGGCCGGCATGAACTCGCGCAGATGATTACCGAACGAGAGACGCTGGGACGAGAGCTGCAGCGGATTCTCGACGAGAAAACAAATCCATGGGGCATCACCGTGCAGTCGGTAGAGGTGCGGGATGTGCGCATTCCGCCGGGGCTGGAAGATGCGATGTCGCGGCAGGCGCAGGCAGAGCGCGAGCGACAGGCGAGGATCATCCTGGGACAGGCCGAAACCGAGATCTCGGACAGTTTTGTGCAAGCCGCAGCGTCTTATGCGGAGAACCCGACAGCGCTTCATTTGCGGGCGATGAACATGTTGTACGAAGCCATCAAGGAACGCGGCTCGATGGTGATTGTGCCCTCGTCGGCAGTAGAGACCATGGGCCTGGGCGGATCGCTGGCAACGGCGTCGCTGGCCGGAAGTAAAACCTAGCCACTTCTCTAAGAACATCGAAAGGAGAACGGATCATGAAGTCGTTACTCGGAGTGTGCCTGATTGCCGCCGGAATCATCGGCATGGTCGTAACGCAGGGAGCTGCGAAGGCAGTTTTGCAGCGAGGGATATCGGTGAAGATGCCGGTGGCAAACGAAGCCGTGGCGATGCCTGGCGCGGATGAAGCAGGTGCAACGATCGTCGCGGTGACAGCAGACGGAAAGCTCTACCTTGGAACGGAGCAAGCGACAGCAGATGCGCTGGCGCGTGTACCGGCATCGACCGTGTATGTGAAGGCGGATGCGAGAGCGTCTTATCAGCAGGTACTGACGGTGCTGGAAGCTTTGCATGGTCGCTCGGTGGTTTTGCTCACGGCCTCGACCGCGAGAACGGAACCCGGAATAATTACACCCCCCTTTGGAGTGAGGATGACACTCGGAGATAAGGGGTCGGATTAGCACAATCGGATTAGCACGAAACGTATAGGGGACCGCTGCTTACGACCGCGGTCCCAACAAATTCCGGCTTGCGGCTGGGCGATTGGGTCGGCTATTTCAACGGTTCTTCTGAGTTGCGCCGATTTTATTGAATCGGCTGAATCGTACCGTCATCCATTTGCCACGTCTGTCGGGTCCCCAAGTTCAATTCGCGGTTCTGTCGGAGGACGCTGCATGAGTACAGGGTTCGTGCTGTTACTGACATTCGGCATTGGAGTGGTCTCTGGACTGCGGACCTTCACGGGTGTCGCAGCGGTGGCATGGGCCGCACACCTGGGCTGGATCAATCTTTCCGGTACACCGTTAGCGTTCATGGGTTCGACGTGGGCGCTGGTGTTGTTCACCATTTTGGCGCTGCTGGAGTACGTCGGCGACCAATTGCCCAGCACACCCGCGCGTACTACGCCCATGCAGTTGGGAGCGCGGCTGGTGCTAGGAGTGCTGGCCGGCACATCCTTGGCCGCGGCGGGGGGAGCGTCGCTTGTGCTGGGAGCGGTCTGCGCTGTGGTTGGAGTACTGGTGGGAACGTATGGTGGCTATAACGCTCGCGTGAGGCTGGTGCGCTCGCTCAAGGTGCCCGACATCGCGGTTGGCGTGCCGGAAGACTTGATTGCGATCGCGTTGGGTCTGTTCGTGGTGTCGAGGCTTTGAAGCAGAGGGAAAGCTGTCTAATAAATCGTATGCGTAACGAAAATCGAATCTCCTCAGGGGCTGAAGCCCATTGTTGTTGAGGCCCTGGGCGGCACGGCTAAAGCCGTGCCCTTTCAAAGCGCATTTATGAGATGGCCCTTTTGCGGCATGACTGAAGTCATGCCCTGATACGAAACGGTCGCGAAAGCCACTTTTTCAGCAGCCTGTGAAGGCGTGCCGTGACACGAAGCACTTCAAACTAATGTCTGCAATACAGAAATATGACGCGATTGTAGTCGGCTCTGGACAGGCGGGCACTCCGCTGTGCACGGCGCTGGCGAACGCCGGTTTGCACACCGCGCTGGTAGAGCGCGAGCATGTCGGCGGGACGTGCATCAATGAAGGTTGCACGCCGACGAAGACGATGGTCGCCAGTGGCCGGGTCGCTTATCTGGCTCGACGTGGCGCTGACTACGGTGTCCACACCGGCGAGTTGAGCATCGACATGGAGCGGGTTCGCCAGCGCAAGCGCGACATTGTGGTGAAGTTTCGCGATGGCAACCAAGGACGCATCGAAAAGACTCCGAACCTCGAGCTGATTTTTGGAGAGGCGCGTTTCAGCGGTCCGACTTCAATTACCGTCCGACTCAAGGATGGAAGCGAGCGCGAACTGACGGCGGAGAAGTTCTTCGTTAATGCGGGAGCGCGTCCGTCGGTTCCACCGCTGACCGGCCTGAACGATGTGCCATTCCTCAACAGCACGTCAATCATGGAACTCGACTTTGTGCCGGAGCACCTGCTGGTGCTGGGTGGCGGTTACGTCGGGCTTGAGTTCGGGCAGATGTTCCGGCGCTTCGGCAGCCAAGTAACTATCGTGCAATCTGGCGGACAGCTGCTCACGAGAGAAGACCTCGATGTTGCGCAGGAAGTCGCACGCATCCTCGAAGAGGATGGAATAAAGGTTTTGTTGAATGCGAAGGCAACAGGAGTGAGCAAGACAGGCGCGGCCATTACCGTCGAGATGGAACAACAAGGACGGAAGGTGACGGTCTCCGGATCCCATTTGTTGGTCGCTACCGGACGTGTACCTAACTCGGACACGTTGAACCTGGTGGCCGCGGGAGTTAAGACCGAACGCGCGAGGGTTCATCGAGGTGAACGACCGGTTGGAGACGAGTGCGCCGGGCATCTACGCGCTGGGCGATATTAAGGGCGGGCCGGCATTCACACATATTTCGTACGACGACTATCGCATCATTCGCACGAACGTCATCGAGAAGGGCAGCGCCTCAATCGCGGGGCGGATGGTGCCGTACACGGTGTTCATCGATCCGCAGCTGGGGCGGATCGGGATGACGGAAATGGAAGCTCGAACGAAGAACAAAAACGTGCGAGTCGCCAAGATGGCCATGACGAGCGTGGCGCGCGCCCTGGAAGTCGACGAGAGTCGCGGCTTCATGAAGGCTGTGGTGGACGGCGACACGGGACAGATTCTGGGCGCGGCGGTGTTGGGCATCGAGGGTGGGGAGATCATGTCGTTGCTGGAGGTGGCGATGATGGGAAAGCTGCCCTTCGCGAGGCTACGCGAGGGTATATTCGCGCATCCGACATTGGCGGAGTCGCTGAATAATCTGTTCACGCATTTCGAAGCTTAGAGTCATGGTTTTCACCACGAAGGCACGGAGGACACGGAGTTGATTTTGGATTTGTCATCCCGAGTAAAGTCGCTTGGCACAAGGCTGCTTCGGCAGTATGCTTTCGCCACCGAGATCACGAACTTCCCACAGACCGTTAACAGCCAATGACTGCGCCCGCCAATTCAAATTCCGGAATCGATTCGCCGCGCGCGTGGCTCATCGTGGTGGCGGCGTTCTTCGTCTCGTTCGTAGGATTCGGGGTTACGTACAGCTTCGGAGTTTTTCTGAAGCCGCTGGGGGTTGCGTTCGGCGCAAACCACGCGTCGATGTCGACGATTTTCTCTACGCTCACGGTGTTGTCGTTCTTCCTAGCGCCAATTACGGGCGAGGTGGCCGACCGTATCGGGCCGCGCTACGTGGTGGCAGCGGGCGCGTTGCTGATGGGGGCTGGCCTGCTGCTGACGGCGCGCGTCCATGCGTTTGCGATGCTGTACGTGACTTATGGGGTCGGCGTGGGCACGGCATTGGCGTGCATTTATGTTCCCGCGATTGCGGCGGTGGGCGAGTGGTTCAAAGAGCGGCGCGATATTGCGCTGGGAATCGCGATTAGCGGGATTGGTTGCGGCACGCTGGTGGCGGCTCCGCTGGCGGCGCGGCTGACGGGACGCTTTGGCTGGCGCATGGCGTTTGAGATCTTCGGGTGGACAAGCCTGATTCTTCTGCTGGGTTGCGCGGCGCTGTTGACGCGGCCTCCGGTGCTGCGCGCGAAAGATACGGCGAACGTGATGGGGATGATGCGGACGCGGACGTTCGTGCATTTGTACGTGAGTCTGGCGTTCTCGGGGACTGCCATCTTTACCGCATTCGTGTTTCTGCCGGCGTTTGCCATGGATGTGGGCGCGAGCCATTTGGCAGGCGCGGCGCTGATCGGATACGTTGGCGCCGCGAGCGTAGTCGGCAGGCTGGGGCTGAATGCACTGGCTCCGCGTTTTGGCCTGCTGAATATGTACAAAGTGAGCTATTGGCTGCTGCTGCTGAGTTGCGTGGTGTGGGTGATGGTGCACAGCTACGCGGCGCTGATTGGGTTCGCGATCATCATGGGAGTGGGTTACGGCGGAATCGCGGCGATGACTCCGGCGGTGGCGGCGGCGAGGTTTGGTATTGAAGGCCTGGGCGAGCTGCTGGGATTTCTGTTCACGGGGTTTGGAGTGTCGTGCCTGGTGGGGCCTCCGCTGAGCGGGGTGCTAGTGGATAGCACGCACGACTTTCGATGGCCGGCAATTGTAGCGGTCGTCAGCGCAGCAATCGCGCTGATGGTGGTGCTTCCGCTGCGGGCGAAAGAAAGCGCAGGCGCGAGAGTGGAGGCGGCGACAGCGGAGTAGGAATCAGTTGCCGGCTTCTAGTCCCACCCTTTCCCAAAAGATGGGAAAGGATGGGGCACCCAGATCCATGTAATTCCAAAGTCGAAAAAACCCACCAGGATCGTGCCGACTAGTGCGCCGAGTGCGATACGAGCCAATACACGACGGCAGCGAGTACGAGCAGGAACGGAATCAATATCCAGATCAGGCGGTTGCTGCTTCGTTGCGGCGGTGATGTAGGAGGCGGCACGGGGTCCACTGCGCGCATCGGTCCGGTCTCGTCGGGCGCAGTTGGTGAACTTGGCGCTGTGGTGGGGCTAGCGGCTGCAACACGATCTCGAACCTGGCCGACGACATTTGCCAGCAATCCCGAGCTGGCCTCTTTCACCTGCGGCGGTGGAGCGGGAATGGTTTTGGTGCGTACGGGCGCAAGAAAACGATATCCACGCCGGGGAATGGTCTCAAGGTAAAGAGGATTGTCGGGATTGTCGCTAAGTGCAGTGCGAATCTGCTTGATGCATTTATTCACACCCTGTTCGAAATCGATGAAGGTGTCGTTTCCCCACAGTTGTTCCTGAATCTCATCCCGCGTCACAACCTGGCCGGAGCGGCTGGCTAGTAGCGCTAGCAGCTTGAACGGCTGCGGCGGGAGCTTGAGGAGCGTGCCGTTTTTACGCAGTTCTTCGAGATCGAGGTTGAGCTCGAAGACTCCGAAGCGCAGAAGACGGTAAGTGTCGCTCAATGCTTTTCCCCTACATTTGCCCCGGTATTGGTGCGGATTATACCTCCTCGAAGCGGTTCGCGAAGCCTTAATTTGCAGTCAGGTGAGCAGCTAAATCCCTTAGCTACAGCGACTGAGACGGTCATACGCAGCGAATCCGATAGTCACGCCGTATCCATCGTGAAGTCAGCCGTTATCCATTGAACTCGAAGCGGCAGTGGCCGTAATGTGCACGTTCAAGAGCGGCGGAAATCGAGGCGACTCGATGAAGCGCTCGAAGGGGAGGAGCTCCCGGAGGTGGGTCAACAGTTTCCGCCTCCGGGGTTCGAAGCCCACGAGACACGAGAACGAGAAGAGGAGGACGAGATGAGTCAGGCACATCAGGAATTCGCCTATGACGAGCTTCACTGCATGTCGTTCATCCAGCTGTTTCACCTGCTCGTCACGATCGCGAACCGAAGCTGTCTGGCCAACTTGGGGGTAGCTGCCGAGGACGAACGGTTGCTTCCCTCACTGCCCGTACTGGTCGCTGGCTCCCGCTGCAACGGCGGAGAAGCTCTCCAACAGCGGTTGGGCGGGAACGGACTCAGGTTGCGTGAGCGTCACGACAGTTGGTGAAAGCGGCGGGGGCAGCTCAGCGGTGAAGCTGCCCCATGCGCGCTACATTCAATCGCCGCCACAACCTTGAGCGAGAGGAGATCGCCATGCAGGACCCGATGACTCACCTGAACACTGCCAATACTTCCGTCAACTCTTTTGAAACAACTGGAACGCTGCTCGTGGGCCGTGCACGGTCTGGCCGGCGCATCGCGTTGCTGGCGGCGACCTGCGCCATCGCGCTGGCCGCGGCGTTTCCTAGCCAATCTTTCGGACAGGCGCTGGTGGGGGCTGCAGCGAGTGTCAACGGACAGGCCATCACCGTACCAGTAAATGCGGCGGTTCCGAACGCAACTGGATCGGCAATCGCGGCCGCGAAGATCTTCCATCCACCCAGCAGCAGTTACCAGGTGAATGGGGCGGCGGCTAATGCCACGACGGAGGCGCCGATCCTCGATACCATTGCGAACCTGGCACAGCCTATCGCGACCAACGCGCGCAATCCCATAGCGCAGGCGCCATTTATCACCGGAACCAGAAACCGCATAACGAACTGCACGGTGACGGACACGGTCGCCGGCCCCAATCGTCCTTGCCGAGTAGTCGCCGGAACGGGCAGCTTTCCGCTAGTCAACAAAGGAGGCAACGGGATTTCTTCCGACACCGGAGTAGTGCAGCGTACGGTGGGAAATAACAACTACGAGTTCGCGACCGCGAGTGCCAGCCAGAGGACACTGAACAACGGAATGTTTCGGATCATCGACAATCCTGGGACCCAAGTGGACGCCGCCAGAGGACTACCGGCTCCGGTCGCGGTGGCGTACACCGCCAACCACGACCCGATGGCGGTTTACTGGAACTCGCCCAGTAATCGGAGCTTCACGCTGGACATCTCGCAGCTGCAGGTCAACGTGTCTACAACTGGCCCGGGCGCCGCTGCCAGCGCCTTCTATGCGATCGATGCCGGAGTGATTGACGGGACAAGCGACATCACGTTGCCGGAGGGATCGGCGACTCCGATTTTCAGTCTGCTTCTGCCATTTAACGACGTGGATGGGATGGCGCCGACAATCAACCTCGCTGCGTTCGAGATTGGGGCGGCAGGCGCCATCAGCGACAGCCTCGGCGACGTGGGCCTGCCGAACGTCGCTGCCGGGCTGCTGGGCGACCTGACCCTGGTGAATGGAACGATCCAGTTCGCGGTTCCCTACTCGCTGACCGTCGGCGTCCCAGGATCCAGTTCGCAGAGCGTGTTGTTCGTCGACACGCAGGCCTTCGCGGAAAGTACCGCCGCGCCTGAGCCGTCAACGCTGATGCTGCTGGGTTCGGGATTGCTGGGATTCGCACAGATCGCGCGCAAGCGGCGATTGCTGTCGCGCGACTAGAAGACGGCTTGATCTGGCCGATGGTGGGAAGCCGTCTTCAACCCGGGGGCAGCGTAAAGCTGCCCCTTGTCTTATCTGAAAGGCATTAAAAAGACCCACACCTGCGCTGCGGCAATTGTGGGTCACGATTGTTGAGTTGTCGACAAACTTACTGTGCCGGTTTGGCTTCCGGCTTCGCTGCAGCTTTCGGTGCCGGAGCCGCGGGCTTCCAGAACGTTGGGTCGGCCTTCACCCAAGCGTCGGCAACGTAGCTCTCCTTCGGATTGAAGGCGAACAAATTGACTTGGACGTCCTGGACGCAGGCTGCGGTCAATTCGCTGATCTTCTTCATGCCGTCAGCGCCCATCTGGTCCGCGAACTTTTTAGAGTCAGCCATTCCGCCGTCCACTTCCGCCAGCGACTTCATGGAATTGAAGACGATATAGACGCCGCCGTTGTCGGTGCCATACATGGACTGGAAGACCACCCAATGCTGGGTTTGGCTCGCCTTGTTGTAGCCGTCAATGTACATCTTGACTAGTTCCTCCCAGTCCTGATCGTGCCCTGGGCGAATCTTGAAGCGCATGATTTCGAAGTAACGCGACTGGGGAACGTTGGTGGTGTTGGGACGCAGGCTGAGGTCTTCACGATAGACAAATACACCGGACATATAACTGGTGAGCAGTTGGCCGTCGGCAATGCTGGCGCGGTCAAGCGCCGCGGAGAGGGTGGTGTTCTTTTGCGTCGCGAGAGTGTCTTTCTCCCATGCGGCGAACGAATCGTAGCCCACCAGGAAGAGCGCGCGCGATGCGCCCGACATGGAATCCATTCCGAGATAGCGCGTCGGCCACTTTGCCGCCGTCATCGCCTGCACAAATGCGCTTTCCGTTTTCATATGGGGAGCGCCGCTGACACCGGGCTTGAGCATCTCGAGCTGAGTGACGAGTACCTTGGGCGGCGCCATCGAATAATCCTGCGCAACCATGTTTGCAGCACCAGCGGTGAGTAGTGCGAGAACCAGACAAAATCCGAGATTTCTTTTCATAGTTTCCTAGCCTCCTGAGCTGGGACATTCCTGTGATTTAGCTAAAACGCCGAACCTGAACATAGGTACGGTCGCGGAACGAGGCCGCGGCACAGCCGTGTTTTACAATCGGTGCGCGCGATCCCTGTAATTCAATGATTCCGAGAGCCTTATCGCCCGAGAAGCCGGACTAGAGGCGGGGTATGAACCTAGAAATCTTCTTTGGGACTGGGGGATATTCTCACCACTTCCGTGTCGAGTCAAGCGGAGAATGAGCAATCGGCACGTTCGGGCGCGATAGGAAACACTAAGGTCGGTTGGACGGTGGCTCTTTCTGGTAATTTCGCGAGTCCAGTCCGCGGTAAAACGGGTGTACAATCGTGCCGTTTTCCCAAGCAAACCGGAGCATTCAGTCTGGTTGCAACTCCAGCGTCGTTCGGAAGCGCATTGAGCACGGAAGCCAGAGCCTGAAATCCTCTCTCGTTCCAGCCAATCGGTCCGGCAAAAAGTTTGTGCCCACGAAGTTATACATTCAGGTTTCCCCAGGAGGTTGTCATGCCCACTGCTCCCAGCGATAGGGTGTCGAATAACGGATTGACTGTCGCGGCTTATGCCGGCGATGGCGATGTGCTGCTCGCCTTCAGCCTCGACGACAGCGTGCTCAAGCAAAATAATCTGGCAGGATTCTCGATTCAACTTACGCCTCCTAACGGACAGCCGCAGTTTCTGTCGAACCGGCTGAACTTCACCCAGCCGGTCACTGCGGGAACCACTCCTCAGCAACAGCAACAACAGTGGACCACGTCGCAGGCCGCGCCGTTTCAGAAGTTTCACTGGGTGCATTTTCCCCAGAACGTCGTGCCCGGCGACTACAAGTACAAAGTGACGGCGCGATATTGCCAGGGAACCACGCTGGTGGATGGACCTTCGGCGGAAGTTTGCATCCAACTCATGCCGCCGCAGGCAGGCAATTTCCAACTCGGACTGACGCGCGGCTACGTCAGCTCGCAGGCTTACGCCACTCAGTTCAAGAATGCGCCTATCCGTCCCGATCCCAAGAGCCTGGACTACGACACCAAGTCCTTCCAGCCGGCATACCAGTGGCTGGGATGGCACGCGCGCAAACTGGTGTTCGATCTGCTGACCGAGTGCGTCAACGACAAATCGATCACGGTGGACATGTTCGCTTACGACTTCGACGAGCCCGACATTCTGAAGATGTGCGAGTCGCTCGGATCGCGGCTGCGCATCTTCCTCGATAACGCTCCACTGCACACGGGAACGGCGCTGGAGGTACAGGTTCACACGCGGCTGCTGAAATCGGCCGGCGCAGCTAATGTGAAACAGGGGCATTTTCAGCGGTTCGCGCACGACAAGATCATCATCCAGAAGAAAGATGGCAAGGCGACCAAAGTGCTGACCGGTTCAGCCAACTTCTCGGTTCGCGGACTCTACGTACAGGCCAACAACGTCTTGCTGTTTGACGATCCGAAGGTCGCCGATACCTACGAGCAGATTTTTGAGTCTGTTTTCTCGAACATGAGCGGCTACATCAAGACGCCGCTGGCCACGCAGTGGTTCAAGTTCCCGAACCAAGGTGCCGGCGTTCCGAATTTCCAGGTCAGCTTCGCTCCGCACCCCAAGCCACCCATGTCGATGCAGACCGTCGTTGACGCCCTGAAGAATGCCAAGTCGTCCGTGATGTTCGCCATCATGGAACTCGGTGGTAGCGGCGACACGTTGCAAACTTTGCAGAACTTGCACCTCAGCGGCAAGGTTTTCTCCTACGGCATGACACAAACCGATGCCGGATTCTCGCTCTACAAACCCGGACAGCCTGGTCAATTGGTTCCCTTCGCGGCGCTGGTCAAGCAGGTGCCGCCGCCATTCGATAAGGAATTTGCTGGCGGCAGCGGGCAAGTCATCCACGACAAGTTCATCGTGATCGATTTCAACGATGCGAATCCGGTGGTGTTTACCGGTTCGTCGAACCTGGCGGAAGGAGGCGAGAACCAGAACGGCGACAACCTGCTGGCGATTTACGATCCGGCGATCGCGAGGATCTTCGCCACCGAGGCGGTGCGACTGGTCGATCATTACTACTTCCGCGCAGCAGTGAGCAAGGCGACATCAGTGACGCCGCTGGTGCTGAGCGCCTGCGGTTCGGGCACGCAGAGCTGGTGGCAACGCGATTACGATCCGCAGAACATGCGGAATGTACAGCGGCTGCTGTTTGCTGACGGACCGTCGGCCGTGACAACGATTCCGGCGGGCATTTCGGATTCGTCGGGTGGAACTCCTGCTCCGGCAAAGGCGGCGAAGACGACGGGCAAGAAGAAAGCGGCGTCGGCAGCTGCTTCGACGGCTCCGGCTACTACCGCAACCACGGCTCCGGCTGCGACGACCGCTCCGGCGAAAGCCGCGAAGAAGGCTCCTGCGAAATCGGCGGCGAAAAAGGGCGCGAAGGCGGCGGCAAAGGCGAAGGCGAGTCCCGCAAAGAAAAAGGCTGCTCCTAAGAAAAAAGTCGCGGCAAAGAAAACCGCGGCGAAGAAGAAGGCCGCTCCCAAGAAGGCAGCGAAGAAGACTGCGCCAAAGAAAACAGCTGCAAAGAAGAAGGCTGCGCCGAAGAAAGCCGCCGCAAAGAAAACCGTCGCTAAGAAGAAGGCCGCGCCGAAGAAGGCTGCCAAGAAAGCCGCGAAGTCGCGGCGCTAGCAGTAATGAACTGACTGGGAAAGTTAACGGGCGCCACGGAGTCCTATCGGGCTCTTGGCGCCCTTTTCTTGCCTACACAGCTTGCAAGCAACTTAAGAGCCTTATTCACCCGCACGCGGTCGCCCGTAGCGGTGACATCGAGCAGCAGTCCGCGCGTAGCAGCCAAGAGCAGAGTCGCTTCCGCAGCGTCTTTCTTGCGCACCCCCGTGTTCGCGGCCAGACCGCGCCAGTACGCAATTGGGTCGGTCAGCACACCCGGGTACGACTTCGGGTCGCGCAACGCGAGCGCATAGAGTTCGAAGATCAGCAATGCCGCCGGGCGTGCCTCGGGAACGCTCACCCTCCTCCAGTACCAGAGCACAAACTCCGCCATGCTGGGCGGCGATTTCTTCTTCTGAAACCAGCGGTGAATCACAACGTCCTCACGCTCTCGTAATCCCTCCAGGATTGCCCGCATCAGGCCTTCTCGCGATCCGAAGTGGTAGACCAGCATGCGAGCGTTGGTCTTCAGTTCTTTCGCCATCGGCCGCAGCGAGACTGCGGCAAAACCATGCCGCAGGACATAATCGATCGCCCGTTCACGCAGCTGGGTGCGAATCTCCGGATTTGACGGTCTGGCCATTCAGCGCTAAACTTCCGTTAATGTAACGACTGTTACGTTAATTTATGCGATCGAGATGATTATGCGCAAGTTGGCACTTTCGATTACCGCATTGCTGATTGGTGCCGTACTCGCTGGGCAGCAACCCAGCGTTCAGGAGACCAATAAGGCCGTCACCCAGAGCTTTTTCGAGCAAGTGTTGGATCAGGGTCAACTTGACCATTACGCCGATTCTCACGTCAGCACATTCGTCGCCCACGGAGACGGGCGCGACTACACCCTCGCAGAAGATATCGCCGCCGCCAAAGACGAACGCACCGCCTTGCCCGATATGCGTGTGAAGGTCAACCAGATGGTCGCCGAGCGTGATCTGGTCTCGGTGTTCTGGACTGCGACGGGCACCAACACCCATGCGGGCATGGGTTTTCCCGCCACCGGGAAGCGAATCACGATCAACGGCATGACCCTCTTTCGTCTGCGCGATGGGAAGATCGTGGAAGAGTGGAGCGTGTTCGACATGCTCTCCGCGATGCGCCAGGCCGGATTGCTGGCAGCTCAGTAGCGGACTTCAGGTCCGGATTGCGGCGCCTGCCAAGGCCCGTTTCAGGCCTCTGGACTGACCTTGTTTGTGCGTCATTGAGGCTCCGGAACCCCGTGTGCTAGCATTGCAAGTTTGTTACAGCATCACCATGCGCAGGCCGGCATGGTGCCCCGCCTTCAGCCTCACCGGGCAGCCTCGGGGACTCGGGCACAGCGATGTTCGTGCCACCGGGGAAGAACGCCTCTGAGACCACGCGGAGTCCCGACCTGTCGTGTGGCGATACCGGAAGCTCTCATCTAGCTTCTATCTATTATTTGGGGAGTGCTACGTGAAAACGTACGAAGGCGCTAACATCCGCAACGTCGCCCTGGTTGGGCATTCACATTCAGGCAAGACCTCACTGGCATCGGCCATGCTGTTTACTTCGGGAGCGACACAGCGCTTCGGGCGCGTCGACGAAGGCACCACGGTCACCGACTACGACGAAGAAGAGATCTCGCGCGGCATGTCGATTGCGGCCGCGACGGCGGTCATCGAGTGGGGAAAAACGAAGATCAACCTGGTGGATACGCCGGGCTTCAGCATGTTTATCCACGAGGCCGAGATGGTACTGCCGGCCGTGGACAGCGCGCTGGTGGTGGTAGACGCAGTAAGCGGTGTCGAGGTCGTGACCGAGCGTATCTGGAACTACGCCGACAAGTTTGCCCTGCCCCGGGCAGTGGTCTGCACGCGCATGGACCGCGAGCGCGCCGACTTTACACGCGTGATGGACTCGCTCACTACGGCATTTGGGCGGACGGTGGTTCCGGTGCAATTGCCGGTGGGCTCGGAAAAGAGCTTTACGGGAGTCGTAGATCTGGTGAAGATGCACGCCTACACCTACGACATGGGCGGCAACGGCAAAGCGACGGTAGGACCGATTCCGGCGAACATGGAAGCCGAGGCTAAGGCCGCGCACGAGCGGCTGGTGGAACTGGTGGCCGAAGGCGACGACGTGCTGATGGAAGAGTTCTTCGAGAAGGGCACCATCGACGAGGAGCACATTATTGCCGGTCTGCATAACGCAATCCGCGAAGACAAGATTTTTCCGGTACTGTTTGCCTCCGGGCTGGGCAACATGGGCACCGACGAAGTGCTGGACTTCATCGTGGACTATCTGCCAACAGCGGTGGAGCGCGGGACCGTGAACGCAGCGACAACGGCCAACAATGGCGAGCCGGCATCGCGCAAGGTGAGCGATACGGAGCCGCTGTCGCTTTACGTGTTCAAGTCGATCAGCGATCCGTTCTCGGGACGCATCTCGTTCTTCAAGGTCGTTTCGGGAGTGCTGAAGAACGACGCGACGGTACAGAACTTCACCCGCAGCAGCTCCGAAAAATTTGCCCATCTTTCTACCATGCAGGGCAAGACGGCTGTACCGGTGAACGAACTGCACGCGGGCGATATCGGGGCGGTCGCGAAGCTGAAAGACACCCTGACAGGCGATACGCTGGGTGATAAGGCGGCGGCAATTCAATACCCGCAAGTCACGTTTGCCGAGCCTGCTATCACGTTTGCCATTGAGCCCAAGACGCGCGCGGATGAAGACAAGCTGAGCAACGGCATCCACAAGCTGATGGAAGAAGATGCGATGCTGCGCTTCTTCCGCGATCCGCAGACCAAAGAGTTCCTGATTGCGGGAACCGGTCAGCAGCATATCGAAGTCGTGGTGTCGAAGCTGAAGAACCGCTACCACACCGAAGTCATCTTGAAGGCGCCGAAGGTGCCGTATCGCGAAACCATCCGCGGCAGGGCTGACGTGCAGGGACGCCACAAGAAACAGTCGGGCGGTCACGGGCAGTTCGGCGACTGCAAGATCAAGATGGAACCTCTGCCCCACGGCGGGAACTTCGAGTTCGTGAATGAGATCTTCGGCGGCTCGATTCCCAAGAATTACATTCCGGCGGTCGAGAAAGGGATTGTGGAGGCCGCAGCACGCGGGTATCTGGCGGGCTTCCCGGTGGTGGACTTCAAAGTCGTACTGTATGACGGTTCGTATCACGACGTCGATTCGAATGAGTTGTCGTTCAAGACGGCGGGGCGTATCGCCTTCCGCAAGGCGATGGAGCAAGCCAAGCCGGCGCTGCTGGAGCCGATCATGAACGTGGAGATCACGATTCCGGACGAGTTTGCTGGATCGATCATGGGCGACCTCAATAGCCGGCGCGGACGCATCCAGGGCATGGACAACAAGGCGGGCAAAACGGTGGTGAAGGCCGTGGTGCCCATGGCCGAGATGCTCACTTACGGCACCGATTTGACCTCGATGACGCAGGGCCGCGGCAGCTTCTCGATGGAAATGGACCATTACGACTTCGTACCTGCGTTGCAACAGGAGAAGATCATCGCAGCAGCCAAGGCCGAGCGCGGCGAAGTGGTGGAAGAAGAGGAATAGTCGCGGCGAAGCCAGTTCGCGTAGATCGCTGCTGTGTGGCATGATTTCCACTCTGTTCAATTCGACGGTCTTGTCGATCAGGTGAGGAGTCTGCCCATGGAGAAGTCTTCCCCATTTTCTTCGTCGTTGTCGCCATCTTTGCCAGTGAAGATCAGAACACTATTGTGGACGACTGCGCTTGTCGCGCTGTTCGCAGGCGCGGCAACAGCGCAGGCTGCTTCAGATGCCCATGCGCAATTGCTCAAGCTGGTGGAGCAGGACGCCGCCCACTGGCAACAGGTTTCCAAACAAATCTGGGATTATGCCGAGCTTGGCTATCACGAAACGAAAAGTTCAGATCTGCTGCAGGCGCAGTTGAAGGCGGCGGGCTTCCGCGTACAGGCGGGCGTGGCCGACGAGCCGACAGCGTTCATTGCGAGTTACGGTGAGGGCAAGCCGGTGGTCGCGATCCTCGGTGAGTTCGACGCGCTGCCCGGCCTCTCGCAGCAGACGGTGCCGGAGAGGGATCCGGTGAAAGCAGGTGCGCCGGGACACGGATGCGGGCACAACCTGCTCGGCTCAGGTGCAGCGCTGGCTGCCGTGTCGCTGAAGCAGTACATGGAGACCCACCATATAGCGGGAACGCTGCGTTATTACGGCACTCCGGCTGAAGAGGGCGGATCGGGCAAGGTGTACATGGTGCGCGAAGGCGCGTTCAAGGATGTGGATGTCGTTCTGCACTGGCACCCGGGAACTGAGAACTCAGTCGCCAACGGCGGACAGCTGGCGGTGGTTTCGGCCAAGTTCACGTTTCACGGGGTGGCCGCGCACGCGGCGATGGCGCCGGACCGGGGCCGCTCGGCGCTGGATGCCGTGATGCTGATGGGCAACGGAATCGAGTTCATGCGCGAGCACGTGCCCAGCAACACGCGCATTCACTACATCATTTCGAAAGGCGGCGTGGCGCCGAATATCGTTCCTGACCTGGCCGCAGATGGACCTGATGGCGCGAAGCCCGTCGAATACGACCTTGAAAGAGATATGGGACCGCATCGAAAAGATCGCGCAAGGAGCGGCGCTGATGACCGGCACAACGCTGGAGATGAAGGACATTGGAAGCGACGCCAACATCATTCCCAATGACCCGCTAGCCGCGCTGGCGCAGAAGAACCTGGAAGAAGTCGGCGGCTATACGCTGAACGCGGAGCAGACGAAGTTTGCGCTGGAGTTGCAGAAGAGCTTTGGGATGGACACTCCGCCGAGCCTGGATGCGACGAAGGAGATTGAACCGCTGCGCAAGTTCGATCCTAACCAGCCGGCCGCGTCAACCGACGTGGGCGACATTAGCTGGAACGTGCCGACCATCGGGTTCTCGGCGGCAACCTGGCCGGCGGGTACCGCCGCCCATACGTGGCAGGCGGCTGCTACCTCGGGCATGAGCATCGGGCAGGAGGGCATGGTGGTTGCGGCGAAGGCCATCGCTCTCACGGCGCTCGATTTGTTCACCGATCCGGCCCTGGTACAGGCGGCGAAGGACGATTTCAAGAAGCAGCTTGCCGGGAAGAGCTATTACACAGCCATCCCAGCGCAGCAGAAGCCGCTGATTAACTACCGCAACGACTAACACCCGATCTTTGTATCAGGGCACGAGTTCAGAGGCTGCGGAAAAGGTCCTTCTTCGCTCTCGAAAAATTCCGTCAGGGGCTAAAGCCCGATCTTTCATGCGGCTCTGGCGGCACGGCTGAAGCCGTGCCCTGATACAAAACCGCTGCGGAGATGTGGCTCTTCCCGCGGGCTGTGCAACGGTGTTCTACCTCGTGCATAACACAAAGAAAACTATTTCTCACGATCGTTTAGAATCAATGGTTTGGGAGAAAATTGTTCGCAAACGATTGATTCTAAATATAGTTATACGTATCCAATTCTGCCCGTTGGAGTTAGGGACGCGAGTTTCGCTGTCTGTTCGCCTGTACCGTGCATACAAGTATGACAAGTATGGCGGTGGTAGCCAAGGTGTCAAAGAACCGAGAAAGCCTTGCAGCCTGGGCGCAGGGCCGGCAAGAGACACAACTCCCTTGCCTCATACGTTGTGTTTTAGCGCCTTGAGGGCTGAAGGCGAAAGTGCATAGGACACAGGGCGGTGTGATAAGGAGTGAACCCACAATTGCCAAAGGCAGGTGTGCGCCACCCGACGGCGGTTGGCTTGGTTCTAGTTAGGACTGAAATTGCACTTAGTGCAGTGTTTTCGACTGCAAAATAGCGTATGTGGGTTCTGACTCCTTGCCCTTTGCATTGACCGCTTGGACAGCTAGGCCTTTGCTTGTATGCCTGGCGTTGAAGGTGTCACCGGTACGGAGTGGCACGCACTTGGACCAAGCCCATGCCCGATCGCATGCGATCAGGTAAGCGTTTCCGTCCGATGCCTCAACCAACATAACGTTGAGCACGTGCGGCCAATTGACCGTAGTGTCGTACGTATTGCAGTTCATGTGCAGGCCGGTGCTGGTATTGGCGTTCCCATATGTGTAATTGCCCACGGTGTTTGCTGAATACGTCGTAGTCGATCCGCCGGAAATGTTGCAACTGGTTGAGGGTCCTCCTCCAAGCTTCTGCACATACGGCACCGACTGTTCCTCGACGACTCTGAGGGTAAGGCCCCCTCCGGGCGCGGTCGGTGGGGGAGCGTATGTAGCATTAGCCGCCCGCTCCTTAGGAGGCTCGAATAAGGCGGCGTTTAGAGCGTATCTGGGAGGGTTGACTTGGTACAATTTGTAGCTGCTCTCGATCGTTGACCCGTTCGTCACTGTGATGCGGTGGTAAGGGTAAGTGAGGCCGTCAACCTGACGGAAGTCGGAGTTCTGTAACGAATAATCGCCAGTAGAGGATTTTCCGGTTCTACGTAGCGTCTTCCCAGAACTATCGATCGTCCAGACCTCTTCTTTGCCGTCCCCGAGTCTAACTCGCACCCTGTCACATTTCTCCGAACCAACCGTTTCCTGACCATCAAGAACGAATGTAAACTCGGCCATGTGTTGAGCAACGTAGGCAGTGTCAAACTTCATGCCAGTCCGATAGTCTTCAGCGATGGCAGCGGGCAGCTGAGTCCTGCCCTGACTGCTGCTGGAGTAAGCAGATTCGGGGGTAACAACGAGTATGCTTGCCGGTCCAGTTGCGGGGTGGGTCTCCATGAAAAAGCGGTCAGGATAAACAGCTATCCGCTCTAGCTCTGCAGTAACTGTTGGGCTGGGTGTAGATCTCGTCGCTGTCCATACAAATCTCGTCGCGGCGATTGCGCTTAGCTTGTCGGCTGGTCCTACCGCATTGAGCGCCTTCTGTACGATTGCCACGGCGCTAGCCGGAGTGTCAGTTGTCGCCGAACTGCCCGAGGCGACAGTGGTTGTCCCGGCGGAAGTATTCTTTGACGCTGCTAGCATTGCATTCAATACTGCGTCGGAGACACCTGCCTTCTTTAGGGCGACCAGCGTCTGAGGCGAAGTGTCAAAGTCCACTGGGCCTTGGTCTATGGCCATGAGGATTGTCTGCTCCTTGAGACCACCTTTGGTCATAGAGAGCACGTCCTCGTTGGTTATGGGCTTTCGAGGCTGTTGAGCGATGAGAGCTGCAGCCATGCAAACGTACGCTGCTGTTACAGTAATCCAACGCATAGTGGCGCTCCCGAGATGCGAGGACAATGAGCAGATTATAGCCGGAAGTCCAAATATAGACCTAGATCGTGAAAAATCCGTCATCTTGCGACTGAGATCCACTTGTGATGACAAGATCACCGCCGATCCATTCGACTCCGGGGCTAAAGCCCGACATCTTAATTGGGGCGTTCGACGCTGGCCTGAAGGCCAGCACTACCACCGTCCAAGAAAACAGCAGGTCTCTAACCAGAACATCAGCGGGCCGTTTTGTAACAGGCCTAGTGGGGCGCCTTCATGCGGAACATCAGCGAGCCGTGCGGCGGGATGGTGAAAGCAGAGTCGGAAGGCGCCTTCACATCGAGGCCGCTCCACACTTCCTTGAAGACAGCCGCACTCTCGATTCCGAGATCCTTCCAGGGAATCTTCACTGACACGGGTGCATTGCTGCGGTTGACTGCGGCAATAGCTACGCCGTTGCCACTGAGCGTGCGCTTCCAGTACTCCACGTCATCGCGCTTGAAAGCGAGTTGCCCCTGCTGGCCGAGCGGGTCCTGGTCGATGGCGATTGCGTCTTTGTTCATCAGGATGGAGCGGGTGTCGGCTGACATGTTGCGCACGTCGTTGCCCGCCAGCAGCGGCGCGGCGAAGATGGCCCACAGGCTCATGTGGGTGCGGTATTCGTCGGTGGTCATGCCGCCGTTGCCGATCTCCAGCATGTCGGGATCGTTCCAGTGGCCAGGGCCGGCGTATTTGGCGATCGCGGACTGGGTGTCGACGATCTCCATCATGCGCTTGTAGGTGTCGTCGATGTCGCCGGTGGTGCGCCACAGATTGCCACCGACCTTCGGTCCCCATTCCCACACATTCTCGCGGCCATACTGGCAGAGGCTGTACACGATAGGGCGATGGGTGGCCTGCAAGGCATCGCCCATCCTCTGATAGACGGCTTGCATGGCGGAGTCGGGATACAGATTGCTGGCGCTGCACCAGTCGTACTTGAGATAGTCAACGCCCCACGCGGCATAGGTCTTGGCGTCTTGCGCCTCGTGGCCGTAGCTGCCTGCATAGCCGGCACAGGTATAGGGGCCCGGGCCGGAGTAGATGCCGAACTTCAGTCCCTTGGAGTGGACGTAGTCGGCGAGCGCCTTCATGTTGGGAAACTTGTTGTTGGTGTGGATGACTCCGTTGGAATCGCGATCTCCTTCCCAAGTGTCGTCAATGTTGAGGTAGACGTATCCGGCGTCGCGCATGCCGCTGGAGACGAGCGCGTCGGCCATTTCGCGAACAGTTTTGTCGTCGATGCGTCCGGCGAAAAGGTTCCAACTGTTCCATCCCATGGGAGGAGTTTTCGCCAGGCCGTTATAGGGAACATCGTGGAGTGCAGGCGGCGGAATGAGGTTAGTGACCGTAAACGGGTCGGATTTTACGCGTGCGGCAATGACGTCATAGGGCGCGCCTTCGCCGTCATGCACAGTGAAATGAAGCTTGTCGCCTTGCAACGTGCCTTCGCAGACATAGGCGCGTCCCTCGTTAGTGACAGCGGAGACGGAAAAATGTTCGCCATCAATTTTGCCCTGCTTGATGACAAGCGCGCCCCAGGGTTGTTCGATCTTGCCGGTAAGCGTATCGCCAGACTGCTGCAGGGCGAGAACCGTTTGGCTGGTGTGACCGTCGGGCTGCTTGGCGGAGTTCAACCAGATGCCGGAGAAGTCGGCCGCAAGGAGTGTAGGAGCAAAGAGAAGTATGAGGAGCAAATGTTTCATGCGGATAAAGATACCGCATGAACAGCAGTTTCAAGTTTCGAGTTTCAAGTTTCGAGTTCTCGGCTCAGTCTTGTAAGGGCGCTGAAAAAAGTCAAAAAACAGATTCCCCGCGGACTGAAGTCCGCGGGGAATGACAAGAATAAAAAAGGGTCTGTTCGGCACGGCTGAAGCCGTGCCCCTTCAAAACGTGACCGAAAGCACAGTTCCCGCCCTATCGCCAAAAACGGGCGATAAGGGTGGGGCACCCGCGCCCTCGCAAAAAAAGTGCTGCCGGCTGAACAGTTTGCTGAAAAGTGGCAATCCATTGTGCCGCGCGGACTGAAGTCCGCGCGGCGGGTCAAATATAAAGGGCTTAGACGCTGACCTAAAGGTCAGCTCTACCAAGAAACCGCTTTCCCCCGCAGCCTGTGAAGCCGTGCCCCTTCAAAACCGGACCGACAGCACAGTTCCCACCCTTTCGCCAAAGGCAGGCGAAAGGATGGGGCACCCATCGTTCAATTTCCCAGATTCTTATCCGTTGGGAAGGAGTTACTGGTAGGTGACGCGGCGGTCGCCTTTGACGATGCGGCCGATGGTATAGCCCTTCTCGCCGCAGCGCTCGAGGATGGTCTGCGCCTTCTTGAACTTGGCAGACGGAACGACCAGGATCATGCCGATGCCCATGTTGAAGGTGCGCAGCATGTCGTCCTGGGGAACGTTGCCGATGGCTTGCATGTGCTGGAAGATGGGCAGCACCGGCCAGGAGTGGAATTCGACAATCGCGCCAGTACCTTTGGGCAGGACGCGCGGCAGGTTCTCGGTGATGCCTCCGCCGGTGATGTGCGCCAGGGCGGTGACGGCTTCGGCGTCGATCATGCGGCGCACGATAGGCCAATAGCTCTTGTGGGTGCGCATCAGCTCGGTGCCTACCTTGCCCTTGATTTCGTTAACGTACGAATCGGGGGTGTAGCGAGCTACTTCAAAGAAGAGCTTGCGAGCGAGAGAGTAGCCATTCGTATGCAGCCCAGTGGAGGGCAAACCAATCAGGACATCGCCAGGTTGAACGTCTTTGCCGGTGATGATCTTGGGGCGGTCGACGACGCCGACGATGAATCCAGCGAGATCGTATTCGCCGTCGGTATAGAAGCCGGGCATCTCGGCAGTTTCGCCACCGATGAGCGCGCATCCATTTTGCTTGCAGGCGTCGGCAATGCCGCTGACGACCTTTTCGGCGATTTCAGGCTTGAGCTTGCCGGTGGCGAAGTAGTCCATGAAAAACATGGGAGCGGCGCCCTGCACGGCGATGTCGTTGACACAGTGATTCACCAAGTCGGCGCCGATGGTGTGGTGCAGGTTCATTTCGAAGGCAATTTTCAGCTTGGTACCGACACCGTCGACGCTGGAGACGAGCACGGGATCGAGATAGCGCTTCTTATCGATGGCAAAGAGACCCCCAAAGCCGCCGATCTCGCTGAGGACGCCACGGTTGAAGGTCTTGTGGGCAAGGTACTTGATGCGCTGCTTGGTGCGATTGGAGCGTTCAATATCGACACCAGCGTCGGCGTAAGTAATGGCGCGGTCTTCGGTCGTTTGTGCCAAGGGTCGGAAATCCATCCAGAGGGCGCGTCGCCGCAGGTCTCGGTGTAGGAAGTCACGATTGTACCATTGCAGCGTTATAGGCCGAGGGAGGGTCCGGGGATGAAATGTGAGCGCGGTCACGGGAAAAAGTGACCTGTGCGACAAGTTGAGCGGTGCGGACGGACTAAACTGGAGTTTCATAACAGACACTGAGGACCTCCTATGACGACTGCAGTGCAAAACACCAAGCCGTGGGCGAAGGCCGATCCTTCGTCCGACGTTTATCGCTCCGAAAGCCATCCGCTGGACCCGCTATTCTCTCCTCGCAGTGTCGCCGTGATTGGCGCAACAGAACGAATGGGAAGCGTCGGCCGGTCCGTGTTGTGGAACCTGCTGAGCAATCCTTTTGGCGGGACGGTTTTCCCAGTCAATTCGAAGCGCCCGAGCGTACTGGGAATCAAGGCATACCCGAGTGTTTCTGCGCTGCCCGACAAGGTGGACCTGGTGGTGGTGACAACGCCGGCCGACACGGTTCCCGATGTACTGGCGGAGTCGGTGGCAGCAGGGATTCCGGCGGGCATCGTAATTTCAGCGGGCTTCAAGGAGTCGGGCGAGCACGGCAAAGAGCTGGAAGCGCGCATAGCAGAGATCATCCGCGGAAAGATGCGGCTGATCGGACCGAACTGCCTGGGCGTGATGAATCCGATACGTGGTTTGAACGCGACGTTCGCCCATTCGATCGCGCGGCCAGGCAATGTCGCGTTCATCAGCCAGAGCGGCGCGTTGCTCACAGCCATACTGGACTGGAGCCTGCGCGAGAATGTCGGCTTCAGCTCGTTTGTCTCGACCGGTTCGATGCTCGACGTGACCTGGGGCGACCTGATCGATTACTTCGGCAGCGATCCGCGCACCAACAGCATCGTCATTTACATGGAGTCGATCGGCGACGCGAGCGCCTTTTTGTCGGCAGCGCGCGAGGTTTCGCTGGCGAAGCCCATTATCGTGATCAAGGCGGGGCGTACAGCCGCCGCCGCAAAAGCCGCGGCTTCGCACACTGGTTCGCTCACCGGCAGCGACGAAGTGCTGGATGCGGCGTTTCGCCGCAGCGGCGTGCTGCGGGTCAATAGCATTTCCGACATCTTCTTCATGTCAGACGTGCTGGCCAAGCAGCCGCGCCCGCGCGGAAATCGGCTGTGCATTCTTACTAACGCGGGCGGGCCTGGGGTACTGGCGACCGACGCGCTGGTCGCGGGCGGCGGCGAGTTGGCAGAGCTGTCTCCGCAGACTATGCAGGCGTTTGACGAAATCTTGCCAGCACAGTGGAGCCACAACAATCCGGTGGACATCCTGGGCGACGCCGAACCCGAGCGCTACGCGAAGTCGCTGGAGATCGCAGCGAAAGATCCCGCCATCGACGGCATGCTGGTGATCCTTACTCCGCAGGACATGACGAACCCGACGCTGATTGCGGAAAAGCTGAAGCCGTATGCCAAGGGGTTCGGCAAGCCGGTACTGGCCAGTTGGATGGGCGGAACCGAAGTCGCGGCCGGCGAGCAAATCCTGAATCATGCCGGAATTCCGACCTTTCAGTTCCCCGACAGCGCGGTGCGAGCGTTCAACTACATGTGGCGCTACAGCTACAACCTGAAGGGCTTGTACGAGACGCCGACCCTGCCGCAACACGCCGATGCGGAAGTACAGCGCGGGAAGGCGGGCAGGATTCTGCGAGAAGCCCGCGAACAAGGCCGCACCATCTTGACGGAGTACGAGTCGAAGCAATTGCTGACAGCGTACGGCATTCCAACGGTGGAGACGCGGATCGCGGTGACCGAAGAGGACGCCGTGCAAGCCGCGCAGGAAATCGGCTACCCGGTGGTGCTGAAACTTCATTCGCTGACCATTACGCACAAGACCGATGTCGGCGGGGTGTTGTTGAACCTGCGGGATGCTGACGCGGTGCGCAAAGGCTTCGAGGGCATAAGGGCGTCGGTTACCGGGAAAACAGGCGCAGAACATTTCCAAGGTGTAACGGTACAGCCAATGATCAAGCTCGAGGGCTATGAGCTGATTGTGGGCAGCAGTCTGGATTCGCAGTTTGGTCCCGTGATGCTATTTGGCACCGGCGGCCAGTTGGTGGAGGTCTTCCGCGATCGTGCGTTGGCGCTGCCTCCGCTGAACTCGACACTGGCGCGGCGAATGATGGAGCAAACCCGTATCTTCAAGGCTCTGCAAGGAGTGCGGGGGCGTCCGCCGGTGGACATCGGGGCGCTGGAAGAGTTGCTGGTGCGCTTCAGCCAACTGGTGGTGGAACAGCGCTGGGTGAAGGAGATTGACATCAATCCTTTGCTGGCGTCGGCGGACCGGCTGCTGGCTTTGGACGCGCGGGTGGTATTGCACGGTCCCGAGATGACAGCGGACGAGTTGCCTCAGTCCGCAATTCGGCCGTATCCGGTGAAATTGGTGTCGTCGTGGAAGATGAAGGATGGCAAGGAAGTCGTGATCCGTCCTATTCGACCGGAAGACGAGCCATTAATGATTCCGTTTCACCAGAAACTTTCCGAACGCAGCGTATATCTGCGATACTTTCAGCCGCTGAAATTAACGCAGCGCACCGCACATGAACGGCTGACGCGCATCTGCTTCATCGACTACAACCGGGAGATGGCGCTCGTGGCGGAGCGCAAGAACGAAGCGGGTGAGCCGGAGTTGCTGGCCATCGGGCGGCTGAGCAAAATCCATGGGCGGGACGAGGCCGAACTGGCAGCGGTGGCCATCGATGCAGCCCAGCACAAGGGCTTGGGCACGGAGCTCTATCAGCGGCTGATTGCGGTCGCGAGAGAGGCTGGTCTGAAGAAGCTGATCTCGAATATGCTGCCGGAAAATCGTGAAATGCGGGCATTGTGCGTCAAACTGGGGTTTAAGATGCACTCAAGCCTGGAAGACAATATGATCCAGGCAGAGCTGGATTTGTAAGCCGTTGGCGGGGGGTCGAGGGAAAAGTCCGCCGACTTGGCGCATAGCTCTTCCATTCGGCACGGGTTACGATGTTATGATTCGGGACACGCAGGTATAACCCGCGGAGCGGCCTAGTTGCCGCTCGGCGTCAAAAGGGGCGACCGTCAGACCGTGCCGAGCGAAAAACAGGTGAGATGGTCACAACTCCGGGTTGGCCTGACCGTCATCGTCGCCTGCGTTGCACTGGCGATCCTGATCTTCCTGATGACCGGCACCACCGGTCTGTTCACTAAGAAAATCAAAATCCGCGCCTATGTAGATAATGCCGGCGGCCTGCGGGTGGGAGCACCAGTCAGGCTGGAAGGCGTGGACATCGGGAACGTCATCGGAATCCGCGTAGTGCGCGATCCGAGCCGACGGGTCGCGCCGGTGGAGGTCCTGAGTAAGATCACCACCAAGTACCAGAACACCATGGGTCCTGATTGTGAAGCGTCGTTGAACACCGCAGGAGTGCTGGGCGAGGTGTTCGTCGATCTGGATTGCCGCCAATCTAAAGGCGGTGGGATACAAAACAATACCGAGTTGCCTACCCGTGACGTGGCGCAATTGCAGGACGTGGTGCGCGCCAGCCAAGGCACGCTGGAAAATGTGGACACGCTGGTTAAGCGTCTGGACAACATCTTGACGTACATCCAGAGCGGGCAGGGTTCGATTGGCAAAGTGATCTACGATCCGTCGCTCTTCAATCGCGCCAATGACATGCTTGCCCAATTGCAACACATCGTGGCGCAGGCAAATTCCACGCAAGGCAGCATCGGCAAGCTGTTGAACAGCGACGAGCTTTACAACAAGGCCAACAACGCAGTCGATAACCTGAATAAGATCATCGACCAGATCAACAGCGGTGAAGGGACGGCGGGCAAGTTCATCAAAGACCCCGCCCTCTATGACAACGCCAACCAGACGCTGGCGAAGGCCAACCAACTGATTACCGACATCAACGCCGGCAAGGGCACTATCGGCAAACTGGCCAAGGACGAAGCCCTGGCCAAGAAACTCGACGACACCATCGCACACCTGGATTCCATACTCGACCGGCTTGATAAAGGTGAAGGCACGGCCGGCAAGCTCCTCAAGGACCCCTCGCTCTATAACAACGCCGACGCCACCCTGGCCTCGACCCATGAGCTGATCGAAGCGATCAAGAAAGATCCCAAGACGTACCTAACCATCCACCTGAAGCTGTTTTGAGGCCAGTGGACTTCCCCCCGCACCCATAACCACGGGCAAGTTCGTACTTCAATACGAGCGGAGCTGAAGCCGTAGTCTTCCTACGAGATGGTAATCCCTTAGCCATTTGTGCAAACGATTGCACTCTGCGCTACTGCCTGCATAGTTGCACGATTTAGAAACCACGACTTACGTGCCCCATGGACGGAACTCAGATTGCGGTCATTTCCACCAAGCGGAGATGTGTTGGCAGCCAGTCACTGGCGGATAGTGCTACTACATCCGAAGCCCTCGGTGACCCACCAATCTGATTCGATTCCGCCTGTTCAGGCGGCCCATGGAGAACACACGATGAAGATGTCCCAGACTTCAAGCGTTTCCCGCGTGCTTTTGCTCGCCGCAACTGTGTTGCTTGCTGCCAGCTACGCAACTGCGGGAACTATCACTCCCTACACTGGATCGGACGACGGCGCCTCAACCAGCGGACCGTGGCCACTGTCTGCAGCGGCGCAGACCGCTTTCCTGGCCGCAGCCGGCCCCACCAGCACACTCACATTCGAGAGTCTGGCGCTTGGCTATTACACTCCAATAGCCGCGGCGCCGGGCGTCACCATTACGCTCAACGCCGTAAATGATGGTTGCGCCTACTCCGGCATCTGCAATACCACCTTGGGCAACCTCTACGGGTTTAACGTGACCCCGGGCGGCTCCCAGTGGCTGGGCGCTCCTATCGGAACAACGACGTATTCGTTTGCAACTCCGATTACTGCCTTCGGTCTTTGGCTGACGGGCGTGCAGACGGTCTTCACTAGTTCCTTCACCTTGACGTTCAACGACGGTACCGCCCAGACCCTCAACCTGCCGATCAATGTTAACGGCGGCGCCAGCTACTATGGCTTCACCGACTCAGCTTCGTTTAGCTCCATCACGATCACGAACTTGAGCGACGACGCATGGGGCCAGGACGACGTGAGCTACTCTTCCCAGTCCACGGTCCCCGAACCCGGCACGCTGATGATGTTCGGTTCGGGCGTGATCGGATTGGCCGGTCTGCTGCGCCGCAAATTCAACGTGTAATCTCATCGCATTCGACTGTCGCATTTAGCCGGAGCGATTGCTCCGGCTTTTTTTTGCAGTAGGCGCAGTCGAGACTTGCATTCACTTTGGTCAAGTGGCCGCCGGGCACGAATTTCCCTGTCCCCAGCGTTTGTAGTAGTGTGTCTGGTTGGAGAATGGCAGCTCTTCCCTCTCCATTCGGGCGCAACCAGCCCAGTTTTACCAAGTCCTGCGCCGACTCCGGCGTATGCGCGGGACGACAATTCATCATGCGAGGCATTCAGGCCGATGCGTAGTCTTCTGGTGGTATTCCTGTTGTGTTCAGCAATCTTCTGTTTCTCCCAAACACCCGCAACCGATTCCGGAGCTCCCAAGCAGATTCCCAGCTTTGATGTGAACGCGATCGACAAGTCTGTCGATCCCTGCGTGGATTTTTATCAGTACTCCTGCGGGACCTGGATGAAGAACAATCCCATCCCCGCCGACAAATCGCGCTGGGGCCGCTTCGACGAGTTGGCTGAACAAAACCTGTACGTTCTGCGCGACATCCTGGTGCAGGCGCAGGCTCCCGGCCAGCACAGCGCCACGCAGAAGATGGTGGGCGACTTCTATACGTCATGCATGGATGAGGCGACCATCGAAAAGAAAGGCACGGCACCGCTGGCTCCGATGTTGGCGCGCATCAACGCCATCAAAACCAAGGCGGACGTAATCAAGGTTGTCGCATACATGCACCAGAACGCGACGCCGGCGCTGTTTGCTTTCTATCCTCAGCCTGACATGCACGATTCGAACGCGACCATCGCTTTCATCGACCAGGGCGGCATCACTTTGCCGGACCGCGACTACTACATTAAGGACGATCCCCGGTCGGTCGAGACGCGGCAGAAGTACGTCGAGCACGTGCAGAAAGTATTCGAATTGGCGGGCGACAAGCCCGACGTTGCCGCCGCCGAGGCCAAGACCGTGCTGTCCGTTGAGAGCGGACTGGCGCAGGCCTCCATGGACCGCACGCAACGCCGCGATCCGAAAACGCGCGACCACAAGATGACAGTGGCCGAGATCAGCGCGACAGCGCCCAACTTTGATCTCACCGCTTACTTCGCCGGCAACGGTTCGCCTAAATTCAGTTCGTTGAATGTTGGCAATCCCGACTTCTTCAAGCAGGTCAACGGGCAACTCGACGGCGTCTCCATCGCCGACTGGAAGACGTACCTGCGCTGGAAGGCCATCAATGACCACGCCCAGCAGTTGACCCAGGCGTTCGTGGAGGAAGACTTCCAGTTCAATGGCAAGTTCATGTCGGGCCAGCAGGAAATGGAACCGCGCTGGAAGCGCTGCGTAAAAGCCACCGACCGGAACCTCGGCATGGCGCTCGGCCAGCTCTACGTGGACAAGACGTTCGGCCCCGAGGGCAAGGCGCGCACACTGAAGATGGTGCAGGCCATCGAGAGCGCCATGCAGCAGGACATCGGCCAGCTGACCTGGATGTCGGACACCACTAAACAAGCAGGCCTACGTGAAGCTGAACACGATCGTGAATAACATCGGCTATCCCGACAAATGGCGCGACTACAGCAGCGTGGTCATCACCTCCGACGACTATTACGGCGACACGACGCGTGCAGGCTCGTTCGAAGTCAAGCGCCAGTACAACAAGATCGACAAGCCCACCGACCGCAAGGACTGGAGCATGACTCCGCCGACAGTCAACGCGTATTATCGGCCGCCGATGAACGACATCAACTTCCCTGCCGGAATCCTGCAACCGCCCTTCTACGGCAAGCTCATGGACGATGCAGTGAACTATGGCGGCATCGGCGTGGTGATCGGGCACGAGCTCACGCACGGCTTCGATGACCAGGGCCGCAAGTATGACGCGCAGGGCAACTTCCGTGACTGGTGGACTCCGCAAGACGGCAAGGAGTTTGAACAGCGGGCCGATTGCACAGCCAACGAGTATTCGAGCTTCGTCGCGGCGAAGGACGACAAGGGCGTGGTGAAGCTCAACGGCAAGCTGACGCTGGGCGAGAACACGGCCGACAACGGCGGGCTGAAGCTGGCCTACATGGCGCTGACTGAAATCATCGGCAGTACGCCGGTGAAGCCCATTGACGGCTACACCCCACAGCAGCGGTTCTTCCTGGCGTATGGGCAGATTTGGTGCCAGAACGTGACTGACCAGGAAGCACGCAAGCGGGCGCTCACCGATCCGCACTCGCCGGGAGAATGGCGGGTGAACGGCGCGGTGCAGAACTCCGCGGCGTTTCAGCAGGCCTGGGGATGCAAGGCCGGCCAACCCATGGTGAGCGAGAACGCCTGCCGGGTCTGGTAGAGAATTTGGAGATGTGCCAGGCAGTTTCAATCGCGGGTCGTTCGGCTAGGGAACTGCCGGGACTTCACCAGCGTATCGACCGTCGGTGCTGTTCGATAAGTACAGTTTCATTCCAAGCGAGGGAATCATGAGACGTTATCTGCTAACGGCTGGCGTTGTGTTGATGGCCGCAAATTTTGTAGTGGCACAGAATGCCGCCGCTCCAACGGCGAAGGCGGACATTCGCAGCTTCGATCTGACGGCCATCGATAAGTCGGTCGATCCCTGCAACGACTTCTACCATTACGCCTGCGGTACTTGGCTGAAAAACAATCCAATTCCTCCCGACCAGTCGAGTTGGGGACGCTTCAACGAATTGCACGAACGCAACCAGATGGTTTTGCGGTCGATCCTCGATAAGCAGTCGGCTGACAATGCCAGTCGAAGCCCGGTCAACCAGAAGATCGGCGATTACTATGCGTCATGCATGGATGAGGCTGCGATCGAGGCTAAGGGCACGGCACCGCTGAAACCGTTCATGGACAAGATCAACGGCATGAAGGACAAGTCGGAGATTCCGGCCGTGCTGGGCGGGCTGCATCGCGCGGGAGCGAATGCATTCTTCGGATTCAGCTCCGAGCCTGACTTCAAGGATTCAAAGATCGACATCGCGACCGCCGACCAGGGTGGCTTGTCATTGCCCGATCGCGACTACTACTTCAAGACCGATGCGAAGTCGGTGGAAACCCGCGAGAAGCTCGAGAAGCACGTCGCCAAGACGTTTGAGCTGTATGGCGAGCCGCCGGCAAAAGCCGCGGCCGATGCCAAGATAGTGATGAAAGTGGAGACAGACCTGGCGAAAGTCTCGCTTGATCGCACCCAGCAGCGCGATCCCACCAACATTTACCACAAGATGGGTGTGGCCGATCTGCAGAAGCTGAGTCCGGCGTTCTCCTGGAACCAGTACTTTACGACCGTCGACTCGCCAAAGTTCGACAGCCTGAATGTGAGCGAACCCGACTTCGTGAAGGGCATGAACCAGGTCATCGCTGACAATGATCTCGATACGGTCAAAACATACCTGCGGTGGCAGACCATACGTGGCGCGTCTCCGATGTTGCCCAAGGCGTTTGTCGAAGAGGACTTCGATTTTTACGGCAAAACCCTGCGCGGGGCCAAGGAGTTGCGTCCCCGCTGGAAGCGTTGCGTGCAGTACACCGATAACGATCTCGGCGAAGCTCTGGGCCAGGCCTATGTGGCCGAGACATTTCCGCCCGAAGCTAAGGCCCACACTTTGCAAATGGTGCATGAGTTGGAAGCTGCGCTCAAAACCGACATCAGCGAGCTTTCGTGGATGAGCCCCGACACCAAGAAGCAAGCTTTGGAGAAGTTGTCACGCATCGATAACAAGATTGGCTATCCCGACAAGTGGCGTGATTACGGCTCGCTCAACATCGTGCGCGGCGATGCCATGGGTAATTCAGCACGGGCCAA
The DNA here is from genome assembly GCA_963749635.1 of uncultured Acidobacteriaceae bacterium. Lineage (GTDB taxonomy): Bacteria > Acidobacteriota > Terriglobia > Terriglobales > Acidobacteriaceae > DASRAA01. The sequence continues at coordinate 517,214 of CAVVNW010000027.1, forward strand.
CCAGTTCGAATTCAACCGCCAGCTTAGCAAGATCGGTAAGCCGGTTGACCGAAGCGAGTGGGGCATGACTCCTCCGACGGTGAACGCGTATTACAACCCCTTGGAGAACAACGTCAATTTCCCGGCCGGAATCCTGCAGCCGCCGTTCTATGACTACAAAGCGGACGACTCTACCAACTTCGGCAGCATCGGCGTGGTCATCGGGCATGAACTCACGCACGGTTTCGATGACGAAGGCAGCCAGTTCGACGCCGACGGAAACTTGCGCAATTGGTGGACTCCTCAGGACAAGGAACAGTTCGACAAGCTGGAGCAGTGCTTCGTCAACGAATACGATGGATTCACCGTGGTCGATGACGTGCACATCAAGGGCAAGCTAACGCTGGGCGAGAACACCGCCGACAACGGTGGACTGCGCATTTCTCACATGGCGCTGCTCGACGTTCTGGCCGCGACTCCGGAAGGCACGGTCGAGGGCTTCACGCCGGACCAGCGCTTCTTCCTCGGCTACGCCCAGATCTGGTGCGCGAACCAGACTCCAGAGACACTTCGTCTGCAGGCCCTGACGAATGAACACTCGGCGCCTCAGTACCGAGTGAATGGGGTGGTCTCGAACTCGCCCGATTTCGCCAAGACCTTCGGTTGCAAGGAAGGTTCGCCCATGATCCGCAAGCCGGTATGTCGCGTTTGGTAGAGCTGTCCAGTTGCAAGCTCAGACGCTGGAAGGCGCATCTTCCAGCGTCTTTTTCTTCCTCTTGATTGGATGTTCGGACGGTGTTCGCACCAGCCTTGCTACTAGGGTCAACCGTCCTGCACCGTACTGGGCTGCGTTATAGTGGGCTGTGTTACTGGTGCAATCCTTCCGGCCTCATTTTTTTAGAACAGTGGCGGTTTTCGCAGCGCTTTTGCTGCTTGCGACGACCCCTGCGTGCAAGCGCGCCTCAATCGCCAAGCACGACTACATGTATGTCTCCGCCCCGGAGACCAGTCTGCGCGACCGCGTTGCCACCATGTACAACAAGCTCGGAACAGTGCACAACGGCGAACGCGTCGACGTGCTTGAACGCCAGAAACGCTTCTACCGCGTGCGTACCGACGGTGGCGCTGAAGGATGGATCGAGCAGCGCAGTCTAATAACACAGGAGGTGTTCGACGGCTTCCAGAAGCTGGCGCAGGACGCGAAATCGATAGACGTTCAGGGGCACGGCACGACGCGCGCCGAATTGAATATGCACCTTACACCCTCGCGCGATGGCGAACATCTCTACCAACTCAAAGAAGGCGAAAAGGTCGAGGTCCTGAAGCGGGCCACGAGCGACAAGAATGCGCCTAAGCCTCCTCCAGCACCGAAGCCCTCCGCGAGTAGCGTAAAGACTCAGTCGGGCGCGACACAGCAGAAGCCAACTGCGCCGACCACTCCAGCGGGAAGCGCGCCGCCAACAAAGACCCCTCCGGTTCCCCTGGCTAAGCCCGGTGCTGCGGCCGACAAATCCAAAGAGACTGAGCCGCCCAAGCCTGTGATGGAAGATTGGTACCTGGTGCGCAATTCGTCGGGCCAGGTGGGATGGGTGCTCCTGCGCATGGTCGATCTCGACGTGCCGCTCGACATCGCGCAATACGCTGAGGGGCAGCGCATCGTGGGCTACTTCATCCTGAACACGGTGCAAGAGACCATCGACGACCAGCCGAAACAGGAGCCGCAATACCTGGTGCTGCTCAACCAGCCCAAAGACGGCCTGCCCTACGACTACAACCAGATTCGCGTGTTCACCCGCAATCGCAACAAGCATCGTTACGAAACCGCCTATCGCGAACGCGACATGGAAGGTTACCTTCCCGTAAAGACAGGGCACGCTGTGTTCGATAAGGAAGGCGACTTGCCGACCTTCACCATTCGCAAGATGAATGACAGCGAGCAGATTGTCGATGTCACCTACAAGATGAACGGCCCGATCGTGCGGCGCGTGCTGACTCCTGAGCAATTGGCGGAGCAGAAAGCCAAGCACGAAGCCGAGTTAGCCGCGAGGCAGAAGGCCAGGGCACAGAACCCTGCTGCCCATCAGAAACAGCCCGCAAAGAAAAAGAAGAAGCATCAATAACTACTGGAGCTAGCGGGTGTAGAAGTCTGCGATAGCGGACACTACACGCTGCTGCTCGTCAGCGCGCAACTCGGGGAAGATGGGCAGGGCGAGTGATTCTTTCGCCGCTCGTTCGGACTCGGGAAAGTCTCCCGGCTTATATTCCAGGTACGCGAAGCTTGGCTGCAAGTGCAGCGGCACGGGATAGTAAATCTCGGTGCCGATGCCGTGCTCGGTGAGGAAGGCGCGAAGTTCATCGCGGCGATGTGCGCGTACGACGTATTGGTGGTAAATGTGGAAAGCTTCGGGGCGCGTTTGGAGAAGCCCGATAGGAGCCTGCGCATCTATCGTGGTCGCTGCATCTTTCACCAGGCCCGTCGTGCAGAAGAGTACGTCGTACTTGGCGGCAATCGATCGCCGTTGAGCATTCCAGTCATCGATGTGCTTCAGCTTGATGCGCAGCACGGCGGCCTGAAGGGCGTCGAGACGGCTGTTCCAACCAATCTCCTCATGATAGTAACGTTCGCGGCTGCCATGATTGCGCAACCGCCGAACGTGCGCGGCCAAATCCTCATCGTCGGTAGAGACTGCGCCACCATCGCCATAGGCGCTGAGGTTCTTGGTGGGATAGAAACTGAAGGCTGCGACCTTACCCAGCGTGCCCGCCTTCTTGCCCTGCCAAGTTGCACCGAATGCCTGGGCAGCATCTTCGACAATGGCAAAACCATGTTGCTTCGCCAAAGCCGCGAAGGCGCCGAGGTCGGCACATTGTCCGTAGAGGTGCACCGGCATGATCGCGCGGACCGGTTGCTCGGTCTTCAGCAGCTTTTCGATCGCTGCGGGAGCGAGGTTCAAGGTCGCGGGCTCGACGTCGGCGAAGACCGGCGTGGCACCGCAGCGCGTGATGGAACTCGCCGAGGCAAAGAACGTGAATGGAGAGGTGAGAACGCGGTCGCCGGGTTGCACTCCTGAGACCACGAGCGCCAGCCATAATGCATCGGTTCCGGAGGCGCATCCTGCACAGGCGTGCGCGCCGAGATAGTTGGCTGATTCGCGCTCGAAGGCGTCCAGCTCCGGTCCGCCGATGAAGTACTGGGTGGTCAGCACCCGCTCGATGGCGGCGGCAACTTCGTCCTTGATCGACTCGTACTGCCGCTTGAGGTCGAGCATGGGGACCGGCTCGAGCTTAGCGGACGAGACGGGCAAGACCGGCGCGGATGAGGGGCTGGGAGGCATGCGAAGGTTCAATTCTAACAGTGAGCGCAGAGCGGGGACTGGTAACTGGTAGCTGGTTGAACCCTCTGCTCTCTGTAATTTACATCCGATAATGCGAAATTAACTTGCATCATGAGGCCATTCCGACGGATAGTGGCAGCCAGTCGGTCGCTTCGCTAACGTCTATCCCAGTCATCCATTGACACCGGGAAATAGTCCCGGACCGTTTCACTCAACTTCGATCATGGATCATGGCCCGACGTCCTCGGGCGCATGGCTCGGGGGATTTATGAACTACCTTTCGATGAACAGCTTGGGCGCGGTGGAGACATCGCCCAAGGCGGTGCACTTCGGAATATTTCTGCCCGGCGTGGACTCAGGCGCGGGATATGCGGTCTCGGTCAAAATCATTCACGAAAAGGACCAATATCTGCAGGCTGCGCAGCCAGCAGTCGTGGCACAGACTCATTCTGTGGATCCGACCTACGGCGATTACTGGTCAGGCCAGATCGATCTCAACACCGCAACGCCCCCGTCGGGGTCAACCGCGTTCGGGCAGCCTGGACGCTACGTTTATCGCTACATCATTCACAGCCCGACGCGCGGCGACATCGATTTCATCATCGATCCGTTTTCCCGCGAAGTCGGCGTCGGTCGCCTGTCGGCGATCACGGTTGGAGGTGCGCCGTACACCTTCTCCGCCAATGAAACGAAATGGAAGACGCCGCCGCTCAAGAACGCGATTATTTACGAGTTGATGATCACCGAGTTTCGCGACGACCTCGACCGCACCATCCGGGAGCTGCCTTACCTGGCGGACCTGGGAATCAACTGCATCGAAGTCATGCCTGTCTCGAATGTGCTGAGCACGATCGACTGGGGATACGACCCGATCGGCTATTTCTGCGTGGCGGAGCGCTTTGGCAGGACCGCTGATTTTCAGCATTTCGTTGATTCGTGCCATCAGAACGGAATCGCCGTCATCGTCGATTCGGTTTACGGCCACACCGGCGGAGATTTTGCGTACACGCAGCTCTACACCGCGCTGCAGAATGATCTGCCCAATCCGTTCAACGGCGCCAACGGCGACTACGGAATATTGAACGACTTCTCCAAGAGGCTCACGCAGGATTATTACTATTCCGTGAACCAGTACTGGCTGGACACGTTTCACATCGATGGATTTCGCTTCGACGATGTGCCCGAGTACTGGGACGGACCGCTCGGGTCGGGCTATGCGAACCTCGTGTATTCCACGTATCAATACGTGAAATCGAAGGCGGGAGCAACGGACCATTACCAGCGGTTCTTCGACGCGGCGGGGAACATCAACCTGATCCAGATCGCGGAATATCTTCCCGACCCTCCAGCGATTCTGGCAGGAAGCTACAGTACGGGCACATGGCAGGACGGGACATTAGGCGCGGCTGCGAACTGCGCCGCAGGCAGTCCCGGCGCGATCGAACAATTCGGATTCCAGCTTGGGCTGAACGGATATCCGGATTCGGTTACGGCCAATGCCGACACCATTCCCAAGACGGCGCTTCAATACATTGAGAACCACGATCATCAGCGGTTCATCTGCAACTTCGGGACGATCCCGATGGACAATACTCCGGCTGACGTCTTGCTCCAGCAAGGAGACCGGGACAGTAACTGGCCCAAGGTGCAGCCGTATCTGATTGCGCTGCTGACGTGCAAGGGCACGCCGCTTCTGTCGGAGGGGCAGGAATTCTGTGAGAATTATTGGATCCCGGATAGCGGCTACGGGCGGGTGATGCTCTATCGGCCGGTGCGCTGGAATTATTTCTATGACAATGACGGTAAGCCGATCATCCGGCTGATTCGCAAGCTGACGAAAATCCGCCGCGGCGGAGCGCAGTTCAGCGATGGCACGCATTACTTCTACAACGACGATGGCAATTTCAATTCGAAAGGGCTGTTGGCGTTTTCACGGCAGCTGGGAAATACGTTCAGCCTGATCGTCGTCAACTTTACGGATCAGCAACAGACGGCGAGCTTCGCTTTCCCCATCAGTGGGAATTATGTCGAGCAGATCGAGGGCGCCCAGAATCTGGCAGGCGTGGTTGCGGGCGCGACACAGACGCTAACGATTCCGAGTAACTACGGGTGTATCTGGACGGTCGGTTGAAGATCGCTCGAAGATGCTTTCAGGAGAATGAAAATGAGACGATTCGCTTATCCGTTGCTGGTTCTCTCATTGTGGGCCGGTACGCTGGCTAAAGTTCCGGCTGCGAACGCACAGTCCGTTGCCGGGACGAGCTGCGGCAGTTATAAGGATGCGGAAAAAGACCCTGCGCAGCAGGCCACTTTCAGAGCTTACTTGCAGGGATATGCCAACGCCATCAGTCCAGATCCGCGTTACACGAAGAGCGACGCTGCCCTGGACGATGATGCCAAGCAGGTTGGCGACTGGTGTAGCAAGAATTCGAGGAGCAGCTACGCGGAAGCCGTGGCCTCGGTACTGGGTTCGCCGGGCTGCAGCGGGAACTCGCAGTCTTCGGGAAACTCTCAGCCGACGTCGTGCCGAGTGGGTCCAACGATTTACTGTGCGGGATGCGGCGTTACCTGCACCGGCGGCAAGCAGGCGACGTGTACACCTGGTCGCGATAGCGACATCAACAAATGGTGCGGAGGGCAGGCGCGGTGCGTTTGCAGATAGAGTCCAGCGACCAGCTCACTGCAACTGCACCTTGATGCTGAGCTTGCCTTCACCCGTGACCTCGACGGGCGTGCCGTTTTTCAGGTACGGCTGCAGCGCGGCTGGAGTAGCCCAGTCGATGTCCCAGGCATTGTCGAGGGCGATCACGGTATACGTGCCGGGCACGGCTTCACGCAGGGTAAAGGTTCCGTCGCTGTCGCTCTGATCGCGGCGGAAGAGCGTGAGGTTATTGGCCGGATTGCGCGGGACGAGCACCACCATCGCTCCCTCATACGGCTTATCGCCGTGCAGCACCGTGCCGTCGATGTTCGCGACGGCATGGGTTGCCGTGATTACCAGCTGCACGCCGCCGCCGCTGATCTCCAGCGTCTGGCCGGTAACGCGCGCGCCCTTGCTCAGCAGACTCTTGATCTGAAACCCCGGCGCGTTGTTCAACACCACGTCGTAGGTTCCGGGACGGACTTCGGTGTCGCTGAAATCAAACGTGCCTTTGGGCGTGACCTCGGCGGAAAAGTTCTCGCTGGTAATGCGGTTGACGAGGACGACGTAGATTTTGCCGGGCGGGTGCGTACCGCCTTCGAGCATGAGCGCGCCAGTGACCGAAGCCAGTGTGGGACTCTCGCGAGCATCGAGTTCGACGGTGCCCGATAGGTCCATCTCTTTGTACCAGCCGCCACCATTGCGTTTGAGGCCGGGATCAGGCATCTCGATGATGTAGTGGCCGGGAGCGATGCCGGTGTACTCGAAGGTCGCTCCATTGCGCCAATTCTGGGCTTGCGCCGACATGACCGGCACGATGGTTCCGTCGAAGATGCGCTGGGAGACGCGGGGAAAACCGCGCGCCGCAGTGTCCCCAGAGGTCTTGTCGGCGGTATCTGAAAAGCGCACGCGCAGATGCACGGCAGGAAGCGCGCGGACGCTGATGTCGGCAGTCACGCGATCGGCAGGATGCAAGACGATCGCGGTCGCTCCCGATGAGTCCTCGGCGGCAGGATAAAACGTCATAGGGTAGGCAACGTCGAGTTGCGCCTTTTCTTCGGCCACGCGCTGGGCGCTCTCGGGATCGGGCGGCGAGGCGCCGGGAGCTGAATACTGCGCGTACCACGGGCGGGCCGACACGGCCACGTAGTAGGTTCCGGGCTCGAGATGGCCGAATTGATAATGCCCGCGGTCGTCGGTGTTTTCGTTAGCGACTTGCCGGGTCTGCTGGCGTCCAGCGTCGTTTTTGCGCTGATACAGAGCGACGCTGGAGTTGCGTGCTGGCTCGCTGTCGTCGTCGGTGACGATGCCTTCGATGCGGGCGTCGGGAACGAGAGGAAAGACCAGGTTCTGCGAATCGAGGCCGGGCCCCACGGCGATCCCGATAAAGAAGTCGCCATGCTGGTGAAATCCCTGCGAGCGGTAACCGCGCGCGCTGCCCACGAGCGAATACTTGCCGGCGGGAATACCGGCGAAGGCGAAGCGTCCATCGGCGGCGGTGAAGAACTCGTCGGGAGAACTCGTTGTTGTCGCCGGTGGCGATGTTGACCTTCACGTTGTCGAGCGGCTGACCGGTGACGGAGTTCACGACGGTCCCGTTGATGCTGTAGTTGGCCGCGGATGTCGCGGTCGTGCGAGGCTGCGCGGTCTGAGCCGCCATCGCGACCGAAAGCAGCAACAGGCACGCGAGGCGGGGGATCAATTCGTTCCCTCCGCGGTGCGGATGAGTTCCAGCGTGACCTTGGCGCGCTGGTTCGGCGAGAGCGTTACGTGTGTGGATTGGGAAACGTACTTCTGCAGAACGTCGGGATTGGCGTACTCGATGCCGTCGGCCTGATCGAAGGCGAAGATGGTGTAATCGCCGGGCGCGATGGAGTCGAGAATGAAACCTCCGTTAGGCTCGCGCTGGTCGCGCGGCGGATAGTAATAGGCCCGCAGCGAGGACTTGACGAACTTGTCGGGAACGGCCACGACGGTCACGGGAGTAGTAACGCCGTCGGGAACAGTGACGGTTCCGGTGAGCGTCGCGCTGTCATTGCGCAACTCGATGGACAACGTTTGCGCGGGAGCGCCGGCGGTGACTACGAGATCGTCGGTGAGCAAGTTGGTCTGCCCGTACTCGGCGGATGCGACGTACCAGGACTCGCGGGCATCGATGACAGGGGTGTATCGACCAGGTTCGACATTGCGCAGAACGAGGTTCTGGTTGCCTGACGCTGGATCGAATTCGGCGTACGATTCGCCGGTTCCCGGAGCGCTGCCAATGAGGCGAACGGTGACGGGAGGGCCAGCCGAATTCGGAACGAAGCGCGCTCTTTTCGCCTGATTGGATTGGCCGTTCGACACCTGATTGACCACAACCTGAATGGTGGGAGCGGGCGCGAGGGCGAGACGCAAGTTGTGTAAGTCACCAGCGAGATTGAATTGCATCTGGGCGCGGACCGGCTGGTTCAGTCCAGTGGACGAATACGCCTTGAGAACGTAGGCGCCCGCCGGCAGTGAATGCACATCGAAGCGCCCATTCTCGGCGCTGAACTCCACGCCAGCCGGAACCTGCACTCCCGACTGATCGAACACCTGCAACCCGACACCTTGATTGGGCTCGTAGCCGCTGATGGTGCCGGAAACCACGTAGATCGACACCTGATTGAGTGAAAGACTTGCCTCGGCCTGCTGACCCGCGGCGAGCTGAATGGGCGAAGCGGAAGCGAGATCGGGCACGCCGGGGTAGTACACGCCGGCGTAGCCGGACTTCGGAGGCTGCTCAGCGCCGAGCATGCTATCGGCTACGGGCGTGAACGGCGCGGCGCTGACGTAGTAGCTTCCGGGGCGCAAACTGGCGAAGCGGAAAACACCGTCTTCGTCGGTGTTGGCTGAACCCTTGGACTCCCAACGCCGGCGGCCGTCGTGAATGTCGAGGTAAGTCAGGCTGAGCGAGACATGCTCTAGAGGAACTCCGTTGGCATCGGTGACTTTGCCGGTGATGACAGACTCAGGCGTGAGCTTCACCACGGCGGGCGCGGCGTTGGGGCCGACTTCCACCGAAGGAACTGCGCCGCGCAACATATCCTGCTGGTTGAAGTAGCCGGGCTTTTGCGCGGACAACGAAACCATGCCGCCGGGGACGCCGTCGAATTGAAAGCGGCCACCGCCGTCGCTGAATACCGAGCGCCGCTGCATACCGTTCAAATTCACAAGCGCCTTGCGAATGGGCTCGCCAGTCACATCGTCAACCACCGTGCCGGTGAGAGTGAACTTCTCAGCGGAGGGCTGAGTGGGCGACGGACCTGGTCCGTTGCCGACCGTCGCGGCGGGAACTTGCGCGAAACATAGTGCGGCCAGGACGGTCACGGCGATCAACTGCCAGAGCGGGCGGAGCAGAACACGGATTCTGCGCGAGGTGGAGAAGAACTGAATGGGGCGCCGAATGAGCATCGATAGTTTGGGGGGCAACTGCCCCACTCGACACTATAGACACAGTAATTGTGTCGGGAGTTGCGAAACCGTGCGCTACTTCCCCGAACGCTTCATGGCACGCGCGATGAAAGTCTCCTGACTATTCAGGGCGTTCTTCTTGCCTGCGTTGGGATCGCGCACATATTTGCCGTCGGGTAGCATGTGCCGCGCCTTGGCCTGGTCCTTCATGTAGGTAGCAAGGATGTCGTCTTTGATCACCCGGACCAGCCCCTTATTCTCGACCGGGAAGAGTACTTCGACGCGGCGATTGAGGTTACGCGGCATCAGGTCGGCGCTGCCCAGATAAATCTCTTCGTCACCGCCATTGCAGAAGTAGAAGATGCGACTGTGCTCGAGGAAGCGCCCGACGATGCTGGTGACCTTAATGTTGGCGCTGACGCCCGGAACGCCGGCCCGCAGGCAGCAGATGCCGCGTACCAGTAGGTCAACTTTTACTCCCGCCTGTGAAGCCTGGTAGAGCAACTGGATCATCTTGCGGTCGACCAGCGAATTCATTTTCAGAATAAGATGCGCGGGACGGCCGGCTTTCTGGTGGTCGATCTCGCGCTGCAGAAGCTCCTCGAAGCGGTTTCGAAGCGAGTTGGGAGCGACCAGCAGCTTACGATATTTTGACTTCGCGGAATATCCGGTGAGGAAGTTAAAAAGGTCGGAGCAGTCGGCACCAATGTCGGGATCGCACGTCAACATGCCTATATCGGTATAGAGCTGCGCCGTGATGCTGTTGTAGTTGCCGGTGGAAAGATGAGCGTAACGGCGAATGACGTCGCCTTCTTTACGGACGATGAGCGCCGCTTTACAGTGCACCTTGAGGCCCAGCAGTCCATAGACCACGTGAACACCGTATTCTTCCAGCTTGCGCGCCCAGCCGATGTTGCTCTCTTCGTCGAAGCGTGCCTTTAACTCCAGCAGCACGGCGACTTGCTTGCCGTTTTCCGCCGCTTCCAGCAGAGCGTCCACCACGGGCGCGTTTCGTCCCACGCGATAGAGCGTGATCTTGATGGCTAGCACGTTGGGATCGTTGGCGGCCTTCTGCAGCATCCCAACGATAGGCTGGAACGAGTCGAATGGCTGATGGAACAAAATATCACCACGGCGGATGGTGGCGAAGATGTCCTCTTCCTCGTCTTTTTTGAGCAGGGGCGTCGGAAGAGCCGGGACAAACGGCGCGTACTTCAGGTCGGGACGGTCGAACTTGGCAAGGCCGCGTACCCTCACCAGCGAAAGCGGGCCAGAAATTTTGTAGATGTCGTCGCGATCGAGTTCAAGGTTGGTCACCAGAATCTCGAGCACCGAGGGCGACATGGCCTCGTTGATCTCTACGCGCACGACATCGGCAAAGCGCCGCTGGAATACGCCTTCTTCCACGGACTCCATCAGGTCGCCAGCCTCCAGGTCCTGAATGTCGGAGTCGGCGTCTCGCGTGACGTGGAAGGGATGCGCCTCGACAATCTCCATGCCGGGAAACAGCGCTCCGAGGTTGGCAGTCACTAGTTGCTCGATCCACACGAAGACCTGTTCCTTCACAACGACCTTGCTGCGGCTCTTGGACTTGGGAGCTGCTGTGACGGGAACTAATTGCGGCAGTGAATCGGGGATCTTGACGCGGGCGAAGTGCTCGATTCCCGCCGCATCGCGCAACACCACAGCGAGGTTCAAGCTCAGGTTCGAAATGTGCGGGAAGGGTCGACCAGGATCGAACGCCAGCGGCGTGAGGGTAGGAAATATAGTTTCCTGAAAATAATTATTGGCCAGCCCCCGATGCTCTTCGCTGAGGTCAGCGAAGTTTTCGATGCGCAATCCGGCCTTGCGCAGAGCGGGCACCAACTCCTTCGACCAGCATTCGTGCGAAGAACGGTTCAGGCGGATCACCGACGCGCGAATGGCACGCAACTGCTCGGCGGGAGTCATCGCGTCGGGGCCGCTGTCCATCACGCCTTTCTCAATTTGCCGCTTCAAGCCCGCTACACGCACCATGAAGAACTCGTCCACGTTCGAGCCCACGAACGACAAGAACATGACGCGATCAAGCAGCGGGTTAGTGATGTCCTGTGCTTCCTCCAGCACGCGCCGCTGAAAGTCGAGCAGGCTCAACTCGCGATTGATAAACAAGCTGGGGTCGTCGAGGGAAATGCCATGGTGCTGTGCGACCTGCTTGGCAGGCGTCGCGATACGGCGGGACGGCCTGCGTGACTTGGCAGGTGCTGCTTTTGCAGAAGTTGCCATAAATTCGTAGGGCGTGAATAGGGCGGCCTAGCGTCCGTTGTCCATTGTAGTGTGTAAAGGGCCGACTTGCCCAATAGTGTCCCGGGAGCAGCATCCAGTTCGCAAAATTTCCCTGCCCGTCACAGTTGCCGGAACCGCGTTTCGTGGGTTAAGGATGGTCGGAGCCGCAGGTTTCATTGCTGCCACTCACCACTCCCACAATGTATGACATTACTCGTAGACCTGCAGTTCGCGGCCCCGCGTTTCTGGCAGTAGCAGCGTGGCGAGAATCATAGTCAGGTACGCGACAACGGCAAAAGCCGAGATGGCATGCCCCAGTCCCATACGCGCGCTCAGATAGCCGACCAGCGTAGGAAAGAGCGCGCCGATGCCACGTCCCACATTGTAGGAGAACCCCTGGCCGGAACCACGCACGCGGCTGGGAAACAGTTCGGTAAAGAAGGCGCCGATAGGACTGAACACTCCGGAGGCGAAAAAGCCGAGGGGAAAGCCCAGAACCAGCATCACGGAGTTGCCGATGGGCAGGAACGTGTAGGCGATAATCGCCAGAAACGAGCAGGCGGCGAACAACACCAGCGTGCGTTTACGCCCCAGTTGGTCGGCCAGCCAAGCGCTCACCATGTAACCGATGAACGAGCCGACGATCACCACGAACAGATAAGCGCCGGTGTTGAGCACCGAAAGTCCGCGGGTCGTCTTCAAGTACGTGGGCAGCCAGGTCGTGATGGCGTAGTATCCGCCCTGTGCACCCACGGCGAGGAGCGCAGTCAGCAAAGTTGTCCGTAGCACCCCGGGGCCGAAGATCTCAAGAAAATTGCTACCCCTTCCGAGACTCGCTTCGCGGGCGCGCGTGCGCTGGAAGACTTCGGGCTCAGGGACGTAGCGCCGTATGTAGAAAACCAGCACCGCGGGCAGAATGCCGATCCAGAACATGGCGCGCCAGGCAGTCGCGGCCGGCAAAAGAGAAAACAGCACAGTGTAAGAGATCGCGGTGACGCCCCAACCGACGGCCCATCCGCCTTGCACCGTGCCAACCGCTTTGCCGCGATACTGCGCGCGGATGGCTTCACCCATCAGCACGGAGCCTACCGCCCATTCGCCACCGAAACCGAGACCTTGCAGGCCGCGAACGATGAGAAGTTGCCAGAAGGAATTCGTGAAGCCGCTAAGGAAAGTGAAAACAGCGAACCATAAAATAGTGAGTTGCAGCACGCGAGTGCGACCAAAGCGGTCGGCGAGAAGCCCGGCCAGCCAGCCTCCAACGGCGGAAATCAGCAGGGCCACGGTGCTCAACATGCCCGCCTGGCCGCGGCTCATGTGCCAGGCTGCGATCAGCGTGGGAATCACAAAGCTGTAAATCATCACGTCCATGCCATCGAGGGCCCAGCCGCCGAAGGTGGCGACGAGCGTGGCGCGCTCGTCGCGCGTGAGATCGCGGATCCAAGGGCGGGTGACGGTTTGAGCCGAGTGCATGAGTGTGTGCCTGACTGATTGCGCATCATATAGCAAGGTTGGCTGGCGGTCACACGCGAATTTCGCGGCAGGGCCCTTCGCATACAGAGTGCGGGTTTCGTTTGACACCCCTGCCCGGTTGCACTATTCATCGAAAGATGGCGAAAACGAGCTGGCGAGAGTTGTCGGACAACCGCGCATGAAGATCATTCCGGCAAGCGACTCATCGTTGATGGTGATGTTCGGCGATGCCATTTCTCCGCAGACGAGTGAGCGCGTACTGGGGCTGTTTCAGGCTCTGCAGGCCAGGAAGGACACGCGGATCCGCAACCTGCATCCCGGATACACGTCGCTGCTGGTGGACTTCGATCCGTTGGCCGTAAGCCATGAAGAGGTCGCCGTGATGGCCGGGTCGTTGGCGCGCGGCGGGACGTTTGCTCCGGAGAATCTCAGCGAAGTTGTCGAGCTTCCCGTCTGCTATGACGCGGAATTTGGGCCAGATCTCGCCGACGTCGCTGCTCATACCGGAGTGTCCACTGAAGAAGTGATTCGGTTGCATTCGGGGGCGACGTATCGCGTCTGCTTTCTGGGATTCACGGCGGGCTTCGCCTATCTCGGAGGCATGCCGGAGGTACTGCAAATGCCGCGACTGGCCACGCCGCGGCGCACTGTGGCACCCGGCAGCGTGGGCATTGCGGGCCAGCAGACCGGCATCTATCCCGCCGAAACTCCCGGCGGGTGGCGCCTGATTGGACGCACGCCGCTGCGTATGTTCGATCCGCAGTCATTGCAGCCAATACGCTTACAGGCTGGTGATCAGTGCGGTTTGTGGCGATTGATCGTGCCACGTACGAGCACATGCGCCAGGAGCCGGCACGATGATTCGCGTCGTCAAGCCGGGACTCTTCACCACAGTGCAAGACCGCGGACGTTATGGGTACGCGCATCTTGGAATCTCGCCTGCAGGTGCTGCCGACGCTCTGTCGTTGCGCATCGCCAATCTGCTTGTTGGCAACGACGAGAACGCTCCCGCGCTGGAGATGACACTCCTGGGTGCAACGCTGGAGGTTGACGACGCTGCGGTAATCGCCGTTTGCGGAGCAAGTTGCGAGTGCAAGCTGGGCGGGGAGCGGCTTACGGCGAACATGGCGGTCGAGGTGGCTGCCGGTTCGGTCTTACAATGTGGGAGTACGACAGACGGAGCGCGGTGCTATCTCGCAGTCCAGGGAGGATTCGACGTTCCGTTGGTCATGGGCAGCGCTTCGACGGACATTCGCGGGCGGTTCGGCGGAGTCGAAGGGCGGAGGCTGCAAGCCGGGGATCTGCTGCGGGTAGGCAAAGTGAGCGGATTGCATCCACGACGGCTGCGCACGAGCGCGCTGGAAGCATTCCATCGCGAAGGCCCAATTCGCGTGACGCGCGGCGCACAGCATGATTGGTTCAGCTTTGAAACCTATGCGAGATTTCTGGTCACACCATACACGGTCAGCGAGCAGTCGGACCGCGCCGGACTACGACTGAAAGGCGAAGCGATCACGCCGCGTGAGCAGAGACAATTGTTGACCGATGGCATTCCGCTGGGCGCCATCCAAGTGCCGCAGGACGGCCAGCCGATACTGCTATTCGTCGATCAGCAAACTACCGGTGGCTATCCTAAAATTGCCAACGTGATTGCCGCCGACATGCATCGCGTCGGGCAACTGCGGCCCCGCGACGAGGTTCGTTTTGCCGAGGTGTCCATCGCCGAAGCAGTGGAAGCGCTGCGCGGGCAGGAGCGGCGGCTCAAAACGATTTGGCAGGATTGAGAGGAACGGCAGATGACTGAAGTTTCGATGGACATCAACTCTGACCTGGGCGAGTCAGAGGAGTCGCTGGCAAACGGTACCGACTTCGAACTGATGCGCTACATCACGTCGGCCAACGTTGCCTGCGGCGGGCATGCGGGCGACGAGCGCACCATGCGCGAGACTGTTCGCTTTGCCAAGGAACTGGGCGTCGCGGTCGGAGCGCATCCCGGCTATCCCGATCGCGCCAACTTTGGACGCATCGAGTCACCCATGGCTGCGTCGGAGATTGAGAGCCACGGTGCGCGACCAGATTGCGGCGCTGGCGGAGGTCGCGGAGCCTCTCGGCGTTCGACTGGTGCACTGCAAGCCACACGGGGCGCTCTATCACGCGGCGAACAAGAGCACGGAGGTTGCGGCGGCCATCGGGCGGGCGGTGCTGGAGAGCGACGAGCAATTGATCATGGTGGGACAGGCTGGGTCATCGACTCTGACATTGTGGGAGTCGATGGGACTGACTTGCGCCGCCGAAGCCTTTGCCGATCGCGCTTACGAGCCAGACGGTATTCTGCGCAAACGTACTCTGGCGGGGGCGCTGCTCGACGACCCTGGCAAGGCGGCGAAGCAAGCGCTCGATATCGCCACGAGACACATCGCCATCGCCACCGATGGTACGGAGCTGAAGATCGATGCCGGAACCGTATGTATTCATTCCGACACGCCGGGCAGCGTACTGATTGCGCGCGCGGTAAATGAAGCGCTCAAGAAAGCGGGAGTGCAGGTGCGGCCGCTGTCGGCGTAGTTAATGGCCAATGGGCTCTAGTTCTCTTCTCCCAGCAACTTTCCCAGCGTTGGTTTGTGCTTGGGGGATTTCGACTTGGGCTTTTTGGTCGAAGGCTCGGCGCGGGTCGGTGGAGGTGTGCCGATTTTTGCGCGCGCGGCGGCCTTCACCGCCGATGCGGCACTGAATGGCTTGGGTTTGCGCGGCTTCGACGGCATTGGCTCCTGAGCACTCTCCATCGGCATCTTAGCAGCAGTCGTTCTCTGAGCCAGCTCGTCATTTGAGGAAAACCCTGGCGCTGTGCCATCATCTACGGAATTTATGGTGTGAGGTAGCTGATGTCGATCCAGACGGAAGAAGAGCTTCGGCAACTGCGCGTCGCCGGCATGATCGTCCGGCAGGCACTCAACGCGATGACGGCTGCGGTCGAGCCCGGCATCACGACAGCGGAACTCGACGCAATCTGCGCGCGGGTGCTGGACGAAAACGAAGCCTCATCCGCACCGCGAAAAGTCTATAACTTTCCGGGCGCGTGCTGCATCAGCGTAAACGATGAAGCGATCCATGGTGTGCCGGGGAGCCGACTGCTGGCAGACGGCGACTTGGTGAAGCTTGACGTCACGGCGGAAAAAGACGGCTACTACGCTGACGCGGCGGTCACAGTGCGCGTCGGCGTGGTGAGCGACACGGCCACGGCGCTGATGCGCTGTGCGGAGAGCGCCTTTCGGCAGGCCATGGGCGCCGCGAAGCCTGGGGCGCGTGTGTACGAAATTGGTCGCGCCGTGCAGCGCGAAGTGCGCCACCACGGGTTCAATGTACTCCCTGAATACGGCGGACACGGTATCGGCCGCACCATCCACGAACTCCCGCACGTGCCCAACTATCCGGATCTGACGCAAAACACGCGCCTGCATGCCGGTCTAGTGCTCGCCGTCGAACCGATTATCTCCACCGGCACTGGCCGCAGTTTTGTCGGAGGCGATGGTTGGACGGTGCTTACCGCCGACCATAGTCTCTCGGCACATTACGAGCACACTGTGGTAATCACCAAGGGGACGCCGTATCTGGTGACGACGTAGAAACAGGAAGCCCGGCTTTCCGCCACTGCGGCGCTGGTTGGCGCGACAAGCAGCGGGATGGGCCGGGCAAAGGGTCTAACTCAGTCGCAGAATCCGTCGGGCTGCGATACGGCACCGACCTCGATGGTCGTGTCTACGTAATCGCGTCCGGCGACAATCGCCTGCTTGTCCAGCTCGAGCAGCTTCTTGTTCTTCACCGAACTCTCCAGCACGGAGATGGCGGTGTCTGTTGGCAGGCAGCCAGTCTCTTCCAGCAGCGCGCCCAGCATCACCACATTGGCCACCTTGGCTGTGCCGATCTGGTCAGCTATTTGCGAAACCGGAATACAGATCACACGCGCGTGAGTCAGGCTGAAATCGGACGGTAACTTGTCAGCGTTGTAGAGGACCAGTCCGCCGGGGGCCACGGTCGCGGCGAACTTATGCAGCGATATTTCGTTCATCGCCACCAACACTTTCGGATGCGAGGTGAGCGGCGAACCGATGCGTTCATGCGACAACGTGACGTAACAGTGCGCACTTCCCGAGCGCATCTCCGGCCCATACGACGGCAGCCAGCTTACTTCCATCTGCTCGCGCAGGCCCATCTCGGCGAGCAACTGGCCCATCAGCAGGATGCCCTGTCCGCCGAAGCCGGCGAAATTCACCGTGATCTCGCGGGTGTGATGACGGCGCGACGGCGCTTGTTCGACCGCACCACCTTCAACCCCCAGTGCCTGGGCCACCGTCTTATGCGGAACCTTGGCCGACTCGGGCAGGTCCGGCTTGCGATCACGGAACACGCCCAGCGGGAAGGTCTTCATCAGTGTTTCGCCGACCCACTTACGCGCCACCAATGGATCCATTTTCAGGATGGTCGGGCAGGGCGAGAGAATCTCGACCAGCGAGAAGCCGCCGCCGTTCTGCTGGATCTCCAGCGCCTTCTTGATGGCCTTCTTGGCCTTCATGATGTTCTTCATGTCATTGAGCGCGACCCGCTCAATGTAGGTGGGTGTGTCGAGCGAAGCCAGCAACTCGGCGACGTGCAGCGGCAGACCTTCGTTGCTGGGGCGGCGTCCCCAAGGCGAGGTCGTACTGACTTGCCCAACCAGCGTGGTGGGGGCCATCTGGCCGCCTGTCATACCGTAAATCGAGTTGTTGACGAAGAATACGCAGATGTTCTCACCACGGTTGGCGGCGTGGATGATCTCCGCCGTGCCTATCGCGGCGAGGTCGCCGTCGCCCTGGTACGACATCACGATCGACTCGGGGTGCGCGCGCTTTAACGCTGTCGCCACCGCCGACGCGCGGCCATGCGCCGCTTGAACATTGCCGACGTCGAAATAGTAGTAGGCGAAAACCGAACAACCAACGGGGCTCACCAGGATGGCTCGGTCCTGGACTCCCAGTTCAGTTAGCGCTTCGGCAATCAGTTTGTGGGCGACACCGTGCCCGCATCCTGGACAGTAGTGGGTCTGCTGCTGCAGTTCCGCCTTGCGCTCATACGTGTCGTAGAACGCCGGCGACTTTTCGTGTACCACTTCGTATTCGGTCACAAATTCCTCCCCACGGGCTAGACCGCAGCCGCCATGTGTGACGTTACCTGCGCGCTAATCTCTTCGGGCGTAGGCACATTGCCGCCTGCGCGTCCGTAAAAATCCACCTGCACGCGACCATTGAGCGTCAGCTTCACGTCTTCCACCATCATTCCGGTGCTCAGCTCGACTGCCATCACCGACTTCACGTGTTGTGCGGTCTCCCGCAGCTCACGCGATGGGAATGGCCACAGCGTGATGGGCCGGAACAATCCTGCCTTCACGCCTTGCGCGCGCAACTGGTCGACAGTAGACCGCAGGATGCGCGAGACGATGCCGAAACCGACCAGCAGCACGTCCGCATCTTCGGTCAGATAATTCTCGCTGCGGCTCTCGAGTTCTTGCGCCAGCGCGTACTTCGCTTCCAGCTTGCGGATGTGCGCTTCCAGGTCATCGGGCTCAAGAAAGATCGAGCTGATCAGGTTCTTCTTGGTCTCGGGCGTGCCCTTCACCGCCCACTCTTTCTCGGGCAATTCGACATCGCGCAGCTTGATTTCCAAAGGTTCCTGCATCTGGCCGACGTAGCCATCGGTCATGATGACTACCGGATTGCGGTAACGGTCGGCCAACTCGAACGCCAGCACGGTGAGGTCAAACATCTCCTGCACCGAAGCGGGCGCAAGAACGATGTTGCGGTAGCAGCCGTGCCCGCCACCCTTCACTACGCAGAAGTAGTCGCTCTGTTCGGGAGCGATGTTGCCCAGCCCGGGTCCGCCGCGCACTACATCAACGATCACGCAGGGCAGCTCGGCTCCGGCAATATACGACATGCCTTCCTGCATCAGGCTCATGCCGGGCCCCGAAGACGCCGACATGACGCGCATGCCCGCCGATGACGCGCCGTACACCATGTTGATGGCCGCGACTTCGCTTTCGGCCTGCAAAAAAGTACCGCCCACTTCTGGGATGAGGAGGGCGGCATATTCTGCGATTTCGCTGGCCGGCGTAATTGGGTATCCGTAATACGCCCGGCAGCCTGCCAGCACCGCGGCCTTCACGACCGCGACGTTTCCTTTACAGAGTTGCCGCATGGGCCGCCTCCTTGTTTCCGCCGACTACCGCACCGGCCACCTTGGGCGGCGCAACCAGTCGGTAAACTGTAATCGCTCCGGGCTCGGGGCAGCAGTAGAAACACGCTCCGCAGCCGGTGCAGCCTTCTCCCGTGTAGGTCGCCGGATGCACGCCATATTTACTCAGCTCGGGCGCAAGTACCAGGCACTCGGGCGGGCACGACTCAACGCACAGCCCGCATCCTTTACATTCTTCGACATCAATGGTGACGTCACCGCGCGGTTGTGATGCCATGTTCTCCTCGCATTTCGACAGTCTCAAACTCGTTGCGCTGGAACCACAGCTGTTTCTCGCAATACTCTGCCAGATGGTTCCGGAAGCTGGGATGGGCAATCTGGATGAGTGCTTCGGCGCGCTGCCGAATGGTCTTTCCGTGCAGATATGCGACGCCGTATTCCGTGACCACGTAGTGCACATCGGCGCGGCCCGTCAACACTCCCGCACCATGCGCCAGACGCGGCACGATGCGCGAAACCGCTCCGTCTTTCGCAGTAGAGGGCAGCGCGATGATGGGCTTGCCCCCTTTCGAGCGCGCCGCTCCACGGATGAAATCGAGTTGTCCGCCAAAGCCGCTATAGAACCACGAACCGATCGATTCGGCGCAGACCTGGCCGGTTAGATCGACTTCGATGGCCGAGTTGATGGCCACCATGCGGTGGTTCTGCGCGATGCGAAAGGGATCGTTGGTGTAGGCCGACGGGTGGAACTCGAAAATCGGGTTCTCGTCCACAAAGTCAAACAATTGTTTCGTGCCCAGCACGAACCCGAGGATGATTTTCCGCGGCTTGAAATTCTTGCGCTGGCCATTGATGACGCCCGATTCGATCAGCGGGATCGCATTGTCCGAAATCAGCTCTGTATGCACGCCTAGATCTTTGCGGTCCATCAAGTTGGGCAGGACGGCATCGGGGATTCCGCCAATGCCCAACTGCAGCACCGAACCGTCTTCGATCAGCGACGACACGTGCCCGCCGATCGAGCGATAAAGGTCGGTGATGAGGTTCTCTTTTATTTCGCAAAGCGGTCGCGAGACCTCGACAATTGCGTCCAGTTCGTTGACGTGAATGAAGCTGTCGCCATACGTGCGCGGCATCTGGGCATTCACCTGTGCCACTACGCGGCGTGCGAACTTCGCTGCCGTCAGCGTGGTTTCCACTCCGACTCCAAAGCTGCAATAGCCGTGCGAATCGGGTGGCGACACTTGGATGAAGGCCACATCGATGGGCATCTCGCCGCTTTCGAAGAGGCATTCCACTTCCGACAGAAAGATCGGCGTGTAGTCGGCACGCCCGGCGCGCACCGCCTCGCGCACGTTGCCGCCGACGAACAAGGCGTTGTGGCGAAAGCTCTCCGACATTTCAGGCGCGCAATACGGCGACGTCCCCAAGGTCAGCAGGTGGACAACTTCCACGCCCTTCACGAATGGGGCGCGGTCCATCAGCGCTTCTACCAGGGCCTCGGGTTCTGCACAGCCAGGATGGATGTAAACCCGCATGCCCGACTCAACACAGCGCACAGCCTCGTGCGGGGTCATTAATTTGCTTCTATACGGATCGATCCACGACATGACGTAGCCCTCGTTCAGTGCGTCACTGCCTCTTGAAAAACTTCGTCCCCATTTTGTGCGCGCTCATGCCCCAGCGTGGCGTAGTAGATGGCGCGGTTGAAGAACTGGTCGAGCATCTCGAGCAGTTCGACCTCGCCGAAAATCTCGGCCGGCTTCTCCAACTCGGCATACTTCTGCAGGTAGTCCCACAGGTTCTCGCGTACCAGGGAGATCATCCACACCACCTGGCTGGCAGGGACACCTTGCTCGAAGCGCCGGGCGCCGATTTCCAGATAACGGCGTTCCACGTCAGCCTCGGTCTTGCCCATCAGCCACTCGCCCAGATGGCGGTAGACCTCATAGACCTTCGCTGTCAGTTCAGCGTCGGGCACGTTGGCGTAAGCCGAACATTTGGGATCGGTGCGGTAGCGATCGTGCAGGCTGCGCGCCAATCCATCGGAATGGGTCTCGATCAGCTTTACCAGCCGATATGCGAGCATCATGGCCTACCTCTTTTCAACCGCGAGTTGCCAAGGGGACGACGACGTGGCACAGGCGGAATCCTCACTTTTGTTACAACTAAGTGTCGGCTTTCCCCCTGATTTCATCCGTGATTCAAGTCACCCCGGCGAGTGATAAAAGTCACGAAATTAGCAAAATGAAACAAATGATTCACCAAGCTTTTAGCTGTCAGCCGTCAGCTTTCAGCTAAATCGCGCACCTCCTCGTAGCCTTAACTGACGACTGATGGCTGAGAGCTGACAGCTCAGGGCCAACTGCAACGGCGGGCCGCTTCGCCACTCCCATGACATTTGTCACTCGTCCTGCCTGACAATCGGCACTAACAGCCGTTCTCGCTTTCGGCGAACATCGTACTCAAGACGGGGAAAGCCAAATCAGGAGTGAACGATGTCCACCGCATTTGCCGAATTACCCAACACCGCTCCGGCCCGAAACCTCAGTGTGGCCAGGACTAAAGGCCTGACTAAGAAATATGGCGATGTCACCGCCCTGCACAACGTGACCATGGACCTGCGTGCGGGAGAACTCCTGGCGCTGCTGGGGCCCAACGGCGCTGGTAAAACCACGCTGGTCCGCATGTTGCTGGGGCTGGCCCGTCCTGATGCCGGCGGGGTGTCGGTGTTTGGAGAAAACCCCCTCGAATCGCACGTGGGCTCGCGTTGTGGCGCCATGCTGCAGGTTGGCCGCGTTCCCGAGACCTTGAAAGTCCGCGAGCACATCGACTTGTTCTCTTCTTATTATCCGCGGCCGCTGCCGCTGGAAGAAACCTTCAAGATCGCCGGTCTAGAAGAGTTCAAAGACCGGCCGTTTGGTGAGCTTTCCGGTGGACAGAAACAGCGCGTCCTGTTCGGCATCTCGATCTGCGGCGACCCTGACCTGTTGTTTCTCGACGAGCCGACCGTGGGCCTTGACGTGGAAGCCCGCCGCCTCATGTGGTCGCAGATCCGTTCGCTGGTAGCACGAGGCAAGACCGTCCTGTTGACGACCCACTACTTGAACGAGGCCGACGCACTCGCCGACCGCATCCTGGTCCTCCAGCAGGGCTCGATCGTCGCCGAAGGCACTCCCGCGGAGATCAAGGCGCGCGCCATCGGCAAGCAGGTACGCTGCGTTAGCCGCCTGTCGGCCCACGAGATTCGCCAGATCCCCGGCGTCATCAGCCTGAAAGAAGACCGCAACGCGTTTGAGTTGCAAGTGAGCGTTGCCGAGCCGGTGGTCCGCGAACTGTTGCAGCGCGACTCGTGGCTCTCGGACCTTGAAGTCACCAACGCCGGTCTGGAAGAGGCCTTCCTGGCGCTCACCCAGAACCACTCACCGCATTCGGAACGGAGCAATTGAAATGGCAACCACTACCTTTCCCGCAACCTACGCAGTGCCGCAGCGCTCGCTCGCCCAGCTGGTCACTCTGTACGCGAAAGAGACGAAGTACGAAATCCTGAAGTACGTGCGGATTCCGATCTTCACCCTCTCGACCATCTTCTTTCCCGTGATGTTTTACGTGCTCTTTGGCATCGTGATGGCCCCCGCGGGCGCGCGCCGCGCCGAGACCGCTACTTACCTGCTGGCCACCATGGCGTGCTACGGAGTGATGGGCGTGGCCATGTTCAGCTTCGGCGTCGGCATCGCCATGGAGCGCGGGCAAGGCTGGCTGCAGGTAAAACGCGCGTCCCCTATGCCGCTGCCAGCCTATTTTCTCGCCAAGATCGCCAATGCGGTGTTGTTCGCGACCGTGATCTCTCTGGTTTTGTTGGCGGTGGGCTCGGCGTTCGGCGGAGTTCGCCTGAGTTTCGTCAAAGCCGTCGAACTGATTGCGATTCTGGTGGCAGGTTCGATCCCGTTCAGCGCGATGGGATTAGCGCTGGGTTATTTCGCCAAGCCGAATTCGGCGCCCGCGATGGTGAACCTGGTGTACCTGCCCATGTCGTTCTGCTCTGGGCTGTGGATTCCGATTTTCCTGCTGCCGCATGTGCTGCAAAAGGTGGCTCTGATTCTGCCTCCGTATCACATGAGCCAGTTGGCGCTGAACGCCATCGGAGTCAACCCGCATCCGTCGCCAGCCTGGGGCCACGTCGAAGCGTTGATCGGAGTGACGCTCCTGTTCCTCGGCATCGCCGCCTACGGCTATTGGCGCGATGAAGGAGCGTCGTACGGATGAACTGAGTTTGCCCGGCGAAGCTTGTCCGCCATCACCTGTCGCCCCGATGACGGACAAGCTCCAAGGGTTCCCAAAGTGCGTGCTCGTTCGCGCTCTGGGGTGGCACGAACCGAAGCCCGCGTTTCAACTTCCCACCCGTTTGAAACGACTGGCTTCGGGACGTGCAGCCACACAAGAAGCAACGGTTTCAACGGGCGGGTGTAGGGGAGTTAGCCATGACCAAAACGACACAATGGATCATCTGGGCGCTTCTCATGGTCGTGTTCTCGGCGCTGACGCTGACCGGACATTGGACCGACCTGGCACTGGCCCTCACCGTCACGGGCGTGTTTTGGTATGGGATTGTGCCCAGACCCCGTTCCGGCAGACAATAATGCAACCGGCGGAGCCATAATAAGGAAAGCCATGAACACACTGCAGTCCATCTGGCACAAGATTTACCCAGCCGACCACTCGCATAAGTGGATGCCGCTCCTGTGGCTGCCCTTCATGGCTTGGTTTTTCGTCGATCCCTATTGGAAGCACGCCAGCGTCTTTCACTGGATATGGAACACGGCTGCCGGCCTGTTCTTCATTTTTCTCTACCTGCAGGCCTTCTGCCGCCCGGGCCGCATCAGAAACGTCTCCATCGCGCTGATGGTGGTAATGGCTGTGGTTTTCATTCCTTTCAACTCAGGAGGTGTGGGCCTGCTGATCTACACTGCGGCAGCCGGTGGTTTCAGCACTAAGTTCCGCTGGGTAGCCGCTTTGCTCACCGTCGAACTCGCCATCCTGCTGTTCTATTCGTTCCGGTTGCATTTTGATCTCGGTTACTGGGGCTCCATGCTCCTGCTGATCGTACTCGTGGGCTTCGGAAACCACCATTGGGCAATCGCTCATTGCCACGACGAGAAGATGCGCCTTGCGCACGAGGAACTCGAGCATCTTGCCAAGGTTGCCGAACGTGAACGCATCGCCCGCGACTTGCATGATGTCCTCGGCCACACACTCTCGCTCATCACCCTGAAGTCTGAACTAGCGCGCAAGCTGGTGGATCGCGATCCTGAACGTGCCAAGCAGGAGATGCACGATGTAGAGAACGCTTCGCGCGCCGCCCTGACCGACGTGCGCGAAGCCATCCGCGGATATCGCAGCGACGGCATCTTTGCCGAACTGGCACGTGCCCGCGCAGCCCTTGAGACGGCAGGTGTTGCCGTGGAGTGCGATACCGATCCTGTGGTGCTCAGTCCAGCCCAGGAATCCGTACTAGCGTTGGCTTTGCGTGAGGCGGTGACCAACGTCGTTCGCCACGCTGAAGCCAGTCGCTGCAATGTGACCCTCAAGCGGAACGATTTGCTATGCACTCTCGAAGTCGCCGACGACGGATGCGGCGCCGCCGGCCCTGAAGGCAACGGACTGCGCGGCATGCGCGAGCGTTTGGAGGCCCTCGGCGGCTCGCTTCGCCTGCTCAGTTCCAACGGAACCCGCTTAATTATCGATTTGCCACTCGCCTCAGTCGCCCCTGCTCTGCGAAACTGAGGGCATGACAGGCGCCCGGCGCGACAAGATCCGCGTAGTAATCGCTGAAGACCAGGCCATGGTCCTCGGCGCGCTGGCTGCACTGCTCGAAATGGAAGACGACATCGAGGTCGTCGCCCGCGCTCGCACTGGCGATGAAGCTCTGCGCCTCGTACAGCAGCACCGGCCCGATGTGTTCATCACTGATATCGAGATGCCCGGAAAGACCGGCCTCGAAGTCGCAGCCGAGTTAAAACGCCGCAGCGTGCTCGTGCGCGTGATCATCCTCACGACCTTCGCGCGTGCCGGCTATCTGCGCCGCGCCCTGGAAGCCGGAGCGTCGGGCTACTTACTGAAAGACATGCCCGCCGAGCAACTTGCTGACGCAGTCCGCCGGGTTCGCACCGGGTTGCGCGTCATCGATCCCCAACTCGCCGCCGAAGCCTGGACCAACGAACCCGACCCGCTCACCGATCGCGAGCGGCAAGTGCTGCGCCTCGCAGGCGAAGGCGTCGCCAGTTCCGATATCGCCACGGAACTGAACTTCTCGGAAGGTACGGTGCGCAACTATTTGTCGGAAGCCATCAACAAGCTGGGAGCAGCCAACCGCACCGAAGCCGCCCGCATCGCCCGCTCCAAGGGCTGGTTGTAGCAACGGCACCCATTGATCGTGTTCTTCTACAATCGTCACGGAGGGCATCATGAAAGCCGCTGTCCTTACCAAGCCTGCACCGATCGTCGATCGTCCTCTGCACATCGAAGACGTTCCGCAGCCGCAGCCCGCGGCAGGGCAGGTGCTACTCAAAGTCCGCGCCTGTGGTGTCTGCCGCACTGATCTTCACATCACTGAAGGCGAGTTGCCGCGTAAGCGCACGCCGTTCATTCCTGGACACCAGATCGTTGGTGACATCGTGGCTGGAGCGACCGCAGACTTGCCCATCGGGACCCGCGTCGGCGTCTCCTGGGTCGGCGGCACTGACGGAACTTGCTGGTACTGTCGCAACGACAATGGAGAATCTCTGCGACTCGCCAACCTTCACCGGCTATTCGGTCGACGGCGGCTATGCCGAGTTCGCCGCAGCCCGCGCCGACTTCGTCTTCCCGCTGCCCTCTGCGCTCGACGACCTGCACGCCGCGCCTTTGCTTTGCGCGGGCATCATCGGCTTCCGCAGCCTGCGTGTCGCTGGTGTACAAGGCGGCGAACGCGTCGGACTCTTCGGCTTCGGAGCATCCGCCCATCTCGCGATAGACGTACTGCATGCGTGGAAGTGTGAGGTTTACGTCTCGACGCGTGGCGAGTCTCATCGTCAATTCGCGCAATCGATGGGAGCCACCTGGGTCGGCGCCGAAACCGACAAGCCGCCCTGCGAACTCGATCGCGCCATCACCTTCGCGCCCAGCGGCGACGTGGTCGTCGCCGCGCTCAGCAGCTTGCGCAAAGGAGGAGTGGTGGCCATCAACGCCATCCATCTCGACCACGTTCCTGAGTTCGATTACGACCGGCTGTTGTGGGGAGAGCGCCAGCTTCGCAGCGTGACCAATATGACGCGCGCCGATGCACGAGACTTCCTGCAAATTGCAGCTGAGATTGGGATGCGTCCCAGGGTGACGTCGTTCTCGCTCGACCAGGCCAATGAAGCGCTGCTTGCCGTCAAGCGCGACGCCATCGACGGCGCCGCCGTGATTGTCATCTGAGCTACGCCGTCGCCGGGTCTTGCCTCTCTGTCGCCACTCCTAGCTCTTCGAAAGCCTTCTGCGCTCTCTTGGCATCGAACTTGCCATCTGACGCGCCAGGCGCGAAACGCCGCCGTCGCAATCGACTCCGCATTGACTTCGAAGTGCCGCCGCAGGTGTTGGCGGTTATCGCTGCGTCCGAACCCATCTGTACCCAGCGTCACTAGCGACTCCAGCAGCCATGGAGAAAGCTGGTCCGGCACGATCTTCATGTAGTCGGTCGCGGCGATGATCGGGCCTTCGGCGCCGGCGATCGCCGTCCAGATGTATGGGGTCTTCTCGTGGTTCCCCCGGATGCAGCCGGTTCCAACGGTCCGTTGCCAGCGCATCGCGGCGCAGTTCGTTGTAGCTGGTCACGCTCCACACATCCGCGGCAACGTCATACTTCTCAGCCAGAATTTCCTGCGCGCGCAGCGCTTCATTCAAAATCGGTCCGCTGCCGAACAACTGCACCACGGCCTTGCCTTTAGCAGCCGCGCGGTATTTGTAGATGCCACGCAGGATGCCTTCTTCGCATCCTGCCGGCATCTCCGGCATCGGATAGTCTTCGTTGTACAGCGTGATGTAGTAGAAGCGGTTTTCGTTCAACTCGTACATGCGGTGGATGCCGTCTTTCACGATCACCGCAATCTCATACACGAACGTCGGATCGTAGCGTGGCACGTCGGAACCGTGCTGGCCAGACACCATGCTGTGTCCGTCCTGGTGTTGCAATCCTTCGCCCGACAGCGTCGTGCGTCCGGCAGTTCCGCCCATCAGGAAGCCCTTACCGCGCGCGTCGGCGAACGCCCACACCATATCTCCGATACGCTGGAAGCCGAACATCGAGTAGTAGGTGAAGAACGGAATGGTGATGACGTCGTAATTCGAATACGACGTACCCGCCGCCGTAAACGACGCCATCGAGCCGGCTTCGGTGATGCCCTCTTCGAGAATCTGGCCGCTCTTCTCTTCGCGGTAGTACAGCAGCATTTCCTGATCGTGCGGCTTGTAGAGTTGTCCCTGGCTGGCGTAAATGCCCACTTGCCGGATGATCGATTCCATGCCGAACGTGCGGCCCTCGTCGGGAATGATCGGCACAATCTGCTTGCCGATCTTCGGGTCCTTCAGCAACTGGCGCAACATGCTGACATAGCCCATGGTGGTCGAAACCGCGCGCCCCTTCGATCCCGCCAGCGACTCAGAAAACTCATCAAGCGCCGGCCCTTCGAACGGAATCGCCTTCAGCTCGCGCGTGGGCATGAACCCGCCCAGCAGACGCCGCCGCTCGCGCATGTACTTCAGCTCGTCGCTATCGTCCGCGGGCCGGTAGAGCGATCCGTCGCGTGCTGCCGACTCCGGTATCGGAATGTCGAACCGCGTGCGGAACGCTGACAGCGCCTGATCGGCCAACTTTTTCTCGGAGTGGGTGGCATTGCGCGCTTCCGCTGAGCCGAGACCGTAGCCCTTCACCGTCTGCGCCAGAATCACGGTCGGCGAGCCGGTGTGCTGCGTCGCCTGCAGATATGCGTTGTACACCTTTTGCGGGTCGTGGCCGCCGCGCGTGAGGCGATGCAGCTCGTCGTCGCTCATATGCTCGACCAGCGCCAGCAGCTCCGGATACTTGCCGAAGAATTCCTTGCGAATGTAGGCCCCGCCCTTGGCTTTGAAGCTTTGCAGCTCGCCGTCCACGACCTCTTCCATCCGCTTGAGCAGCAGGCCCGTTTTGTCCGCGGCGAACAGCGGGTCCCAATCGGAACCCCACATCACCTTGATCACGTTCCAGCGTGCGCCGCGGAATGCGGCTTCCAATTCATTCACGATCTTGCCATTGCCGCGCACCGGACCGTCCAGGCGCTGCAGGTTGCAATTAACCACAAAGATGAGGTTGTCGAGCTTTTCGCGCGAACCCAAATTCAGCGAGCCCAGCGTCTCCGGTTCGTCCGTCTCCCCGTCGCCTACGAACGCCCACACCTTGCGCGGAGTCTTGGCAATCAGGCCGCGGTTTTCCAGGTAGCGCATGAAGCGCGCCTGGTACAGCGCATTCAGCGGGCCCAGGCCCATCGACACCGTGGGAAAGCGCCAAAAGTCCGGCATCAGCCACGGATGCGGATACGACGACAGTCCCGGCGTATCGCGCAATTCATGCCGGAAGTTTTTGACCTGCTCCTCGCTTAAGCGTCCCTCGAGGAAAGCGCGGGAATACACGCCGGGAGAAGCGTGTCCCTGGAAATAAATCAGGTCGCCCGGTTCATCGCCGTAAGTAGCGTGGAAGAAATGGTTGAATCCGACTTCCAGCAGCGTCGCCAGCGACGAGTACGTCGAGATATGTCCACCGATGCCGGGGTCTTTCTTGTTCTGCCGATGCACCATGGCCATCGCGTTCCAGCGGATCAGGCTCTTGATGCGACGCTCCAGCTTGCGGTCGCCCGGGTACGGAACTTCTTCTTCGACGGGAATGGTATTGAAGTATGGCGTGTTGAGCTGTACCGGAACATCGACACCGGTGGTGCGCGCGCGTTTCACCAGCGCGCCAATCAGTTCGGCCCCACGGTTCGGACCTTCGTCGTCGACGACCTGATCGAACGCCTCAAGCCACTCCGCCACTTCCTGTTCGGAGTCGACTTCCGGCTTCACGGGAAACTCGATAATGGAATTCAGGGACTTGTGCAGCGCCATGGTGACCTCGAAAATCTGCCGCGTCTTCCCCGAACGGGAACGCGGACTTCGCGAATATCGCGTCTACAGAATCGGTTTTGTATAACTAGGTCGTACTTAAACTGATGCGGCCGTGGAGCCACGGCTTCTTTTTCACTGCCTCTACTTCGATTGCCGCTCAGGACTGGTTCCCCACGAAACCAGGTTCTACAAATTGGATAGTTCAAGTTTAGCAGACACCACGGGCTTAGGCAGTAGCCGGGAAGCCGATAATGGCCGTCGGCCGTTCCTCCTCCGGGCAAACAGGCGCTTTTGCTACCGGCACTCCGGGTGATCGCAGTCGCAGGCGATCTCGACTTCTTCGCTTCCCGCGTTCTTGCAGTAGTCGCTGCAATACTTTTCGCCTTCCGCGACCATGCATACGCAGGGCTCATGTGCGCACTGTTTGGTTTCTTCGTTAGCCATGTCTCTTTCACTCCTGGGTGAGTTGTGCGGCGATTGCGGCTTACGGGCAGCTTATCCGCCGTCGGTGAAGCGAGGTTGAGAGTAGCAGAATTCCGGTGCGGCAGCCCAATGAATTCCCCGTAAAAGCGCTGGAAAGAACCACTAGAGACGCGCGTTATGCAGCTCTTTCGCCCACATGCCGGAATCGCACGCCTCGGCCGAACCTACCAAAGACTGATTTCGACGGCCCGCAACGCTTCCGGTTCGGCGGCTCAACCGGCAGCGCGGGCCTTCGCGTACCAGTCCGTGGTCCGGACTAGTAGACTCGGTTCATCTGGGCCCAGATCGCCATCCCGGCAATTACCAGAATCAGCACCCCCGAGGCCGCACCCAGGATGCGCACAATCGGAGTGATCTTTCCCATCTTCCGAAGCAGTTGTTCCTGCTCGGCGCGCAGATTGGCTGTGGACTCATCCAGAAATAGCTGATCATCTTCGTGCATGCTGAGAGTGCTGCGGTAGATCAACACGATAATCAGCGCCGCGGTAATCACGGCCCAGACGACACTCAACATCATGATCGGGGACATACGCCACCTCGGTTCCAGCGAACCGGCCCTCGCGTCCAGATGGGCTCTTGGCATCGCCCACTGGTAAGGGGGCCCTCACAGGCCAACATTATATGCCTTACCGAAGTGTCAAATGGCAAGTTTTTCAGCGACCTGCGAGTACTCAGTGTGGTGACCCGACCAGCCGTCAGCCGCCGCAACACGCTGCAACTCCCGGCATCTCCCGGGCATCTATATCTTCAGATGTGTGCCTCGCATGCTCGCGATTTGAGTTGTGGGGACGCATGTTCAATCCGGCAGTTTGCTATAATCCTGCCCAGTCCTTCAGGAGATAAACAACCATGGCGACCACCACAACTACCCCGACGACCACGACGCCAGCCGTCGACATTCTGCCCATCAACTTCACCAATACGGCCATTACCAAAGTCAAGGAAGTGATGGCGCAACAGAATCCCGTTCCCGCCGGGCTCCGCGTAGGCGTGGTCGGCGGAGGCTGCTCCGGCTTCCAGTACTCCATGTCGTTCGAAAACGGCGCCGGCATGATGGACAAGACCTTCAGCTTTGACGACCTCAAGGTGTTCGTGGATGCCACCTCGCTCATGTACCTCAAGGGCGTCACCGTGGATTACATCGAGACCCTGGAAGGCGCGGGCTTTAAATTCGAGAACCCGAACGTCAAGAGCACTTGCGGCTGCGGCTCGTCTTTCAACGTCTGACGTTGAAGCGACCCCCGTTCCCCAGACTTCGCAGCCCTGTCCCGACCGGACAGGGCTTTGTTATGCCCGCCGGTCCGACCGCGCAACGCAGCGCCACAATCGGGGTTTCCATAGAGGCTTTCGGGTTGCGTCGGCCGCTATACCTCGAACGCATCGTGCCTATACAATGGAACATTCCTGTTGAGTCTTCTGGTTGGACGAATTCCCGTTAGGAAGTGTGGATGAGGTTTTTGCAAAGATTTACCGTCATCGTTCCCTGTCTTTTGTTTCTGGTATTCGAGCTTGGTTGTGGTGACCAATATCGTCCCATTGCCAACCCCATCGTCTCTCCGGGCGGACAACCGCAAAATGCCTATTCCGCGTACGTCCTGAATTACAACCCCACGGGCTTTGGCTCGACGACCCTGATTGACGTGTCGGGCGATACCAACCTTCAGGTGCAGGCGACGGGCTATGGCTCGCGGTATGAGTCCTTCCAGGGTTCCGTGGCAGGCGCAATCTTCGTAGCGAACCGTGATAGCGATTCGGTCAGCGAGTTCAGCCTGATCGGCACGGCGACGGTGACCAACATCGCGCTCGACCCCGGCTCCCGTCCAGTGGCAATGGCCGGCACCGCTTCCACCTCGATTTACACTGCCAACTCCGGGACCAACTCCTTCTGCCCTTACACCGGCTCAGTCAGCCTCATCAGCACCTCGTCTCTGGTAGCGACTAACACGACCTGCGTGGGCGTCAACCCTGTCGCCATCGTGCAGCAACCCAGTGGGGGCTATGTGTACGTAGCGAACCTGGGGGACAACTCCATCTCGGTGTACAACCCGGTCAGCATTAGCGTCACCACGACCATTACCCAGTCGGGTGGACTTCACCAAAATCCAGTTGCCATGGTATCCAGCTCCGATGGGCTCTACATCTACGTGGTTTCGCAGGGCAACGGTAGTACTCCGGGCTGGCTCGACATCATCAATACAGCCACCAACACCATCGGCGGTTCGGTGCAGGTCGGCGTCGGGCCCACCTCGATCTACCTCGATACGTTCCTGAACCGCCTGTATGTGGCCAACACCGGCAGCAACTCGGTAACCGTACTCGACGCCTCCGACGTAGCCCTCGGCGTGACCCCAGCGATCCCGACCTTGGCAACCGTCACTGTCGGTTCCCGACCCGTATCCGTCGCGGCATTGCCCAACGGACTGAGCTTTTACGTCGCGAATTCCGGCTCCAATAACGTCAGCGTGGTGAGTTCCAGCAGTTTCAGTGTTGTCGCGACGGTGACGGTCGGAAACACCCCGGTCTTTATCGCCAGCGAACCCTCGTCGACCAAGGTGTATACCGCGAATTCCGGCAGCGGCAACGTCAGCATCATTCAGACCTCGAACAACACCATAGCGCTTACCATGCCCGCGCCGCAGCAGAACCCCAACTGCGACCCGCAAGTCAGTACCTGCGCTCCGCAGCAGCCCATCATGATCATGACCAACTAGCGGTTTCGGGTAGTGCTGGCCCTCAGGCTGCGTCCTAGTCCCTTATTTTTTGTCATCCCTCGCGGCCTTTAGCCGCGGGGGATCTGCTTTACTGATTTACCTGCCCGCTAGGTGACCAGGAACTCCCGACTGCGCAGTTCCTTAATCCGGTCGCGCAACTTCGCGGCATTTTCGAACTCAAACCGCTTGGCCGCCTCACGCATATCGCTCTCCAGCTTCGCAATATACGCATCGAGTTCTGCTTGCGACTTGAATTCCGGCAGTCCCTCCGCCTCGCTGGTCAGGTCTACATAATCCGCCGCAGCAACTGCCACCAGCGACATATCCAGCGGACGCACAATAGACTCCGGCGTAATTCCGTGTTCCTCGTTGTAGGCCGCCTGGATCGCGCGCCGCCGATAAGTCTCATCGATGGCTTGCCGCATCGAGTCGGTCATCTTGTCGGCGTAAAGAATAGCTCGCCCCTCCAGGTTACGGGCACAGCGACCAATCGTCTGGATGAGCGATCCCGCCGAACGCAGAAATCCTTCCTTATCCGCGTCGAGAATCGCCACTAGCGAAACTTCCGGCAAGTCCAGCCCTTCGCGCAGCAGGTTGATGCCGATCAGCACATCGAACTCACCTCTGCGCAAATCGCGCAGGATCTTAATGCGCTCCAGCGTCTCAATCTCCGAATGCATATAGCGGCAGCGCACGCCGACTTCGCTGTAGTACTCGGCCAGGTCTTCGGCCATCCGCTTGGTCAGCGTCGTCACCAGCACCCGTTCGTTCTTCTTGGAGCGCTCGCGGATTTCGTGCAGCAAGTCGTCGATCTGCCCCTTCACCGGCCTGACCTCAACCTCTGGATCGATCAGTCCCGTCGGCCGGATGATCTGCTCCACCACCACACCCGCCGCCTTGGTCAGCTCATACGGCCCCGGTGTCGCTGACACGTAGATCGCCTGGTTCACCCGATGCTCGAACTCCTCAAACGTCAGCGGACGATTGTCCAGCGCACTCGGCAATCGGAATCCGTATTCGATCAGGTTCTGCTTGCGCGAACGGTCGCCGTGCCACATGCCACGTACTTGCGGGACCGTCTGGTGCGCCTCATCGATGAACAGCAGGTAGTCGCGCGGCACATAATCCAGCAGCGTCGGCGGAGGCTCGCCCGGCAGCCGTCCCGTAAAATGCCGCGAATAATTCTCGATGCCGTGGCAGTAGCCCATCTCCTTGATCATCTCCAGATCAAAGCGCGTGCGCTGATGGATGCGCGCCGCCTCCATCATCCTGCCCTGCTTTTCGAGTTCCGCTTCCCACCACTTCAGCTCTTCCAGAATGCTGTCCACCGCCGACGTCTTGCGCTCGGGCTGCATCACGTAGTGCGACTTGGGATAGATGGGCAACCGCGCATACTTCTGCTTCACCGTGCCGAACAGCGGATCGATCTGCGCCAGCGACTCCACTTCATCGCCGAACATCTCGATGCGATACGCATTGTCGTCATAGGTCGGAAAAATTTCGATCACGTCGCCGCGCACGCGAAACGTGCCGCGCTTAAAGTCGCCCTCGGTACGCTCGTAGAGAATCTCCACCAGCTTGCGCACAATGTCCTGGCGTTTGATCTTCTGTCCCTTTTCCAGGAACAGCAACATGCCGTAATACGCTTCCGGCGAGCCCAGACCGTAGATGCAGCTCACCGACGCCACAATGATGCAGTCGCGCCGCTCAAACAACGACCGCGTTGCCGCCAGCCGCAACTTGTCGAGTTCGTCGTTGACCGTCGATTCTTTCTCGATGTAGATGTCGCCCGCCGGAATGTACGCCTCGGGCTGGTAGTAGTCGTAATACGAGACGAAATACTCGACGGCATTGTGCGGAAAGAACTGTTTGAACTCGTGATAGAGCTGCGCCGCCAGCGTCTTGTTATGCGCCAGGATGAGCGCCGGCCGGTTCATCTGCTCGATGACCTTCGCCATCGTGTAGGTCTTGCCCGAGCCGGTGACGCCCAGCAGCACCTGGTGCTTCTCGCCGTCATACAGCCCACGAGAGAGCGACTCGATCGCCCGGCCCTGGTCTCCGGCCGGCTGATACGGACTGGCTAACTTGAAATCCATGGATGGCTCGACCCACTCCGTTTCGCGAACGAAGTTGTTCGCGGGCCGCACAGAATGCAATTTCGGCGAGTAGGCATCTCATTATTATACGGCGAAACGGTCAGTGCGATTTTCCCGCCAACGGCTGAAATAGGTGTAAATTCGTTGCTATTCGTCCACGGGATATCGCATATCACGGAGAAGCCCGGCCATGGCAAAGAAATCCGACAAGCAATCCAGTGCCCGCAAGAGCAGCGGGAAATCAGCTGCTAAGAAAAAAGTGTCGTTTGCTCACCAGAAGAAGGCCGCCAGTAAGCGCTCCGCCTTTCGCGGACCCGACACCCACGGCGGCGGCGATGGAGAGCCTTAAACATCCGAGCACGCTTCGACTGACGGTCCGCGCCAATCGGTCCGGAAAGGAGCACGAAAATTATGAGCGACGATCTCAAGGCGAAAGCGCTGGAATCCCTGTCGGATACACGCAACCGTCTCATGGTGGAAGTTGCGAACGTAGAACTGCCGCCCGACCAGCGTGAGTTCCTGCAAAACATGTTCCGCGACCTGCACATCTACCAAGTGAAACTAGTCGCGATCGATCCGGGGAGCTTAACCACTACCGCCCGCTCGCGGCTGCAAAACCTCGTCGACCTGCTGAATCGCTCCAGTCTCCGCCAGTCCTACCTGCACCGTATCGGGCAATACGCAGGACTTGCTTCGCAATCTGGGTCAGGTGCGCGATTCGCTCGGAGCGTTTTTTGCCGGCACCCACGGTTCCGGTGACGGCGAGCCGTAGAATTGCGGATCGAGGCCATCGCGTCAGAAAGATTTGGCGAAGGAGTGAACATGGCAAAGAAAAACGCTAAGACATCCGGCAAGAAAACTACGACGAAGAAGAAGGCCAAGCGCAAACCGGCAGCCAAGCCGGCCGCGGAAGCCCGCAAAACGCCCCCCGCAAAGTCGGCCAGCCGACGGACCGCAGCCAAGAAGCAGCCAGCCGCGCGCAAGACTGCCCAGAAACGCGTGGCGCCCGTCCGCCAGAAGACCAGCGCCAAACGCACTGCCCCCAAAAAGCAAAAGGCCAACCCAATAGTCGCGAGTCAGAAACCTCCAGTGATCGCGACGGTCCTCGAAGAGGCCATAAACAAGCCGCGCGACATTCCGGAAACCCCGGTCAAGGACGAGTCCGTCGATATCTTCATCGACAAAGATACTGAGGACGATCTGCCTGAATTAGATGGCGGTGAAGATGAAGATGAGGGCAGCGGGCCATCTGACGTGGACGACTCCGAGCCGGATACCCACGGCAGCGGCGACGGAGAACCGTAATGATTCACTCTGCATGAGGAGACCGACTGATGCCGCAATTCGGATTTGAAGCCGCGGGAAGCATGGTGGAGAAGTTCCTGCCGGGAGTCAACTTCCCGATTCTCCTGAACGCCATCCTGCCCGGCGCCATGGCCGCCGTGGCTCTGTTTCCTCGCGTCGCCGTCAGCATCCCGGCTATCTTCTCGCAGGAGATCGAAAAAATCTGGCCGAAGCTCGTGCTCTACGCCGTGGTGGTAGTCGCGCTCGGCGGACTGATCTCGTCCCTCAATTCCGAGTTCTACAAAATCTACGAAGGCCGCACCTTCTGGCCTGCTTGGTTTAAGAAGTGGGCCGTCGCTCAACAGCAAAAGCGAGTCGAAAGCCTTTATGCCAAAGCCGACGCGACCAAAGGCGTCAAAGAGAAAGAGCAGGAATACAACGAGACCTGGTACAAGTTGCGGGTCTATCCCATCAATACCGACGGCCGGCGATACGCGAACTACCCCACGCTGATGGGCAACATTCTGTTCGGCTACGAAGACTATCCCAAAGACCGCTATGGCATGGACTCAATCTTCTACTGGCCGCGCCTGTGGTTGACCATCAGCAAAGACAACCGCGAGGAGATCTCAAAATCGTGGTCCGTCGCGGATGGCCTGCTGAACCTCTCGGCCGTCAGCCTGCTCGCCGGCGCAATATGGGCTGTCGAAACCACCTCGTATGCCGTGGGATTTCACACTGCCCGTTATGTGCCCATCACCAACCGCGTCGGGATGTCCTACCTGGCAGTACTCGGCTGGCTCGCCGTGGCGTATTTCTTCTACCGCCTCTCCCTGCCTTTTCACCGCAACAATGGCGAGGTTTTTAAGTCACTGTTCGACCTTTATCGCGGAGGCGTGCTCGGCATGACCGACCTCTCTCCGGGCGAAGCGGAACGCTGGCGAGCCGCCTGGGCGTACCTGCAATATCTGCGCATTCGCTGTCCTCAGTGCAACCAGGGATACGTCTCTGTGTACGACACAAAATGTCCGAACTGCGGGCACGTGGTCTCTGAGATCGTGCAGCAAGTGCGCAAATCAGGGCATCTCGTCGCCGAAGTCACACCGCCCGCTGATACGAAAAGTTGGCGCGAATCGGTTCGCAGTTTCTTCGACGCCTTCGCTGCGAAGCCTCCCAAACCCTAGCGGCGATTCATTGCCAACAATCCGTAGAATCATAAAGTTAGTAAAAAAACGTTCGCTCGGCCCGCGAGAACTGGAAATCCCGTTGACACTGAAACCACCGCTGCCATACTGTTACTCGACTTCCCCAAACAGCAAAATCACGATCCGCCACAGGACGGGACCCCATGGGCGCTATCACCGCAGCACAATTGAGCCAACTCTTTCCCGATGCCGACAACGACTACCTTGAACAAGTAGCCACCGAATTGAATACCAATCTGGCGGCGTACGGGCTTGACACCGCTCTCCGGCAGGCGCACTTCTTCGCGCAGGTCATGCAAGAGGCAGGACCCGGACTGCAAGCCCAAGTGGAAAGCCTGAACTACAGTCCCAAAGCGTTGAGCCTCTTCAGCTACTACGTAAACCATCCGGATGAAGCCGTGCAGGACGGCTACGCGAAAGATCCCGCAACCGGAAGGATCGTTCGTCCGGCCAACCAGCCAAACATCGGCAACAAGGCTTACGCGAATCGCATCGGCAATGGAGACGTTGCCAGCGGCGACGGTTATCTGTTTCGCGGCCGTGGCTTCATTCAGGTTACGGGCCGGGCGAATTACGCAACGCTCAATGCGCAATATAGAAACGCGTATGGCGCAGACGGCGCAGACTTTGTCGGGAATCCCGATCTGGTCGCAAGCTTCCCCGATAGCGTTCGCTCGGCCGTTTGCTTCTGGCTGCAGCATGGCTTACCCACGCTTGCGGACTTGGGCAGTTCGGACTTGAACGTTGATGCCATCACCGCAGTAATCAACAAGGGCACAAATTCGTATGCTGAGCGTCGTGAAAACTTCCAGAAGGCCTATCAGGTCTTTCAACAAGCTAGTTCTTAGCGCCGTTCTGTTTTTGTCAGCCTGGTCATCGGCACAAACACCGGCGCAAACAGCGAAGCCCTCCGGTTGTCTGCCGGATGAGGGCGTCGTGTTCTCTTGCCGGCTCAGCGGCAATGGTCGGACCGTCGCGCTATGCTCCTCCCCGAAAACTTCTCCCTTCGCGTCGATCACGTATCGCTACGGAACCGAAACCAAAAATGAACTGACGTACGTTGCCAGCCGCGAGAACCACGACCGGTTTCTTGGCACGGTGAGTCCCGTCAGTCCGAAGGCATCGGTGCGCCAGGTTTGGTTCGAATCGAAAGACAAGAAGTACATCGTCACTTCATGTGTGGGCGGCGACTGCGCCC
The DNA here is from genome assembly GCA_963749635.1 of uncultured Acidobacteriaceae bacterium. Classification (GTDB taxonomy): domain Bacteria; phylum Acidobacteriota; class Terriglobia; order Terriglobales; family Acidobacteriaceae; genus DASRAA01. The sequence continues at coordinate 555,699 of CAVVNW010000027.1, forward strand.
ATCGTGGAGGACTCATTGTTTTTCAGGGCAGCCACCTGTTGCTCAGTCAATCATGTGCGAATGCGGACAGCAGCCAGCCATGGTTTTCCAGCCGAGTGGTTCGCTTCGGGTCCGACCTCGACAGCAGCCACTCAAATACCGACCTGATTCAGTTACAGGATTTCGACAACAATGTCGGCGTGCTTTATCCATCCAAGCCGGTGAATTAGAACTGTTTCAATTTCATAGTTGGTTGTGAAGTCCGCCTTTCGCCTTGGAGCGGTTCTGCTTCACACGCTGTTGAAGAAGTGACTTCGCGACAGTTTCGTATCAGGGCATGACTTCGTTCCGGCACTGAAAATCGTAGGCTTTAGCCGCCTGCGGTTTTTCTTAGCGCGAACATGACTTTTTCAGCAGCCTCTTCAGTCATGCCGCAAAGTATTCAAAAGGAGACGGTCTTTAGCCTCTGGAGGCATTCGGCCTGCTTCATCCGCGAATCACCGTGTCCGCTCTAGCTGTTGAATCATCTCCACCAGGCTCTTCGTCGTCGGCGTTGGCACTCCGTACTGCTCTCCGCCCCTCAGCACCGGCCCGGCGATGCCGTCGAGTTCCAGCTTGCGTCCAGCGGCCAAATCTTTTGCCATCGACGCGCGCATGGTCGGCGGAAAGTTTACGAAGGCGGCTGCTCCCTTCGCGCCATCCACTTGCGCTCCCTCTTTCGCCGCGACCGCACAGGCCTCGCGAATGGCTGATTCAAATCGGCCCTTCCATTCCGTGTCGGCCATGATTTCGCCGTTGTTCTTTCCTGATGCCGACGTCACCAGCGCGAACGGCTCCAGGAAACACAGCTTGCTCCACAGTAAGGTCGGCTCACTTGCAATGAACTGGCACGTCCAGCCCAGGCCGCGCAGCCGTTCGACCGCGTCTTTCAGCACCGGCTCTCCGCTGGCTGCGAGGTTCAGGCGAACCGGCGAGCGATGCACGTATTGTCCGGGAGCGCTACGCTCGGCTTCGACCGCGATCGTGCCGGGCACGACGCGATCGTGTCCGAACCGTTCGCGCAACACCGCGACGTGGTCCACGCCATTCAGCAGCGGCACGACGATGCCGGGCGTCGCCTCGATCGACGCCAGCGCGTCTTCGAGCTGGTAGGTCTTGGTCGCAATCCACAGCACGTCAACCGCCTCAGTCAGCCGCGCCGCAATCTTGACCGGAGCAGTAATCGTGCCCCCCGGATTCTCGACTGACAACGTGTGCGGGTGCTCCCCCACTTTGTCCGCGCGCACGATCAACGTAACGTCTTCGCCGATCGAACTCAGCGCGGTCGCCATCAGCCCGCCAATCGCCCCCGCTCCCAGGATTGCGTGTCTCATAAATCGCCTCTCGCTTTCGATGACAGTGTATTCCGGGAAGTATCAGGCTCAATGTGCTTTGAAGGGGCACGACTTCAGCAGTGCCGTTCCGGGCGTCATAAGAATTGGCTTTAGCCCCTGCGGGAATTCGGCTTTCCTTTCCTCACAATTTCTCAGGCGGCTTTAAATACCTGTAATTCCCAATGCCGCCAGCAAACCCACATCTAACTGCGCCAGCTGTTGCAGCACCGCGTAATGCGCGTCCCATATCGCGCGTCCGCGAGAACCGCTGGCGAGATCCGCGTCCTTCAGCACCTGCAGCGACACCGACACCTCGGCGCGAATGGGGTTCAGCGCCGGATCGAACATTTGCTCGACCACCTGCATCTCCGTAATGCGCACTGGCAAAACGCGCTTACTGCCCGACACCCACACTGTCAGAGTATTGGCTTGCGGGTACAGCAGAAGTTCCAGGGCGGCGATCGCCGGCAGCAGTCCGTCTTGCTGCGTGACCGCGTCACCGGTCTCCAACTTATCGGCCGCGTCGAGCGCGAGGGTGAAGTTGACCGTCTCACGCGGCTCCGGCATCGGCCCCGCAGCCGCCGTTCCCGGAGTAACCGTCACTCCCGGCACATGGGTCGCCGGCAGTTGAGCCGCGCTCACCGCCGCATCCAGCCGCCGCACCAGCGTCTCCGGGTTGTACTGAAACACGACGATCTTCAGGATGACGCCCGTCGTCGCATCCAGCAAGACGAACCCAGCCTTAACGAGTTTTTCCGATCCAGGTATTCCCATGTGTCGTCATCCAAGCTTACAAAAAACGCGACTCGCAACGCCCGCGTGTCAGCCCGCAGCCTACAGGGTGCGGAAACAAACTGCCTTCGCGACGGCTTCGTATCAGGGCACGACTTCAGTCGTGCCGCAGGCCGACGAATTTATGCATGGGGCTTTAGCCCCGCCGCTCCGCCTATCCCGGCGGAATCGTGAACGACGGCTCCGCCGGCTCAACCACCGACAGGTCGCGCTCCCAGCCTTCGTTCTCCAGCTTGATGTGTTCGATCGCAATCGCCGCCGCGTTAGCATCCAGTTCCGGCATCGCCTGATATTCCGACACCCAGCAGCGATAAATCTTGTACGACATCACCAGCTGCCCGGCTTCGTTGTACAGATCGAGAATGATGTCCTTGCGGAAATCCTTCAGCGAAACTTCCGCGCCCAGCCCCGCTCCCAGGTCCCACACTTTGTTCGCCCACTGCTCGAACGCAACGTCGAAGGTGATGCCGCGCTCCAGTGTGATCGCATCGTATTTCGTACGGCCCGGCGATTTACGCGTCGTGCTCGGGTCGCCGCCCTCTCGATGCTCAATGACTTCCGTGCTCCGTTTCAGCGGGCTGACCTTCGACACCCCTGCAATGTACTTGCCGTCCCACTTCACACGGAACTTGAAATTCTTATAGGGATCCGCGCGCTGCGCGTTGACCGTGAATTGTGCCATGCAAATCCTCGCCCCGACAGCTTGCCACACTTGTCTGTGATAAGCGCGAAAAATAGACAGCGGAGAAGAATACCGCAATGGAAGGGAAAATCAACGGCAGGACTTTCGAAGCAGACTCGTCTCGGGATACAATTTCTCGCCGCTACCTAAAACCGAAAATGGAGACGATAAATGGGACTCAAAATTGGTGATACTGCACCTGACTTCATGGCCGATACCACCGAAGGCCGCATCAAGTTTCATGACTGGCTTGCCGATTCCTGGGCCGTACTCTTCTCGCACCCGAAAGACTTCACGCCCGTCTGCACCACCGAACTCGGCTACATGGCCAAGCTCAAGCCCGAATTCGATAAACGCAATACGAAGATCATCGGACTCAGTGTCGATCCCGTTGACGACCATGCCCGCTGGGCCGCCGACATCAAGGAAACCCAAGGCCACGCGCCCAACTATCCCATGATCGGCGACTCCGACCTCAACGTCGCCAAACTCTACGACATGTTGCCTGCCGCGCTTGCGGGCAGTTCGAAAGGTCGCACCGCCGCCGACAACATGACCGTGCGCAACGTCTTCGTCATCGGCCCCGACAAGAAGATCAAGCTGATCCTCGTTTATCCCATGACCACTGGACGCAACTTCGACGAAGTCATCCGCGTGCTCGACTCGTTGCAACTCACCGCCAAGCACAAAGTCGCAACGCCAGTGAATTGGAAGCAGGGCGACGACGTCATCATCTCCGGTTCGGTATCTGACGAAGAGGCGAAAGCGAAATACCCCGACGGCTGGAAGGCTCCGCGACCGTATCTGCGCATCGTGCCTCAGCCCAAGGACTAGGGCTCATCCTTTTCCCGCTCAAGCCGCAGCTCAGTCTGCGGCTTTCGACGTCGAATTTACCCTATTGGTGCCATCCGGCGCTGGGACTAATAGGTAGCCGAGAATTATTTAGGTTTGTAGGTCACAAAATCGTGTTACCTTAGTGCTCCCGCCGTCCGAACTCGCGGTCACCTAGTTTCCAGGAGGAATTTGAAAGTGAAGAAAATTGCGCTGCTCGTAGTGCTCGTTCTAAGTATGGCTCTGGCTAGCTATGCCGTACCTCTGCCCACGCTAAACCTGAACGAGACCTTCGCGTCCGGTGGCACCTTTTCCGGTACGCTCACCTTTTTGTCCGACTATAGCAACCTGACCGCCGTTACTGGTGTGTTGTCGGGTGGCCCTTACGGATCTGACTCCATCAACTGGATCTGGGACCCCACCGTTAACTACGCCGCTGCCGGAGGCTACACTCCGAACTTCGGTGGCAACTTCCTGATGGATGGGACCACCTGCGGTAACGAATGCGGTTCCTGCACCTATTTCATCACCTTCACCTGGGATTACAGCGCTGCGCCGAATCTGCTGGTCGTCACCCCGGGCCCAATCCTGGCCGCCGAGGGCGGCAACAACATCAATTACTCTGACCCGTTGGTGAGCGGCTCGTTTAGCTCGCCCGTCCCTGAGCCGGGTTCGCTGATGATGTTCGGTTCGGGCGTCATTGGACTCGCGGGCCTGCTGCGCCGCAAATTCAGCGTCTAACCAATTCCGTTTTTTGATTTCTGTCGAGCCGGAGCTAAACCCTCCGGCTTTTTCCTGCGCCCTGCGCGAAGGCCGCACCCGTTCTCGCACCGCACGATTCCTATTTGTCGTATCGTAGAGCCACGTCGCCGGAGGTCTGATCATGCTTCGCGCATTCGTGGCTCTGCTCTTTGTCCTCATTTCCGTGGGCGCGTCGACCGCCCAACCCCTGCGCGTCGCCGTCGTCGGACTCGTCCACGGCCATGTCGAAGGATTCTTCCAGCACAACCTCCATCGCTCCGATATCGAAATCGTCGGCGTCTCCGATCCCAGCCAGCCGCTCTTCGCCCGCTACGCCAAGCAGTTCAATCTCGACCCCAAGCTCTACTACGCCAGCCTCGACGACATGCTCGACAAGACGCACCCTCAAGCCGTGCTCGTCTACACGTCAACCTACGACCATCGCGCCGTCGTGGAAGCCTGTGCCCGTCGTGGCATCCACGTCATGATGGAAAAGCCACTGGCCGTAAGCTACGCCGACGCACAAGCGATCTCCTCAGCCGCGCAGCGCGGCAAAATCCACGTCCTGGTGAACTACGAGACCACTTGGTATCGCAGCAATCACGCCGCCTACGATCTGGTGCGTGACGGCGCACTCGGCGATGTCCGCAAAATCGTCGTGCACGACGGCCACCGCGGCCCGAAAGAAATCAACGTGCAGCCCGAGTTCCTTACCTGGCTCACCGACCCCAAACTCAACGGCGCGGGCGCGCTCTTCGACTTCGGATGCTACGGCGCCGATCTCTCCACTTGGCTCATGAATGGTCAACCACCCCTCTCCGTGACAGCGGTGACTAACACCATCAAGCCCGACATTTATCCCAAAGTGGATGACGAGGCCGTGATTGTCTTGAAATACCCGAAGGCCGTTGCCATTATTCAGGCCTCGTGGAACTGGCCTTTCGATCGCAAGGACATGGAAGTGTACGGTCAAAAGGGATACGTCATCACCGTCCTGCATGACGACCTGCGCGTGCGGCTCCCCGACCAGCAGGAACAAAATGTGAAAGCGAAAGATGTGCCCGCGCCCTACGACGATCCGCTCACTGAGTTCCGCGCGGTGGTTCTCGACGGAGCCAAGCCTGATGGCCTCACTTCACTCGAAACCAACCTGGTTGCGATGGAGATTCTCGACGCCGCTCGCACCTCCGCCGCGTCTGGAAAAACCGTCTCCCTTCCGCTCAACATCCCGCGGAATACCTCGAAGTGAACATTGGATTCGTATCAGGGTACTTCTCAACTTGCGGAAAACTTGTTTCCGGCGGGCCCGCGTCAGGGCACGACCTTACAGTTTTCTGAAAAATTCGTTCCCGCGACCGGATTCGTATCAGGGCATGACTTCAGTCATGCCGAAGGGCGGTAAGTAAGGATAGGGCTTTAGCCGCTGCTTTCCTTTGCAACGTCAGGGCTGTCAAATACTCGACTTGAGGTTTCCTCATGAATCACCCAAACACCACCGAATCCCACGCCCTCGCCGCGATCTTCTGGGCCGGTCTCATCTGCGGCGTCATGGACATCTCCGCCGCGTTCCTCACCTGGTGGCCGCAGGGCGTCGCGCCCGCCCGCCTTTTGAAGGGAATCGCCGGCGGCCTTCTCGGCCCGCAAGCCTATACCGGCGGATGGCCGGTCGCCGCCCTCGGCCTCGCCTGCCATTTCTTCATCGCCTATTCCGCCGCGACGGTCTTCTATCTCGCCAGCCGGCAATTCAGTTTTCTGACGCTCCGCCCCGTGCTCTCCGGAATCCTCTACGGCGTATGCGTGTACGTCGTGATGTATTGGATCGTGGTGCCGCTCTCCCGTCTTCACCGCCGCCCCCACTCCCTCAACGCGACCATCATCGCCATCATTACTCACATGATCTGCGTTGGCCTGCCCATCTCGCTCACCATCCGCCGCTTCTCGCGATGGAATTAATCTTGGAATCTGTTTTTGAAAGGGCACGGCTTCAGCCGTGCCGCTCAGTGCCAACTAAATATGGGCTTTAGCCCCTGAGGAATTAATCTTGGAATCTATTTTTGAAAGGGCACGGCTTCAGCCGTGCCGCTCAGTGCCAACTGAATATGGGCTTTAGCCCCTGAGGAAATCGAACTTGCTCCGCAGGCGATTAGTTCGGTTTGGCATGCTGAGCGGGGAGCGCAGCGGAGTCGAACGCCCTGCTGTTTCTAGCCACTAGCCACTAACCACCAGCCACTGACTTCCTACTTCGGCTGCGCCTGCTTCTGCTGCTCCTCTTGCTCCTGCTTCTTCTTGCTCACCGGCGTCACCGGAGCCGGCGGCTGGCATCTGTCTTCCATCACCGTGATCGCCGTCGCCTTGAAGCGCCGTGTCGAATCGCCCTTCTTGCCCGCGGGGCCCGGCAACGGTTCCCACGATCCCGTCAGTTTCACCTTCGCGCCCGCGCCCTGTTTCAACTCGTCGATGCCCACTACCTCCACGCCCAACCGATGCTGCATGCTCGTCAACGTGTACAGATCATCGGCGTCCGGCCCTGCCAGGCACCCAATCAGCGTCGTACCTTTCGCGCTCGGTGCCGGCTGCGCAGCTTCCTGGGCCGCGACGTTCCAGCTCATCGCTACCGCGCACGCCGCCACCATCAAAATCCTTCTCATCTTGCTTGCGGACCTCTTCTTCACGATACGGCATTGCTCCCGCAGCCCTCAACTCGCGGCCGCGGGAGCGCCTCCTTCATGCCGACTTCGTCTTCGACCACGCCGACGAATTCAGGCACTGCACCACGCCGTCGATGACTTGTCCCAATCCCGCTTGAAACTTGGCCGGATCGACAACGTCCTTGCCGGCAACCGCGTCGGTCGCAGAAATAGTGCTCTGCACCAGCGTCATCGCCGCGTTTTTCTTGGCTGCCCCTGTCTTGTGTCCCAGCAGTCCCTCGACTCCGTTCACAATGGCCGGCGCAAAAGCGATTCCCTGCAATAGCTTGTTAAGAAAGTTCATTTCCTGCTCCTTATGTAGTTGGTTGAATTACTAAGTCTGTCTGAAAAAGAGTCTTTAAAGGGGCACGGCGGCAGCAGTTGCGGACAATCTCGCGTCGCGACGTTTTCTAAGGGGCACGGCTTTAGCCGTGCCGTACCAGCCTCTACTCTTGTCATCCCGAGCGGGCTTCAGCCCGCGAGGGATCTGTTTTTCCTCTGCTCCGCGAAACCCCCGATTCTCCACCCCCAACTGACAACTGATGGCTGACAGCTGATGGCTGACAGCTGACAGCTGACATCTGCCCTTACAACGGATAATCCACGTGCACCAGCGCCGACTGCCGCGAATACTTCGCCGGCGACGACCCGTCATACTGTCGCACCAGGTAATCCTGCACACGCGACAACCGCGGCAGCACGATCGCCTCCGTGGTGTACCGCCCCACCAGGTTGCCGTCGTTTGTCGGCCCCCACCCTCCGTCCGAACTGCGCACTTCGAACCCTCCTCCCGCCGGAGGCGCCGTTCCCGTATCCACTGTGATCTGCGTCGCGATCACATTCGTCACCTGCACTGCCGTTAAGTCAGCGACGAATAAAGATGACGACGGCCCGCTCGTCGTAAACGGCACCGGCAGCGGATCAGGCAGCGTCGCTTTCGCAAACTTCGACCCCAGCAACTCCGCCGCATCATTGGCGAACTTGATCGTGTATTCCGACCGGTCGTACGCAGCCGACGTCACCTGCACGTCCACTTCGCGCACAATCGCCCCGAAATTCGCCTGCCGCGACGGAGCCGTCACCTGCACCGCATCGCCCGGCAACACATCGTTGGCCGGCAGGCAATCGCTGATGATCCGGTACTCTCCGACCCATGTCGTCTGTACGGTGTCATCCAGCAGCGCCAGGGCCGCGTTCTCACAGTCGATCGATGTCAGCGCCGGTGGTACCGCCATATGCCGCACCCAGCTTCGCCGCCCGTGGTCTGCTCCCACATTGTGGGATGCAATGCTATTCGCGTCTTGCACCCGTGCGATGGCCCGCGCGCTCGCCCTGTACGACACCACAATCTGTTCATTCGCCTGTGGAGGATACGGCGGATAAAAGTGCAGTTCGCTGGCGCTCGAGATGTAACACTCGCCCCCGTCAGCCAGCGCGCCTGTCAGTCGCGTCCGAAACGCCTGTCCGGGAATCATGCTCCGCACCTCGGCGTTCACCATCTGCTGCAGCCGCGTATACACCAACTGCGCACACAACGCAGGACCATTTGCCACCGCATAGCTGGCAAACGCCGGGGCCGAACCCAGCACTCCGTCGTACAACACCGCCGCCGCTGCCGCCATCGTCCCCGGATTGTTCGGGTCCACGTCGTGTACCGACAGCACCACACGCATCGCCGCCGCAATCGTGTCCCCGCCGCGCCCATTTCCGCCGCCATGCGCGGACGAGCAATACGTCTGATGTACCCGGTGCGCCTCGTTGGCAAACAATTGCGTTACCAATTCGTATTGATGTCCCGGCTGCGTCACCAGCGCGGCCCCCGCACCCGCTCCGTTAATGAGCGCTTGAATATTGCAGTTGCTCCCATTCGGCGTGATGCTGAACCCCGCCACGCAATTAGCGTCGGCGATGCTGCCGTTGTAAATCCCGCCCAGCGTCCCCGTCGAAGGCGCGCTGAACGTCACCTGTCCGTGCTGGATGCGCAGTCCCCCGGCCAGTTCGATCTGTTCCACCAGTCCTACCGTCGCCGGGCCGCCATTGATCTGCAACTGCCCGCTGGCCACTCCTACCTTGTGGTTCGGGTCGGTCACATACCACAATGTAGGACTCAGTCCTGGGCCGCCGTAGTCTTCCTCAAACACTGTCACGGTCGCCCGCGCAAACGGCGACCGCGACAGGTAGAAACCCAGTGTCGTTCCATCTCCGATGAAGTAGTCCCGCACATAAGCCGTCGGCTCCAGTTCGCCCACGATCGTCGCATCATTGTTAAGGCAGTCGGGCTGCGCGACCGTTAGCCCATCCGGCGAAAACTTCGCATCACTCTCACTAATGCTGAAGCTCTGCTGCCCCACCGGCTGAAATATGAGCTTTCCGTCGTTGACTCGGTAGCATGCCCGTTCCATCGTCGCCAGCGTCTGCGCATGCTCGCCCCATGATTTCTGCGAACTCGCAACATACTGGTTCACGTAGCCCAGGTCTTGCACGCCCGTAACGTCCAGCACCCCCGGCAACACGTCATACGTAATCGTGCGCAACGCATCGCCCGCCGTGCGATACACAAACGGAGTCCGCGCCGTCGGCGCATTATGATCGAGCAGCCAACTATCGTCAGTAGCGTTCAACCCATAGCGCCACGCCGTGCCCGTCTGCGTGGTTCCGAGATATTCCAGTTGCGGCGCCATCGTTAGATAGCCCGTGAACAGCTTGTACTCATCGTCGCGCTGCAGCACCACCCGCGCACCGCTCGCCGGAACTCGAAACACTGCATCACTCGACGCCAACCCCACCTGCATCACCGCCGCGCGATTCAACTCGCGCTTCAGCCTCGGCAAGTTCTCTGCGTCGAGATACGCGCTGTAATCCTGCTGCCCCAACCCGTCATTGTTATCGATAAGTAGTTTCATAATTTCGCACTACATGAACTGTCATGGGATGTGTTCTTGTTTGTCACATTGAGCGAAGTTAGCGAAGCCAGAAGTCAAAGAGCTTGCCTGAGCTTGTCGAAGGGCTCCAGTTACCAGTCACCAGTCACCAGTAACCGTACCTCGCACCCGCCTGGCTAGTTGCTAGTCGCTAGTAGCTCTTTTCTAACCACTAGCCACTAACCACTGACCACTGCCCTCACACCGCCGCGTTCTTAGCCGGAAAATAGCTGCGGTAACACAACACGGTCTCCCCGTCATTCGGATCGACCGTCGGCATGGCCCGCAACTTCGCGTGCAGCATGTTGCCGAACAGCGGTGCCGCGACCTCTCTCTGCACTTCGCTCGTGCTCGCCGCCGCCTGCAGCCGCGGATAGTAAAAGCACGCCCGTCCTCCGCTACCGCCCGTTACGACAAACAGCGCTGCCCATTCCTGGAAGTAGCTGTCGCCTTCGCGGTCCACCAGCGCCACCACTTTCTGCACACCCATGCCGGTCTGCGCGCCGCCGATCAGCCGTTGCCCCAGGATCAGCGACGAAGGCGTCTTGTTCGACACTCGCGCAACATTGAAAGTGACGCGCCGCACCAGGTCTACATGCGACGCCGCATCCAGCGCCGTTGCCAGGTACGTCCCCGGAGCGCCCGACCCCAGGTATCCCGCCTGCCCCGTATAATCCACGTCCACCGCCACCACGTCGCCAATCTGAAAGTTCGCCAGGTCGGCGGCCGCCAGCGGCAATTCGTACATCGTCGCCCCGTCCTGCACATACACCGCAGGAGTTGCGATTCCTCCCGACCCGCGCGGCAGGCTCGTCATCGGCGTCGCCAGCACATTGAACTGCTGGCCGCCTCCGGCCAGCGCCATTTGCAGCTTGCCCCAGTTCGGCAAATCGAATTCCACTCCCGCATCAAACTGCCCGCGATACTGCGTCGTCAGCGTGCTCTGCGGGCCCGTTCGCAACGTCTCGTACTTCGTTGCCGAGGTCCGCTGAAAATTCTCCACCCATCCCAGGTCCTGAAACGGCGCCGGCGCTGCATCCAGCTCGAACTCCCCTTGGTCTGACGGATCGAACGGAACGCTCGTCCCTGCATTGCGGTCGATCGGCAGCACATACGCTCGCACTGCCTCCGCCAGCGGCCACATCTGCGACTGCTTCGCATACGGATTCCCACTCATACCTGGTTCACCTCTGGATAGAAATAGACCGTGACGCTCGCCTCACCCGCCACGCACTCCGGCGCGGCTTTCGTCGCGCGAAACGCGAGCTGGCTCCAAAAAACGTTAGAGCCCAGGTCCACCGGATTCGCGCCTGTGTAATCGTTCTTCCGCGTCACCGCCGGCGAGCACACACCCAGTAGCTCCGACTCCAATTCGCCCAGCATGCGTCCACGATCGAGGCCGCCGTTCTGTTCCGTCCCCGCGCTCGCGTACGAAACCGTGCATGCCATTGCCATCATCGTGCTCATCGCCGGACGCACCGCGTGCGCCTCGCCCCACTCCACGTAAAACGCATCGTGCTGTCGCGCCGTTACGCTCGGCTTGTCGTTTTCCACCACCACGATCGCCGGACGCGTGATCCCATCCACCGTAATCGTTCGCGCCGGATACGCCTGCGCCAACCTGTCCCGCAATGTCAGATAGAAGCTGTCTTTGGTTGCCTGCATGTGTGTTACTCCGACGCCAGAATGTGGTACAGGTATTCCGAACCCGCGAAATGGTCCACCATCACGTTGTCGATGTGTAGCAGCTTGTTGTGGAAGAGCAGGCCGTGCGCCTCCAGCAGCCAGGTAGCGACGTCCTCAACCCCATGCGCCGTCGCCGCCGCAATCGCCGCGGTCGCGCTCACCAGCACCTCGACCTTTACTGTCTCGTTCGCGGCCAACGCCGAGCTGCGCACCACCACCGGAAACAGCGACACATCTTCGAATCCACCGCACGTCATGCCCAGTTGGGCACTCGTGCTGTCGATCGCAGGTTGCGCCACCCGCACCGTGATTTGTGTCGCACCCAGCGAGCGCAGCATCGCTTCCGCCGCGCGTTGCGCCATGTGCGCGCGCCCTGCAATCGGCCCCATGGGGGCTGAAACTGTTGCCATATCAACCAACCTTCTGCGCCACGTAGGGCGCCAGCATCGCCTGCACGCTCTGGTCCACCAGCGTGTCCGCGAAATATTCCAGGTGCATCGAATTCAGTGTGTTGGCCCGCACATTCAACGCCGGTGTGGCCTGCGCATTGCGCACGATCTGCGCGCACGCAAACTTCACCGCATCGGGAATCGTGGCCAACCCGGCGTTATACGTGATCTCCATCTCTTGGAAGTGCAATCCCAGCGGATTTCCTAGCCACGACACCTCGCCCGTATCGGCGAAGTAATCCATCTGCGTCACATCAACGTTGATCCACGTCCCCGGCAACGCAAATACCGCCGCGACCTCTAGTGTCATATCCCACATTGTCAGATCATCGCCCCGCCGCGGCGTTGCGTACCGCCCTCGCGCCGATACCAGCGGAGATGTCTGCCCCTGCGGCGTTGCCAGTGGCAGAAAGGCAAGCTGCACCGTGTTTCTTCCCGGCGTCAGCCGTAGCCGTTCCGTGTACTGCGATGCCCCCAACGTCGGACGCCGGCAGTGCGCGTCGATCATCGACGATGCAGCCGCTACCCACGACGCCGGCGTGCTCGCCTCAATTCCGTAGTTCTCGTATTCCGTCGGATCCAAATAGTTCATGGTTGTTTCCTTCTACGATCTGTCGTTGCAGGCGGCCATGCCGCGAACAGCTGACAGCTAAGGGCTAACGGCTAAGAGCTAATAGGGGACGGCTTCACCCGTCCCCTCGCACACAAGTGGCGTGCGGATACTTCGCCGCGAAAACAGGGATCATTCGCAACCTGGTCGCCCGCGAAGCTCCACCGGTTCTCCCGCTCTACCGCCTTCCTTTCGCGATTGAGCGGGACGGCTTTCTAGCCACTGACCACCGGCCACTGGCCACTGCCTACCGGTTCACCACCACCTTGTAGTGTGCGTAATTCGCGCCCTTCACCACTACGCCGCCGAACTTCACCACCACCATCTGCGAAGCCAGCGAGCTCGGCGTGCCCAACTGAAACACGCGCGGCGTCGGACTGGTCAGCCAGTGGTACTCGATCATGTCTTCCTGCACGATGTAGCACGGCAGCACCGCCGTCCCGCTTCCCGGCACGCCCGTGTACGCCAGCGACCATTCCGGAATCAGCGGCAAGTCGCCCGCCTGCGTCGACAGCGTCTTCACCCGCAGCCCCGCACCGACATCGGTGGTCGACAACACTACGTTGAAGTCCTGCTTCATCTCCCGATCGATCAGGTCCAGCAGCACCGGGTTGGCATAGATCGCCGTCGGCCGTACCTCGAAGCTTGAGTTCGCCACCATCTGCGCCACTGTCGACTTCAGGTAGTCGACAATGCTCTCGCTGGTTGTGATGGTCACGACATTGCCGCCGTCGTTAATTTGCTGTCCCACACCGTAGTACTGCGTTGTGGTAGGTGAGCTCAGCGAAGTGTCGTTACCATTCCACAGCGACACATCGTGCGTCCGCATAATGCCTTCCACTGAATCCGCCAGGTCCTTCGCCTGCAAGTAGGCAAACTGGCTCTGCTGCGCGCCCACCTCAATGTCGAACAAGTTGTAGTTGATTTGGCTTACCAGGCATTTCAGCGGGACGCTGCGCTCCACGCGGGTCGGCGAAACCAGTGTCGGCGCGATGGTGCGCGGGTCTACGAAACCGTTGGCCGCTGTCGGCGAAGCGATCGCCGTCTCCTCGAAAAAGCGTGACGGATGTCCCGTAGCCGGCACGTTCTTGATGCGTTGCCCGAACACCCCGCGTCGCCGCACGATGTCAGTGATTTCTGTCTGGTAGCGGTCGATCTCCACCGCTCCCGGCCCCATGTAGTCGGCGGCCGCCTGCAGGTTTACGAATTGTGCTTTCATGTTGTCCTTTCAAAAAGAAAGGCGGCCTCAGCCGCCATATGGTTACGAATATGTTGTCTTACACTGTGGGATCAGTTACCAACCGCCCTAAGCCAGTCGCTACGTCAGGATCCCGGCCCGTGCCATCTCCGCTTTGACCGCAATCCGCTGCTCGATGCTCAACCCGCTCAGCGCTTTCTCCAGCACCGGAGCCTCGATCAGCGCATCTCCTTCGACGCCTCCTTTCGCCAGCAACGTGGTCACCAGCGGAGACAGCGTTTTGCGCCGTGCCTGCGCGGCTTGCGCCTTCAGGTCATGATTGGCCTTTTCCGCATCCGCCAGCTTCTTATGGATCGGCGCGTCGCTCGCATCCTCGTGAACGTCATCGTCTTCCACCGCCGCCACGATGCGATCGATCTTCGCGTGCAGCGCATCAAACTGCGCATTAATGTTGTGCAGCGCATCCGCCATTGCCTGCGTGGCTTCCGCCAGCTTTCCTGCAATATCCGGAACCGCCGCCTGATTTGTTTCGTTTCCCTGCTCCATGCTTCTCTTCTCCTTTACTCTGGCCGCTTCCTGTCATTGACGGGCCTGGCAAAACCGCGTGCGCACGATCGTCCTAATTGGGTATGACCTGCCGCTGTTGCTACGAGCTAATTGCTAATTGCCAGTCACCAGTTACCTTTCACGCCACCTCGATCCACGTCTCCGGATACGCCGCCCGCTCCCGTCGTAGCACGGCCGCCCCGGTAAACGTGAATGATGTCACCGTCCAGATCGGCGACGCCGGACTCACCACAATCGCGTCCGTGATCTCGTACGACATCCCCAGCGTCCCGCTTCCCGCGCGCAACTCTGCTACAACGTCCGAAAAGTCGTGCGCATACAAATACCCGCGGATCGCGATCTTTCCCTCTGATTTCTGCCAATGCCCGATTCTTCCGGCGGCCTTGAAGGGGCACGGCTTTAGCCGTACCATAACGGTCGTTCTCAACCTCGGGCTTTAGCCCCTGCGGGACCTCGCTCTTCGCAACTTCCGCCTTCACCGGCACAATCTCCGCTGCTGTGATCACCCCGATTTTCCGGCGTGCATCATGCGCGTCCAGCGCCGGAGCGTAATCGAGCGCCATCCCCAACAATGACGGCAGCGCCGCTTCCGTCGCTTTCCGCGTCAGCATCACCCGATGCCCGTTTGCCCCGCTCGGCGCTCGCCGCGACGGACTTCCCACCAGCGTCAGCACTCCATGAAACTCCAGCCGGTTCGGATGCCCATCCACCTCCGGCATCGCCAGCGCCATCGCTTCCATTTCCAGGTTCATAGCGTTTCTCGCCTCTTCCATTCCTCTTACGATTTGTCATCACGAGTCCGCCGCGGCGGACGAGGGATCTGCTTTTTCGTTTGTCATCCTGAGCGAAGGCGGCCTTGCCGCCAAAGTCGAAGGATCTGCTGTTTCTATCCACTATCCACTACCCACTATCCACTGTTCTTTCATTCCATCTCCGGCGCATCCGCCACGCCATCCGTCTTGTCCGCCAGCGGCGGCAGCCCCTTCATGCGCCTTACTTCATTCACCGTCAGCACCCCGCATCCCAACAGGATCTGCTGAATCTGTGCCTGCTCCAGCTCATTCGGCGCGTCCACATCGGTGAATACAAATTGCAGATCGTTCCATCCCAACCGCTTGCTGATAACGTCACGTGTCAGGTGTTCCCCAATCAGTCGCGCCACCGGAACCACCGCCGTGCGAAACGCGTCGTCTGACTGCGTAGTTGCCGTGTTGCGGTTCACATCGCTCACCAGCCCCAGCATCATCGGAGGCAGATCAAACGCATCCGCAATCATGCGAATCAAAAACTCCTGCCATTCCAGCCGGAGGTCCGCGTCCGTCCCCGCACCAAAACGCAGCACCTCCGGCTTCGACTCCGCCGACAAAATCGGAACCTTCCCCGTCCCCTCAATCTCGTCCTGCCACCACCGAATCAGCCGCTCATGATGTTGCGGCGTCAAATTCTGCAGCCACAGCGCATACTGCACCACCGTGTTGCTCGCCAACCGCGCCGCGTAACGATGCGCGCCCAGAAATTCGTGAATCGTCTCGAACGCGACTTCCAGCTTGCCCAACCCAAACGGCGTGTACGTCCGCGGATTCAGCCGTATGTATGCCAGCTCTTCATCCGCCAGCGTGATGTCCGCGTTCGGCATGAACTGCCCCGTCGCCTGCACATAGCGCGGCGACGCCGGGTTCCCATCCCAATCGCTCTTAATACGGATGCTCGCCCCATCCACCGGCCACAGCACCAGCGGACGCCGCTCATCCCCCGTCAAATCCAGTTCGATCGCGCCGAACCCGCCCACCAGCACGTCTTCCAGCACCTGCTCGATCATCGACCGAAACGAGTCTTCCGGATTCGGCGCTTCGAAGTTCTCCGTCAGCACCGCAATCCGCTCTTCCATGCTCGTCGGATCAGTTAAACCATGATCAGTTAAGCCGTGGGTGCCCCATCCTTTCGCGTCCTTTGCGAAAGGGTGGGAACCAGACGGATGCTCGGGTGCCCCACCCAAGCCGTTTTTGCTTGGGTGGGTCTTTTGACTTTCTTCGCGGTGGCCCACATATACCTTCTTTTGGGATATGTGGGAATCGATGAACCGTCCCCGTCTCGGCTCAATCCTCCACTGCATCCCCGCCACGCGATCTTTCACAATGTTGATCGCTCGTCGCGCGATCGGCGTGTCCGCAAACCTTCGCAAATTCGCAGGCGTAGGTTTGGGCATGACTCCGGCACGCATCAGCGTGGGTGCCCCCGAAGTCAGGATGGAAGGCAGGGGCACCGTCCGCCGTGCGGCCTCGCCTGCAGCTTCAATATGCCTTTCCGATTTGTCATCCCGAACGTTCTTTCCCGCCTTGTCATCACCAGCGGACTCCAAGCTGCCAGAGATCTGCGTTTGAAGGGGCACGGCTTCAGCCGTGCCGCAAAACGCATCCTGTTTGTTATCCCGAGTGGGCTTCAGCCCGCGAGGGATCTGCTTTCCCGTCCCTGCGACCATCCCCGACACTTCCGCCACCCGGCGCATCGCGCCGCTCCAACCTTTTCTCATGTTCATGAGTTCTCGCTTCCAATAGAAAAGCGCCCCTCTCGGAGCGCCGTTGAACTTACGTGCTAGATCAATTCCACAGTTAATCTGTTCCGTCGACTTGAAGGGGCCCAGCTTCAGCCGTGCCATAAGCGGCATTCAAGGCGCCGGGCTTTAGCCCCTAAGGAAACTCGTCTTAGCTAATTGCTAGTCGCTGATTGCTAATTGCTAGTCGCTGTTTCTAACCACTATCCACTATCCACTATCCACTTCTTCCCAACATTTCCACCCTCGCCCGCTCGGCAATTCCTGCCATCTCGCTCACCACCGCCACGCGAATCTCGCTCGCCGCCAGCGTCGCCAGCGCAAACCCAATCGACTCGTCGCCGCGATTCAACCCGTCCTCCACTACCGCCGTCAACTCGCTCCCAGCATTCTCCGCCCGCCGCAATCCTTCTCTCAGCGCCGGATAGCTGAACGCCAGCACCTTCGCCGCATCCACATCCGTCTCCAGCGACACCGCCTGGAACATCTTTATGACTCCATTCGGCCTGTACCCAAAATCAATCTTCAGCGGATCGCCCTTGCTCCCATAATTCGCCAGCGCAATATCACGCCGCCCCAGCGCCCAAACGCCCGCACCTTCGAACGCCTCTCGCATCGCCGCATAAATTACTCGCCGCCCGCTTTGGGCCCGCCGTTCGTGCCGCGACGACTCCAAGTACATCTGAGCCAACTTACCCAACTCAATCGATGGATTCTCCGCCAGCACCGCCTTCGCCGGAGTAATCTGCAACGTATTCGACAGCCCGTCTTCCAGCAATCGCAGCAGCCAGTCCCGCCGCGACATCGGCCCCCTGTAATTAATGACCTCCGCCGCTCGCGACTGCAGCATCCGCCGCAACTCGCCCTCGAACGACTCCAGCAACTCGACATCCACCTCCGGATCCAGGCACCGCACCCGTCGCCAGTCGCGCGTAAATCGCACATCGGTGAACGCCGCGTCGCCGTCGCCAGTCTCCAGCAGCACCACGCCCAGATTGACGAACTCATCCTTCACCGCGTCCGGCACATACCGCAGCAAATAGAACTCGCACTGTTTGTACTCAGCCATGTCAGCAATCAGCGACTAGCGACTAGCTCCTAGCTTTCAGCGGCTACTCCTCGTCGTTGTGCGGGTAGCTTCGACTTTTCTAATCAATGAGCCCAGCATTCGCTGCACTTCTACGACTCTACGATCCGCACTCCGGTAAGGGTCGACTCTGAGAAATCCTAAATCGTGAGCCAACAAGAGGAAGTACTCAACTTCGACTGCCGATCCCATCGCGATTGTGAGAAACCTTTGAAAGTCTCCGTCGCTATTTCGGCCGCAACCTTCGGCTATATTCGCCGCAATCGACGCACTCGCCCTGCGCAATTGACTTGTCAGACCATATCGTTCTTCTGTGGGAAACGTCGCCGTGAGCCGATAGACCAACAGTGTCACCGTGTGGGCCTTCTCCCAAACCTGCAATTGCCGAAAGTCCTTCATAGCCCGCCTTAGCTAGTTGCTAGTTGCTAGTTGCTAGTCGCTAATTCACTGCCTCCCGCCACTCCGGGAACGGCTCCCTCGACGACTTCCGAAACGACTCAATCAACTCCCGCACTCTCGCCCTTCGCTCCAGCAACTTGCAAAGCAGCTTCTCCAGCTCTCCCGCTTCACTTCCATACCACTCCGGCGGGATCTCCTCCGCCAGCGCCCACACCGAACTCTCCGGGAAAGTCTCAATCCTGCTCAGCCACGGCTCGAATGACTCCCACCCTGTGACACACGCATAAACATCATTCCGCCCAAACACGCCGCGAAGCGGCGAATCCGGAAAACTCCACTCTCCCGCATTAAAGCAATATCCCTGGTCGATGAAGCTCGCCGTAAACTTCCGTTCGCGTCCCTTCTTCCAGAACGCCACTTGCCGGCCGTTGGCGTTGCACGTCCATTTATCCAGCGCCAGCGCGCCCGCAAAATCGCGCGTATTTCGTACCTGCGCCATCATCGGTTCCGGCAAGTAGTCATAAACCTGCCCTTCCGTCGGAGCCACCACGTACCGCGAACCAAACGACAGCCCCGCCGTCATCATCTTCCGCTGTCCGCATAACTCCCACCGCAACTCCGGAGTGTGCTCCACCAGCCACGGATGCACATCCACCACCGCCACCGCCGGCATCGGCAACCCAATCATCTCTCCGAGCCGCGTGCCCAGCCAGTCATTCACCAGCACCCGCGTGTGCTGCGGATTGTCCTGAAACTTCACCACATAATAATGACCGTCCGCACAGCGCATCATGTGGCTCTGCGCTCCGCCCCGCATCCGTCGTACGTGTTGCACCGCGTTAATCAAAGATCGCGTTCCTCACTCGCTGCTCCGCGCAATTGAAATCACGCTTCTAGCACCTGGGGCATCGCGCGTTTTAACCAGTTACCAGTCACCAGCTACCCCTAACGCCTTTGCTAATTGCTAATTACTCATCCAGCCTACCCACTCCTACTCCCTCTTTCACCGCCATCCATCACACCAGCATGTGACGCCACCAATCTCCCGACGCAAAGCAAAGCGGGGAGCCCTGCCTGCTCCCCGCCTTAACTATCCACTATCCACTACCCACTATCCACTTCTTACAGCGTTCCCACCTCTACCTCCGCTCTTGCCACCGACGCCTTTCCCACTTCCTCCGTCCTTACTATCTGCGCAATCGCCATCGCCATCACCGTGTCGTCGTGCGTCCCGTTCGCCGCCGCCGTACTCCCGTCCGGACGCCGCACAAACGTCTTGAACTCCGCTAGTAGTCTCGTGCTGACGAACAAGCACGGCGCCGCCGACAGCACTGCCACCAAGTTCGACAGCATCCGCGGACGCGTTGCCGCCGTCGTGAGCCATCCCGCCTGCCCGTTCTGGTGATACAGCAGCACATCCGCGTGCAACATGCCCAGAGTGCTCAGCACCGTGTGGCCGTGATTATTTCGTTCCACCGCCACCACCGCCCGGTTGTATTGTCGCGACAGGATCGCCACTCGACCCGCCAGTTCCTGCGGAGTCAAATGCCCGCGCAACTCCGCGCACTGCATCCCTGACGACCGATCAATCACCTGCGCGCACGCGTAGTCGCCCTCGCTCCCGCCTCCTGCCGGATCCACTCCAATGATGTATTCCTTCCCCGGCTGTGGCGGGAGGTACGTCAGCATCCGTGAGTTGTCCGCATCCGCCATCGCCGGAGTGACTTCGCGCAGCCGCTGTTCCACCACGTCCAGGTCAAACACGCACTCGCCCGACGCCCGGAAGCAGCTCTCTGCATCTTCGGCGAATTCCTCCGCCGCCCGTGCTCCGAAGTTCGCCCGCACCTCCCGCCGGAACCCGATCTGTTCCGCCGACAGCCCGTATTCGGCCATCAGCTCCAACTCGATTTCCGTGAACTCCACGATCTCCACCTCGCGCTTGTAGCTCGGCTCCCACCACCACGGAAAGAAGTGCCGCGAATACCCCGTCTCGTCCGCGCGCTGCCACTCTTCATAAAAGCAGCCGCACGCTCCGTTCGCCGTTGACTCCAGCACGATCTCCCCATCCGGAGGCACCGCCGCCCGCAACGCCGCCAGTGTCGCCGCTGCGTCACCCGGCCACCGTGAAACCTCCGAGCAATGCAAATTCTGGATTGTCATCCCGCGTCCCGCATTCTCCCCCGCGGCCTCCACTAGGTACGCCGAATCCATGTACGGAAACACGATCTGTCGCTTGTTCGCCTGCGACGTCGTCAGTGCTCCCTTTCGCACGTAGTCCGGCAGGTTCGCCAGCAAACGGTGCACGATGCGGAAGATCTGTTCCGCCGACCGCTGGTCGTGCGCCACCTGCACGCACAACGTTCCCGGCCGCGTGATGCAATGCAAAAAGAAACGCGCGGCCACATAGGATGTGATCCCCAGTTGCCGCGCCTTCAATACGATGCTCTTCCTCGCCGCAGTTCGCGCGTACTCCCGCTGCACCGCGTTCACCCGGAAGCTTGTCAGCCGCGACTTTCGGTTCCTGATCTTCAGCCATTTCCGCATCATGGCCTCTCGCGCGGCCAACATGTACGTTCTTCCCTCCTCCTTCATGCGCACGCACGGCTTGGGATTGTCCAGCAGTTCCCCAAACCGCACCATGATTTCAATGTGCTCCTCGATGCTCTTGCGTTTTTTCAGCAGACGCTTTTGCCGCGCCGTCTCTGCAACTTCCTCCTTCGATTCCTCGTTCAAAAATGCGCTAAGTTTGTCGATTTCCTCTTCTGACAGCTCCAGCCCTTCATCCTGACTTTGAAAGGGCACGGCTTCAGCCGTGCCGTCACCGCCCACCTCAATCCCGGGCTTTAGCCCCTGAGGGGACGCATCTGCCCAGGCCAACTGACCACTGCCGACTGGCGACTGACAACCGCTTTCCTGACAGCTGATAGCTGACAGCTGACAGCGTCTTTCCAACTCACTATGAGTGCTTGATTCAATCTTGCCGCTTTGAAAGGGCACGGCTTCAGCCGTGCCGTCACCGTCGACCTGAATCCCGGGCTTTAGCCCCTGAGGAAACGAGCTCCCATGGGCTGACTGACCACTAGCCACCGGCCACTGACCACTCTCTTCTATTCCACCCTGCGCCGTTTCAACCACTTCTGTCGCGCTCATCGTTCACCCCTGAACAATGGGCGCCACAATGCGGGGACTGGCCGTCCCTGCGAACTTGTTCCAACTCGTCGAAGTCCGGCAGCACCCCCACTGGGCGCCCCGCAAATACAACAAGACCGCCAGATTCTCCTGGGTGCCCCATCCTTTCCTTTCTTTTGGGAAAGGGTGGGATCAGACGTCTCCGTCGGCAATTGCACGCGCAATCCACTCTGGGTCCCACTCTGTCTGACATTGTCAGATCCGTGAAACTCTCCGTCACGCGCGCCGTTTTACAACACTTCTATGATTCCGTTGTCCTGCGAGAAGGATGGGGTTTCTACCTCATCCCTCTCCGTGTCCTCCGTGCCTCCGTGGTGAATCCGCCTTTTCTATCCACTAACCACTATCCACTAACCACTGTCTTGTCATCCTGCGTGCAGCGCTCGCCAGTCCCGCCTCGCGGGACGCCATAAGAAAGCCCAGCGTTTCAACGCTGGGAAAGTGAGCTTTTAGAATCCCGAGCCGGTTTCAACCGGCGGCACACTTCCCGCGAGGGCTTGAGCCCGAGCCTCATCACCGGCTGCCTCTTTTGGGAAAGGCTGGGATCTAGACCCTTCCCTCTCCGTGTCCTCCGTGCCTCCGTGGTGAATCCGCCTTTTCTATCCACTAACCACTATCCACTAACCACTGTCTTGTCATCCTGCGTGCAGCGCTCGCCAGTCCCGCCTTGCGGGACGCCATAAGAAAGCCCAGCGTTTCAACGCTGGGAAAGTGAGCTTTTAGAATCCCGAGCCGGTTTCAACCGGCGGCACCTTCCCGCGAGGGCTTGAGCCCGAGCCTCATCACCGGCTACCTCTTTGGGAAAGGCTGGGATCTAGACCCTTCCTTCTCCGTGCTCTCCGTGTCCTCCGTGGTGAATCCGCCTTTTCTATCCACTAACCACTATCCACTAACCACTGTCTTGTCATCCTGCGTGCAGCGCTCGCCAGTCCCGCCTCGCGGGACGCCATAAGAAAGCCCAGCGTTTCAACGCTGGGAAAGTGAGCTTTAAGAATCCCGAGCCGGTTTCAACCGGCGGCACATTCCCGCGAGGGCTTGAGCCCGAGCCTCATCACCGGCTGCCTCTTGTGGGAAAGGGTGGCAAACACCACACTGCGTTGTCTTGAAGGGGCACGGCTTCAGCCGTGCCATCAGACGCCCCATGATGCTGGGCTTCAGCCCCTGAGGGACCTCCACCCTCGAGTTGCCGCCTGCCCCATCCTTTCCCTTCTTTTGGGAAAGGGTGGGAACCAACACCACGTTGTTTTTCAGGGGCACGGCTTCAGCCGTGCCATCACACGCTCCGATGACGCCGGGCTTTAGCCCCTGCGGTACGTCGATCGCCCCCTCACTGAATCGTGTTGCAGTGAAATGTCTTCGGCGTAATCGTGTCGCCGCTTGTGGTGTTGAACGTGATTTTCAGCGTTGACGCGCTCCCCAGGTTCTCTGCCGCCGTTAATCCCACCTGCGCCCCCGCCTGGATCGCGGTTCCGGCAACAATCGGCGCTACCCACGCCACTTCCCCTGTCAGCGAACTCGGCGTGTAAATCTCGATGTCTGTATAAAAATTGGCTGACGAGGTAGTCACCGACTGTGTCGCCAGCAACGTCGATCCCAGCGTCCACTTATAGCTGGTGGCCACGCTGGCACTGTTCGTCCATTGCGCCGAGCAATGTATTCCCGTCCCCACCGCAAACGTTCCCACAGGCACTGCGACGCTAAACATATTCTGATCCGCACCGTTGCCCGCAACCCCGCTCGATGGCCCTATCATCGTTCCCGATACCATGTGCATAGAAGATGGTTGCCCCGTCACCTGTCCCCACGGCACCGTGACCCCTGCCGCCACCGCGCCCGCTCCTAAATCCGCCGCCGTCACCGTCACATTCCCCGTCAGCGCATGCCCATTCACCGTGGTCGTCGTCGCCACTCGCGAGGTATCCGAAGGATGCACATGGTCCGCCCGCGCAAAATTCGCCGAACTTCCCGCCGCTCCCGTCCCATTCATCAAGGGCGTCGTCGATCCCCCCGTCGGAATCGTCACCGCCGAACCATTTACAGTCAGCGAATTCGTATCCACATTCTGGGCGTAGATATTCGGCCAGCGGCAACTTACCGTCGTGCTGCCCTTCTGACACACCGTCAGAGGGTTCCCTAAATTGCGCGTGCTTGAATCTCCGCTATTCCACGCCGGCACCAGGTCAAAATTCGTCGTGTCATAGCCCAGCCCCGCGCCCAGCCACCGATACCCCCATCGCGCCATAATCTCCGGCGGAGTCCCATACGAAATCCGGTTCTGTCCGCTGATCTGGATTCCGCCCGCGAGAATACTGCTGTTGTCGCCGTTCCCCGCCGCGGCCAGCAGCGTCGCGCTCCCCGTCGTCAATCCGAAAATTTCCGTCGGCGTTCCCGCCGGTGCGCCCTGTATAAAGGTCCCGCCGGTCAGCGTGAATGCCTGGTTCGCAAACGTCGTCCCGCCCGGCTCGTAATAAAAAGGTTGCTTGCTGCTGCTCGCCGTCAGCGGAACCGTCACCGCCCGCACCGTATCATTCAACATATTGGTGTATCCGGTGATGTATAGTCCCTCGGTCTCCAATATCGCGTCGCCCGCATTGATGAACTTGGCGAAATTCGCCTGCGCTGTCCCAAACGCATACCCGCCGATAATCCGCACGTGATCGTTGAAACCTGCCACACCATCGAGCAACACCACCGGGTCCTGCACCGTGCCCGTGCAAATCGACGCCTCGCCCTCCGCCTTCAGTCCCAGAATCGTCAGTGAACCCGCTGCATTTTCCTGCACCGACACCAGCGAAGTCGGATTGCAATCGCCGCTCAGTCCATCAATCTTCCCCACACCCGCCAGGTTGGTAAAACGAATCCCACTCGCCGTCTGCGATCGCATCGTTGTTATATTGCGCACCGACGACTGCGTCGCCGACGCCCCGATGATCTCAATATTGTTCCCAAAACATGAGCGAGCCTCGATGTTTTCCACCCGCGCGGTCTCGCCCATGTTCTCCACCACCAGGCAGCGCCCCGACGCTTGCCCCGTACCATTAATGTTCAGGTTCTCAATCGATCCCCAGTGCCACCATTGCGCCGTCGTCCCGATCCCCGTGCCTTCGCTGGTCGTCGCAACAATGTCGCCCGCGAACCCCGGCGATACGCCGATCACCGTTCCGTGATTGCTCGAAGTGCTGCGACCCGTTACGTGTCCGCCCTGCTCCACCACGATCGCCGCCGTTACATTGTTATTACCGTTGTTGTGCGTCACCGTTCCTGTGAACGTATAAGGAACCGGCGCCAGCTCCACCGTCACCGAGTCAGGAACATAAAATCCCGCCCCGCTATACGCCGCCGTCCTGTCGTCAATCACTTTTCCCGCAACTGCGCCCGTACCGTATGCCGCGTTAATCGCCGCCTGAATGCTGGCGTACTTGCTCACGAAATACGCGTGCCCCGGAATATCGCGGACACTTAAGTCCCCACCCCATGTAAACAATCCGCTTGCGTTATTGACAGACCCGAAGACTGTCGAGTGCGCGTTATTCGCGAAGGTGATTCCGCTGGCTCCTGAGCTGATTCGCATATTTCCGTTACCATCGTCGCCAATGCATTCAGAAGTATCGGTTAGACTCCCCGCAAGGGTGCAAAATGCCGGGGCATGTACGCCTCCCTGGTCGATAGCGCTTCGGTTGTTGCCCCAACCCGTTCCGCCATCCCAAACGTAGTTTGTCTGTGTTCTAAAGTTCCACGTTGCCTGGGCATTCGCAACGTCCACCCAATCCGCCATCGCGAGCTCCCAGTCGTTCGGCAAGTTCGCTCCGCTTATCAACGTTCCTTCTTCCAGGTTTGCGATCTTTGTATATGCACCCCAGTTGTAAATTCCAGCCGAATAGGGACCTCCGGAATCCCTCCATCGGTCGAAGATTTGCGCCTGCCCAATCGTTGTGTATGACGAACCGGTGGCGATCGTCACCGCGTATCGGTCTGTTCCCGTTGTCTGCCCATCGGCGTTGTTCTGAATCAGTAATTTGCCGATGGACGTGTAAGTTCCATTGATTTGGACTGCGCTCTTATGGGTGTTGTACGAATTGATGGAATCAACCGTTGTGTTCAGCCCACCATTAATAACCAGGCATCCACTATCGTTGTTCGGCCCTCCACTCCATGCGCTCCCATAGCAGGTCAAATCCCCAATCGTAGTGAGCCACGTCTGTACCAGGCTGACTCCCGTTGACGCGGTCGTCGTATTCGAATACGTATTGGCCAGCACCGTGCCGATCTGCACCCCCATATAAAGATGCGTTGGATCGCCCTGCACCAGCAGCCCCGGCCCCGTGTTGTATGACACGATGCCGTTTACGAGCGCGCTACCGGAGGCTGTTGCCTTCAGCACATGTGTGGCTGTCCATGTAACACTGCCGTCCGCGACCGTCGCTCCAACGCCCTGGGTCCACGTTGGTGCAGATGCGCCGCTCGTTCCCGTGGTGGTCGCAATGTATATGTAGCTTCCTGTGTTTCCCGCGCCGGGCTGAATTTCATCGCCGATCTGATAGGTGTGCGAACTTTGCCAGTCAGGATCCGGCACGCCGTCAAACATCACGCCGTATCCCGAATTGAAATCCGCCAGCACATAGCCAACGTGCGTTCCACCCGAGCAGACGTGCAGACCACCCTTGCCGGCGATGGTCTCGCCGGAATACGCGAACTCATTCAATCCGTCGATTACGCCGTCCGAACCGAAAACCACACCATCGCCGCCATTGTGTGCGGTCACCAGGTCGTGGATTTTGTTCAAACCACCCCTCATATATATGCCGCTGTTC
Source organism: uncultured Acidobacteriaceae bacterium (assembly GCA_963749635.1). Taxonomy (GTDB): domain Bacteria; phylum Acidobacteriota; class Terriglobia; order Terriglobales; family Acidobacteriaceae; genus DASRAA01. The sequence continues at coordinate 582,252 of CAVVNW010000027.1, forward strand.
GCGAAGTTCGTTGCCTTGACATTGCGAACCGTTCCGTTCGACCACTGCGGATCGAAGACCCCCATCAAACCTTGCTTGCCATTTCCGTCAAGATTCAGGTCCTCCACAATGTACGAACCGCCTCCAGTGACATAAATGAGCGCCTGCGCTGCATTGGACTGAATCGTAGTGGCCGCCGTCCCAACGTACCCGGCAAAAGTCTGCTGCGAGACGCCGCTGATTTTCACTCCCGCCGCGCTGATTTTAATTTGCGGTACCTGAAGCACTACTCCACCGAGTTTCAACTGCAATGGCTTGGAAAGCACCACCGCTGTCGTACACGACTTTGTACCCTGGAAGCTCGTGGCATCGACGGTTCCACCGGCGGAAGGTAAGACAGCAACCGCGTTATTGATCTGCGCACACGGGTCCGCTCCTGGAAATGCCGCCGCGTTCAACGTTCCGTCAACGCTCTGCGCCGTGAGCGAAGTGAACGCTCCCGTGTTCGGCGTGGTGCTCCCAATCGCCGGCGGAGAAGCCAGGTTCCCGCTCCCTGCTCCGCATCCGGTGCACGTTCCATTCACCGTCAGGTTCTGCACCGTGGCATTGCCCGCGGTATCGATCTTTGCTTTTTGCGTTTGTGTCGAGCCGTCGTAGAAATACACCCCGTCTGGCGCGATTCGCATGATCGTGTAATTCAGTAGGTTTGACGCCGCGATGTTGCGCGTAGCCCCGCCGTTGGAGCCGATCCCCACAAATCGGAGGTCGCCGGAGTTCTGCCCCAGTAGAGCGCTGCAGCCATTCGATGTCCCGTCGCCCAGGCAAGGATACTGCGCCCCGGCGCGGTCATAGGTCATATTGAACGAGAGCCCTGACTCATAGCTTCCCGTGTTAGCGTACGGCAGAATGCAGGCCTGATAGTTCCCGCCTATGTTGGATTGTTCCGGGTTTCCCGAGCACAGCGGCTTGTGCCCAACGTACGAAATCGTTTGGCCGTCGTTCGCTCCGCCTACCAACGGAGTGAGTATGCCCGAACCAGTCTGCAATCCCAGCGCGCTGCTGGTCGAGGTATGCCAGTCAAGCCACACCGTCGCAGTCGTACCGGCGCTCAAATCAAATACATACGAACTTGTGCATGTCCCGCCACATTCTCCGCTGATTTGCAAGCGGTCATACCAAAGTGATGTTCCCGGACCACTGTTATATTGTGTTCCACGCAGCCGGATCGCCGAGAAGTTGGCGGCGTTCGTATTGGGATCCAGCTGAATAAACGAGTGATACAAAATGCCGCTGTTCATGTTCACGCACGCGCCGCCCGTCACTCCGCCGAAACAGCGCACCCCTGTCCAGGTCTCGTAGCCAAAGCTGGCGCCGTTGGCCGTGTTCGACACATTCGAATAGTTGGCTCCATAGTAGTTGCCGTTAAACATAACGTGATCAACCACCAGGCCTTCTACGCCCGTCGAGTTCGCGATGACCGACTGAATACACACAGGTGCTGAGCCGTTCGCGCTAAAGCCGGCGAAATACAAATCACGCAGCGCCACATTGTAAACATCGCTGATCGTGATGCCACACTGGTTCGACAGAGTACCGTTGCCCTCCATGTCGAAGCCTTGAAAGATGGATCCATTCGCGCCGTCCGATGATGAAGCATTCGAAGCCTGCTGTAGGGTGATGCAATTCGAGGTGTTGCACTGGAAATAGGCTTTCCGATACGTGGCGTTATTGCCCACCACCTTGACCCTGGCGCTGGTCATTACTACTCGCGTTGTCCATGATTGATAGCCTGAGCAGCCATCGAAAGACACCGTACCGTTGTGGAATCCGTCGGAATCCAGCGGAAGGTTGTTGTATGCCGCCTGAAACTTTGCGCCAATGTCCGTTCCACTCTGCTGGCAGACGTATTGAATGCCCTGGAACGCGCTCGCCGTCAACGTCGCAAACGATTTCGCCCCACTCACCGCCTGGTCGCCCACCACGTGTACGTAGTTCGTATCCGCCAGATCGCGGGTCAGCACTTGTGCTGCAGCCGTCGCCGGCATCAGCTTCGCCCGGACCGCGCCAATACTGGTCGAACCCGTCGCCGGAACTACCCAGTACTCGATCGAAGGCTCCTGGCCCATGAGCTGGAACACTACTTTGTAGTACACCCCCGCCGGCTGCGCTCCGGTGTTGGGCGCAAGACTCGCGGCAAACGCACCACCGGTCCCCAGTAGCACGTTCGACGAACCCGCCGCTACTGCTTTGCCATCCGCCGTGGTGAATGCTGGCCACGAAATCAGCACTGTTCCCCTGGCGGCCGTTCCGTCAGCCCGGTAGACAATGTCCACCACCTGCGTCATCGCGGGACCGCTGGTCTGACCCTGCACGGGCGCGGGCAACAGCGTCGCCGCCACCACCATCAACAGACAAAAAAACCGCCCCATCGGGCGGCATGCGTTGCGCATATCCTATGCCTTTCCTGTATCTCTCTTCACGCTGTACCAGGCATTAAAACCATGTAGTGAACTTGTCAGCGGAGTCGAAGTGGCCACACCAACGGCCCGCTATTTCCCCGCCCCTTCGTAGCTTCGCATGAAATCCTGCACGCTCTGCACGTACACATCGGCGAAATCCACAACGTCGCGCTTCTCTTCGATTTCCTTCACTGCATCGAGCAGCGACCAACCTTGCGCTCGCAGCACTGCCAGCGCCATCATCGGCGCACGATGCACTCCCGCCGCGCAATGAATGAATAGCTTCGACTCCGGATCCTCCAGCGCATCCATAGCGAAGTCCACGCCTCGCTCGAACAATTCCGGCGACTTCGGCCGGAAATCGTCTTCAGTCGGATTCCATAACACTCGCAGCCCGTACGGTTCAGCCAGATTGGAATCGTCGAACTCGATCTGCATGTCAATGATGTGAGTAATCCCCGCGGCCACCACTGCGATCATGTTGCTTTCGTTCCAAATTCCCCCGCCGACCGCAATCTGGTCGGTCACCCAAGTCATGTCCATTCCCGCTTGCACTCCCGCGAAGCCGTGTCCCGGCATCAACCGCCATTCTACAAGCAGGGTCCCGGCCAGCATAGGCGCGTCACCCCTGAGGACATACACGTCATACCTCACGAAAGTAGTTGCACGATTTAGAAACTAACGACATACGGGAAACTGCCGCGGCAGTCCGATTGCATTTCTGCTTGGACAGCACCGAGGTGGAGTAGCTCACGTCGTCCATACCCCCAAGCGTCGTCGCTCAAATCAGTGCCGTTACGGGGAAATAGAGTACAAAAACACAAGAGCCCAGCGCTTGGCTGGGTCTATTTCTTGGAACACGTCTAAAGCGCATTCCCGTTTTTCAACTCTGTCCCGAATATAGCACGTTACGGTCGCCCTAGTGCACCACTTTTTGGTATTTATTCTCCCGTGTTCTCAATGGCTTCGACCTGATTGTTGTGTTTCTCCTACTTGACATGCAATAAGTACACCTTTTAGACAGACAGTAGTATAACTACTCTTGAGTGGGCCTGATTCGGGATTAGGCTGCCGAACAACGTAAAAAATCCAGCGCGACCGACGGAAATAAGGTCAAAGGAACCGGCTTCGACGCCAAGGGTTCTATCCCACACCGCCTGCCGCTGCGACGAATGGGAGATTAGCCGAGCCCGTGTGCGACAATCCCTCTGCTCACATTTCAGGAGGATTCATGCGTCAGACCATTTCTACCGATAACGGCCCAAAGGCCATCGGGCCCTACTCGCAGGCAATCAAGGCCAACGGATTGGTGTTTCTTTCGGGCCAGATCCCACTAGATCCGGCGACGCAGCAGCTCGTCGCTGGGGACGTTGCGGTGCAGACCGAGCGCGTACTTCAGAACATCACCGGAATTCTGAACGCGGCAGGAAGTTCGATGGCGCAGGTGGTGAAGACAACGGTCTTTCTGAAAAACATGAACGAATTTGCAGCTATGAATGAAGTGTACGGGCGCCACTTCAATGCGGACCCGCCCGCCCGCTCGACAGTTGAGGTTGCTCGCCTGCCGAAAGATGTGTTGGTCGAGATCGACGTAGTGGCGTTGTCTGCAGAGTAATCCTCCGTCTGGTAACCGGCGCAGCTTTTACATTACCTAAAACGGTAGGCTAGTACCACTACACTGCACTTTTTTGCACACACGTTACAAAGCATATCTGGTAAGTAAAGGATAAATAAAGGGTTATCGAATAGCTAAGCTGGAACTCGATCTGCATCATGACATCTGGGGTGGGGTCAATATCAGGGTTCTGACTTTCCGCTGGAATCTGCCGGTTCGATAGATTCAACTGGGCACCCACCAAGTGTTTCGCTTACCAACTTTTCGGAGGATCAATGAAGGCCACTTTGAAATTGCTCACTCTCATTGCCCTGCTATCGATGACGCTGATGCTGCATGCAGCCAGTATCACCGTCGGCAGCATGGATAGCGGCAACTGCTATCCGTTTATGTGTAACGATTCGGGAACCAGCACTGGTGTGTCGATCGACTACCAGCAGGCATTTACTTCCAGCGCCTTTAGCGGCCCGTTCAACGTCACCTCACTCTCGTGGGACTATTGGCCGTTCGCAGGTCCGGCCGTGGCCCTCGGCGGGAACTACACCTTCTCCTGGGGATATTCGGCAGTCGGTCTCGGCTTAAGCAGCAACTTGGCGAGCAACTATAACGGCGCGGCCAACCTGCTCGGCACCGCCAGCATTCCCACGGGCGGGATCAACTTTGGCACCACCCTGACGCTGTCGGGCATCAGCTTCACCTACAACCCGGGATTGGGTGATCTGATTCTGGAAATCGTGGTCGATACGCAAGACATCGTACCCAACACCGGCGCGAACGGCTACATGTGGGCCGACTACACCGGTGCTGTCACCACTCGTGCGTATTGCGTCACCGGCTTCAGTTGCGTTGGCGCAACCACGGGCGCCCTGGTAACCACCTTCGGAGGCCAGAGCGCAGTTCCTGAGCCTGGCACGCTGGTGATGTTCGGTTCTGGCCTGCTTGGCTTGGCGGGTATCGCTCGTCGCAAATTCAAGGTCTAACTTCCACACCCCACAATGTGGGACATCCGGCCGGAGCCAAAAGCTCCGGCCTTTTTTCTTGGCGATTCGCACGGTACGCGGCGGCTGCTACACTCAAGCCCATCTCTACGAACCTCACTGACCGAATCTATCTCGCGGTGCATCTGGCGCTGACGGTGCTGGTATGCGTGCGCTTCGCGGAGGTTGCGCATTGGCCCAGGTATGTAGCGTGGAACCTGGTGGCTGTGGCTGCGATCCTCTACGCGGCGCAGAAACAGCATGAAGGCTCGTGGTGGGAATTTGTCCACGACTGGCTACCGGCGCTGTTTTTCATCACCGTGTTTGAGGAAGTGTCATACCTGTCACTGAGCCTGCGCGGAGCGTGGCAGAACCCGGCCGTGATTGCCTGGGAGTCGGCGCTGTTCACGGTGCCTCCGGGCGAATGGCTTCGAACCTACGTGCCCGCGTGGGGCAGCGAACTTCTGCAGTTCGGCTACCTGAGCTTTTACCTGTTCTATCCCGTGGTCGCAGGAACGTTGTGGAGGTGGCGACGGCGCGTGCCCTATGCCGGGGGCTTCCGGCGGATGACGGATGCGCTGAGCGTAGCCTATGTGGTCTGCTACGCGACCTACCTGTTATCTCCAGTACGCAGCCCATCCCACAATGCGGGACTCGACGCGAGCACTTCGACGCAATCTGGTGGTCCGTTTCACTTCCTGGTAACGCTGGTGCAGGCGCGTGCGGGAGTCCACGGCAACGCCTTCCCCAGCAGCCATATCATGCTTGCCTGCGGGATATTGGTGTTCGCGTTTCGCTATTTTCCTCGGCTTGCCGTGGCGCTACTCATCTGCGTCCTTCTCATGTGCGTTGGCGCAGTGTATGACGGCTATCACTATGCGATCGACGTAGTGGTGGGGGCGCTGTTGGGGGTCGCGGTGGGACTGGCGTTCGTGGCGCACGCGCAACCAGCAATTAGCAATAAAGCAGTAAGCAATTAGTGGCATCCGCCTTCCCACGCACCGTTCTCTCTGGCATTCTTGTGTGCGTGTATAACGCTTCGTGCGCGAGGTACGCCGTGATTTCATTTCTCCGCTTACATGCCAGACGCATTTCGCCGCGACGCAACGTGGTCGTGGCGGGCATCTTCGTCGTGATTTTGCTTGCCGGGATTGCGGCACACGCTCAGCCTGCGCCGGCGCCGACTGATACGGCGACGGCCGCTCCTACTGGTGAAACCGTCATCACAGAGTATTCGCCGCCGCCTGCGCTGGCTGCCAAGGCGGAAGCCTATCGCGGCGCGCTGCACACGCACTTCTTTGCTGAAAACCTGTATGGATGGCTGGTCCTATTGGTGGTGCTCTTCTGGCGGCTGGGACCGAAATACCGTGACTGGGCAGAGGGCGCTTCGCCGCGCCGGTTCGTGCAGGTGCTGATCTTCGCACCGTTGATGCTGTTGACCGTTTCTGTGCTCAGCTTGCCGACTTCGATCTGGGACCAGATGCTCGAGCTGAACTTTGGCCGTTCGGTGCAGCACTGGGCAGCATGGTGGAGCGACTGGCTCACCAGCCAGATCATCATGCTCATCGTGGGGACGCTGGTGGTGTCGCTTTTATACCGGGTGATTCGCGGCAGCCCGCGGCGCTGGTGGTTCTATTTCTGGCTGGCATCGATTCCGTTGATCGCCCTGACGTTCTTCCTGCAGCCGCTGATCGTCGACCCGCTGTTCTTCAAGTTCAAGCCGCTGGCCGACAATCATCCGCAACTCGTCGAGCAAGTGGAGCAAGTCGTGCATCACGGCGGGATGGACATTCCTCCCGACCGCATATTCGAAATGAATGCCAGCACCAAAACGACTGAGTTGAACGCTTACGTCACGGGCTTCGGGGCATCGAAGCGCGCGGTCCTGTGGGACACCCTCCTCATGAAAGCCACCCCGCAGGAGGCGCTGTTCGTCTTTGGCCACGAGATGGGACACTACGTGCTGCTGCACGTCCCGCAAATGATAGCGATCATTTCGCTGATCCTGCTGGTGCTGTTCTTTATCAGTTACAAATTGGTCGGAGGGATATTGGCGCGCTGGGGACCGGCGTGGAAGATTCGCAGCATCGATGATTGGGCATCGCTGCCGTTGCTGATGCTGCTGCTTTCGGTACTGGCTTTCCTGGCGACTCCGGTGTTCAACGCTATCGGCCGCCATTACGAACACGAAGCCGATCGCTATGGGATCGAGGTGACCCACGGCATCGTGCCGAATGCCAACCAAGTGGCCGCACATTATTTCGAGAAGAGCGGCGAAATCAACTTGAATGAGACGAATCCCAGCGAGTGGGTGAAGATCTGGTTCTACGATCACCCAACGCGTCCGGAGAGGGTGCACTTCGTGGCTACGTACGATCCGTGGGCGCACGGTGAACAAGGAAAGTACGTGCCGTAAGCCCGAAACGGCAAGCACAGGATTGTTGGTATATCTTCATTGTCTTTCCCGCGAATCGAGTGCATAATCTCGCCTACTATTTCCGATAGTATGCCGGCGTCCGCAGCCGCATACCGGGGCGACGTGCCAGGAAGAACTTAGCAAACACTTTTGCCGAAAGTATCCGGCGCGAAAACAGAGGATCCTGAATGAAATCCAAGAATCGGGAGCTTTCCCGCACGGGAAAGCTCAGCTCCATGCTGCTTGCGGCAGCGTTGTTTTCCGCCGCATTTATGACCTCGTGCCGCAGAGAAGAAGGTCCGGTAGAAGTGGCGGTCGGAACGCCGGGTATCGCGGTGGAGAACAACACCAAGCTGCTGATCGCGCTGCCACTCGACAACAATGGCAAAGACGAAGCACGAGAGGTGACGATTCGCGAGGCACGCGTGCCGGGAGCAACGCGCGAGTTGCCGGCAACGCTGCCCTTGCTGGTGGGCAACATCGCTCCTGACGGCCGAACAGTCGTGCAATTGCGTTTCGACGTGCCCGGACTCGATCCCTCGCACAAATATGAGTTGGAGGTTGACGGCCACTACCGTTCGCACCGCAATGGCGACCGTGAGCGCGAGTTCCATTATCGCGCCGAGTTGCTGATACCGCCGATTGGCCCGGGGTCTTCTACATCCACGACCAAGCAGGGCACGACGCACCAGACCAAGGGACCGTACCCGGCACTTCCTCAGCCGCCGCAGGGTGAAAGCAACGAGCAGCGGCCGCCGACACCGCAAGGGACGCCACAGACGGTTCATCCGCCCACGCCGAACCAAGCTCAAGTGATGGATTACTCGAAGGGCGGGGCCGCGGTGGGCTTTGTCATCAATTCCCAGACCAATGGAGTAGCGACGAGCTTTCCGCCTGATCCCAGCGCGGTGTCGCCCGCGGGAGCGAGCAACCTGGTTATGGGCAGCGGTAACCTCTACATCAAGTATTCGACCGACGGCGGCACCACCTTTACCACCATCAACAATCTGTCGACCGTGTTTGGCGATCAGCCCGACGGCGGCTACTGCTGCGACCAGGTGCTGCACTACATACCCAGCATCGATCGCATTGTGTGGGTGATTCAGACTAACCAAAAGAAGGATTCGAAGGGCAATGTCACCGGCCCCAACAGCCAGCGGGTCGCTTGGGCCAAGCCGGCCGACATCGCTGCCAACTTCTATACCGCGTGGACGTGGTTCGACGTGAGCTCTACATTTCTCGGCTTGGGCAACGACTGGCTCGACTATCCTGATCTCTCCACGTCCAACGGCAACATGTATCTCTCGACCGACGATGTCACCAAGAACGGACTCGTCGTCGCACGCATCACTTATGCCGACCTACAGCTGCCGGGCGGCAGCAACATCAGTTGGGGGTTCACCGATCCCACCAAGTCAACCGCAGCGGTGGGCGGGCACCTGACGCAGAACGCCGCCGGCACCATGTATTGGGCGGGACACAACAGCACCAGCCAGGCGCGCATCTACTGGTGGCCCGACAACTCGGGTACGTACAGCTGGACAGATGTGACGAACACGTCGTACTCGAACTCCGATTACACCTCGGAGGGGCCTGACGGGCAGTACTGGCTCGATCCGCGCAACAAGCCCGATGCCGTATTGGGCGCGGCTTTCAAGCCATCAACAGGACGGCAGCAAGCCACGAACCAAATCTGGTTTGCCTGGACCGCCGCGCGCGACAGCAACTTCAAGCAACCCTACATTCGCATGTTGTGGGTTGACGATCAGAAGTTCAACAATGTCGGCGAATTCGAGACCTGGAACTCCGACTATGTGTTTGCTTATCCCGCATTGGCGGTCAACAGCGCAACGTCGGAGGTGGCGGCCTCGATGCTGTATGGCGGCAACGACAAGTACTACATGAATACCGTAGTGGGCTTCCCGTTGGACTACCTGCTCTACATCGTGACTGGCAGCAACGTCACTTTTACCGTGAACCCGGTCGGCGCGACAGCTTGCGATGATGCGTCGGGCGGTAAGGTGAAAGGACGCTGCACCCGCTCCGGCGACTTTCTCTCAGTGCGCCGAGTGGGGACCAACAGCGGGCTCTTCGGCACCATGGCCTATGAGACCAACCTGGTCGATTCCACCAAGTCCACCGATTGCCTGAAGACGCCGGGATGCTTACTGAATGAGCGTTGGGTGGAGTTCGGGCGGCCCAGCGACATTCCGAAACACCCCTCGCCGAAGAAGGTGCCGTAAGCCGCCAACATTAGATCGGAGAACGCAAGAAAACCCTCCCGGCGGGAGGGTTTTTGTATTTAACTGATGAATTTAAAGAGCTTACGCCTTGACGACCTTGCCGCTGCGGAGACAGGATGTGCAAACGCGCATGCGCTTATTGCCCTTGGCGGTTTTGGCGTGCACCGGGCGCAGGTTGACGTTCCAGCGCCGCTTGGTGACGTTGTGGGCGTGACTGATGTTGTTTCCCGACTGCGGCCCTTTGCCGCAAACTTCGCAAACTTGTGCCATGACTTACTCCAGAAGATTCCCGATGTGCGGCGCGAAACTTGATTATACCGGGATAGGGCACTTCGGGCAACCCTGCCACGCAGGGCGCAGTCGGCTTCGATCACAGGGTCAAACCGGATCCTCGGCACCGTTTTCGTCTCGTCTCGCCGCTGGCATGAGAGTTGCGCTGCGCAGTGCGACAAGAATATCTCCTGTGCGATTTCGGGAAAGCTCCTGAGGAGATTATTGCACTCATCCACGCACTGACGCTGCAACCTCCGCGACGAATGATGCACATTCACCTGAATGAGTGAGTGATGGCCGTCACTCGAGTTAGTGGTGCGAAGGTATTAAGTTGTCACAGGCAAATATAACCAGCGACCCAACAGAATGCGCAACTACGATTGTAGTTGTCTCGACCAGCGACCCAGTAGTTCGGTAGCAGTCGTGCTACTAGATTACTAACACCACGCCATTTAGCACCTAGTCGCCACCTAAAGGCCATTGTATTGCATGACAACGAGACGTAATGTTTTAGTCCCTCGCGCTTTATGAGATGAAAAGACCCATCCCATTGGGGGCTCCCCCACGCACACAGTTGTCAATTGAATAGTGTCAACCACTGGAGAACCTTGATGAAGAAACTATTGCTGCTCGTCTGCCTGTTATCGCTGTCGTCGTTGGCCATGGCCAATGCGACGTATACGATCAACTTCGAACAATATTCCGCCTACACCCAGATCACTAACCAGTACGCCGCGCAGGATGCCACTTTCGACAACGCTCTGCAGTTGGTGGTTCCTTTCTATAACTACTTCGATTATCCGCCACATTCTGGCAGCGGCGTAATCACCAACGATCCCAACGATCCCATCACGATCACCTTCAGCACGCCCATGCAATCGGTCAGCTTCTGGTATGCAGCGCCTGACGGCATCGTGGCGACCGGAAGCAACGGCGCTGTGGTTGACGGGGCCGGGGTGGATGGCTCGAACCTGCAAATTGTTATGCCGGGGTATGTCTCATGGATCACCATTAGTGCCAACGATGGCGCGGATAGCGAAACCGTGGACGACGTGAGTTACACCGTAGCGCCTGAGCCAGGTTCGCTCGCGCTGCTTGGATCGGGGGTCCTGGGCATGGCCGGACTTCTGCGTCGCAAACTGGTTCGGTAGTCCGTCAACCCTCATCGCGAGTAAGGGCCTTCCTAAGGATCTGGCCAATAACCCTTCTCTGCACAAGGAGAGATTATGAATCGAAGAATTACTTCTGCTGCCCTCGTCTTTGCGGTAGCTGTGTTCGTCTTCACCTTTAGCCTTGCATCGCAAGCCCAAGGCAAACGTCAACTCGTCACCCAGAAAGTTGATGACAACGTCCGCGTAACCCTCGTAGGAAATGTCCGCCCCGAAGTCAGCGCATTGACCGATCGCGGACCGGTGTCTGCCGATCTGCAACTAAACCATCTGCTCCTGATGCTGAAACGTCCCGCGAATCTCGAAGCGGCGGCGGCGCAGTACGTGGATGACCTGCACAATCCCAAGTCAGCCAACTTCCACAAGTGGATCAGCGCGGCGCAGTACGGACAAATGTTCGGACCGTCGTCGAGCGACATCGCCGCAGTGACTTCCTGGCTGGAATCGCAGGGCTTCAAAGTCAACCTGGTGTATGCCAACAACATGTTTATCGATTACTCGGGCACCAGCGCCCAGATCGAAACCGCCTTCCACACGCAGCTCCACAATTACGACGTCAACGGCGAGATGCACATTGCCAATGACAGGAACCCGCAGGTCCCGGCGGCGCTGGCGCAGGTAGTGGCCGGTCCCCTCTATTTCAACAACTTCCAGCCGAAAGCGATGCACGTACGTGCCGGATCCACGCAGTCAGGCGAGAAGATTGAGTCGGTGGCACCTTCTTACACCAATGGCGGCGGTTACGAAACCATCGTGCCCTACGATCTACAGAAGATCTACAACATCGCACCGTTGTACACCGCCGGGATCTCCGGACAGGGCATGAAGATTGTCGTGGTGGAAGACACCAATCAATGGAACTGCAACCCTACCAACTCTCTGGGCGCGTGCAGTCCGACGACCAGTGACTGGGCCATCTTCCGTAACACGTTTGGCCTGGGCAAGTACACCGGTGGCAGCCTTTCGCAAACCAACCCCGGCCCGACCGTCAACACCAGTTGCACCGCGCCGAGCACGGGCCGCGGATACCCAGCCGGATCGGGCATCAACAGCGATGACGTCGAGGCATCGATTGACGTGCAGTGGGCTTCGGGAGCCGCTCCCAATGCAGCGGTCGTCAATGCTGCATGCGCGAACCCCAGTGGAGGATTTGGCGGCCTGACCGCTATTCAGAATATTCTCCAACACCCCAACGCTGACAACGTGGACGTCATTAGCATGAGCTATGGCGAGTCGGAAGCGCAGAGCGGCGCCACGCTGAACGCTGCTTTTAACACTACCTTCCAGCAAGCTGTGGCAGCAGGCCTCGGTATCTTCGTTTCCTCTGGTGACGAGCTTGCGGCTAGTGCCGGTACCAGAGACGGCATTGGCATCAGCGGCTGGATGTCTTCGCAGTACGATGTTTCGGTGGGTGGCCTTGACTTCGCCGATAACTACCTCGGCGTGGCCAGCAGCTACTGGAATGCCAACAACAACGCCTTCTACGGCTCCGCCAAGTCTTACATCATGGAGCAGCCGTGGAACAATTCTTGCGCAGGCACGTTGCTGTCGCACTATGAAACTGGTTCCTACATCACCTACGGCGCAGGCAGCTTCTGCCAAACCAATAGCAGTTTCCGCAACGCTAGCGGCGGCAGCGGCGGGCCGAGCGGCTGCGCCACGGGGACGCCGAGCGTCTCGGGCGTAGTCAGCGGAACCTGCGCGGGTCGTCCAAAGCCCACATACCAGAGCGCATACCTCGGGACGATGGCCGGCCTGGTGAACGATAACGTTCGCGACACGCCGGATGTGTCCTTGATGGCTGCCAATGGTCTATGGGGACACTATTACCTGATCTGCTACACGGACACGACGAGTTCCGGCATATCCAACGGCGGGATTCCCTCTTGCACCGCGACCGCGCCGGTTAACTGGCCGGGCTACGGTGGAACTTCGGTCTCGTCACCCATCATGGCCTCCATCCAGGCCCTGGTGGTGCAGCACAAGGGAAGCCTGCAGGGCAACCCGAATCCGCGCTACTACGCACTGGCCAATACTGAGTACGGGCCGACGGGCAGCACCGCCTGCGACTCGAGCAAGGGTAATGGTGTGGCCGGCTCTTGCATCTTCTATGACGTCACCATGGGCGACATCGACGGCTACTGCGTCGCCAATCGCAATGGCAACTATTACAACTGCTACCACCCGGGAACCACGACTGGCGTGCTTTCGACCAGTAACACTGCGTATCAGCCGGCTTATCCGACTGGACCAGCGGCGCCTTTTCAAACTGACAGCCGCGGCTGGGACTTCGGCACCGGCATCGGCAGCGTGAACGCCTATAACCTGGTGATGGCTTACTAGGCGGCGTTCGCACAACTTAACACCTGTTCAACACTCAACGGCAGGGACGCTTACACGGCGCTCCCTGCCGTTTCTTTTGCGACTCTGCATGAAGCGGCTGTCTAGTGTTGCTGTGGTGGCGCAGGCTGGGAGTCGGATTTGACCGCGCCCTGCGACGATTCGAGGCCGAAATCAGGCAGGCGCAGCTTCTTGTTGATATGAGGCCAATACTCGCGCAGCAGGTTGCTCCCAGCCGCTATGGCCAGCGAAGTTCCCCAGCGCGAAAACGTAGGACCGACGCCCTGAGAGCCGGGTGGAACATACACGTTCGCCAGCGCCGATGCCGCCAGCGGACCAAGAATGCCTGCCCAGTTCACGCCGCGGCTACCATCGTCCATGCGACAGATAAACACGCGACTGGTGGCGTACTGGATCGACTCGCCGATCTTGCCGGAGTTCTCGACGAAATAGCGAGGGTCTTCGTGCAGGGCCGACGCGATCATAAAAGTGCCGAACAGATTATTCGAAGCGCCGAATGCCAGCGAGGCACCGAAACGCTTGAAGTAGCCGTCGGCTCCCTGGCCGAAACCGGCATAGGTGTCGCGGGCCTGGCTGATTCCGGCCGAGATGCCGGAGCCGATAACGGCATATCCCGAGACGCTGTTGTTGGCGAAAAGCTCAAACTTCTCCCGCTTCGAAAGCGGTGTGGTGTTGACCGCCAGGTTGGGAAAGACCCGGGACCTGCCGGCCAGCAGGTTGACCACGGGGACCGCCCCTATCACGTCGGGCTTGCTTTCAGATTGGGCCGGGACAGTCGCCGAAGGCACATCTGGCAGTTCGCTCGCACTTCCCGATTGCTGGGCCTGAACGACACCGCAGAATAATGCAGCACACAACACCATCCGCAGAGACTTGCAGACCGTGACCCCAATGGGCTTCTCGCGAGCCAAGCAACTACGTCCTCGATATACCGAGTGTGCCGTCATTAGCATTACTCGTAATTAGAAGCGTCCTCCGCCGCAAAGGTTGCCCAAGCTGCTGCATGGGCGCCCCAACCGTCACCGTAGTGTCCGCATTTATCCGACATCAATTGATCAGAATTAGCGGAAATCTTGTGCTGAGGCAAGCGTAATGTTACCTAACTCAGGAAATTCGAGTCGTATAACTACTTCCGCACTTCCGCCATTACAGGTGAGATTTTCAATGTCTGACAATGTGGCAGTAATTACGCTACGACGTATGGATTTCAATACTGAAACCGAGCTGCCCAATACAAAAACATATATGCACTGTTGCGCAACTGTCAGTATCCCATTGAAATTGCGAACCCCAAGAATTGGCTAATCGCGTGCTTTCTACTCCAGCAGAAATCTGGACGGGGCGTGACCCGTCCCTGAATCATCCCCGTCCCAGGGGTGTGGAGAAGGAAGATGCAACATAGCGCTCAGAAAATACTTGCCCTGCTCGGCATTGTGCTACTCGCGTCCGTTTGCCTGTTTGGCCAAGCGGAATCGGGCACGATTACCGGCACGGTTACTGATGCCAGTAATGCTGTTGTGCCAGGCGCGACGGTTACCGTGGTTGCGACCACCACCGGCCTAACGCGCACCACAACGACAGCGTCTGCTGGCGAATACGCCATCACCAACCTGCCACCTACAACCTACACACTGACGGTCCAGAAGTCCGGCTTTCAGGCATATAGCCGTCAGGTAGACGTCGCTGTTGGTTCAAGAAACGATGTTTCGGCGCAACTTTCGGTAACCGGCTCCTCGACAACCGTCGAAGTCTCGGCGTCCAATGAAACCGCGGTCGTCAATACCGAAACCCAGACGCTGTCGCAGGTCGTAACGGCGCAGCAGATCACCGACCTGCCTACCCTGACTCGCGATCCGTATGACCTGGTGGGAACATCGGGCAATGTGACTGAAGACATGCAGAGCGGACGCGGCGCCGGTTATGCCATCAATGGACAGCGTTCGTCAGACACCGACGTTCTGCTGGACGGCGGCGAAAACGTGGACTTATTCACCGCTTCGGTTGGTCAGAGTGTGCCGCTCGACTCGGTGCAGGAGTTCCGCGTGGCGACCTCGAACTTCACGGCGGAATACGGACGCGCCGGCGGTGGCGTCGTCAACGTGACGACCAAGTCCGGCACCAACCAATTCCACGGATCGTTGTATGAGTTCAACCGTGTGTCGGCACTGGCAGCCAACACGTACAACAATGACGCCAACGGTCTGCCCAAGGACGGCTTCACCCGTAATCAGTTCGGGTATGCCATCGGCGGACCGATCGTGAAGAACAAGTTGTTCTTCTTCAGCAGCACGGAATGGACTCGGGTACGAAGCGAACAGACACTGACGCAGAGCATCCTTGACCCGGCTTTCCTGACGCAGCCCGGTGTGTCACCGGCAACGACTTCGTTCTTCGATGCCTATGGAGCCAAGACAGTTCCCGGACTGCAAGTGTTGAGCACAGTCAACTGGCAGGCAGCCAACGGCGGCTCATGCCCTGCCCCCTTGCCGTGCAACGCACCGTTTGGACAGTATGTGGCGTACTCCGTCCCGTCGGATTCCGGCGCGGGAGCTCCGCAGAACACTTACTCGACGGTCGCACGCATGGACTACAACCTTTCCGATAAGACCACGCTCTACGGCCGCTACGCGCTGTACAGCGAGGATGACTTTGCGGGCTTTGTGAACAGCAGCCCCTACCAGGGTTATGACACGGGCCAGACGTTCTTCAACCAGAGCGTGACGCTCAACCTGACACACGTGTTCACTCCCAATATCGTGAACTCGCTGAAGTTCACGTTCAACCGGTTGACCAATATTGAGCCACTGGGTACGAATCCCGTGAGCCCAACGTTGTACACCTCCAGTTTCGCGTTGCCGCCGTTGCCGGGTACGAACGGCTCGCTGGTCTTTCCGGGCTACTCGGAAACCACTCCCGGTGCCGCCATCCCGTTCGGCGGTCCGCAGAACGTTTATCAAATCTACGACGACTTGTCGTGGACCAAGGGACGCCACCAGTTCAAGTTTGGCGGCGGCTACATTCAAACCCGCGATAACCGAGCATTCGGCGCCTACGAGAATGCAGTGGAATCGCTGACTGGTAGTGCAAACATTTCCGACGCCGCCGTTGCCTTGGCGACCGGACAGTTGTATCAGTTCCAGGGTGCGGTATATCCGCAAGGTCAGTATCCCTGTTCCAAGGATGCATCGGGCAACTACATTGTCAACTCGTCCTGTCTGCTCAACCTTCCGGTAGGACAGCCCGACTTCGCGCGTAACAACCGCTATAACGACGGCAACTTCTACCTGCAGGATTCATGGAAGGCAACCCAACGGCTGACCCTCAACCTGGGCGTGCGCTGGGAGTACTACGGGGTCCAGCACAACGCCAATCCTTCCCTCGACTCGAACTTCTACCTCGGGCCGGGGCAGAACTTGTATCAGCAGATACGCACCGGTACGGTCCAGATCGCTGACCAGAGCCCGGTGGGTGGTCTGTGGGCTCCGGACAAGAACAACTGGGCACCGCGTGTGGGCTTTGCCTGGGACGTCTTCGGAAATGGCACGATGGCCATCCGTGGCGGCTACGGCATCGGCTACGAGCGGAACTTCGGCAACGTTACCTTCAACGTCATCCAGAACCCGCCGAATTACGCGGTTATCAGCGTAACCAACGGCGTGGATGTTCCGCAGGGAACTCTGCCCATTTACACCGCCAACCTGGGACCGCTGGCAGGATCCGGCAGCACTTGCGGCGGCAACCCCGTCGTTGTGCCTGGTACGTCCTGCTTCCCGCAACCGAGCTTGCGCGCCGTGCAGCAGAACATTCCTACTGCCTACGTACAGTTCTGGTCGGGAGCCATCGACTACCAGATCATGCGGAACTCAGTGTTCTCGGTTGAGTACACCGGATCGAAGGGCACTCACGAGTACGACATCGCCAACCTGAACGCCGCCGGCTATGGCTCAGCGTTCATGGGCGATGCGGTTACCGCCAACCGAATCAACTACCAGTACACCAACATCAACTATCGCGGCAGCGACGGATTCAACAACTACAACGCGTTGAACCTGAAGTTCCAGTCAACCAACCTATTCAACAAGGGGCTGTACTTGACTGCGAACTACACTTGGTCGCACGCCATCGACAATCTGTCGTCGGCATTTTCTGACGGCACCGCCGGCGACTACTCGCTGGGCTACCTCAACCCCTTTGACGCCAATCTGAACAAGGGCAACGCTGACTACGATATCCGCAACCGGTTCGTGCTCAGTGGCACCTGGAACATTCCCTGGGGCAGCAACATGAGCCAGGGATGGGAGCGGCAGACATTCGGCGGATGGAGCTTCTCGCCCATTCTCAACATTCGCTCGGGGCTGCCGTACTCGATCTATGACGGCACCGAGATCAGCGACACCGGTTTGGGATACAGTGAACCGTACTACATTCCGAGCCAGCCCATTAACCAGCGCGGAGGAATCGGGAATTCCTCCCAGGCGGCAGTTGGACCGAACTTGTTCAACTACCTGCCGCTGCCTATCAACCCAGCCACCGGCACTCCGGTGGGAGCGGGCGATGCGCTGTCGGTTCCCGTGTGCGCCGACCTTTACGGCGGAGGCGGGTGCCAATACAGCATCAGCGGGCTGCCGCAGGGCCACCGCAATGCCTACACTGGGCCGGGCTACTGGAACCTCAACTTTGTGATTGCCAAGACGTTCAAACTGACGGAGCGCTTTAACCTGCAGTTCCGTTCCGAGTTCTACGACGCCTTCAATCACAGCAACTACTACATCAATGCCGGCAACCTGGACGTTGAACAGGGTACGGGCGTGACGGCCATCCAGGCGGTCAAAGGCGAGCCGGGTGGCGCGCTGCTGACGCTACCGTTCGAACGCCGCAATATCCAGTTCGGCCTGAAGCTCAACTTCTAATTGCCAGTTTGCTGTTAGAAACTGTTTCACTTGGGGAGCCTGCGGGCTCCCCGATTTTTTGCCGATTTGTGGTCCGAGATGCGGGGGAAGCGGCCTTCGCACGGGCTACGGCGTCATCTTGCCGAGTTCGAGATAGTGCTGAGCCGGCACTCCGAACGCGTCGGCAACGCGGTTGAAGAAGGCGAACATCGCGATGATGTACACCGCTTCGGAGATCTGGTCTTCGCTCCAGCCCTGATCGCGGAGTTTCTGGACGTCGTCAACCGTCGAACGGGGTGCAGCCTCCGTGATCAGCTTGGCATAGTCCATGAGCGCGCGCTCGGCTGCGGTCAGGCCGGCCTGGTCGAGATTGCCTTCTAGAATCGCCGTTACGCATTGATCATTGGCTCCCTGAACCCGCAGGAAGTAAGCGTGGCTGTCGAGTCAATACGGACAGCGGTTGAGGTAAGAGACGTAGCTGGCGATCATCTCCTTGTGGCGGCGCTGGAGATGGCCCTCGGAGAAATGCACGGTGTTGGAGAAATCGACGACTTGGCGAAGGAAGTCAGGACGTGCTCCAAAAGTCTTGATGATGCCGGGAACCTGCTGGCGTCCTGAGCCCGCGCGCCAGTAGTCGTAAGCGGCCAGCGTGTCGCCCGTGGCTTCGGCGTCTTCGATGATGCGGATCTTGGTGGGCGGCGCCAATTCACCGTCGACGTGCGGGGAAATCACAGGTTCGGCGGCGTCAGTAGTCTTTTTCTGGTCACTCATTTCCATTCGCTATGGTATCGGGTAGTGTATCGGCGCGCTCGGGCACAATGTGCTCCCGCTGCAAGAACATGTACACGGGAACTCCGAGCAGCACCACGGCGCAGCCCAACAGCGCCTGGCGTGGGGTGTTCATCAGCACCAGCGCCAGCAGGACAACCACCTGCGCCAAAAAGATCAGGGGTGTTACAGGATAGCCAGGTGTCATGACGGGCGCGACCACTCCGCGATCTCGCCGCCGGAATACGAATAGCGTACACACCGTGAGCCCGATGAATAAGACTGCGACAAACAAAAAGTAGGCGATGATCTGCTCAAACGCGCCGAGCGCGATCAAGAGCGAAGTCATGATGCCTTGAATACCGATGGCCCGCCAAGGGGTGCCGAATACAGGATGCAGTTTGGCCACTGCCGGCAGGAACACGCCATCGCGCGCCATTGCGTAATACACCCGCGGACAAAGCATGATCATCGCAGCCATGCCGCCGACAATGCATAGCACCACGGCGCCCGCCAGCAGATTCGCGCCGGAGCGGCCAAACAAGATGGCCCCCGCTTGAGCGACGAAGGTGTGATCGGAGGTAACGCTCTCCGGCGGAATGAGATACACAAAGACCGCGCTGACCAGGACGTAGGCGGCCACGACGGCAAGCACTCCCAACACGAGGGCGCGCGGTAAAGTGCGGGCCGGGTCTTTGACTTCGCCAGCGATTTTGCTGACGTCCCACCATCCACCATAACTATAGAATGCCGCCACCAAAGCACCGGCAATGGCCGGCAGCAACGGCGCCGACCCGGGCCGTTGTGCCACAAACGGCACAAAGTGCGACCACGATCCCAATCGGAAGACCAGCGCCCACACCACAATCAACGCGAGCACGCCAAGCTTCAGCCATGTCACATATCGCAGAAACCCAGCTCCCGCGCGGGTGTTCACCATGTTGATCGCGCACAACCCTGCGACGGTGGCAATGGCCATCAGTTTCGTAACCAATGGACTCCATCCGAAGATGTACGCGCCATAGCCTGCCCCTCCGACTGCGAGCGCGGCGGTCACGCCCGGATCCATGACCAGCAGACTCATCCAGCCGTAAAGAAAAGCGACGCGCTCGCCAAACGCTTCGCGCAGGTACACATAGAGTCCGCCCGCCTGGGGATACCTGCCTGCGAGTTCCCCGAAGCACAGCGCCCCGCTGATCGTGATGCCACCCATCACCAGCCACACCATCAGCAGCCAAAAGGGCGAGCCCAGAGACTTGGCCATTCCCGCCGGCGTCAGAAAGATCCCGACGGCGATGGCTTCCCCGGCCACCGCCGCCGCGGCCGATCCCAATCCCAGCTCGCGTCGCAGTCCCCTGCTCCGCGAAACCGCTGCTGTGGCTGGATCGGTCATTTTAGAAGCAATACCTTGCGGACCTTGAATACCTCGCGGACCTTCGCGATGCGCCGATCCAAGCCGCTACCCTGCGGCGTCCCCCCAAAAGCAACTACGTTTGGAAGGAATGTATGTGGGCGAAGCCGTCCCGACAATACTCGAAATGCACTAGGATGGGAAACCAACCCAATACTCAGTGAGGATGCGAAGTGATGAAGAAGTTGCAGAAAGACGAAGCAATCCCGAAGACCGTGGAGGAATATCTTGCCCGCGTTCCCGAGCCGCAGCGCACCACGCTGAAGAAAGTTCGTGCGGTGATTCAGTCGGTGCTGCCGGAAGAGGCGACGGAGGTCATCAGCTATCGCATGCCGGTCGTGAAGTACAAAGGTATGCTGGTCGGCTATGCGGCGTTCGCCGACCATTGCTCATTGTTCGGCATGAGTTCCACGCTGCTCGGGCCGATGCAGGAAGAGTTGAAGAAATACTCGACCTCCAAAGGCACCATCCGCTTCCCGATTGATAAGCCGCTTCCGGCTGCGCTCATCAAGAAATTGGTGAAGGCTGCCATCTTGGCGAAAGAAGCAGCCAAAGACGCGCCGAAAGCGCGCTAAGACTTACGCCGGCATGCTGCCGTTAGCAAACTGCGCGTCCAGGACGGCTTCCACTCGGCGAGTGATCGCATTGTCGCTGTTCTGGGCGGCATTGGACACCAGGTACGGCTTGGCTAAGGCTTCAATCACTTCCGCTTCCAGAATGAAATCGCTCTGTTCGGTTTCGATAACTGCGTGTTGTGAACGGCTCATGATGTACTCCTTATCGAACTGTTCTCAGGCTACGGTGCGAGTTGACATAAATCCAATGACTTGTTTTCATAGAATCCATAACTTGCAGTTATGATTAATCTGGACCAGTTGCGCATCTTTCAGGCCGTGGCGCAGAGCCGCAGCTTTACTCGCGCGGCCGATCTCGTCCACCTGACGCAGCCCGGCATCAGCAAGCACATCCGGCAGATGGAGGAGTATTTCGGAGTCCCGCTGTTTGACCGCTCGGGCAGAAAAGTGACGCTCACCGAACCGGGCCAGGTGCTGTTCGAGGCGACCCAGGAAATCATGGCGACCGTCGATGCGGCCGAGCGGCGGATCGATGATCTCAAGGGGTTGAGGGGCGGAAAACTACGCCTGGGAACCAGTTTCCCTATCGGCGTGTACCTGCTGCCGGCGGTGCTGGCACGATTTCGTAAACGGTATCCGGCGGTCGAGGTCACGCTCGACATCGGGCTGAGCGACACGATTGGGCCGAAGCTGCTGGCGAACGAAATTGATCTGGGGCTGGTTACATACGAGCCGCGCGATGCGAGGCTGGTGTCGCGAACGTTCATGACCGATGAGTTGGTCGTCATCGTCGGGCGTAAGCAGCGCTGGGCGGCGAAGACGCGCATCAAGCCGCAGGAGTTGACCAGCGAGACCTTCATTGTGGCGGCTCGCGGCGCCGGAACCCGGACCGTAGTGGAAGAGCGGCTGCGATCGCTGGGAATCGTGCTGCCGAACATTTTGGAATTCGGAAACCTCGAGGGCGTGAAACATGCCGTCGAAGCGGGTCTGGGGGTTTCGATCCAGGCGAGAAGCGTGGTGAAGCGCGAGGTCGCGGCGGGTTCGCTACGCGCGATCAAGCTAGCGGGCATGGATTCGAAAATCGAGTTCCTGTACGTGTGGCGCAAGAACGCCCACCTCAGCCATGCGGCGCGAGCCCTGATTGGGTTGCTGGAAGCGATGGGGAAATGAGAATTCCACTTGGACAAAACTCATTGCTTAGGGGTACCGGACGAATCGATGACTTTTACTATCAATTAACTTGACAGTCTATATAGATGATAGTAATGTGCCTGCATGACGACCACAACAGCGGTTTCCGATGAACTAGTAATGCCGGCGCTCCTTCGGCACGCTCGCACCACTTACGGAGCGGCCATGCGGCGGGCGCTGGCGGAGGCGGGATACGATGACATTCCCGGCAACGGCTTGTATCTGATCGGCGGCCTGGCGCTCGAGCGCGACGACATTCCCCTCGGCCAACTGATTCGAAACCTTCGTATTTCCAAGCAGGCGGCGGGCCAGCTCGTCGACACGCTGGTCACCCGCGGCTATCTCGAGCGGGCCATGGACAAAGAGGATCGCCGCAAGCTGACCGTGACTCTCACCGAGCGCGGACGCGAGGCGGCTGCAGTCCAGGGTGCGGCGCGGGAGAAAGTCGATGCCGAACTGCTGGCCGCAGTCGGAGCGGAGGCCATCGAAGCCACCCGTCGCACCCTGGTCACGCTGATTGATATGGGTTGTCAAAGCGAAGGCGCTCCGGACGACTAAGACGGAAACGTACTGATCCGTACGTTTGGTGGTTCAGACAAAACTCCACTCAAGCGGCCAAAGGGTGAGCAAGGGCAACCTTGTTCCTGGGACAGAGGCCAAGAAACCTGGTCTTCGTATGTAAAGTATACTTGCCATATTGTCAATTGTGCTTTACTCTGCGGATGAGGTTCAAAACTTGATGACTACGAATCCGACGTTCCCTTCCCGCTTCACTCGCCCCGTCTTTCTGTGGGCGGTGGCTGCCGCTCTGACCCAGATCCTGGTGACATGGCTTGTGGTTCACCGGCAAGTACCGCGGTGGCTGGCGCTCTTGCCGCTTCTGCCCTACATGATCTTTTTCGCGGCGAACGTGCGCAGCTTCCTGAAGATGGACGAGATGCAAAAACGTATCTGCCTTGAGTCTGCATCGATCGCGTTCCTGTTGGCTCTCATCATCACTGTTTTTTTCGGTGGCATCGAGCAAGCCGGAATCGGCCGTCCGCCATGGGAAGAAGTAGGCGGCTTCATGATGCTGCTGTGGGCAGGCGCCTACGCGGTTTCGGCTTGGAGATACCGATGAACCCGCAGAGCGTCACGAATTGCCCACGAGGTGGTGTGCGATGAAGAATCGTCTCCGAGTTCTCCGGGCAGAGCGCGAGTGGTCCCAGGCCGACCTGGCTGGCCGGCTCAAGGTATCGCGGCAAACGGTGAATGCAATTGAAACCGGGAAGTACGACCCGAGTCTGCCGCTGGCTTTTGCCATCGCGCGACTCTTCAAGCAACCCATTGAAACCATCTTTGAACCCGGCGATGGCAAATCCGCCGGCTGACCCGTCGCACGCTGGCAACGCTGATTGATATGGGTTGCCAAAACGAAGGCGCTCAGGACTTGGTAGTTGCAGCGGCGTGCCTCGCCGGGTCGGACATATATAGCAGATGCGAGCTAGAGGTATGCTCGGCTGGAGAGTCCGTTACGAAACAAAGAACGGGCTGACGCCCGGTCTAACACCACGTCCCCGCTTCGCGGCTGAATTGCTTCGTTGCGACCCTAAGTTGTTCCACCGCACAAGTCGCCATCCGAGTTCCGTAACGGACGATGAAGCTGTGGGCTATCCCCTTTCGTTGGCCACAGGCGGACTGGATTGTGGAGAGCGCGAGGATTGTAGGGCATAGCAGTGATCAATTACCAGTTATTGGTGAAGTCAAAAGACTGACACAAGCAAAGACGGCTTGTGTGGGCCACCCGAGTTCGTGACGGAAGCTTTTACCTGGGGCGTCGTCAATTGTGTCGTGGGAGAATATGGCGCAGAACGCTAAGGCTTGGCATAGACGTAAGGTTTGGGCGACGATAGGAAGAGGGTGATTCGCGATGAAGAGATTGGTTCGTCCGCTCGCGATGTTGTGCGCAGCGCTGATCGCGCCTTCGGCCTGGGCGAGCAATTCCGCACTGGGCATGAGCGTAGCTTCACGGTTGGGCGCGGGCGTCGATGCGCCGGCCGCCGGAAGTAGCCCTCTGTGGACTTTCCTCAACTCATCGATCGTCCTGTGGTTTCTTTCGTCAGTCGTCGTGGCCGGCATAACGGCAGCGTATGCCAAGTACCAAAAGTCGCAGACGGAACGCACGAAGAAGACGACTACGCGGGACCACCTGAATACCGAGATCAGCAGCCGGATCGCGGACGCCGTGGTGGCGTTGCGCCTAGAGCATAAGCGAGTTACAAACGGCACGAAGTATTGGGCAAGTGTGATGTACAGTGAAGCCCTTCGTTACCTCAATAATCGCATCACCGACGACAACGGTAAGCCAGTCGATTTCTCCATCTACCCGGAATACAAGGGGAGAAGGTTCCGGTCGCTGATCGTCGAGCTTGGCGCGGTGGCGGATGCCTCACTGCTGGCGGCTTTGCGGGAGGCGCAGGCGGCCTATACGCGCCTGGAGGAACTGACCGATGTGACTCCGCTAGGCGAGGACTATACCCAGGACCCGGACCGCGAAAAGTGCCTTGCTGCCATACGAGAGAGCTGCACCATTCTGGAAGCTTTGCAGGCCCATGCGTTCTGGCGGGACCCGCTGTAGGCTGGTGCCCGCGCCCCGCCCAGGTTGGCCCACAAGCCAGAAGATTGCAACGCGAAAAGAAAAAAAGCGTCGGGTGCCACACCCCGCCTGGTTTTGGCGGGGTGGGTGAGTCCTTTGACGTTCGATCCGCACTTGCTCTTTGGTTTATCCGATCCGTGAAAATCTGTGTAAATCCGCGGCTGCCTTTCCGCCTTGCGTTCCTCCGTGTCCTCCGTGCCTCCGTGGTGAAGCATTGTTTTTCCCAAAACGGGAAAAATCTGGTTACCTTCGCCGTCTTCTATCGACTATCCAACATTCCCCATCGACTCGCCTTATCACACGCCTCCGTGACCCACGTCCTAGCGCTCTACCCCCAACACACCTACCCTTCCTCAAGAGGAATGGGAAAGTTGTCGTCCCACGAGGCGACAATCTGACATTCACCCCGTTCTCGGAAGGTGCTTCGACCTGTGATGGGTCTTGCTCGCTCTCGATTTTCCCCCAGTCTGCCCGTCAGTGTCCCCGCACGTCCTCGGAAAATCCCGCCTAAGTCTTTTGTTAAGACGACTTTGCCTTTAACTCCCACGCACTCATCGATTTGCGCGTCGAACTCTGCATCCTCATCAAAACAAGGATTTTGCACACAGGGGGGAGGGGGGTACTCGGCCACGAATGCATCCCATTTTGGGAAAGAAAGTCTCTTCGCAAACCGCCAAGATCGGGTCTTACTTCACGAAGATCTTCGACTCCCAGGGCTTCAGGGTCAGCTTGCTATTGGCGTCGAGGTCGGCGGGTTGGCCGGAAAGGTGTTCGGTGTAGTGGCCGTAGTAAAGATTGTCTTTGAAGGTCACGGTCTGCGGCTTCGCGGAGAAGTTGATTACCGTAAAGACCTTGTCGTGATCGTTCTGGCGGACGAAGCTGAAGACCGCGTCGGGAGCGGAATTCGTCACGTCGATCATGCGCGCGCCCCAGTGCGCGTTCCACAGCGCGGTGTTCTTCGTCTTTAGCGCGATTAACTTCTTATAGAGGTCGCCTTCGGGGTCCTGCTTCCAGACGATGGGATCCTTCTCGAAAAACTTCAGCCGCTTGCGGTTGCCGGCTTCCTGTCCGTTGTAGATGAGCGGCATGCCTTCGCCCACACACGACAGCACGATGGCGGCGTTGAGGCCGGGGCCGAACTGCTCGAACTCGGTGCCGTCCCAGGCGTTCTTGTCGTGGTTGGAGACGAAGGTCATGCGCATAATGTCTTGCGGATAATAGCCCTCGTTCCAGGAGTAATAGTTGCGCAGGCCGCCGAGATCTTTCTTGCGTCCGGTGGTGATCTCGCGCACGTCGTCATACCAGGTCCAGGCGTAGGTCATGTCGAAGGCTTCGGCGTGCATGTCGCGCGATTCCCACTCGGCGAGCATGAAGACGGGCTTGATGGCGTCGAGCTCGCGGCGGGCGTTGTTCCAGAAGTCGAGGGGCACGAAGCCGGCAACGTCGCAGCGGTAGCCGTCGATGTCGGCCTCGCGCACCCAGTACTTGAGCGCGTCGGTCATGTACTTGCGCAACTCAGGATGGGAGTAGTCGAGGTCGATGATGTCGGCCCAGTCGGTCCAGGCGGTGGGGCGGAAGTCGCCACGCCAGTTGCGCGCGTACCACTCGGGATGCTGGGTGACGAGGACGTTGTCCCAGGCGGTGTGATTGGCGACCCAGTCGACGATGACGTACATGTTCCGCTGGTGGGCGGCGGTGACGAAGTGCTTCAGGTCGTCGAGGGTGCCGAGTTCGGGATTGACCTTGAGGTAGTCCTGCACGGCGTACGGACTGCCGAGAGTGCCCTTGCGGTTCTTGACGCCGATGGGGTTGATCGGCATGAGCCAGAGGATTTCGACGCCGAGGCCTTTCAGGCGCGGGAGTTGGGCTTCGGCGGCGCGGAAGGTTCCTTCAGGCGTGAACTGGCGGGTGTTGATCTGGTAGATGGAGGCGTTCTTGCTCCAGTCGGGATGTTTGAGCTTGACGTAAGGCACGGGCTGATAGGGGTCGGGCTGGGCTGCGGGTTCGGGTTTTTGGGCGCAGCCTGTGAACAGTATAAGGAGAGCGATAGCGATGGGGAATGCGTGTCGGCGGTTCATGGGCGGAGTCCGGAGAGGATGATAGCAAGAGTCAGTTCCGAGTTTCGAGAAAAGGCAAAACGAACCACGGATCAACACGGACGACACGGATCGGAGAAAGTCGAAAAAACAGGTTCGTTTACGTCAGCGGCTGAAGCGGTGCTCCACCCTTTACTGTCTGCTACAGGACATCGATGACGAGGAAGGTGATGTCGTCTTGCTGGGGCGTGGAGGGAGGCTGCCAGGCGCGGACTTCGGACAGCAAAAGCAGAGAAAGCTCGGCGGCGGGACGCGAGGGATTGTCGCTGAGAATCTGTTCAAGCTTGTGGTCGCCGAAGGCTTCGCCGTGCGCGTTTTCGGGCTCGCTGAAGCCGTCGGTGTAAAGCAGGAAGCGGTCGCCGCGGCCGAAGGGAATGTCGCAGACGGGATAGTCGCCGTCGAAGGGCGCTCCGAAGAGAAGACCGTTGCTTTCGACACGCGCGAGCTTGCCGCAGGCGGCACACCAGCAGAGGAGTGGCGGATGTCCGGCGGCGGAGTAACGCGCGGTGCGGCGTTCGGTGTCGATCCAGAGATAGGCGACCGAGACAAACTGGCCTTGCAACTGGGCGGACAAAATATCTCGCAGGCGGCGCAGCAGTTCGGATGGATCATTGGCGACGGATACGACCGATTGGACAGCGACCTTGATCATGGAAGCGATCAGGGCGGCGGGGACGCCGTGTCCAGAGACGTCGGCGACGAGGAAGCCGGTGCGGTAGTCGTCTAAGGGGAGGTATTCGTAGAAGTCGCCAGCCACTTCGGTCATCGGTTCATAGACGGCGGCGATGCGCAGGTTGCGGAGCTGAGGAGTCGTGGTGGGCAGGATGGAGAACTGCAACTGGCGGGCGATGGCGAGTTCGTTTTCGATGGACGACAGGCGGCGCTCGCTGGTGTAAACCTGCTGAAGGGCGACGTAGCCGAGAGACGAGAGGAAGACGAGAAAGCCGATATCGTCCCAGATGGCGTCGGGGTGGTAGCCGAGAGGATGGAGAAGGTTGGTAACAAGCGCCTCGGCGCCAAAAAAGACGGTGCCGGCCAGCATGACGCGGCGATCTTTCACGACGAGATATTGCCGGCTGAGGCTGGGCACTATGAAAAGGACCAATAAGACGACAGAACCCACAGCTGCGACCAAATTGTTCAGCCGAAGGAGCGAGTACTCTTCGCCGGTCAACACGAAACGCCCGATGCCGAACACCGCGATGAGAAGAGCGGTGAGAGCTTGCAGAGTGACGAACTGGCGCAGCCAGCCGACGGTGAGTTCACGGAAGGTGAGCGCAGCCGCAACCAGCGTGAAGTAAGTGATGAGGGCGTGCGAATAAGGTATGCAGAGCTGCATCCAGTGCGGCAGAAGTTGTATGAGGAATGAGGTGTCATTGAGGCGCTGAATGCCGTAGATGGCGCTCCAGATACCGAGCAAGAAGACGGCCCGCACTCCGCCGGCATGGCGACGGATGACGGCAACCACCAGCACCAAGATCCCGATGACGATGAAACTTGTGCCGGTGATCAGCTTAAGCACTTCACCGATAAACTTGGACTGGGCCTGGCTATCACCGATCATGGGCGGCCGCCAACCGCAAGGCCAACGAGGCGCAAACGGACGAGGCTTCGTCCACCAATCGAGACGGATGACGTGTCGCTCTGTGCCGATGTTTGCCGATGCACATCTCGAGGATTGCCGAGCCAATCGGGCGGAACAAGGACGGCGGTCACCGCCGCAGGTGACGACCGTAGAGCCGTCGGGTCTTATCGGCATGACTGAAGAGGCTGCTGAAAAAGACGAGAAAGCAGATTCGTCGCGGACTAAAGTCCGCTCGGAAAAATAAAGAACTTGTGCGGCGCAGCTAAAGCTGCGCCCCTTCAAAACCTCGGCAAACCAGAGTTTTTCTGCGAGCTGTGAAGTCGTGCCCGGACAGGAAGGCTTCGAATGTGAATTCTTTCGTGCGTTAACGTAAGTCGATGGTAAGGTGTACTACTACTGTCGTCACTATGGATATTCTTCCTAGTAACCACTATTTTCCGCGGAAATTTACGACCAAAGATGTAGACCCGATATAAAATTTGAAGGCTTTTGCTTAGGGAATATTCCCTAATGCGCTCGATGAGCTATTTCTAGCTCGGATGGGAATGCCATCTCGTCTGGTAACTGAGAAGACCACCAGGACTTCTCGATAGGAATCGGTCCGGCAACCCGTGAGTTGAGCGGCGATTCTGCGGCTGGCCGCGGCCCCTGTTTGCAACGGCTCTGGTAAACCAACCACCAACAAACCGACATGGATTGAAAGATCCGAATACATTCGACTCAAGGAGCACCGACGATGGTACGTACCCTTGCGCACGTTCTGCTGGGAGCCATGCTGTGTGCGGCTCTGGTTTCTACAGCGGTAGCAGCCCCAGCCAGTTACAACTTTGTATCTGTCGCCAGCCCAGGCGACCCCGCGTTCACGCAATTGCTGGGGATCAACAACTCCAGCTTAATCGCTGGTTATTACGGCGACGGGACAGTCATTGCCAACAATGGGTTCACACTCACCCTGCCCAGCAGTTACACCTCGGAAAACTATCCGAGTTCGACTCAGACGCAGGTCATCGGCATCAACAACACCGGATGGAACGACGGATTCTACGTTGATTCGGGGGGTGTAACCCACGGCTTTACGTTCAATGCCGGCACCTTCACCACGGTGGATGCAGGGGGAACGGCGTTTAACCAACTGCTGGGTATCAACAACGGACTGACCGCGGTCGGGTACTCCTCGCTTGATCCAACTGGGATGACGTTGCAGAGGTCGTACATGGAATCGGGCGGAGTCTTCACGTATCTGGATGGCTTCCTGCCAGGCGGGATAATGAACAACCAAGCGGTGGGGATCAACAATGCCGGTATCGTCGTGGGATTCTACCAGGACGCGTCGGGTACGTTCCATGGGTATATTTTCAATGGCACCTCAGCGTCAACGCTCGACTTCGCGGGAGGAATGGGCACCCAGGCATTCGGGATTAACAACCACGGCGAAATCGTGGGTGACTACACCGATTCATTGGGAGTGATGCACGGCTTCACGTATATCGGCGGTGTTTTCACAACGGTCGACGCTCCAGCAGGAGTGCCGGGTTCCACAGTGATTAACGGAGTGAACGACCTGGGCCAACTGGTGGGCTTCTATGCCGACGCCAACGACAATGTAATCGGCTTTGTGGCGACTCCGGTTCCGGAGCCGGGAAGCCTGATGCTTCTGGGATCGGGCATGCTGGCGGGACTGGGATTTCTGCGGCGCAAGCTGGCGCGGTAATTCCCTGCCTGCTTTCGGTTGCTGAAGTGTTGGTTCCCCACTCGAGTGATCGCTCGAGTGGGGATTTTCATTGGCGGAGAACCCGGGAATGACCTGACTTCAAGTTTGCCGGGTCGATCAGTGGCCCGCCGATGTGCAGGCGTCGGCGACGTGCTGCACGTCCGAGACCTTAAACACCTGTTCTTCCTTTGTGGTGGACCCTTGTCCCTGGACGGTGGTGCCAACGCTTCTGATGGCGGGCTTGCCTGTGATGGTGACTTCGTGGCCAACATGCTTGGTGAGCTTGTTGGCTTGACTTTGCAGTTGATGGACCGTGCCGTTGTCTTCGGTCAACCGGTAATGTCCCTTGGTGTAGGACAGACAGCCTTGAATGGTACTCAACCCGGACGCGGTACTGGGTGCCTGAGCAGCGTCCTGGGCCTGCATCCAAAGGGCAGAAGCCAGAAGCACCAGAATCAACATAAGTGTCTTGCGCATAATCAGCCTCCTTGCGGCTTGCGATTGTATGGGAAGGGGGTCCGATAAGCAACGGCGTGACCTTTGGCTCGGACCGGTCTTTCGGAACAACATCTTTCACCCTGACCCCAACTTCCTAACGCCGCATTAACAGAGAGATGATTGCTGTGCAAAACAGTTTTCTTTTTTCTTCGGCCGGAGAAAGCTCCAGGGGGTCGTGCTTGACCAAGAACTAGATTGTTCGGCGAACGGTCGGACGGCGTTCTACTGTCCGGCGGCTGCGGCCAACGCGCCCACGACGGCGATGTTCGGCAGTAGATTGGACGGCAGCCCGTGACGCCGCTGCAAGTACTCGGGGCTGTTGTAGGAAATCCAGACCACGCCCTGGGTGTCTTCCGACACCAGGATCTTCAAGGGCAAGTCGATCGCGATGCTGGGCGCGGCCAGCATGAGCGGAGTGCCTGCTTTCGGGCTGCCAAAGATCAACAGCTTCGTGGGAGGCATTTTCAATCCCACTTTTTCGGCTTCTCCGCTGTGATCGACCAGTGCGAACAAGGTAACCCCCTTGGATTGCAAGACCGAAGTGAGCTTTTGCACGGTTTCGTCGACCGAATGAAGGCTGGGCAGGGTGACGATGCCATTGTTTGCCTCATTCAAGTTGGCAGCGGTTGCCATGGTGACCTCCTGAGTGATCTCGGAATGTGAACTGGTTGAACCGCGAACGGAGAGAAGATAGATCGCCATCGCGATTCCCACCAAACCCAGAAATACCGCGGTGGCGACGGCCTGCGCTACAGAATGCACAGCAGCGTCACTGCCGCGGTCGAGCTCGTGCACCATACGAATATGACGCACGGCAGACGCGAGAGTAACCACGACGCCGGCTGCGATCAGAGCGGTGCCGAACCAGATGGATAGTCCGTACGATTGCTGGGATGGCGTGTGCTGGATTGCGGCGAGTTGCTGCAGGAAGAGCCCGAAGCGAGCGACGACGAAGCCGAAGCCCATCAATGCAAGGCCAGTGCGGACCCAGGCTAGAAGGGTTCGTTCGGCGGCGAGATAGTCGGCCACGGCGGCTTTGTGGCTGGTTGGTGGGCTGTCCATTGTCAACTTCTCAGGAACAATGCTGGAATCGATTGCGTGACCCATGCAGCTACGGATGACATGGATGAGTTTGCGGGAAGTAACGACTCACGATTCACGGCGCGATTGAACTAAGATTTGACTTAGCGGCTGCGGCAAAGCGCGGGAACCGTGGCGGCGGTTGTGTCGTATCTGGGTCTAGAAGAGGTTGCGATATGCAGCACAGGGTTCGTGGTGTTCGGCTGGTCATTCTCATTGCGTCGGCCGTTGTCGTGTTCGCAAGCGCATTCGCAAGCGGGCAGGCTCCGCCGCAGAAAGCCCCGGCCACCGTTACGACACCGGCCAGCACCAGCGTCACGGCGGAGTTGGACAAGCTAGTCCACGTCAAGCGGGTGAAGGTGGGCGACGTGGTGACGGCACACCTGGCGGCTGCGGTCACACTGCCCAACGGCACTCAACTTCCCAAGGGCAGCAAGCTGATCGGAAAGATTACGGACGTCAAGGTAAAAGCCGATAAAGAAGGGCCGTCGAAACTCGGGCTGCTGTTTACCAGCGTGGTGACGAAGGGTGGAACGGAGATCGCGATCCAAGCTGCGGTGGTGAGTGTTGCGCCACATTTCAGCGGCGGTGAGGCGGACTTGCTCACGGCGGGGAATCCTTATTCCACGGGCGGGCGGATGGCGGGCGGTAGCGGAAGCAATACGCTCAACAACACTACGAATGAAGGCGAAGCACTGAGCCGAGGGCTGGGTGCGCGAGCGCCAACCACCAACGTCAGCGAAGGCCAGATGAAGCCGGGAATTTCATACCTGCCGGACGTGACCATGGCTTCGTATTCGACCGCGAGTCCGGGGACGATCCTGGTTTCGACGGCGGGATCGGTATATGTCGATGCAGGAAGCCGACTGCTGGTACTGGTAACGCCGCGGTAGAGTCGCCCGTTCGAGAGTGGGGACGTTACTTGGAGGCAGGCGCCGGATCACGCTGGTCGTTGACTTTGAATTTCGCGGGGACAACGAACAGGCGCGCGTCGGGTTCGGCGAGACTGATGTTGCTGACGGTGAAGACCTGCGTCCCCTGCAGCGGGTCGTAACGCTTAACCACGAGGTTCACGCCGAGCTTAGGCGAATACCAGAACTCCTTGGTGAGCGCGACTTCGCGGTCGTTGCCGACGGTGCCAGGATCGGTCGTAATAGTCTCGCGCGTGCCGATCGTTTCCAAGCCTTCGACTTCGCCTTTGCCTAGATCTTCGCGGCTGAGGTAGCGCTTGCCACCCGGCAATGGGCCTACGGGGAGCGTGGCTTCGCTGACTGCCGCGGCGTACCCATACATGTCGCACACGTTGCTGACGGGAAAGCACGATGCGCGGGTGTGGCGTACCGGGTCGTAGTAGTCAAGCTGGAATATGAGCGAGGGCGAATTACTGTCGGCGGGCACGAAACGGCGACGCTCCTGGAAAACGCGGCCCTGGCTGTCGCGCGCGACCATGCGTTGGTTCTTGACGACGATGGACGCTCCGTCGGTAGTCTGGCGTGTCCATTCGGTGCTGACGGTCGCAGTGAAAGGCGCGTTGGTCAATGACGGAATAAAGATGCTGACGATGCGAGTAAAGGAGTTGCCGTCGGGCGCGTGCAGGGCATCTTGCGGACTTTGGGCAGAAATATAAGGGACGAATGCAACAGCGAGCGTTGCCAGGGAGAGAAGAAGAACGGTGCGCTTCATAGGCGGCCTCCGCGGCGCAGATATTTTGCCACAAAAGAGCTGCATTGATTGTTAAGTTCTTGTCGTCGCCGAAGGCCCGCGAGCTGGGTGGCCACTGGTCAGCCCAGCCACTCGAAAGCCAGGCCGGTGCGCTTGCGGAGAGCACCGAATTCTTCGTCGGTGGCACAACCAACAAGACAATCCTGACCGCCGAGATCGAGACAAATGTACCGTAGGCCGGCGTCCTGAGTTTCGAGCAGGGCGGCGAAGCGGCTGAGAATCATGGGATCGATCCAGCGCTCCTCGATTTTGGCTGGCCAGCGGAATTCTTCTCCGTGAAGGGTGAAGGAGAGCCACGCCACGCCACGGCGGAGATCAAATTCGTCGTGAACGGATTCGACGGGCAGGGCGTCGGCAGCGAGCGTGGCCATGCGGTACGCCACTTTTACGTAGTCGCCGCCGCGGGCCGCGCACTCGGCACGCATGAGCCAGATGTTGTCTGACATTGTCAGATGCGGGGGGTCAGGGGATTCGGTCCCCAGCGTCGCCAGCAAGAGCTTAAAGGGTGAGGTTTCGTATTCGCGCTCCGGGTGGACGACCAGCAACTCAGCGGGAGTGATGCCGGTGCCAGGCGCGATGCCGCACCCGGCCAACGCATCGAGTTGGTCGTAGAGCGTCATGTTGCGGTTCATCAGGCGACGAAGGAGGGACATGGGTCTTCAAGAAAGACGATACACCTGGGCAGAACTGCGCCGCGGAGCAGTCAAAATCCAAATAATACCCCTGTGCGGCGTGAGTACATGCTTGACACATATATCCACATTGCATATAGTACCGCACCATGAGCGATACTCCCGAGTCCCTGCTGCCTCTTCAGCCGATGACCTTCCACATCCTGCTTTCGCTTGCCGATGAAGACCGGCATGGTTACGCCATCATTCTCGATGTCGCCCGGCGGACGAACGGCGAACTCAAGCTGAGCGCGGGCACGCTGTACCGGTCGATCCAGCGCATGCTGGAAGCAGGACTGATCACGGAAACCAAGACTAGACCGGCACCTGAGCTGGATGACGAGCGGCGCCGCTATTACCACATCACACCATTTGGGACGGCGGTGGCGCGGGCCGAAGCAGGACGGCTGCGCGACCTGCTGAAGATGGCGCGGCTATGCGGGGTTGCGCCGAGGACAACGTAATGAAGCTCTATCGACTGTTGCTCCATCTTTATCCTTCGTCGTACCGGGCGGAATACGGCGACGAGATGAGCGGCATCTTCGGGGAAGAGTTGCGCCAGAACAGCGGCTGGCTGGCGCGGTGCGGGTTGTGGCTGGCGGCGTTTGTCGAAGTGTTCTCCAACGCAGCCGCGGTGCACTGGGAGATTGCGCGGCGGGACTTGCGCAGTGCAGTTCGATCGCTGGTGAAGTCGCCGGGGTTCGCGGTTACCGCGCTGCTGCTGGTGACCATCGGGATTGGCGCAAATGCCGCCATCTTCACATTAGCGGATTTCGTACTGGTGCGGCCGCTTCCCTTCTCTCGACCTGAGCGACTGGTGAAGGTGTACGAGAGACATTCCGGATATGAGGAAATGGAGCTTTCGCCGGCGAATTATCGGGACTTCAAGGCGGCGAGTACATCGTTCGAATCGCTGGCAGCGTCGGCCGATTTCGCCATGAACCTGGTTGGCGAAGGCGAGCCACTGCGCTTGCAGGGAACGTGGGTGACTGGGAACCTTTTCTCCACGCTGGGAAGACCGGCGTTGCTGGGCCGCTACTTGAATGAGCACGATGATGAGGCAGGCGCTCCGGGCGCGATCGTGCTGAGCTACGCGCTGTGGCAGACCAATTTCGGGGGCGATGCAAGTGTTATAGGCAAGTCGGTGATTCTCGACGATAAAGCCTACACGATCATTGGGGTCATGCCTCCGGATTTTCAGTTTCCCACGCGCGAGACACAGTTCTGGAAGGCTAATCAATTTACGGAAGACAGTTATAAAGAGCGCGATGACAACTATCTTTCGGGCATTGGCCGCCTGAAGCCGGGTGTCACCCTGACGCAAGCGCGCACTGAGCTGACGCTGGTAGCTGACCGAGTGCGACAGCAGTATCCAAAAGAGAATGAAGGTGTGGGCGCGACCATCATTGGGTTGCGCGACGATCTCTCCACACAGTCACGAATGCTGTTGATGGCGTTGTGTGGAGCGGCGCTGTGCGTGCTGGTGATCACCTGCGCTAATTTGGCCAACCTTTTGCTGGCACGGTCGCTGGCGCGGCAAAAAGAATTTTCCATCCGCGTGTCATTGGGAGCGAACCGGCGCACGCTTTTGCGGCAACTGCTGACGGAGAGCGCCCTGCTCGGAATCGTGGGAGGCACGGGGGCCATCGGGCTCGCCGCTGGCGCGTTGCCGCTGCTATCACGGTTGACACCGCATGGACTACCGATCCAGGAGGTTCCGCCGCTGGATGTCCGGATGGTGCTGCTCGCGCTGGGGCTGACCGCGATTACGGTGATTGCGTTCGGGGTCGCTCCGGCGATCCGGGTGTGCAGAAATGCGGGATTCAGCGGATTGCGCGAAGGTGTGCGCACCGGAGGCACCGGCCATCATCGCTCGCGGTCGGCGCTGGTGATTGCCGAAGTTGTGGTGTCGGTGGTGCTGCTGATTTTGTCGGGCTTGCTGATTCGCGCGCTGTGGAAAGTGCAGGCCATCAACCCCGGATTCAGGACGGAGGGCGTGCTGACGCTGAGGACGGCCTTACCTTTGCCCAAATATGACAAGGTCAGCGTGCGGAAGGAGTTCTATACCAAGGTGCTGACGGAGGTGCGAAGGCTCCCAGGCGTGACCGACGCGGCGTATATCAGCGCGCTACCAATGGTGTGGCGGGGAGGCATCTGGCCGGTAATGGTGGACGGGCGGTCGCAAAATCGCACCGCGGGAAATTCCGCAAGCTTGCGCTATGTGACGCCAGGATTCTTCGCGACGTTGGGAATTCCCGTGTTGTCAGGCCGCGATGTCAGCGAATCCGATACGTTCGACCGTCCGTTTGTGGCGGTGGTGAGCGAATCGTTTGTGAAGCGATATTGGCCCGATCAAGAGCCAATTGGGCGGCATTTTCAGTTTGGTTTTCATGATCGCGAAATCATTGGCGTAGTGGGTGACGTTCACGTGCGCGGGTTGGAGAGAACCAGCGAGCCGCAAGTATATCTGTCGTATCAGCAGGTCCCTGATGGATGGATCATCGGCTACACACCAAAGGACCTGGCAATCCGTTCGACGCAGCCACCGGCGTCGCTGATCCCGGATGTACGGCGAATCATTGCAGCTGCCGATCCAGAGCAACCGATCTCGAACATCAGGACGATGGAGGAAATTGTCGCCGGAGAGACGGAGTCGCGAACCATACAGATGCGCGTGCTTATTATCTTCACCGGAGTAGCGATTCTGCTGGCGGGATTAGGAATTTACGGACTGCTGTCATTCACCGTCTCATTGCGACAGCAGGAGTTTGGCATCCGCATCGCGCTGGGCGCGGGCCATGGAGATATCTTCAGGATGGTACTGCGGCAAGGAGCAAAACTGGCGGTCGCCGGGCTGGTGCCTGGGTTGGCACTTGCCTATTTTGCAGCCCGGCTGCTGCAGAGCTTGTTGGCTGGGGTGACGCCAGCTGACGGAGTAACGTTCTCCGTCGCGGCGGTGCTATGCCTCGCGACTACGATGCTGGGCACGCTGATTCCAGCGCTGCGCGCCACGCGGGTCGATCCGACGGAAGTGATGCGGGCGGAGTAGCGACGGGCGTTGGTGCAATCTACGGCTGTAATGACGAAGTATAGGCGGCGATCGCAATGATGTCGTCGAGGGTCAGCTTCTCAACCGGCGCCTTCATGAGTTGAGCGGCGGCGCCGGCACGAAATCCGTTTTGCAAATCGTAGAGTTGCCGCACGATGTAGCTGGGTGAGCGGCCGGCGATGGACGGGACATTGTTTAGCCCTTTCAGATCTGCGCCGTGACAGGAGGCGCAAGGCACGGTCTTGCCTCTACCGCCGGTCGTCACTAGTGATTTCCCATTCTTAAGGCTGCCGGGCGGCACATAGGCGATGAATCCGGAAGTGTCGTCGCGCAGTTCCGTGCGCTCGAGGTTCTCCGGAATCTCGATGATGCGGTGCCCGATATGCTCGTTCGCCGGCGGCTGGGAGACAACCAGCATCCAACCTGCGACGTGGGTTTTGGGGACAGTGGCGGTTTCGACTACACGTATCCAGGGCTTCGGTTTCAGCGCGGCGAAGTAGGCCGCGGCGGTGCGAGTTTGCTCGTCTGTGGCGTGAGTGGCGACGCCGACCATAGCGGCAGCGGGCAGGTGCGATGGCTCCGCACTCTTGCGTACACCACTTTTGAAGTCGGCCATTTGCTGAATGATGTAGTCGGCAGGCAGCCCAGCGATTCCGGAGTTTTCGGGGCGACCGAGACCATTCGGCAGGTGGCAGTAGCCGCAGGCGTAGACGTCGGGCTTGCTGCCATATCCCACAATGTCAGGCATCGGCGGATGCGACGCGGGATGCCAGTCAGGCACGGAGAACAGGTCGTCAATTTGCGCGAGGGTGAAGACCGCCGTGCTGTTTGGCACGTGTTGCAGCGTGTTGGGCGGATCGGTCGGAGAGGGGGCATCGGCAGGAGGGTTGGGACAGTAGGCCCAATAAAGAGGTCGTGGGCGAAGGCTGGTCTTCTCGCTGCGATTCTTAGCGACAGACGCAACAACCAAGGCAATTATCAGTATGAAGGTGGCATAGACGGATGCACGGTGGCGAAGAGAAGAAGGATTCATGGCGTCACGGCATTGTACAGCGGCGCCCAAAAGAGAACGGTTCGGAGTGGGAATGAAAGGACCCAGTCGGCCAAAGTCAGAAGGACGGCCGACGACACCGAGAGCGAGCGACAGGTGTAGACTTGCCACGTATGGCGAAGGCGAAATCAGCAGTGCGCGTGGTGCAGGACGGCGGCGCTCCCGGAGCGGGGACGCTGTACCTGGTGGGTACGCCCATCGGCAACATGGAAGACATTACGCTGCGGGCGCTGCGCATCCTGAAGGAAGTGGACCTGGTAGCGTGCGAAGACACGCGCCACACCGTGCAGCTGCTCGATCATTATGGCCTCGAAAAGATGACGGTGAGCTACCACGAGCATAACGAGTTGACGCGCGCGGCTGAGCTGATCATGCATCTGGAAAAGGGCGAGAACGTCGCCATGGTGAGCGATGCAGGCATGCCGGGAGTAAGCGACCCGGGATATCGACTTGATTGCACTTGGCGGTGCGGCACCATATCAAGATCGTGCCGGTGCCGGGCGCGTCGGCATTTTTGTCCGCGCTGGTGGCGAGCGGACTGCCGACGGACTCGTTCCGGTTCAGCGGCTTCCTGCCGGCGAAACAAGGTGCCCGCCGTACGATGTTGGAAGCCATCCGCAATTCACCGCGAACGCAGATTTTTTATGAAGCTCCGCACCGCATTCTTGAAACGCTGCAAGACGTGGTCGAGTTGCTGGGACCGGAGCGCCATGTCGTGGTAGCGCGTGAAGTCACCAAGCTGCACGAGGAATTCTTGCGTGGCAGCGCGGAAGACGTGCTCGCCACCCTAAGCCGGCGCGTCGAGGTGAAAGGCGAGATCACCCTGCTGATCGGCAAGCATGATGGCGCAGAGCATCCGCTGCCGGATGGGAAGACGGTTGGGAAGCGCGTGCGCGAGCTGATGAGCCAGGACTCACTCGACGAAAAGGCGGCGCTGAAACAAGCGGCAAAAGAATTTGGCATGTCGAAGAGCGAAGCCTACCGCGAGTTGCAGCGGGTGAAGTAGGAAGAAGCGATTAGCTATTAGCAGTTAGCAAAATCTGGTGCCTCGAATGTCCCGTATAGGGACAGCAGCCAGAGCCAGTTGCCTCCCTGCAATTTTTCTTGCGCGCGCAGTGCGTGTAATTTCCGGAGCAAATGTCGCCGTGTCGGTGTCTGTAGTTACACCGGAAGGGAGCGGCGATCATGTTCGAAGACAGCCTGTTCGACTCAGGCGCGGAAACTCGTACGCGCAAAACGTGGCCCCAGGTGATTTCGTTTGTCATCGAAGTCTGCGCGATTTGTGTGCTGGTCTTGCTGCCGCTGATTTACACCCAAGCGTTACCCAAACAACAACTGCTGAACCTGCTGGAAGCTCCGCCGCCGCCGGGACGCGCACCGGTGCAGGAGGCGCAGAGTCAGCCGCGCGTGCGGCCTCGCGTTCGCGAACACGACGAGAGCGTATTACGTGAGCCGGGATATATTCCGCGAACCATCTCACTGGCGAAGGACGAACCTGCTACGGAAGGTCCGCCAAGCGTGGATGGACTCGTGCCGGGAGGTATTCCCAATGGCGTGCCCAATGCAGTGCTGACGGAGATTGCGCGGGCTGTGCCGCCGACGATCGCAAAGCCTGCTCCGCCGCCGAAGCTGCGTATCTCTTCAGGAGTGGCGGCCGGCATGCTCGTGCTGCAAATCAAGCCGCAGTATCCACGACTGGCTATACAGGCGCGGGTGCAAGGGACAGTGGTGCTGCAGGCCCTGATCGGCAAAGACGGAACGGTGCACGACCTGCACGTCATCAGTGGGCATCCGTTGCTAGCACCCGCGGCAATTGAGGCGGTGAGGCAGTGGCGATACCGTCCTTATCTGCTCAACAACGAACCGGTTGAAGTGGACACGCAGGTGAATGTGAACTTCACCCTGGGTGGAGGATAAGTTCGAGGTGCCTCCTGCATTTCGAAGAGTGCGAAATGTGGAACACCCAAGATATTTGGTCTGGGTCTTACGGTTTCGAGACGACGTAGTCTGAGAATTCCCAGACCGTGCTGGTGTGGTTGGGAATAGCGCCCTCGGCGCGCAGGCCGACCTGGCTTCCGCCGGCGACTGGCTGCCCGGTGATAGAGCCGACGCGACGCTCATTCACGTACAGATCAGCGGCGTTGCCGTGCAGAGCGACGCGCAAGGTGTTGGTCTGCCCTACGCCCTTATTGATCGCGACATGGTTCTGCGGCGGCAAAGGGTAGAGCCATCGATCGCCTGCCTTGCGCAGCACTCCCACCGCCCCAGAGGGATCGAACCACAGCACGTAGTAGGACGAATAGTCTTTGGCCCAGAAGACGACGGAGGCGTATTCCTTCTCGGCAGAAACCGATTCGACCAGCTTCACTTTGACGCAGATCTGCACGTCGTCGTAAACGTCGCCGCGATACAGGAGCTGCGAAGCGACGTCTTTGCGGTACGTGAGGGTAAGAGCGCCTTCGCTGACGGCTTGCTCGGTCCAGGTAGTGCTGGCAATCGGCCACTTGGCATCGCCGGACTGAAAGTTCGAGTGCATCAGGATCTTGCCCTCACACTCGGCGAATGCACCAGCCGGAGGCAAGAGCGAGAGGCAGAAAATGAAGACGACGGCACGATGACCCATGTGCGAGTCTCCCGAATTGCTATAACTCACGCGCCCAATTTATGAGTAATAGCACTACGATTCTTACT
This sequence comes from uncultured Acidobacteriaceae bacterium, assembly GCA_963749635.1. GTDB lineage: Bacteria > Acidobacteriota > Terriglobia > Terriglobales > Acidobacteriaceae > DASRAA01. Next base: position 623,367 of record CAVVNW010000027.1, read on the forward strand.
AGGATTTGGCGATTATCAGCACGCGGCGGCGTGAAGTCAAGGAAAACCGCCGTGAAGTAGCAGAATTCTGGAGAAGCGGGGCTTGTCAGACCAGTTCTACTCGCTGTTCTCTTCCGCTCGTTTAAGCCGGCGCGACTCGGCCAGCAGGGCCATGGAATGGGTGAGATTCTGGAGGGTGACGATGCCGACCAGGCGTCCTGTATCCACTACCGGGATCATGCTCAGGCCGCGGCCGTGAAGCTTGCGGAAGGCTTCGGCGAGGGAGTCCGTACGTTTCGCAACTTCGAAACCTCGCACCATGGCCGGCTGGACATAGCCGTTGCCGTCGCGGCGCAGAGCATCGACGATGCGCGATTTGTTGATGACGCCGACCATCTCCATGCCGCGGACCACGGGGAAATCGTCCTGCAGGGTATGCACGGCCTTGCTGAGTGCGTCTTCGAGCGTGTCGGCAGGCGAGAGGATGGAGAAGTGGGTGAGCATCACGTCTTCCATGTGCACCGATTCCAAGACTGATTGGAAGACAACCGAGCGATCCTCCATTTGCGCGCCGAGGAAGAGGAAGAAGCCGATGAGAACCAACCATACGTTCCACACCAGGCCGATCATCATGAGCAACATGGCAAAGACCTGCCCGATGGTGACGGCGCGACGGGTGGCGCGCACGTAGTCCATGCGCTCGGCGAGCAAGGCGCGCAGAATGCGGCCGCCGTCCATGGGATAGGCCGGTAGCAAGTTGAAGGCGCCGAGAAAAAGGTTGCCCCAGAACAGGCTGCGCGGCAGGTTGGTGGCGTGCACGTAAGGCTGCGACCAGAGCTTCACCTGCGGAAAGAAACTCAGGATGACAGCACCCGCGATGGCAGCGACAGCGAGGTTGAGTAGTGGTCCGGCAATGGCGACGCGAATGTCGCGCGCAGGATCGGGCTTGCTGATGCCGGGATCTTCCATGAGCGTGACGCCGCCGATGGGCAGCAGGATGATGGAGCGTACGGTGATTCCGCTGCGCTTGGCCACAATCGCGTGCGCTAGTTCGTGCAGCACCACGCACCCGAAGATGATGGCGACCAGCGCCAGACCGCGGCCGGGTCCGGAGACACCCATGGTCAGCGACTCGGAGAACCACACAAAGCCGAGCAGAAAAAGGAATGTGACATGAATGCGAATGTCGACGCCGAACAGGCGTCCCGCTGGAAATGACCAACCGCGCATGAAGACAGCAAGCCTCTATCTTTATTCTATCCATCTTCATTCTATACACTCGAAGCCATGCGCATCATTGCCGGACAATATCGCGGCCGTCCGCTGAAATCGCTGCCGGGTCTCGACCTGCGTCCCACGAGCGACCGGCTGCGCGAAACGCTGTTCAACGTGCTGGCGGCAGCGGGCACGCTGGAGGGCAGTGTGTGGCTCGACCTGTTTGCCGGCACAGGCGCGGTGGGCATTGAAGCGCTGAGCCGAGGAGCTCGGCAGGTGTACTTCGTCGAGTCAGAACGCAAACACGCAAGGTTGCTGCGGGAGAACCTGCACTCACTGAAGATCAGCGAAGGATTCGACGTCTACGAGAGCGAGGTCTCGGCGGCGCTGCGTTCTCTCGATGCCTCGGGCGAGACGTTTGACTTCTGCTTTCTCGATCCGCCGTATCAAATGCGCGGGGCGTATGAGCGCACGTTGGAATTTCTGGGAGAGTCGCAGCTGGTAGGACCGGCGTCGATCGTTATTGCCGAACACGATAAGAGGTATGAGCCGGGTGAGACGTTTGGGTCTCTCGTGCGGTATCGGAAGATTGCGCAGGGCGATGCGGGGTTGAGTCTGTACCGAGCAACAAGCAGTTAACGATAAGCAATCAGCAAACGCAGATCTTTTGTCCCCGTCGCACGCCCCTTCGGCACGACCTCACACAGGATGACAGAATGTTCACGACCTGTTGCTTGTATGACGAGTTTATTGTCGATCGCTAACTTCTAATTGTTGTTCGGAGGCGCGACGCGCGTAGCAGTACCTTCCATCACAGTCGCCCATCCGCCGTTGGGGTCGGCAACTTCAGACTTGAAGTTGAAGGTATTCGGGCCGGTTTCGACGACGGTATAGCGTCCCTTAATAACGACACCGTTGAGCTTCTCTTCGGAGTTCCACGTCCAAGTGTTACCGTTAAGGTGACCGAGTGCAACCTGGTGCTCGCCCAGACTGTTATAGACGTTGTAGGTGTAAACCTTGTCCTCGACGTTATAGCCCATGACACGCTGGCTGTTGACCGTGCCCAGCGCCCCTTTCATCGAAGTCTTGGTTTCGAGGAAGTAGCCGTCCGTGACCCAGTCGCCGTGCTCTTTCAAGGTGAATGGCGCTGGAGGCGTCTTGGGGCTGATTCTTGACGTGCCGGTGGCGGTCCAGTAGCCAACAAAGTAGCCCATGCGCCGGTGCGCGGCCGTGATGCCCGTAGGCGAAGCCTGTTGAGGGGCCTGAGCAAGGACTAACGTGGAGAGGAGCAGAGCGATAATGATAATGGCGATGCGAGGCATAGTTTTATCAGCGTTATCCTTGGATGTCTTGAAGTTGCATCGTAGCACGAAGCGGCCGGACTACTCCACGTGGTGGCGCACCACGCGCTCCGATAGATTGCACAGGATCTCGTAGGGGATGGTGCCAGACCAGCGGGCGTGATCGACGGCAGTAATACGCTCACTGCCGCTGCTGCCGATGAGTATAACCTCGTCGCCAATCTCGACGCCAGGAATTTGGGTTACGTCGACGATGGTGAGGTCCATCGAGATGCGCCCGAGCATGGGAGCGCGTTGGCCGCGAAGTAGCACATAGCCTCCGGGCGAGAGCCGGCGATAGAGACCGTCACCATAACCGGCGGCGATGACAGCAATGCGCGCCGGCGACGGCGTGACATAAACACCGTTGTAACCCAGTGCCTGTCCGGCAGGCACGTTGCGCAAGGAAAGCACGCGCGTCTTCCACGACAGGGCAGGAGTGAGGCCGAGTGGATGGTATTCGGCAGCCGTGCCGTCGCGGTGCACGAAAGGAAGTTCGTATCCGTAGATGGCCATGCCCGGACGCACGAAGTTGTACCAGGTATCGGGACGTCCGAGCGTAGCGCTGCTGTTCGCAAGATGTCGAAAGGTACAACGCAGACCGTGCCGTTCCAGCGTGCGTATAGCCTCGGCAAAGCGCATCTCTTGCTGCTCGGCGTCGGCGGCATCGAGCACCTCGGACGAAGCGAGATGGCTGAAAACACCTTCAAGTTTGATCTGCGGCAAAGATTTCAGTCTCGCAGCAAAGTTGTCGAGTTCCGAAAGTGACAAACCCAGACGCGCCATACCCGTGTCGAGCTTAAGGTGCACAGCAACGGGATCACGGCGTGCGATGCGCGCGGCCGCCTGAGCAATGGCCTCGACATCTTCGATGCGGTGGACGGTGGGAGTAAGGTTGTAACGAAGGGCGTCTTCCTCTTCGCCGCGAAATACTCCAACCATAACAAGGATGCGGCTGCGAACGCCCGCATCACGCAGTGCAACGCCCTCGTCGGTTGAAGTCACACCAAACCAGCCGGCACCCATATCTTCGAGCGCGCGCGCGCAGGCTTCGGAGCCGTGTCCGTAGGCGTCGCATTTGACCACAGCGCAGATAGTTACACCAGCGCCGACATGTTGTTGCAATGCGCGGAAATTGCCGCGTAGCGCGGAGAGGGAAACTTCGGCCCAGTTCGGACGAGTGGAGGCGCGCACCGATGTCAGCGTGGACGGCAAGGCACGATGATAACAATTTTTTAGCGGGTCCGAGGCGGCGTGCCGTTGTCAGACTTGGATACCGGACGAGCAGTGGTGAACCCGCGTACCGTGTAACTTGAGGTACCTAGGTGCAACTTTAGTTGCAACACTGGATGGGTTAACGGCAAAATTATCCAACTAACTGTTAACTCATGCTATAACAACACCGAAGCTCACCAATTCATAACACTAACGTTGGTAGTGCCGCTGTTAGGTTACCCCGATCAAGGCCAAGTCGGGAGCGCGCCGAGCGCCCCAACGGGAGGGTAACGGATTGCAAGTAAATCCGAAGAGATATGAATTGAACGTCCAGAACAAAGGGTCGCGGGCATGATCAACGTGATCATCGCAGACCACCAAGCGATCTTTCGCGCAGGCGTGGCCAAAGTGTTGGCGGTGGAAGACGATTTGCGCATCGTCGGCCAGCCGCAAACCGCCGAGCAGATGCTGAACGCGCTAGAGCGTTTGCGGGCGCAGGTGCTGATGGTTTCAACCCACTTCCTGCCGCAATTCCCCGAAATCCAGGCACTGTCGGCGCGCAACTCCGCCGCGATCATGGTACTGGCCGAAAACAGCGACGAGGTTTCGGCCTTCATTGCCATGGGTGTGCCGGGGGTGGTATTCCGCTCCATCAACGGGCTCGCCATCGTGGAAGCAGTCCGACGCCTGGCGCGGGGTGAAACATTCGTTCACACTCCAAGTTCGACAGTCGACGAAATCAGCGAAGACCTGGTCGGGATGCGGGTCCGTGACCGGCTTTCGGAAAAGGAACTTCGGATTATAGCGGCGGTAGTTCGGGGCTATAAGAACAAGGAAATCGCTCAACAGATGTACACCACCGAGCAAGTAGTGAAGAATGCGCTGCGATCGATCTTCGACAAGATCGGAGTGTCAGACCGCCTGGAGTTGGCGCTTTTTGTTTTGCATCATCGCATCCTGGCGCACGCGACTGCTTCAGTACACATCGCCAGCGATTCGCCGCGCCCCAAACGTCTTACTCCTGACAGGGTCGCAGTCCGACCACTTCCACCACAGTAGTGCTGGAGACTAGTGGCCGGACTTCACCAAATCATTGACCACGCGAATCAGCTCTTCAGGGTTGACCGGCTTTTCCAGGTAAAAATCCGCCAAGGGATCGGGAGCCTGAAAAGCCTCGTTGACGTAGCCGGAGATCACCACCACGGGAGTGTCGGTGAGTTTGCGCGCAGCGACGACAATGTCGCGCCCGTCGGCGTCGCCCAACCGCCAGTCGGTGACCACTACATCGTAAGGATTTGACTCCAGGAGTTTGATTGCTTCACGCGCAGACGTGGCCGGAGTAGCGTGATGGCCAGCGGTTTCGAGGATGATGCACTTGAGCTTGGCGGCGTGCTGCTCGTCGTCCACACAGAGAATTCTTGCCATACCAACTTCCAAGAATGCTACTCCAACGCCTACTCAGGCGCTGGAGATGATAGCAACTACCGTAATGCGGTAGTGCTCATTGTTCAGCACACAACGGCGGATGTCAAACACGCCACGAGATGTGCGAGACCCAAGCGTGGTGAATCGCCAGAGTCGCATCGCGTAGCTGACTGCTGTCCTCCCTAAATATATTTGCTTGACGCATGCAACTACTTTGCATAGACTGGTGGCATGAAGACCACACGCAACGGCGACGCAACCCAGAAATGGTGGGATGAGCTGGAGCGACTGGCGCGCATTCTGGGGCAGATTGGACCGGACGAAGTGTGTTGCGACGGGCTGAGCCAGCGGCAGACCGCCATCCTCAGGGTGCTGGTAGCTAGCGAGGGCGCACGGCTGACGGACCTGGCGGCGCTGTCAGGCATCACCCCGAGTGCCATGACTCGCATTCTGGAAAAGCTTGAGGCGCGTGGGCTGGTGGAACGCATCCGCGGCGGACACGATGACGGCCGGGCGGCAATGGTGCGAGTCACAGCAGCCGGACGGCGTACGCGGAAGCTGTTGGACGAACTGATGCGCGACCGCACGCGAACCATCATGGGCGCGATCCCGCTCAAGGAGCGCGCGGGAGTGCTGCGGGCGCTGCAACTCCTGAATAACGCCATCGAAAACGCGGGTTGCTGCGCGCTGAATGCACCGGTAGAGAGACTGACCCAAATCAAGGAGCAGAAATGAAGAACGAAGCGATTACCAGCGCGGTAGAGGAACACTATGCAGCCGTGGCGCGCGGCCAAGCCTCGGCTTGCGGGGCACCGGTCGAAGACGTGGCCCGTTCGATCGGATACAGCGACGAAGAGTTGGCGCTGGCCGGCGATGCGAACCTCGGCCTGGGATGTGGCAATCCGCTGGCATTGACGGAAATCAAGCCGGGGATGACGGTGTTGGACTTGGGCTCGGGCGCGGGATTCGATGCGTTCCTGGCATTGCACCGCGTCGGCCGAACTGGACACGTGATCGGCGTGGATATGACTGACGATATGCTCGCATTGGCGCGCGAGAACGCCGCGAAACGGAGCGCGACGAACGTTGAATTTCGCAAAGGCTTTATCGAAGAGCTGCCGGTGGAGAGCGGCGCGGTGGATTACGTGATCAGTAATTGCGTAATCAACCTGTCGGCCGACAAACCGGCGGTCTTTCGTGAAGTCGCGCGTGTATTGAAGCCGGGCGGACATTTCGCAGTCAGCGATATCGTGCTGTTGAAGACACTGCCGGAAGTGCTGGTGCGTGACATCAGCGCCTACGTGGGGTGCATTTCGGGAGCAAGCCTGTTGACGGAATATCTCAGCGCGGTGCTGGCGGCGGGACTGCGCGATCTCAGCATTCCGCGCATTGCGCACGGTTGCGATCTGGTAGCAATGCTGGCTCCGGAAGGTCTCGCCAGCGCGAAAGGCAGCTCATGTTGTGGATCGACAGTGTCGGTGGCGTCGCTGAAGAACCCTGATGCCCTGGTGCGTGAGGCGGCAGCAGCCGTGGCGTCGATCAAGCTGCACGGACGGAAGTAAACCCGTGAGAGACACTTACAATGTTCTGTTCCTCTGCACGGGAAATTCGGCGCGCTCGATTATGGCGGAGGCCATTCTGAATTACCGCGGAAAGCCGCGATTTAAGGCTTATAGCGCGGGCAGTCACCCATCAGGCAAAGTACGGCCCGAAGCGCTGCGGGAATTGGAGGCGGCGAACCTTCCGACATCTGATGCGCACAGCAAGAGCTGGGACGAGTTCGCACAGCCGGGCGCTCCGGCAATGGACTTTGTGTTCACAGTCTGCGACAACGCAGCGCAGGAAGTATGTCCGATCTGGCCGGGCCAACCGATGACGGCGCATTGGGGGATTGCCGATCCAGCGGCCGTTCAGGGCAGTGCAGACGAAGTGCAGCGAGCGTTCCGCGAAGCCTTCGTCGCGCTCGATCGGCGCATTGGACTGTTCCTCAGTTTGCCAATGCAATCTCTGGATCGGATGGCGATTCAGCGGGAGGTCGACCGCATTGGCAAACAGTAGCGCAAGAACCGCCGCGATTCCGGCTGTTACAGCCGGACCGACACGCCGTCTCGGCTTTCTTGACCGTTATCTCACCGCTTGGATCTTCGGCGCGATGGCGCTGGGCGTGTTGGCGGGATGGCTCGTGCCCGGGATTGTCCCCTTCCTTAACCGTTTCAGCGTGGGGACGACCTCGATTCCTATCGCGGTCGGGCTGATCGTAATGATGTATCCGCCGTTCACCAAAGTGCGCTATGAAGAATTGCCAGAAGTGTTTCGCAACAAGCGCGTGCTCGGCCTGTCGCTGGTGCAGAACTGGGTCGTGGGGCCAGTCCTGATGTTCGTGCTGGCGATCGTATTCCTGCGCGGCTATCCCGAGTACATGGCCGGACTGATCATGATTGGACTGGCGCGCTGCATCGCGATGGTGATCGTGTGGAACGAACTGGCCAAAGGCGACACCGAATACGCTGCTGGACTGGTAGCGTTCAATTCCCTGTTCCAGGTGTTCTTCTATTCGCTTTACGCGTGGGTATTCATCACGGTATTGCCTGCGAAGTTGGGACTGAATGGCGCGGTAGTGCACGTCTCTATTGGCGAGATTGCGAAGAGCGTGTTCATCTATCTCGGAATACCATTCCTGGCGGGGTTTCTAACGCGCACTGTGTTAATGCGATTGAAGGGCCGCGAATGGTATGAGCATCACTTTGTGCCGCGCGTCAGTCCGTTAACCCTCATCGCCCTGCTGTTCACCATCGTGGTGATGTTCTCGCTGAAAGGTGAGTACATCGTGCGGCTGCCGCTCGACGTGCTGCGCATCGCTGTTCCACTGCTGATCTATTTTGTAGTGATGTTCCTGGTGTCGTTCTATATGGGGCGCAAGCTGGGGGCAGACTACTCGAAGACCACAACGCTGGCATTCACTGCAGCTTCGAATAATTTCGAGCTGGCGATTGCAGTCGCGGTATCGGTATTCGGCATCAACTCGGGTGCGGCATTTGCGGCTGTGATAGGTCCGCTGGTAGAAGTGCCGGTGATGATCGCGCTGGTGAACGTGGCGTTTTACTTTCGGCGGCGATACTACGGAGCCGATCTTCACCTTGCATGAAGACAGCGGGTGAGCGCCACTGCGGAGCTACGCCAGGCATCACGGCTGCTGGGGAAGTTTGAGCGCGAGCAGCTTTGCCGGGTCGAGGTATTCGCCATTCCAGCGGACGGACATATGCAGGTGCGGCCCTGTAGCACGACCGGTGTCCCCACTGAGCGCGATGACTTGGTCCTTGTCCACCTTGTCGCCCTCTTTCGCCTTGAACTCAGACAAGTGCATATACATGGTCATGAAGCCCAGGCCGTGATCGATGACAATGCAATTGCCCTCGTAGAACAGTTCGCGAGCCAGGACGACTTCGCCGGCGTTGGAGGCGTGAACGGGGGTCCCCAGGGGCGCGTGGAAATCGAGGCCGCGATGCACGCTGGCCAGCTTCCCGTTGAAGGTGCGGCTGGTGCCGTAGGCTTCAGAGATTTCAGTGGAGACAGGAGCCACGAAATTCCCCGACCACTCCGGAGACGGGATGAAGTGGGCGAAGGCCTGGTTCTTGATTTCCTTTTCGGCATCGATGCGCTTGAGGGTCTCGGGATCGGGCGTGACATATTTTTGCGGAACGGTGAGCCGGGAAGACTTGTACTTCGCTGCATGCACCGTGACCGGTCTGACTGCACGCAAGACGCGTCCGTCACGCATGACGACTTCGAGCACGAGGTCGTAGGTTCCGGGTTTGGTTTCGTAGGCAACGCCGGCCAGCGAATACCACGTCTTCCCGGGTGCCGGCGAGAAGGTCAGCTCGCGGCCCAGCCATTTGCCCGTGATCTTTTCCGGTGAGCCTGCAACCTCGACCGTGAACAGGCAGACGGCTCCGTTCACCAGAACTTGCGGCTGCCAAGCCACGCTGGATAGGGCCGCAGATTCGGCCGCAGCGGCGCTGATCGCTGAGGCAAACGCGAATGCAAAGATGACGAAGTTACGAAACATGGAATCTAGCTACCAGACTACTGTGGAGGGGATGTTCGTGCCAGTCTGCCGAGTTGACCGAAGGGATGCGGCCAATATTCACTAACAAGCAAAACGGCCGGGAGGGGGAATTCCCAGCCGTCATCCATCGTCGATCATTGCGCAACCGTTGAATTAGCGTAGTACGGCAGCGATCGTGACGGTTCCTTCGTTCTTGGCTAACGAGCGGTTGGAACTGGCCCCTGGAAAGCTCACGCCTTCGTCGCGGACCTGAATCGCCGAAAGCACGTATTGGCCACCGACGGAATCCAACTGCACCTTGGGCCCTTCGTTCCTCATGTCATAGCCCGGCGATGCATAAACAACAGGGGAAGCGAGCGCGACCGCACTCTTCCTGGTCGCCCGGTTCTGTATGGTCACGGCGTGGTCACCATAGTTCACGATGAAGAGGTAATTTCCAGCAGCGAAATGCTGGTCTCCGATGTTGAAGTCATAGGGGACGCTGGCGGCTACACGGTAGGCGAACTGCTGGGCAAGGGCGACTCCAGACAGGGCCATCGCGAACACGGCCAGGACCACGATATAGCGGCTAATGTGTTTCATGGTGTTCTCCTCTCCTCAGTGTTGCCAACATCGGCCTCGAACATCCGGCTCGGTTTCGTGCGTCGTGGCTCTGCGAGCAACGAGTATGCACGTATAGATGTGCTTTAGCCGGCGAAGTTATGGCCCGTAGCGCGCACTTGTGACGTGCGCTGCGGGAATCGACGTGAAGTCGAAGGCAAACGTTGCGAATTCCTACTGAGGAGTGGTAGCACGAGCGTCAAGGTCCGCACGTTATGCGGGCGAATTAGCAGGAATCAACTAGGGACAGTTACGAGAAAAAATACGGCATCCTCCGCCGAGCATGATCAGCTTCCGATTCGCTGCGCGGAGTGAGGTCGCGGCGAGGGACGTGACGCGGGAAATGCGGGACGAACGCGGAGGCCCGTCCCCATACTCCGATAATCTTGCTGCTACTTCGCCAGCGAGCGAACGTAGTTCACCAGGTTCCACAGTTCGTTGGGAGTCTGGCGAATGTTCTCCTGCGGCATCTTGCCATGGCCTGTTTTCAGCGCGCAGAACATCTGCCCATCGGTGATGGCTTTCATGGCTGCTGGGTCGGAAAAGTCCGGCATCTTGTCGCCGTTATCGACCTCGCCCTTGCCGTTTCCGGTGACACCGTGGCACATCGCGCAGTCGTACCCGTAATATTTCTTGCCTTGCGCCAACGACTCGCCGGTGGACTTTACGGGGTTGACCATCTTTGCGACTTCCGTGGGATCGGAACACGAGTTAGAAGAAGCGGCCTGACCGAACAGCACGGCAGCGAAGAAAAGTAAGAGGAACACAGTTGCAAGCGTACAAAGTTTACGCATGGCAGCCTCCAAGAATGATGACCTGCCACTCTGATGGATCTCTCGAGTAGCTCTTCATTCTATCCCCGACTCGCGGGCGAATCTGTGAGGTATGAACATTCCCGCGGTGCGCCTTGAACGGTGGGGACCTCTCCCGGGCAAGTCATTTCGGGACGCAAGAAAGCCGGAGCTTGACGCTCCGGCTGATCCGAACCACGGTGTGGTGCTACCGGCTAACGCCGGGCTTGGAACTGACCTTGGCGGAATCGGCCGCGTTGAATACGCCGGCAGGCAACACGCGGATGATCTGCATCATGCCACCATCTTCGTGCTCCAGAATATGGCAGTGAAACACAAAGTCGCCGATGTCGGGGCCGCGAAAGTCCATGCGCACTTTGACGCTGGGATACGGTCCGCTGCCCGACCAATACGGGATGTCGATGGTGTCGAGGAACTGCTGCTCCGCCGGCGGCACTGCCACGCCATCGCGCTCCATCAGAAGAAAGTGGATCTGGTGGATATGGAATTCGTGATTCTCCAGCGTGCGGTTCTCAACCACCCAGTCCTCCACTGAACCTTGCGTCGTGGTAATCGCCGGTGGGGCATTGGGGTCGAACAGAGCAGGCGTTTCGTTGTCAGCGGTAATGAAAAACTGCGACAGGGGATTGTTTTCGGAGAAGTACACAAGATGATTTCCGGTCACCGGCGCCGTCTTGAGGCCCTCAAATCGCTGTTTCCAGGTGGGACCTGCGACCGAAGGCAGCTGCGGCAAAGCCGGCAAAATGACCGCCACTGGCAACAAAGCAGCAATAGGCCGTGCGGGGTCGTTGTCGCCGTCCGGGCCGGTGTCGATATTTAGCGTCACGAATCTGGCAGTCTTCACGGAAGAGGCCTGCCCGGTCATGATGAACTCGGCCCGTCCTGCCGGCGGAATCAAAATATGCGTGACTGGAACAAGTTGGCCTTGCTGTGTCCCATCCTGCGATCCGGTGGGCACACCGTCGAGAGCGACCAACTGTAACACCTGAGGAACGCCGTCGTATTGGAGTTGCACATCCAGAATCGTGTCGGCGGAAATGTTGCCCACCCTCCAGAACTGCTTCTTGAGCGTGTTGACGGGAATCAGAGCCGGTGGATAGTTGGGATACGGAATAGGAATGTAGTTGAGGGAAATGTCCCACGCCGGCGGGTTGTCGCCCTGTACCGGGGTCGGATTATCGCGAATCAACAGCGTGCGCTCCGGCAATCCTATTACCGCCGGCTGAATATTTTCGATCCCATCGACGATAATTGCTCCGGAAGCTCCGCCTTGTACCGCTGCCTCCGCTATTCCATGGATGTGGGGATGATACCAATAGAGTCCGGGCGATTCGTCGGAAGGAAATGCAACCGTGTAGATGAAAGTTTCGCCGGAATTGATGATGGTATGGATAACCTCGTCCGCGCCACACGTGGGTGACGTGTTCGTGCCGTGATAGTGCACATTCACCGATGACGGATTCATTTCCGGATTGGCACATATCGTCGAGCCTTTAGGCAGGGCCATCCTCATCGACGCTTTCGACGGCGCTGGCAGCAAGTTCTTCAGCGTGAGGACGAGGGTGTCGCCTGGCTTCAGATGCAGCGTAGGCGACTCCGTGCCGTCCTGGCTGGTGAAACAATAGAGCGTATTACCGTTGGCGTCGACGGCGGTCTGATAGGTGAACGTTACCTGCAAAACGCCATTGCTGCTGTACAGGTTTTTCGGCTCGAGCACCACCGTGCCCGGAGCGAAACGAGGACACGGACCGGTGTTGGCTGTCGCTGCAGCAGCGCTCTTGGGCGCAGATGCGAAACATGGTAATGCGACGAACAAACACGACGCAGCAAAAAGCAGTCCGGCAGTGGCCAGAGTTCGTTTCATTTGTTTCCCCCGATTCGTTCTGCTTGCCGTGACACCATCCCAGGTTGATCAGCGAGTGAAGAGGTCGCGGCCGCCCTAAGACGAATTTGCGCCGGCAAGTAACAAAGGGCGCAAAAGGCGTCATGCAGTGCAATGGAGTCTAGGGGGAGTGAACTACGGCGTCAATCGTAGTCAGCAGATTTAGTCGCAAAGTTATTGCAACATGATGCAACAGCCGCGTGTAATCGTGACGGCCGAGAAGTGCGCGTGCCAATAAGCCTTGAGACAAAAAAATCCCCTGTCTGCTGCCGGACAGGGGATTCTTGCGAACTTCATCCTTCTTACTTGATGATCTTCTCGCCAATCGACTTGCCCTGCGTAAAGAGCAGCAGATAGTCCTGGCCACCGGCCTTGGAGTCAGTGCCCGACATGTTGAATCCGCCGAAGGGATGCGCGCCTACGATCGCTCCGGTGCACTTGCGATTGATATACAGGTTGCCCACGTGGAACTCGCGTTTGGCGTATTCGATCTTCTCGGGAGACGACGTGTAGGCAGCGCCCGTGAGTCCGAACTCAGTATTGTTGGCGATGGCAATGCCCTCTTCAAAGTTTCGCGACTTAATGACCGCCAGCACCGGTCCAAAAATTTCTTCTTGCGAAATGGTGGCCATGGGATCGACGTCGGCGATCACGGTGGGCTGCACGAAGTATCCTTCGCCTGCTTCTTTCGCCTTACCGCCGCCCGTAATCAGGCGTCCGCCTTCCGCGATTCCCTTCTCGATATAGCCAAGGATCGACTTCATCGACTTCTCATTGACGACCGGGCCCATGCCGGGGTTCGTGGTGGGATCGCCCACGCTGATTCTTTCGACGCGCGCTTTCAGCGCCTGCAAAAACCGGTCGTAGATGCGTTCGTCGACGATGACACGCGAACAGGCCGAACACTTCTGTCCGCTGAAACCGAATGCGGCCTGCGCAGTACCTTCCACAGCGGAGTCGAAATCGCCATCGGCGTCGACCACCATGGAGTCCTTGCCACCCATCTCGAGGACGGTGCGCTTGATCCAGATTTGGCCGGGTTGCTGTGTGGCCGCCGTCAGGTTGATGTGCAGGCCAACTTCCTTCGATCCGGTGAACGCAATGTAGCGTGTCTTGGGATGCGCGACAACGGCGCTGCCGAAGTCCACACCGTGTCCGGGGCAGTAGTTCACCACGCCGTCGGGCAGGCCCGCCTCTTCGAGGATCTCCATAAATTTCGCGGCGATGGTGGGCGAATCGCCCGACGGCTTGAGGATTACCGTGTTACCGCTGACCACCGAAGCCAGCGTCATGCCTCCCATGATGGCAGCAGGAAAGTTCCACGGGGAAATAACCGCGCCCACACCCAATGCGATGTAACGGAACTGGTCGTGCTCGCCCGGTAACTGCACAACCGTCTTTGCCTTGTCGAGACGCAATGCCTCGATTGCATACAAGTGGCAGAAATCGATGAGCTCGGCGATGTCGCCATCGGCCTCGAAGTAATTCTTGCCCACTTCGAACACCAGCCACGCTTCCAGTTCAAACTTGCGCTGCTGCAGAATCTGCCCCACGCGGAACAGGAATTGCGTACGCTCCTCCACCGAAGTGCGGCTCCAGGTTTCAAAGGCCTTGAGTGCGGCCTGCATGGCGGGTTCAACCTCAGCCGGGCCGGCTTGATGGTGCACGCCGACCACTTCCGAAGGCTTTGCAGGATTGAGCGAGGGAGATGTATCGCCGGTCTTGATGCGGCGTCCGCCGATCACCACGTCATACTCGCGGCCCAGTTCGCCGCGAACCTTTTCGATGGCCGCTTGCATGCGACGAAGGTTCTCCGGGTTCGTCCAGTCGATCATGGGCTCATTGGCGAAGGCGTCAGGAGCTGTGACGTAATTGCGGTTTGTGTCGGCGCGATTTGCCTCGCGCGCAGGATGAGTGAGGGTTGCCATAAATGCGTCCTTTCGGAAGATCAGGATTGATACTGGCGAGCGTGTAATACCTTTAGATGTCTCGCGCCGGCTGACGACTCACGGCGCCGCAGTCTGCCGCCAAACGCCTAATTTTACACTGCGGAACCGCACGGAAGGACGACCGCCAGACAAAAGATATTTCGTTCTTCCGCCCGATTTTCGTCTTGTTTAAACGTCAAAATGATACAAATGCCAAACTGGCGGAAGATCGCCGCGGGCCAGAGTCACTCCTAAACATCTCGAGAGGAAAAGAAGATGGCAAATCCTTTTGTACACGTTGAATTGAACACCACAGATTTGGGCAAAGCGAAAGAATTTTACGGCAAGCTGTTCAACTGGACGCTGGAAGACGTACCCAACATGGAGTACACCATGATCAAGGTCGGCGAGGGCACCGGCGGCGGCATGATGAAGCATCCTGTACCAGGGGCCCCGTCGATGTGGCTGGCGTACGTCATGGTGGACGACGTCAATGCGGAAACGGCCAAAGCGAAATCGCTAGGCGCGACCATATTGAAGGATGTCACCGAAATTCCCGGCGTGGGATGGTTCAGTATCTTCAGCGATCCCACCGGAGCGGCGTTGGCGTTGTTTAAGCCGAAGATGTAATCGACTGTGTCGCCGCGCACTACCATCCCCACCCTGAACATCACGGGGTGGGGATATCCTCGACTACTCAATCTCGATGAAGCGGCTCTGTACTTTGACCAGATTCGGCTTGGCCTGTCCGGCGGCTTTCGGCTTCGCACTCATGCCTAGAACTGCGCCCGAGCCGACCGCCATCTGATTCAGGGCGGAAATTTGTCCTGCCTTGTCGTAGCGGAGTTGCGCCGCCTGCACGCCGAAGGTCACCGCATTTGGCCCCTCAAAGACCACCTTCTGGCTGGTTTTACCGGTCGTGCTGACGCTCAGGTTGCCGCTGGCGATCCCTTTGATGACCGGCACATCGGCCTTGATATCGGTGCCGCTGTCGTCCTGCGCCGAGACGATGTATTTCTTAGTGCGCGCGACCGCAGTGATGACGGCGACCTTGCCGGTTTGCATGAGCTGCTTGATCTGCTTGGCCGTGGCGTCAATGGCTGCAACGTTCAGATACTTGTCGAGAAGAATGATGCTCACGGTGCTCACGGTAACGTCACCAAACTCAAAGGTCAGGGTGGAAGCGTTTTGAAAGCCCGCAGAGACATCGAGCTTGGTGCCAGCCAGTGCGCCCAGGATGTTGCCAAGAATGTCGAGGCCGAGGCTCAGCTTCACGGTCGAGGAGCGCGTGCCCTGGATTTGTCCGGCGGTGGCTATGTCTTTCTTGACGGCTGGCAGCTTGGCCGTTCCCGACGTCATGGCGTCATCGAGATCGCCCAGCAGACTGAACTTCTTGCCAGAGAGGCTGAGCAGTTGCAGCGGTGCAACATCGGCACGCGGCAGCTTGAGAGGAAGGTAGCCGATTCCTTGCAACAGGTTCAGAAACGGGTCAGGGCGCGACATGGGATACTCCTTGGGGTCGATCGATGCAATGTTGGGAAAGCGGCTGGATAGTACGACGTGAGTCAAGCCGAGTCAATAGAGGAAGTCCAAGTTTCCATGCTAAGGCGGATTTACGCCGGCAGCACGATTCCGTCGAGGTTGCGTTCCAGCATCGGATCGTGGAACTGCCCCACCGTCTTACCAGCCATGACGTTGTGAAATGCCGCCTGGAATTGCTCCATCTCTGACTGCGTTCCAACCGTGATGCGTACCCAGTCGGGCATCGAGGGCCAGGGTCTTCCGATGAAAACATTCTGCTTGGCCATAGCGCCGATGACCTCCTTCGCCGGCTTGCCCGCCTTCAGCATGAAGCAGTTCGAAACCGACGGTGAATACTGATATCCATTGGCGTCGAGCCAGGCGAAGGTAGACTGCCGCACACCGGTATTGATCGCCTTGCGCTCCTGCACCAGGTTGGCCTGGTTGAGGCTGGCGGTGGCGGCCGCACAGGCGGTAACCGGCATCGGGTTCCACCCACCGTAAGTCGTTATCTTCTTTAAGAGGTCCGGACGCGCGATCGCGAAACCACAGCGTAGTCCAGCCATCCCATAAATCTTAGAGAAAGTGCGCAGGACAATGATGTCCCTATCGGCCTTGACGAGGTCGATCGCAGACGGAGCGTCGCAGAAATGTATGTAGGCCTCATCGACCACCACGATCGACCCCGCAGGTTTGTGGTCAATCAGGTATTCGATGTCGTCATGACTGGTGAGCGTCCCAGTGGGATTGTTGGGCGAACACACGTAAAAGACACCAGCGTCGGGACCGGCGGCAAGCATGCCGCGCACATCATGCGCCCACGTCTTGGTGAGCGGAACTCCAACAGCGCGCGTGCCCAGCGCTTGGGCTACATGGGCCACGGCGTCGTAGCTAGGTTCGGCGGCGACGTAACTCTGTTTGGACGAGGTGAAGGCCGCTACAACGAAGTTGAGTGCCGGTGTCGACCCTGCAAGCGGCAGCAGGTAATCGGTCTTAAGGCCTTGTTGCTGAGCAAAGGTCTTGATCAGTTGCTCGGTCAGATGGAACTCGTAGCGCCCGCTGTTCGGCAAGCCGGAGGTGATGGCCTCACGCGCCGCCTCGCACGGTCCAAGCGGATTTTCGTTGGAGTTGATGCGAATCGCACCCTTGGGATATTCGCCCCGTTCGACGGCGACCTGGGCCAGCATGGACTCACTCAGAACCTGACAGGCCAGCAAGGCGGACGACATCTGTAGAAACGATCGGCGGGAGAAGGGCGAAAGTCCGTTGTCGTGTGTCATAAAACGTCCCAGTGAAACGTATCTTAACCCACGACCGCGGCTATTTGGGGATGAAAACGATAGCGCCGACCACGGCTCCCGCCAACACCAGCAAAGCGGGATTCACCTTGCGCCACAGCATAATCAGCAGTACTCCGAGCGCAATGCCACCCGTGGTCCAACCCGTCACCGAGCCCTTAGCCATGGTTAATGTGCCGGCCAGCAGCAAGCCGATGGAAACCGGGGCGAGGCCCTGTTGAATGGATTTGCGCCACGGCCAATTTACGAGCTTGGTCCAAGCCCGGCCCACGATCAGCGCCAGGAGACCCGTGGGCCCGAAGAATGCAATCACAACCACGATCGCGCCCAGGATGCCTCCCGCCCAATCGCCGATGGACACGATCATCATCATGTTGGGCCCGGGCGCCAACTGCCCGACGCTGTACAGGTGAATGAGCTGGTGGAAGTCAAGCCACTTGTGGACATCCACGGTGAGGATCTTCATTTCCGGGAAGGCAGCCATGCCTCCGCCGACCGTCAGGAGAGAGAGATAGGCGAAAACGCGAATCAGTGCGGGAACCTGGTTCATTGCTTTGCAACCTCCTGTTCGGTCTTGCGCGGATAATGCCAGAAGATCGCCAGCAATCCGACGACAATCAGGGTGCGCGGTACCGACTGGTGCAGTCGATTGACCGCCAGAACCGTGATGAGCACAAACACCAGGTCAAACCGCCCGGATAGCGACTTCTTGCCTAGCTGGATGACCGTGGCCAGCAGCAACCCAGCCGCGGCCGCAGCAACACCCTTCAGGATGGCCGTAACGAAGCTATGGTCCCCGTGCTCGCGATAGATGATGCCCGTTGCCAGCATGATCGCGGCGCCGGGCAGGCACACACCCACAATGCCGGCGACCGCGCCCATCCAGCCCTTCAGCCGGTCGCCCAACAAGACTGCCATGTTGGTCGCATTTAGGCCGGGAAGGCTCTGGCTGATGGACAGGAGTTCGACAAACTCCTTGTCATCGACCCAGTGGTTCTTGCTGACCAGGTTTTCGCGAAGGTACGGCACCACCCCGCCGAAGCTGGTGGCGCCGATGATGAGGAACTGCAAGAAGACGTCGAAGACCGTGGCCTTGCCACGGGCCGCGGCCACCAACTCCTTCTCGACTGCGGGATTCAGGCCTACTTCACTCATGGCTTTGCGGTTCGTTGCCATTGAGGCGGTACACCATGGCCGTCTTAGTTACGCCCAAAGCGAGCCAGTCCTCAACCGCTTGCTGCAGGCTGATGTAGAACTGCGCTGCCAGCTTCTTCTGCTTCTCGGCAACGTCTTCTTTGCGAGCGAACTTGACCTGGAAAGCGAACTCACCAACCAGCGACTTGTGCTCGCCGCGGGTGCGCCACAACCCGATGTCGCATTTCCCGACCAGGCCCTTGCCGAAGTCCAGCATACCCAGCGGAAGCAGCACTTCTTCCACGATGCCTCCGTTCACCAGGCTGATCTTCTCGCCCTCAGACTTCTGTAATTTCGCGAGCGCTGGAAAAACCTTTACGAGCGTAGCCATCGAGGTCTTATCCGCGTCGTGCATCTGGCTCGCCCCGAACTGGCAGTTGTGCGAGTACAGGATGCGGTATCCACCAACCTCGTTCTTCAAAGGAAGCGCTTCGGCTTTGAACTTAATGCGATAAGCTCCGGCGATCTTGGGCCTCACGTCCACCGCGGTTGCAGCCTGCTCATCCGGGTGCCGGAACTTGAAAACGATTTCGGGATCGCCCACGGGAAAGCCATCGACGTAGGCGATGCGCCGGCGCAGGATGAACGCGTTGTTGTAGAGCCGGAAGTCATCCGTGTCGCCGAACGTGATCTCCTTGATTTGCGGCCGGAGCCCGGCTTCGGGGTCGGGAATGAAACCAACGCCCGCCGCCTTCGCCGTTTTCTGCACCAGTTTGCCGAAATCGCGGAAGGCCTGCACTGAGGTGAAACGGTCAGGCTTCAGGATCAGTTTGGCTTCGAGGTAGGTCACCTGGTCGAGCGGCGCGCCGTCGGCATAGGACTCGCTGGTTGCGACAGGAGCAGGAGCAGCCTGGGTGGCAATCGCGTTCTTCTTACCGTTCTTCTTACCCTTGTTCTTGTCTTTATCTTTGTTCTTCTGCTTCTTGTCTTTCTTATCCTTCTTGTCCTTCTTGTCTTTCGCCACAGTTTCCTCCGAGAGTCGTGCAGCCGCACTCATGCGGGATCGGACTCTCTTGTATTGCAGTTTGGTAAACCGAGATTGTACCTCGCCCACTGGGAGCCGATTAAGGATATTTTCGACCACGGTTAAAGAAAGTTTGCTGGAAGGTCGCTCACCTTAATAGCACGTAGCGACCTCCGGCGGTAAACAGGATCACCAGGTTCATCGCCACAAATAGAAGTTCGTAATTCCAGCCCAGGCCGTCTTTTCCCCAAAAGCCGGAGTGCCACACGAAGATCTTCTTGTAGATTGCGCCTAACATAATGATGATGAGGCCGATCGCGGCCAATTGCGTCAGCACGCCGAAAGCAAGTCCCAGCGCGCCGGCCATTTCAGCCAGTCCGAGGAATCGAGTAAGACCTATGCTCATTCCAACGCTCTTACTGCGCTCCTCGGCCTGAAAAAGGCTCCGTCGACCACTGTCGAAAAACACGATCGCGACCATCACGCGCAGCAACAGTAAGCCGAAATCGGTGAACTGGCCCAGTTGTGGGAAGGTCATCGCGATTCCTTTCGCCAGAGATGGGGACTGCCCCTACGCTTCCATGATGGCCTTCACCTTGCCCGACTTGATCGCCTTGACCAACTGCTCATGGTCACGCTCAGTCTGGTCGCCGTAAGCTTCGGCCCAGGTCGCCAGCGCCCTGTCGAGCACCGCCGAAGTTCCGCAATATCCTGCGATGGCCGCCGCGTCGCCGGCGCGGGCATGGGCACGGGCCAACAGCGTTCCACAGGCCCAGGCATAGAAGTTGAACGACTCGCCCGTCAGCCATTCCACCGGAATCGAGGCTTTCATGTTCTTCATTTGGCGAACGAAATAGGGGCGGCCATCAACCCTCGTAATGCCGAGCATAATGTCACTCGAAGCCTGCAAGGCACGCTGTCCAACCACCACACGCTTGCCTTCATGCTCGCGGTACATCTCGGGCAACGGTGGAAGATAGGGCGCGTGGGCCGGCGACACGCACTCCTTGATTTGCAGAAACAGAGGGTCGTCGTCACTGTTGCCGAAAAGCAATGCCAGATAGGCTCGGGTCCCCACGCTGCCGACTCCGACGACGCGATGAGCCACGTCAACCACGTGGTAGCGGCTTAGCATATAGCGCCGTTCCAGAGGCAAGGACTCGGCATATTCGTTGAGGCCGTCAATGATTTTTTCGCGTGTCTCCAAGCCCACATGCGTGAGCACCGGAGGATCCTCGCGAAGGCGCCAGCCGCCAGACACCCCGCGCTCCGAGATCTTGGTCAACAGCGTGGCATTCGTCTGCTGCTTCGCCTTGGCCACGCACTTGGCAATCACTGCGCTCGACTTGGCATCCATCTGGACGAGCGGGTTCTTCCGATCGGGATAGGCGTGCAGGTACCAGACGTCCAGTACGCTCATATCCTTCAGGCGGCCAATGTTGAAGCGATACCCTTCGACCGCGCGCATGACGGCCTCAGCCCGCTCTTTCTTGTTGAGCCCGTTCTCCCGCGCGGCCACGTTGACACTGGCGACCAGACGCTTCAGGTCCCACTCCCAGGGACCAATCGTGACCTCATCGAAATCGTTCAGATCGAAGATGACATCGCGCTGTGGCGTTCCATAGAGCCCGAAGTTGTTGACGTGCGCGTCGCCGCACATGATCACATGGATGCCAGAGAACGGCGTATGCGAAAGGTCCCACGCCATCACGCACGCTGCGCCACGCAAGAACGTGAACGGAGAAGCGGCCATGCGTCCCATGCGCAACGGGACCAGGTTCTCCTGGCGTCCTACATTGCTGGCCGCTAGCAGGTCGAGCGGGTCAGGGCGGTTGGCGACGGGCTTGGTGTCGGCGTGGCTCTCCCGCGGCGTTTTCACCCGCAGACCCTTCCCGATGTCTCGCCGCTTTTCCCAGGGATTGTTGGCATTCCGCAAATCAAACGTGCCCGCTCTGTCGCCCGGGGCTCGAACCCCTTCAATCCCGTAATCCCTGCTTGTTACAGCTGTTGTCCTAACAGGGCGCTCAACCTTGGACGAACTGGCTTTTTCTACTTTCGACTTTGGCGCAACCTTTTTGGCGCGGGGACTCATACACAGACCTTTCTATCTCGGACGGCCACGGGGAAATTGCGCCGCGCGTATCAGCGGGCAAATGGTGGGCCAAAGAATATTAACGCAGCGTGACTGAAGTGAACAGCATCAGGCTGCCGACGAACGTGAGCGCACTAATTTTGTTCCGGCTGCGCGGGCGACGGGGCGGCAGGTTCGCTGTGGCCTCCCGATTCGTGCCGTGACAAAAAGATACTGTGATGGGCCAGATGGCGTCAGAAAAAGGTGGGGCTTGCAGTCGTTCGGCGACAAGTGCCATGATGGCGCAACTCCGGGCCGCGACGGCGGTTTCACCCAGCCATGATTCAGAATCGAATGAGCGGCGCAGTGGATCGGCGATTCCATCGCTTGCTGCTTGCGCTGCTCTGCGCGCTGTTGCTTGGGAGCATGGCCGCGGCGCAGTGTCCGGTCAACAATCCTGATGATGACTTGCCACCCGAGTTGCCGACCGTCACTTCCTCGACGCGACATGGCGAGCCCCGCATTCCAGAGTCGGGCTACCTCTCCAACACGTCGTATGCCAGCACCTACTTCGGTTTCATGATGCCGCTGCCGATCCCGCTGGAGGGGCATCGTATCATGATGCCGCTTATGCCGCCCGGCCAGCACGCTTTGCTGGCCATGGGCTTTCAGCAAGGCCACCATTCGGGGACGCTGCTGATTACAGCGTCGGAGCCGAACAATCCCATACACGAGATGACCGATGACGAACGCAAAGCCGAGTTCCAGGCATGGGCCAAGGGCGAGCCGCGTCACCAGATCACGCCTCCGGATTGGATGACCCGCACCGGCCGCTTCTATCACATCACTAAGCACACCGGCGACGTAACCACCGCGCAGTATTGGACGTTCATCAAGAACTACCTGATCCGGGTAAAAGTTGAATCGAACGACGCAGCGTTTCTGCGCAAAGCGAAAGAGTCGGTCGATAACGTGAAGTTCTACTGTGCGCAGGAAGACGGCACGCTCATCACCGAGCAAGGGAACGCCGTGCCCACGCCCGGCGAAGGCTACCAGGGACCAACTATTCCGACGTCGGTGGTAAATGCCGCGCTGGCCGAGAAACCCGCACTGGAGCAGATCGAACGCGGCGAAGTTGCCGCGGGCACCTACCGGAACGACGATTTGGGGCTGACCTACACCTATCCCACAACGTGGGAGTCGCTGCCAGTAAAAGACCAGCTGGATCCGCCCGCCAAGGATGAGATTGCGCAACGCACGCGCGACCTGCTCGACGCCTGTTCGCTGGTGTTGCTGCGACTGGCTCCGTCTGACGCCAACGGTCGGATGATCGTGCTGCGCGCCATTGACCAGACCTGCCTGGACCTGCCTGCGCCAATGTCGGTGACCGACCAATTTGGTGCGGAAGAATTGGGCGCGTATCTCCAGATGCTGGGCGAGTTTGGCGAGTTACGCTCTACCAACTTGTCCGTGCACGACGAGCACGTATTTGCCGAGTACAGCGGTGTGGTGGGTTCACACCGCGAGGACGAGCCACTGGGACAGCGGCGCAACGAAGCTGTGTACGTCACTCGCCACCGCAAACTGCTGCTGGTGTGGACGTGGATCGCGCCCGACACCGCGGGATTAAGCAGTATGCCCAAAACCAACGTGCGCTTCGAAGACGAGACGCCGATTGAATTGGTTCCCGCAGCGGTGGTGGCGAAGCGATGAGTTGCCCGGGCGAGCTACTTGGCGGGCTTGGCCGAAGGGGCGGACTTGGCCACAGTGGCCGGCTTCGCCGACGACTCGCGCAACTGCTGTGTCTTGAGTCGGCGAAGGATGCGGGCACGGCGTAGGCGATTTTCGCGCGAGCGGTCTCCATTACGGAATGACATGAGTTACCTTTCCTGCGCCGAGCGTGATCGCGCGCATACCCGTAGCCGGTAGCAAAACCAGTCGTGAGTTCCCCGAGCATACTCCATTCACCGCGAAAGGGCACGCCGGCTTGTAGCCTTCGCGTCGTATGATGTACAACCGTTGCCCATGAAATCTCTCCGCCTGGGAATGCTCGGAAAGCTTCGTTCATGACGACTGGCTACAACCAGATAGCAGGCCAAAGTGCAGAGCGGCTCGCGGCGCTGAGCGATGGCGTGTTCGCCGTAGCCATGACGCTGCTCGTGCTGGACCTTCGTGCTCCTGCCGCCGAGGTCATCCACAGTGAGCACGACCTGTGGCACGCGCTGCTTCCCTTAGCGCCGCGCTTGCTCATGTACATGATGAGCTTCATGACCCTCGGCATCTTCTGGGTCGGCCAGCAGACGCAACTCAACCACCTGCAGCGCTCCAGCCGCAGCCTCACATGGATCCATCTGGCGTTCCTCTTTGTCGTCACCGTCACGCCCTTCTCCACGGCGCTGCTGGCCGAGCACATTCAGTACCGCCTGGCACTCCTGCTGTATTGGTTCAACATATTTCTCTTGGGCACGACGCTGTATTGGAGCTGGGTTTGCGCCGAAGGCAGTCACTTGGTCAGGAATGAGATGCCACCACACGTGTCCGACGCCATTCGGCGACGCATCGTCATCGCGCAGTCGCTCTACGCGATTGGGGCTTTGCTGTGCGTGATCAATCCGTATTGGAGCATCGGATTCATCGTTCTGGTGCAGTTGAATTATGTGCTCGCGCCCCGATTCGGGAAACGCGAAGTCGAATAACGGCAGCGATTCATCCCACGTCCACGCGTCCCGTCCCGCGTGACTTTCGCAAATTGGGGGTTGGGGTTATGCTGCCATAGCGCCCATTCTTACAACTGCGCCGACGCGTTTTTCCCTGCGCGAAGGGCCCAGCCAGTGGGCAAACGATTTCGGAGATCATCCACTCATGACATATTCCACGCATGCAGGGCGCGCCATCGCGTGCCTGCTGATAATGATGGCAGCCATGTTACATGCCGAAGCCCAGACAACGCCGTATGGTCCGCACGTGTGGGACAAGCCAGTTGATCCGGCGGTCTTCGAGAAACGCATCAACGAGCAACTGGATCTGGCACAGAAATCGGTTGACCAGCTGTTAGCCGCCAAAGGCGCGCGCACCATTCAGAACACCCTCGAACCCTACGACCAGGCAGTCGAAGCCATCGATACCGCCGGTTACCAGTCGTACGCCATGCAGATCGTGAATCCCGACGCAGCGGTCCGCGACCGCGCGCAGGCGATGGTGCAGAAGGTGAGCGCGGCCGCGACCACACTGGCCCTGAATCAGTCTCTCTATCATGCGTTGGCAGCGCTCGACGTTTCGAAAGCCGACTCCGCGACCCAGTACTACGTGAAGCGCACATTGCTGGAATTTCGCCTCGCCGGCGTGGACAAAGACGACGCCACGCGCGCCCGCATCAAGACCCTGAACGACGAAATCACCAAGTACGCCTCCCAGTTCGAACGCAACCTGGCGGAGTCGCAGCTCAAGGTCGTAGTCAAAGACCCGAAGGAACTCGACGGTCTTCCCGAAGACTTTATTAAGGCGCACAAGCCCGCGGCCGACGGCACCATCACGCTTACCAGCGACTCACCCGACGTCACTCCGGTGCTGAAGTTCTGCAAGAACGCCGAGCTGCGCAAGCGCATCTTTCTCGCCTACAACAACCGCGCCTATCCGCAGAACATCGCGGTGCTCGCCGACCTGCTGAAGAAACGCGAAGAGTTGGCCAATCTGCTGGGCTATAAGCACTGGGCCGACATGAATTCGGCCGACAAGATGGCCGAGAATTCGCAGAACATCGCGAAGTTCATCGGCGAGATTGATGCCGCCTCCAAGACCGCGGCCGAACGCGAATACAAAATGTTGCTGGTGAGCGCGCAAAAGCAAGACCCGTCGCTGCAACAGATCAGCCTCCAGGATCGTAGCTATTATTTTGAGCAGCTTCGTCGCAGCGAGTTCGATTTCAACTCGCAGGCCGCGCGGCCGTACTTTCCCTACGATCGCGTTCAAGCTGGAATTCTCGAGGTCGCCTCCAAGCTCTTCCATGTCACGTTCAAACCGGTTCCGAACGCACCGGTGTGGGACCCGTCCGTCGCCACCTTTGACGTCTTCGAAGGGGACAAGCAGCTCGGACGCATTTATCTCGACATGCATCCCCGGCCGGGCAAGGACCAGTGGTTCAGCTCAAACCAGCTTCTTGATGGCAAGAAAGGCAAGCAGTTGCCCGAGGCGGCCCTGGTCTGTAACTTCTCCGGCGGCAAACCGGGCGAGCCGGGTCTGATGGAATACAGCGAGGTCACTACCTTCTTCCACGAGTTCGGCCACTTGATGCACTGGATCTTCCAAGGCCAGCAGCAGTGGGCCGGCTACGGGGGCAATCTGGAGAGCGATTTCGTCGAAGCTCCGTCGCAGATGCTGGAAGAGTGGATGCACGATCCCAAGGTGCTGGCCACGTTTGCGCGCAACTACCAAACCAACGAACCAATTCCAGCCGAGCTAGTGGCCCGCGCCAACCGCGCTGACGCTTTCGGCCGAGGCCTCTGGGCGCGCTTCCAACTGGTATACACCAGCGTCTCGTTCGATCTGCATAACATGCCCCCTCAGGAGGCCAACATCGAAACTGTCTTCCCCCAGAACATCAAGCGCTTCGTACCCTTCAAGCCGCTGGAGGGCGACAACCAGATTGCTTCCTTCACTCACCTGACGAGTTACTCGTCGGCGTATTACACATACCTTTGGGACAAAGTGATTGCCGAGGATTTCTTCAGCCAATTCAATCGCCATGACTTACTGGCGCCAGAAGTGGCATTGCGCTACCGCTCCACCGTGCTGGACAAGACTGGCTCGATGCCGGCCAACGATCTGGTGAAGAGCTTCCTCGGGCGTCCGCAAGCGCTGGACGCCTTCAAGGGCTGGATGAACCAGGAATTCCAGGGCCTGCCCGCCAGTGGGCAGCCATCCGGTAAATAGTTGCGAAACGAAAAAGAAAGCCGGGGTTTTGGCCCCGGCTTCATGGAAGTAATCAGGAGAGTTGATGGTGCGGAAGTCCCCGCTCGACACTGAGCGGGGATTTTTGTTGCAGCTCAGACCGTGCGCTTCGCCTTGCGCCAGCCATAGCCGATCAGGCCCATAAATCCAGTTCCCAGCAAGGTCAGAGAGCCTGGCTCGGGAACGGGCGAGATGCTGCCGAACAGACCGTGGTCTTCCACCATGTCAGGACCCGGAATGCCGGCGCCGAAATACAGGGTGTTCGTGAATCCCCCGTTTCCGCCGTTTCCGAACGTGATGCCCCACAAGCCCTGGTTCACGATGGGATTGCCGTTGGGATCATCCAACTGAGCGAGCCATGTTCCGTTCGTGGGGTTAAACACGTTGATCGTCCCGTCTCCGAAGTTTCCTACCAGCAAGTCGCCACCGAATTTTCCGAAGCCCGTAGGGGCCCAGGCCATTCCCCACGGCGAATTCAATGCGCCCATGGAAACCAGGCGCTGGATCAGGTTGCCATTGGTGTCGAACACATCAACGAATCCATGTCCGGGACCGGCAACATCGTCGTGCTTCTGGGCATCTTGCAAGGCATAGGTTACGTACAGCAGTCCGCCCGACGCCTGGATGCCGAACGGCGCGTAGCCAGCTGGTAGCGATGGGTCGGTGAACGAGCCGCCTAGCGTCACCTTGTTGAAGTTGGTGTCGAAAACATCGATCCCGTTGTTATGAAAATCAGTCGCGTAGAGATAGGTGTTGGAGCCATTGGCAGCCAGCGCCAGCCCTTTGAACACGGCGTTCTGTGTCGAGTCGTCCACCTTGAGGGCGGCGTTACTGCCTCCGTTCCAGGCAGAGATGGTGCCGTCTTCCGTGGAGAAAATAAAGTGGGCCCCGCCAAAATTGGCGCTGTTCGGGTTAAAGACCTGGCCGTCTGGTGCAGCCGGTCCTGTCTGACTCGCGGGTGGAGGAATTGTCACCACCAGCCCCTGCTTCACACCAAAACCGTTGTACAGCGTAGCTAGCCCGGTGCCGTTGTCGGCGACCCAGAACGGACTGGTGCCCGACAGCGCGATCCCCCATGGATTTACTAGATCGGGGTCCGTATAGGACGCGATATTGGGCAAATCAGAAACGAGGTTGTGCTGGTCGAAGCTGTTGCCGGGCATCGGTGCCGCCGACAGCATTGCCGGAGTTGCGACTACCATGGACGCGGCCAGCGGCAGCATCCACAGACTTTGGGCCCACTTTCTGATACGCATGGAGCGACCTCCTAGATTGATCGTCCTCGCGAATGTAGCTGCCGACACAAACTGCGGTTGTCATAGCGCTGTAGAAGAGTTGTCAAGAAAATGTGTCGGCCCCGCCGTTGCGTCGTCCGGCGCGCCCGCGCGATGTCACAAATTTGTTAACGCCGCGTTGACCGCCACCATCAACTGATATAGCTCTTGAATCATCGGATCTAAATCCAGGTGAGAAAGAGGAGCGATGGACAAGGTGCTGGCAATCGAAGACGACCCTGCCGTACAGCGCGCGTTGCGCCGTACGTTCGAAACCGCTGGGTTCGACATCACGATTGCTCCCGACGGAACGTCGGCGATGGATGTCTTCCGCGCGACACTGCCGAGGGTGGTAATCCTCGACCTCCGCCTCCCCGGCCGCTCGGGGCAAGACCTGTGCCGCGAGATCAAGCGTCAGGCGGCGACTGTCCCCATCCTGGTGCTGAGCGCGGCCAGCGACGTGGTTGACAAGGTGCTGCTCCTCGAACTGGGCGCCGACGACTACGTCACCAAGCCCTTCAGTCCGCGCGAACTGCTGGCCCGCGTGCGCGCCGCCATCCGGCGCTTGAATCAGCACCCCGACAAACGCGAGCAGTTCAGTTTTGACGACGTGGAAGTGAATTTCTCAAAGATGGAGCTGTCCAAGGCCGGCAAGCTGGTGCCGCTGACTCCGCAGGAGTTTAAGATGCTGCGCTTCTTCCTCAACAATGAGGAGCGCGTGGTGTCGCGTGCGGAGCTGCTGAACGAAGTGTGGGGCTACAATAGCTACCCCACGACCCGCACCGTGGATACTCACATTCTGCGCCTGCGGCAGAAGCTCGAGACCGACCCCGGTGAGCCGATGCATTTCCGCACGGTTCACGGCACGGGATACAAGTTCGTGCGCTAGCCCAATTTCACAGCGGCGAGGAGAGCAGCCATACGGCTACGGACCAAATTTCTGATTGCGATGCTGCTCACCTCTGCTGGGCTCACGGCCGCCTCGCTGCTCATCGTGCAACGCAACGTCGAAAACCAGGTACGCCGCAACCTGCGCCTCGATCTCGCCAACTCAGTTGAAACCTTTCGCAACTTTCAGAAAGAGCGTGAAGAGTCACTGGCCCGCTCGGCTGAACTCATGGCCGACCTGCCTGTGCTCAAAGCGCTCATGACTTCGCGCCACGCTCCCACCATCCAGGACGCCTCCAGCGAATTGTTCCGCCTGTCCGGCGGTGACTTGCTGGCGCTTGTCGACCAGAGCAACCAGATCGTCGGATTTCACACTCGCACGCCGGGCATCACCCTCGAGCAAGCGCAGTCACTTCGCGATCACAAGACGACAGCGGATTCCTCCCCGCAGTGGTGGTTTGCCGGGGGCCATCTCTACGAAGTATTTCTCGCGCCCATTTATTTCGGTCCAGAATCCTCCAACTCAGTGTTGGGCACTGTCGCCATCGGCTACGAGATCAACCAGAACGTTGCGCAAGAACTGGCTCGAGTAGCGGCCGGACAGGTTGCAGTCGTTTGTGCGGACCAGGAAGTGGCCAGCACCGTCGGCTCCTCCGAAGTGCAGAAGCTGCGGCAGGCCCTCGCTGCTGGCAATGGCGCCAACGAGCCGCTCGACGTAAAGCTGGGCAACGAGAGTTTCATGGTCACCTCATTGCAACTGAGCCATGGTGATCCGCCCGTCACCATTTATGTCATGAAGTCCTACGACCAGGCCGCGCAGTTCCTCAGCCACCTGCGTCAACTGCTGCTCGGCGTTGGCTTGGGCGCCGTGCTCCTGGGAAGCCTGCTGGTCTATCTTCTCGCCCGCACGTTCACTCGTCCCCTCGAGCGCTTGGTAGACGGTGTGCGTGCCCTCGAAAAGGGAGACTACGCATTCCCGCTTGAGACCGCGACCGACGGCGAGGTCGGCGAAGTGACCAAGGCGTTCGCGGGCATGCGCGAGAGCCTGCAGCAGGCACAGCAACGGCTGCTGCACTCCGAACGGTTGGCAACCATCGGCACCATGGCCAGTTCCATCTCGCACGACCTGCGGCATCCGCTGACGGCGGTACTGGCGAATGCAGAATTTCTGGCCGAACCCGACCTGCCAGCGCGGCAACGCGAAGAGCTGTACCTGGAAATCCGCGTCGCCGTACACCGTCTGACCGACCTGATTGATTCCTTACTCGAACTTTCGCGCCCCGCAGCGTCGCTGAGTCTGACCGAGACGGCAGTCGAACATTCGGCAAGCCGCGCCATCGACCTGATCCGCGCTCATCCCGAGTTCCAGAAAGTTACCGTCGGCATCGCTTCCAGCGGCGTGCACTACGCGATGTGCGATCCCAGAAAAATGGAACGCGTCTTTTATAACCTTCTGCTCAACTCGTGTCAGTCAGTGCAGGCCCGCGGCGGCCACGTTTCGGTTACGGTGCAGAACAGCAGCAGTCAGCTTGCGGTCCGCGTTATCGACGACGGTCCCGGCCTTGACGCCTCCATCCGCGACAAGGTCTTTCATCCCTTTGTCAGCCACGGAAAAGAAAATGGCA
Organism: uncultured Acidobacteriaceae bacterium; assembly: GCA_963749635.1. GTDB lineage: Bacteria > Acidobacteriota > Terriglobia > Terriglobales > Acidobacteriaceae > DASRAA01. The sequence continues at coordinate 653,611 of CAVVNW010000027.1, forward strand.
CCGGGCTGGGGCTGACCATCGCCCAGAAGATCGTTCAAGACCACTCCGGCCAGTTGCAGGTGGAACAGTCAGCGCCCGGATGCACGGTAATGCTCATCACCCTGCCGAGCGTAGCCGTGCTGAGTGTGGCTGCCGGCCAGGCTAACCCGGATCGGGGCCCCTAAATTCCTTGCCCAGAGGTGCGAAATGAAATTTCGTCGAGGACCGCGATTTCCGCATGTGGCGCAAGTCAGCGCGATCACCCTGTTGCTGGCGGCCAGCTCAGCCGCTCAAGACGCCAAGCCCGCTGCTGCGCCGAACGCAGGAAACTTGAACGCATCGATGAACGAGTTGCAGTCCGAGGTTCACGACTTGAAGGACCTGGTACAGCAACTGGCGCAGGAGACTCGCGCCAGCCGCGCCGAAATCACTCGCTTGCGACAGGAACTGGAGTCCGAGCGCGCGGCACAGTCCACTGCCAACGCCGAGTTCTCGCCCCAGGTTGACGAGCGCATCGGCCACCTCGAAGAGGAGCAGCAACTGCTCACCGGCAAGGTGGACGAGCAATACCAAACCAAACTCGAGAGCGCATCGAAGTATCGCATCCGCTTTTCGGGAATCGCTCTATTTAACCTGTTCAGCAACCAGGGCACAGTGGACAACATTGACGTTCCTACGCTGGCTTACAAGCAAAGCTATGGGTCGTCATCAGGATCGTTTGGCGGCACCTTGCGGCAGTCGATCTTCGGCTTCGAAGTGTTTGGGCCCGAACTCATGGGCGCAAAGACGAGCGGCAGCGTGAATTTCGATGCTGGCGGAGGCTTCCCCGACATTTCCAACGGCGTGAACTCTCCGCTGGTTCGCTTGCGCACGGCAACTCTGCGGCTCGATTGGAAAGACACCGACGTCGTCGCAGGACAGGACCAGCTCTTCTTCCAGCCCAACTCGCCGACTTCATTCGCCTCCCTCATCGTGCCTGCGCTGTCGTATGCCGGCGATCTGTGGGCCTGGACTCCGCAACTTCACGTCGATCATCGCTTCGCCTTGACCGAGAAATCCACCTTGACCATGCAGGGCGGCATTCTCGATTCCCTCACCGGCGAGCCTCCTTATTATCAGTACACGTGGTATCGCCAACCGCAAGGGGGCGAAGCCTCACGGCAGCCGGCTTACGCTGCGCGTATCGCTTACTCGCATCCGCTGTTTGGACACACCTTCACCGTCGGCGCCGCCGGTTACTACAGCCGCGAAAATTGGGGCTACGGCCGCGATATCAACGGTTACGCCGCGCTCGCCGATTGGAGCCTTCCGCTAAGCCAGAAGTTCCTGTTGAGCGGATCGTTTTACCGCGGCCAGGCCATTGGCGGACTCGGCGGCGGCATCGGACGAAGCGTCTTGTACAACGGCCCGCTGACCGATCCCACGACCAGCGTGATTCCCCTCAACACCGTTGGCGGCTGGACACAACTGAAATACCGCGCGACCGCCAAGCTCGAGTTCAACGCGGCATTCGGCCAGGACAATCCTTTCGCCTCAGACGTAGGCACATTCGACGACGCCCAGAGTTACGGCGATCCCACGCTCACCCGCAACCAGGCCGTCTTCGGCAACGTGATTTACCGGCCGCGCTCTGACGTGCTCTTTTCGCTCGAGTATCGCCGCCTGAAGACGTTCAACATTTACGACACCAACGCCTCAGCCGGGCAAGTAAACCTGGGCATGGGAATCTTGTTCTAAGGAGCAATGTGGCCGTACGCACAAAATTCGCGCTGCTGATCATCGTCACGCTGTTTGCGTTGGCCGCGCACTCCGCGGCGCAAGGCGTTACCGTTACGGGACGTCTGGTTCCCTTTGGCGCCGTCAGCCCTGCCGCCGGAGTTTCTGCCGTGGTGTGGCTCATGCCCGTCGGCCTGCCGCCCGGCGATCCTCCCGATGTGAAGCCGTTGCACAGCGTGCTTCGCCAGAAGAACAAGACCTTCGAGCCGCATCTGCTCGTCGTCACCAAAGGCTCGGCAGTAGATTTTCCCAACCTCGATCCCTGGTTCCACAACGTGTTTTCGTTGTTCAACGGCAAGAAGTTCGATCTCGGCCTCTATGAAGCCGGCACCTCGCGCACCGTCCACTTCGACCGCGAGGGAGTCTCCTACATCTTCTGCAACATCCATCCTGAAATGAGCGCGGTCGTGGTCGTGGTCGCCAGTTCGTATTACTCCGTGGCCGCCAAAACCGGTGAGTTCTCGATTGCCGACGTTCCGCCTGGCCGCTACATGCTCCACGTGTGGAGCGAGAACTCGCTGCCCGAATCGCTCGCCGCCATGACCCGCGAAGTTGAGATCGGCGGGACCACTCGCTCATTAGGGACGCTGCGCGTGCGCGAGACCGACACTGCCAAGGCCCAGCACAAGAATAAGTATGGCCAGGACTACGAACCCCCGTCGCCCAACAGTCCCGTGTACACCCAGCCCTAGCGCACCTGCTCCTCTTCTCGAGCCGCGGCAGTCGTGCCGTTTCGAATCCGACCATTGGTCAGTGACGCACGTCACGGAGCGGTAGTAACACTATTGCTGATAATGGCTGCGGGTCGGGAAGCCACACTTACCTAGGAGACTCCATTGAAACTTCGTCATCTTCTGCTAATTGCTGCACTCTTCGCCTTGGCCACGTTTGCGATGGCCCAGGGACCTAATTTCAGCCCCGCCACTGACGTATTGGGCGCTCACCTTAACTATGGTCGTGGCTGCGCTGCCTGCCATGCTCCGCATAGCGGCGCACGGGGCAACGGTATCGCGACCACTGACACCACCACCGGCAACGTGGCCCTCTGGGGCCAGGACGTCGCCCCTCTGTTCGGCAAAACCATCATCACCGGTCAGACCGATACCGGTAGCACCTATGTTGAAGTGCTGCCTGCTTCGTTCAACGCCGGTACGCCCGATGTGGGCGGCATCCTGACCTGCCTTAGCTGCCACGACGGCAACTGGGCCAAGGGCGCGATGATGCAGAACAAGGTTTATGAGACCGTTCCCAGCAGCTATGCCTCGAATAACATTCCGACACTGCTCGGAAACGACGGCAACGGCACTGGCGACTACCTCAACGACCACCCGGTGGGCTTGAACGCCGTGATTAGTTGCGGCGGCCAGTACAACTGGGATTGCACCAATAACGGTGGCGTTATTACTTATCCTGCTGGCACGAAGATGTACCAGTTCGTTCAGAACTACGGCTTCTTCGTCAGCCCGGCTGCTTACAACGGCAACCCGACCGTAATGTGCACCACCTGCCACAATCAGCACTTGATGAACGTGGTCAAGGTCACCAACGGCCCAAAGAGCGGTTTGACGACCGGTACGTACGCGACGATGTTCTTTGTCCGCGCACCGTACAATCCCGGCACCACAACAGCAAACTCCAACCAGACGGCGCAGTTCTGCCGTCAGTGCCATGGTGGCGAAGCCAACGAAATGAACAACGGCACCGCCATAACAACGTTCTAAGCCGAACCTGGCCTCGGCTGAAAGAAGCCCCTCTACTGCCGCGAGCAGTAGAGGGGCTAGTTTTGTGACCGATCGGTTGCTGCCACCCCTACACCGCTTGCTGAAAAACTCCGGTTTGCAAGGCTTTGAAGGAGCGCAGCTTTACAGGCGAAAACGTGAGGTTTTGGGTAGAGCTGGCCTTCAGGCCAGCGTCTAGGCCGTTTATTTTCGACCCGCCGAGCGGACTTTAGTCCGCGAGGCGTGAGCATCTTGGACTTTTTCCGCAGCCTCTTTAGCTGCGCCGTTAAGGTCCTTAATTCTTGTCATTTCCCCAGCGGAGTTTAGTCCGCGCGGAATCCGCTTTCCCACTTTTCTAGCACTTGCACAGCGCGGCCCGAAACGCTTCTCACCCTAGAACTGCGTAGCTTCCACAATGGCCATGTCGTTCAGCCGGGGATCGAGTTCCGCCCGTCCGCACGCCCGGTTATTTCCCTGCGCATCGAACTTGCAGCCATACAGTCCGGCCAACGGAGCCTGGCACTGGTTCTGCGCCAGCTCGACTACCCACCATCCTGTTCCCGGCGTTCTGCTCAGAACATTGCGCTTGGCGTAGATGCCAATCAGCACGTCCGCCTCGGTGGCTTTGCCATGCGTGCACCGCAAAGTGGTATGCGAGGATATGTAGAAAATCTTCGACGATGCGTCCCATAGCATGTCAACCGGTACGACCGTGCCTGTGCCGCCCAGATCTACCGGCTCGCTCCAAAACGTATTCTTGGGGTCGCCGGTATCGATCGACGCTTTTCCTTGTCCAATAACAGCCTGCTTGGATTGCTTGGTCGCGCCCGGTCCCGGCGTAGGAAACAGGTACCTCTTCTGCACATCCGGCCCTACCTGAAAGATAACCGGACCGCTGGCCTGGCCTGCCGCCGCAACCGTGCACGCAAGCGTTCCCAGAAGTAGCGAAAAAACGGTAAACATTCGATTCATCACTAGTCGTCCACCCTCAAAAAACATATCACTTGCTCTGGATCCCCATCTCCCGGCCCAGGCGAATCTGGTCTGTACGAAAGTCGGAGAGCGCTTTTTCCAGGTTCGCGGCCGCGCTGGTCAGCCGCTTCGGAACGATCTTGCCCGGCTCCATGAATTGCGCCACCGTCTTGGATTCCTTTTCCACAAACCTATAGGACTTCTGCACGCGTTTGGTCAGCGGCTTCAGTTCGTTCGTCTGCAGTTTGCTGAACGTCGCCAGAAAGCGCCGGTTGTAATGATCGACATCATCGAGAGCATCACGCAGCTCCAGCGATTTGGCGTTCATCGTGGGAATGCTGTTCACTGTCGCGCCCAGCGTTTGCAGTTCACGCGATTGTTCCAGGGCCTCGTCGGTACTGTCGAGAATGGAGTGAAAATAGTCCAACTGGTCCGGCCTGGCCTGGATGGCGACCGCGCGCGTCAGCGTCGTCAGCGCGGGATCGGGGGCGCCATCGGGCGCGGCTTCCGCCGGCTGGTTGGTATGCGGCCGGTGGGACTGCTGTCCCCACGCGCTAATCGAGATGACCAGAAGCGCGACGGCAACCGCCGTGCGCGTGCAGCGCAACACAGGCTTCCTCATGCGAACAACGATCAAGACGATGGTAGCAGCCCGCCGCCCTTGATATCCCTGCGGACGTCCACCGTCTAAATCTCGCCCTTCTTCGCCAGCGCAGCTGCTTGTTCTGCCTCTCGATGCGCCTGCGCGAGCACCTCGGGCGTCATTCCGTTGAGATACAAGAGTCCCAGCGATGCCGCGGTCTGACGAGTAAATGGATCAAGCTCGCTCAAAGCATCACCGGGCAAAGTGAACGATTCAACGTAGAGAACCCGTTCGGGCGGGAAAGCTCGCGAAGTGTCTGAAAGTGCTCGAAGAGTACGAATTGGAGCACGAGAAGTGATCGGGTGAGCGCTCTAACGTTCGATTCGAGACGAGCTAATTAACCGTGGCGATTAGCTACCGAACCGCAAAGGCAAGGTCATCATGGTCGTCAAAGTTCCCTGTGCTACAGGGAGACCGTGTTCCCCCCTTTCGGAAGATCGCTCGGACGGCTTGAAGGGACCCGGTACGAAGCCTAAACAACGTCGATAGGGTCTGCGAGCCCGAGGCTCGTGGTACGAGCGTCGTGATGTAGGTCCAGGTCGGGCTGCTGGCGTTTGTCGCGTAGTACAGGTCGAGAGCGTCCTGCGTGGGATCAGCGACCCAGACCGTGGCGGTTACTCTCACGATTGAGCCTTGGCTCATGGTCAGGCCATTAGTGGCTGCTACTACTAGGCGGTCGTTCGATTCGTCGACGTGAAAAGTCCCGGCGGTTCCGTCGGCACAAGAATTGTGGATGGTGTTTGGTTGGTTCGGCTCGGCTCCGCCAGCCATGTTGTCCCTGCCTAAGAGTAGAGACGGACCCGAATCGCATGATCTACCTACGAAAGCGCACACCGGTACTTGCATTATGGAGTCGTACGTGGCAAACGGAGGACGGGCCCCGACGCCAGTCAGAGCGAGGACTTGCTGGCCGGCGAGAGAGTTGTCGGTGAGAGTTACCGCGCCGTTCCTAAGCCCGACGCGAGTTGGAGTAAATGTGACGGCGATGACACAGTTGGCTCCCGGCGCGAGCGCCACGGGAGAAATTGGGCAAGTGTTGGTTTGAGCGAAGTCGCCGGTGATAGCGACATTCGTTATCGCCAAAGGAACAACGCTTGGATTGCTAATGAGTATTGTCAGCGGAGCACTGGTCGTGGCGAAAACTTGCGAAGGGAAGTAGAGTCTGCTTGGGAACAGCGCTATGACCGGCCGGTTCAACGCCGCCGTCAAGAAATCCGAGTTGCTGTTTACACTCCCGCTGATGGCGGCCAAATCGAGAGCGCCATTACCGTCGAAATCTCCCGCCGTTGCAAGACCTCTCGGCAGAATGTGCAGAGCGTTTTGAAACGTTCCATCGCCATTGCCCAGCAAAATTGCGACATCGGTACCCGCCCCCGCCAAATCCAGCGTGCCGTCAGAATTGAAATCACCTGTCAATAAGTTATTTGCAGCCAATCCGTTAGCGTAGACCATAGGAGACTGAAAGGTACCGTCGCCATTTCCCACCAAGACACACACGCCGGAAACCGCACCAGAAAGAGTAGCCAAATCAAGTTTTCCATCGCCGTTGAAATCACCTGTCACCGGACTGGCCTCGCAATAGCCGTTGCCGTAATTGACGAATGGTTGAAAAGTACCGTCGCCGTTTCCCAATAGAACCCCTATCCCAGAATTGTCCGGCACAGCCAGGTCGAGGACTCCATCGCCATTGAAGTCACCGGCAATGATGGAGACAAGAAAAGAATTTAGTGGCAGAGGGTAGTCAACGTGGCGTTGGAAGGTCCCGTCGCCGTTACCTAGCAGGATAGAGATAACGGAGGCACTCGCAGTTGAAACCGCCATATCCAGCTTACCGTCATGGTTGAAATCGCCGGCAACTATCGATCGCGGGTCAAGTGCTACTTGGTATTGCACGGGGCTCTGATAGGTTCCATCGCCATTGTTCAGAAGAACCGAAACAGTATTCCCCCCATAGGCATTCGGTACCGCTAAGTCGGGCTTGCCGGTCCCTCTGAAATCAGCCGCGACCACCATGTTCGGATTTCCGCCGGCTGGATAGTCGACCTGGGGCTGAAATGTTCCATCGCCGTTGCCCATATAGACCGAAACCGAATTGGAAGTGTTGGCCGTAACCAGGTCAAGTCTGCCATCTCCATTCAGATCGGCATGGGTCAATGAGACGGGCCCGTTGGGGGACACGAAATTGGTTTGTGCCATGGTTTGCGTCATAAACGTTCCGTCGCCATTACCCAGGAGAACAGACACAGTACCCCCGTTACATGGGTTGGACGGACACTCCCGGTTGGCGACAACCAGGTCGAGTTGTCCGTCTCGGTTGACGTCAGTTGTTACCACTGCAAAGGGTTGTACGCCTGCTGCGTAGAAGACGAATTGTGGAAAGGTCCCATCGCCCACACCCAGAAAGACTGCCATTCCGTTATCTGTGGCCGCTGCCAAGTCGGCCTTACCGTCTCCGTTGAAATCCGCGACTGCCAACGAATGGAAAGGCAGATTCGGTCCGGGACCGAAATCGCGGAATGACTGGAAAGTTCCGTCACCGTTGCCCAGCAATACGGAAACTGTGCCGACATCCGTGCCAATGGCAAGATCAAGCTTGCCGTCGCCATTGAAGTCGCCCGTAGCCACAGAATCGGGCAAACTATTCGTCGCGAAATCAACATTGGCGTTAAATGTGCCGTCCCCCCTTCCGAGCAGGATAGAAACCGAATTACCATAGTGATTAGCTACGGCGATGTCGAGTTTTCCATCACCGTTAAAATCTCCTATCACCACATCCACTGGAGTATTTCCGGTGGCATAGTCAACAGGAGGTAGAAACGTTCCGTCACCTTTACCGAGCAGAATCGAGACGGTATTGTCCGTTTCGTTGACGGTCACGAGGTCCAGCCTACCGTCGCCATTGAAATCGCCGACAGCGAGCGAGCTGGGATTGTTTCCGGTGGCAAAACCGACGGAAGGTTGGAATGTTCCATCACCTTTGCCCAACAAAATCGACACAGAATTCTGAAAGAGATTAACCACCGCCAAGTCAAGCTTGCCGTCGCCATTGAAGTCGCCGACCCTCACCGAGACGGGCATGCTGCCCACAGGGTAATCGATATGGGACTTGAATGTGCCGTCGGGATTGCCGAGTAGAACAGAGACAGTGTTGTCATTTGCGTTGGCTACGGCGAAGTCTACCTTGCCATCGCCGTTGAAGTCGCCAACCGCAACGGAAAAGGGATTCAAGCCCGAGGAGAAGTCTGCTTTGTTGAAGAGGTACGTTTGAGCAGCGGGCCCAGGCTGCTTACGCGCCGGACGACCTGTTCGCGAAAGTGCGCTGTGCTGGCGCGGCGTTTCGGCTTTATTCGTGTCCGACTTGGGAGTCGCAGCCTCAAGTGGCAAGTGACTTTGCTCCCGCTGCTCTTCGGTCTCCCGCGTCAACCAGCGTTGTTCGTCACCTAAGTAAAAATCCAACGGCTCACCTTGCATCGCCTCCTGCTGGCGATTTGCGGCGATCCGTTCGCCCGCGATTTTCGTCGACACAACAAGGCCGATCGACGAAATCGGTGCGTCGCGATGAGTGTTCAACGCGGAAGCGGTGGGTGCAACATCTCGCTGGGCTGTGGTGTAGGAAGGCAGAACAAGAAGCGCGAACAGCAGAGCCAAGCCTTTGAGCAAGCGCATGACGTGCTCCTTTCGTACGTTGCGATTGATCGACTGCCATGCACCACGAAGTGGGCCGCCCGCAGCAGCTAGGGATGCGAATCTATGCTCTGGCCTATAACCTTGAAATAGGTGGTGGGATTCTGCGCCCGAGGGAGAACGAAGTCAAGCGGCTTTCGCCAAGATACGTCTTGCGGTGTGCGGCGAAGGTCGTACACGGACCTGCGGGAGTTGTTTCCCGTCCGCCTCCTTGCGCTTCGTATCCGCTCCCGTCCCCTGGAACAGCGCGCTAACGCGATTCGAGCATCCGCCAGGGACCCGGTCGCCAAGGGATGTAGCAAAATCCCCTCAATGCGTATACCCCCACATTCAGTTGACGGGGTATTACGCATTGAGGGGATTTTGCTACACCACCGGCAGAACAGAAGCATCCGTGGCCGGCCCCGGTATTTTTGAACCAAACGAAATGTTAGTCTTCGGCAAAATCGGAAGGGAGATTTTGCATGAAGAGGAAGCGATTTTCCGTGGAGCAGATTGTAGCGGTGTTGAAGCAGGCAGAGCTGGGGGTTTCTGTGGCGGAGGTGATTCGCAAGGTGGGGATCAGCGAGCAGACCTTCTATCGGTGGAAGAAGCAGTATGTTGGTCTGGAGACAGACCAAGCCCGGCAGATGAAGCAGCTCCAGGAAGAGAACAGCCGGTTGAAACAACTGGTTGCCGATCTGAGCCTGGATAAAACGATGCTGCAGGATGTGCTTAGAAAAAAGTTCTGAAGCCTTCGGGGCACCGCCCGATGGTCGACCATCTACGCGACCGGTATCGGGCGAGTGAGCGGCATGCCTGCCGGATTCTTCTGATGGTGCGAGGCACATATCGCTATCGTAGCCATCGGGAGCCATGGACGGAATTGCGGATGCGGATACAAGAGATCGCACAGAGCAGAGTGCGCTACGGATATCGCAAGATCCGCGTGCTGCTGAACCGCGAGGGCTGGAAGGTTGGGAAGCATCTGGTGTATCGGCTGTACAAGGAAGAGGGCCTGGCATTGAAGAAACGGCCCCAGCGTAAGAGAAAAGCGGTACGGCACCGGGAAGAGCGCTTCATCGCCACAGCACCGAATCAGGCCTGGAGTCTGGACTTCGTGGCCGATCAGTTGCAGGATGGCAGGCGCTTCCGGGCGTTGACGATCATAGATGTTTACACCCGGGAGAGTGTCGCGATCGAAGCCGGCCAGAGCCTGAAAGGAGAAGACGTGGTGCGAGTGTTGAACCAAGCAAAGCAGCAACGTGGAGTGCCGAAGCTTCTGTTCTGTGACAATGGAAGCGAGTTCACCAGTCAAGCCATGGACCTATGGGCCTACCAGAACGGAATGAAGATCGACTTCTCCCGCCCTGGCAAACCGACCGACAATGCCTTCGTTGAATCGTTCAATGGAACGTTCCGAGCGGAATGCCTGAATGCCCACTGGTTCGGGACACTGGCCGAAGCAAAGCGACTGATCGAAGCATGGCGGTGACCTGCCCCCCCGAAAATAGTCCATTGGAAATGTGACTTCTCCCATTTAGGATGGCCCGCCAGGGCCAGAGGAGGAGTCGTGAGAAAGAGTCGATTCAGCGAAGATCAGATCATCGCCATCCTGAAGGAGTCGGAGGGTGGGGTGGAAACAGGAGAACTGTGCCGGCGGCACGGGATAGCGAAGGCATGTTTCTACCGGTGGAAGAGCAAGTACGGCGGGTTGGAGCTGAGCGAGGCGAGACGGCTGAAGCAACTGGAAGAAGAAAACCGGCAGCTCAAGCACATCGTGGCCGAGCAAGCGGTGGACATCCGGGCGTTGAAGGCGGTGGTCGCAAAAAAGTGGTGAGCCCGCAGGCGCGGCGAGAGGCAGTGCTGGTGATGCAGGTGGAAGTGGAGCTGAGCCAGCGACGCGCCTGTGGGCTGATGGAGTTGTATCGTGCGACGTGTCGCTATCAAAAATGCAGGAGCGAGGACCAGCCGTTGCGGGTGCGTTTGCGCGAACTGGCGGAAGAGCGGCGCCGGTTCGGCTACCGGCGCCTGCAGGTTTTGCTGGAGCGCGAAGGCTGGCGGGTGAACCACAAGCGGGTGTACCGGCTGTATGTGGAGGAGAAGCTGTCGTTGCGGCGCAAGCGTGGGCGGAAGCGCGGCACGGTGCGCCAGCCGCTGCCGCAAGCCGTGGCCGCCAACCAGGTATGGTCGGTGGACTTCATGAGCGATGCGCTGAGCTCGGGGCGGAGGTTTCGCACCTTGAACATCGTGGATGATTACACGCGGGAGTGCCTGGAGATCGAGGTCGACACTTCGTTGGGAGGAGTACGAGTGGTGCGCGTGCTGGAAGAACTGAAGCGGAGGCGCGGGCTGCCGCGCCAGATCCGCAGCGACAACGGACCCGAGTTTGTCAGCCGGGCGGTCGATCAGTGGGCCTATGAGCAGGGACTGCAGTGGCACACGATTCAACCCGGACGACCGATGGAGAACGGCTACGTGGAGAGTTTTAACGGACGCTTTCGCGATGAGTGCCTGAACGAAAACTGGTTCAGCAGTCTGGCCGACGCGAGAGAGAAGATCGCGAGGTGGAAGCAGGACTACAACGAAAAGCGACCGCACAGCAGCTTGCAGTACCGTACGCCCAAAGAGTTTGCCGCGCAGTCAACGGCAGGCTTCGGCACAGAGGATGTGGGGCAAGGGGCCTCAAACGCCGGCCCCTTGCCCCACACCCCCATCCCCGCTGCCATGACAGGCACGTGGGGCGAACAAAAACCGGAGAAAGTCTCATTATCCCTGGACTAAACATGGGGGGCAGGTCAAAATCTGATCGCGCAACCAATCGACGGAAAGCTCAGCCCGAAGACCACTTTCGAATTTCACCCATTTGCTAATCGGAAATGTAAATTTTCGGTCCCGTAAAGCTTTGCTTTAGGAGTCTGCCATGTATGCGGACGTAGATACCGCGAAGACCGGGTTTTAGAGGCAAAACGCGCCCGTTGTCGATTCCGGCGAAGAAGACCTTTGCAGATACAGTCTTATCGTTTTTGTCTGTTAGGTCTATCTGTTCGCATTGACCAAGATCGGCGCTGAAACTTGCATCAACTTGGGACAGCTTCTTGGCTCTGACGAGTCGTTTCGCAAGACTCGGCAATTGTCCAAAATTGCCGTCGATTCCTCGAAAGTCTTTTGCTACAACCGAATAGTCACCGTAAAAACACTTGAAGGCTCCGCCGTCCTCAGGAAGGTTGGACAAAACGGCAGCAAATTTCTCCAAGTGGTCGCGGGTCGTTGGATTTTTTAGAGATAAGGTAATATGTGTGCCGGTGGAGCTTCCTCTTCGTTTTATCTTATCTTCGACGGAAAACCCGCCGTGCTCTCCTTTGAGCATGTCCTCAAGGCGAGTCCAATCGATCGTGACCAGAAAGCAACCTTCATCAGAATGGGACTCGACACGGAGAGTATTTGCCACATTCAGCGTGCTTTTTAATCCGAATCCGTAGCTTCCCAGATAATGACGTTTTCCCTTCGAATACGGAATTGCCTGTTTCTGGCCCGCACCCAAAACCGCCATCCGTTCAAACGCCTCTCGACTGAAACCAATGCCATCGTCAATGACGTGTAACTGGCCCTGATTGCAGTCGAGAAGAACTACCAAAGTACTTGCATCCGCATCGTAGCTGTTGGCGGCTAGTTCTTCGACCACCGTGTATTCGGTATAGTCGCGAACTGCAACTCTGAATCCGTCTGCTGTGATCCCAGGTTTTACGAGCATGGGGTATAAATCTCACGCGGCCATTAGCTCTGTCAATGAGTTCATGTACGGCGGGGATTCGGATTCGATTCCGAAGTTGAGAATGATACCAGGCCCATCCTAGTCCTTCCCCCCTCATTGGAGCGGAGGCAACTACCGGACGCTCCCAAGACGGTTACCACGAGAGCTTTGTTGCAGGCTTGCCGGGATGCGTTCGCCGGACGCCCGACCGTCCGATCCCGGATGGTCGTGACCGGAGGCGCTCATCGGAGCGTTTACCAATCAATAACGAGGGCAGTTTCAGAGCCCTCTGTCTCCTACCCCCACATTCAGTTGACCCGCTCCTCCACCCGGCCTAACATAACCGCCAATGGCAACTGCGGCCGCCAGCTTGATCGGCCAAACCTTCTCCCACTACCGCATTGTTTCGAAACTTGGTGGTGGAGGCATGGGAGCGGTCTACGACGCGGAAGACACGCGGCTGGGCCGCCATGTCGCCCTGAAGTTCATTCCCGAAGAGATGGTCCACGACCGCAAGGCGCTTGACCGTTTCTTCTGGGAGGCCCGCGCCGCATCCCAGCTCAACCATCCCGGCATCTGCACTATCCACGACATTGAAGACTCCGACGGTCACCCCTTCATCGTCATGGAGCGCCTCGAAGGCGTCAGCCTCAAAGAGCGCATGATGGGCAAGCCGATGGACCTCGAAGCAATCCTCGACATCGGCATCGCCGTGTCAGATGCGCTCTCAGCCTGCCACGCCAAGGGCATCATCCACCGCGACATTAAGCCCGCCAACATCTTCATTACGACCAGTGGGCAGGTAAAGATCCTCGACTTCGGCGTCGCCAAGCTTTCTCCCGGGATCCGCGGCGATATGTCGCTCGACGACCCACTCACCATGGCCGGCGACATCTTCGGCACCGCCGTATACATGTCGCCCGAGCAGGCGCGCGGCGAAGAGCTCGATGCCCGCACCGATCTTTTCTCCTTCGGAGTCGTGCTCTACCAGATGGCGACCGGCCAGAAGCCCTTCGCCGGCGCTAACGCCGTCACCACGCTCGAAGCGGTGATGAACCGCAAGCCCGTCTCACCGCTGAAACTCAACCCTAATCTTCCGCCGGAGCTCGAAGGCATCATCGGCCGCCTCATGGAGAAGGAGCGCGGCAACCGTTATCCCGACGCACTCGCGCTCAAAGGCGATCTGCTCTCGCTGAAGCGCGACACCGAGCCCGGCATGACGACCTCGGGCAAGCTGCGTCCCGCCTTGCCTTATCGCATCGCCACCTCCACGTTTCAAAAAGACAGCAAGCGGCACACCTACATCCTGATGGGCGTCATCGCCCTGCTCATCACGTTGCTCGTCCCCATGGGGGCGTGGTTCTTCAAGCAGCGCCAGGCGGTGCAAGCCCGAAACACCATCGCCGTGCTGCCTCTGCAAAACATGAACAGTGATGTGAGCGTCGATTTCCTGCGTTACGCACTCGCCGATGAAATTTCCAACGCGCTCGCCAGCACGCGAACCCTCGATGTTCGCCCTTCCTCGATGACAAGCAAATACACCGGTTCCGACGTCGATCCCCGCAAGGTCGCCAGTGAGCTGCACGTCGCTTCCATCGTCACCGGACACTTCCTCAAGCAGGGCGATCGCCTGATGGTGACTCTTGAAGCAGTCGATGGCGTGAACGACAAGGTGATCTGGCAGAAGAACCTCACCGCGCCTGCCGACGACCTCATCAAGTTGCAGTCAAACATGGCTGCCGAGGTGAACCAGGGCTTGCTGCCGGCAATTGGTCTTGCGGGCGGACAACTCGCCGGTGCCACGCGCCCGACCGACCCTGCGGCCTACGATCTGTATCTTCACAGCCTGGCTCTCTCCCGTGATCCCGCGCCCAACAAAGACGCCATCGTTGTGCTCGAGCACGCTGTGCAAGCTGATCCGAACTATGCTCCTGCCTGGGAGGAGCTGGGTTGGCGTTATTACTTCGACTACAGCTACTCCGACGGCGGCGAAGACGCCTTCCAACATGCCACCGACGCATATCAACGGGCCCTGACCCTGGATCCCAATCGCACCTCAGCTGCCGGACAACTCATTACCAACCGCGTCGAGCGAGGCGAATTGGGCAAGGCATATCAGGAAGCACAAGCCCTGGTCCGACGGCGTCCCGATGCCGCCGAAGCCCATTTCGTTCTGGGCTATGTTTATCGCTACGCAGGCATGCTGCAGCAGGCCACTCAGGAATGCGACAAGGCGATGGCGCTCTCTCCTGGGAACTATAAGTTTCGCTCCTGCGCGTGGGCCTTCCTCGATATGGGGAACACCAAGCGCGCCGCCGATTTCATTAAGCTCGACGCCAATTCTGAATGGGCTGCTTATGTCCGACCTTCACTATTGTTGCGCGAAGGCGAAATCGAGAAAGCCCGCGACGCCGTGACCAGGATGCCAACTGCCCCGCGCTACCATCGCGACCTTCTCGAGGCCTGCCTCGGCCTGCGGCCCCCCGAAGAAGCCGACCAGATAGCGCACGAGGCGGAAACCACGACTCCCGCCGTGCCCGACTCCGAATTGCTTTACTACGAGGGCGCACTGTTCGCGGACTGCGGCAAGCGACAGGCTTCATTACACATGTTGCAGGCCGCCATCGAGGGAAACTACTGCTCCTACTCGAACCTGCAACTCGATCCCATGCTGCGCAAGGTACGCACCACTCCCGGATTCGACAAGCTCCTCGAAGCCGCCCGCGAATGTCAGGACGCCGCCCACATCACCAGCAACGAACCTCCTGCGCAGTAAGGGTGGTTCCATGAATCTGTTTGAATGGCTTGTTTTGTATCAGGGCACGACTTTTAGTCGTGCCGCATCCGCCCTTGATTATGATGTCATTCCTCGCGGACTTTAGTCCGCGGGGAATCTGTTTTTCCAATCCGACGTAGAAATATGGGTGCCCCATCCTTTCCCCGGTTTTGGGAAAGGGTGGGAATGAGAATCTCTCAAACGCAACTTGTAGAAGTGCATGGCTTCGCAGCAACAACAGCAACCCGCTGTGACGACTGTCCCACCCGGGTAGCGTGCGAAAAAGATTCGAGCCCCCGGGGACGGCAGCGTTCCCACACAAACCCTTCAGCCCGGCGAAACGTGTTTGGCCGCGACTTTACAGCTTGCCGAAAGGCTCGTTCTCGCGACCGATTCGTATCAGGGCATGACTTCAGTCATGCCATAACGCATGGAAACTAGGGGCTTTAGCCACTGATGACGCTGCCAATGGCGAGAGCGACTTTTTCAGCAGCCTTTTTTTAGAGAGCCTCTGTGTGGGTGTTCCGGTGAAGGTGAACATCGATTCCGGAGGCAAGCCGAACGGCGTTCCGGAGTGAAGGTGAACAGCAGTCGGAGCGAAGCGACGCTGGCGTGATGATTGTGCAAGAAGTGTTCGGCTTCGTCAAGCGAGATGGTCCGGGAAAGGTGATCCGAAGCGAAGCGGAGGAGGTCCGGCGGGGATTGGGGGTGCAGGGGAAAGGGGCGGCAGCCCCTTTGCCCCTGCCTCCTCGTTGTAGAAGAGACGAGTGGGTTTCGCTGATAATTGTGTCCTGGACGGATTGGGTGCGAGTTGGCCTGTTTACAACAACAATCCGATGTATCATCCCAGATGATTGCACTACTGATTCCTACCGGCCAATAGCGATACACATTTGCAGAAGATGCTGGTATTTGAGAGGGAGTCATGTGTAAGCGGATCAAGGCGACTGTTACTCTCTGCGCATGTCTTGTTACTCCTAACCGGTAATGTCATCAGGCCCAGGCGGCGCAGCTCCCTCCCGCTGCAAGTATGTAAGGCTCTTCTAGCGGGGACCACCAGAAGGCGTTTCAGCGATGCGAATCTCCACCGTCTGAAGTTTCGGTGTGAATTCGGGGCGACTGTTTTCATTCCCGATGGCGAAGCACCATTTCCCGGAATCCTTATTACCCATTCCGCCATATCGGGGAACCAACGTTCAGCTCAAGCCTTCTACGGTTCGCCAGGGAATGCTCGCGCTGGCACAGCCTCCATCGTTATCGATGGCATATCCAGTGGGAGCAACCGAATCATAATAACTCCTCTTCCCGCACCTGTTATCTTGCGTCGGACAATGGCTTCTTCCATCCTGTGAGTTTGGATATGCAAGTTTACTGCGTGGCTGGTCCGATTGGTCCTTGCGGCGGTGAGGATCCACCAGATTGCTTGTTTGCTGTAAGAGCCGATATTGGCAACAAGTCTCGAACGAGTCTGGATAACGATTTCGCAGATCTCCCAGACTTCGCGCTCTATTGCGGCGCCATTGCCCGTCATCAATGACCAGAACATCGACACGGCCCAGTCAGCCAGGAAGTGGCACAAGTTCCATCGGCCCTGCCAGGGCCAGTTCGCGCAGCAAGGCGATGAAGCACGAAGTAGAGAGCCGAGTGGCCGTCGCGGCAGATATTTGGCCAGAGCCGACTGCGATGAGCTCTTGCCCACGTCGAAAACCCGACACGAATGTTCGGGTTGCGACGTTGGCTTCACTTCCAGACGCTACCGTCTTTCAGCTCGCGCCGTGCGATAGTCGATATCCGCCACCAGCGATCTCCGCGGGTGGCCCACAATTGCCTTCATTTGGCAATTGTGGGGTTCGGGGGACTACACTTGCCCGCCACACGGACTCTATCGCTTCCACCACTCAGGCACTGCGCATTTCATTACCTTCACCTGTTACCACCGATATGCACATCTTGTCGACCCCCACAGTTCGTGACCTCTTCGTGCGCTCCTTGGAACGCACCCACTGGGGTGCGACAACTGCCAAGAAAGCAGCCCCCCTGGGGGCGGGACATGACAGCCCAGCACGTAGGCCGCCCGTGGCGGCCGGAGTGCTGGGTAGAGTAGGAAAAACATCCGAGCCCCCCGGGGGCGGCAGAGTTCTCACAAAAACTCTTATCACAACGCAATGTGTCCTGCGCCCTTTCGCGACACCTCCTCCCGCCTGTAAACAAGGTAATGTGAGGCAAGGGATTGGTGTCTCTGCTCCGTCCGCGCCTCGGCTGCGGACAACGCCCGGCTCTTTGACAATTCCCGAAACACGGTTCCAGCTGGGGCAAACTTGGCCGGTTGGCCGCCTTTTCCGACGCGAGAATCACTGTCATACTTGTATGACAAGTATGACAAAATACCTCGTCCAAAGTCCCAATTCTCCCACCTAAGTCCTACGCCCACTAATGGATACGTATAACCAGTTAATTTATCAATGACTTGCGAACAATTTCCGGCTAACCCATTGATTTCAAAAGGTCGTGAATCACGAAACTCAATTCGAGCCAGTTGGACCCAATAATCGCGGTTCCGGAGCAGCCGTTCCATCGGGGTCAAGCGCCAGTTTGTAACCACCCCAACGAGACTCCCGCACGTCTATTCCGTTACTATGAAATTCACATCGTGTCTCGGTGCCTGGCTCCAGAGGCACCATCGAGGAACACTGGAAATGAAACGAATTCTGATATCAGTATTGGCAATCGCGCTTTGCATGTCCGCATCTTTGGCCTGGGGCGGTGACACCTCGGTTCTGCGCCCTCCCAAGGGCTCAAAGGTCGCTCTGCTGGTATTCGAAGATCTCCAGTGTCCCGACTGCGCCCGCGCTGCTCCGTTGTTGCACGAGGCGGCTAAGAAGTACAACATCCCGCTGGTGCAATACGACTTCCCGCTGCCCATGCACAACTGGTCGTTTGAAGCCGCGGTGAATGCCCGCTATTTCGATACCAAGTCGAAAAAGCTCGGTGATGACTACCGCCTTTTCATCTTTGCCAACCAGCCCCAGATCACCCCGCAAAACCTGCGTGGCATGACCGAGCGCTTTGCGGCTGACAACAAGGTCACCTTTCCATTCATCGTCGATCCCTCCGGCGAACTCACCGCCAAGGTCAAAGCGGATTACGCCATCGGCCAGCGGGTCGGCCTCGATCACACACCCACTATTTACGTGGTGAGCGACACCACCCGCGGCAAGCCGTTTGTCGAAGTCGTCGATCGAACGCAGCTCTACCAGTTGATCGACCAGGTCATCAAGGAAGCCGGTCCTGCCGCTCCGGCACCGAAGTCGGCCTCGGCTGCCAAGAAGCCAGCCACGGCGCAGTAATCTTAGCTGGTTACGCGCAAAATGCCCGCCGGTCAGGCGGGCTTTACACTTTTGTGGAACTCTGCCGCGAGTCCAAGAGAATAGCTACTATCAAGACCATCTCGGTGGTGGATGGCTAGTCAAATTTGTCGAACCGGATGGGGCGCAGCGAAACTCAAATGGCACAGGGGTGTTACTATCGGTGGAACTCGCCACGCCGTCGGGAAGCAGGTTGAGTTGATGAAAAGTAACAGCGAACTCTCTTCGCACGATCGAATTCTGCGCGCAGCCAAGCATCTGTTCGCCCAGAATGGATACGAAAACACCAGTACGGTAGCGATTGCGCGTGATGCCGGCACCAGCGAATCGCAGCTGATGAAACACTTCGGCAGCAAACAGGGCCTGCTAGTCGCAATCCTGGAGCGCGGTTGGATCAGCATCGGCGAACGGATCGCCAACCTGAACCACTCCCCGTCTCCTTCTGACCGCCTCCTGTCGGTTTTGAAGGCCCTCACTATTGAGTTCGAGAATGACCCCGAATTCAAGGTTTTGGCCGCACTGGAAGCGCGTCGGATTCGCAAGGACAGCAACGAAATCGTACTCACCCGCGGATGGCGGCAGTATCGCGATCTCCTGGATCGCATCCTGCTCGACATGCGCACCGAAGGGCAGATCCGGCACGACGTCAACCTCGACGCCGTGCGCTCAGCAATCGTTGGCATGTGCGAAGGCATGTGGCGCGATCAGGTCGTAGCCGGGCGCTCCGAACTGCGCGCCGAGTACAACTTCGACGACGTCCAGAAGGTTCTTGAGATCATGGTGCTGGCGTTCCAGGACCCTTTACGGCACGCTAAGGCAAGTTGACCCTTTTCTGACCGAGCGACAATAACCCCGCAATCATGCGGGGTTTACGCTTGGCCGGCGCAGGTCAGCGTTAAAGTTTTCGTAACACCGCGAACACCTCTTCGGTCTCTGGCTGCCGGTCGATGGGGTGGATCTTCGAGTAGGCCACTCTGCCCTTCTTGTCGATCACAAACACCGCCCGCTCGCTGATACCCGGGACCGGATCGCCCTCGCGCAAGATTCCGTATTTACGGGCCGTATCACCATGGGGATAGAAGTCGCTGGCCAGGGGCAAGCTCAGAATGCCAATTTCCTTTTTTTGCCACGCAATATGGCTGGGGATGGAATCCACACTGATCCCCACTACTTCCGCGCCATACCCTTCGAACTTCTCCAGCTCTGCGTTGAATGCAGGAAGTTCGGCCGAGCACACCGGGGTCCAGTCGGCCGGATAGAACACCAGGACGACGTTCTTCTTGCCCCGATAGTCGCTCAACTTCACCCGTTGCTTAATGTTGCCCATCACTGCGGGCAAATCAAAGTCCGGGGCCACATCACCAACATTCAACGGCGCCATTTCTTACCTCCGTGGCAATAGGCGATTCTAGAGTCGGCTGTGCTATCTCGCAAGTCGGACATGCCGATTTCACACGGTTGTAACTTCCGACGCTGTCGCGCCTCTTGATAGAGCAGTATTCTCGCGCCCGGCATGATCGCTCCCCCTGATGACTTTGCGATGCTACTGTAGTGGCCATGATTCCACCAGAGAAGCGTGATGCGCCGGGCACTTGGAAAACATACATCTCCGGCAAACCCGTCTGGCTGCTGCCATTTCTGGCCCTGGAGTGGCCCTTCGACTGGCTCGCCTTCGCCCTCAGCCGCTGGTCATTCCTGGAGGTATTGCAGTATCTCGGTAGCTTTTCCGTGTTAGTCGCCGTGATTTTCTATTTCAGCGAAGCGGGCGACCGCCTTAAGCAGAAACATTACCAGGCATGGCAGGTCATCAACACCGCGCAGCACATGGGCGGCAGTGGCGGCCGCATCGAGGCCCTCGCCGAACTCAATGCTGACCGCGTGCCGCTCGTTGGCGTCGACGTCTCGTCCGCATTTTTACAGGGTGTGCAGCTACCTAAGGCACGACTGCTGCGCGCTAACTTCAGCAATGCCGACGTGCGCAACAGCAACCTCGAGTCGGCTGACCTTTCTTACTCATCGCTCAATGGAGCGAACTTCCGTCTCAGCAACCTGCAGCATGTCTCGCTGGTTTCGGCGGACCTCAGCGACGGCGACTTCTGCGGCGCACGCTTGAACGGCGCCAACCTCTCCGATGCCACGCTCGATGACGCGGACTTGGGCAATGCTGACCTGAGCGCGATCAAGTGGCAACAAATCAAGAGCGTCAAGAAGACCAACCTCGCGGGCGTGAAGAACGCTCCGGAGGATTTTCTATCCTGGGCGCTCAAGAACGGCGCTGTGCAGCTCGCGTCGAACCCAAACTGCCCGGTGACCGGCGGCAATCCATAAAGGAGACGTGCCGCTACCCCATCACTTTCGGAAACAGCGCTCCCGTGGTTCGGCGGTACTCTTCATACTGCGCGCCAAATGTGCGCACCATAAACTCTTCTTCCATTCGGCTCTTGATGGTCCAGGCTAACCAGATCAAAACCACGCCCAACGCGCCCCGCACTTTTCCGTTCGCCAAGAACGTACCTGCCATCGCCAGCAGGATTCCCGTATAGATCGGGTGCCGCACGAACCGATAAGGACCGCCCCGGATCAACTGGTGTTGTTCCTTGATCGTGGGAGCGCTGCTCCAATTGCTTCCCAGATACACTCGCGCCCATACGGCGAAGGCCAATCCTGCAACCGTGATGGCGATGGCGGCGATCGCCATTTCCTGGGTCCGTGGCACGATCCGCCGCTGTAGCCAGAAAATGTCAAGATCCGACCGGAACATCAAGTAGTACCCGAGCAACATCGGAATGCCGTAGTAGAGCTGCCGTCTCCAGTCCACCCGCACTACAGAACGCTTCATCCGCAAAGCAGCCAGCATCCACAGCACGAAGAATGTCAGCCACAGACGACTGCACACGTACATTCCATTGATCATTCCTAGAGAGTTTAATGCACCCGGGCCGAGCTTGCTCCAGCCAACTCGCGCCGTGCAACTTCCACCTCTTTCGCGGGTTTAGATTGGTTCAAGTTATTTCAGGATTGGACTCAATCTAACCAGGGAAGACCAATGCACTTCGCCACTCGCGCGACGATCCAGCACGCGCACCGTTCCGGCCCCTACGCCATACTCCCACCGCTTTTGACCTGGCTGTCCCTGCTCCTCGTCGGCGTGACGCTGCACGCCCAACAGGCGCAGCCAGCCTTGCAGCAACAAGAGCAGCAGGAAACCACCACCATTAAGAAAGACGTCAACGTGGTCAACGTGCTGGCCACCGTGCGCAATAAAAACGGGCAAATCGTCACCAATCTCACGCAAAACGATTTCAAGCTCGACGTCGAAGGCCGCCCGCAAACCATCCGCTACTTTTCGCGGGTAACCGACATGCCGTTGTCGCTCGGTCTTCTGGTCGACACCAGTTTGAGCCAGCGCCGCCTCCTCGATAAGGAACGCACTGCCAGCTACACCTTCCTGAACGACTTGCTGAACGAGACCCGCGACAAAGCGTTTGTCGTCCATTTTGATTTCGACATTGAGCTATTGCAGGACCTAACTAGCTCGCGTCCCAAACTCGAGTCAGCACTGCAGAAACTGCAGGTCCCGGAACCCCACCAGATGCAGACCGGCTCCGACCCTGGGCAGTCGTCGCACGGCGGCACCAAGCTTTATGACGCAGTATTTCTGGCCTCCGACGAAATTACTAGTAAGCTGCAAGGCCGCAAGGCACTGATCATTCTCTCTGACGGGGTTGACCAGGGCAGCAAGGTCGGCCTGAGCCGTGCCATTGAATCCGCACAGCGCGCCGACACCTTGGTCTACACCATTTTGTTCGCCGATCCCGACGCCTATAACAACACGGCAGGCAATCCTGGTGGTCGGCATGGCGGAGGCTTCCCCGGCGGAGGCTATCCCGGTGGCGGCTACCCTGGCGGTGGACGCGGTGGCGGCGGCTATCCCGGTGGCGGTTATCCTGGAGGTGGCTACCCCGGCGGCGGACGCGGCGGCTCTCCTGGTGGTGGACGCGGCCCACAGGGTGGTCACGCCAACGGCAAGGTCGTGATGCAACAGCTCGCACAACAGACGGGCGGTCGTTTCTTCGAGGTCTCGAAGAAGGAATCCATCGACGACATCTACAAGACAATCGGCGAAGAACTGCGCAACCAGTACAACCTTGGATTCACCCCTGAGAAAGCCGACGCCGAGCCCGGCTTCCACAAAATCACGGTCACTACCACCCAGAAAGACATGACCGTGCAGGCGCGCGACGGCTACTATTCCGGCAAAGAATAGCCAGCGCTGTTCGCATGAAGTGGCATTGGGCAGAAGATACTCCTCTGCCCGTTTCGTCTAAGCCGCTCGTAGCCCGATAGTAACCTCTCACGTTAACCATTAGTAATCGGGTCCTGTCGCGGCATTCGGCCGTTTAGCCTCCCCATACATAATTTCTCAAATGGGAAAAGCGGAAGCAGTTTTCACAAACTTGCCCTGAACTATGCAAAGTATTGCACTAACTGGCCGTCGTCTCTCACGACCCAACTACTGAGAGGTTTGTTTTCAGCCGACCCGCGCTCCCTTGTTCTGGCCGTTAAGTTGCACCTTTCGGCAATGGAGTGATACGACGCCTCACCCTCGCAAGCTTTCTGTTTTGGGCCGCGGTTCTCTCCGCATCCCAGGTTACCCTCCGTCTAGTGTCATTCGATGGCCCGTTCGTGAACGGTATCCCGACCTATCCTTACACCCTGGTCGCCGCGGGTTCGGTACCCTTCTGGGCCATGTGCGACGACTACTACCATGACGGCACACCCGGCGATACTTGGCTGGCGAACCTGACCAATCTCGGCACCGGCAACCTGACGTATTTGCGTTTTGCTTCCAGCGGCCTCGTCGACTATCGGGAGGCCGGCTGGATTCTGCTTGAGACGCAGGTCACTATGCCGACGCAATGGCCCGATATGAACTATGCCGTCTGGCATATTTTCAATCCCACGGTTCCCATCGACAGCCAGGCGCAACTCTGGATTACTGCCGCCCAGCAGCAAGCCCAGCAGGGCTTCCCCGGCGTGGACTTCTATCACGTGGAGATCGGAACTCCCATAGACATCAACGCCCCCCCGACCGGCGATCAAGAATTCATGTGGATCGTCCCTGGAAGCATCTTCCCCGTCGTTCCTGAGCCCGGCAGCCTGATTTTGTTGGCCACTGGTGCATTGGGATTAGCTGGCGTCCTGCGTCGAAAGTACAGCCGCTAGTCCCTTCCAATCTGCAGTGCCTCAATCGCACTACCACCTGCGGTGTGCACAACTGAACTTATCGAGCTTTCAGCCGACTTACGTAAAAATCCTGTGTCGGCCGTCATGGTTGATAACTTCGCGGTTAATATAGCTGTGTGTAGGCGAGGGCTCCGTGAAAACTCAGCAGCATTTTTCGGGTTTTACATTTGGCAAGATGACAATCTTTAACCGGTTGATCTTGCTGGCGGCCCTGGTTCTCATCGTATCTGCGGGTCTTGTGGCACAGGAACCTCAAACCGTCGCCGCAGCACTCCCGAATGCGCCTAGTTATACCCAGGAGCAATCTTCTTCGCGGCAGGCCGATTCCAAGTCACAGGAGCCCGGTCCCGATGCCAAGCTCCCCGATTCGTCCACCCCCCAGCAGAATTCCGCCCAGACGCCGGTCGCGAAAGAACAGCCCAAGCGCATCCTTTACATCATTCCCAACTATCGCGCAGTGAGCGCTGACGCCGTCGTCGCCCCTCTCGATGCCCGGGGGAAATTCGACTTGATGATCGATGACAGCTTCGACTATTCCACTTTCATCTCCGTCGGCATTCTCGCTGGAATCGCCCAGGCACAGAACAGTGTTCCCCAGTTTGACGACGGTGCCCTCGCCTACTCGCAATACTATTGGCACATTTTTGTCGACCAGGCTGTAGGCAATGCTTTTACCGAGTACCTGCTGCCCGTCGCATTCAAACAGGATCCGCGCTATTTCACCAAAGGGCACGGCGGATTCGTCAATCGCACCGGGTACGCCCTGACTCGCCTAATCGTTACCCGCACGGATAGTGGCGGGTCGCAGTTCAATTTTTCGGAGATCATCGGCAACGGGGCCGCTGCCGGCATTTCCAGCCTGTACTACCCTTCCGCAGATCGCACTTGGACAAAGGTCGGCCAGCGCTGGGGCGATCAGCTTCTACTGGATGCAACCTTCAACGTGCTCAAAGAATTCTGGCCTGACATTCGCCACTCCGTCCTGCACAAGGACTAGCAGCAGACTGTGAGGGCCTAATCAATAGTTCCATAGCCGAGTCTCCGACTACTTGTTCTGCAGCAACTGCCTCAGCACATACTGCAAAATTCCGCCGTGCTGGTAATAAAGCACTTCCTGCGGAGTATCGATCCTCACCGTCGCGTCGAATTCCGTGACAGTACCATCAGCTTTCTTCGCGCGCACCTTTACCGTCTTGCCGGGCGCGAAATTCGTCAGCACATCCGTGAGTCCCACAATGTCGTACACCTCTTCGCCGGTCAGGCCGTTGGCCTCGGCGTTTTCGTCGTCGAGGAACTGCAGCGGCAGAATGCCCATCCCCACCAGGTTCGAGCGGTGGATGCGCTCAAAACTCTCTGCCAGCGCAACCCGGACGCCCAGCAGCCGTGGACCTTTCGCCGCCCAGTCGCGCGACGAGCCCGAGCCGTACTCTTTGCCCGCCAGCAGCATCAGTGGAGTGCCTTCTTTGCGATACTGCACCGACGCGTCGTAAATGAACATCTCTTTCCCGTCAGGCAGGTGCCGCGTGTAAGCACCTTCACGCTCCGGTGTCAGCTTGTTGCGCAGCCGTACGTTGGCGAACGTCCCGCGCATCATGACTTCATGATTCCCGCGTCGCGATCCGTACGAGTTGAAGTCCACCGGCTGCACGCCGTGCTCAATTAGGTATTGTCCCGCCGGGCTGTTGTGCTTAATCGATCCCGCCGGCGAAATGTGGTCCGTGGTCACGCTGTTGCCCAGGTAGCACAGCACGCGCGCGCCCGAAATATCGCCCACCGCCGCCGGTGTCTTCGGCATATTCTCGAAATATGGAGGGTTCTTCACGTACGTAGACTTGTCGTCCCACGTGAACGTCTCGCCCTCAGGAACCTTTAGCCCCTGCCAGCGCTCATCGCCGCGGAACACGTCTTTATATGCCGACTTGAACAGATCGCCGGTAATGTACTGCTTCAGCACGTCGTCCACTTCTTTCGCCGTCGGCCAAATATCTTTCAGGAAAACCGGCTTGCGATTGCCATTCCCGCTATAGCCGAGCGGCTCGTTGTACATGTCGATGTCGGCCCGCCCCGCTAGCGCAAACGCCACCACCAGCGGCGGCGACATCAGGTAGTTGGCACGAACTTCAGAATTGATGCGCCCCTCGAAGTTCCGATTGCCGCTCAGCACCGACGCCACCACCAGGTCTTTATCGGTGATCACGCTCGAAACTTCCTGTGGCAGCGGTCCCGAATTGCCGATGCATGTTGTACATCCGTAACCGACCACGTGAAACTTCAACTTCTCCAGGTACGGCAACAGCCCCGAGCGCGTCAGGTATTCCGTTACCACCATCGATCCCGGCGCCAGCGAGGTCTTCACCCACGACGGCACCTTGAGTCCCTTCTCCACCGCCTTCTTCGCTACCAATCCAGCAGCCACCAGCACCGACGGATTCGACGTATTCGTACAGCTCGTGATGGCAGCAATGACCACGCTGCCATGCTTCAGCGCCTCGTCCAGCTTTACGTGCTCCTGAACGGAATCATGCTGCGAATCCATTCCCGCCGGATGTCCGCCCTCACTCTCCCAGCGCGACTCCTGCTTCGGAGGAACATGCTGGCCCGGCTTCAGCAAGCTCGGCAGCGCCTTCTCGAACGATTCCGCGGCCGCTGACAAAGGCACCCGGTCTTGAGGACGCTTCGGTCCCGCAATGCTCGGCTCAACCGTCGCCAGATCCAGATCCATCACGTCGGTGTACTCAGCTTCCGGAGTATCGACCGTGTGGAACAGTCCCTGCTCCTTGTAGTACGCCTCAACCAGCGTGACGAGTTCTTCGCTCCGCCCGCTCAGCCGCAAATACCGCAGCGTCTCGTGGTCCACCGGGAAGATGCCACATGTAGCGCCATACTCCGGAGCCATGTTGCTAATGGTCGCTCGATCCGCCAGTGGCAACGCAGGCAATCCCGGCCCGAAGAACTCGACGAACTTTCCGACCACACCCTTCTTGCGCAGCATCTCCGTCACGGTCAGCACCAGGTCGGTCGCGGTCGAACCTTCTCTCAGCTGGTTCTTCAGCCGCACGCCCACTACCTGCGGGATCAGCATCGACACCGGCTGTCCCAGCATGGCGGCCTCAGCCTCGATTCCGCCCACGCCCCAGCCCAGCACGCCCACTCCGTTAATCATCGTGGTATGCGAGTCCGTCCCCACCAGCGTGTCCGGATACGCCATCGGATTCCCGCTCTCCCCATTCGCGCCCACAAACACCACGCGCGCCAGATACTCCAAATTGATCTGGTGCACGATGCCCGTGTCCGGAGGCACAATTGCGAAGTTCTTAAACGCGCCCTGTCCCCAACGCAAAAACGCGTAGCGCTCTTTGTTGCGCGAGAACTCCAGCTCGGCATTCAGCTGAAACGCCTGCGGTGTCCCAAACTCGTCTACCTGCACCGAGTGGTCAATCACCAGCTCTGCCGGTTGCAGCGGATTGATCAGCCCCGGGTCGCCTCCCAACGCCTTCATCGCATCGCGCATCGCAGCCAGGTCCACCACAGCGGGCACGCCCGTGAAATCCTGTAGCAACACCCGGCTAGGCATGAATGCGATCTCCTGCGACGGAACGCTCTTGCTCTTCCATGCCGTCAGCGCACGCACATCGTCGGCCTTCACGGCTTTGCCATCTTCGCGGCGCAACAGGTTCTCCAGCAGAATGCGCAGCGAGTACGGCAGATGCTTGATCACGCAGCCATGCGCCTCAACGGCACTCAGCCGGTAAATCTCGTATTGTTTGGAACCGACACGGAGTGTAGAGCGACTTCCGAAGCTGTTCATGAATGAGTCCCTTCTGTATTGATGCTCTTGGACGGAGGAGTGATGAAAAGCGAACTCGGTATAGCGCGGAACTAACTATCTTAAATTGCAGCATGGGGCAGGGGATAGGGACAATGTGTTGCGAGTGTTCGGCCCAGGCAAAGGCTGAGCGGGATCCTCTAAGGCCGTGGCCTTTTGGAGCGAGTTGGGATGGAGGAAAGGGCTTCTATGTTCTTGCTCGCGATAGAGCCTTGTTGCCGGTTTTTGCTGTTCACGCCTCCTTTGTTTTCATCGGGTTAGCCGGAAATTGTTCGTACCTCATTGATTTAATTGATAGTTATAGCTATCCATGTCTGCCCGTAAGGAGTTAGGATCGCAACCGAGCTCGGGCTCACGCCCTCGCGCAAGAGTGCCGTCGGTTAAAACCGACTCGGCGATCTATGAAAGAATGCCTACCCAGCGTTCCGCTCACCCGCTTTGCGCGACTGCAGCGCAAATCGGGTACCGCTGCACGCTGGGCTAAAACCTGTACCGCCCTGAGCACACGTCTCGCGCAGAACCAGCGCTCGACGTAAACGTGCCTGCGGGCTGGCGTTCTGGAACCCGATATTTCAGTTGCTCCTGAGATTCCTCCTTCTTTCTCTTCCCACCATGTGAGCGCGCTCAGGCGACCGATTGCGCTGCGTTCGTTTCGGCTTCGGAGGGCATGACCGATGCCGACGGCTTCTTCGCGACTTCGGAGGGAGCAGCGGCTTTCTCGGCGGCCTGGCGTTGGGCGAGGAGTTTTTCGGCGGCGCGTTGGATGTTCTTCAGCTTGGCTTCGGCGACATAGCGATCGTAGTTGGCGCGGTACAGCTTGCGCCGCCTTTTGCGATTGGCATCGCGCTGATGCTCGAGGGCGCGGCTCTCCATGGCCTTGAGACCCTCGGTCCTCATGATTTCGCTCAACTCCAAGTCCTGCGGGGTGACTTCGGTCATGGCGATCTCGGCTTCGGCTACGTAGTCGCGAAGAACCGGGGGAGGGATTACGGGGATGAGGGGAGGACGGTCGATGTTGGGGTAGCCATGACGCCCGATGTCTTCTGCCGAGACATAGGGGTCCTTCGACTCGTCGCTGCGCTCCTCGCTCAGGATGGCATCGAAGTCTGGGAATGCGACTTCGGGGCGGGCGTTGACGTCGAATCTGGTGGGGAGGCCGTAGTCGGCTTCGAAGTTGTCGTAGGCGCGGGCTCTTTGGTGCGATACGGAGAGTCGTGCCAGTGGGCGTTGTCGTCCTTGAGGCCGTCCTTGAGATTCTCGTTGGACAAAGCGGAGCAGCTTGAGAAGACCCATGGCGCGGCGAGGATCGATCATGTCGGCGGCGAGGGCTTCGGCGATTTCGCTGAGCGCGGACTGGATGGAGCACAGGCTGTCGAGCGGCGGCAGAGCGATGTCGTAGCGCTGATGGCGGGCGCGGTATTGGGCCCTGCGCATGAGGCGTCCGCGGTAGCGGAGATGGTAGCTGCAATAGTCGCGGTTGGTGAGAGCGGCGGAGCCGCAGCGGTTTCCGTCGTCGTAGAGATGAGTGCAAGTTTTGTAGTCGGTCATGATGCTCCTTCGGAAAGTTGTCAGTAAGCCAGTGGTCAGTTGTCAGAAAAAACAGACCGCCCGGGCATAGTTCTCCAGTGAACAGGGTGGGGAGATGGGAAGGGGGTGTGTCAATGATTTAAGGGGAGGGTGACGTTACGAAGGTAACCAAATTTTTTCCCGATTTGGGAAAGGAAGATTTCACCACGGAGGGGAAAGGGCACGGAGGAAGGAGCGGCAAAAGCAACCGCGGATTCACGCGGATGAAGGCGAATGGTTCTTTTGGTTCGGAGCGAAAATCCCCGCTCAAGCTTCGGTTGAACGGGCACCCGACAGGTGTATATGCCGAAGCGAGCTTACTTGGGCCACCCGGCACCTCGCCATCGAATGCAGAATAAATTCTATTATATTGGAAGTTTTATACATATAAATTCTAATATATCAGACATTATAATCACATAAATTCTAATATATTAGTATACAATGGTCTTGAGAATCGTCGCGAGGCAGCTGTACGGGACGACCGAGGGACTACTATGAAACCTGAATTCAAAGGCTTACGAGCCAGCCAGCTTGAGCGGTCTCTGAAACCCTTTGTTGACGCGAGAGACTCCGCACGTCCACAAAAGGGGTGGATTCGCGCTGTCCGACAAGTGACCGGCATCCCAGCCAAGGAGCTGGCGAAACGGCTGAACAGAGCGCCCTCTGTGGTCAATTACCTTGAGAAAGCCGAAGCCGATTACCGCATCAGTTTAGGGAACCTTCGCGATGCTGCTGACGCGCTCGGGTGTCAGCTTGTGTATGCCCTCGTCCCGAAAAGCGGGAGCATTCAGGAACTGGCGGAGCAGCAGGCGAGGGCCAAAGCCACTGAGAATGTTCGCGCCGTGGAGCACAGCATGGCTCTCGAAGACCAAGCAGTAGGAGGCGTAGAAGAAGAGATTGAAGAACAGACGAAGCGAATTCTGAAGAGGCGGTAAAAGAGCGCAGACAAGTGATGTCCTTGATGACGACCAGTGACGGTGATACCCCGCTCTCTCCAGAAGAGCTTGAGGACCTGATTCCAAGCCTGGCTACGAAAAAGGATTTGAACGAGTGGGAGAGAAAGAACATCTTGCTGGCGAGAGAATGGGCCCTCAAGAACCGTACAAGTGCACTCGAGATGATCTCAGATGAGTACGTACGAAAACTGCATCAGAAGATGTTCGACGAAACCTGGAAGTGGGCGGGCAAGTACCGAAAAAGTGAAAAAACGATTGGCGTCCCCTTCCATGAAATTCCCGACAGTTTGGGAAATTTGTTTGGCAACGCTCGCTTTTGGATTGAGAACAGCACATACCCGGCGGATGAGATAGCTGTTCGGTTTCACCATGACCTCGTGTTTATTCATCCGTTCCCGAACGGCAACGGTCGACACGGCCGCCTGATAGCGGATGTTCTGGTTATGAGGCTCGGCCGTCCTGCTTTCTCGTGGGGTTCGAAAGAACTCGTCAAACAGAGTGATGCACGAGATGAATATCTGAAGTACCAGAAACTGGCTGACTACGGCGGGGACATCAGGCCTTTGCTGGCATTCTCTCGTTCATGATGAACAAGGCGGCGTGCCGATCTCACGCGATCGCGCGGTAACGACGACTACTACAGCATGATCATCATCATCATGAATTTCTTCTTCTTCTTCGTGCTGACGATTCCCTGGCCGCTCATCTTCGCTCAGGGTGACAGACTAGAAGTCGCGGCAGGCTCGCTAGACGAAGGGAAGGAGTGACCACGCGAGAAGGACCACTCCCAAGACGAATGCGCCAGCTTGGACAGAGAACAAGACCCAAGTACAGTTCCCAAGGCACTCTGCCCTGTCGTGAAAGTTCTGGTGATCTTTCCCGTCTTTCATGCGCTCTCGCGCGGCGCGCCTGGTGTAGCGGAAGTCCCAGGCCCTCGTAACGTTGGCAAAGATTGCAAGGAGCACCGAAGATCCGAGACACAATAGAGCGAGGATCCACCGACATCCGCTGGCCTTAACGGTTCCATCAAGTTTTTCCTTGACCGCAAAAGCAAGCGCGGCTCCCGAAAGCGTCATCATGAGATTGATGGCGTACCCGAGTTGTGTTTGGGAGATTTCTTGCCAGCGTAGGTAGCTTTGGCGATTAGTATCGTCGTCGGGCTGTTGCTCGGGGGGCATAGTCTTCGAGAACGGCGGTTTGACGTTCACCCAATCCTGATCTCCTGAACGGAATATTCATCGCCGAGTTCGAGTGCCCGCTTTCGCGCGTCGTCGCAAGTCTCAAATAAGCAGTGCTCAGGACAATCCTTGTACTCGACTGCCGCGTTGTAGGCAGGACCATCGGACACAACCCTGAAAATCCCATAGTTAATTGTCATGTCGCAATTGTCTCTCCAAAATGGGTGACAGAGCTAGGGTGATCTAGAAATCCTGCGTCTTACTTCGCCCGCAGCAGCAGCACGGGAACGCTGATGTTGTGCTGGACGCGGGTGGCGGTGGTGCCGAGGAAGATGTCTTTGATGAAGCGGTGTCCGTGGGTGCTCATGGCGACCAGGTCGCAGCCCTTCTGCTCGACCCACTTGATGATCTCGGTGGGAGCGTCGCCGTAAGCCAGCTCGGACTCGGTGGGAATGCCGGCGGCCTGGAACTCGGCTTGCACGCTTTGCAGGTAGGCGAGGTCGGCGGAGATTTCGGGACTGACGGCGTCGGGCCCGTAGGTGCGCGCGGCCCATCCGTCGGCCACGTGCAGCAGGACGAGGCGGCTGTGCGCCAGGTGCGGCCAGCTTCTTTACGTGCTCGATGATGGCCCGGTCGGTGGGCGTGCCGTCGAGCGTGACCAGAATGGTGTCATACATGGTGGTATGTCCGTGTGGCGCTATCCGCCGGCGATCACGTGCCAAGCCGTTTTCAGCGAATCGGGCAGGCCGTAGATGTCCATGGCGGTGATCAGGATAGCACTCGCCCATCCGGTGGCCAGCAGAAACCAGCCGTTGCGCCACTTGCCCATGCGCTTGCCCGAACTGGTGAATTGCAGCAGCGGAAACATGGCGAAGGGCAACTGCAAGGCCAGCACGACCTGGCTGAGCGTGAGCAGGTCGGTGACGCTGCTGTCGCCGCGCATGCCGATGATGATGACGGCCGGCAGAATGGCCAGCGTGCGGGTGATGAGCCGCCGCACCCAGGGCTTGATGCGCCAGTTCATGAAGCCTTCCATCACGACCTGGCCGGCGAGGGTGCCGGTGATGGTGCTGCTCTGTCCGCTGGCCAGCAGGGCGACGGCGAACAGCGTGCTCGCGGCGGTGGCGCCCAGGAGCGGTGCGAGAGTGAGGTAGGCAACGCGGATCCAGTCGCTGTCAGGGCTGAAGTGGACGACCAGGCCGCCGGGGACGGTGACGCTTTCCTTGCCGAAAAACACCGTCGCGGCCAGCACCAGAATTGCAGAGTTAACGAAGAATGCAATCGTCAGCGCGACGACCGAATCGATGGTGTTGAAGCGGACGGCGCTGCGCATGGAAGGCTCGTCCTGCTGGAGCTTGCGGCTTTGCACCAGCGCGGAATGCAGGTAGAGGTTGTGCGGCATGACGGTCGCGCCGATGATGCCGATGGCGAGGTACAACATTCCTGCCTCGCGGAAATGCGGCGATGACCAGCGCGCGCGCCATTTCCGCGAAGCTGGGCTGGGTTTCGGGCAGGACGAAGATCTCGATGAAGTAGCAGACAGCAATGGTCCCGATGAGCACCAGAACGACGGCTTCGATGGTGCGCATGCCGAAGCTTTGCAGAGCCAGCAGGAGAAGCACGTCGAGCCCGGTGATGACGACTGCCCAGAACAAGCGGGATGTGGAAGAGCAGGTTCAGCGCGACCGCGCTGCCGAGCACTTCGGCAAGATCGCAGGCGGCGACCGCGAGTTCGCTGAGCAGCCAGTTGGGCCAGCGCGTCCACGAGGGATACCATTCGCGGCAGCACTGCGCGAGGTCTTTGCCGGTGACGACGCCGAGCCGCGCGGAGATGACCTGCATGAAGATGGCCATGAGGCTGGCGAGGCCGACGACCCAGAGGAGGTTGTACTTGAATTGCGCTCCGGCTTGCAGGTCGGTGCCCCAGTTGCCGGGATCCATGTAGCCGACACTGATGAGGATGGCTGGGCCGACGAAGGCGCGCCACTTCTGCCAGAATCCGGCGTCGGAGTGGGGAACGGCGATGGTGTGGTGGACGCCCTCGAGCGAGGGATGATGGCTGGCCGCGGCGGTGCGAAGCGCTCCGGAATCGAGTGCTGCGTTGGTCCGCTCTGGTGCTGAGTCTGCCATCCTGCCGTTCCGCGCTCGATGAGCGCCAGTCTCTACCTTATTCTATGTCTGGCGGCCGAAGGTTTGACAGGCCATGCGCGGCGACCCTACTCTTTGAGTTCGAAGTGTTGCTGGATGCGCAAGATTAACCCTCTATGAAGGTACTCGTCCTCGGTAGCGGTGGTCGCGAACATGCGATGGTGTGGAAGCTGCGGCAGTCGCCGCGGATCACGAAGCTGTATTGCGCGCCGGGAAGCGGAGGAATCAGCGCCGACGCCGAATGCGTTGCGGTGGACCTGAAGAGCCTGGACTCGATGGTGCAGGTTGCCAGTCGGCTGAGTCCCGATGTAACGGTGGTAGGACCGGAGTTGCCGCTGACGCTAGGCGTGGTGGATGAGTTCCAGCGGCGCGGATGGCGGATTTTTGGGCCGACGAAGGCAGCGGCGCAATTGGAGTCGAGCAAGAGCTTCTCCAAGGAATTCATGCAGCGGCATCGGATTCCGACGGCGCATTATGCGATCTGTACAAAGAAAGGCGAATTGAAGGACGCGCTGGCGCACTTCCATGCGCCCATTGTGGTGAAGGCGGATGGACTTGCCGCGGGCAAGGGCGTGGTGATCGCGCAGACGAAAGACGAAGCGCAAGGCGTGGCCGAAGAAATGCTCAGCGGCAAAATGCTGGGCGAGGCTGGTTCGCGGGTGGTGCTGGAAGAGTTTCTCAAGGGCGAAGAACTGTCGTTCCTGGTGATGAGTGACGGCGAGCGCGTGGTTCCGTTGGTGGCGTCACAGGACCACAAGCGCGTCTTCGACGATGACAAGGGGCCGAACACCGGAGGCATGGGAGCGTACTCGACCGACCAGATCATTGACACGGCGATGCGCGACTGGCTGGTGACCCATATCGCGCGTCCGGTGATAGCGGGGATGAAAGCCGAAGACGCGGAATATAAGGGAATTCTGTATTGCGGCATCATGATGACCGCGCGCGGGCCGATGGTGCTGGAGTTTAATTGCCGGTTTGGCGATCCCGAGACCCAGCCGATTATGATGCGGATGGAGAGCGATTTGCTCGAGGCCATCGAGGCCTCGATCGAGGGCCGCGTCAGCGAGGGAGATTTTCGCTGGTCTCCTGATCCGGCAGTGTGCGTGGTGATGGCGTCAGGCGGGTATCCTGGCGCGTTCGAGGCGGGCAAGGTTATCTCCGGCATCGAAGACGCTGATCGCATGTATGGTGTGAAGGTATTTCACGCAGGGACCAATCGGCGCGATGGTCAGTACTATACGTCGGGCGGACGCGTGCTGGGCGTGACGGCACGGGGCAGCGATCTGCCGGAAGCGGTGGAGCGGGCGTATGACGCGGTAATGAAGATTCGGTTCGACGGCATGCACTATAGGAAGGACATTGCCGCGCGGGGATTGAAACATTTGCGGGAGAAGAAATAACTCTAAATCTATGGCACACAAACCTCTTGTCTCCATCGTGATGGGCAGCGACACGGACCTCGAGATCATGAACGAGGCCGCGAAGGCGCTGTCTGAGTTTGGCATTCCCTACGAGATCGACATCACATCGGCGCACCGTTCTCCGGCGCGCACCAGCGAATACTCGCGCGGGCTGAAGGCGCGGGGAGTGGAAGTCGTCATCGCTGGCGCCGGCGGAGCGGCGCATCTGGCAGGTGTGATCGCTGCGGAAACCACGCTTCCTGTTATTGCCGTGCCGATTCCGTCGACTGCATTGCTGGGACTCGACTCGCTGCTGGCAATGGTACAGATGCCAGCAGGGATTCCGGTCGCGACGGTGGCTATCGGCAAGCCAGGCGCGACCAACGCGGGCATTCTTGCGGCGCAGATGATCGGCTTACACGACAAAGAAGTCGCGAAGAAGCTGGAAGCTCACAAAGAAAAACTGGCCAACGGAGTGGAAGCGAAGTCGAAGAAGTTGAAGGAGAGCCAGCGCCATGACAACGAATCTGGCGAAGATTTCTTTCGCGGACCTGCTTAGCGCCAACGAAGCCGAGACGCAGAAGTGGCGTACATGGTTCGATGGCCAGCCGGCGACGATACTCGATGTGCCGCTCAGTATCGCAGGGGCGAAGAACGTGCACGAGTTTCTGCTGCACATTTTTGCGGTTGAGTTGCGGTACGCCGAGCGGCTGGCGGGGCTGCCGATCACCGAATACGAGACGCTGCCAACGGGGAGCGTGGCCGAATTGTTCGGCATTGGCGAGCGAGCGCGCGCGATGTATCGCGATTACCTGGCGAACGGCCACGGATGACGACCTCTCGTCAGTAATGGAGTTCCCGACGCGTACGGCAGGAATCATTCGCTCGAGCAAACGCAAGATGTTCGCGCATGCGATGTTGCACGGAGTGAGGCATTGGGCGCAGTTGGCGACGGCGCTGCGCGAGGCGGGGTATGCGACGAATTGGGGGAAGGATTTTTTGTACAGTGCGGTGATGGAGTAGGGATGGTCGCGGACGAGACATATGCCGTCCCTCCGGGGCTCGGGTCTCTTCAAAAAGCCAACCCAGCGCTGAAGCGCTGGGCTTAGATATTTCGTCCCTCCGGAACTCAGTCCTTGCCGTCCACGGCTAAAGCCATTTGCGTCGGTGTAGTTTTTCGCCGGGCTGAAGCCCGGCGCTTCCACCGACTAATCGCTATTCGCTCTACACCTTCAGTTTCAGTGTCTTCAGATACTCGCGAAAGTCTTTCCCCAGGTCGTCGCGCTTGAGGGCGAATTCGACGGTGGCTTTGAGGAAGCCGAGTTTGTCTCCGGCGTCGTGGCGCTTGCCCTCGAAGGTATAGCAGTAAATCTTTTCTTTTTTTAACAGCGCGCGCAGGCCGTCGGTGAGTTGCAATTCGCCGCCGCTGCCCGGCTCGATGCTGTTTAGCATCTCGAAGATCGCAGGGGTCAAGATGTAGCGTCCGATGATGGCGAGGTTCGACGGAGCCTCTTCGAACTTGGGTTTCTCGACCAGGTCACGGACCTCGAAGAGGCGGCCATCGTGCTTACCGGCCACGGGTTTCGCATCGAGTACGCCATACGCGGATATCGCGCGGCCCTCGACTACCTGCGTGGCCAGCACGGAGCATCCAGTTTCGTTGTAGATTTCGATCATCTGCTTGAGGCAAGGCACGGGCGCATCGATGACGTCATCGGGCAGGATGACGGCGAACGGTTCGTCGCCCACCAGCTCGGCGGCCATCAGCACGGCATGGCCCAGACCGAGCGCCTCTTTCTGGCGCACGTAGGCTATGTGGATCATGTCGGAGATTTTCTGCACGATCTCCAGCAGCTCAGTCTTGCCTCGCTCCTTCAGCATCATTTCCAGTTCGTAGCTCACATCGAAGTGGTCCTCGATGGCGCTCTTGCCACGGCCGGTGACCATGATGATCTGGTCGCAGCCGGAGGCCATCGCCTCTTCGACGCCGTACTGGATGATGGGCTTGTCGATGAGAGGGAGCATCTCCTTGGGCTGGGCCTTGGTGGCGGGAAGGAAGCGCGTACCAAGTCCTGCCGCGGGAAAAACCGCCTTGCGAACTTTCATTGCCATGCGTGCCTCGTACGTGGTCTAAAGGCCGGGGCTAAAGCCCCTTTTACAATTAAGAACCAGCGGAACGCTGGCCTAAAGGCCAGCTCTACCCAAAACCTCATTTTTCCGCAGCCTGTAAAGCTTCGCCCCTTCAAAAGCACCGCAGGGGCTAAAGCCCGAGCCTGTTTTTCAATCGTTTGCGGCATGACTGAAGTCATGCCCTGATACGAAACAGTCGCAAGCGCGAGTTTTTCCGCAAGCTGTAAAGTCGTGTCCTTTCAAAACGTCAACTCCCCTCAGCCTGCCCGGCCCAATTTACAGCGCTGGGGTGTCGTTGCCCAGCATGATCCGCCGCACGATCGGAATGGGCGGCATGCCCTGCTTGATAAATTCGTCGTGGAATTGCTGCAACGTAAAACTCGCGCCGACCTTTTGTTTGTAGTCGGCGCGCAGTTTCATGATCTCCAGCTTGCCTAGCGTATAGACCAAGTACGTTGGGTCGGAGGTGCCCCGCAACGCTTCGCGTTCGGCGACCGTAGAGGTCTGGTGGCCTTCCTTGACGAAGAACTGCGTGGCCTGCGCCAGCGTCATCTTGCCGGTGTGCATTTCGATTCCTGCGATATAGCGCGCGTCGCGCAACAGGGCGTCCTGCAGTTGTCCGATGCGCAATTTCGGATCGCCGTTGCCATAGCCTTCGTCGAGCATCATCTGTTCGGTGTAGTGCGCCCAACCCTCGATGTTGGTACCGCAGCCGATCAGCTTGCGCACCTTCGAGGGGAATTGCTTGTCCCACAGGAACTGTTCGTAGTGGCCGGGATAGGCCTCGTGGATGGCAGTGCTGATGATGGTGCCGCGGTTGAAGCCTTCCATCCAGGACTTGGTTTTCTCGGCGGGCCAAGTCGGCTCGGGCAGGGTCACGTTGAAGAAGGCTTGCGTGGCCTTGGTTTCATAGGGGCCGGGCGTTTCCATCGACGCGGAGGTGAGGGCACGCGCGAAGGGCGGCGTCTCCTGCACGGTGGGGCGCACGTCGGACGGTATGGTGATGATCTTTTTTTGCTGGATGAAGCCGATCAGGCTGCTGAAAGTATCGCGGAAGCTTTGTAGCAGCTGATCGGGCTGGGGATGATCCTGCTCAAGCATGGTCAGCACCTGCTCGGGCGTCTTGTTGGGATCGATCAGCGCCGCGACGCGCTTCAGCTCAGCCTGGTTCTTGTGCAAGTCGTCGTAGCCAATTTGCAGCAGACGGTCGAGCGGGATCTCGACCATGTCGTCGTAGAGCAGCTTCTTGCGGTAAAGCTCGGGACCGAGACGGTAGTCACCCTTGGAGACGGGCAGCAGTTCAGTCTTGAGATAAGTTTCGTAACGCTGCAACGCCGTGATGACGTTTTCGTTCGACGTCTTGAATTGCGCCAGCAGTTGAGCGTCGGTGACGCCTTTGAAGGCCTCAGGCACATCGTGCTGGAAAAAACTGCTGATGCCGGGCAACTGCTCGATGGCGACTTCGGTGTAAACGCGGGGCGGGTTCTTCAGATTGATTTTGCCTTCCGCGAGGCAGGCCGGGATTTGCTGCTCGCGGGCGATGACCGACTTCAGCCGCTCCGCTGGAGGCGCGAAGTTGCGGCTCATCAGCAGGTAAACGCTGGAGGTGCCGCTGCTGGAGTAGATGTCGGGATTCTTCTGCCACATGCGGATTTCCTGGAGCTCGAGAATGCGAGCATTGATGGCACTGGCGAGAATCTTGAGATCGAGGCGCTGCTCTTCGTTCAAGAGATCGGTGTGCGTATATCCGGCGGCTTGCTTGGCTTCGAGCAGGTACGACAGCTCGGCGTCGCGCGCCTTCTGCGAGTAGTCCTCGAGCTGGCCGTCGTACTGGTGGAAGCCGGCGTAAGTGGCGTCCGAGGGATGAAAGTGGAAGTAGGCGTCGAAGTACTCGTCGACCATCCCGTTGTATTCGGCAGTCGCGGCCGCGGCGGGAGTGGGAGCAGCAGCGGCGTTTTGTGCGGGCAAGTTCATAGTCGTCATCAGGACCAACAGCAGCAGTGCTGCGGTTTGCTTCATCGGCGGGGATCCTTTTCCTGGCGCAAACTATTGATGTTACCGCATCCAGCGGCGAGGTTGGAGCGAGTAAAAAGGATGCACAGATTGCGCTCGCTCGGAATGACCTCGCATACAATCTTGGCGAGGAGCGTTTATGACTCTTGAGCCGAATGTTCGCGATCTGCTGTCACGTCCCAACTTTGCACATTTAGCAACCCTGATGCCGGATGGCTCGCCGAATGTGACGCCGATATGGATTGGCGTGAGCGGCGACCACCTCGTGATTACCAGTGGAGAAGGCAGCCTCAAGGTCCGGAACCTGCGTCGCGATCCGCGACTGGCGCTTTCGGTGGTCGATTTTCAAAACCCTTATGAGGAAGTGCAGATACGCGGACGCGTTGTGGAGTTTCGCGATGACTCAGGGTTCGCGATGGTCGACGAAGTCGCGCGGAAGTACACCGGGAAAGAGTTTCCGTGGCGCGATCCGGCAGGACGAGTGGCGCTGATTGTCGAGGTCGAGAAGGCGCGGTACACCAAGCTGCCGATGGAACACACGCCGGTGGTGTAGGCTGTATTTAGCGTCGACGGGCGTTGTGTTTTGCGGTTTTCTTTGACTTGGGCACCTTGCCGATGCGGGGATCGCGCGCGATGACCAGTTCGCAGGCGTGAAGCGCGGCTTCTTCGAAATCCGGGGCATCGGCAGGAAGAACCTGCCAGCCAGTGACTTCCTTCCCGAACACGGCGATGGAGCGCATGTTGGGGAATTCGCGACGCAACGATTCGTGATGTTCCGGCGTGGTGGCAAGCCACACTCCGTTGTCAGCGTCGGGTTGGCGCTTGTCGCGCAGAATCAGAACGATCTTTTCCTCCACATAGACCGCAAGACAGCCGAACATAGGATTGGTGCGCGGCGAAAGCTCGGCGAGGGCATCAAGCACAAACTCGTGTGGCACAGCCTTGCGCGGCTTGATCAAGGGAAGCGGATCGTCGAATCGAGAGAGCGGTTTTTGGCGGCGGGGCGTCGGCATGGAACCATTGTAGGATGCGAGCCGACAGTAAGTGCCGGTATGCGATGGGACGTTTGTCCCTTGTCGCCGCAACCTGCCTGCAATAGACTTGCGCGACACCGAAGTTACAATTCCCTGCTCTACCACTAGGAGATTCCATGAAAGTAAGAATGATTGTGTTGACGCTGACGTTGTGCCTGCTTGGATTATCCGCGGCCTTTGCGGCGGAAAATCCCAACATGGGTACCTGGAAGTTGAACGAAGCAAAGTCGAAGATCCCGGCCGGCGCGGGAAAGAACACCACCGTGGTTTATTCGGCGGCGGGTGACGAAACGAAGGTCACCACCGATGGCGTCGACGCGTCTGGCCAGTCCACGCATTCGGAATGGACCGGCAAGTTCGACGGCAAGCCTTATCCGGTCACTGGCATGAGCAGCGTCGACGCCCGCGCGGTAACGGCGAAGGGCGACCGTTCGCTCGAGATTAACAACATGAAGGATGGTAAGTCGGTAGGTACCGGCAAAGTTGAGCTAGCGAAGGACGGCAAGAGCCGCACGCTGGACACCGATGGGATGGCTGCGGACGGCAAGAAGTACCACGCCAAGTACGTGTACGACAAGCAGTAGCTCGCCTGTAGTCTGAAAGTTTCAAAAGTACTTAACTGATGATGCCCCGTGCCAGTGAAACCTGGACGGGGCGTGTCTTTCTCTATCTACCAGGCAGGTTTGCCGTCGGCGAAGCGCAGTGTCAGGACATCGTCGCCTTTCACGACTTCGCGCGCCAGAATCTGGTCGGTGCCATCCACCTTCACCTTTGAACCCGTGATTTCGACTGGGTCACCCGCTTTGAAGGTCGCTCCCATATCGTCGAGAAATTTCTTGGGACCGAGAAAGACGTCAATGGTGTCGGAGCCGCTCTTCAACATGAGATAGCCAACCTGCTTGGCTCCAGCGGGAGGAA
The DNA here is from genome assembly GCA_963749635.1 of uncultured Acidobacteriaceae bacterium. Classification (GTDB taxonomy): domain Bacteria; phylum Acidobacteriota; class Terriglobia; order Terriglobales; family Acidobacteriaceae; genus DASRAA01. The sequence continues at coordinate 694,679 of CAVVNW010000027.1, forward strand.
CGAACTTCAACTCTTCCACGGTTCCCTTGAGCTTGGTTTCCGTGGCCGGATCGTATTTGGGCGGAGCCTGGGCGAGGGCGGACGTTGCCACCAGGGCTATCGCGAGTTTCAGAAGATTTTTTTGAATTGGGCTACACGAAATCAACGCGGTCACCCCACGGCGCGAATCTTAGGCGCGCGGCAGGGGAAAAGCAATCCCAATAAAGTTGGGTCGCGACGTCTGGATGGCGAGTCAGGGATGACAAAACGGGCATCCAGGCTTAAAGTCAGCCGTATGTCCGGCCCAATCATGCCGCCGACAATCGCACGCGCACACAGTTACAGCGAAAAGACCGCTATCGTCGATGCTGCCGGGGCTTACTCGTATGGCGAGCTGCTGGAAGCTTCGGGCCGTATCGCGGCCGCGCTGCTCGCCGGTCGGGATGATCTTGGCGAGGAGCGGGTCGGTTTTCTGGTTGCGCCGGGATTTCCGTGGGTCGCAGTGCTGTGGGGCATCTGGCGCGCCGGGGGGATTGCCGTTCCGCTGCCGCTCGGATCGCCGCCCACCGAGCTTGAATATTTCGCCGGCGACACCCGAGCCGCGGCGTTGATCACTGATGACGCCAACTGGGAATGTCTGGCGCGAGTCGGAGATGCGTGCAACGTTCGCGTGCTTGGCTACAACGAGCTGCTGTCACACCAGCTGGTGACCTTGCCCGACATCGCGAGCAATCGGCGGGCGATGATTCTTTACACCAGCGGCACTACCAGCCGTCCCAAGGGCGTGGTGACCACGCACGAAAATATAGAGTCGCAGATCACCAGCCTGGTCGAGGCGTGGGAGTGGTCGGGCGATGACCGCATCGTGCTTTGCCTGCCGCTGCACCATGTGCACGGGATTATCAATGTCGTGTCGTGTGCGCTGTGGTCGGGCGCGGTGTGCGAGATGCTGCCACGCTTCGACGCCGTTACGGTTTGGGAGCGCATCTCCGGCGGAAGACTGACGCTGTTCATGGCGGTCCCCACGATTTACGTGAAGCTCATCGCGGCTTGGGACGCGTCTCCTCCGGAGAAACAGGCGATCCTGAGTGACGCCGCTGCGCGATTGCGCCTGATGGTTTCGGGCTCGGCGGCGTTGCCGGTGAGCACACTGGAGCGCTGGCGCGAAATCACCAGCCACACGCTGCTGGAGCGGTACGGCATGACGGAGATTGGAATGGCATTGTCGAATCCTTATCGCGGCGAGCGCGTGCCGGGATCGGTGGGACGGCCGTTACCCGGCGTTGACGTACGGCTGGTGAGCGACGACGGCGAGGACGCGGCGGCGGGCATGCCAGGAGGTATCGAAGTTCGTGGGGACAACGTCTTCGTCGAATACTGGGGCAAGCCGGAAGCTACGCGGGAGGCCTTCCGCGATGGCTGGTTTCGCACTGGCGATACTGCCGTCGTTGAGAACAGCGTCTATCGGATACTGGGGCGCACCAATGTCGACATACTCAAAACGGGTGGGCACAAAGTCTCGGCGCTGGAGATTGAGGAGACCCTGCGCGAACATCCAGCAGTCGTGGAATGCGCAGTAGTTGGCGTGCCCGATGACGAATGGGGCGAGCGGGTGGCAGTGGCGCTGGTGTGCAAAGGGGAGAATATGCCCGATCTGGAGCAGCTTCGCGCCTGGGCGAAGGAGCGCATGGCCGTGCACAAGATTCCCTCGCGGCTGCTTGTGCTGGATGCACTGCCGCGCAACGCCATGGGAAAAGTGACCAAGCCCGCGGTGCGCGCATTGTTTGAAGAGGCTGAGTAGCGCGTCCCTCGCGGACTGAAGTCCGCTCGGGAGTATCAAAAATAAAGCACCGGGCGGCACGGCTGAAGCCGTGCCCTTTCAAAACAACGATAGGGGCGAGCATTCCCGCAGGTGTCGCGCAGGTTTTGTCTGAGCCGGTTGGCCCGGTGTGGTATGCTCCCCGACGAATTGTTTCCGTCCTGGGGTGTGGGCCCTGTGGGGAGGAAGCACCATGTCGAACTTTGCGGTGTCGTACGCGAGGGTTCGCTCGCGAACCAAACTCAATCGCTCGCAAATCACCGGCTTCTGGGCGGCGTGGGCAGGCTGGACGCTCGATGGCATGGACTCGGTCATCTATGCGCTGGTGCTGAGCCCCGCGCTCACCGAGTTATTGCCGAAGTCGGGAATCAAGGCTACGCCGGGCAACGTCGGTTATGCGGGATCAGTGCTGTTCGCGCTGTTCCTGATTGGCTGGGGACTGTCGCTGATCTGGGGTCCGATCGCCGATCGGTTCGGCCGCACGCGCGTACTGGCCGCCACCATCTTTGTATATGCGGTGTTCACAGGCCTGGCGGCACTGTCGCAGAACGTGTGGCAGTTGGCGCTGTTCCGCCTGCTGGCGGGAATTGGCATTGGCGGCGAGTGGGCTCTCGCGGGGACCTACGTCGCCGAAGCATGGCCCGAAGACCGCCGCAAGATGGGCGCGGGCTACCTGCAAACGGGATACTACGCAGGATTCTTCCTGGCCGCGGCGCTTAACTACACGGTGGGCGCGCACTTCGGATGGCGGGCGATGTTCTGGTGCGGACTGACGCCGGTTGTCGTGGCCTTCATCGTCTTGCGCCGGGTGAAGGAACCGGAACGCTGGGAGAGGAAACACAAGGTCGAGCCAGTTACGAAGCGTTCGCCCTTGGCAACCATCTTGCGTGGCGAATATCTGAAGCGCACGGTGGTCAACACGGTGCTGCTGGCCGCAGCGATTTGCGGATTATGGGCGGGAGCAGTTTATGCGCCCACCGCGATCATCTCGCTGGCGAAAAAGGCCGGTATGGCGCAAGCGCAGGCGGTGCGCACAGCGTCGCTCGGCATGGGCTTGCTTTCTTTGGGGACCATCCTCGGTTGTCTGGCCGTACCGTTGCTGGCGGAACGCATCGGCAGAAAGCGCACACTGGCCATCTATTTCGTGGGGATGGCGGCGTGCATTCTGCTCAGTTTCGGATGGGCGTTCTACCTGGCCGAAGGATTGAAGCCGTTCATCACGGCGCTGTTCTTCCTGGGTTTCTTCGGCGGCAACTTCGCGGTGTTCAGTTTATGGCTGCCGGAGCAGTACGGCACTAGTGTCCGCGCAACCGCGTTCGCGTTCACCACATCGTTTGGGCGGTTCATCGCCGCCGGTGTGAACTTCGGGATCGGGGCGCTCGTCTCGCAATGGGGCACTCTAGGAAAACCGGTTGCGATCACCGCGATTGCGTTTGGGATCGGGCTGCTGGTGATTCCGCTGGGAGTTGAAACACGAGGGAACGCGCTGCCGGACTAAATGGTTCGCAGCGGAGCGGACTAGAGTACGCGGATCCTCGCGCCCTGCGCCTGATTTCTTGCAATGGCGCGTGACTGCCGAAAATTTGCGCGTTAAAATTTACCAAATTCACATCCTGGAACATGGCGATTGGTGATCGTATGCCAGGACCGCGCACGACGAGGAGAGTCCATGTCACTGACGAGCCGCCGCACGGCGCTCAAGCAGATTCTCGGCACCACCGCTTCGCTGGCCATCACGCCGCACCTGCCGGCATTCGCTGCACCTGCGCCGCAACGCGAGTTGCCCACCGGTCCCGAGCACAGGGAAATGGCGCAGTTCGGGCAACAATTCATGCAGCAGTTTTTCGCGCCGGCGCTGTCAGTGGCCATCGTGCGCAATGGGCGGTTCGTCTTCGAGCGCCCTTTCGGCATGGCCGATAAACAGGTACAGTTGCAAACTTCGGCGACGACGCTGTTTCGCATCGCAAGCGTGACCAAGCCTATTACGTCTGTCACGATTTTCACGCTGGTGGAGCAGGGTAAGCTCAATCTCTCGGACAAAGTGTTCGGCCCTAGCGGCGTGCTGGGCAACACTTACGGCAAGCCGCCATACAAGCAGTACGTCACCGACATTACCGTCGATGACCTGCTAACGCACACCAGCGGAGGCTGGACCAACGACTCCACCGATCCCATGTTTCGATTCAAATCGTGGGACCAGGCAAAGCTGATCGCTTGGACCCTAGAGAATCTACCGTTGACTTATCCGCCGGGACAGCACTGGGCGTATTCGAATTTTGGCTATTGCGTGCTGGGGCGCGTGATTGAGAAAGTCAGTGGACAACCTTATAAAGACTACGTGCAGCAGGCCGTGCTCACGCCGTGCGGCATCACCGACATGCAGATTGCAGGAAACACGCTGAAACAAAGGGCTCCGAACGAAGCCATGTACCTAGGGCAATTCGGCGAGAACCCGTACGATATGAATGTCACTCGCATGGATTCGCACGGAGGATGGATCGCCAATCCGTCGGACCTGGCGCGTTTCTGCGCACACGTCGGTGGAATGCCCGGCATCCCCAGCATTCTCAAACCGGAGACGATCCAGACGATGACGACGCCAGCAGCGGTCTATCCGCAGGCTTCTCCGGCAAAGTACGCGCGCGGCTGGATGGTGCGCGACAACGGCAAGGGCAACTGGTGGCATGGCGGCAGCTTACCCGGCACCACCAGCGTGATGGTTCGCACGGCAAACGGAATGTGCTGGGGCGCGCTGACTAACACAAGGACCCAACCGAACAGCACCATCGACACCGCGCTCGATCAGATGGTGTGGGACATGGTCAAGGTGCCGGGATGGAGCAGCTAGTGCAACGAGAGGAGTCGGTATGACCAATCGAATTGTGAGTTTTATGATTCTGCCGTTGTTCCTGTCTGCTGCCGCCCTGTGCGTCGCTGCGCAGCAGCCCCTGCCACACTCGCAGGAGGTTGTCGATGTTACTGGGCATTGGGTCATCGAGGCGAAAAACTGGAACGGCGACTTCGATACCAAGACGGTTGACTTGGAACAAAAAGGCAACACGATCACGGGCCATTTCAAAGGGCCCAATCAGTCGGGCGGTCTCGAGGGCAGTGTGAACGGGCACCACATTGTGTTTCGTACCAAGACGAAGCATCCGCTGACCTTTCGGGGGCAGGTGCAAGGCGACGCTATGACCGGCAACTATCACGTCATGGGGAAGGAAGGAGAATTTCACGCGGAACGGACTGCGTCGAAGTGACCTCGGAGTGCATGGCCCGCTCTAGCTGACCGGCTGCTGCTCCCCGGCCAACTGCTCGAGCAGCGCCTTCAGACGAGTGAGTACCAGGTCAGGTTGTTTCTCTTTGAGCGTGAACTTCAACACGCCCGCGGGGGTGAATTGGCTGCCCGGCTCGCCATGCACCCAGCGCATCAGACGTTCGGGATCGACGGTAGCCTTTTCGGTGAAGCGAATGCTGACGGCGTCGCGGCGGCGCTCGATTTGCGCGACGCCGATACGCTGCGAAAGCAGCTTCAGTTCGGCGTACTCGAGCAGATTGCGCACCGGCGGTGGAGGCGCGCCGTAACGATCGCCCAACTCGGCAGCCACATCGTTGAGTTGCGCTTCTGTTTCAACCCCAGCGACGCGCTTGTACATGCGCAGGCGCTGGTTCTCTTCTGCGATATATTCGGCGGGAATGCGGATGTTGAGCCCGAGGTTAAGTTGCGTTTCGGGTGTTTCGGGTTCGATCTCGCCCTTGATCTCGCGCACCGTGCGCTCGAGCATAGTGGTGTAGAGCTCGAAGCCCACGGCCTCGATGTGTCCGCTTTGCTCGCCGCCAAGAAGATTACCCGCACCGCGCAATTCGAGATCGAGGGCTGCAATCTTGAAGCCCGCGCCCAGGTCGCTGAACTCTTTTAATGCCGCGAGGCGTCGGCGCGCGAGGTCAGTCAAGTCCCGATCAGGGGGAATCAGCAGATAGGCGTAGGCGCGACGATCGGAGCGACCCACACGTCCGCGCAACTGGTACAACTCCGACAGGCCGTGGCGATCTGCGCGATTGATGATGATGGTATTACAGAGTGGGATATCGAGCCCGTTCTCGATGATGGTGGTCGCGATGAGGATGTCGGCCTCGTGGCGCATGAAGGCCAGCATCACGCGCTCCAGTTCGGCCTCGCCCATCTGACCGTGGCCGACGAGGATGCGGGCCTTGGGCGCCATCTCGCGAATCTTGTCGGCGATGTCGTAGATGCTCTCCACCCGGTTGTGCACGAAGTAAACCTGCCCGCCGCGCTCCAGCTCTTTCTCGATGGAGGAGCGGATGAGTTTCTCGTCCCAGGCGGCAACGACGGTCTGAATCGCCATGCGGTCCTTGGGCGGTGTCTCGATGACGCTCATGTCGCGCAGGCCGAGTAGCGACATGTGTAGCGTGCGCGGAATCGGCGTAGCCGACATGGTGAGCACGTCCACTTCTTTGCGAAGCTGCTTGAGGCGCTCCTTGTGGCGCACGCCGAAACGCTGCTCTTCGTCCACGACCACCAGTCCGAGGTTGTGGAACTTTACGTCCTTTGGAGAGCAGGCGGTGCGTGCCGATGGCGATGTCGAGTTCGCCGGCTTCGAGTTTCGCAACGGACTCCTTGATCTGCTTCGGAGTACGGAAGCGGCTGAGCATCTCGATCTTGAGCGGAAATGCCGCGAAACGTTGCTTGAACGTATTGAAGTGCTGGAAGGCAAGCACAGTGGTCGGCGCGAGCACCGCGACCTGGCGTCCATCCTGCACAGCCTTGAAGGTCGCGCGCATCGCGACCTCGGTTTTGCCGTAGCCCACGTCTCCGCATAACAGGCGGTCCATCGGCGTAGTGGCTTCCATGTCGCGCTTCACGTCGAGGATGGCGTTTATCTGGTCTTCGGTCTCGCTGAACTCGAAGGCGTCTTCGAACTCATGTTGCCACTCGTTGTCGGCGGCGAAGGCGTGGCCCTCGGCGCTCTTGCGCATCGCATAGAGCTTGAGCAGTTCGTCGGCCATGTCTTTCATGGCCTTTTTTACGCGCGCCTTGGTCTTCTGCCATTGCGCCGTGCCGAGGCGGTTGAGCACCGGCTTGGCGCCCTCGGACGAGCGATATTTCTGCACTAGATCGAGCCGGGTAAGCGGCACGTAGAGACGCGCGCCCTCGGCGTACTCGAGCACCATGAACTCAGCAGCTGCGCCGTCTTCCTGCGGAACTTCTTTCAGCCCCTGATACTGCCCGATGCCGTGTTCAACATGGACGACGTAGTCGCCGACGGCGAGATCGCGGAAGTCGGAGAGGAACGCCGACACCTTCGATTTCTGGCGCTGCGGACGACCGAGCGAAACTTCGGGCTCGTCGAACAGATCGCGGGAGCCGAAGAGAATAAGGTTCGTGTCGGGCAGCGCAACACCCTCGGGCACGTACGCCTTGACGATGATGGTGGCCGCAACGTCATCGGTGAAATACGTGGACTCGTCGACGAAGACTTCCATGCCGGGCTTGGGCGTACGGCTACCAATGCGAAACGACAGGTTGTACTCGTTAAAGACGTCGGCCAACCGTTCGACCTCGCCGGTGCTCGACACCGCAAACATGACACGCTTACCTTCGCGGGTCAGCTTGCCGACCTCCTCGGTCATGGCGGCGACCGAGCCGTGAAAACGCATGGTGGGCTGGGTCTGCAGGATGATGTGCTCGCCGTCATCGGGACCTTCGATGCCGAGCTGCTCAATGGCGAGAATCGGCGACTGTTGCAACGATTGCGCCCATTGCTCTGGACTGAGATACAGTTCTTCCGGCCGCACCAGATTGCCAATCAGGCTGCGGTCATGCGCGTCGGTGAGCTTCGTCCACCAGGCGTCGTGCGTTTCGTTGAGTGTGTCCGGTTCGTCGAGTACGACCGTCGCACCGGGAACCAGGTCGAAAAAGGTTTGCTTAGCTCCGGCGACGGGTGCGTAAAGCTCCCATCCGGGAAACACGCTCACGCCCGAGTAGCGCACGGCTTCCTCAACCGCTTCGTCGTCACCCGCGAGGCGATGGCCACTGAGCCGCGCATTGATGGCCGCGAGCGTGTCTTCGTCCACGGGTGTTTCGGTGAGCGGCAGCAGAACAGCATCATCGGTCGCTGCCGCCGAGCGTTGCGTCGCGGGGTCGAACTTTCGAAGCGACTCGACTTCGTCGCCAAACATTTCGATGCGCACGGGCCGGTCAGATTCGGGTGGATAGACGTCGATCAGTCCGCCGCGATGCGCGAACTCACCCGGCATCTCGACCACGTCCACCTGGTTGTATCCGGCGAGGCGGAGGTGCTCAACCAGTCGCTCGGGGTCGATCATCTCGCCGCGGCGAACGACCTGGGCGAGGCCGGCGTAGAACGATGCGTCGCGCAGACGCATGCTGGCCGCGGCAAACGGCGTGATCACGATGTTGGCCGCACCAGTAGCGATCTTCCACAACGCCGTCGCCCGGGCTTCCTGAATTTCCGGGTGGGGCGACTGGTTTTCGAAAGGCAGCACGTCGTAAGCCGGCAGGCCGATGACCGACTCGGGCGTGACTGCGCCGGTCAGTTCGGCGACAGAGCGAAGCAACGGCAGCAACTCATCCACCGCGCGATTGTCGCTGACCACGATCACCAGCGGGCGCGAGGTGGCACGCTGCAACAATGAGTAGAAGAGGGCCTTGCCGGTAGGGGTAAGTCCGGAGACACGCGTCCGTCCCGCGCCGCCCTTGACCCGGGCTATGGCACGCAGAAATGCGGGGGACTTTTCCACGTCCGCAAACACATCGCGGACGAACGGGAGGATCACCTTTTTATTCTAACAGCGACGGAGACGGCGCTTCAGAACTCCAGATGCAACCGCATCCCCGGCACGGCAACCGGGCCGCGCGCCTGGTTGTAGCCGGGATTGTTCACCTGTTGCAGGTCCACGCTGATGAACGCTCCGCGCCAGATGTGCATGTCGTAGAACGCTTCTTCGATGGTCTCGCGTCCGTAGGTCAGGCCGCCATCACCCAATAAGAAACCGAGGCCGCCGTTCGCGAGATAAGACTGGTGTGCAGCGGAAATTCCATTGGAGATAAAAACAGCACCCATGCGGTCGAGCGACCGGTTCCAGCGTGTGCCCTTGGCGTAAATGCCGGCTTCAATGGTGCTTTCGACCTCGGTGTAGCAGAACGATTCCTTCTTGCCATCGGCCCATCCCCAGCGGGCAAAGGCGAACAAATCGTTGCCTAGTTCCTGCTCCAGGTTGACGCCGAAGCCATACTTCACCGTGCCCGGAATTCGCGTCGCGATCACGTCGGGAGTCGGCGTGACGTGATCAAGATAGAGTTTCACCGCCTCGCTGTAGTCACCCATGTTTCCGTGGTTGACGTAGTTCAGCAGTCGCAGCGTGGTGTGCCGGTTGCGAAGCAGTGGATAGCGTAACTCCAGCTCGACGTTCTCGGCGCGCGAGTTGGCGAGGTTGGCGTCGAGGTTGGGACCGTTCGCGACCTTCGGCATCAGCGCCTCGGCAAAGCGTACGCCCCAGTTGAGGTCTTCATAATCAAACATTGCGCCAACTGTGTAGCCGCGAGTGTCAGCGGCATAGTCCCAGGCGCCGTTGTTGTCGGCCGTCCAGTTCAAGAACTGGTAATGGCTGTCGGTACCGCCCACGTTGTTGTCGAAAAAGTCGGCCAGCGCGAACTTGCCGAAACGGATCGACAGACTGCGCACGGGCATCTCAGTCTGTAGCGACAGTGGCGTTCGCTCTGACTCGATCTTGTCTTTGGAAAGCGGAATAATCTGCTGGATCATCAGTCGGGCGATGTAAGGCAGTTGGCTCAGCGATGGATTACGAACGACATCGAGGTTGACGAATCCGGCGATGCCGAGCGCCTGGCTGAGTCCGCCACCACCGGCCTCCTCTTCATCGAAGTACAGCACCGTGTTCGGCGTAAACTCGTAGCCGGTGAACAGCGTCATTACCCGTGACAGCGCGTGTTCGGTTGGAGCAGTGAAGCTGTTAGGCCCGCTGTACTGCGAGTAGAAGGTACCGTGCGCCTGGAAGATGAAGTTCGCCTGGCCGGAAATCCACCACTTCGCTGTCTGGGAGTGGGGGAAGAAAGTATCGGGCGGCGCGGGGAGCTTCCGGGGTGTCAGGCTCGGCCTGACCGGGCGCGGCGGCGGTGTCCTGCGCGCGCGCGGACGTTCCGAATGCAATCAGGCAGAGCACGATGGCAACAGCACAGACCAGCCTTAGATGCCAACGGCCGGCCCGCGCCAATTGCCAGTGAAGACGGATTGTGCAGGCACGGATCACGCGATGCTTCTCGTGCTCTTTACCAGACCGGCGAAAGTCATGCGCAACCAGCCATCACGTCAGTGTCACATGCGTTTGTTACAGACTGATTACGTTCCATATCAGTGCCGTTGCTCCCCGTCGAAGCCCAATCTTTTTCCAGGATCCAGCGGCAGCGCAGTTCAGGACGGACGCCTTCCGTCAGGTACCAGGCGCGGCGCAGGACACGGCGGTCTTGCATGGGTGCGCGGATGTCGAACATGGTCTCCTCCCATCGGATGCCGCGGCGCCGGGCAAGCGTTTCCGAGAGAGGACCAAGCCTGGCTCGGCTTCAGGCCCACGCCGACGACGACAGACGGAGCGCGCCCTCTCGAATCCTGTGCCACCCGGGACCGCCGGCGGCTGCTTTACAACTCGGGGGTTCCTTCATTTGTTTGTCGCTCATGGGCATTTTGCGATTGCATCGCATGATCTTTTTATAGCATACTGGGGTAGGGTATAGGCAAGCGCTTATGGCGAAAAAAGAGACCGACCGTGATCGCGACAAACTGGTGAGCCGGACGCGAAGAATTCGCGGCCAGATCGAGGCCGTGGAGCGCGCCCTGTTGAACGAAAAAGAAGAATGCGCCGACACGCTGCAGCTGCTGGCCGCCGCCCGGGGCGCAATCAATAGCCTGATGGCGGAAGTGATGGAAGACCATATCCGCGATCACATCGGCCGCGGGCGTGCGTCGCAAGAAGTTACCGACGACCTACTGGCCATCGTGCGCGCCTATCTTAAATAGGTTGCGATACGCGAGACTGCGGCGCCGCGGCGACCATCAGAAATGGATCCGCCTGGCGGACCCGATCCTCATGTCAAGTAGAATGCCCGGCAGACCTCATGATGTAGGCTTGCCGGGCTGGAAATAGCGGCGGCTCATCTGCGGCCACCGAAGGAAGGGGGCTTACTTCTCGCCGCGCAACTTTCGCGCCTGGATGCACAGCATCCCCAAGCCTGAACCGAGCAGGAGCAGCGACGTCGGTTCTGGCACCGCTGCAGCGTTGACTACCAGTTGACTGAGTGCGAACTGGACTTCTACGTTCGAATTCGGCCCCGGTTGCGGCACAAAGCGCACGCCGTCGATCCCGGACCAATTGAACGTTTCCTGGGCAGGCACTGCGCTGGATAAAGTGAGCATTGCCTGATCGACGACCTTTCCGTTCAGCAGACCCACGACTTCAAGCCGCAAGGGGCTCGTGCCATCCGTAGCCAATAACGCGCTGGCAAAGGAGAAGGTCCCCGTGGAAGTGAACCACGCCGGTGCCCCACCAGTGTTGGTAGCAAACGAAGTATTGAGAGCTCCGCCAGGCACATTGTTACCGGTGAGCATCTGAGCCATGCTCACGTCGTAGAAATTGTTCCAGTCCATGCCTGCGAACCCATTGGGAACTGCTGTGCCGTTGCCGGGAAGACTGTTGAAGGTGATGACTTCCGCCGAACCCAGCGAGCTGATCAGGAACAAGCAAGCCGTCAGCAGCAGAAACTTCCTCTGTGCGAGATGCATCGAAACACTCCTTTCACGTTGTGCCGATTGGGATAAGGGCGGCTGGGACGAACCTCGCCACCCACGCGAAGAGACGGTCGCTTACAAAGAAGCACGAACCGTGCCATCCGTCCGGCGTTGGCAGTGAGTTAGTTAGCGGCTTGGTCGGAGAAGCGGTCGTGTCATTTCGACTCGCCGCGAGCAAAAATTTCAGAGTCGAAGGGCGGAAGGCGTAGAGCAGTACTACGCCTTCCCAAGTTGGCTGTTTGCAATGGGACTTGCATTCTTCCCGGCAGGTCACGATGATGGGTATGCCGTCTAGCGTTCCGTTGTACAGCGGAGTTCTGTGGTGGCACTTTCCCGCGTATTCGAGGTGTATCGGTTCCGTTGCCCTGCGGTCACCCTGTTGGTGGCCGTCACGCTGCTGGCGTCACTTGCCGGCGCGCAAGATCAAACTCCTGACACCCATCCCAGCAGCACCATCAGCGGCACTGTGGTAAACAGCGTTACCCGCGAGCCCATTGGCCGCGCGCTGGTATATACGGCAGACGAGCGCTACGCCGCCCTCACCGACGATCACGGACACTTCGAACTAACCGTAGCTGAGCAGCCATCGGCGCCCGGCGTGGTTGGAATGTCCACCGCCCAGAATATCTTGCAGGTCAGGAAGCCCGGCTTCCTGAAGATCGCTGGACCCCGCGCCGGCACCTCGGCTGTTCCCGGACAAAGCGATCTGACTCTGAAACTGATACCCGAGGGTCTGATTGTTGGGCGAGTGAAATTCCCCAGCGCCGAAGCCGCGGACCGTGTCCAAGTGGCGTTGTATCGCCGCGAAGTTCGTGAGGGATTCGCCCGCTGGGAGCAATCGGCGCAAACGACCACTCGCGCCGATGGCGAGTTCCGATTCGCCGACCTGCGGGCCGGAGAGTACAAGTTGTTTAGCCTCGAGTCCACGGAGCGCGATCCGCTGACCGCGGTTCCCAACGGGCCAGTCTTCGGATTCCCACCCCGATACTTTGCTGCCGCTCGTGATTTCGCCAGCGCCGATACCGTCCATGTCAATGCGGGAGAATCCTTCACGACAGAAATCGCTCCCGAAAGGCTGAAGTATTACGACGTCAGAGTGCCGGTAGTAAGTGCCGATCCAAATCCGCCGCGAGGTATACAGGTTTCCGTTTACGCCCAAGGCCATCGCGGCCCCGGATTCGCACTGGGCTACGATCCCAATCAGCGTGCGATTCGCGGCTCGCTGCCCAACGGAACCTATACGGTCGAGGCCACCAGTTTCCAGCCGGGTGCGGCTACGGGAGTGGCGAATATCACAGTCGCCAACGGACCGGTGAACGCGCCACCTCTCACCATGGCGCCGAATGTGTCGATCGAAATCAACGTTCGTCAGGATTTGCCCGCTGGAGACAATCCCGCGGCAGCATCGAGCCCCTACGTCACGCTCGAGTCGGCGGAGGATGTCACACTTGAGAACGGTTCCCGCGACACCTACCAGTCCGATAACAATCCGCCGGTTCTGGCGGGCGTCGGCCCGGGGCGATACTGGGTGGAAGTGCATCCTACAGCGTCGGGGATGTATGCAGCGTCTGTCGCTTCCGCCGGCAAAGACCTTCTGCGGACACCGCTGGTTGTTCCCTATGGAGCCAGCGTTGCCCCCATCGACATCACCGTCCGCTACGACAGCGCCGAGATCGATGCGACCCTTGAGGGAGCAGCGAATGGTTCGGCGGCACGTGCGGTTGTTTCCACCGGACGCTCGAATCGGTTTCAGCCCGGCACAGGTCCTAGCGTTTACTGCATTCCTCTTGATAGTGACGGAGGTGTCGCCAGAGAATTCTCCCCGCAGTTCGACGGCACATACGTCCTGCCGCAGCTTCCTCCGGGCGAATATCGCATTCTCGCCTTCGACACTCCGCAGGAGTTGGAGTATCGCAATCCGGCGGCCATGCGCGCTTATGAATCCAAAGGACAAGTGGTCCATGTGACGCCGGGCCAAAAACTGCAAGTGCAACTGCAACCGATCAAGAGCGAATGAACATGCCAGCCGCACGCTCCAAAGCCGCTCAAATCGCACTCGTCACGCTATTGTTCTGCGCTTGCCTTGGGTTGACTCCGCTGGTGCAGGCGCAAGCGGGCGGCTTTCGTATCGCAGGCAAAGTCGTCAGTTCCACCTCCGGTGCGCCGCTGGCGCAGGCGCGTGTCACCATCGCCAGCGTAGAGGACCGCGACGAGACGAAATCGCTCATCACCGGTGATGACGGAGGGTTCGCGTTTACGGGCATCGCGGCTGGCAAGTACTCGCTGTCAGCGGCCCGGCGCGGTTTCATCGACGCTCAGTTTGATCAGCACGAGAACTTTTCCACCGCTATCGTCACCGGCGGCGACGCCGACTCCGAACATCTTGTCTTTCGTCTAACGCCGCAGGCTGTGCTCACCGGCCACGTGCTGGATGAGATGGGGGATCCACTCCGCAGGGCGAACGTCGCTTTGTATCGCCAGGACCAAAGCACCGGCGTCAGCCTGGTTCGCAGAGTCGGAGGCGCACGCACCGATGATCTCGGAAGCTACGAATTCGCCGATCTGCGCGCCGGAACCTATTTTCTCTCCGCCAACGCGAAGCCCTGGTACGCGTTGCATCCGCGCTCGATGCCCAACCCGGACGGAACGGTCACAGTTGTGCCAGCGGCACATTCCTTCGATGTGGCCTACCCGACCACTTACTATCCCGACGCGACCGATTCCGACGAGGCCACGCCCATTCCCTTGCGTGGCGGCGAGCGCCTCTCGGTCGACATGCACTTGTCGCCGGTTCCGGCGCTGAGCATTCTAATCAGGCGAACAGGGGGCCCGGGGCAAGGGTTCGGGTTTCCACAACTGGAAAGAAAATCGTTCGACTCCACGGAAAACGTGACCGCCCAAATCATGAGCCGAACCTCACAGTCGGTCGGCGGCCCGGAAAATTTCCAGATGTTCTCGCAAGGCCTGGTTGAGTTATCGGGCATTCCGGCCGGTAAGTACACGCTGCACACGCCGGGCATTCCCGGCTCGGAGGCGTCCGGGTCGGTCAGTGAGGTCGACCTGAGCCAGAGCGGCCAGGAAGTAAATCCCGCCTCCGGCGAGCCGGTCAGCAACGCGAAATTTTCTGTGCGCGTTCTAGGACAAGCCCAACTTCCTCAGCAGCTCTTGCTGGCACTGCGCGACGCCGGGCATAAGGTGGTCAGGACCGCTGAGGTGGACCCTCAGGGTCAAGCGGAGTTGGCCGACATACCGCCCGGCAAATATGCCCTCCTCGCTGCCACTCCCGTCAACGACTATGCCGTGACCCGCATCACCATCAATGGCAGCCCAAGCAAGGGTCACAGCCTGGACATCGTCGCTGGTACGACGATCGAGGGCACGGTCACCCTCATCGGCGGACAGACTATTGTTCGCGGCTTCGCCAAACGCGCTGGCAAAGGGGCCCCCGGCGCGATGGTCGTGCTGGTTCCGAAAGATCCAGAAGCGAACGCCGAATTGTTTCGCCGCGACCAGAGCGATTCGGACGGCAGCTTCAGCCTCAACACCGTCGTCCCCGGCGAATACACCATCGTCGCCATCGAAAATGGCTGGGACCTGAACTGGTCACAGCCCGGAGTGATCGCCCATTATCTGCCGCAGGGACGCAAAATCGTTGTCCCCTCAACTGCACAGGAGCCAGTCCGCCTGACGGAGCCAGTGGAAGTGCAGCCGCGGTAAGTCATTGGCCTCCGCCGCTGCATCCGTTACCCTATCCTTATGTCCCCCAAACTGGAGCAGGCGCTGGAACTCATCCGCCAGGACCGTCCCGAGGCGGTCGAGCAGGCGCTGGCGCTGCTGCAGAATACGGTTTACTCCTTCAGCATGAAGGTCTGCGGCCATCCTCAGGATGCCGAAGACACGATGCAGGAAGTGCTGGTCAAGCTACTTCCCTACTTGCCTAAGTTCGACAGTCCGAAGGCGCTCTCGGTGTGGCTGTACAAAGTCGCACGCAATCGCTGCCTCATGAACCGGCGCGGCGCGAAGAACGCGAGCAACAAACACGTATCCCTCGACGAACTGATGCCCACGCAGTACGAGTTGCGCGAACTGGTCGAGAGCAAAGACCCCAATCCCGAGACCAACGTGTTGCGCGACGAGAGCGCCCGGCGGGTACGCGAGGCCGTGCTAAAAGTCGCTCCGCTGTACCGCATGGTGCTGGTGCTGCACGACATGGAAGGCCTCAAGACCTCCGAGGTTGCTCGTGTTACCGGTCTGAGCGAGGGAACCGTACGCGTGCGGCTGCATCGCGGACGGCTGATGCTGCGCCAACAGTTGGCGCGCATGGCGCAGGCCAAAGGTATCGTGATCGATTTGATTCACGCCGCGGCCGACGACGAGCCACCCAAGCGGCCGCGCCATTGCCGCCAGATGTTCGCCTCGTTGTCCGATTACATGGACGGCCTGGTCAACGACGCGCGCAGCCGCGAGATGGAGAAGCATCTCAGCGACTGCAAGCCCTGCGTCGCCTTCCTCGATAGCTTGAAGTCAGCTGTGGAACAGTGCCGCACCTACGAGCCGGTCTGCGACACTGCCCGCGCCGAAGAGTTGCGCAAAGAGTTGGTCGAGAAATATCACGCAGCCGTAGCGGCGCTGCCCAAAGCCACCGCGTAATCAACGTCCCGACCCACCCGCACAACCGAATTGACTCCCCGTACCGTCAGCCCTATCATCAAGCAACTGTTCGGCCCCACTTTTGTCTATGATCGACACGACCATCTCGCATTACCGCATAATCGAAAAACTTGGTGGTGGTGGGATGGGCGTGGTCTACAAGGCCGAAGACACCCGCCTCAAGCGCTTTGTCGCGCTCAAGTTCCTGCCCGACGATGTGGCCCGCAATCCCGAAGCCCTCGCCCGTTTCCAGCGGGAGGCAGAGGCCGCCTCGTCGCTCAATCATCCGAACATCTGCACGCTTTACGACATCGGCGAACAGGACGGCCAGGTCTTCATCGCCATGGAGTTCCTTGACGGCGTCACCCTGAAGCATCGCATCGCCGGCCGGCCCCTGGATACCGAGACCATCCTGAACTTGAGCATCGAAATCGCCGATGCTCTCGACGCCGCTCACGCCAAGCGGATTATTCATCGCGACATCAAGCCCGCCAACATCTTCGTCACCAAGCGTGGACAGGCGAAGTTGCTCGACTTCGGCCTGGCAAAGGTGGTGGCCGAACACGGCGACAACACAGCCACCAGCGCGACGCCGCACATGACCAGTCCCGGATCGACCGTCGGCACCGTGGCCTACATGTCGCCCGAGCAGGTACGCGCTGACGAAGTCGATGCTCGCACTGACCTCTTTTCCTTCGGCGCAGTTTTATACGAGATGGCCACGGGTGAAGTGGCTTTTCAGGGCAGCAGTAGCGGTGTAACCTTCGAAGCTATCCTGAACCGCACGCCGCCGCCCGTCTCCAGCGTGAATTCCTCTATCCCCGTCAAGTTGGAGGAGGTCATCAGCAAGTCGCTGGAGAAAGACCGCGACCTGCGCTACCAGACGGCGGCCGAGTTGCGCGGTGACTTGAAACGCATCAAGCGCGATCTCGACAGTTCGCGAGTGCGGGCCGCCAGCGCAGTCAGCGCGGCGCGCCAGCCTTCTGTAGAGTCGCCGGTCGCAGCGCAGACCGCGAAGGAAAGCGACAAGGGACATTCGAGTGTCTGGCGTGTAGCCTCCGTCGCCGCGCTGTTGGCATTGCTGGCCGGGCTCGCGATTGGCGCACTTCTCATTCGTCGGCCCGAACAAGCTTCCATTCCGGTGTACCATCCGCTGACCTTTCGCCGCGGCATGGTCCGGTCCGCTCGATTCGCTCCTGACGGCAAGATGATCGTGTACAGCGCCGCCTGGGAAGGCAAGCCGCTGCAGCTGTTCACCACCCGTCCTGAGAGCCCCGATTCGCACGAACTGGAACCCGAGGGCGCTGACGTTCTCGCAGTCTCGTCCGCCGGCGAGATGGCGCTATCGCTGAATAGCCATCCCATCGGATCGTTTCTTTATTCCGGAACGCTAGCGCGTGTTCCGTTGGTTGGCGGCGCCCCGCGCGAGGTCATGGAGAACGTCGAGTGGGCCGATTGGTCCCCGGACGCCTCTTCTCTCGCCATCGTGCGTTACGAGCAGGGCCGCCATCGACTCGAATATCCCGCCGGCAAAGTGCTGTATCAGCCCGATGGATGGATCGGCCATATTCGCATTTCTCCCAAGGGCGACTCCATCGCCTTGATCGACCATCCAACCCTCAACGACGACGGCGGTTCACTGGCTCTAGTCGGCCTTGACGGAAAAAAGAAAGTGCTTTCTACCGGGTGGGACAGCATTCAGGGAGTGGCCTGGGCGCCGGCGGGTGACGAAGTCTGGTTCACCGCCACGCGCACCGGTGGCGACCGTTCGCTTTATGCTGTTGACCTCTCCGGCAAACTGCGGTTGCTGGCGCGCGTTCCGGGCGAATTGACCATCCTCGATGTAGGCAAGGACGGAAACGTTCTCCTGACGCGCGGCAACGATCGCGCCGGACTCATCGGCCTGCCGCCGGGTGCGGCCAAAGAACGCGACCTGTCGTGGCTCGACTGGTCAACCCCGGGTGATCTGTCGGCTGACGGAAGCACGATGCTGTTTACCGAAAGCGGTGAGGGAGGCGGTCCCAAGTACGCCGTCTTCATGCGAAAAACCGATGGCTCGCCCGCCATCCGCTTGAGCGAAGGTACCGGCGCGGCGTTGTCTCCCGATGGAAAGTGGGCCATCGTGCGGCCCAACACTCCTCCCGCGCCGTTGATGCTGCTGCCCACCGGCGCCGGAGAATCCAAGCTGCTCTTTCAGGACTCCATCAATCATCTCTCGACTCGGTGGCTTCCCGATGGCAAGCGCCTAGTGTTCTCGGGCAACGAGCCCGGCCACGGTTTCCGTTTCTATGTCGAAGGTCTCGACGAAAGCAAGCCTCGTCCCATCAGTCCTGAAGGGCGTCAACCCGTTAGTCATTCTTTCGCCGAACGGCGAATCGGTGGCAAGCACCGGGCCCGACGGCCGAATCTATCTCTATCCCGTCGCGGGCGGCGATCCGGTTGCAATTCGCGGCGCCGAACCCGGCGAGGTGCCTACCGGATGGTCGGCAGACGGAAAGCTGCTGTACGTTTACCAATTCGGCGAAATCCCGGCCAAGGTCATGCAAGTCAATATCGCTACCGGAGAGCGCAAGCCCTGGAAGCAGCTGGTTCCTGCCGATTCCGCCGGCATCGACACCATCCGCGGCCTCGAACTCGCGGCCGATGGGAAGTCTTATGTCTACGGCTACATTCGTACTTTGTCGGATCTCTACCTCGTCGAAGACCTGAAATAGTCTTACGCCGAAGGCGTTCTCTCACATAGTTAGAACGACGCGGAATTCCGCTTTCCCGCTCATCATCCGCGCGTACGCTTCAGCCGCTTTCGCCAGCGGATACTTTTCGATCATGGCTTTCACGCCTGTCATTTCCGCGAAGCGCAGCGTGTCTTCCGAGTCGGTCGGGATCCCGGACGACCAGCCCTGAATGCGCTTTCTGCCTCCGATCATCTGCATCGGAGCCACTTCGATCGGATCGGCCGACGCCCCGACGACCACCAAGGTTCCGTTGCTTCCCAGCCCACCAATCAGCGACGACATCGCTTTTCCGCTGGGTGCAGTCGCCAGAATCACTCGCGCCCCGCCCAGTTTCTGCAGTTCGGCCGCGGCATCGGTCGCAGCGCTGTCGAGATAGATATCTGCGCCAAGCTTTTTCGCCAGCGCACCGTTCTCTGGTCCGCGCCCAATCGCCGCGACGCGATAACCGAACTTCTTGGCAAACTGAATTCCCAGGTGGCCCAAACCGCCGATTCCCTGCACAGCGACCAAGTCACTGGGCAGCCCGCCGTTGCGACGGAGAGCATTGAACGTCGTGATTCCAGCGCACATCAATGGCGCGGCTTCGGCGGCATCCAGCGATTCCGGCATATGGGCCAGCGCTTCTACCGGCGCAACCATGAATTCCTGATAGCCACCGTCATAGCTGACCCCGCAAATAATGTTGCTCGCGCAGTTTGCGAAATCGCCCCTGCGGCACGCCAGGCACGTGCCGTCCTGTCCGCCATGCCAGCCCACGCCAACCCGTTCGCCTTTCTTCCAGGTCTTCACGCCGACTCCGACTTCATCAATCACGCCGGCAACCTCGTGTCCCGGAACCCGCGGATACGCGATGCCCGGAATGATGCCTTCTTTGGTGATCACATCGCTATGACAGACGCCACAGGCTTGCACGCGAATCCTTACCTGCCCCGGGCCGGGCTGAGGAATATCTCGCTCCACGACCTCGAAATCCGCTCCCGCCTTCGGCACTTGCACTGCTTTCATCTTTGCCATTTTGTCGTTCCCTTCCTTTAAAGATCATGCATCCGCGACCGCTCCCGACCGCGGGTTCAAGGTGGTCAGTAGGGAGGCTATTGCCATCTACCGGCACTGGCCCAACCGGGCCGCCCTAATCATGGATGCCTTCGTGCCGAAGTTTGGCTCGGAAACTAAAATTTCCGGCGTCCAGAAAAAGTGACCGACGGTGTTCGCCTGCGCATGTCCTCCGATTTGACCCCGGATGTTCGAAGTGCTAACTTTTGCGGAATTGGTTCGAGTGGCTGCTTATGGATTTCTTCGAGCGGATCTTCCATATTTCCCCGGACGGTGGCAACGGAGTCGCAGAGTTCGCAGTCATTCTGGGCATTATCGCTATCGCCACTTCGGCATCATTGAGGAAGTGTTTGCCACCGAACGAAATCGGCAAGCGAGTTTATCGGCAGGTTGTCCGGCTCAGAAATTTGCAACCATTGCTCGCGATTCGGCACTTGTTGTAGAATCCCGTCACTTTTTCTTGCAAGCCCGGCCCGCGCAAGTTCCAATCGCGTCCATTTCGTCAGAGCACGACTAAGCGTACTTTTTCCGGCAAAAAATCGGCACTCTTCGTCTGGGGGTACTACTCATGACATGGAACGGTGGCAAGCTCACCGCAACTCCCGTTGTTCCCCACGTTACGTTTGCTCGACTGCGTCCTCTAGACAGTTCCCAGCAGAGCGACCACGCGGCCAGCTTCAAGAGACTTTCGCATGCACTTCGCGATTTCGGTTCGCAGGTGCGTCTCCATATCCGCCTGGTCAGCGGTGACGACGGTGAGAAAGTCGCCCACTGGGAGGTCGAAGGTGGTACCGCTAAAGCCACCGCCCGTCGCGGCCGTCCCAAGAACGCCGACGTTCACATAGTCATGCGTCCTGAAACGTGGGCGAAGATCGCGTCCGGCCAGCTCGCTCCGTATGACGCGCTGCTCGGCGGCAAACTGCGGGTCGGCGGCAATCTCGACACCGCGAAAAGCATCACCAAACATCTAAGCGATCCCTCGATGCCCTACGTCGCGCCCTGCTAGGAGGAGGCAAACTTTATGGCTGAAACCATTGGAACCGTCACCAATATCAAGCTCGCGACCATCACTCCCGGCTTCCCCAACGCCATCGATGTGGGCGCATTCTGGTTGCTGGAGACCGCGACCAACATCAACTGGCTCTTTTATCTATGGGTAAGCCATGCCGCCGATCCGCCCATCGACCGTGTGCTGCAGTCGCAACGCATCGCGTTGCTCCGCGAAGCCGCGTTTCGCAAATTAACCGTTCATGCTTTTCATGACGTTGATTCCGATTCCGTGTTTGAGATCACAGTGGATATTCCCTGACGCGAATCGTTAAACGCACTAACGAATGGACGCGACATGCCTACGGTCACTCACGTTGCTCCGACGAACTCGACCTTCCCCCAGAACGATGTGCAGCACTCCACCAGCGGGCGCATTCTTTCCATCGCCTTGTCGGCTGACCCGACCCGCATTTATGCCGGCAGCTTCTGCGGAGTCTGGCGCTCCGACGACTCCGGCCAGACTTTCTACCAGCTTAGCGGACCACTCACAGACACCGCCGGCCCTGGCATCTTCGGGACCATTTACGCGCCCCATATCTTTGACATCGCAGCCTCTCCCGTCGATCCCGACATCGTTCTCGCCGCGGCCCGCGATGGTCAATTCACGATAAGCCGTGACGGCATTTACCGCTCTGCCGATGGTGGTCATTCCTGGGAACTGACCCTGCCCATGTTCACCTACGGGGCTTACTACGGCGTAAGCCAAGTGATTTTTTCCCCTGATGATCCTACCTTGGTGTACGCCGCCTTAGGGTCGGAAGGTGTCGCCATCAGCACCGACGCGGGCAAAACCTGGAACACACAATTCGTGGGCGCCAACGTGTGGCATGTCGCTGTTGCTCCTTCGGAAGGCCCTGGTGTCCGCAAAGTTTACGCTTGCGGCGACATTCCCAACAGTCCCAACGTCAACATCTTTTTCTCGAATGACGGCGGAAACAGCTGGGCGATGGACAACGGCGCCGCCGTGATCAATGCCTCGCGTGCCAATCTCAATACCTTTCAAACCGCCTGCGGTAGTCAGAATCCAGTCGGCACGTTTGCCAATGAGACGGGGACGAACAACACGAGCAACCCACAAATTCTCGCGGTCGAGCCAGGCAATCCCGCGAAGGTTTACCTGGCGGCGGTAGGCGGCGCCTTCGGGCCGTGCTACTACGACAGCAATATTCCCGACGGCGACCAGGTAAACATTTCGTGCGCTCGGCTGGCAGGCGAAGGCAGCCTCTGGTGCGGCGACTTCAGTCAGTTCGCCGCCACCCAATCCGCCCAATGGATGGACTTGCCCGGCCCGCCGATCTACAGCGGCGCCGGCGACACTCCCAGCGGCAACATGTACGTCATCACCAAGCCCACCAGCTCCGGCTTTCTGGTCTTCTTCTCCGACATGAATCACGTCCACGTCTCGCAGGGGATGCCCAACTCGTTTAACTCGTGGCACCGCCTGGGCGGTAAAGACGCGTCCCAGGCGCACAAAGACAATACCAATTACAACTTCATTTTTGTTCACGGCGATCCTCACGGCCTCATCACCACTCCTGATTTCGAGATCACGCTCCAACCCGCCACCGGAGTCAGCTCTCCCTATAACCAGAACTCCGAGCTCGATCAGTACATCGGCGGCACCCTCTGGATGGCCTGCGACGGCGGCATCTTCTTTAGTCTCGACGGCGGACAAACTTGGAAGCGCCCCAACGGTCTCGAAACCCTCGACCCCGTCAACATCGCCGGACTTTATGGATTCGGCACCGCGCCCGCGATTTATTTTGGCTGCGGTGACAACGATGATTTCTGCAGCTTAAACGGTGGCCAGCAATGGCTGAATCCCATCACCGAGTGCGGAGACTGCGATGGCTGGTTTGCCGACGAAGCCGACGCCTCGCGCGTACTCGAGTTCACTCCTCGCGGTTCCGCAGCCGGCGTCGCGGGTGCCATCAATATCGTAAAGAGCGGCAGCGGCTCAAACTATCCCGATCCCTCCAACTCTGGGCAAAACAACTTCATTGTTTCACCTCGGCGGATTATCCAGAGCGGCGGTGGCACTCCTCCCTACCCTGCCTCCGATCTGGTGCTTCGCGGATACCGCCCCATCATTCGCACTCCGACTACCGAAGCTCCCGAGTCTGACGGCGATTACGTCTTCATTCATTCCTTCGACGGTGTGACGCGCCAAGTGTTGCGCACTCTTTCCATTAGTTCGATCAACAGCCTCAGCGATTGGGACGACACCACCAAGGCCTTCAAGATTGGCACGCCTCTGCCCGACAGCCCGAATAACAAGGGGAAAGAACCGGTGGTACAGGCTTCCGGCGGCCACACCAATCCCACGTTCTATGTCGCCGATTTCAGCGGCAATCTTTTCAAATGGGTCGACGCCACCGCCAGCTGGACGCAAATCGTTCCCGGCGGACCGCCCGGACAAGCCTCCACCGGATGCATCAAGTTCTTTGTCGATCCCTACCAGCCGCAGGTCATCTACCTCGTCGATCAATCTGGCATCCTGATTTCGCTCGATGGCGGCAGCACATGGCAACCCGAACCTCACCTGTCCGCGGCCGTCTCCGCCAACGGCAAAATCATCAGCCCCTCGTCAACCGCGATTTACGACATGGTATTCACCCGCAGCGAGCCCTATACCCGCTTCGCCTTCGGTGATGCCGGAGTCTTCGGCACCATCGATGGCTTCACCTGGTTCACCCTCTGGGACGCAATCGCCGTCCCCGGCCGTCCCGAGTCCGGCTTCTTCGATCCCTACACCGATCCCAACGACCGTGGCCTCTATGTCGAGTTCGAAGGACGCAGTATTCTGCGCATTGGGGACATCCCCAGCCCGTGGACGACCAGCCCTCCGTGGGACGACATGATGCTTTATGCCGCCATCATCGAAGCCTGACTGGGCACAACGCGCACTTAAGCCCCCGAAAAGATGAGAGTTGCAACGATTTCCCAAATTGGGCATTAATTCGGCGTTAAGGCTCACTTTCCTGTAACACCTCACAACCTGCCTGCATTCATCCATGTGGCCCCACAGTGGACCACGGCGAGGATGAAACGAATTCCTTCGCCTACTGATGGAGAAGAACATGATTTCGGGCAGCGTTACGTTAACTCATCCAGAAAGCACTCATAAGCAATTCGTCGCCAGCGACAATCGCGGACATCACTTCCTCCTCGATGACGCCGCGGGCAACACCGGACCCAAACCCATTGAACTGATCGCCATCGGGCTTGCCGGCTGTACCGCGTTCGACGTGATCGGCATCCTGCGCAAGAAACGCCAGGAAGTCACCGGCTACGAAGTAAAAGTCGAAGCCGACCAGCGCACCGAACCACCCAACGTCTTCACGGCGGTCCGTGTCCGCCACATCGTCACCGGCATTGACATCTCTGAACGTGCGGTGCAGGACGCGATCCATCTTTCGGAATCGAAGTACTGCTCGGTGAGCGCGATGATTCAGCTGAGCGCGCAAATCGAAACGACCTATGAGATCGTCCCAGCCGAACGGCCAGTCGCGGTAGGCGCGTAAGGCCCGGCATGCGCCACCTTCGAATGACATTCTGTGTCGTAATTGCACTGCTCGCGCTGGCGACGGCGACGTTGGCGGAAGACCCTGTCCCGCTCAGCTTGACGGACGCGGCGAGGATGACGTTGGCCAACAATCCCATGCACAAGGCGGCACTGGCGGACACGAAAGCTACGTCGGCGGGAGTACGCGAAGCGCGAGCCCCTCTGCTGCCGCGCATCACCTTCGCGGAAAACTTTACCGGCGGCAACGATCCCGTGTTTGTGTTCGGCACCAAACTGCGGCAGCAGGAATTTACGGCGGCCGATTTCGCACTGAACGAGCTGAACCGTCCGACACCCATCGGAAACTATGCCAGCCGTTTCTTTGGGCAATGGAATTTGTTCGACAGCACGCAGAGCTGGAAGGCGCTGGACCGTGCCAAGTACCTGAATTTCGCGGCCAACGAGCAGCTCAACCGCACTGACCAGGAGCTGGTCTTCCAAACCGTCGAGGCGTACTACGGCCTGCTGCTGGCCCAGAAGCAGGTGCAGGTCGCCGAAGACACGGTGAAGACTGTGGAAGCGATCGAGCATGACAGCCGGGCCCGCGTCGAAAGCGGCCTGGCGGTGGATTCGGACCTGCTGAGTGCTCAGGTGCAGGCATCCGAGCGGCAGCAAGAGTTGATCGAGCGACGCAATCAACTCGCACTGGCGCAGACCCGGCTCGCCCTGGCAATGGGTGCGACTGCCGGCGCCCAGTATCAGCCGAAAGAGCCTCTGGAAGACCGGGCGCTGCCGTCGGCCGATGTCAACCAGTTGGAAAAGACGGCGCTGGAGAAGCGTCCCGACTTGAAGCGCTCGGAGTGGGAGCGCAGCGCGCAGGACAAGAGCGTGGCGATGGCCAAGGCCGCGTTTGGGCCGCGGCTGAACGCATTTGGATCGTGGGAAGAGGACTCCCACAGTGTGGGATGGACCGGCGCGAACAACTGGGTCGCCGGTGCCGAACTCCAGTTCGACTTGTTCGCAGGAGGCAGCAAGCGTGCCGCGCTGCAGCGGGAAAAAGCAATGCAGGAGCGCGCAGTCGCTGGCTATGCAGGATTTCAGGATGCGGTACGGCTGGAAGTCCGCAGCGCATATTACCAGTTCGACGCGGCGCAGCAGCAGGTAAAGGTGGCACGTGGTTCGATCGCGCAGGCGGACGAGAGTCTGCGTATCAACCAAAACCGTTACGAAGGTGGGCTGAGTACGGTGACCGATGTTTTGCGAGTGGAAGAGGCGGCGCATCGCGCCAAGGCCGATTATTGGCGGGCGGTGTACCGCGTGAACGCGAGTTATGCCGCAGTGGAACTGGCGACTGGGACATTGAGCGTGGATTCTCCGGCGGTGACGCAATGATGAAGTGGAACAGGTTCATGGTGACGGTAGCTGCACTGCTGCTCATGACATTGGTGGGTTGCAGCGAATCGAAACCGGCCGCGCCGGCACAGGCGGAAAGAGTTCATGGCGTGGCGCTGCTGCAAGTTCAAGAAGCCACGGTTCCGGACGCTGTCGAGGCGACAGGCACGGTGAAGGCGGCGGTGTCGGCGCAACTGGCCAGTCAAATGATGGGAACCATTATCCGCGTCAACGTTCAAGAGGGCGACCGGGTGCGACGTGGCGAAGTTCTGGTGTCGATCGATGAAGCGCAGCAGCAGGCGGCATATACCGGGGCCAAAGCGGGATTGCAGGCGTCGCAGGAATCGATCGCGGCGGCCGATGCCGATTATGCGCTGGCCGAAGCGACCATGAAGCGCTACCAGATGCTGTACGACAAGAAATCTATTAGTCCACAAGAGTACGACGAGGTGAAGACCCGGCTGGCGGCGGCCCAGGCGCGGCGCGATTCAGCGCACGCCGGACGCACGCAAGCTGAGGCGGGAGTGTCAGAGGCCAGCACGGCCATGGGCTTCACCAAGGTGCGAGCCCCGTTTGATGGTCTCGTAATTTCGAAGCTGGCAGAGGCGGGTGCGATGGCCGCGCCGGGAGTTCCGTTACTTGTAATAGAAGACCCGAGCCGCTTTCGGCTGGAAGTACAGGTGGATGAAAGCAAGATGAGCGCGGTTAAGTTAGGGGAAACCGTGCCCGTGGTGATCGATGCGCTGGGCGATTTGCCGATCGAGGGGAAAGTAACGCAGATCGTTCCAGCGGCCGATCCCGCGAGCCGAACGTTTACGGTGAAGATTGAATTGCCATCTTTGAGTGGGGCACCCGTGCGGTCGGGATTGTTTGGGCGAGCCTATTTTCCGCGTGGACTGCGCGAGGCAATCCGGATTCCAACCACCGCAGTGCTCAATCGCGGGCAATTGCAGGCGGTGTACGTAATGGGCGCAGATCAGTTGGCCAGCCTACGCTACGTCACGCTCGGCGCGGCATCGGGCGATCAGGTCGAGGTCCTCTCGGGGCTACAGAATGGCGACCACATCGTGGCCCAACCGGGCGATCGCGAATTGAGCGGCAAACGGGTTGAGGCGCAGTAATGGCGGAAATCAAATCGCCCATGCGAGTCGCCGGTGCGCTGGCCGGGCAGTTCATCAATTCCAAGCTGACACCGCTATTCATCCTGTTCTCGCTCCTGCTGGGTGGATTTGCAATCTTGCGTACGCCGCGCGAGGAAGAGCCGCAGATCGTGGTGCCGATGCTTGACGTGTTCGTCGAGATGCCGGGCGCATCGGCGGCGGAGGTCGAGCAACGGGCCAGCATCCCGATGGAGCGTTTGCTGCGCGAAGTGCCGGGCGTGGAGTACGTCTATTCGATTTCGCGTCCGGGCATGAGCATGCTGGTGGTGCGCTTCTACGTGGGCACTAAAGAAGAAGACGCAATCGTCAAGGCATACAACAAGCTGTACTCGAACTTCGATCGCATCCCACAAGGGGTTTCGCAACCAATTATTAAGGTGCGGTCGATCGACGATGTGCCGATCTTCGCCGTGACTCTATGGGGCAAGAACTACGACAGCTACCAGCTCCGACAGATCGCAGGCGAGCTGGACAACCAGCTCAAGCAAATCGATGACGTTTCGGAGACGAAGATCATCGGCGGGCTGCCGCGGCAGGTGCAGGTGACACTCGACACGGCGAGGCTCGCGGCGTACGGCATGACGCCCGGCGCGGTGGTGGCGCAGTTGCAACAGGCGAATGCACGCAGCGATGCGGGCAGCTTCGCGAGCGGCAATCAGGAGTTCGTAGTAGAAGCGGGTCGCTTTCTGGGAACAGCGGCAGATCTACAACAAATTGTTGTTGGCGTAGCGCAAGGCAAACCGGTGTATTTGCGCGACGTGGCGTCGTCGATTAAGGACGGGGCGTCGGAGCCGCAGGACTACGTTCTCTATGCGAATGGCGCAGCCGCCAAGAGCGGGGAGAGCAGCGACTATCCGGCGGTGACGCTGACGCTGGCGAAGCGCAAGGGAACGAATGCGACCGACATCACGCGGGCGGCGGAAGCCAAGGTCGAATCGCTGCGCGGTTATCTGCTGCCTGCCGATTTGAATGTTTCGATAACACGCAACTATGGCGAGACCGCCAAGGACAAGTCGGACGAGCTATTGAAGCACTTGTTCATTGCGACGCTGTCGGTGACGCTGCTGATTGCGCTGGCGCTGGGATGGCGCGAGTCGGGGGTGGTGCTGATCGCGATTCCGGTGACCCTGGCACTCACCCTTTTTATCTTCTATCTATTCGGCTACACGCTGAACCGGGTCACGCTGTTCGCGCTGATCTTCTCCATCGGAATTCTGGTCGATGATGCGATTGTCGTCGTCGAAAACATTGTCAGACATTTTCGGATGCCGTCGAACTGTGGACGGAACCTCAGCGCCATCGCGATCGAAGCGGTGGATGAAGTTGGGAACCCCACGATTCTGGCGACGTTTACGGTCATCGCAGCGATTCTGCCGATGGCGTTTGTGCGTGGGCTGATGGGGCCATACATGCGGCCGATTCCGGTGGGCGCATCGGCGGCGATGTTGTTTTCGCTGATCGTGGCGTTCGTGGTGTCGCCTTGGTCGGCGATGCGACTGTTGGGGCATTACGCCGAGCGCGTGACCGATGAACACGAGAAAGAAGGTTGGACCACGCGGCTGTACCGGCGAATCATGAATCCCCTGCTGGGGAGCGCCTCGCGGAGGTGGATGTTCCTCGGCGGAGTTGTCGTTCTCTTATTGCTCGCGTGCTCACTGGTGGCGTTCAAGCTAGTGAAGGTGAAGATGCTGCCCTTCGATAACAAGAGCGAGTTCCAAGTAATCGTTGATATGCCGGACGGAACACCACTGGAGCAGACGACGCGCGTGGCGCAGGAATTGGGTGAATATCTGGGCAAGCAGCCGGAAGTGGTGAACTACCAGATTTATTCGGGAACGTCGGGGCCGTACAACTTCAACGGATTGGTTCGACATTACTTTTTGCGGCGTGGCGCAAACCAGGCGGATATCCAGGTCAATTTGCTGGGACGCGACCAACGAAAGACGCAGAGCCACGAGATTGCGAAGAGGTTGCGTCCAGGACTGGTGGCGATTGGGAATAAGTACGGAGCGCGGCTGAAGGTTGCCGAGGTGCCGCCCGGGCCTCCGGTGCTGCAAACGCTAGTGGCAGAAGTGTACGGGCCGGATTATCAGCAGCAGATGGAGATGGCGAAACAAATCAAGAATGTTTTTGAGACGACACCGGGCGTGGTGGACGTGGACTGGTACGTGGAAGATCCGCAAGCGAAATACAACGTTGTAGTTGATCTGGACAAGGCCGCGTTGAATGGCGTGTCAGCTGCGGCGGTGACGCAGACTATCCAGATGGGACTGAATGGCGCGACGGCTGGGCTGCTGCATGATCCGAAGTCGCGCGAAGACGTGCCGATTCGCGTGCAACTCGATCGGCCGGGGCGCTCGGCGATTGAGTCGCTAACGTCGATGCGATTGCCGACTGCAACCGGTTCCCAGGTTTCGATTACCGAAGTGACGGACGTCAAGAAGGAGACGATCGATGTCAGCCGTTACGGCAAGAACCTGCGGCCGGTGGTGTACGTGTTGGGCGACGTGGCGGGCGAGGTGGAGAGCCCGGTGTACGCCATCATGAAGATGAACGACGCCATCGACAAGCTGAGAACGCCACAGGGCTATGCGGTGAAGCGCTACAACGTGTCGATGCCCGACGAGACCGACCGGCTGACGATGAAGTGGGACGGCGAGTGGCACATCACCCTCGAGGTGTTCCGCGATTTGGGGCTGGCGTTCGCTGCGGTGCTGGTACTGATTTATGTGCTGGTCGTTGGGTGGTTCCGGTCGTTCGTGACGCCGCTGGTGATTATGGCGCCGATTCCGCTGACGCTAGTGGGCATACTGCCGGCGCACATGTTGATGGGCGCGTTCTTCACGGCAACGTCGATGATCGGATTCATTGCGGGGGCGGGCATCATCGTGCGGAATTCAATCATCCTGGTGGATTTTATCGAACTGCGACGCGCGCAGGGCATGCCTCTGGAGCAGGCGGTGGTGGATGCGGGCGCGGTGCGCTTCAGGCCGATGCTTTTGACTGCAGCCGCCGTGGTGGTGGGCGCTAGCGTGATATTGTTCGACCCAATTTTTCAGGGACTGGCTCTGTCGCTGATGGCGGGCGAGGTGGCTTCGACGCTGCTGTCGCGCATGACCGTGCCTGTGCTGTATTACATGGTGGAAAAACGCAAGCAACCGGCGGCTATGCCGGAAGCCGTTTGATAGATGCCAGCAGAGAGAAAGCGGATTTCCCTCAGGGGCTACAGCCCAATGTTTGCGGGGCCGGAACGGCACGGCTAAAGAGGCTGCGGAAAGACTCCAAGATGCTCACGCCTCGCGGACTAAAGTCCGCTCGGCGGGTCGAAAATAAACGGCTTAGACGCCGGCCTGAAGGCCAGCTCTACCCAAAACCTCATTTTTCCGAAGCCTGTAAAGCCGTGCCCTTTCAAGGCGGATTTACGAAACGAATTCCAGATTGCATGTCGCAAATCCCGGAGGTGGGATTATGAATGTGGAACGCGCACTTCGCATGATTGCGGGAGCATTTGTCGTGCTGTCGCTCGCGCTCGGCTATTGGGTTTCGCCGTATTGGTATTTGTTCACGGCGTTTGTGGGACTGAACCTGTTTCAGTCGGCATTCACGAACTGGTGCCCGATGATGTCGATACTAAAGAAGATGGGGATAAAGTCGGCGTAGGGCATTTGAAAGGTGAGAGTTTGTGCCACCGGCTGAAGCCGGCTCTTGCAAAAAAAATCGCAGCTAACCGCGCGCTTACGCCCACGGCTAACACAAATGTCGCCCTGCGGGCTCTCCGTCGGCGCGCGAATTGACAGCCCGAAACCGCGACTCTAATATGATAAGTGGGCTGGACGCAGTCACGTCCGGCCTTTCGTATGCAGGTTTCCTGCCTTGAAGGCGCGACAAGCGCCGTTCCCGACCGTTGGCGGTGTAGCTCAGGTGGTTAGAGCGACGGTCTCATAATCCGTAGGTCGTAGGTTCGAGTCCTACCGCCGCCACCAAGTCCTCCATGTAAGTTTTGGTGTGATAGAGGTCTCTCGCTTCGCTTCGGGATTTCGCCTGCAGGCTCCCGCTTCGCTCACGCCTGCAAAACGGCTCCAGTTCGAGTCCTACCGCCGCCACCAGACTCTGTAGCCGGGATTCACTCCATACCCCTCAATTGCCCAGCAGTCCGATGGCACGCGAAGCGATGGCCAAGACCGTCACCAGCGAGATGAGGCTTTCGGCCATCATCAGTAATTTGGCGCGCGCGGTCATGGGCATGGCTTCGGTGGGACCGAAGGAAGTAGCGGTACAAAAGGCAAGGAACAGGTAGTCCACGTAGGTCGGTTGCCAGGGCGGCACGTTTCCTTCGTCGGCATCTTCGCGCGGGAAGCGCCAGTCGGGCAACTGTTGCAGGCCGCTCACGCGCGATTCGGCGCCGCCCCGATCGATCCACCAGTACGCTACTGAGAACATCAGGACATTCGAGGCCCACAAGGAAATGCTGGAGTTCAGGAGCTCGATTCCAGTGAGCCCGGCGGGTGGTTGCAGCATCGCGTGAAAGAGATCCTTGAGGTCGAGAACGATGCCGAAAACTGAGACCGCGAGAAAAAGGGCGATGGCGATCTTCTCCAACTGGAGCCAACGTTGTTTCGCACGGGCCAGATGCAGCGCCACCATGGGCACGATGAGCGAAACCGCCAGCAGAACAACAACCCAATGGGGAAATACCCTTACCCGACCCGGTAACTGGGTGGACGCGTACACCACTACGCCCGTCAGCACGATGGGCCATCGTGGTTCGAGCTTCGATGATTGGAGATCCTGAGTCATTGCGGGTGTTGCTGCGCATGATAGCAGGCGCGGCGGTTTTCACGGGGACTGATGGATTGGGAGGGTTCGAGCGCGGCGACTCGCAGCCGATCTTCTGAATACGTGACACCACGCTTTTCGGATTTCTTGCGGGCCACGTTTTTATCGAAATTTATTTAGCGGTTTCCTTCATCGCGTCGCCATCCAACTTGATTCTCCTGCCGTATAGACAGCAGTAGATGGAACCACTCGAGTCTGTCGGGGCTCGCTACGAACCTTAACAGTGTCTCAAGCTGCGTGAAGTCTGCCCATTCTCAGATCTGAGGACAAACACATGAAGCGACTACTGCTCCTACTGACGATGGCGATACTCACGCTCGTTTCCACGAGCATGTTTGCATCCAGCCATCGCGAAGCTCCTATCACTGCTCTGGATCATGCCGCTGATGTAACCGACTGGTATGCATTCGTGAGCTACGACCATCCGGATCGCGTCACCATGATTCTCAACGTCGATCCGCTGCTGGAACCGGCCAACGGGCCCAACTACTTTCCGTTCGACCCCAACGTACTTTACGAAATGGAAGTCGACAACAATCGGGATGGCATTCCCGATGTTGTTTTCCAGTTTCGCTTCACAACTCAAATCCGACTGCCCGGCGTATTTACAGGCTATGTCGGAGGGATTGCGGGTATCCCGCCGATCACTGCTCTCAGCGGTCCCGGATCCGAAGGACTGAGCCTCAGCCAGACCTATACGGTGACGATGATCAAGAACGGCGTCGCCACCAATCTGACTCAGGGGCAAACGTTGTATGCGGTTCCGTCCAATGTCGGTCCGCGCACTATGCCTGACTACAACGAGCTGTTTAACCAGGGCACTTACAGCCTGGCGAACAATGTGCGCGTCTTCGCGGGTACGGTGGATGATCCATTCTTTATCGACTTGGGTGCGGCTTTGGACTCGCTGAACTTCCGCATGGGAGTCGGTGGAGTGCTCTCCGCGCAAGTCGATGCCGATGACAAGAACAACTACGCGCCCGATACGATCGCCGGGTACAACGTCAACTCGATCGTGTTGGAAGTTCCTATCACCATGCTCACCGTCGATGGACAACTGCATCAGGCGGGCGATAAGAATGCGGTGATAGGGACCTACGGAGCCACAGCTCGGCCGCAGATTACCGTCCGCAAAGTCGGCGGCATTCAACCCAGCGGAGGATCTCCGTACGTCCAGGTGAACCGGGAAGGCAACTCGCTGATCAATGAACTGATTATCGGCACCGGTTCGAAGGACAAATTCAGCACCGACGTTCCGGCGAACGACGGTCAATTTGCCAACTTCTTTCTCAACCCGCTTCTCGCGCAGATCTTCGCTTCGATCGGCATTCCGGTTCCTGCGGCGCCACGTCTGGACCTGCTCCCGCTGGTGCAGTACATGGCTCCGATATGCCCTGGATGCGGACCGAACGACACCGGCCCGATTGCCGACCTGCTTCGTCTGAACACGGGAATTCCGCCAACTCCGGTGGCCAACCAGAAACGCCTCGGCTTTATTGCGGGCGATGTGGCTGGTTTCCCCAACGGACGGCGGCCGGTCGATGACGTCGTCGATATCGCGGCGCGCGCCGTGGGCGGCATCCTGGCAGATCCGGTGAAGTATGGCACGCGCATCGGTGACGGCGTCCAGCTCAACGGACTCGGATACGGTACGACGTTTCCGTATGTGATGCCCGCTAACAGCGGACGCCAGAGCGTCCACATTGGTCCTGGACAGGAAGGTTGCTCAGGCCAGCCCGGCGGCATCTGCCCGGTCAACTAGTGGCTCTTCGTGGCTGCCGAGAGTTTAGGCGGCAGCCACGAATCCTTCTTCGAGGAATGAGGATGATATGAAAACTCTACTTGCTATCGTCACGATGATGCTGGGTTCCCTCCCTGTATTTGGACAGGCTGGAGCTCCGGTTCAATCCAAGCTCTCTCCTGCTCAACAAGGCGTGGAACGAGCCCAGAAAATACTAGCTGCCAAGCCCAACGATTACGAGGCTTACAACGCACTGGCGCTGGCACTGTCTCGCCGGGCACGCGAGACTTCTGACGTCACTTACTACGCCCAGGCAGAACAGGCGTTGCAGAAATCGTTCGCTATCTCGCCCGGTAATCTCGACGGAGCCCGCATCCATGTCTGGCTTCTGCTCGGCCGGCACGAATTTGCGGCCGCTTTGGAAGAAGCGAAGGCACTGAACAAGAAGACACCCGACGACGTCATGGTCTACGGCTTCCTGACTGACGCCAACGTCGAGCTGGGCAAATACAAAGACGCAGAAACGTCGGCGCAGTGGATGCTCAACCTGCGGGGCGCGAATGTTCCGTCGTTGACCCGCGCGGCCTACCTGCGCGAACTCTTCGGAGACGACGAAGGCGCAGTCGAACTCATGGAGATGGCGCTTCAGTCCGTGGCTCCCGAGGAAGTCGAAGATCGCGCATGGATCACCACGCAGATTGCACACGTAAGGCTCGCTTCCGGCAAGTTGCCGCAAGCCGAGGCGCTGCTACAGCAGGCGCTCGCCGAGTTTCCGAACTATCACTATGCGCTCGGAAACCTGGCCAAAGTCCGAATCCAGCAAGGACGCTATGACGAAGCGGTACAGCTCTATCGACAGCGCTACACCGCCGCACCCCACGCTGAGAACCTCTACGACCTCGCCGATGCTCTGCAACTCGCAGGTAAGAGCGACGAAGCGGCGAAGACGTTTGCCGAGTTCGAGCAGAAGTCGTTGGCCGAGAGTGCGCGTGCTGACAACTCCAATCACGAACTCGTCTTCTATTATGCCGACCATGCGAAACAACCGGAGAAGGCGTTGGAGGTTGCGCGTCGCGAGTACGCGCGCCGGCAGGATGTCTTCACTCTCGACTGCTACGCTTGGGCGCTTTACGTAAATGGCGACTATTCCGAAGCGCGTGAACAGATTCAGCGGGCATTGGCGGTGGGTATCCAGGATGCTAAGCTCCTGCGTCATGCCGGGGAGATCTCTCTCAAGCTTGGCGATACGGTCGCGGCACAACGCTACCTGCGCCAGGCGGCCGAGTTGACCGCGCCCGAGTCTGCGCAGGCGCGCGTCATCGTTGCATCCCAAGTCTCGCAGCATCGGTAGAGGGAGAAGCAAGGCGTCGGCTCGGCCGTATCTCGCTGTACTCCTCAGCGGAGTACGAGGTTACGGTCAAGCCGGCGCTGCTGCTGCATCTTCGGCCGTCAACGGCGAGACAGCTTGATCTTCGGGAAATCGCATTTCATGGGAGCGCAAACGCTACGTACGCTGCTCCCTGCGGACCCTTGGGATTACGCGAGCCACTGGTGGCGATTACGACGTACTGCTTGCCATCGATCATGTAGGTACTGGGCGTAGCGTTGCCCGCATACGGGAGATTACCTTCCCACAGGAGCTTGCCGGTCTTGGGGTCGAAGGCATGCAGTTTGTGGTCGAACAACGTGGCGCCGATGAACAACACACCTCCCGCAGTCAGAATGGGGCCACCGTAGTTTTCGGTTCCGGTGTCACCCATGCCCTTGGCGGCGAGTTCAGGATAGTTGCCGAGAGGAATCTTCCACAGATATTTGCCCGTGTTCAGATCGATCGCGTTAAGCGTGCCCCACGGAGGCGCGACTGCGGGATAGCCGTCCGGATCGAGAAACTTGCGGTAGCCGGTGAAGACGTATTTCGGATTGGTCGACGATGAGGGAGCACCGCCGGCCAGATCGTGTTTGTTGCCCGCTTCGGCGCGTGACGGTACGGGTTCCATCGGACTACCGAGGAAGCGCAGGAGGTCCGCAGTATCAGCGGGAGTGAGTGCGGGAAAGCCCGTCATGCGGCCTCTGCCGTTGTGGATGATTTCGGCAATCTCCGTCTGCGTCTTTCGCTTGTCGATGTCGATGAGCGAAGGAAATGCCGGCGGGCTGCCTGCGCGGTTGTCTCCATGGCAGATCGCGCATTGCGTTTGATAGATCGCTGCGCCGGGGCTGGCTTCTTCCTTGTTTTCGGTCAGTCCGCCGGTCCAAGCCAGGTCGTTGGCGTTGATGTAAATGACGCCGGATAGTGGATCGACCGCAGATCCGCCCCACTCCGCGCCGCCATCGAACCCGGGGAAGATGATGGTTTGAATATCAACCGAAAAAGGGACGAACAGCCCTCCGCCGCGAAATGACTTGAACTGTTCAACCGCCCACTGATGCGCTTCTGGAGTGCGGGTCGTCAGCATATCTGCCGTCAGCAACTGGCGGGCGTAAGGCGCAGGCGCGAGAGGAATCGGCTGGGTCTTGCTTGCCACCTCGCCTGGCACGGTTGATGCCGGGAAAGGGCGCTCTTCGATCGGAAAGAGCGGCTTGCCGGTCACTCGATCAAACACAAAGACGAAGCCTTGCTTGGTAGTCTGTGCGACGGCGTCCACCCGTTTGCCGTCATGCATGACCGTGACAAGTGCGGGCGGCGAGGGGAAGTCGCGATCCCAGATATCGTGATGCACACCTTGGAAGTACCAGACCATCTTCCCGGTCGCGGCGTCGAGCGCGAGCAGGCAGTTGGCGTAAAGATCGTTACCCACGCGATCAAAGCCGTAAAAATCGGAAACCGCGGATCCGGTTGGAACGAACACCATGCCGCGCTTGGTGTCGACAGACATGCCCGCCCAGTTGTTGGCTGAGCCGGCGGTCTCCCATGCGCCCTCGGGCCACGTTTCGTACCCGGGTTCGCCGGGATGCGGGATGGTGTGGAAGCTCCACACCAGCTTGCCGGTGCGCACGTTGTAGGCGCGAATATCTCCATGCGGCGCAGGATTGGTTTCGGGAGCGCGGAAGCCGACTATCAGGTTGTCTTTGTAGAGAACACCGGGTGTGGTGAGTACGACGGAGTTCTGCGTGTAATCGGAGTCGAGGTCCTTGCGCATGTCGAGCCGTCCGCCTTCGCCGAAGCTGGCGATAGGCTTGCCCGTGGCCGGATCGAGCGCATATAGGAAGTTCATGATGAAGGCAAAGAGGCGGGAGTCTTTGCCGTCGGTCCAATAGCTCATCCCGCGGCTTGGCAGGCGGGCGACAATGCCCGAATCAAACTTCCAGACTTGCTTGCCTGTGACTGCATCGAGCGCGAAAACTTGCAGGGTCGAGCCGTATCCATAGACCACCCGGCCTACAACCAGTGGGTTCGCCTGCACGCCGCCATCGGTGCCGACGTCCACGCGCCATACCTGCTTGAGTCCGGCGACATTGGCCGGAGTGATCTGGCTCAGCGGTGAGTAGTGATCGCCATTGACGCCGCCGTTATAGGCTGACCAATCCATCTGGGTGACGGGATCGGCAGGCATGCCGGAAGATCCGGCTTGCGCAGCACGCGGCTGGTAGAGACATGCGCCAAGTCCCAGCGCCGTTGCCACGAGGGCGAGAGCTACCGAATTGTGTGGGAGCTTTCCCATCTGTCGGGTGTCGGCAAAACAAGTCGCGGAATTCTACCCCAATCGCCTATCGCGGCACACCTTTGATAGTGGCGGCGACCGCTGTTGGGCCGCTTCGAGTCCGAGATGGTGATTTCGGACTCGAATGGAATACGATTGCACTACTAATTCCTCGCGAAGCGCCGGCAGTCGGGGTCGGCTAAACGGTTACTGAAACCGCTGGCTGGTGGACACGCATGAAATATCGCATCACGTCCGATGGAGTTCTAGAGACCGGGCTTTCGGGTTTCGATCTGATCAACTTTCCCATGCTGAACAAGGGAACCGCGTTCACCGAGACCGAGCGCACTGACTTCGCTCTGCACGGCCTACTTCCTCCACACATTGGCAGTCTCGACGATCAGGCCGCACGCCGACTTAAGGCTCTGCACGACTTTGATAGCGATTTCGAGCGGTATGCCTATCTGCGGGACCTGCAGGACACGAATGAAACCCTGTTTTATGCCGTGCTGGTACGCAACATCGAAGAAATGATGCCGCTGGTGTATACGCCGACCGTGGGCGAAGGATGCCAACGCTTCAGCGAGATCTGGCGCAAGCCGCGCGGCTTGTTTCTCAGCTACCCCATCAAGGAAAGAATTCCCGAGATCCTCGGGCATCATCGCTATGACGCAATCCGGGCAATCGTGGTCAGCGATGGCGAGCGCATTCTCGGACTCGGCGACCAGGGTGCTGGAGGCATGGGAATCCCCATCGGCAAGCTCGCGCTCTACACCGCCTGTGCGGGGATTCACCCGCAAGCGTGTTTACCAATACTGCTTGACGTTGGTACCGATAACCGGGAGCTCCTCGAAGACCCTCTGTATGTTGGGTGGCGTCATGAGCGAATACGCGGCGCCGAATACGACGATTTTGTGGAAGCGTTCGTCAGCGCCGTAATCGCGCGCTGCAACAATGTGTTGTTGCAATGGGAGGATTTCGCCGGCATCAATGCGGGACGCTTGCTCGATCGCTATCGCGATCGGCTCTGCACTTTTAACGACGACATCCAGGGAACGGCAGCGGTGGCCACCGGGACTCTGCTTGCCGCGATCAACGTTACCGGTGTACCCCTGACTGAACAGCGCGTTGTGCTCTTCGGAGCAGGCTCAGCCGGCATCGGCATCGCCACGCTTCTGCTGACCGCGTTGAAAGACGCCGGCCTGAGCGAAGCAGAAGCGCGCCGCCGTTTCTACGCCGTGGACAAAGACGGACTGCTGGTGGAAGGTATGGTGGACATACGTCCGGCACAGCGCTTATTTGCCCAACCTCGCTCCGCAGTCGCCGACTGGAAACTGGAGGATAGTAATCGCATTAGTCTGCTCGATGTGGCGAGGAACGCCAAACCCACAACACTGATTGGAGTCTGCGGGCAACCCGGCGCCTTCACCCAGGAAGTGATTCGAGCTATGGCCGCCTCCGTTGAAAGGCCAGTGATCTTCCCGCTATCAAATCCGACGTCGCGATGCGAAGCTACGCCGGACGACTTGATGCAGTGGACTGAGGGGCGCGCACTCGTCGGTACCGGCAGCCCATTTGCCGCGGTGAAGTGGAATGGTCGCGAAGTGCCGGTCGATCAGACAAACAACTCGTACATTTTCCCCGGCATCGGTCTGGGGATCCTGTCGGTCGATGCCCGGCGGGTCACCGACACCATGTTCATGGCTGCTGCGAAAGCTCTCGCCGAACTTTCTCCCGCACGGCAAAGTAAGTCAGGCCGTCTGTTGCCGCCGGTTTCAGAGCTTCGCACCGTCTCGTTTGCCGTGGCCAAGGCGGTCGCGCAGCAAGCGATGAAGGATGGTGTTGCCAGCACCCTTGACGAGCGCACCTTGGAATCTCGCATCCGCGCTAATGTCTGGGAGCCCGTCTATCTCCCGTACCGCTTCGACCCGAGCTCGTGAGGAAACGCAAGGTCATACTCGTTCAATTGGTCACGCGGTAAACCTCTCGACCAATGCGGAGAATTCCTGCTATCGTGCTAGTACTTTGCTGTCACACCCTTAGCTATTGACTGGTTGGTCTTTCTCTCCCCGGAGGAACTTGCTTTGCGAACCGCTACGCTTGCCCTTCTTGTTGCTTGTCTGTTCACCTCGATACTGGCGCAGGAACAACCTTCGAAACCGGGTTCGCAGCCGGCGCAGAAACCTGCAGCATCGCAAAAAGCCGCCCCCGCCTCAGGAACACCCGCGGCGGACGCGCAGTCGGACGACAATGAATGGCAGGGCCCGTGGAAGGGAATGCAATATCGGCTGGTCGGCCCGTATCGCGGCGGCCGAGTGGTCGCGGTGTCGGGCGTCGTAGGCCAGAACGATGTCTATTATTTCGGCGCGGTTGCTGGAGGTGTGTGGAAGACCACCGACGGCGGTCTCACGTTCAAGCCCATCTTCGACAAGACGAAGGATGCGTCGCCCGCTATCGGCGCGATTGCAGTCGCCGAGTCTGACCCGAATGTTATTTACGTCGGAACCGGCGAGGCCTGTATTCGCGGCAATATTGTCGGCGGCAATGGCGTCTACAAATCGATCGACGCCGGTACGACGTGGAAGCTCGTCGGACTTGCCGATACTCATGCCATCGGGCGCTTGATCGTCAATCCCAGGAATCCTGACATCGCTTTCGTCGCCGCCTTGGGCCATCCCTTCGCCGATAACGAAGAGCGCGGCATCTTCCGCACTCTCGATGGCGGCAAGACCTGGCAGAAGGTTCTCTACAAAGACGCAAAATCCGGCGGCATCGACATCACGTTCGATCCCACCAACGCCAACATTCTTTATGCAGCGCTCTGGCAAGCCAAGCGCACGCCGTGGAGCATGGACAGCGGTGGCCCGGGCAGCGGCCTGTATAAATCCATCGACGGCGGAACGACATGGAAGGAACTCAAAGGTCACGGCTTGCCTGAGGGTGTCATTGGCCGCATCGGCGTGACCGTGTCAGGCGCTAATCCCAACCGCGTGTACGCCGTCATAGAAGCCGACAAGGGCGGGATCTACCGCTCCGACGACGCAGGCGAAACCTGGCGCTTGATGACCGACGATCACCGCTTTCGCCAGCGCGCCTGGTACTACTCGCACATTTTCGCTGACCCGAAGTCCGCTGATTCGGTGTACATCCTCAACACCGCAGTTTATCGCTCTAATGATGGCGGCAAGACGTTCAACCGCATGCGCGTGCCTCACGGCGACAATCACGGGCTGTGGATCGACCCCACCAACCCCAAGCGCATGATCGAGGGCAACGACGGGGGCGCGACCATCTCCACCAACGGTGGCGACAACTGGACCACCGAGTACAACCAGCCCACGGCGCAGTTCTACCACGTGGTCGCCGACAATCGCTTCCCTTACTACATCTACGGCGCACAGCAGGACAACTCGACCGTCGCTATCGCCAGCGCCGGACTCGACGGCTATGTCGATCGCTCGGACTGGTATCCCGTGGGCGGCGGCGAGAGCGGATACATCGCGCCCGACCCTACTGATCCGAACATCGTCTATGCCGGCTCGTATGGCGGCGAGATCACGCGCTACGATCACCGCAC
Organism: uncultured Acidobacteriaceae bacterium; assembly: GCA_963749635.1. Taxonomy (GTDB): domain Bacteria; phylum Acidobacteriota; class Terriglobia; order Terriglobales; family Acidobacteriaceae; genus DASRAA01. Next base: position 735,659 of record CAVVNW010000027.1, read on the forward strand.
CCATCAGGAGCAGGCGGTGAATCCGTGGCCGATCAATCCCATTGGATGGGCGGCGGCCGACGTCCGGCACCGCTTCCAGTGGACCGAGCCTATCGTGTTTTCGCCACACGATCCCAAGACGCTGTACTTTGCGGGCGAAGTTCTGTTTAAGACCACCGACAACGGGATGAGTTGGACCGTCATCAGCCCCGACCTGACGCGCAACGACAAGTCCAAAGAGGCGGCATCGGGCGGACCGATCACGAAAGACAATACGGGCGTTGAAGTGTACGACACGATTTTTTCAGTGGTCGAGTCGCCGGTGCAGAAAGACTTGATCTGGGCCGGAACCGATGACGGTCTTGTGCATCTCACTCGCGACGGCGGCCAACATTGGGACAACGTCACTCCCAAGGCCATGCCGGAGTGGGGCACGGTAAGCATGATCGAAGCCTCTTCACGCGATGCCGGCACCGCCTACCTCGCCGTCGAACGCCACAAGATGGACGACTTCGCTCCCTACGTATTCAAGACCACCGACTTCGGCAAGACGTGGACCAAATTGATTGGCGGTCTTCCTGCGAACAATTATGTCCACGCCGTACGCACCGATCCGCGTCAGCCGGGCTTGCTCTTCGCCGGCACCGAGCAGGGCGTATACGTCTCCTTCGACGACGGCAATAAGTGGCAACCGATGCAAATCAACCTGCCGACGTCGCCAGTGAATGACCTGATCGTCAAGAACAACGACCTTGTGATTGCCACTCACGGCCGCAGCTTCTGGATTCTCGACGACATCACGCCGCTGCGACAGTATAGCGACTCAATTCCGCAGCAGCAGGCGCACTTGTTCACACCTGCCGCTGCGAATCACACGACCTTTGACGGCTCGCCCTTCGGCGCAGGTGCCTATGTTGGCAAGAACCCGCCGGCTGGAGCGGTGATCGATTACTGGCTGAAAACTTCGCTGAAGAAACCTGACAAGAAAGAGGGTGCGAGCGGCGATCAAGCCAAGCCTGACGGAGCCAAGACCGACGCCGACAAGAACGAGCCTCCGAAGATCACCCTGGAGATTCTCGATTCTTCGGGCAAGACCATCCGCAAGTTCCCCAAGAAGGAAGAGGCTGGAGGAAGCGATGAGGAAGACTTCTTCGCGCGCGGTGGTGGTGGCGGCGCCCTTCCCGCGGACGCCGGTCTGAATCGCTTCGTCTGGGACCTGCGCTACGAAGGCGCGACCAAGGTTCCCAAAGCGCCGCTGTGGGGCGGCAACACCGACGGGCCGGTCGCACTGCCTGGCACCTATCAGGTGAAGCTGACCGTGCTGGGCCAGAGCTATACCGCGCCTCTCGAAATCACTGCCGATCCGCGGCTCACGGTCACGCAGGCCGACCTCACCAAGCAGTTCGACCTGCTGATGAAGGTTCGCGACGCTGTCACCCAGACTGACGACACCATCATTGAGATTCGCAGCCTTCGCGACCAGATCGATGCCGTCAACAAGCATGTTGGCGACGGCCCGCAGAGCAAGCCCATCATCGATGCCGGTAAAGCGCTCAACAAGAAGATGACCGAGATTGAAGAAGTGCTCATCCAGACCAAGGCCAAGAGCGGTCAGGACGTGCTTAACTTCCCGGTTCGTCTCAACAATCACTTGGTCGCGCTCGGTGGCGTAGTCGGCAGCGCCGACACCGCCCCGACGCAACAGTCCTATGAAGTGTTTGACATGCTCAGCAAACAGTTGAACGAGCAGATGTCGAAATGGCAGGAGATCGTTTCCACCGACGTTCCGGCTTACAACAATCTGGTCAAACAGCAGGAGGTCCCGGCCCTCAAGGTGACACAACCTGAAGCCGGAAAATGACGAGCGACGAGAGCCTGAAGTCCGAGTCCCGGCCGTGCCGCCGGGACTCTAATGAACCAGCATGATCTCCCTGCATATCGTCGCGTTTGCCGCCAAGCCGGTCGCACACACCTTTCGCCGCTGGATCTTCCACCTCGGCGGCCTGGGGTTCATTCCGCTCGGACTGCTCGACGCTTCGATCCTTCCGATTCCCGGCAGCATGGACTTGCTGACCCTCGTGCTCTCGGCGCGTCAGCCGAGTCTGTGGATTTATTACGCCGTGATGGCCACCATCGGAGCGGTGATGGGCGCCTATGTCACCTACCGCCTGGCGCGCAAAGGTGGCCAGGAAGCGCTCGCCAGGCGCGTGAAGCCGGCGACGCTGCAAAAAGTTCAGAACCTGTTTGAGCGCTGGGGCCTGGGAGCGATTGCCATTCCCGCCATGCTGCCGCCGCCGGTGCCTATGGTTCCATTTGTGATGGCTGCCGGCGCCATGGAGTATCCGGTCAAGAAATTCCTCTTTGCCCTGACTCTCGGACGGGCCATTCGCTATACACTCCTCGCGTTCCTCGCCGCGCGCTACGGTCGCCACGTGTTTTCCTCGCTCACCAAGAACGCTCACCCCATGCCGATTCTCGTTATGGCTGTTATCGTCGCCGCAGCGGGCGGCCTCTTCTTGATTCTTCGCGCAAAGCGCCGCGAGCCAACCACCAACTGATCAGCTGTGCGCCAGTGACTCATCCGATTGGCTTGGCCTAATTCGCCCGCCGGTTCTATCATCCTGACGAACATCATTTGCTCTACCTATGGGGTCTTTGAATGCGCGTCTGCTGGGCTGCGCTCTTCCTGTTCCTCGCAATTTCGGCCATGGCTCAAACTACCGCAACCACTGTTATTTTCTGGGACGACGGCTTCCCTGCCGCTGATACGCCAGCGCCCGACCATGCGTCGCTCGCCGCGTTGCCCAATGCACGCTTCGCCAACGCGCAGGAACTGACAACCGCGCTGGTGTCGCCTGATAAGAAGCTGTTGGTGATGCCCTATGGCTCCGCGTTTCCCGAAGCCGCGTGGCCCGCGATTTACGCATATTTGCAGCGCGGCGGCAACCTGCTCACGCTGGGCGGACGCCCGTTCACGCAAGCGGCCTATCGCGAGTGCGCTGCCAACAATGCTTGCACGTGGAAGCTCCGCTATCCGCGAAATGCCTGGGCGAAGGCGCTGTTCATCAACGACTACACCGAGACGCCCGGTCCGAAGGATTTGTCTGCGCTCGGCAACGCCGATCTGCCCGAGGTGACTCCGCCGACCGTTGCATGGAAGCGCTCCTGGAGTCCCGTCGTCCGCATGAGCGCCGAAGGACTCTATCCGCGCATCGGCACCGCCGGAACCATCGACATGCGCCTCGACGCGCTCGTCTGGTTCACCGATGGCGACAAACACAAACTCGCCGCGCCGGTCATCGAACTCGACCACATCAAGAACAACTTCGTCGGTGGACGCTGGGTGATGGTCCTCGCCGATCTCCAGCAACCTTTGTCGTCAGCCGATCTGGGGCGGCTCGTGCAACGCGCTCTCGAAGGCGCGCGCGAGATGCTGGTGCAGCCGACAACTGCGCTCTTTCTGCCGGGCGAGACTCCGAGCTTCGAAGTGCGCATCAATCGCTTCGCCGCCAAGCCCGCCGTGCTCAAACTCGAACTCACTGACGAGGCCGAAAGCGGCTCGCCGGTGAGGCAAACGTTCCCTCTCGACATTACGCAGTATCCGTTCATCACCAGCGTGCAAATGCCGGGGCAATCGCAAGGCGGACTCCATACCGTCACGGCGAAATTTTTCGACGGCGATACGCTCGGTCGCGCAATACCGCACCGGCTACTGGGTGCGCGACAATGAGCGGCTGCTTTCAGGACCGAGAGTTACCCTCAACCAGAACTTTTTCCTCGTCAATGGCAAGCCGCTGCCCATCGTCGGCACCACGTACATGGCCAGCGACGTCCAGCGCCAATACCTGATGCAGCCCAATCCCTTCGTCTGGGACCGCGACTTCGCGCAGATGCACGACAACGGCATCAACATGATTCGTACCGGCCTGTGGACCGCCTGGGACCAGGTGATGAAAGAACCCGGCGTCGTGCAAGAGTCTGCGTTACGCAATCTCGAAGCCTTCTTCCTGACGGCGCAGCGTTACAACATTCCCGTGCAGTTCACCTTCTTCGCCTTCATCCCCGACAACTTCGGCGGCGCCAACCCGTACCTCGATCCCGAAGCCCTTCGTCGCCAGCAGGACTACATCACCGCCATCGTCTCCCGCTTCAAAGACGTCCCGTTTCTGATGTGGGACCTGATCAACGAGCCCAGCTTCGACAAGACTGCGCACCTCTGGGTGACGCGCGCCAACGGCGACCGCTTCGAGTCCGAACGCTGGAACGAGTACCTTGGCAAAGTTCACGGCACCAACGACGCTGTAGCCAACGCCTGGAACATGACCACGCTGCCTTCGCCTCTTCCCGTACCCGACGAGCCGGATTTCGCGCCCGGCAGCGTCTATCGTGGCGGGCATCCGCTATCGGCGCATGACTTCTATCTGTTCGCGCAGCAGCAATTCGTCGCGTGGGCGCAGACCATGCGGCAGACTATCCGCGCCACCGGCAGCCAGCAACTCGTCACCGTTGGCCAGGACGAAGGCGGCGGCACCGATCGCCTCAATACCTCGTATTGGGTTGACGCCGTCGACTTCACCACCAATCACAGTTGGTGGCTCAACGACGCGCTGCTCTGGGACTCACTCGTCGCCAAGCAACCCGGCAAGCCGCTGCTCATCCAGGAGACCGGCTTGCAGAACGACTTCCAACTCGACGCTACCTGGCGCCGCAGCCCCAACAATCAGGCCTACACGCTGGAGCGCAAGTGCGCACTCGCACTCGCTACCAGTGCCGGTGTCATCGACTGGTTGTGGAACGTCAACGCCTACATGACCGAGGATGTCGAGGTCACCATCGGCATCGTTCGTCCCGACTACACGGAGAAGGCCGAGACCGCCGTGATGCGCGGCCTCGCGAAGTTCGCCAACACCAATGGCGAGTCTTTCCGTGCCCCCGAGCAGCCGTCGGTCGCCATTGTTCTGCCACAGGATTTGCAGTATTCGCCCCTGAACCCCGGAGCCGTCGCCGCGCAACAGAAGGCCGTGCGCGTACTGCACAACTATCTGCATGTTCCGGCCTACGCGATCGCGCAAAATCAGCTCGCGCATCTCGGACAGCCCAAGCTGGCCATCCTTCCCTCGCCGCACGTGCTCGACGATACCGCCTGGAAGCGGCTTCTCGCCTATGTCTCACAGGGTGGGACATTGCTCATTACTGGCTCATTCGACCGCGATCCGTACTGGCGCTACACCACGCGGCTAAAGGAACTCGGCGTCGACGCGCAAGTGCTGCCGCTCAACTTCCGCCAGGGCTCGATGACGATCGACGGCAAGCCTGTCCCAGTTTCGTTTGCCGACCAGGCTTTCATCGACGCACTTCGCTTTGCCGACCAGTCGGGCTGGAAGGAACTTACGATTGGAATGGGCAAGCTGCTGATCGCTTCTTATCCGGTTGAGATGAGCGAAGGCAACGAAGCGACGGTCGCTGTCTACGCCGCAGCGCTTCATCGCGCAGGCGTCGAGCCGCCCTACGAAGTCAAACAACTCTCTGTCGGAGTTCTGGCCCGGCCCACGATTTTCGAAGACGCTGTCCTCTACCTCTTTATGTCCGAGAGCGGGCGCGACGAGCCCATCGACGTGCGCGACAAGCTCACCGGCGCAGAGATCAGATTCACTCTGCCCGAGCAGCGTGCCGCCCTGGTGCTCCTCAATAAGAAGGATGGGAAGGTGATCGGCAAATATCCGTACTGAGGCGTTTTGTTTACTGAGGCGGTATGTTTTGTATCAGGGCACGACTTCAGTCGTGCCGATAAGCCTCTTTCATTTTCCTCGGGGACTTTAGTCCGCGCGGCAGCAGGATTGCGCCTCGTTCAATCACCAGCCCTAAATAGCGAAGCCGCAGCGTTTAGCTGCGGCTTCCCAACGACAAAAACTAACCGATGTTTACAGTCCGAGCTTCCGACGCAACAGGCCGGCGAGCCCGATTGCGCCCGTTCCGAACAGCAACATGCTGCCCGGCTCAGGGGTCGAGCGTATACGACAAGCCCGTGATTCCGCCATCCAGCCATGCCACTGATCCGCCGCCGAAGGGGACGGTGTTCTGCAATATCAATTCCACCTGGTAGCCGCCCGCAGCGGGTGCAATGCCGGCAAAGGTAACCGTACCGCTGACATTCAGAATGTCGCCATTGTAGCTGTCATCCGGCAGGATCGCCTGGGCCACTGCTACGCCGTTGACATAGACATACCAGGTTTCTGTGTTTCCGCCGCCCAGATAGTCCTGGAAGTTCCAGTTGGCCGTCAGGTCGGTGACCGAGGTTGTGGGAAGGGTAAAGATCGACGAGATCACATAATCGCCCGCCGTCCACTGGAAGGCCGTCTGGCCGCCGACGGGAATGGTACCGCAGCCGATTCGTAAGGCTGCAGTAGGCATCACCTGCGGTAGGAAACGGAACATTGGTGGTGGCGGGACCCAACAACCCGTGTTGTTGAGACGTAGTCGACCTTAAGGGGAACGAGATGTTACTGGCGCTCGCCATGACGACTGCGAGGAAGCAGAGAGCAGCCCACCAGGGCGACACTCCGCAAAGATAGATTCTTCATTCTTAAATCCTCCGCTCGGACGCGAACTCTGCGCGGCCTGAGACTGAAGTGGCGATAGGACCCAAACACAAATACCAGGCGCTACCGGGTTAAGCTTCCTGTCAGCGTCGTCCACAGAACCTTTCAGTCGACGCTGCGATTTCTCTTACACCACGGCTGGGCAACTAGAGTATCACAACCCCATGGTTACTCAACCCCGTTAATCGTTAATCCTGGGTGAATCCACGGCGCCGAATGGGAACGGCGCCGCGGTATTCAATCTACGGAAGAACAGTTGGCGTACAGCTGTTGAACTTCAGCGAAGCCACACGTGTGCTCCAGGCGAAGGTCGTCGTCGTCGTGTAGTACTGGTTCACGTAGAACAACGAGCAACCGTCCAGATCGATGGTCATGCTGCTGTAGTCGCCCCAGCGATGGCTGGTGCTCCTCTGCGAACCGGTCGCCACCGTTTGGTTGACGATCGACTGCTCCCCTTCCATCGTCCCCAACGGATCGGATGGTACCCGACCGGTGAAGTAGACGTCCGGATGGATGGTCGAGCTCGAACGGCTGTAACCCAACGCGATGTCGCCATTCTTGTCCATGGCCAGCGAGCCCATGAAGCGATAGGTGGCATCTGGCGCGTAGGTACCGCCCTGATAGGCCGCTAGGGCCGTCGGGTGGCCCGCCGGCGCGCGGAACTCGTACCACCGCACTGCGCCCGTCGAACCGTTCACGATGGCATGGCTGACCATGTACGACGTGACCGGAACGTTGGCCGCGTTGATACCGCGGTGAAGCGCCAAGCGGAACATCAAGCGATCGCCCAGCGAGTCCAGGCCGCTCGAACCCGTGGTAACTCCGAGTTGCGGAATACAACCGGACGAGCCGAAATTGCACAGTCCAACAAACGCCGGCAGTCCAGTTGCGATCGGGCTGCTTCCGTCGATACCGGTGAGGGTTGCGGTGCCGTGCACAAAGTCAGGCAGGTAGGTGTACTCGTAGATGTTGGTTTCGGAATTGTTGTTGTCGATACTGCCCACATAGACTTCCGGAGTGCCGGCAGGCATTGGCAGGTTCGGAGTGTCCAGATCGGCGGGCAACATGCTGTCGTCAAACAGCGTGCCGTTCGAGTTGTCCAGCGTGCAAACCTGCTCGGCCGTCGGATCGCCCACAATCATCTTTACGCGGTTGTACGCGCAGGGCTGGGCACCCAGGTAAGCCGTGCCGGCGTTGTTGAAGATGTTCTGCGCCTGGTAAATCGCTTCCGGCTGAATTCCCAGCTTCGGGTAGTCGGGGAAGCCGTTGTTCTGCGGGAATGCGTACCGATAATAGGTTCCGGTAGCGTCCGGGGTCGTCGAGATCGCAAAGCACGACATGTACGGCGCGCTGAATACGGGCTGGAAGAGGATCCACCGGTGCGCCATCCTATCGAACTGCACCACGATGTCGCCGCTGTTGCTGGTCTGGCAAGGTCCGCCGAAGCCAGCCCACAATGTGTTGCCCAGGATCGGACCGGCGATATACGCGCCAGTCGCCTTATTGAAGATAGCGTAGGAGACGTTGACCCACTCCACCACTTGCGCGGCAGACTGGTTGCCCGGCCAATCGCCCGAGGCTCCGTTTGAGTCGGTCGGCGCATCCGGAACCGTGTACCCGTGGAAGCCGATTCCGACTCCCAGTACGTTCCAATTGATCGTCGCCGATACTGGCGCCGCGAGTGCTACGTTGGCTTGCTGCTGCGTACCCTTTGCCACGCTACGGTCGCCGAAGGCAATCTGTTTGAGCAATTTCGGCTTCAGGGCTGGGCTCGCTTCATGATAGCCAAACACCGATACCGGTTGTGAATCGATGAGATCGCGAAGTGGAGGCGATACATCGAATCGTACCGCGCGGTTGAAGTCAGCTTTATTGAGTACGCCAGATTGTGCAGCATTGGTCTGCGCAAACATCGATCCGCAGAGTAGCAATACGAGACAAAGTGCTGTGGCGCACAACGAGAGGGAAATGTTTCGGTTCATCAAGGGCCTCTCCAGTGTGTTTCGGTTGTCGTGAAAGTGTCTCAAGCCAGCGATAGCGGAATCTGGCTACGGCAGAGATAGTAGCCTTTGTATCACGCACCTTTCATTTCCACAACTATTTTTATAGTAGGAAAGTTAAGAATCGGTTAAGCCGTCAGACCAAGTGAATTCCCCATTACCTACCCAGAGCACAGAATCGACTCAGAAACGGTGCATTTGCGGTTAATTATTGCAAATGTTTGCAGCTACGCGGGTTATTCAGGTTAATGCGCTGGTAATGGACTGCCAGATTCGGACTCCCCTGCCAGCCGAAGCCCGTGCTTCTGGACGCCAAATCAGTAACCCGAAGTGATTCCGGGTGATGCTCAATGTTTACTACTAAGCCAATTGCCGGGGATCCCGGTTAGAATGGTGGTTCGCTCTTACTAACGTCATCGTACCCCGGAGGTAATCGTGCGGCGCCACCTACGATTGCAGTGGTATCTCGTCTCGCTCTGCGGGGCTTTCATCTTCTTATCCTCTATATGCTCCTTCGCCCAAAAGACCGTGGTGCAGGACGCCGGACCCGGCTTGAAGCAGGAATTCGATTACGATGCCGCCGGTCGAATCATCGAGAGCCGTACCGTCGGAACGGACGGCAAAATCCAGGTCAAGATCGACTATTCGTTCAACTCTCACGGCGAAGCCGACAAGCAGAACGAAACCCACTACTGGCCAGACGGCAAATCGGCCGAAAAGATTGTCCAGCACGCCTACGACGAGAACTCCAACTTCACCACCGAGATCATCGAAGACTTCGACCAGTCGGGCAAGCACGTTTCCGGGCACAAGCTGTTCCACGATCCGATGAGCGGCATAAACCGCTGCTTCGACTGGAAAGCCGCGACGCAAAAGTACGAGGTCATCGATTGTCCGGCTTCCGAGGAAGCACACGAAGGTCCGGAAGTAGTCCGCCGGATCACGCGCGACGAAGTCTTTCAGAGTCTCGCGGCCGCGCGTCAGGCTGCCGAGGCCGAGCAGAAGTCCCGCCGCCTACAGCCTAAGAATCCGGCTGACGCGACCACCGCTATCACGACGAAGGAAGTCGCCGTTGTTCTGCCGGCAGATCTGCATCCCGGACAGCGCATTTCCGGCAGTGTTGTCGAAGATCCCGATCGCTTTGCCGGCCATCCCGATTTCCTGCTGGCACGCGTCTCGTTGCCTATGCCGTCGTCGGGCGGCGCGTCTCGTCTGAGCGGCTGGACCTTTGAGTTGAATGGCTCCGCGCCGCAACCAGCCGATGGTCCCATCACCTTTACCGTTCCTGGTGTCAATCCGCTGGCCTTCACGCTGCGTCAGGCTGGCGACCCTTCGGTCGCTGTCGCCGGCAAAGTCGATCTCCCCAAACCCATGTTGCAGAAAGCTCCTGTCGCCCAGGGCTTCGAGTCGTCCGCACTGTGCGTCAAGCAGGATGTATGCACGATCGCCGGCCCATTCACCGGCGACAGTCACAACACCTTTGTGGCCTTTGACAAAGTTCCGGTCAAGATCATCGCGCAGACCGCCAACGCTACCTATGTTGATGTGCCGATGGAAGTGGTGGGAGGATCAGCCACACTGATCGTGGCCGAGGGCCGCAAGGTCGCAGCGATGGTCATGGTCGTTGCCACCCTCGCACTGCAGCCCAAGCACGATGCGATTCAGGCAGGACAGAACACTGGCGGCGCGGTAGTCCTGGAAAACGTCGGTGAACTTGCCGATGCACAATGGCGCTACGGCACATTTCCTCCCAGCTCCGTGGAGCGGGCCCGCGCGCTGGTTCCGGGTTTCAATCCCGCCAAGGTGGTCCATCAGGAGCACGAGCAGCGCGAGAAACAGGAAAAGCAGGACGGTGTTCGCAAACCCGAGAACAAGAGCGAAGAATCGGCCGGGATGATCCTGCTCGTGGTCCGTAACACCACGCCTGACGTGGTCTCACTCCGTGGAGCCACCCAGCAGAGCTACATCTTCCACCTGGTGCCGGATTCGTTCAGCATGGGGGACTTCAAATTCTTGTTCACCGGCGACGCTCTGAAAGCCGGGACATTCGTACCGCAGGCCACCGCCATCCCATTCCTCGCTCCAGTAAAGGCGCAGGTCTTCGACGCGGAGACTACCGCCGCGAAAAATAGGTAGAAGGTGGCCGTCGGATGCAGACAAAAAATGCCCCACCCTTTTACTCAGTCCGGGTGGGGCATCCTTATTTACGCCGCTCGATGTAGCTTCGTCTGCTGGAGTATCTCCGCCTCGGCCTTAGTCCAGTCTTCGATTTCATGTCCGGGCTCGGACCCGCGGGCCTCGTATAGCTCGTACGCTCGCTGTTCGATACGTTCCCGCAATGGCTCGCTTATTCTTTCCGGTGAGTTCTGCACAACCGCGCTAGTGGGGTTCATTTCTACTGCTCGGGACATACATCCTCCTCTTGTGTTCGGTTTAGGGTGTTGAATTCTGCCGGCTACCGTGCGGCGCGGCCAAGAACTGGCGAGTGGGTCCCGCGGACCTGGTCGAAATACGACTTCCGCCCCACGTCCGCGGGCGCCACTCATACTCAATTGAGATGCAACTTATCTAAAGAGTGTTGTAACTAGGGGAGAGGCGGCGCTCGCAGACGCAATTCGCGGTCGAATTCGCCCCGCGGCGACACCACGGGAATCGCGACTGCAATCCGCAACGCTGTGGGAGCACAAAATACACGCAGGCCAAGATGCGCCCCGCACCACGACAGCAGTAACGCCGCCATCGACAATTCCAGCCACGTTTCGTCGCTGTCCAGGTATGACTGGGTCGTCGCCAGCTTCAAGTCGCGCCGATGCATATCGTAGCGCGCCACTCGTGCGTTCGCGACGAAGAACAGCAATAGCGCTCCCAATAACCATGCACTGTAATTTCGGGACGTGGTTGTCGCGGTGCTGCCGTTTCTCAGTTTCGCAATGCTGGGGGGCATCAGAGAAGGTCTCTACCCTCTTAGACTCCGTTCGCGGTAAAGAGTTTCGCGATTCTTTTACAGTAACGCTCCACTCTTGGACGAATGCGTCGCAATCCGGGATGAGCACGCGGGGAAAATCCGCGAGTTACTTTTCGGCCGTCCAGATCGAACTCATCGGCCAGATCGTCAGCGACACGATCTTCCCTGCTCCGCCGTTGGCATACATCTCGATTTGCCAACTGTCTTGCGGTGGGTAGGCGCGGTCCGTCATCACCTTTTCGCCGTCGTTGGCAAAAACTTCCACGATGGAGCGGTCCACGAAGATGTGCAGCTTCACCCGCTTCGTGTCATGCAAAGTGGTCGAGAAGCGGCCGGGAAAAGCGTCGCTGAAAAAAACGTCGCCTGAGTTCGTGCGATCGACAAACAGCGTATTGCTCGCCGGCACAATGCCAACCAGGGTTTGCGACCCATCGCCCTTCAGCACATGGAAGCCGATTTCGCTGGCGCTGCCCGGCTCTATTTCAGCCTCGATCTCATAGCTCTCGGTTCTAAAGCCGGCAGCGGCAATCTTGCTGTTTGCGTCCTGCACTGTTGTGTTGCTGATCTGCAGCGGCTTTCCGCGCAAGCTCTGCAATTCCCGCACCGGAGCCTGCGCCATCAACAACTCGTTACTCGTGGGTGTCCCACCTGTTCCTTCCTTTGGAATAAGTGGGGTTGCAACGTACCGCAGAGTCAGACTTCTCGGGATCGATTGCGCTCCCCGCCACGCCACCGTGGGCTCATCCTTTGCGTACAGCCAGTTGCTCGTCCAGCCAATCCATATTTTCCGCGGATCGCTGGCCGGCATATCATTGAACGAGTTGGTCGCGTAAAAGTCCTTCCCATAATCCGCCCACAATTTTTCCCCGGTACTTTCCTTCTCGACAAACTGCGTGCCGTCAAATTCTCCGATGAGATAGCGCACGCCCGTTCCACCCGCAGGCGCTCCCGGATTTCGGTTGATGATCAGAACCCACCGCGTGTCGGTCGTTCCTTCGATTGGCAGCTCCAGTAAGTCCGGACACTCCCATTGCCCGGCATCATCGCCCGCCGGTCCAAACTCACTCATCTTCGTCCACTGCTTCAAGTCCGTTGACGAAAAGAACACTGCCTTGCGGTGGTCGGCCAGCACCGCTACCAGCACCCATTTCTTTTGCGGCGCGTACCAGAAAACTTTCGGATCGCGAAAATCGGCCGCATCAATGTCGATGACAGGGTTACCCGCATAATTCGTCCACGTGCGTCCGCGATCGTTGCTGTAAGCGATGTGTGTCTTTTCTGCCTTTTGATGGTAGTCCGCGGCGTAAATCGCAATCAGGCACGAGCGGTCTTGCGCATCGGGGTTCTTGCACAGACCACTCGAATTGTTCCAGTCCACCACCGCGCTTCCCGAATAAATCATGTAATTTGGCTGTTCCGGAATCGCCAGCGGCAGGTTCTTCCAATGCACCATGTCGGTGCTGACCGCATGTCCCCAGCTCATGTGTCCCCAAACCTGGCCTTCGGGGTTGTACTGGTAGAACAGGTGATACTCACCCTTATAGAAGACCATGCCGTTGGGATCGTTCATGAAGTTGTGCGGCGGCGTGAAGTGATACTGCGGCCGCCACGGCTGCTCATACGTATCCTGCGCGACAGCGCCAGCAGCTAGCCCACAAACTGCTAAGGCGGTCGCAACCGCGAATAACAAAACCGCCCTAAGAAACAGGTTTTGAAGGGGCACGGCTTCAGCCGTGCCATAAGAGGACGGGAAAATGCCGGGCCTTAGCCCCTGAGGGAAATCAGTCTTTCGCAACGCTCTCACCGCCCCCTCCTGCTGCGTTATCGATGTCCGTTGCCTGCGCCCCAGGCATTCTAATTCCCGCAGCGCCGCTTAGCTCTTCATCTCCGCGATCTTCTTTTGTAGCTCGGGAATCGATCCTACCTGGAACTCAGGATGAATAGTCTGGGCCGAAGTCAGGGCGCGTTCATACGCGGCGCGCGCCTCGTCTTTGCGATGGAGAGCAGCCAGCACGTCGCCCAGCGCGGAATTGGTGGCCACCGCGTTGGGATCAAGTTCCACCGCGCGTTGCGCTTCCGTCAGGGCGTCATCTAGTTTTCCCTCCGCCAGCAACACTTGCGCTTTCTGCCGATGCCCGATGGCTGCGGCCAACGGGATTTCGAACTTGCCTTCGAAAACGTAGATGCCATTTTGAATCACACCGGTTGGCTTGATCGTCTTGAACTGCTCGTAAGGATTAAGTTCACCGGGCCCAAACTCGAATCCCGAAAGGTTGCCGGCGCTAATGAGCACCATGCCATCGATCACTTCGGGAGTGTCATAGAACTTCTCGCCGATCCACTGAGCATCAGGCGTGGGCAGCGCTTTGCAGGGTATGCCGTAGTAGCTGGTATCGATCACGCCCTCGCCGAAGTAAACGAACCAGCAGTCCTTCACTCCGCGCGCATCCAGGTACTGCTTAGTGGCCTTGAGTTGCTGCGCCCAGTCGGCGTTGGAGTCGCTCAGCAACCACCACGCATTCTTCTGTCCACCCCACGCCTCGTTGACGTAGGAGATATAAGTCGGGAAGGCGCGCAGCGATGTGGCAACCTGGAGGAGCATCAGCGCTGCGAAAACGTATACCCAGCGTCGTTGGCGATTCACCAGCGCTACGGCTGCCCCGCCGATCAGTACGCCCAGAAAGCAATAGATCGGCAGGATGTGTCGCACCCCGATGTTCATGTGCGAACTCATCGCCACCGCCAGGTACACCGCGGGCGGAATCGCCAGGAACAATATTTCGCGCCAACGCGTCAGCTTTCGCGTCGCGATGGCCCCAATGGCGATCGCCAGCAAGGCCAGAAATGACAGGGTCGATTTGATGACGATTACTGCCGGGAAATAGAACCAGACTCCGTGGGGATAGGTTGTGCCCAGCAGGAAGCTGCTGTAGAAGTCGTCCATCACGCGAACGTCCGCCAGGCCGTAGATGTACGACTCGGGCAGCAGGTGGTAGCGCGCGACGGTCGCCAACAGCTTCGCTTCGCGTGGGCGTGACAGACTCGCGATGTACTCGGCGGATGAGGGATTCAGCTGCAACCCGGCAGGACGCGCCGCATAGCGAAATCCGTAAAACGCCCACAACACCGTAACACTCACCACCGTGATGACGGCGAGCGATAACACGTACTGCGCGAGGCCCAGTCGCTTCCGCCCGTTTGCATCCGGTCTGACTGTTCGTCCCGAGAACCATTCGCAAATTGCCAGCAGCAGAAGGATGGGAAATATCAGGATGCCCGTGTGCTTGCTCGCGAGCGCCAGGCCGCCCGCCAATCCAACCAGCAGCAACCGCCCAATCGACGGCGCCTTCACGAAGCGGTAGAAGCAATAAACCGTTGCGAACAGAAAGCAAGTCAGACCTGTATCTGTCGTAACAAAAGCTCCGTGCGCTATCTGGTTGGGATCGAACACTAGAAGGATCAACGCGACGAAACCCGCCGCCGTGCCGAACATCTCCTGCCCCGCTAGAAACACCAGCAGCGCCAACAGCAGTGTCAGGCTGGCCGCGGCCATTCGTGCACGGAAGAGCATGGTGTCCGCGTCATTTTTGAACAGGAACTCCTTGCCGCCTAGAAAAGCCTCGTGCTTGAACTCACGGTTCTGCAGCGCCGGTAATCGCAGTGGCATGTCGAGGATCGGCAAGGCCGCCAGCATCTTGACCATCGGCGGATGCTCAGGGTTCAGACCGAAGTCGCCGGTCTTCAGCGACATGTACCCGGCGTACAAGTGGTCGTCCTCGTCCCAAGTAATGGATTCGGTTCGAATGGTGAGCGCGAGCTGAATCAGCAGAATGACTAGAAGAGAAGAAACTCCAAGGAAAATAGCACCGCGACGCGATTCGCCCAATGTGGATACCTGTCTGATATCTAAGATGTCAGCTATTCGCGATTACATCACGGCGGATATAGGACGCGCGAGTAAATTATCAGGCTTGTATCGAATGGATGCCCACTCATTCCGTTTTGGAATGAAGGGGAATCGTAATCACTGTTTCAGTCCCATCGCATCGTCAATCTCCGCCTGCGCCCGCGCCAGTTTGTTCGCGTAATCCGCCAGCGCCGCTTTAGCTTCCGGCGTCTCCCACACCGGACCCAGCGACTTCGCCAGTGCCGCTTTCTGCTCGTCGCTGATGCCCGCCTTGGCCAGCGCGTCAACTTTCGCTTTCGCCTTGGGCAACACTTCGCGATAGTGTGCCATCTGTTTGCCCGCGGTGTCGGGATAGTAGCTCATCCGGTCGCCGGTCTGCGCCGCATCGAGCAGATCGTCAGGCACATTGCTGAACGGCCACGCATGCTGCAGCGTGTAAACCGCGGCCCGCAGCCGAGTCATCGCTCCCGCGAACCCGTTTAGTTCTGCTTGCTGCTTTACCAATTTCGCCGAACGTGTGATCTTGATCGTCACCGTCTGCGTCACATCCGTCTGCGAAGTCGTAATTACAGTAGTCAGGGCGTTTCCCTCATAGCGCCAGCCCGGCTTGCGCTCCGCCGCTTGGTAGCACGGTGAAACGGGCATTGCCGACCGTGACAACTGCTTTGGGATCGGCGACGGGATCGTAGAGTCCGGGAAGGGGCGCATCCTGCGCCGCGGCCATCAGGACGCCGCAGAAAAACAGCAGGCCAAGCAACAGAACTACTTTGCGCGAAACTCGAAACCTAAAACTCGAAACTGCATTCAAGATTTGCGATGCCCAGCCCATATGGGCCGGAATCTTTTCGTGTCGTGTCACAAACCTTCTCCTGTTAGCAAAGAACGCAACCCAAAAGGGCAAAGAGCCACCCACCTGCGCAGAGCTGGATGGCTCCAAACTCAACCCTAGCACTTTTGCGCTGCGTGTCAATACACTTTTGTGGTTTTTCCTGTATCGATTCCCAAATCGGGAAGAGCAAGAGCAGCCGCGGATTTACACGGATCGGCACGATAAGACTCGAACCAGTCTCACTAATCCCTCTCCGAGGTAAATCAAAAATCCCTCCGGGCTAAAGCCCGATCTTCAGGTTGCCCGGGCGGCACGGCTGAAGCCGTGCCCTGATACAAATCCGTTCGTGAAATCCGACCTATTGGCCAATGCTCACCTGCGCCGGCTTGCCGCCTGTCGAGTCGGGAGCCACCCACACAGTCAATTGGGCCGGCTCGACAATGTCTTTCATCTCAATGTTCCAGAACCTGAGCTCATCGCCGCCCAGGGTGAACTCCACTTTCTGCGACTGACCGGAGGCGAGCGTAATGCGCTTGAAGCCTTTCAATTCGCGCACGGGACGCACGACGCTGGTTCCGGTTTGGCGAATGTATAACTGCACGACTTCGTCGGCCGGGCGGCTTCCGGTGTTGCGCACTTCTGCCGACACCGTCAGTTTCGCCGAACCCGCGTTCAGATCTCTTGCGCTTGTCGTTGCCGCGTTGACGCTCGTCGCCGAATAGGTGATCGTGCTGTAGGTCATCCCGTAGCCGAATGGATAGAGCGCCGAGTTGGGCACATCGATGTACCGGGATTTATATTTCTCAGCGCCGTTTGTGGGCGGATGCGACAAATCGACACCGTCCGCAGGACGACCGGTATTGAAGTGGTTATAGTAGAGCGGCTCCTGCCCGACCGCGCGCGGAAAACTGGTGGTGAGCCGGCCACTCGGAGCGCTCACACCAAGCAACACATTGGCCATCGCTGGACCGGCTTGAATGCCGGGGAACCAAACCTCCATAATCGCCGGCACATGCTGCGCTGCCCAGTTCAAAACCAGCGGGCGCCCGCTGAAGACGAGCAGCACGACCGGCTTGCCAGCGGCGGTCACGGCCTGGAGCAACTGCTCCTGATTGCCGGGAAGGTCGAGGTGGGCACGGGAGCCCGCTTCGCCGGTCATCCAAATTGCGTCTTCGCCGAGCGCGAGTACCACAATGTCGGACTTCTTCGCAGCTCCTACAGCGTCAGAGACACCCCTATCTGACATTGTCAGAATATCGGTGCCTTTCGCATAGATAACATGCCCCTGCGCCGCTTCTACCTGCCTGGTCAACGCCGAGCGCAAAGTGACCACATCTTTCGGCTCGCTTTTGGTTGACCATGAGCCCAGCATCTGGCCGGCATCGTCGGCCAGCGGACCAATCAACGCAACGGTTTTGCCGTTCACTTTCAGCGGCAATAGTCCGCCATCGTTCTTCAACAATACAAACGATTCTTCCGCTGCCTTACGCGCCAAATCCACGTCTTCCGCTGCAATCCCGTCCGGACTTTTACCCTCAACATAGGGATGGTCGAACAGCCCCAGCGCGAATTTCACGCGCAAAACCCTGCGCACCGAGTCGTCAACAACCGACTCGGGCACGATTCCCGACTTCACCAGTTCCGCCAGGTGTGGGGCGTACACATTGGATTCCATGTCCATGTCCACACCGGCCAGGATCGCTTTGCCCGCAGCGACCGCGCCGCTATTGGCGACGCCTTGCGGAATGAGTTCGCCGATGGACCCCCAATCGCTAGTTACAAATCCCTCGAAGGCCCATTCCTTTTTCAATACTTGCGTAAGCGTGAAGGCGTTAGCACTGGTCGGTACTTCGTTCAGCGCTTCAAAGGCGCTCATGAACGTGGCCACGCCAGCGTCAACCGTTGCCTGAAACGGCGGCAGATAGACCTGCCGTAACAGTCGCACCGAAATTTCTGCTGAGTTGTAGTCTCGTCCACCTTCGGCTGCGCCGTAGCCGACGAAGTGCTTGGTGCAGGCGGCGATGGAATCCGAATCGCTCAGCTTCGCTCCCTGGTAGCCGTGCACATAGGCGACGGCCATGGCTGAGCCGAGATAGGGATCTTCGCCGGCGCCTTCGACAATGCGGCCCCAGCGGGCATCGCGAGCAATGTCAACCATCGGCGAGTACGCCCAGCGGACACCCGCGCGGCTGGCCTCTTTGGCCGCGACGCGGGCTGTGCGCTCCACCAGGGCCGGGTCCCAGGTCGCCGACAAACCCAGCGGAACAGGAAACTCCGTGCGGTATCCGTGGATAACGTCGAGTCCGAAAATGAGCGGGATATGCAAGCGCGATTTCTCCATCGCGATCTTCTGCATGGCGTTGGTCTCGGCGGCTCCGGTCAGGTTGAAGAGCGAACCGAGCTGGCCTTTCGCGATCATCTCCTTGTAATCAGTGCGGCCGGTTCCGGGGCCGGTAGGCGCGCCGGCTGAATAGGTGACCAGTTGTCCGATCTTCTCGTCGAGCGTCATCTGCTTCACCAGGGCGTCGATTTTCGATTCCACTTGGGGGTCGTGCTCCCATGCTGTGGGACTTGCGGCCTGGGCCGCCATCACGCCGGACAGTGCGGCAAAACAGAACAGGATTCGGAGATATCGCATGAACAGGTCCTTCAAAAGCCGGAATAAACCAACGCTCAGCATTCTAGTCGCGAGGGAGCAAACTACCAATGTGTTCACAAGCGGGAAGTTCGCCGCCGAGGCACGGAGAACACTGTGTGATCATCAATGTTGGCGATATCCGGAGGCGAAGAAATGGTGCAAATCGATCCGCTATTGGCTCTGGGCGTGACGGTCTCGACCGCAGCCACCGATGCGATTTACGTGATGTTCAGTGCGGCGGTTGCGGCGCGCAAGCGCGTGCCCGCCGCGACCTGGAGCAGCTTATGGTATCTGCTGTCAGCCTTTGCCGTGATCAGCTATACCCGCAACTGGGTGTACGTAGGATTCGCGGCGGCCGGATCGTGGGTCGGCGCGTACTTGTCGATGACGTGGCTAAGGCGGCCAGAGCGGGAGAAGCCGTAACCGGTGCGGGCACAAAAAAGCCGGGCACCGTAGCGCCCGGCATAAGGTGGTGCTGTCAGCTTAGTACGGAGGTCCGAAGTAGAAGGCGCCGGAACCCTGACCGTACAGCCAGCTGCAGACGCCCGGCGCGTTGCAATTAGCGCCGTGCGCAGCCTGTCCGAGCGTATGTTCGTTCGGCCAGCTGTAGATACCGCCGCTGAGCGGGTTACGCGTGAACCACTCCAGCGTTGCAGTGTTCTGCAGGGTGTAGGTGTACGGGCCAGTGGTAGTGTTCAAAGGCACGTTGTAGATGACATCCGCAGCGTTCATGCCCTCAATCACGTCGCCGGTTTCCAGGTTCGCCTGGGCAAACCCTACCGCAGCCGTCAACCCACGGGGAAACCAACGTTCCAGTCGTCTGCACGAACGGATCGTTGACCAGCTCGCTGATTTCGTGGCTCAGAACCATGGTGTCGGAACCGAAGGCGCCGAACGGATTGGTCACGCCCTGGTCAATGTTGTGGGGAATGTATGTGCCCCAGGCCTAGACCAGCACGCCGTTCGGATCAAAGGTTCCCGGCTGCGCCGAGTGGAAGCCCAGCACGCAGCACGCCGTCGGGTCGTCGTTCTCGAACGCCGTCAGGTAGTCGGTGACGATAACCGGGACGATGTTGTTGGTGGTTGCGGCCAGTTCCACGGGATAGGTAAGGATGTACTCGAAGTTGTTGGAGATGGTGTTGATGTTGAAGACTGGGAAGTCATTGCCGTTTGAATCGCAGCATAGAGTCGCCCAGTCGCCGTTGTTGTAAATTCCAAGGTCCTGTTCCCAAGAGGAGCGGGCCAGGGACCTGCGCTCAGGTCGATGTGCCAGTTTGCCTTGCGGGTGGCGCGGAATGCGACTCGCTGTGCGGTGTCTACAATCTGGCCGGTATCGGCAGGCGGGCCGGGATAGGTCGTCGTCGCATCGTACAGCGGCGACTCGGCTACCAGGTTCACATCTGAGTCCTGATCGGCCGGCGCAACATAATAGCCATAGCGGGTCAAAGTAGGCGATCACGGTCCCGTCGTAGTAGAGAACCGTAATCAGCGGAATGATCTCGGTCTGGAACGGTGGTCGTGCCGCCCGCCGAAGGGCTGTGTCCAGACCATCGAGTAGGGGTAGATGCTGTTGCGCTCCCCGGTGATGAACCAGCTGTTGAAGTACGGAATGGTGTCGATGGTGCCGTTAATGTAACCGTTCTTCGGGGCCTTCCCAGCCGCCTGCTGGATCTTCTGATTCATGGCGTAGCTCAGGTGGTTCTGGGCCTTGAACTGAGCCATGCTGTGCGGGTCAAACTGAGGTTTCCCGGTGAGCTTGATGGGCGAACCGCTCTTGGTCATGGGAACTTTCATGAGGGTCTTTGGGTGCGGCGAAGGCTCCGACGGCTGCGAAGGCCAACGCCAGAATGATTAGCAAGCATAGAAGCTTACGCATAGTACGATGTTCCTCTCTCCGCAATGTGTTGGCGCGACTGGATAGCAGGCCGCGTGCGGCTGGAATCTCATGGCCAGCCAGGTTCCTGTCATGACCGGAAAAACGTTCCGGTCCGACGAGCGAAGGGCCCAGACTCTAGCGTCCCAGCTTGCGACGAGCTACGCCAGCCAGACCGATCAATCCGCTACCGAGCAGCACCAGCGAGCTGGGCTCCGGAGTGGTACCGATGCTGACGTCGTCAATCGCGAAGTCATCGTTGGAATACGGCGGGAACGCATTGCTGGATACAGTAAATTCGATGGAGGCAATGTTCGGGCCAGTCAAATCACCCAAGCCCATAAACAAGGCCGAGCCGTTCTCTGATCCATCGCTGGTGCCGTTAGCGGCATAGGCAAACAGCAGGTTGCCGCTTCCGTCAAAAGCTGCCAGGTACGCCGGTGAACGCGCCATAGAAATCGGCCTGGATCGAGAAGCCCACGGTCCCTACTGGATTGAAGAACACCATGGCCATCGGGCCTTCGCCGCCGAATCCGTTCAATGCGAAATTGCCGGTCCAGAGCAGCGACTCACCGTAATCGAAATTACCGAGCCAGGTGACGCCTTCCTGCATCGTCAGAAAGGGAGACCCGTCGATGTTGCCGACCAGAGCGGCGTTGTTGCCGGTGAAAGAGACTCATGAACTGAGGCGTGCTGACGATGGTGCCGGGAGGTGCGATCTGGCTGTTGTCAAAGAAGTCAGAGGGGTTCTGCGCTGCCCGGGTGGAGTAGATGGTAAAACTGTCGGCGCTGGCAAAGGTGGCAAAAGCCAGTACCAATATGGTCAAAAGCAGTAGTTTCTTCTTCACTGTTCCTCCTGAGTTCAGTGATTCCGACTGCAAAATGCCTACAAATTGTTGAGGTTGAAAGGCCCACAGTGCGGGCCCGCCGAATCCAAGATTATGGAAGCGGGGGGCGCACACAAAAACAAAAGCTTATCGTCCAGCGAGGTGCACGTTTACTACCAAAGTGGGACTGTAGTAAGTCCTTATATAGCATGCAGGAACATATTGTCGAGAGAAGAATATGTGCAAGATCTTGCGCACAAAGTGGGAAACAGTAGTCCACCTCCGACTAACAGAGAGAGTTAGATTGGGGCAACTAAGTGCCATGTTGGCGGAAAGAAGGTCTCCACAGACGCTGAGGATTGGGGCTTGCCCTATTGAATGCGAGCGAGTTCCTTGGAGTAGAGCTGGTTGCGGGGAAATTCGTTGGCCAGTCCCGCCAGCAAAGTGCGGGCGGTGTCCTTATCTTTGTCGCGCAGGGCGGCGACGGCCAATAGGAGACGAGCGAAGGGCGCCAGGTAATATCCCTTTTCGGCGGTCAGGCGCATGCGCTTCACACCTTCCTGCTTGTCGGTTTGCGATCCGGTGACGCTCAATATCCAGCGGACGGGAGCCGGGGCTGAGCCGAGCAGGTAATTCTCCACGCCGATAGCGAGAAACGCGTCGTAGCAGGTGGGATCGATCGCCAGCAATTGCTGCGCAGTGATGCGCGACGTCTTCATGTAGCTGAGACTCGCCAGATTGCGCTTCTCGATCATGGCCGTATAGTCGCTGCGCAGCCCGTTGGCCAGGACGCGGGCAAATAGTGCGTTGGCATCGTTGGGTGATTTGGCGAGCACCTTGCTGACGAGTTCGTCGCCGTGCTGCAATTCAGCGTCGAATGCGGTCTTTACCGCAGGGTCAGGCTGCTCCTTGTTGCGATTGTCGAAGCGCTTGTCATCGGTGAACAAATCGGATTCGAGGATCTGCAGGCGATTGAATTCAGCAAACAGGTAAGCGGCGGCATCGGCAACGTGGCCCAGTGGATCATCGGGGTTCAGCTTTTGATAAACGTGAAACGTGCTGTGCGCGGCCGTGAAGTCCAGGTTGTACATCTGGCGGAATCCGCGCTCGAGCTCAGGCTGAGGCACGACGCGACTCGAAGTCTGCGCGAAGCTCGGGCCAATGCAGAACAGCACGACCAGGATGGCAGCCAGAGCGTTGATGGTGTGGCGATACAACGGTAAATTCCTCGTTCCTGACGATTCGAATCCGCAACGGCAGCGGGGCAAACATCGCAGGAGACAAAGCCTGAAGAATCGTCTGCCGCCATACGCCGCCGAACTACCGTCTCTTCCAGCGTATTGGATTCCTCAGCCCCGGAAGTGGTTGAGAACGATGATATTCTTTTGCAATTTTTTGACAAGTTGGCGACGCGGCCGGGAAGTCGACGTGACGCATGCCGGATCAAGATTGGTTGCGAATTCGCTGTTTGCTGACTACTATTCCTCGAGAATTTTAAGCGACTCCACGCGCGCGGAGCCGCCCTTTCCTCATTACTTCTGTGTCGGCGCCGGTCCCGCTGTTGTATTGAGACAGTTGGGGTTGGAATTGAACACCGAGCCCGGACATGCCTCTCCCAAGGACCAAACGAAGTCGCGCCGGATATATCCCGCCGGCAGCGGCGGTTCCGGTCCAACCGGTTTCGTTGGGTCCTCGATGCCTGCACTATTGATGATCGAAGCGGAGTGACAGCTGATACACGATGCTTGTCCTTTGCTGAGGCCCGGTACGGTTTCTCCTTCAATGATCGAGTTACCCAGTAAGGTCGGCTTATGGGTAGTTCCGAATTCAACCTGCGCGCCGTCCATGCGGTAATTGGAGAACTCTGGAGCAAGTCGGGCCCGCTTCATAAGAGCGGCCAGAGCCGGCGTCTGTTGCGTGGTTCCTCCTTTACTTGTGGCTGGACTCGATCCAAACCGGTCGATACACGGCCCGAAGAGTTTGGTGCTGCAGCGCTGAGGATTAGTGTTCCTGTTTTGCGGCTCGAACGTCGCCCACAGCCAATCGGGCAGCAACTTCGAGGAAATGTGCATGCCCACCAAGGCGTAGCACCCGCCCGCAATCATCTCGGTGTGAAGGCCCGGCGTGGGATTGCTACAACTAAATTGGGGCGGACTGAAATCGCCGACCGGGAACCAGTCTGCCTTCACCTCCACGGCGGTCGTTGGGAACTGAATAGTGGCAGAGGTGGTCACAGCCTGTTGCTGGCCCACACGGAACTGATATCCGTGCTGGACGATATAAGCCTCGGCAGTCGGGTCGAGGTGGACTTCTTCGCAAAAGTCCCCGAAGGACGGTTTGGTTTTCGAGTTGGGCATGTTGGACGGGGGCCGAGGCAACTTCTGGCAACCAGTTGCCGGATTGAGCTCCACCGCCTGCGCTCCCCCCGGTGCTTTTGCGGATAGGATCACGTTCAACGCACTACCGTGCAGCCGACGGGGGTTTCCGACTGGCTGCCCCGGCTGCGTATACAGGCTGTATTGCTCGGTCCAGGTCTCCCATACCAACTGAGTTGCGTTCGCCGGGCAATTGACCGCGACGAAGATCTTCCATGCCGTTTCCGCTACGGCCTTGGAGTCTTTTGGATCGGGCGGCTGTGTCGGAAGCTGACAGGGGTCGTCAGAGTCGGCCGGCGCGGCGCTGGCAGCCGTAACCAGAAGCGAGTGATGATCGCTGTTTCCGGTACTTCCACCACTGAAGTACCCCTTGGCGGCGACGCAGAACAGCAGCGCAACACCAACGTAGACTGCTTTTCTCATGGTTCACTCCTTGCGGACCGGAAAGTGTTTCACCACTTGGGGCAAATCTGGCGCCCTTCGGGCCACCTAGATTCTTGTTCGCACTATGAGTCCGCCTGTGCGCTTTACCTCCGCAAAACAGGTACGGCAAGCATTGCCAACCCCGCTCCGAGAAGGAGGATGGACGAAGGTTCTGGAGACGATGAGATGTTCACGTTATCGACGACGGCGAGGTCGGCGACGGTATCGCCGGTCGAGGTCTCGCCTCCGAAGAATGCGATCGAGTTGTATTGGGCTTCCGCGGGCGTCAAACCGGCGATGGTGTTGTATTGGTCAACCAGCACTGCGCCAGTCAGGACATTGACAATGACGCTGTGAAAGGTTGCAGTTGCCACATCGAATTGAAGCGACACGTTGTACCAGGTTCCGATGTTCGCCGGTACGCCCAAATCGATGTCAGCACCCGGGCCGCCAATTAGGAAGAGCCGCCAGCCTCCCGTCAGGGAACTGGCGTAAATTCCAGCCTGTGGCGTAAAGGCAAAGTTGTCGACACCCGCCTCGGCGAAGGTAAGCTGCATCGCCCAATCGGAAGACGTAAACGCTGGGGCGTTGCTATATTGATCGACTCGAATGTCGGCATCGAGCGAGTACTGAGAGCCTATCGCAACCGGAGCGTAAATGCCTCGACTGTAGGACACCGCGTTGGCGATGGCCAGAGCCTGCGTGGGATTGCCGAACGCGTTGGTAGTTGCAACCACAGTTGCCGAGGGTACCGGCTCACCCGGGCCCGGAAATACGGAGCCCACGTCCAGCCACGTCGGCGACGGGAATGTGCCGACCGCATAGCTTTCGAAATTGTCGGAAATGCCGGTAGCACTCGCCGATCCAAGTGCGAGCAAGGTGAGTGTCAGAGTCAACAGACCTTTCTTCAAGGCAAGCCTCCTTGGGCAGTACATCTGAACTTAGTCTTGCGACTGAAGGGGTTACATCGTACACCGGATTTGGAGGTCCCAACCCATATTAATTTCGGGTGGCGGCGCACGAGGCTAAGGACAGGCGTCGTCGGTGCCCAAGTCGCCCAGAGCTTCGTGGATTGACGGCTGAACGTTCTTAATTTCCAGAGATAGCCGCTTCGCGAAACCAGTCACAGTTCGGGCGCAGTGGACAACTGCCGCAAAGCGGTGTCGTTCGCTTGCAGAGTTCCTGACCGTGTCGGCGAAGAAGCTGGTGGGCGCGGATGAGTGCGTCGCAGTCTTGCGATAACTGTGGGGCCAGAGCACGCTGCATGTTCTTGTACATCGTCGAATAATTGCGGTGCTCAGCAGCGTAACCGAGTCGTACTAGCACACGTAGTCCGTTCGATTCCAAAGCAAGAACAGCATAGCGCTGATTGAACAGTAGGATCTTTTCGGCCGCTGGCTCGCCGATCGCGGGAAACCTGCGCAAGTCTTTCTTAGCTGCGGCAAGAGGTTTCTCAAGGATGGGCGCGAGGTCATCGTCGAAGGAATCGCGCGCGATCTCGGCCGCTCGCCGTAATTTCTCCACCGTGTTGGCAGGAACGATTCCCTTACCGGCGATGGAGAGGAGCACGCTTTCTTTGGCGTTGCGGATGTCTTTCGGTGCGAGGCCGACTCGGGTTTTCAACTCAGCAAAGGCCTCGACACGCTTGGCATCGTTGGCGAGATAAGCGACGTTCTCCCACAGAATCATCGCGAACGGCTCAGTCACTGCTGGCGGCGCAGGTTCGCCGTAGAGTTGCGCCAGGCGGTCGATCAGAGTACCGAACGGAAGCAGGCGAGAAGGCATTGTGCATGATTATCCGCTAGAACTGGTCAATGGTTGAGTCCCGCCGCTCAAGCAGATAAGCTGCTGGGTGATTACAAACTTCGCAACGATTGGGGAACTGGATGGCAAAGCGCCGTGCGGCATGGTTTGGCTTCTTGTTGATGATGTGCGGGTTCTTGAGCAGCGCGACGTTCGCGGCTGACGGCCAAGTGAGGGAGACAGGCAATGTCGTCCGGCTGAAGCCTGCGTACCGCTTCGAGCGCAGCAAATGGATCTATGTACACCTTGAAGGCTCACCCGCCGACATCGGCTATCAGCACGGCTATCTGCTGGCGCCGGAGATCGCTGACGGATTCAACACCGTCAAGTTTCGCGACACGCACCGCACCAAGCGCGACTGGGATTTCTATCGCAACGTCGCAAAAACCATTTTGTGGCCGAAGATCGACGCCGAATATCAGCAGGAGCTGCAGGGCATTGCCGATGGCCTGAAAGCCCACGGCGTCAATATGGACGTGTGGGACGTAGTCGCGCTCAACGCGATGGAAGAAGTTCCGGACTACTACGTGCCGTGGCTCGACAAGCAGGAAAAGCGCGCCGATGCCCCCAAGCTGACCGCGCCCGGCAACTGTAGCGCGTTCGTCGCCACCGGCTCGATGACGAAAGACCACAAGCCGGTGATCGCGCACAGCAACTGGTCGGACTTCCCCACCGGCAGCCGCTGGACCATCGTCTTCGACATCGTGCCCACGCACGGCTACCACATTATTCAGGATGGCTTTCCCGGCATCATCGTGAGCGACGACGACTTCGGCATCAACTCCTCGGGCCTGATGGTGACCGAGACCACCATCACCGGCTTCTCGCTGTTCGATCCCAAGGGCAAGCCGGAATTCGTGCGCGCGCGCAAGGCGCTGCAATATGCCAGCTCAATCGACCAGTACGTGAAGATCATGCTCGACGGCAACAACGGCGGCTACGCCAACGACTGGCTGCTGGCCGACAACAAGACGGGAGAGATCGCGCGCTTCGAGCTGGGGCTGAAGATCCATCGCGTGTGGCGCACGAAGGACGGATACTATGTCGGCGCGAATTTCCCCAGCGATCCCGAGCTGATTAACAAGGAGACGGACTTCAATCCCACCAACCTCGGCAGCTCGATGAATGCGCGGCATGTGCGATGGAACGAGCTCATGGACCAGAACACGGGGCAGATCGATGTCGCGATGGCGCAGAAGTTTCTTGCCGACCACTGGGACACCTATGAGCAGAAGGAAGACCCTGATGAGCGCTCGCTGTGCGGGCACGAGGCAAACTCGCCGCGCGGTGTTCCTGAATGGGACGGGCCTCCCTACAACCCGAGCGGCGCGGTGACGGCGCAGGCCGCCGACAGCACCATGGCCAAGAACATGTCGTTTGACGCGCGCGCCGGATATCCCTGCGGCGCGGACTTCCTGGCCGAACCGTTCCTCAAGGAGCATCCGGAGTTCGAGTGGGAGCGTCCAGTGCTGCGCGACATGAAGGGCAATCCGTGGGCGGGGTTCAAGGCGGGGGAGAAACCGGCAGGTTCGGTTGTCGCCGGCGAAAAGTAAAGCAGCCGGGACGTGCGGAGATGGCCATTGTGACGCGCGTCATAGCGTCCTACGGCGCGGATTGCTAGCGTAAAGATGCGGAGTCTTGTCACCCCGGACTCACGGGATTCTTCCATGAAACGCATCGCACTCATCCTCGTACTCGTAATGTCTGCCTTCACCTTCGCCGCGCTGGCGCAGAACAATGGCGCCATGCCTCCCGGCCACCAGATGCTGGCCTCGCCCGACGCCTTTGCCGACGGACACCTGGCCGCGCTCGACCGGCAGGTTGGCTTGTCGGCGGAACAGAAGCCGCAATTGCGCGCGGTGTTTCTTGAGGAAGGTAAGAACCTGTTTGCGGTGTTCGGCGACGCCACGCTGTCCGACGCGCAGAAGCAGGCGCGCATCCAGCAGCTTCACGTGGTCACTGAGCACAAAGTGTGGGGCCTGCTCACCCACGAGCAACGCAAGCAATTGTCGGAACAACCGGCGCCGCGGCAAGTCACGTAGTATTCCGCATCGCCCCTAACCTATTTATATAAAGCAACTTAATAGGATCCCTGTCCCCGGGACTTGGGATTGTCTTTATTACCGCAAAATCCTCGCAACTTATGTGTTGCAACAACATCTGTTGTAACAGGTAACTAGAAGGCGCTATCAATTTCAACCTCTGAAAGGAGCAACTCATGTTTCGCAAACTGATTTCCACTTCCGATGATTACGCACTTGCCGTCGCCCGCCTGGTGCTAGGCGTGGTGTTCTTCGCCCACGGTGCACAGAAGATGTTGGGCTGGTTTGGCGGCTACGGCTTCTCCGGCACCATGCACTTTTTCACGCAGATGATGCACATCCCTGCGCCACTGGCCTTTCTCGCCATCTGCGCCGAATTCTTCGGCGGGCTTGGACTGATCGTCGGATTCCTCAGCCGCGTCGCAGCGTTCGGCATCGCGATGAACATGCTAGTGGCAATATTCACCGTCCACATTCACAACGGTTTCTTCGCCAACTGGAGCGGCCAGCAAAAGGGAGAGGGAATTGAATATCACCTGCTGGCTCTGGCGCTGTTGATGTTGGTGATGATCAAGGGCGCCGGCGCGTTATCGGTGGACCGCGCACTCAGCAAGTAAGCGGTGGGGAGTAACCATTGGCGAAGCGAATCCTGGAAGAGCTACGGCAAACACGGCCGTTCGAGGACCGTCGGCAGGAAGCAGCGTTAAACATCTTGCGCACTGCCGACGTGCTCAAGCGCGGCCTCGAAGTGGTGCTCAAGAAGCATGGCATCACCTCGGCGCAATACAACGTGCTGCGGATTTTGCGCGGCGCGGACGAGCGCGGACTGCATTGCGGAGGTATTGCCGAGCGCATGATCACCGCCGAGCCCGACATCACGCGACTGCTGACGCGCATGGAGCGCCTCAGCCTGCTGGTGCGGCGTCGCGATGGCACCGACCGTCGCATGGTAACGGCCTTCGCCACCGAGCGAGGACTTCAGTTGTTAGATGAATTACATGAGCCGCTTCGCGAGTTGCAGCAACGGCAGTTCGCGCTGCTCAGCGATGACGAGATTGACGCCCTCATCGAAGGTTTAGAGAAAATCAGGGAGTCGATGGAGGAAGGTTAGCCGCGGCGGGGCAGTTCCACGGTGACAATGCACCCGCGCGTGTCCTTGCGATTGGCCAGCTCGATGGAGCCGCCGTGGGCCTCGGCAATTTGTTGCGAAAGCACTAAACCGATGCCTGAACCTCCCTGCTTCGTGGTGTAGAACGGCACGAAGGCGTTGCTGGGGTTAAGCAAACCGATGCCGTTGTCCTCCACGATGAGCGAAATGGTGCCGTCGTCCTGCTGCCAGCGCAACGCGACCTCGGGGTCCGTACCTGCGGTTTGCGCCTGTTCCAGGGCAGAATCAACGGCGTTGCGAATCAGGTTAATCAGCATCTGCTCGATCAAATCTGGGTCAATCATCAACCCAATATCGGGCTCGGAGGCAATGCGCACCGGCAAGCGCGTCTCCAGCACGGCGACGCGTTCCGCGAGCGGTAGCAGTTCCACGCTTTGCAGTTTCGGCGACGGCATCGTCGCCAGGCGGCGATAAGACTGCAGGAAACGGTGTAACGACGCCGTGCGCGATTCAATGATGTCGAGCCCGCGCTGAAAGTCTGACTTGGTCTCGCCGGGCAGGTCCAGTTGCGGCAGTCGCGCCGCCAGGCTGCCCGCGATCGACATGATGGGGGCGAGCGAGTTGTTGAGCTCGTGCCCGAGCACACGGATGAGGCGCTGCCACGCGCTGCGTTCCTCCTCCCGAAGGGCGCGGCTGACATCGGAAAGAACGATCAACGTGTGCGGCACGCCGCTCTGACGGAATGAGCGTTTGCGCACCATCCACCGCGCGTTGGGCGTGGAGTATGGCAGGCTCACCAGGGTGTCATTAGGCGCGTCAAAACACGCGTCGAGGCCAAGCTCGGTGGCCGTCCTGCCAAGCATGCGAGCTGATGGTTGCTGCAACAGGCGTTCGCCGGCGCCGTTCACTAGACGCAATACGTGTTCCGGATCAAAGGTGAAGATGGGCACATCGATTTCATCCACCACACGGCGTAGCAAGGCAGTGGTCTCGATGGTCTGAATGCGCTGTTCGGTGAGGATGTCGGCGAGGGTGTTGATTTCCAGCGCCAGCTCGCCGAGCGAATCGTTAGGATTGGCCTCGCGCGCGCGAAACGAGTAATCCTCTTCGCGCAGCGCGCTCACAACGTTGGATAGAGTTTGCAGCGGGCGAACGATCTGCTCCAGTAGAGTAAGCGTGAGAATGAACCACAGGAAGAACTCAAGAACAGTCAGCGCGATTTTCGCGTCGCGCGACCACGTCTGAAGCCAGATCAGCGTTGTGGCAATCGCGACGCCGGGCAGTGCGGCGAGAACGGCGAAGATGGCGATGCGCCGTTCGTACAAGAGGTGGTGCCGTGAGAACTGCTCGCTGGCGCTGCGGTCCCGTGGGCGGTAACCGCTGCCAGAGCTAGAGTCCATAGCGTTCCATGCGGCGGTAGAGCGCGCCGCGGCTCAGCCCGAGGGCCTCGGCGGCCTGGCTCACATTGCCGTGGAATCGCTGTAGCGCCTTGCGCACCAGGATGCTCTCCACCTCTTCGATGCTGAGCTCCTCCAGATTCTGCCCTTGCGGGCGCTGAAGGTTCAAACCCAAATCCGACACCTGCACGTCCTCGCTCTGGGCCATGAGCACCGCGCGCTCCAGCGTGTGTTCCAATTCGCGAACGTTGCCGGGCCACGCATACTGCATCATGGTCTGCATGGCGGCGGGAGCGAATCCACGGACCTGCACGCGATAACGCTGGGCGTAGCGCGCCAGAAAATGCGCAGCCAGAGCAGGAATGTCTTCGCGACGCTCGCGCAATGCAGGCAAGTGGATCTCAACCGTGTTCAGCCGAAAGAGCAGGTCTTCGCGAAACAATCCGGCGGCAATGGCTGCACCGAGGTCGCTGTTGGTGGCGGAGATCACGCGCACGTTCACCTTCTTAGTGCGCGACGATCCCACGCGTTCAATCTCGCCCGTCTCCAGCACGCGCAGCAGCTTCGCTTGCTGCCGCATGGGCACGTTGCCAATTTCGTCAAGGAAGATGGTCCCGTTGTCGGCCAGCTCGAAGCGACCGATGCGATCGGTACGCGCATCGGTGAATGCGCCCTTCACGTGTCCGAACAGTTCGCTCTCGAAGGTTCCTTCCGGAAGCGCCCCGGTATTGACGGCTACCATCGGCATGGAAGCGCGCGGCGACAAGATGTGCAGTGTGCGAGCAACCACTTCCTTGCCGGTTCCGTGCTCGCCGGTAACCATCACGTTCGCATCCGAGGGACCGATGCGGGCCATGGTTTGCAACACGGGTTGCATGGCGGGCGCCGAGGCGATGAAGTCTGGAGCCCCTTCGGCGCGCAACAAACGGGCCTCGGCCTCGAGATGCTGGGTGCGCTGCAACGCGCGATGCAATTCCACCTGTGTACGCAAGATGGCCAGCAGGCGTTCGTTCTCCCATGGTTTCTGGATGAAGTCGCGCGCGCCGCGGCGCATGGCTTCGACCGCAAGCCGAACGTTGCCCCACGCCGTCATCACAATGACCGGCAGGTTGCTGTCGAACGAGACGATTTGCGACAACAGGTCGAGGCCTTCCTGCCCCGATGTCGTGTCGCGCGTGTAGTTCAGGTCGATGAGTACTGCATCGTAGAACTCGCTGGCTAGCGATTCGCGTACTGCTGCCGGTGATTTCGCTGTGTCAACGATAAAGCCCTCGGGCCGCAGCAGCAGCTCGATGGCTTCGAGAATATGGGGTTGATCGTCAGCAGCGAGGATCCGGCCGGTCCGCACCGGCACCCGCGCTTCGGCGCCGGCTTCGCCCTGCTCAGCGCCTCTAGTTAGTGGTTGTGCTTTGGCCAACGTGATCTCCCGAGGGCGCTAGGCCATCGACCGCTTTTTGAACCTCGATGCCATTATCCGCCAGAGTCGTGCCGGTGGCGCGCTCCAGTTCAACTTTCGACTTCTGATAGGCGGTGTTGGCGTTCACCAGGTCGAGCTCAGCCAGCGCCAGGTCGCGTTGCGCGGTCAGGGTCTGGAACG
This sequence comes from uncultured Acidobacteriaceae bacterium, assembly GCA_963749635.1. GTDB lineage: Bacteria > Acidobacteriota > Terriglobia > Terriglobales > Acidobacteriaceae > DASRAA01. Next base: position 768,021 of record CAVVNW010000027.1, read on the forward strand.
GCGAGCCCGCGCCGAGATCCTGTTCCTTCTGCATGATGGTGAAGGTCTTCTGCGCCAGATCGCGCGCTTTTTGTGCCGCTTGCACACGGGCGCGGCTCTGCTCCAGCGCATACTGGGCGTTTCGCACTTCAATGCGAATCTGTTTTTTCAATTGCTGCAAGCGCAATTCAGCTTGGCGATACTCCAGCTCCGAACGATATTGGTCGGCTTTGGCGACGCGGTTGCGAAGCGGAATGTTCACGTTCAGCCCGAAGAAATAGTCGGGAGAGGTGTTGTTGTAGGCATTGTCGAACGCTCCCCAGAAACCGGTAGGCAGCGTTGACGTGTTTTCGCCGCTGAAAGCAGGATTCAACTGGCCCGCCAGTCCAGTTCCGCCATAGAAGCCAACTGCCGATACTGTCGGCAACAACGCATTTTTTGCGGCCTGGCGGCTGATCTGCCGGTTCACCAAGTCGATGTCAGACTCAGCCAGCTCCGGACGGTCTTGCAGCGCCTGATTGATCAGGTCCTGCACCGCCTGGTCAGCTTCGGTGCCGGTCAGCGAGGAGCGATCGGTGGGAATTACCGGCATTGATTCGAGCACCGGATCGTCGAGGTTCTTGGTGATCGCATTCTTCATCAGCGATTCCTGCAGTTGCAACGTGGTTTTGGCGATGAGCAGGTCCTGGTCGCGGCGAGAGACTTCAGCTTCAGCGCGCATCACGTCCATCGCTGGGACGGCCTCGAGCTGCAACTGCTTTTGCGAGTTAGAAAGGCTCTGCTGCGCAAAGGAAAACGACTGCTCGGTAACGCGTTCGGCCTCGTAGGCGCTCACCAGGTCCCAATACATGTTCGAGATCTGCGTAACCGTAGCGACCAGCTGATCTTTGAAGGCGATGTCGGAAATCTTCTTGTTGTTCTTGGCGATATGTAGAAAGCGAAGGTTGGGGCCGAGCCCGAAGCCCGATAACAGTTGCTGCTGAATGCTCACACGGTAATAGGAACCAAGCGCCGGCGAGAGATTGGTAAAGGTGCTGTTGGTGGCCTGGCGATTGTTCTGGGTTTCGAACGAGATACTGGTACCCGTGGCGAACGACTGCTGATATTGAAGATTGAAAATGCCGGTGTTCTGTTGCAGCGAAGGCACGCCGTAAATCTGCAGGTTGGCCAACGGCTGCGTAAGGTGCTCAATGCCCATGTTGCCGGTGATGGACGGATCGTAGGACTGCACGGGAGCACCAGCGCCCAACGTCGACTGGACCAAACCGCCACTGCCTGCGCCCGCTCCACCCGCGCCGCCCGTCGTGCCGCCGGCGCCAGCGCCGGGGGCGCCGGTGCCGAAGCCTCCAACGCCTCCGCCAGGGGTGCCCTGCACCACGCCGGTGTTGACGCCACGGAACGAAGCGCCGGCCTTGGTGCGGAGAATGTCGGTGTCAGCGATGGGCAGGTTGTAGCGTGCAATGGCGACGTCGAGATTGTTCTCGATAGCCAGCGCGATTGCGTCCTTCAGCGAGATGTAGAGCTTGCCGTCGTGAATAAGCTGATCGAGTCGCGGCGAGTTGATGAGATTCGGCTCGGGCACGGTCCGCGAGCGATAGGAGTCGAATGGCTCCCAGCTATGGGGCATCACAAACTGCGGAGGCGTTTGAATAGCGGCTTGCGCATTGCTGGTGGCCGTCGCAGGAGCAGGCGGCGCATTAGGCTGTTGGGTCTGCGCGTCGCTTGTGGCAGTCGTCGGTGCAGGTGGCGCGTTGGGTTGTTGGGCCTGTGCGCTGACCAGCAAGGAGCAAAGCAGCGTAACCAGTACGGGCGATTTTGCGATGCGCTCGTTCATGACTGCAGTGCCTCGCCGGGGGACGCAATGCTGGCGGTACTCGTGTCGCTGACCAGCCAGCCGTCACGCAAATTGATGGTGCGCGAGCCGTACGAAGCGTTCACATCGGAGTGCGTAACCTGCACGATGGTCGTACCCTGGCGGTTGAGTTCGGTGAACAGTTCCATGATTTCTTTGGCCTGGCTGGAGTGCAGGTTTCCTGTCGGTTCGTCGGCCAGCAACAGCGCGGGCTTGTGAATCACCGCGCGCGCGATGCCGACGAGTTGCTGCTGCCCACCCGACAACTGGTTCGGGTAGAGGTCTTTTTTCGCCACGATTTGAAAATGATCGAGCGTGTCGGCCACCATAGCCTGCCGCTCGCCGCGCGGAATATCTTTGTACGACAGCGGAAGATCGATGTTCTCCTGCACCGTGAGGTCGTCCAGCAGGTGGTAGCTCTGAAAGACCATGCCGATGTTGCGCTTGGCCAATTCAGCTCGCTCTCTGCGCTTCATCTTGTGAACAGCTTCATCGCGAAACCAATATTCGCCCGCCCACTGATCGTCGAGCAAAGCCAGCGCGTTCAGCAAAGACGATTTGCCGGCGCCAGAAGGCCCCATGATGGTGACAAACGATCCCTCAGGAATGTTGAGGTCGATGCGGCGAAGTACCCAGGTCTCGCCGGCGGCGGTCTTGTAACTGCGTTCGAGGTTTTTGAGTTGGATCATGGGAGTGATTTGATATCAGCTGTCAGCCTAGCCGTCAGTTTTGGCTCTTCGCCGCTTAGCACTTAGCCAATAGCTTTAAGCCGATTGTGGCTCCCTATTCGTGACACCCAAAAGCTAAGGGCTAACAGCTGATCGCTGACGGCTGACAGCTTTACTGTGCTTCCTGCATCAGCCTGCGCAGCTCGTCTTCGGCCACGACCTTGCCGTCGAATAGATGCACTTCGCGTTCCGCATGCGCGGCGAATCGCGGATCGTGCGTCACCATACAGATGGTCGCACCTTCGCGATGTAACCGCTGCAACAGCTCCATCACCGCTTCGCCGTTGCGTGAATCCAAGTTCCCCGTGGGCTCGTCTGCCAGCAGGATGGATGGCGATCCCGCCAGTGCGCGCGCCACAGCGACACGCTGCTGTTGACCGCCTGACAGTTGCGATGGATAGTGACGCAGACGATGCGCCATGCCCACGCGCTCTAGCGACTCGAGCACGCGTTTCTTGCGTTCGGCCGCGGGCATGCCGTCGCGATAGGTCAACGGCAACTCGACGTTCTCGTACACCGTGAGGTCGCCGATCAGGTTAAAACTCTGGAAGATGAAACCAATCTCGCGATTGCGAATGCGCGAGCGGTCGCCGAAGTCGAGGTTCTCCACCGTCTGTCCGTTCAGCTTGTACTTGCCGTCGGTGGGGGTGTCGAGCAGCCCGATGATCGACAACAGCGTCGACTTGCCGCAGCCTGACGGCCCTGACATCGCAACATACTCACCCTTATTAATGGTGAGGTGAACGCCGGCCAGGGCGTGGGTTTCGACTTCGTCAGTGTAGAAGACTTTGGTGAGGTTTTCGATTTCGATCAATGGAGCTGCTGCTTCGCTCATGATGCGTCCATTCCTTTTTGAACAGTTCGTTCTAAGCTCTTAGCTGTCCGCTATCAGCTCTCAGCTTTCTTCCCTGATTTTCAAGCTCTTCGACCTAATTCTCGGTCGTTCGCCTTTGGTTCTTCCGTCGACTGTTGTCTGACCTAAATTCACTTCTAACAAGCCCAATAGCCACGAGGCAGTAGCTGACGACTGATAGCTAACAGCTGAGATCTTTCTCAGTCCAGCTTCACGCGATCGGTGCTGTCCCAGCGCGACATGTCGGAGAGGATGACGGTATCGCCTTCCTTCAGTCCTGAGTCGATCTGGATCAGGTTCACCGAGGCCCTCCCGGTTTTCACCTGCACCCGCGAAGCCCCGTTGCCTTCGCGGTCGAGCACGAACATCGAGATGGTGCTGTTCTCTTGCCCGAAGGCCGGCCGCCCGACGTAAAGCACGTTATCGAGCTTCTCCAGATCGATGGTTCCATCGACGCTGAGATCGGGACGCGCGCCCTTGGGCAGTTCGCCTGTCAGTGATACGTCAACCGTAACCGTTCCGTTCTGTACCGCGGGATCGACCCGGCTTACCGTTCCGGCGATGATTCCGTTATGCGTATCGACGGACGCGGGCTCTCCAATCTGCACGTCACGCGCCTGAGTTTCGGGAATTTTCAGCTCTGCCATCAAATGATTCGGTTGAACGATTTTCGCCAGCTCCGCCCCCGGCAACACGTGCTGCCCAACCTGGAGTGGCATTTCGACCAGCACCCCGGCCACGCCGGCCCGGACCTTCAGCTTTTCCAGTTGCTGCTGTTTCAACTCGGCCAGCGCCCGCATTTCGCCAATCTTGGCCTGCTGCACCGCGAGTTGCGAGTCAATGGCCTTCTGATTGATCTTCAGGCGATCGTCTTCGATCTGGTTGCGGGTGACCAGCTCATCGGCCTTGCCTTGCGAGGCTTTTGCTGTGAGACCCGAGACGACGCCGAGGTCGTACAGCGCCTTGTCGGTCTGCGCCTGGCGCTGCGCTTCGTTGTAATCCGCGTTGACCGTGGCCGCGCCGGCGCGCTGCGTCATCAGGTCGCTATCGAGCTTGACCTTCAGGCTCTGGTACTCGGCTTCTGCGGCTTTCACCTGCAGCTGCGCGTCAACCGCTTCCTGTTCAAGTTGCGGATTGCTCATCTCGACCAGGATGGTGTCGGGCTCAACCAGCGAGCCTGGCAGCTTGATAATCTGAAGCACAGTGGCTTCGGTTTCCGCCGGAATCTGGCGGACATCCTCATGGTTGGGAACGAGCGTGCCCAAACCGCGCACCTGGCGCAGCATCGAGCCGCGCTTCACGGTGTCAGTCCAAATAGTGGCACGCTCAACGGTGGGTGCGGCAGGCTTCAACCGCGCGACGCCGACCGTCAGTCCGACGAGTACGAGGAGTCCAAGGCCACCCCAAAGTATCTGGCGGCGGCGTTTCTGTTGTCTGAATTCGGGCCGGGCAATATCCATCGCAACCACAAAAGAGCAAGCCGGTGGCCAATCGGAATTTCCGTTAGTTGTTGAAAGGGAAACCGGTTACAGAGCGGCCAAATCACAATCGAAATCGCGGTGTGTCCCGCAGCGGAGAAAACTGTCCGTTTTTGGACAGGGATTTTGACACCGGCGATGAAGTCGCAGCGATTCAGATACTTAGACTCGGCATCGCGGTCAAAGCAAGTCGCGCATAGCCGGACATAATAAGATAAGAGGGAATGAGGTTTCGCGGTAGTAGCCGCCTGATTTCCGATGTCAACCGCGGTTCAAGAAGCTAGGAATCTCCCGCCTCCGCTGCGCACCACCTGGCCGCGCCTGTATTCGCTCGATGTTTTTCGCGGAGCGACCATCGCCGCCATGATCCTGGTCAACGACCCCGGCAATGACTTTGCTTACGCACCGCTGAAACACTCAGAATGGAACGGCTGGACGCCGACCGACCTCATCTTTCCCTTTTTCCTCTTTATAGTGGGCGTATCGCTGACGCTATCATTTCGCTCGCGCCTCGAGCGCGGCGACTCAAAGAAGAAGTTGTTGCTTCACACCCTGCGGCGCAGCGCCATCATCTTTCTCATCGGACTGTTCCTGAACGGCTTCCCTTACTTCCACCTGGTGACCTGGCGCGTGGCAGGAGTCCTGCAGCGCATCGCCATCGCCTACTTCGCGGCCTCGGTAATCACGCTGTACACGAAAACGCGCGGCATTGCGATATGGATCGCCGGCCTGCTGCTTGGCTATTGGGTCGCGATGCGGTTCATCCCCGTTCCGGGGGTAGGCATGCCGCTCACCAACGTGCCGCTGCTCGATCCCAATGCCAACCTGTCGTGGTATCTCGACAAACGCTTTCTCCCCGGTGCGATGTACGAGGGTACGCGCGATCCAGAGGGAATCCTCAGTACATTTCCCGCGATCGCGACCGCACTGTTCGGAGTCCTAACCGGCGAGTGGCTCGGGAGCAGTGCTACTAAGAACGATCCGCGAAAGAAAACCGTCGGCATGTGGGCCGCTGGCGCGGCACTGATTCTCGCCGGACAACTCTGGAGCATCTGGTTCCCCATCAACAAAAAACTGTGGACCAGCTCGTTCGTCCTCTTCACCGCAGGATGCGCACTGGTTTGCCTCGCAATTTGCTATTGGATCACCGACGTCAAACGCCATCGTGGCTGGTGGACGAAACCCTTTGTCGTCTTCGGCACCAATGCCATCGCCGCCTATGCGCTGGCCGAACTGGCGTCGAGTCTGTTGTTCGCCTTGCGGCTGCACCATGGCCGGCGCGAGATAACATTCGCCGATTACTTCTACCGCACGGTCTTCGGCGGAATCTCTCCGCGAGAGCTGGGTTCGCTGGCGTACGCAGTCGTTTTTGTTTGCCTCTGCTGGCTGCCGATCTACTGGATGTATCGCAAGCGCGTTTTTTTGAAGGTGTAGCGCAAAGTCGGCTGGACACTGCAAGAGTTAGTTCTGAGATGACTCATGGTTTCGCACCGGTGAGCAGGCATCCCTCATTTGGCCACCTGTGTGCTCTAGTGTTGTTGGGTTTGATTGACGGCGAACGTGTGCCGTCCTACTATCCCAAGCAATGTCAACGCCTTCCATTTCCGTGGGGCAGTTACTCGGCCATTACCGTCTAATCGAACGGATAGGCGGCGGAGGCCAGGGCGAAGTCTTTCGCGCCCACGACGAGCGTTTCGATAAGGATGTTGCCCTCAAAATCCTGCCTCTCAAGGTGTTGGCCGATGAAGAGGCGCGCAAGCGGTTCCGTCAGGAAGCGCTTGCGGTGGGACGCCTGAGCCATCCGAATGTGGCCACCGCGTTCTACTTCGGGGAAGAGAATGGCATCGACTTCCTGGTAACGGAGTACGTCGCCGGCGCAGGGCTTGACGAAAAGCTCGCCTTGGGCCCCATGCCCGAGCAAGACGTAGTAAAGCTGGGCATTCAATTAGCCAGCGGACTGGAAGCCGCTCATCACGAAGGAATCATCCATCGCGACCTGAAGCCGGGCAACCTGCGCATCACCCAGAACGGCAGCCTGAAGATCCTCGACTTCGGCTTGGCGGAGTTGGTGGATTCGACCCTCGATGTGGCCTCCGCCGAAACCGTCACCATCAACATGACGCTGACCGGCACTCTACCCTACATGGCGCCCGAGCAGTTCGGCGGGGTCAGCGATCAGCGCACCGACCTGTGGTCTGCCGGAGCAGTGTTGTACGAGATGGCAACCGGCCAGCTCCCTTTTCGCGAAATGCAACTGCAGCAGCTCCGGATGGCTATCCTGCATAACCATCCTGGGCGGCCGAGCGCTATTAACCCCAAGATTTCGCCGGACCTGGAGCGCGTCATACTGCGCTGCCTGCAGAAAGACCCCGGCAAGCGTTACCAGACCGCAACCGACCTTCGCGAAGACCTGGCTCGCGTCGCGCAGGGACAAAAAGTTAGTACCGGTGACCGGCTGCGCGGACGCGGCTTCGCCGTCGCTCTGCTGGCGATTGCTCTGGCAGGCTCAGGCGTGGCTGTTTATCACTTTTGGCCACAGATCAAGACTCTGCTCGGCCAACCATCGACAGAATCCGCCGGACAGTTTCGCGTGCTCGCGGTGTTGCCCATCGAAGGCGATGACCAGAATCCGTCGGAGAATGCGCTGGTGCGCGGCGTCGCCGAAACCGTCAGCGCGCGCATTGCGCAGGGAGTGAACGGGCACACCATTCAGTTGATTCCACCCAATGAGTTGAGCGCGCAGGGCATCAAGACTGCGGAGGCCGCGAGAAAGGCATTCGGCGTTGACCGCGTGTTGTCAGTGGCGCTGCAGCGCTCTGGCGATAACAAGCAGATGCGCATCATCTGCAGCCTGATCGATCCCAAACGCATCAGCAAATGGACGCACGTACCATAACTGGCGATGCCGACGACCTGTTCGCGCTCGAAGACAACACTATGGCCGACGTCTTTGCCATGCTGCCGCAGGACGCCAGATCAGAACAACCGGCACCTTCGGAAGTCCATGCTGCCGAGCCGGCCGCTTATGAATACTACGTCCGCGGGACGCGGATACCTGCTGGAATATCCAGAAGCCGGAGAGCATTGATGCCGCGATCAAGGAGTTTGAACTGGCGTTGCAAGTGAGTCCAAACTACGCTCCCGCAGACGCGGGTCTGGGCGAGGCGTTCTGGCTGGGATACAAAGGCGATCGTGGCAAAGCGTGGCTAGACAAAGCAAAGGCGCAATTGCGAGAAAGCACTCGACGCGGACCCCAAGCTGGCCGAGGGGCATACGTGCCTGGGGAACATCTATAACGATACGGGAGAATATACGGACGCTGCGGAGGAATTCCAGCGCGCCTTCTCATCAGACCCGAAAAGCGTCACGCCCTGAACGGATTGGCCCGGGCCTACGACAAGATGGGAAACACGGCCGCGGCCGAGGAGACCTATCAAGAAAGCGGTCGCCCTGCAGCCGCAATACTGGGGAGTGTACAACTGGCTCGGGAATTTCTATTACGGACAGGCACGCAATATGCGGACGCGGAGAAACAATTCCAAAAGGTAATTGCGCTGACTCCCGATAACTTTCGGGGACACTATAACCTGGGTGCAATGTACCTGTTGGAGGGACGTTATGAAGACGCAATTGAGTCGTTGAACCGCTCCATCGAGCTGCGCCCGACAATGTATGGCATACAGCAACCTTGGAGCGGCATACTTTTACTTCACCGTTTTCCCGAGTCAGTCGCAGCCTTGGAAAAGGCGCGAGCGCTGGATGAACGGAGTTATATCAACTGGGGCGACCTCGCCGACGCGCTGTACTGGATGCCGAGTCGCCGGCCAGAAGCGACCCAGGTGTACCGCAAAGCGATCGAGTTGGCTCGCGAAAGCGTGAAAGTCAATCCGAAGGATAGCGGTGCTCTGTCGTGTATTGCCTCCTACTCCGCCATGCTCGATGATCGCGAAACCGCTTTCGACGCGCTGCAACAGGCTCTGGCTGTTTCACCGAATGATGCCGATGTCATGTTTCGAGCGGCGGTGGTCCACAATCACTTCGGACAGCGAGAGCAGACCCTGACTTGGTTACGGAAAGCTATAAAGGGAGGCTTCTCCCTTTCCACCGTGCGCGACACGCCGGATTTCGCACAATTGCAACAGGACCCCGCCTTCCGCGAACTGCTCCGACCATAACCGGCAGCGAACTAGTTTACGATTACTTTCATGCCCTGAATCGGGTTCTTACTTTTGTCATAACAAACTTGGTCCTGCCCGTTCACCGTCACCGTGACGGTTTGAATCGGAAAATCATGGATGCCAAAAAGCTTTTCCCAAGCCGTGCGTTCGGCTTGACCTGATGACACAGGTCTGCCATTCGGTGAGGCAAACTTGGTTTGCCAGCCCGTGGCCAGTGGATTCTGGAATGGGCTTCCAGAGTTAAACGCCGTCGTCGCGGGAAAAGTAACGGCGAACGGCAAGTTCTGCTGTTGCTGCCAGTCCACGTTGTCTCCGCTATCGACGGATGCAGGCATAGGGTTTATGGTGCACGAATTTGTCGTGGCGTCGTAGTTGATGCTCACTGTAATTACGATGAGATGTCCAGGACCTGGTCCGGGTCCCGGCTTCGTCGCCAGGTAAGCAATGGCCGCTATAACTAGTATGGCGGCGGCGATTATTCCGACGGTTGTTCGACTCATCTAAGGCCTCCTCTAGTGCCTTCTGTTTCGAGTCTGCAAACAGTAGCACGCCTTCATCGGTAGTCAAGCAAATAACTCGCCATTCGTCGACCGTTTTGATGTGTCACCACCCTCAGTGGTTAGTATTGCCCACGTTCATGGTGACAATCCCCAATACAAATGCCTGTCAGTTCGACATTATTGCTTGGATATCCGATTTCACCGCTTCTCGAAAATCCAAACACTCAGATCGATCGCTCGACCTTTTCGTGCACGCAGCCCCGCACTATCCAACTCGCTTGCCATTCCTATCCGAATGGATAGCCCGAGTCTGTCCCCATCCCTCCGCTACCGCCAGCTCAATCAACAAACCTCTGGCCTGGCAAGCACTTAGCCCGCCCCGGCCCCGCCAACGCACTTTGGCACACAGCTTGCTCTATTCCCTGGCGTAAGCCGCAAGCGAAAAGGCAATCGAAAGAAAGCCTGAAAGCAAAGCGGCCAACAAATTCAGCTTGGGTTCCACCACCAGGAGCCCCCAAGGAGGAGTTATGAAACGCAACTTGTTAGGGGCCCTGATGACTCTCATCGTGGCCTTCGCCGTCGCAACCCCTATGGTTCATGCACAGACCATCATGAAAGCCAACGTTCCATTCGCTTTCAGCGTTGGACAGCAACAGCTCCCGGCGGGCGCCTACGCGGTCCGCGAATTGGGCGGCGCAACCCTGATCGAGAACAAGGACGGAAATGAGAAGTCGCTGACGATGTACCAAAGCGCAGGACCGTCCAAGGCCGATGAGACCAAGCTGGTGTTCCATAAGATCGGTGACCACTATTTCCTGTACCAGATCTGGTCCAGCGTTAGAGGCCAAGGCCAGGAGCTTCCTGAGTCGAAGCTGGAGAAGGAAATGGAAGCCTCCAATGCCGGTATCGGCGGCGGCGGAGCAGAGACTGTGATCGTCGCTTTGCGCTAACCTGCCTCAACGATCACTCTGAAACCCCGGAGTCCCCACCGGCTCCGGGGTTTCTTTTTGGATTCACACCCGCCACTCGTCCCACCTTCCCCTGTACAAATCCTGCTTCGCGGGTAGAATGCAGTGTTCGCCACTTTGTGCGGTTCGGTGGAGGGTCCTTCATGCTGGTCGGTGTTCCCCGCGAGATCTTTCCGGGGGAGCGGCGGGTCGCCCTGGTTCCCGCAGTCATTCCCAATTTAAAAAAAGCTGGATTGGAAGTCGTCATCGAAGCCGGCGCTGGCGTCGAAGCCGGTTATCCTGACGCCGATTACATCGCCAAGGGTGCTACGTTGGCCCCTGACCGTGCCGAAGTGTTTCGCTCGGCCGACATCATCCTGCAGGTGCTCTGTTACGGCTCGAATGATGTCACCGGCAAGGCCGATTTAGCCCTCTTTCGCAGAGGTCAGGCGCTGATCGGTTTCCTGCGTCCGCTGGGCGAAGTACACACGTACAGGAGATCGCCGCTACCGGCGTGACTTCGTTTTCCGTTGAGCTCATGCCGCGCACCACCCGCGCCCAGAGCATGGACGCCCTCTCGTCCATGGGCACTATCTGCGGCTACAAGGCGGTCTTGCTCGCCGCCGATACGCTACCGCGCATCTTTCCTATGCTGACCACCGCCGCCGGAACCATCACTCCTGCGCGCGTGCTCATAATGGGCGCGGGCGTCGCCGGCCTGCAAGCGATCGCAACGGCGCGTCGACTTGGTGCAGTGGTTTCGGCGTACGATTTGCGCCCCGCAGTCAAAGAGCAAGTGCAGAGTCTCGGCGGCAGGTTCGTCGAGCTGGCACTCGAAGTCAAAGACGCGCAGGACGCCGGTGGCTACGCCAAGGCGCAGGACGAATCGTTCTATCAGCGCCAGCGCGAATTGCTGGGACAAGTCGTCGCCCAGCAGGACGTAGTCATCACCGCGGCGGTGATTCCCGGCAAGAAATCACCCGTGCTGGTGACCAAAGAAATGGTCGCCGCCATGGCGCCGGGTTCCGTGATTGTCGATCTCGCCTCCGAGCGCGGCGGCAATTGCGAACTCACGCGCACTGGCGAAAAAGTCGTCGAGCATGGCGTGTCGATCCTCGGCTCCATCAACCTGGCCAGCGCCGTTCCGTACCACGCCAGCCAGATGTACGCCAAGAACCTGACCAACTTCCTGCTCAACATGGTGAAAGACGGGCAGCTCAAGCTGAACATGGACGATGAAATTGTGCGGAGCACCCTAGTCACCGAAGGTGGCGAAATCGTGAATCCGCGCGTCCGCGAATTCTTCTCGCTACCCGCGCTGGTTGCGCAGACGTAAGAAAATCTTCACCACGGAGGCACAGAGGACACGGAGAATCTAAGAAACTGAAATAGTTCTCCTCCGTGTTCTCCGTGCCTCCGTGGTGAATTTCTGGTCGTAAGGAGGGAATTAATTTGAAGGCAGACCTGATTACCAGTCTGTACGTCTTCATGCTCGCCGCGTTCATCGGGTTTGAGGTGATCCGGCGGGTCTCACCGCTGCTGCACACGCCGCTGATGTCGCTCACCAACGCGCTTGACGCCATCGCCGTCGTGGGAGCCATCATCCTGGCCGGTGAGCAGAAGAGCCAACTCGCCACCATCCTCGGCACCATCGCCATCGTCGCCGCCACCAGCAACATCGTCGGCGGCTTCATCATCACCGACCGCATGCTCAAGATGTTCAAAGTGAGCAAAGCGCCCAAGCCATGACCGACCTCGTGGGTGGTGAATACGTCATTGAAGTCCTCTACATCATTGCGGCGGCGCTGTTCATCCTGGCGCTCAAGTGGCTGAGCTCGCCCGCCACCGCGCGCCGCGGCGTCTTCGCCGGCGAAGCCGGCATGCTGCTGGCCATCGTCGGCACGCTCTTCTACAAGGGCATCGTCGACTACAAATGGATCGCCATCGCCCTCGTGCTCGGCACCATCATCGGCGTCCCGCTGGGCCGCGTCGCCATGACCGCCGTCCCGCAGCGGACCGCGCTCAGCCACGCCTTCGGAGCGCTCTGCGTCACGCTCGTCGGCACCGCCGAGTTCTATCTGCGCACGCCCAACATCACGAAATTCATGATGAGCGTGCTCTCGCTCGAAGTCATCCTCGGCGGACTCACCATCACCGGCAGTCTCATGGCCGCGGGCAAGCTGCAGGAAGTCCTGCCCCAGCGCCCCATCACCTATAAAGGACAGAACATCGTCAACTTCGCCGTGCTCGGGGCTGCCATCGTCATCGCCGTCATGCTCGTGGTGGATCCGAGCCGCACCGCGCTCTATCCCGCGATGGTTCTCATCGCGCTCGTCGTCGGCGTGATGCTCATCATCCCCATCGGCGGCGCCGACATGCCCACCGTCATCTCGCTGTTGAACTCCTACGCCGGACTCTCCGCCGCCGCCATGGGCTTCGTGCTCGACAGCAAGCTGCTCATCGTGGCCGGCGCGCTCGACGGCGCCAGCGGCTTCATCCTCTCCGTCAACATGTCGAAGGCCATGAACCGCTCCTTCACCAACGTGCTCTTCGGTGGCTTCGGCCAGATGCAGACCTCTGCCGCAGGCGCGCAGGAAGCCCGTCCCGTGCGCAGCGCCACGCCCGAAGAAGCGGCGGCCATTCTCGCGGCGGCGAACAAGGTCGTCATCGTTCCCGGATACGGCATGGCCGTGGCCCAAGCCCAGCACAAAGTCCGCGAACTCTACGACGCGCTCAGCAAGCGCGGCGTCGATGTGACCTTCGGCATCCATCCCGTCGCCGGCCGCATGCCCGGACACATGAACGTCCTCCTCGCCGAGGCCGACATTCCCTACGACAAGCTGCTCGACATGGACCAGGTCAACGGCGACATGCCGCAGACCGACGTGGCGCTGGTCATCGGCGCCAACGACGTCACCAACCCCGCGGCGCGCACCGACACCTCCAGCCCGATCTACGGCATGCCCATCCTCGACGTGGACAAGGCGCACACCGTAATGGTCATCAAGCGCAGCATGAGCCCAGGCTTCGCCGGCATCGACAACCCGCTCTACTACCTCGACAACAACCTGATGCTCTTCGGCGACGCGAAAGCAGTTCGTGGGAAACATCGTGAAGGAGCTGTCGGGGAATAGCGGAGGGCATTAGAGATTCCCAAAGCGGGAACGAATAGGAAGGATGGACTCACCTCCCCTCCCCCCTCCCCCTCGATTCTTTGTTTTGTTGAAGATACGTTGCATTTGTGGTGCAAAATATCGGAAACAAAGGGGTTGCAGGCAAGATATCGCGAAATAAGGACTTAGGCGGGATTTTCTGGGGCAGGACGGGTAGCGCATGGCGGGGAGATGCGGCGAAAGATCGATCAAAAGTACGACAAGCCACAGGGCGAACCGCCTAGTCAGTCCGACGATAAAGGATGGTATCTAAGTGTCGTCTTTCGCAGACAACAACTCCCTTCATCGTTCTGGCAGGGAGTTTAGGCGGGTTGGAATTGGGATGGCTAGGACGTGGGTCACGTCGAAGCGTGATAAGGAAGCTGGCAGTCGCCAGCGGCCGGTAGCCAGTAAGAAAAGCAGGAGCGGCCACGGATTTGCACGGATGAACACGGATTAGAAGAGAAGACCCACCTGGACGAAAGCGGCCGGAATGGGGCACCCGGCGCTGCGTCCTTTAGGCCGCCCTTCTCCTACTTTGTGTTGAGATTCGGTGATGCTTTCCGGCCCCTTGCTCGGCTAGAGACGATGCCCAAGACAACCAAGGCACCCAACCCGCCGACGAACCAGGGCCAGTGGTTGATAATGAAAACGGCAATATTCGCGTAAAACCAGATTGCTAGGCCGCCAAGCGCCATCGTAAGCATGACAGCCGCGAACACAGAGAGACCCACCAGCAGTTTGACCCACATGACGAAGAGCCTCTCTGCAAGGTTCGATTCAAGGCTTGAATCAGACCGCATGAAGTCTTCGAGTAACTGGAGCGGAGTTTTACGGTTTCTTGACATCGTGGGCTAGCGTGGGGACCTACCGGCCTAGAGGCTCAAACACATTATTCGAATTGTTTCGGTATCTTGCCTTCTTTCAAAGCCGTTAAGATGAAACGCGCCATGAGTTCAGGGTCATGGGACAACGCTTCGACGGCATGTTTCAAGCAATAGTAGGTTCCCGTATCCCGGAACTCAACCTGCGCTGAACATCCTGCGATTGATGATAGACACGCCGCGCCGCTACTTTTTAGATATTCCATGCGTCGATGATAGCGAGGTCTTGATTGCCTTCCAAGTTAATCCGCATAAAATCGTCGTTCGCTAAAAGGTCTCCTGCCGTCGTTGGGGTCTGCGCGCCGTTGCTGCCCACTACACCCCCGCGTGCTTCTTCACAGCGGCACTGACACTCGCCGGGCGGGTTGTGTCAATCGTGACAACCCCGGCTTTCTCAAGAAGCGCCGCAACGTATGATGCGGTGTACCTATAAACGTAGCCCTTCAAGTATCCGTCGAGCGTCCCTTGCACGATTTCCTTACTCATGCCAGAGCCAGTGATCGGGACTCGCCCGTGCTTCTCCAGGAACGGAAGGACGCCTTCAAGACATGCCCATGTAAAGCGTGTCGGTGTGCGCTGCTCTCCCAACTCAAGCACAATGCCGTCGCCTGACATTTTCGCAACCCCAAACGGCTTCCCTTGTGCTGGTGTGTTGAGGCAGTCGCCTTCATGAATTGTGGCTCGGATGGCGGTTTCGACGGGGCGGTCTGTCTTTGCGCATTCTGTCATGGCATAACCTCTTTAGCGACAACTCGCGTTTCCTTCACTCCATAGGCAGATTACGATGCACCCGTGTTTGTACTTCGATTTCGGTTTCGCCAGCTTCACGCACGCACGCCACACAGCCCCGTGTTTCTTGATGCTGATTGCGACCTCTTCTGCCGTGCGGCTGTTTAGGTAGCCAAGCATCCGACCGTTCTCCTTGCGAATTGCTATCGCGTTCGGGTCATATGGGTTGTCCGGTTCCCTGACCGACTTCAAGAGCGCCGGGTTGGCGATTGCGTCGCAAGAACTCGCCCAGCACAGACCGAGCTCGTCGAAGTCGAATCAACCCCCGGAGTTCTGGCAACTTTCACGGCCGATTCTCCTCTATGAAATCGAAATGCAGCCGATGACGCTCTGTTACAAGATGCTATTGCTTATCGTGATGTCTGAGATGGCCGACGAATCAGGCAGCGTTCCTCTTCTGAGAATTGCCGAGCGATTTCGCGAATTCTTTGTCGGTAGGTCCCTTCAAGGAAAGGCCGAGGAAAACCCGAACCGCGTAGAACCCGGCTCGCATGCCGAACAGGTCGTTTGCGCCATGGATTCGTATTTCAGGTAGTATACGCGATGGGCTGTGCGAACTGCTCGATTGTCTCGTACTCGATTGCGTCCAGATCGAAGGAGATTCCAGTTTGATGGTCGCTTGACTGGGAGCGGTGTTGGCTCGAAGTGCCCCTGCTATATGAAACCATGATGTCCTGCTCAGTCAGCACCTTTACGCCTAACTTGGCAGCGCGTTTCGCTTTGATTGTGTCGAATCGAGAGGCAACTGAGTAGTTCGTCTCATAGGTGACGTGTTCCGAAAATCGGGCATTCGTCTTGCCTTCGATCAAAGCAACGATCTCATGCCGTGGGCGGGAGAGAGTTCCGGTAATGGCAACCTGCACTGTAGCGTCTTTTCGTGGTCGGGATGGCAATTGAGCCACGGCCTCTGCCTGGATTACTGTGACTGCTAGAACTCTTCAGGATGTGCCGGGTGCCCCATTCAAGCGGTCCCGTCTTTGGCCGCTTGAGTGGGGGTTTCCTCTCGACCCTGCCACAATGTCGAACACATTCGAGCCCGCAGGGCGTCATTTGTGTGAGCCGTGGGTCCTTCGACTGCGCTCAGGACAGGCTCCACCCGCGGTAATGATCCCATCCAAAACCCCGAGCCGCGTAGCGGCGGCACCGCTCAACCAAGAACGTCCGCAACATCAAACCGCACTGCTGCTCGCCGGGTGCCCCAGGCACTGGCTTCCCCAGCGTGAGCGACAATGACAACATTCCAGAATCCGCAGCAGCGATTAAATCGCTTCCACACGCCCTATCGCGATTTGATTGTAAGAAAAACTGGCTGTTGTCTGCGGTGAGAACACATACGCGATCGGCCTGCCCGCCCCGTCAACTTTGAACTTGAGAAACCCCGAGCCGACGCCGTTGGTTCCGTGAGCGTTTGGCCGTGTGTCGTCAAAGTGAGGTACTTCCGCCGAGTCGTAGACTCGAATCGAAAACACCTCGTCCTGCAGCGTCGGAGATTCGGCTGCAATGAACACATGCCCGGTGTTTTCATCCTTCTCGATCAGGGGATTTCGCCACGCCACGATGTCCCCCCGGCGAACCTGCTCCATCAGGTCAACCCGGCGCCAACCCACCCGCGACGCCGGGGTGAGCGAAGCGAAATATCCAAAATACTTGAACGCCCGCGGCCGCGGTTGCGTCTTCTCTTCAGGAATCAGACCGAGATGCTCCGGGGCGACCGTCTTCAGTACATAGCCCACAAACCCGTTGCAGTCACAGTCATAAATGCCGGCGGCGGCATCGATATGGTCCGTGTGCTGGTAGTCCGTCTGCGTGACGGTATTAACGATCGTCTCGGCCTTCAGAGCAATCTCTTCATTTAAAGACATAGTGGTGACTCCTCGTTCAAAATCCCACGAACAACTGCTTGTATCACGGCGCATGAATGTCATCAAGATTTTCTGGCGCCCTGACGACTCCATGCCGTTTGATGCCCCCCGGCTGATTAGATAACCGCCGGGCGGCCACATTTGGCTGCCGTCGGCAAATGTGGGGCTCGTGCCAACTCATCCCCTTGTCACACAGCCCTGTGTCCCAAGTCCTTGCCCGTCCCGCTCCCCGCTCGGTAAACCATCTACGTGAGACGAGGGATTGGTGTCCCTTGCCAACGCTGCACCGAAGGGTGGGCGTATTGAAGGTCTTTGATAACGAAAAGGTAAACTTAGGCAATTCGCGCTTGCAACACGCTTGGCAAATTTACCCCTTTGTTTGCAGGACTTTAGCTATAAGTTCTATTGTTTGTGCGAACTTACGCAGGGTCATGCTGTAAACCCTTTGTTTTCAGGATGGGCGGGGGGAGGGGGTGCCTGGAATGCGGCTCTCGGCGACGGGCCCACTTGGATCCTACACTTCCGACAAATGTTCAGAAGGATGGCCATCCGCGCTGGTTTCGCCCTTTCGCGGCGGCATTACCCGCCGAACTGGCGTAAGTGGTGATCGAGGTGTTTATACATTCCACGGCTCCAGGCGGCTGGTGGTAGCGGGCCGAAGAACGGATGGGGATGACGCGTGCATTGCGCTTCACCGCCGTCGTAAAACTGCCGGATCTTCACTTTGAGCTGTTGCTGCTCACGCGCGAAATCCCTCTGGTCCGCGACCACCAACTGTTTATCGGTGGGGCTGTTCTTCCCAAACGGTTTTTCGTTGGTGAAGACGGGCTTGAAAAGCGGTCCGATCAACCTCCCAATGAAAACTCGCGGCGGATTCAGCCTTCCCGACGCCATGTCCATGGTTCGGGAACAATGTGCCATCATCTGCGCCGCGTCCATCTTTCCCCACTGCCGCATGGGATGCGGGCTGCAGACTGTCTATGCGTGAGATCACTTCGTCAACCGTACCCTGCTCAAACAGGTTCTTCATTGCCATCCTCCGCAGCTCGTCCTGACTTTAGAAACGGCAGCCATCTTACACCGCTCACCCGTTCGGGCCGGTTGGGGAAAGGGAACGGCCGTTCTTTATAACCGAACAACTCGAGCACTTCCGCCGTATCATCAATTAGAGGCCCTTATGTTCACCTTCCTCTTGTGGTGTGTGCTTCTCTTCTTCTGCTGGCCGATCGCACTGATCGCGCTGGTTCTCTACCCCATCGTGTGGCTGCTGCTTTTGCCCTTCCGCATTCTGGGCATCGCGGTCGAGGGCGTCTTCGAGCTTGCTGAAGGCGATCATCTTGCTTCCGGCGCGGGTACTGCGCGGACCAAGGCGGGCGTACTAGAAGCGATGATTTCTGGGGAAGCAAAAAGAACCCGGAGCCTCCCCAGCTCCGGGCTTCTTTTGCGGAAACTGCACTGATTCAGCGCAGGGCCACAACCACTTCGGCAGGAGCCACCCGCGCTGGGGGACTCGGCGCGCAGCTCCTGTTCAAGCTTGCCGGACGGGATCTCCATACCGGAGGCAGTGGTGCTGCCCCAAACTTCAGCCAGTACGTACCGGTCGCCGTACTTGCGGAATACCAACCGCGGATTCTGCGACTTCACGCTCTCTTCGTGCAGGCCGATGATGGTGACGGTGGCGTGGGTCGCGTCGTTGCGGATTTGCAGTACGCGGTCAGAAACCTCGGTGATGCTGTACTGTCCCGCTTCCATCGAGCTCTGATCGACGGCGAATGCGAATGGAACATTTGCCTTGCGTTGCGACTGCGCGAGAGCGATGTTAACGGCCAGAGCCGCGACGAACGCCGTCAGGGCCAAGAGTGTCGTGCGTTTCATAACTCCTCCTCGGGGCGCTCCGGGTCGGAACGCATTCTGTGATTTGCCTTCCGAGCTTCCGTCTTTCGTCCGGCACTGGATGGCTTACGCGGGTAGATAGAGCAAGCGGCGTGCCAAGTCCATGAAGCATCGAAGAATGGTCGCCTCTGATTGCATTGCTCCATGTTTCCAGTAAGATGCCAGCCGGACGGGAGTTAGCTAGTTATGATTCAGCCGTACAAAGCTAGCCGATCGGATAGTAGCGACTATCCTCTTGTGTTTTCGGCCGGGCAACAACTCGGCTTATAACCAAGTAAAATAGATGTTTTAGCGGCTGGCGCTTCCTTCGTCCTATTGTGCCCGCCGCCCGATCGAGGGACCGAGAAGTCATGGATACCACCAATCACGCGACGGAGACACCAGCCAAGGCCCCGTCGGAAACGCCCAAAGCTTCGAATTTCATTCGCGACATCATCGTCGCCGACCTCGAATCCAACAAGTTCGACGGACGCGTGCAGACCCGCTTCCCTCCCGAGCCCAACGGCTACCTCCATCTCGGACACGCCAAGTCGACCTACCTGAACTTCGGACTGGCGGCTGAATTTGGTGGCAAGACCAACCTGCGCTTCGACGACACGAATCCCGAAAAAGAGGAGCAGGAGTACGTCGATTCCATCATTCGCGACGTGCATTGGCTCGGGTACGAGTGGGACGGGCTGTATTACGCGTCTGACTATTTCGACCAGCTGTACGAGTGGGCCGTTCAGCTGATTAAGGCCGGGCAAAGCGTACGTCTGCGATCTCAGCGCCGAGGAAGTGCGGCAGTATCGCGGGACCCTGACCGAACCCGGGCGGGAAAGCCCGTATCGCAATCGCAGCGTCAAGGAGAATCTTGACCTGTTTGACCGCATGCGCGCGGGTGAGTTTCCCGATGGCTCGCGCACGCTGCGGGCCAAGATCGACATGGCATCGCCCAACCTGAACATGCGCGATCCGCTCATGTATCGAATCCTTCGCGCCACGCACCATCGCACGGGCGACAAGTGGTGCATCTATCCCATGTACGACTATGCGCATGGGGAGTCGGACTCGATCGAGCGCGTCACGCACTCCATCTGCACGCTTGGAGTTCGAGGACCATCGCCCGCTGTACAACTGGTTCATCGAGCAGTTGGGCATCTTCCCGTCGCAGCAGATCGAGTTCGACCGGCTGAACGTCACTTACACGCTGCTGAGCAAGCGCAAGCTGCTGCAACTGGTGCAGGAAGGTCACGTTAGCGGATGGGACGATCCGCGCATGCCGACGATCTCCGGCATTCGCCGGCGCGGCTACACGCCGGAATCGCTGCGCAACTTCTGCGCCGCGATCGGCGCCTCGAAGACCAACGGCATCATCGAACTGGCGATGCTCGAGCACTACGTCCGCGAAGACCTGAACCGGCGCGCACCTCGCGCGATGGCCGTGCTTCGGCCGCTAAAGGTCATCATCGACAACTATCCCGAAGGCCAGGTGGAAAAACTGGAGTTGGTCAACAACCCCGAGGATCCTTCGGCAGGGACGCGTGAGGTGCCTTTCTCCCGCGAGTTGTACATCGAGCAAGACGACTTCCGCGAAGATCCGCCGAAGAAGTTCTTCCGGCTGTCGCCGGGACGGGAAGTGCGACTGCGCGGCGGGTACTTCATCAAGTGTGCGCACGTAGTAAAAGACGCCACGGGAGCGATCGCCGAGGTGCATTGCACCTACGATCCCGAAACCCGCAGCGGAAACGCGCCTGACGGCCGCAAGGTGAAGGCGACCATCCACTGGGTCTCGGCCGATCATGCGGTCGATGCCGAGGTGCGGCTCTACGAGAACCTGTTTCTCAAGGAAGACCCCAATGCCGTGGAAGACGGCAAGACGTTCCTCGACAACCTGAATCCCAATTCTCTGGAAGTGCTGCCCATCTGCAAGCTGGAGCCGTCGCTGGCGAAAGCCGAGGCGGGCGATCGGTTCCAGTTCGAGCGGCTGGGCTACTTTTGCGTCGATCCCGACACGACCGCGGAACTGCTGGTATTCAACCGTACCGTCCAGTTGCGGGATACCTGGGCAAGAATTGAGAATCGCGACAAAGCCGGCAGCGGTTAGTTGTCAATTATGGCGTAGCGGGATGCGACATCAATCAACTCCCTGAACAAGAAAAGGCGCTAATCACGGGAATGCGTGATTGCGCCCTGTATTCGTTACGCGCGGCTAAATGAAAAACTCCCCGTCGGCGTTAGTGAGTCGTAGTCGGCCCTGCGGCCGGTCTCACTTTGATCTGCGCTGCCAATGCCTTGTCGGGAGGAATTTCGTTGCCCGCGGGATCAACATAGTGAATATCGAAGGCGCCGTCGGGCATGTCGTACAAATACACCGCTGACTTCGCCGAGAAGCGATGGATTCCTTTGGCTGCCAGGCGAATGTAGTCTCCGGCCTTCATGGCCATCGGCGTTCCGTCTTTCATTTGCGCGCTGCCCGTGCCGCTCACCATGATTAGTGTCTCGTCGGCAGTGTGCCAGTGCCACGGAATCGAGCAGCCTGGTGCAAATTTCAAGAGGATCACCGACGCACCCTTGGTCGGATCGCCATGCAGCACAGAAAGAGTCACGCACGAAGGCAGACCCGCCATGCCTGCGAATTTAGTCGTCGCCGGAGAGACCACGCCCATCGCGCCCATATCCTGCGCAGCCAACGCAGACGTGAGAGCGACTAACACCAACAACACACCGAGAATTCGTGTTTTCAAAACTCACCCCTGGGAATGGAATTTACGAATGCGCGACAGCATATCGCAAAATCGCGCTTAGGAGTGGGACTAATTTGCACACGACATTCGTCTGGTTGGTCAGCGAGTTGTGGAGCGTCTCGATGAACAGGTCGGGATCGTCAGACTTTTCCCGCGACCGCTGCGACTTTCTGGCCTCTGCGCAGCTTCGCCGCTTTCACTGTGTTACTCATCAGCATGGCGATGGTGAGCGGGCCCACGCCACCGGGTACGGGTGTAATTGCGCCTGCAACCTCGGCGACCTTTGGATCGACGTCACCCATAAGCGTCGAACCGTTCTTGGCGAAAGCTGCTTCGCGCTTCGCGTCGCCGGCGAAGAACTTCGTGAACTCCGTAGGATCGGTGATCTTGTTCATACCGACGTCGATCACGGTCGCACCTGGTTTCACGTAATCGGGGGTAATCATGCCCGCGCGGCCGATCGCGGCGACAAGAATGTCAGCCCGACGGCAGACCCCGGGCAGGTCGCGCGTCTTGGAATGGCAGACTGTGACCGTAGCGTTGCCGTTGATGAGCAGCATTGCGACCGGCTTGCCTACAATGTCGCTGCGTCCGACGACGACGGCCTCCGCGCTGGCGACGGGAATGTTGCTGCGCTTCAGGATCTCGATCACTCCTGCTGGCGTACACGGCACCAGCCCGGGACGCTGCGTCGAAAGATAACCGACGTTCATCGGGTGAAATCCGTCCACATCTTTCTCGGGGGAAACCGCCAGCAGCACCTTCTTCGAATCGACATGCGCGGGCAGCGGCAGTTGCACCAGGATGCCGTCAATGTCGTCACGCCGGTTGAGATCGTCCACCAGAGCCAACAACTCTGCCGTGGTGACCGATTCGGCCGGCTCAATCTTCTCGCTCAGGATGCCCAGTTCCTGGCAGGCCTTCACCTTACTGCGAACGTAAATCTCCGAAGCAGGATTGTGGCCGACCAGCACTACGGCGAGGCCGGGACGCAGCCCGTCAGCGGTAAGCTGTTTGACCTCTTCACCAACTTCGGCGCGAATCTGGGCCGCGATTTTGGAACCGTCGAGAATGATTGCCGCCATGACGCCTCCAGCAATGGGATGAACTTCTAGTTTACCGCGGGAAGAAGCTGTCAGCTTTCAGCTCTTCGCTGTCAGCGCAGGGCTCTTAGCCGTTAGCTATTAACTCTTAGCTTGGAAAGGGCCGCGGGAGTCTGATAGGCGCACTCATGGTGTCGCGCCGCAGATCGGCCATAGCCCACACAGCCTCAGCTAAAAGCTAATCGCTAAGGGCTGATGGCTGAGAGCCACTCGCTTTCTTGCTACAATCTTCTCGTCATGATTTCGCCTGACTTGTTGGAAATTTTGGTCTGTCCGGTCTGCCGTAAGCCGCTGGTACTGCGCGGCGATGAAGCCCTGAAGTGCAACGAGTGTAAGCGGGTTTACCCGATTCGGAACGGGATTCCCATTTTGCTCGAGCACGAGGCCACAATCGAAACCCTCTAGGGTGTTTCGCGTACGGCCGCGCGATTTCCATCATCTTGCGCGGGAAACCACTCGTCACTTGGCGCCCAGTGTTACCAGCCCGGTTCACTTTGCCCGAAATCCATAGCCAAAATTCCAGAAAGCGAACACTACGCAGGGTCTTACATCCGTCCGACCCGTCCGCTGCGTACCACAATGGGTGTACGTTTCGGTGCCCACGAGCAACTAAGTCTGCGGGGGAGTGTTGGATTCAACAAAAGTTGTCGAATGTTGACATCTGGCGGACGTTCGGCACTCGGATTGCTGCAACCTTTTAGCAGGCGCGTCCGTCTAACGTATCAAAGCCCGCAAGGGTCGGAGGTGAGCTCGATGGCAGAAAAGTTTTCCGCACCGGAATTGGCGGCGCTGAGGAGCGAACTGCTGCTGGGGTTTGACTCCAAGGATGCCGCCGAGTTGGTCCAACTCTTCCTCGCCGGGCATGGATACGGAGTTTCGGCCGAGGCAGCCCGCTACGCTGTAAGTCGTGTGGGCATGATGGGCAGTACGCTGGAGGTGTTCCAGCGGGAGCTGGAGAGCATTGCCCTGGCCATGTAGGCGTGGGGCGATCCAGTGCGCGCCGTAAATTCGGCGCACGGTGACAAGAAAAATTCGCTGAACCACTTCGCAGTGAAGGACAACGCGCAACGCCAGAACCTGGACGCAATCGCGTAATCCTCAGCGAACCATAATAGGCCCGGGCGAAACTGCCCGGGCTTGTTGTTTTGGTGCACGGTTTGACGCCGTGCCGCTCAACTCCACTTTCGCACTTTCACTCCGCCGTGGATGCGCTCCTGCAAAACGCCGCTGAAGAACATATAGGGATGTGTCGGCTCAAGTTGGCTAGCTGCATCAAGCTTGGCTCGCAACTCGACGGGAATTTCAAAACTTAGCGCCGCAAGATTGTCTTCCAGCTGGGCGAGTTTGGTGGCGCCGATAATGGTGGAAGTCACGCCTGGTTGTGTTGCCACCCAGTTGAGCGCGACTTGCGCCGCCGGACGGTTGAGCTGTTTCGCAACTTCCAGCACAGCGTCCAGAATCTGCCAGTTCCGCTCAGTGAATTTCTTGAACGCGGGATTACTTGCTTTCTTCAGCACCTCCAGGCGGCTGCCCGGACTGCTGTCGGCGCCCTTGTCCCGCTGGTATTTGCCGGCGAGAAAACCGCTGGCCAAGGGGCTCCACGGGCAGATACCCAAGCCCAGCTCGCGTGCCGCCGGGACATGCTCGAGCTCGATGGTGCGCTCGACCAGCGAATATTCCAGTTGCAGCGCGATGGCCGGCTCATGGCCGCGGCACTGCGCCAGCGTTTGCGCGCGTGCGGCATACCACGCCGGCACGTCAGAGAAGCCGTAGTAACGGATCTTCCCTTCGCGCACGAGTGTACTGAGCGTGTCGATCACTTCTTCGACCGGCGTTACGGTGTCCCACACGTGCATCCAGTAGAGATCGATGAAGTCGGTGTTGAGGCGGAGCAGCGACCCCTCTAGCGCGCGATAGATATTCTTGCGGCCGTTACCGCCGGCGTTGGGATTGCCCTCCTGCGGATTAAAGGTGAACTTGCTGGCGATGACCAGTTTGTCACGTAGGCCGGCGTCAGCGACGAACCGGCCCAGCAGTTCCTCAGACTTCCCATCGGCATACACGTCGGCGCAGTCCATCACGTTGCCGCCGCTCTCCAGGTAGCGATCGAAAATGCGGCGTGACTCAGCGTCGTCCGATCCCCATCGATCATTGCCGAACGTCATGGTGCCGAGAGTGAGTGGGCTAACGCGCAGTCCCGAGCGGCCCAGGGTGATATACTCGTTCAATTGCATGGTGGATTTATTCGCTCCGTTCCGGTTATCGAATGTTTCGATGATCGCCATGATGGAGAAGTTGCGACGTGGGCAATGCCACGGCGTCTTCCGCAATTGACTGCCACGGGCAACCGCCCTATTATCAAGCAACCGTTTTTAAACCACTTCGCCCATGATCGAACAGACGATCTCGCATTACCGCATACTCGAAAAACTCGGTGGCGGCGGCATGGGCGTGGTTTACAAGGCCGAAGACTCCCGCCTGCGCCGCTTCGTAGCGCTTAAGTTTCTCCCCGACGACGTCGCCCAGGACCCACAGGCCCTGAGCCGCTTCCAGCGTGAGGCCCAGGCTGCTTCCGCTCTCAACCACCCCAACATCTGCACCATCTATGACGTGGGCGTCGAAGATGGCCGGGCCTTTATTGCCATGGAGTACCTTGAGGGCTCGACGCTGAAGCACATGATCGAGGGCCACGCGTTGAAGACAGCGCAGCTGCTCGACCTGGGGATTCAGATCGCTGACGCGCTCGACGCGGCCCTTTCCAGCGGAATCGTGCACCGCGACATCAAGCCGGCGAACATCTTTGTCACCCAGCGTGGCCAGGCGAAGGTCTTGGATTTTGGCCTCGCCAAACTGGGCCAGCAACAGCACCATAGCGGCACCGGGGCGGACGCTACAGCCGGGGCCTTTAGCGTCGATCAGCTTACGACTCCGGGTACTGCGATGGGGACGATTGGATACATGTCGCCGGAACAGGCACGTGGCGAGCCGCTGGACGCCCGAACCGACCTGTTTTCCTTCGGAGTGGTCCTTTACGAGATGGCCACCGGCAAGCAGCCATTTACGGGAGCCACATCGGCGATCGTGTTTGAAGCAATCCTCAACAAGGATCCGATACCGCCCGTCCAACTGAATCCCGGACTGCCCGCGCAAATCGAACCGATCCTGAACAAGGCGCTGGAAAAGGACCGGGATCTCCGCTGCCAGAGTGCAGCCGAGTTGCGGGCCGACCTGAAGCGCTTGAAGCGCGACACCGATTCCGCGCGCACTCAGGCCAGCCGAGTCGCCTCAGAATCGACGCTCGTCGCGACAGCAGCTCCGGTTGCCGCGAGCCCGCCTGTGGCCAAGCGCAGCAAGCTATTCCCGGTCCTTGTAGGGGTTGGCTTACTCATAGCCGCTGCTGCCGGGTTACTCGCCGGGAAGCGGGTGTGGCAAACGGCTGCGCCCAGCGCGCCGCTCTATCACGAGATTACCTTCCGCCGGGGCGAAATTCGTTCTGCCCGGTTCACGCCGGATGGGCAGACGATCCTATACAGCGCCGCGTGGCAGGGGAATCCGGTCGAGACATTCTCTGCCCGGCAGGGGATGGTCGAGTCGCGCTCATTGGGACTGGGCCGCGCCGAGCTAGCAGCCATTTCCTCCAAGGACGAGATGGCCCTATTGTTGAACAGTCATCCAGTCGGGACTTGGGTGAATGTCGGAACTCTCGCGCGAGCGCCGATCGCCGGCGGTGCGCCGCGTCCGGTGCTGGAAGATGTGGAGTGGGCCGACTGGTCGCCGGACGGCAGTAGCCTCGCAGTGGTGCGGAACGTGAATGGCCGCGACCGGCTGGAGTTTCCCATCGGCAAAGTCCTATACGAGGCCAGCGGCGGATGGATCAGCTATCCGCGAGTTTCGCCCGACGGGAATTACATTGCGTTTTTCGATCATCCCAACCAGGGAGACGACGGCGGCACAGTGGCCGTGGTCGACATGTCGGGCAACAAGAAGACCCTGACGCGGCAGTGGTACGGCACGCAAGGATTGGCTTGGACGCCCGACGGCCATGAAATCTGGTTCACAGCGAGCGAACTCGGACTGTTTCACTACATCTCGGCAGTCAGCTTGAACAAACAGCTGCGTCTGGTCACGCGAGTTCCTGGGTCGTTGGTCATCTTCGATATCTGGAAGGATGGACACGTCCTGCTGGCCCGTGCCGACCGGCGGCGCGAGGCCATGGGCCTGAGCCCGGGAGCGACCAAAGAACGAGACCTATCGTGGCTCGACTACTCATATCCCGACGATCTTTCCGCCGATGGCAAGACACTGCTTTTTGATGAAGAGGGGATAGGCGGCGGTGTGCAGTACGGCGTCGGACAGGACCTGACCTATGCCGTCTATATTCGCGACACCGACGGCTCTCCCGCGGTCCGACTCGGCGAAGGAGGTGCGACATCGCTTTCGCCCGACAAGAAGTGGGTCATCATCTATACCCCGAGCTCGCCGCAGCAACTTCGCCTCTTGCCCACCGGCGCAGGTGAATCCCAGCCCCTCACCAACGATTCCATCAATCATCAATGGGCGCACTGGCTGCCTGACGGAAAGCGCTTTGTCTTTTCCGGAAACGAAGCCGGGAAAGGTGTGCACTACTATATCCAGGATGTCTCCGGGGGCACGCCGAAAGCGATTTCTCCAGAAGGCGTGGATGCCCTCGCATTTGCCGTTTCGCCCGACGGCCAATTCGTCATAGGAATTGGCGGCGACCAAAAAGGATATCTGTACCCTACTTCGGGCGGGGATCCCCGGGCCGTAAGCGGGATGGAACCCGGTGATATTCCCATCAACTTCAGTTCCGACGGCCACTCGATTTTCTCGTACCGCACCGGCGAGATTCCGGCGAAGGTCTATCGCGTGGACCTGGCCTCGGGCAAGAAAACCGTCTGGAAAGAGATCGCACCGCTGGATCCAACCGGCATCTCCACCATTGGGCCCATCCAGATGACACCGGACGGCAAGACGTACGTCTACGGCTTCCATCGAACGGTCGGAGACTTGTACCTGGTGGAAGGGCTGAAGTAAAGGTAGGCGCTTGCAACCGGTGCAGGAGCAAGTCCAATCGGAATGCTCACTCCCAGCGCAGACTTTCTACTGGATCGAGTTTAGCTGCGCGCGCCGCCGGCATGGTGCCGAACATCACGCCGATCAGCGATGACACCACTACCGCGATGATCACCGACAGACCGGAGATCGGCATGCGGTAGTTGGTCAGCACGCGCAACGAGATGGGCAGCGCCATGCCGATCGCGATGCCAATCAATCCTCCGATCAATGAGATCAGCACCGCTTCGGTCAGGAATTGCGCGCGGATTTCGGCGCTCGTGGCGCCCACCGCCTTGCGGATACCGATTTCCTTAATGCGCGCGTTGACCGTGGCCAGCATGATGTTCATGATGCCCACTCCGCTCACCAGCAGTGTGAGCACTGCCACCAGCAGCAGGATGGTAGTTAGTGCGTTGGCAATCTTTCCCGCTACGGCGAGCAATTGCGTCAGGTTATCGACCCTGTAAACCGACTCGGGGCGATGGCGAGATTGCAGCACCTTCTGGATCTTCTCTGTGGCTCCGGGAATGTCTGACGGATCGGCGACTGAGAAGAAAAGCTGCTTTACGTTGTCGGTCGTGGTGAAGAAGCGGGCAACGGTGTACGGAATCAGAATGGTGTCGTCGGAAATTTCCGACTGCCCGAAGGTATCGACGCGCTCGCGAAAAGTGCCGACCACGACGAAGGGCAGGCCGCTGAGCTTGATGACCTGGCCCACAGCGTTATCGGTCGAGCCGTACATGGTTTCGGCGAGGTTCCGAGTGATGACCGCAACTTTGCCGCGTGTCTGGGTGTCATTGTCCTCAAGAAACCTGCCCGTGAGCACCTCCAGGTTGCGCACCCAGAAATATTCGGCCGAAACGCCTAGCACCAGCACGTCGCGCTCCCGCCCGCCCGGCACAGTGATTCGGTCATGCAATTCGATCAAGGGAGATGACGCGGTGATGTTGGGGACTTGCTGGCGTACTGCGTTCAGGTCCTCGATGGTCATGTAATCGTTGCCAGCTTCCGCACTGTAGATCGCTCCGCCCTCGTATTCCGCGATGATCAAGTTGGCGCCGATGGACTGGATTTGCTGCAGAACATATTGCTTGCCGGTGAGTCCGATGGTCACCACCAGAATCAACGACGCCGTGCCGATCACCATGCCCAGTGCAGTGAGGGCAAAGCGGACCTTGTTGCTGCGAAACGTCTCGAGCGCGACACTGACCGTTTCCCCCAGCACCAGCTTGGGATAGTGCCGCACGTCTCTGCCGTTGGTTGCCATGCCTGTGCTGGTTAGACTAATCCTTACGCGATATGGCTTCAACGGCACGCAGGCATCTGGGATTAGGCTGGCGTATCATCGTGATACACCGTAAAAGCCCGAGGCGCGGCCACCTCTGATGTCACCATTTCCTTATCGATCACGATTTAAAGGACTGTTCGCGGGAGTCGCTTTGTTAGCTGGCACGGCAGCAGCGGCCAGCGCGCAGCAGAACGTGGGCGAACTGTTCGCTTCCGACGCCAGCGTCAAGGGCGCGGTAGTGCTGGTAAATTCAGGAACCAAAGTGATGAGCGGTTCGTCGATTTCCGCGGGAGAGCAGACCGCTACGTTGAAGCTCGAACGTGGTGGCAACATGCAAATCTGTCCCGGCACCAGCCTGGCAGTGACCACGTCGCAAAACGGCCGACAGCTCATGTTCAGCATGAATACCGGCAACCTTGAGATGGATTACCCGATCGGCGCGGCCGCCGACAACCTGCTCACCCCTGACTTCCGCCTGCTGCTTCCCGGCCCAGGACGCCTGCATCTCGCCGTGCGCGTTAATGCCAAGGGCGACACGTGCGTGCAATCGCTGGCTTCGAACTCGTCGGCGGTCGTGGTGTCCGAGGGCATGGGCGACGCGTCGTATCAGGTGAAGCCCAACGAAGCGGTGATCTTCAATGGTGGACGCATCAGCGGCGCAATACCGACGCGCGAAAACTGCGGTTGTCCTGCACCTCCGCCAACACAGGTTGCGAAGGTAGCGCCGGCGCCCGCGGAACCTGCGCCTGAAGCGCCAAAAGCCAGTCCGCCTGAGCCCGAAACCCATATGGTGGTGGACGCGCCCATGATCTATCGCGCTTCCGACCCCGTCGATCTCACCGAGAACGTGGCTCACCTGCGGATGGAGACCAAGCCCATGAATTTCGATGCGGTCGTGCTGCCCCCTGCGACGAGCGCCAAGAACACGAAGCCCGCCAAGACGGAAACCGCCAGTAACAGCCAGAATTCTACGCAGGAGAAGCACGGCTTCTTCTCCAAAGTTAGTGCATTTTTCGCGTCGATGTTTCGGTGACAAGAAGCTGTCAGCACTTGGTTAATAGCCGATAGCTGAGAACTGACAGCTGTTTTCGGTGATAAACTAACCCTCTCTCATGCCCGAACAGCCTCGCTCGCGCGCGTTTCTCTGGGTACTGCTGGGGGGCGGCGCTTTTTTCCTCTTCCTTCTGGCCATGTTTGCGCTGGTGTATTTCACGGTGCGCACTCAGCAAAAGGACAGCTTTGCCGGCTTTGGCGACAAGATTGCCGTGGTCGATCTGGAAGGCGTGATCCTCTCGCCCAAAGACATGGTGGAGCAGTTGCGCAAGTATGGTGATGACAGTTCGATCAAGGCCATCATCATTCATGTGAACTCGCCTGGCGGAGGCGCGGCTGCCTCGGAAGAAATTTACCGCGAGGTCCTGCGCATTCGTGACGTGAAGAAGAAGCGAATCGTCGCCTCGATTGAGACGGTCGGCGCCAGTGGTGCCTACTATGTCTCTTCCGCCACTAATAAGATCTTCGCCGACAACGCTTCCATTGTCGGCTCCATCGGCGTCATTGCCGAGTGGTACAACTACGAAGAACTGCTGAAGTGGGCGAAGTTGCAAGCCATCGTGCTAAAGGCGGGCGAATTCAAAGATACCGGCTCGCCGGTGCGCCCGATGACTCCGGCAGAGCGCGCCTATTTGCAGGGAATGATCGACAACATGCACGACCAGTTCATTCACTCTGTCGCCGAAGGACGGCATATGAAGGACGACGACATTCGGCCCTTGGCCGACGGCAAAGTGTGGACTGGTGAGCAAGCGATGCCGCTCAAGCTCATCGACCAGATCGGCGATTTCCGCGCGGCGGTTGCAGATACGGCTAAGTCGGTTGGTATCAAGGGAGAGCCGACCATTGTGCGTCCCGAAAAGGACCGGAAAAGCGTGCTCGACCTGCTTTTCGGCGACGTGTCCGGGTACTTGCCCGATGCGGCCAAGCTAATGCAGACCAATGCCGGCTTTTATTACCTGTGGAAGTAGGGAGCAAGCGGTGTTGTCACACGGAAGTACAACATAAATTTGGACTTGCCAACATTACCTTAAATCTGAGAGTATCCAGCAGTGCCGGTCGCAACGACCGCACAGGGGCGAAACCCATGACCAAGGCAGACCTGATCGATGAAGTGTCGCGGTTGGCGGAGTTGACCCGTAAGGACAGCGAAGTCATTGTTGAAACAATCTTTGAGAGCGTAGTGCGCTCGCTCCGCGCGGGCGACAAGATCGAAATTCGCGGCTTCGGCAGCTTCCGTACGCGCCAGCGTAAGCCCCGCGTCGGCCGCAATCCCAAGACTGGCGACCGCGTCGAAGTTCCGGCCAAAAAGATACCTTTCTTTAAGCCCAGCAAAGAGCTGAAGGACCTGGTCAACAGCTACGTCGCGCCCGCTGCGCCGCCTGCCACTTCCGCTGAGGGCACCGAAGGCCACGGGTAAATCAAGACTTAAATTGGGATGCAAGACAAACCCAGCCGCGAGGCTGGGTTTTGAGTTTGCAGCATCACTCGATAGAGCCGTTATTCCGGCATGATCACCGTTTTTTCTCGTGGTATAGCCGCCAACGTCGCCGCGTCGAGATTCAGGTGTGCCGCGACCAGTTCCGGAGGGGTGTGCGACAGCCACTCTGACAACGCGAGGTCCTGATAGTAGCTGCTCTTGAACATCTCCAGAAACTTCAAGTCGGTCGTACCCGTGTTTTCGATGTAGTGTGGCAGCGTTTTCTGAACGTAGCCCACGTCCCCCGTTTCGAAATCCATGGTGCGGGCGCGGCCTCCGGTGGCAAAAACGGTCATGCGCCCCTTGCCGCCGAAATAGTATTGCCATTCGTCGGCATTGGGATGCCAATGCAATTCTCGAAGCCCACCGGGCTTTAAGGTCACAATGGCAGCGGCGGTGGTAGTGGAAACCTTGAAGGTACTGGAATCGATGATGCGGACTTCTCCGCCCTTGTCCACCTTGGTAGCGGGATATTGCATGGTGCGGAAAGCGAAGTCGATGGGTGAAGGGCCTAGTGCTCCGGCGGCGACGCGGCGGTCCTGCTCGAGCGGACCGGGTACTTGCGCCTGAAAGATGAATAACTCCTTCTTTGGCATATTGGAGACGGCAGTTTGGCTGACGCCGAAATTCTTGGCCACCACGTCGGGAGGTGTGTGTGCCATCCAGTCGGACAGCAGCACGGTCTCGTATTCCGAAAAGTTGCCGTCATCGAACACCAGCAGAAATTCGCAGCCGTCCGGCGCGAGTCCTTGGATCGAGTGAGGAATACCAGTGGGGAAGAACCAGAGATCGTTTTCTTTGACATCGGTCACGAAGCTCTTACCCTGCGCATCGACACAGGTGATGCGAGCGTTGCCATAGAGCATGAACGCCCACTCCGAGGCAGTATGCCAATGCAGCTCACGGATGCCGCCTGCCGTGAGGCGCATGTCGACTCCCGCCATACTCTTGGAGACTGCAAGTTCGCGTATCGTCACTTCGCGCGACCAGCCACCCTCATGAAAGCGCTTGTGCGAAATGGAGAATGGGTACTTGAACGTCTGCACGCCGCCAGCATCTGTGGGAAGCGGATTGCTTGAATCCGGATTTGCGGCGTCCAGCTCGGGATTGGTTGGGCCAGGGTCGCTGGTGCTTCGATCGCTCTTGGACTTGGATGGATAGCCCTGTGGCTGCTGTCCCATCAAGGTCTCTGTGGAGAGCACGGATGCAGCCGCTAGCGCTGCCGAGCTCACTCCCAGAAATCCTCTTCGTGTCAGTTTGTCGCTCTCTGATTCGTCGCGCATGGCGACCACCTTTCTGAATCACAAAATAGATTCCGCCTCTGGATTTGAGACCAGACCTGCGCTTGGACTGTAGGAAGTTAAGACGCGGTGAAAGATGTATAGAGATGGATGCACGAGGCGCTTTCCCCGGGGATAAACGGGTTTGCCTCACTGATCCCACGTTGACGGGGATTTTACACCTGACTCCACCGCCCAGCACAAACGAACATGTGCGGAATGCGCCGCTTTCGACGCGAAAATCGCCCGAACTCTTCTCTGTCTGTCGGTGATGAATCTACTCGGGCCGAATCCCGATCACCGCCATCATCCGGCCGGTCTTGCCGAACTCCGCGCGGTGCGAAAAGAAGCGCTTGGTGTCGCAAGCTGTGCAGCCATCGACCACCGAGATGGATTCTTGCCCCACTCCAGCGTCTTCCAGTTGCCGCCGATTGGCCGCTACCAAGTCGAGATGGATTTCGGGCCCCAGGTCGCCATGGCCGGGAGCGCGCTGGTTCAGAAACAGCATCGGATACTTGATATGAATGGCGTTAGAGTCGAACACCTCTTCGAAAATCTCACTGGCGTAGTTGAACTGTGACTCGAACTCAGCCCGCACTTCGGCTCCAACGGAGTAGCAGCACTTCCTAATACACGGCCCAATTGTGGCCCATAGATCGTGCGGATTGCTGCCGAATTGGCGCCGCATTTCACCCACGCCCTTTTCCACGACGCGCGCTATCGTTCCGCGCCAGCCCGCATGAAACGCCCCCACCACACGCCGATTCACGTCTGCCACCAGCACCGGCACACAATCGGCAGTCTTGATTGCGAGCAACAGCCCGGCAGCATTGCTGATCATGCCGTCGCCAGTGGCAGCGTGCACCGAAGTGGCATCAATCCGATGAACGATAGCCGAATGGATCTGGCGGACCTGCAACAGCGGCCACAGCTTTCCCTTATCGTCGAGGGCGCCGATGACCTTCTCGAACAACTCGCGATTTCGTTCGACGTTCTTTTGGAGATCGTGTGGCGTCAGCCCGAGGTTCAGCGATTTGCCGCCGTAGCAGGTTGAGACTCCCCCGCCTCGCGTGCTGAACCCATGCACCAGCCATGGCAAATCGGCAAATGCGTCGGCTCGCAAGATTTGAATGGTCTGCTTTGTTACAACTTCTTTCTTGCGGGTTCGTTTTGTGGCGGCGGGCACAACTTGATTCTAGCGGAACTCCCGATTGGGCTTGTCGAACCGCCAGATACAATCGACTTTCCATGATGCTCTATTACATCACCGACCGAAACGCCTTCGGCGGGACCGAATCCGAGCGACACGTTGCGCTGCTACGCCGCATTGCCGAAGCCGCGTGCGCTGGAATCGAATTCATCCAGCTTCGCGAGAAAGACCTCTCTTTCGCCGAGTTGGAGCTCCTGGCGCGCGAGGCGCTGCACGTCATCCGCGACAGCTCCGCCAATACGAAACTGCTGATCAATACTCATGCCGACATCGCCCGGGCGGTGGGTGCGGACGGTGTTCATCTCACTGCCGATTCACCGCCGGCCCGCGAAGTCCGGGCCGCATGGCTGGGTCACACCTGGCAGCATCCGCTGATCGCCGTCTCGGTCCACGATGTTGCGGAGGTCAGGGCATCTGAGTCTCAGGGCGCCGACTTCGTCGTGCTCGCCCCGATTTTTGAAAAAGGGCCCACCCGTGTTAACGGAATCGGGCTGACGGCATTGCGGAGCGCGTGCGCCGCATCGCAAATCCCCATACTCGCGCTGGGGGGCGTCAATCTTACCAATGCGCTCTCCTGTCTCGACGCACGGGCCGCTGGAGTGGCTGGCATCCGGCTGTTTCAGCAGGGCGAGATCGTCGCGACAGTTATGAAACTGCGCGAGCTCGCATCGAGCCGCGGAACCAGTTAGTCCGTCACCTCACCGGCGACTTTACGCAACACAACGTTCACCAGCGACAACAGGATCGCCCCTAAAAACGCCGCTAGAAATCCGCTCACCATGAACTCCGGCGCGAGAAACTTCGACGCCAGAATCAACATGAACGCATTCACCACCCACCAGAACACGCCCAGCGTGATCAGGGTCAGTGGAAGGGTGATGAGCTTCAGCAGCAGACCCAGCGTCGCGTTAATCAGGCCGATCACGACCGCAGCGATCAGCGCAGCCTTGAAACCTTCCAGGTGAAAGCCGGGCACGATATACGAAACGATCAGTAGGGCGATCGCACTCAACAACCAGTTCAGTAGAAGGCGCATTCGTCATTCTCCATGAAAATAGGGTCTAAAACTGTCGTCCGAATCATACCTGATGGAGCTTTACGACCGCCCCAAACCGTGCGGCCGATTTGAACATTCTCACTCTTTCGACGTATAAACCTTAAACCAGCCATGAAATTTTTTATTCGCGTTCTGCTGCCCGTTTTTCTCGCAATCGTAACTTCCACCGCCTTCGCTCAACAGGGCCAGTCACCCTTGCCTGCCCTGCCACCCGACATCCCGAAAGACGCAACGATTTTGATGCTGCTGACGGACAAGACTCCAGCAGGACAGGATGCCGTCTGGACCACATCCGACGGCGTGGTGCACGAGTTCTTCCAGTTCAATGATCGCGGACGGGGGCCGAAGACCTATTCGACCTATCGTCTCGACGGCCACGGAGTCGTCACCTTCGAGGAGACCAAGGGCGTCGACTACATGAAGAACGCGGTCAGCGAAAACTTCGAGTTCAAAGGCGCCAACGCAACCTGGAAAAGCCAGGTGGAGGACGCACACGAAACCAATGCCACCGGACGTTTCTTTGTCGGCCTGGATGCCGGTCCGACAGGTGCGTATCTGCTGGCGCAGGCGCTGCTGAAGAACGGTGGCAAGCTGCCGCTGTTGCCAGGAGGGGAAGCCACACTCCACGAACTGAAGACCTTACCCGTGGAAGCCAACGGCCAGAAAGTGAACGCAACTCTCTACCAGATCGACGGTCTCGACTTCAGCCCCACCTATCTCTGGCTCGACGCCCAGCACAATGCGTTCGCCGCGGTGCAGGGCTGGTCGGGGCTAATACGAGCGGGCTTCGAGAGTACATACGGCGCTCTATATCAGACACAGGAAAAGTTTGAGAACGCCCGCGCTGCCAGTCTTGCCAAGCAACTCATTCATCATCCCGCGGGCGATCTCGTCATCAAGAACGTTACGGTCTTCGACTCCACAACCGCGAAAACCATCCCCGCTCAGCGCGTCACCGTGCGCGGCGAGCGCATCGTCAGCGTCGAATCGGAGCTAAGTCAGCCCGCGGACAAGACCACGCAGACGACGGCAGCCGAAACGCAAGTCATCGACGGCTCCGGCAAGATGCTGCTACCCGGCCTGTGGGACATGCACCAGCACTTCGATTCGACCAGCGCTTTTCTCGACATCGCCGCAGGCATCACCACCGGGCGCGACCTGGGCAACTCCATCGACGACTTGACCAAGCTTCGCAAGCACATCGAACAGGGCGAGCAGATCGGTCCGCGCATTGTCCTCGCCGGTCTCATCGACGGCCCTGGCCCCTTTCAGGGGCCCGTCAACGTGCTAGCCGCAACGCCCGATGAAGCTCGGCAGTGGGTTGATCGCTATGCCGATCTCGGGTATGTGCAGATCAAGATCTACAGCTCAGTGAAGCCCGAACTCGTACCGGTCATCATCGCCGAAGCCCACAAGCGCGGACTGCGCGTCAGCGGCCACGTGCCGTCGGGCATGACTGCTGACCAATTCGTGCGAGACGGCGCCGAT
Organism: uncultured Acidobacteriaceae bacterium; assembly: GCA_963749635.1. Taxonomy (GTDB): domain Bacteria; phylum Acidobacteriota; class Terriglobia; order Terriglobales; family Acidobacteriaceae; genus DASRAA01. The sequence goes on from CAVVNW010000027.1 coordinate 804,877, forward strand.
GAAATCCAGCACATGAATTTCGTCTTCCTCAACTTCATGCCCGACGTCACCGAGACACGCACGCCGGCGCGCTTCATCGAGCCGGGCAAGCGCGCCGCTGGCATCGACCTGAACTCGGCACAAGTCAACGATTTCATCGCCCTGTTGAAGGCGCACCACACCGTCATTGATCCAACTATGACGATTTGGGAAGCCACCTACGTTGACCGCCCCGGCAATGTTTCGGAAGAAGATGCGTACATGTTCGATCGGCTGCCGCTGCAGGTGCAGCGCGGCGCCAAGTCGGCAAGCGAAGCGCTTCCCACGCCCGACTCCGCGACCGATCAGCTCTATCGCGCCTCGTACGCCAACTTCGTGCGCATGGTGAAGAAGCTCTACGACAACGGCATTACCATTGTGGCCGGCACCGATCTTGGCAAAGGATACTCGCTGCATCGTGAGCTGGAGATTTACAACCAGGCTGGAATTCCCGCACCCGAAGTGTTGCGCATGGCCACACTCACTGCGGCGAAGATTATGAAGCGCGACAGCGAACTCGGGTCAATCGCTCCCGGCAAGCTGGCTGACCTGATCCTCGTCAATGGCGACCCTACGGCGGATATCAGCGACATCCGCAAAATCGACACGGTTATCAAGGGTGGAGCGGTGATGTACCCCTCCGAGTTGTATCCCGCAATGGGAGTCGCTGCGCACTAGACGCATCACCCGCACCGTCTGGGATAATGGCAGCAGAGGACGACGCCCTATGCCCGACGCCATCGGCCAGTTCGCCAACGCCAAGTACCTCAGCCTCGAAACCTTTCGCAAGACCGGAGTTGGTGTACGCACGCCCATCTGGTTCGCCGAAGATCCGGCGCAGTCAACCACGTTCTACGTATACACGCTGCCTGACTCCGGCAAAGTGAAACGCATTCGCAACAACTCGAAAGTCCGCATCGCGCCCTGCAACATTCGCGGCGATCTCCGCGGCGCCTGGGTCGATGCCCGCGCTCGTATCTGCTCCGGCGACGAGGCCGCCAAGGGCCAGTCACTGCTCAACCAGAAATACCTAATGAAGCGTATCGGCGACTTCTTCAGCCGCTTGCGTGGACGCGTGCAGTGCGTGTTGGCCATCGAGATCGAGTAGTCCGCAAAAAGGGCCACCAGCCTTGCGCCGGTGGCCCGCACACCAATTCGTCAACCAGAGCTTACGCGGAAAATTTTCTCCGCAGCATTCCTGCCAATCCCGCGACTCCCGTGCCCAGCATCAGCAACGTCGAAGGCTCGGGCACGGCATTCGCGAATTGCGCTGCCAGAATCTGGTCGGCCGCCGTCGTCGGATGCAGGTCGTCCCAGAAAAGATACTGATTGGGATTACTGCACGGCGTGATTCCCACCAGACACGGATCGGTCACGTCGGTGAAGCCGAACGCGCCGGGGTTCGAGACCACCAGGTGCATGAAGCCAAACGTATCGAAATACGTCACACCGTGCGGAAGGTTCGCCTGCAGCGCCTGGTCAAAGGCGTAGCTGAAGGCGGTCGCTGACGCATTGCCGTAATAAGCCGGTGTCAGTCCCAGGTCCGGCATGCCGGGAACCAGGATGTGCGTCGCTCCTACGCCTTGGAGCGCCGCCACGATCGCGAGCTCGTCAGCAACTCCCAGCGCGACCGTTCCGCCGGTGATGAAATCATCCGGGCCGCCCCATACGACGAAGAGCGAAGTCGAAGCGAACGGCGCGACGCTAGCTAGCGATCCTTCCACCTGCAGCAGCATCCCGGGCAGTCCGAGCGAGCCTAGCGTGGTCTGCGTGCCGCCATCGCCAGAGTCGCCGATGCCCGTGGTTGCGCCTCCCCAGGCAAAGCTGGTCAGCGGAGAGTGAAGCGAGTTGGCCAGGTACTCCACCGCGAGTGGGCCATTGGAGAAGCGCCCGTTGTAGTACGGCGGCGAGAGGGGGATCGTGTGTCCGCTTGCGTTGTAAATGTTGCCTGTGTCTGAAAGGCTGTCACCGTACACGAATACGTTCGAGTATGGACTGGCGCTGGCGATCGACGTCATCGCCAAAAAGATGCCGGCGAGAAGCACGGCGAATACTACAGCTCTGCGAACATGCATTGTCATCTCCTGAAGAGCGCGACGGTGGTGGTCGTGACCCTCGATAACCGTTGCGCAAGGACTATCCCTGCGCGCTGTTGGTTAAGTTGTGACTTCAGAAAGTTGCGTTGCGAGTTTGGCGAGTGCGGCGGAGCGGCTTTCCTCCCGGCCCGGAACTCCACCCCGAAGTCCGAACCGACGGCGAAAGTATAGCACTGGAGAGATGGTTCTCGCGTAGAGCGGAGCTCATGACTAACAGCTAATAGCTGATAACTATTCGTAACGCAGTGCCTGCATCGGATCGACCGTCGACGCGCGGTGTGCCGGCAGCACACACGCCAGCGCCGCGACCGCTGCCAGAAGAACAGTGACGCCCAGCAGGACCGCGAAGCTGATCGAGCTCCCTTGCGCCCATTGCGCCACGATTCGCTTCATCGCCAAGCTGAGCACGATGCCGGCCACGATTCCCGCGCCTACGCTAAATGAAGTCGAGAGAAAGACCATGCGCAGCACGTCGCTACGCTGCGCACCCAGCGCCATGCGAATGCCGAACTCGTTGGTGCGCTGTGCCACAGTGTAAGACACTACGCTGTACAGTCCTACGGCGGCCAATGACAATGCAAGCACCGCGAACGCCCCGAACAGCATCGCTACCAGATGTTGCTGCGCCCACTCGCGTTGTCCGGTGATCCACTCCTCCAGATTGCGTACATGGCCCGACGCCTGCTGATCGGCATCGACCGAATGAATCTGCTCACGCACGCCGTGCAGGATGGTCAGCGGCGGCACCTCGGTGCGAACCAGTATTTGTGTCCACGGAGGCATCCAGATTGTGTACGGGACGTAAACGCCGGGCTTCACCGGCTTGCCCAATCCGTCGTCGAGCGCGTCGCCGACCACGCCCACAATCTCCAGCCAGTCATTACTCTCCGGAATCGCCTGAGTGATCGGTGGATCGGCTTTCAGGTTCGGCGTGCGAATCTGGTGTCCCACGGCGTCGCCCGCCGGGAAATATTGCTTCGCCAGCGTTTCATTGATGACTGCCACTCGCGCTCCGCGTTTGGTTTCCGCATCGTCCCACAGGCGGCCCTGCATCAGCGGAATCTGCAGCACCGGGAAGTATTCGTGGCTGACGAAGTTCAGCCTCGCTTGCTGGTCTTCCCCGGATGGCTTACCCAAGAGCTCGAACTTGTTAGTCGCGCCGTTGTCGGGCGGCGTCGCGTTGGTGGACAGGCCGGCCATCTTCACCTCCGGCATGGCCGAAACCTTTTGCATCAGTTGGGTGAAATATTGCGCGCGCGATTCCCAGGTGGTGTAAGTGTTGTCATGAACAGGTATTCCCACTGACATCACGTTGTGCGGGTTGTAGCCCAGATGGCTGCGGTTCAGTTTGATGAAGCTCTGGATTGCAGCACCCGCGGTGGCTAGCAACAGCAGGGTCAAAGCGATCTGCCCGCCAATGAGCAGGTTGTGCATGCGCTTGCTGCGCACTCCGCCGACCACTTTCTTCGTGCTCGCCTGCATCACTTGCGAAACTTCAGGACGGCTGAACTGCATCGCCGGCGACAGTCCGAAGAACACGCCGGTGATGATCGACAAGGCCACACTGAAACAAAGCACCGGAAGGTTGATGCGGATCGCCGCCTCATGAGGAAAGGACGATTCCGGCAACATGGGAACGATTATCGCCACCAAGCGATACGCCAACAGCACGCCCAGCGCCGCTCCACTCAACGAGAGCAGCAGCGACTCGGTCAACAATTGTCGCAGCAGACGCGTGCGCCCGGCACCGACTGCCGCGCGCACCGCAAACTCATGCTCGCGTGCTGTGCCTCGCGCCAGCAGCAAAATCGAGACATTCCCGCAGCCAATCAGCAGCAGCAAAGCGACCGACCCCAATAGCAAATAGAGAGTCGGCCCAAGCTCTTTCATAAAGCGCTCGTTGAATCCCTTAACGTTCACCCGGAAGCCGTCGGTCGGAAAATGCTTCGGCGTTTCCTTGGCAAACTGCACGAACAATGACTGGAACTCGGCATCGATGGCCGCGTGGCTCACGCCCGGTTTCAGCTTGACGCCAACGTAGTATCCTCGCGACGGATCGGCCGACACCTTCAAGGGCAGATACACATCGGCATCGCCCCAGCTGAACCGCGGCTGGGCAACGCCAACAATGGTGTAGTTCTTGTGCACGAGTTGAATGTTCTTGCCAAGAACGTCACGCTCGCCGTTGTAGTGTCGCAACCAGAATTTGTAACCCAGCACCGTTACCGGCTGCGGGTCCTGACCCTCAGGTGCATCGCTGGGCAGCAGGCCGCGGCCCAGCAAAGCCGGCACTCCCAGTTGGCTGAAAGCTTTTCCGGTGAGATAGATTGCGTTCACGTCTTCGGGAAGATCACTGCCGGTCGTGGTCAGGTTCCAATTGTCCTGGGCAAATGCGCTTTCTACCGACGGCGACTTTTGGATCTGCTCGAATTGCGGCCCAGTGAAATCCAGCCACCAGTCTTCCCCTCGCTTAGTGGTGATTATGGGGTGGATCATGCGGTCCACTTCGACATACGGATACGGATCGAGCACTACCGCATACACCACGCTGAAAACCGCCGTGGTCGCGCCAATTCCCAGCGCGAGCGATAGCACCGCAACAATCGTGAACCCCGGGCTTTTCCTGAGCTGCCGAAACCCGTAACGGAGATCCTGAAGCAAGGACTGCATTCCTTCACCTCGATGGACACTGGCTGCTAACTGATTAGCGTTTGGACGGCCACTGCTGGAAATAGGTAGGTCGTTGGGACAGAAAGAGTTGCAGTGGGATAAGCGCCCTGCTCGCGGTCACTTCTGTTCGATTCCGGATTGTGTGTTCGCAGGCGGACAGACGCAAACCCTACAATATTCGCATCCTCTCATTCGTCTACAGCGGTAGATGAACGACGCGGCGAGCCTGGAGACGATGACCCTCGAGCAGGACCGGCGGATCACCGAAGCGGTCAAGCAGGAGCAGTCGCGGCTGCGCAACTTCATCCGGCGGCGAGTGCCAGACCCGCGCGATGCCGACGACATCCTGCAAGAGGTCTTCTACGAACTGGTGGAAGCGAATCGCCTGCTGATGCCGATCGAGCACGTGACTGGATGGCTGTTTCGCGTAGCGCGCAATCGCATCACGGATCTCTTCCGCAAGAAGACGCCGGAGAGCTTGAGCGATGCAGTCTCGGCTGGCGGAGAAGACGAGCCGCTGATGCTGGAAGACTTGCTGCCTTCGCCCGATGCAGGACCTGATGCGCTGTATGCGCGCAGCGTCCTGCTGGACGAGATCGATGAGGCGCTCGATGAGTTACCGGATGAACAGCGCGAGGTGTTTGTTGGGCACGAGATCGAAGGGCGCAGCTTCAAGGAGATGTCCGCCGAAAGCGGCGTGAGCGTGAATACGCTGCTCTCGCGCAAACGATATGCAGTGCTTCATCTGCGCGAAAGATTGCAAAGCATTTACGACGAGTTTACGAAAGCATGAGGAAATGAAAATGACACGAAGAGGGAAACTGATTTTGATTGCTCCGTTTGCGATCACCGCCATCGCGCTGTTCATGGCCTTCGGCGGCTGGGTAGTGATGAGACTGTGGAACTGGCTGCTGCCCGGGCTGTTCGGCTGGCACCTGATCACCTTCTGGCAGGCCATGGCGATGCTGGTGCTGTGCCGCATTCTCTTCGGCGGAATCAGTGGCCGCGGCTGGCACGGTTCGCGCCGCCGTAAAGGCGGGCGCTGGGGCCACATGAGCGACGAAGAGCGCGCGAAATTCCGCGAAGCGGTGCGCGCCAAGTGGGGCTACGGCCCGCCGACGAGCGAAGGCCACGAGGCCTGAGACTTATCGTCTACCGCCCCCACTCGAGTCCTGCGCTCTGGCGGGCTTGGGTGGGACGCCAGGCATCAGGCTTGATGCCCGTGCAGCCCCTACCCCCTCCCCTGCGCATCGGTAGAATCAATCAGTTACACACAAAATCCGCGCAAGATTGCAGAAACAAAAGAGTTATAGGTAAAGTAGCACAAACAAAAGACTTAGCTGCGGTTGCCGATTTGCGACTCTTTTGGAATCAATTACTTAGCTGGCAAATTCTCCTGCAAAGTCGTCCAATCAGGGGACTTAGATCCGATTTTCAAAGAACTGGCGGCCGCTGACTCGCGCATGGCGTCCCCACATTTGCCAAAGAGCGGGCAAATGTAGGCCACCCAATCGGGCACGACCCAAGGCACAATACGCCAGTGTCATTGTCTCCCCTCGGCCGGGAGATAGGGCAAGGGAAAAAGCGAAGGCGACAAAACTTTAGTAACCTGCGCGCGTCCCGATTTGGGAAGGTTCGTGCCGCCGCTCTGCGGCTCGCTCGTTCACCCCCACTTGACCGCGGGCTCACGCCCGCGGCTAACACAAATGCCGCCGCTGCGCGGCTGAGTCAAGACGGAATCCCATCGATTGTCGCTCCGCGATTTCTTCATCGCGTATTCTTGATTCAGATTTATGAAACGAGCAGAACCGCAATTCGTCGTTTGCGTAAAGAACAAGCAGTATGGTGCGTCGTTGGAACTGAGGAAGTTGTATCAAGTGGTTCCAGACGAGGGCGCCGCCAAGCATCGCCAACTCCGTGTGATTGACGAGTCTGGCGAGGACTATCTGTATCCTGAAGACTATTTTGTCGCTGTCGACCTGCCACACTCATTAGAAAAGGCAGTGCTGCGCGCGACGGAGCTCTCGTCGACGAAGTGATTGACTGGACGGCTCTACAACCCACTCGCCAGAAGCCGTTCCCGAATCAGGATCGGCAATTCCGTTCTGGATTTACAATGCTCTTGAGTCCCTGATTTGTGCGTGACTATTGGCTCGTCACAGCTACAATTCGATCGCTAATCTAGGAAACGAATTGGAGAACATTATGGAGGAATCTCGCCGGACGGAGCCCAATCCGCCACTTTTCAGGAAGTACATTCGATTGCTGAAGGGAAATCGAGGAGTTCTCGGCATGAACTCCGAAGAAGCGTTGGCCTACTGGATTACAGTGCTCCAACAGCATGCAGCCGAGTGCGAGTTCGGAACTAATACCGACCCAGCCTATTCCGCCCCAAGGCTCTTCGTTTACGGCATGAAGGGGTACAAGGGGATGTATGCTGAGGTGGACTTTTTTAAAGATGACCCGAGCAAGATTCTCGCAGAGGAATGGTCGCCGATTGAACTTCGAGCAGACTGACGTCCCCTGTTAGCTTGCGCATTTCGGGTCGAACAGGAACGAGACGTGGACCTCGACTGTCGAACCGAACGCGCGGTCGGGTATCGAAATAACGCGCAAATTGCCCGAGTGGTGACCGAAGAGTGGTGCGCACGGCAGATGTACTGTCCAGCATGCACCGCTAATTCGCTTGCCGCGGCACGGAACAATTGCCCCGGCATAGACTTCACCTGCCTGGAATGCTCAGTAGTTTTTCAGCTCAAGAGCCGGAAGCATGCGCTCACGAACCGCGTGGTTGATGCCGGGTATGACGCCATGATTCGAGCGGTCAGGTCCGACCAGGTACCAAATCTGTTTCTCCTTCAGTACTCGAATCACTGGTCTGTGCGAAACATGGTCGTCGTCCCGAGCTTCTTTGTTAGCGAGTCTGCAATCGAGAAGCGAAAACCGCTATCAGCAGGCGCACGGCGCGCTGGGTGGATTGGTTGCAACATTCTGCTCGAGGGTATTCCGTCCGACGGTCGCATCCCTATTATTGCGAATGGAGTTGCATCGCAACCGTCTGAAGTCCGCGCTGCCTATCGACGAGCACGCCCCCTCAGCACGTTGAAGTCCGACGTGCGGGGATGGACTCTCGACGTGTTGAATGCAGTTCGGAAACTGAAGGCGCAAGAATTCACGCTATCCCAGGTGTATGCGTCGGAGAAATACTTCGAGGCAACGCACCCCGGCAATAGAAATATTCGCCCGAAAATCCGGCAGCAGCTTCAGGTCTTACGCGATCTGGGTTTTTTGGAGTTCGAGGGAGCGGGTCGCTATCGGGTGACCGACTGAGAGCCTGCTGCACCCAGCCGGTCCGTGGGAATCCGCGGCTGAATTTTCCCGCAGACGGAAACGGCCCCAAGTCTTCACATGCGGCCATTGTTTACGTCGGCGAAGATTGAATGCTTCACTCGCTCGGGGTGACAAGGGAACAGCAGATCCTTCAACTCGGACGCAATCCTGAGCGCGTCCTAGCTCAGGATGACGACAAAACAAAAAGCAGATCCCTCGGAGGCTGAAGCCTCCTCGTGATGACAAGAATAAGGGGCTTGCACCGCAGCTAAAGCTGCGCCCCTTCAATCCTACGTTTTCGCCACGCAATCGGGATCGCGCGGGATGGCCGAGGCCAGGGCGAGGGCTGCTCCGGCGTAGAGCAAGGTGTCGGCGACGTAATTGATCGCTTCACTGAACTCCGGGGCGCCGGGAGCGCGGACCAGTATCACCATATACAGGAACACGGTGAGGACGGTCATTAACGCGCCGATCGAGGCTGCGGCGATGCGAGGTTTTTTGTTCAGGGCCAAGAAGATTCCAGCGACCAGCAGGACCGCTCCCGTGAGGTAGGCCCACAGGCTGGGGAGTGGGACCCAGGAGGGCATCTTCAGCTCCAGAGGAACGCCGGGCGCGAAGTCGGGATGAAGAAAATGTTGTATGCCATAAAAGATGGCCGCCACGGCGATGACGAGGCGCGCAAATAAGATCATCCATTTCGAGAGTTGCGGCGACGAGGCGCGACTGTACAGCCCGGCGAGGGCCCATGCGCCGGCGCAAAACGAAAGATCTCTGAGCAAGTAGATCCACGCGAATCGACTATCGGTGATGCCGGAGCACACTCGCGAATAAATCATGCAGACGAAGAGAAAGAACATCAGTCCGAGCAGCGTGGACGACAAGCGCATGTACTTCCGTAGGGTAAGACTGGTGGCGGCGGCGAGCAGCACGCATCCGATGAAATACGGCCAGAACCAGCGCGCCGGCATGTAGGGCGGGACCATCTGCCCGACAAACTCGGGGCCGCGGAAATGCTCGGGCGCGAAGGTAGCGAGTGGAACGGCGATGAAGACGCAGGCGAGCAGGATGAGCTTGTCCCAGCCGCGGGCCGCGACGAGCTCTTTGCGAAGGAGGAAGACTCCGACGACAAGATAGACGAGCCCGGCGAGAGACATCCAGAGATTGGTGGTGGAAAGCATCCGACTCCGTTTTCTTTTCGCGAAGGCGCGGCAGGGATTATATCCCGGGTGAGAACGAAAGCAGATCCCTCGCGGACTGAAGTCCGCTCGTGATGACAAAAAGAAGGAACTTGTACGGCGCAGCTAAAGTTGCGCCCCTTCAAAACAACAGCAGGTCCTTCGACTCGGCGATTTCTGCGGTCCTGCGCTCAGGATGACAACAAAGAAGAGTGAGCAAGCTCCGCTTGACAAGCCCGGGATTGCGTATATCTTGGGTGACGCCGTTTCACGCAAGACCGATCGTACTGAGCCCGGAATGCATTCCCCCTCCGATAAGGTACGTGGGTGATTACGGCCGCCCACTGGCCCAAGAGCGTCATCAAGGTGCGGAAAATCTATGACTATGCGCGCTTCGTTCGCGACCTTTCTCCGCCTGGCCGCGGTTTCGATACTGTTTACGGCCCTGGCCCTCTCGGCTACCAACACAACTTCCATGAGTGGCGTGGTGCAAAGCGGCGGAACGTCGTTCGCCGTGCCATTGCCGAATGCAACTGTCACGCTGTTTGAGGCGACAACCGGAAGTCCGAACGTACTAGGGACGACGACCAGCGACCCGACCGGTCACTTCGTGGTCACGTCGCCGATCAGCACAACGTCGAGCATTTTCTTTGTGACTGCCGATGTGGCTGCGGGCATAAAGTTCGTCACCATTCTGGGTCCGAACTTGCCCGGCTCGACCACGATCAATGAGTTGACCACGGTCGCCGCCAGCTACTCGATGGCGCAGTTCTACAAGACGGGAGTGATCGCGGGCAATTCGTTTGGCCTGCAGATCGCTGCGATGATGAATGACAACCTCGTGGTCGCGGCGAGCGGGGCGGCGTCGCCAGTGCTGCTGAATTCGCCGAACGCCGACCAGACGAATTCGTTGCGCAGCACGCGAACGCTGGCGAATGTGCTGGTGGCGTGCGAGCACTCGGCGGCGACAACGGCGAAGTTTCTCGCGCTGACTACGCCTCCGGGCGGTCCGGCGCCGCACGACACCGCGGAAGGTCTGGCGAACCTGGCGCGCAATCCGGGGCAGAATGTGTTTGCGATTTACTTGTTGCCGAAATTTTTCACCTATTTTTCTCCGCCGCTGGTGCAGGCTCCGGATGCGTGACGATCACGGTGAAGGTGAACGATTCGGGCGACGACACCAAGCTGTTCGCAGGGTTGGGCAATCTGGTGTTCGACAGCCAGGGCTACGCGTGGATCAGCAACAACGTGGTGCAGGGCACGCCGAATTCGGGCATGTTCATGATGGTGCTGAAGCCGAACGGGCAGCCTTCGGACGGCACGAACAATGAACCGAAGTCGCCGATTACGACGGGGGGCATTCTGGGCGGCGGGTATGGTGTCGCAATTGACCCGATCAGCAAGAACGTGTGGGAAGGGAATTTTGGCTGGGGAACGTGTTCGTATTGTCTCCCCAGCACAACCGGCAACGGGAGCCTGTCTTTATTCACGGCGTCCGGCACGGCGCTGTCGCCGTCGAACGGAATCCAGGGCGGCCCTGTGAGAGCGCAGGGCATAGTGGCGGATGCGCAGGGAAACATCTGGATAGCGAGCTTCGGCGACAACAATTTGTGGATTTTCCCCGGTGGACACTGGGTGCGGGCGTGTCTGTTTCCGCGTATCAGTATTCCGGTGCCGGCCCGTTTGGCTTGGCCCTTGCACCCGATGGAAGCGTTTGGATGACCAACGGCGGTGGTCTGGCCGGACAAAACACAAGCAGCGTGGTGCGCTATCAGTTCGTGAACGGGGCGCTGCAAGGGTGACGAAAGTGTGTCCGCTGGGGAAGGCGCTGAAAGGCCTGGCGGTCGATTCTTACGGTAACGCGTGGGTCACCTCGCAGGGCGACAATTTGATCTATGTCATCAATCTCGCTGGCACGGTCATTGGCATGTTCGGCGGTGGCGGAATTGGCGGCCCGTGGGGAGCGACATTGGATGGAGATGACAACGTCTGGGTGTCGAGTTTCGGACCGCTGATGCTCGGCAGCAATTGGACCAGTGGCAGGATCTCGAAGCTGTGTGGGTATAAGCCTGGGGCGTGCCCTCCGGGGGTGGTTCCCGGTCAGCCGATTTCACCCGGAACGGGATACACCGTGCCCTCCGCGGGAAGCCAGGTGTTGCTGCACAACGGAACGCCGCTCTATGGCCCTGTTCCCCCGAACCCGGCGAGTTATACGCCCCTGATGCGACTCACTAATTCGCTGATTGACCAGGCCGGCAACGTGTGGGCGTTGAATAACTGGAAGCCGGATTTCAACATTGACGTTATGAGTAATCCTGGAGGGGATGGGGTAGTGATCTTCGTCGGGTTGGCGACGCCGCCGGCACCTGGGTCGTGAAGGCTTGCTCGATGCGAACAAAGAATGTACGCGCAAAAGGAAACGGCCCCATGTTATTCACATGAGGCCGTTATTTATGTCGGCGACGACCTACTCTCCCACACACTTTCGCGTGCAGTACAATCGGCCCTGCGGGGCTTGACTTCCGTGTTCGGGATGGGAACGGGTATTTCCCCCGCGGTAAAATCACCGGCTTCGCTGACGTGGACGCGATCTTCCGCGCCGCTCGGTCCCCAGCGTCCATGAGACGCGGGACCTCGAACGTCGATTTTGAAAGAGCTCCGTCGCGCAATGAGGCCGTTATCTATGTCGGCGACGACCTACTCTCCCACACACTTTCGCGTGCAGTACAATCGGCCCTGCGGGGCTTGACTTCCGTGTTCGGGATGGGAACGGGTATTTCCCCCGCGGTAAAATCACCGGCTTCGTTGACGTGGGCGCGATCTTCCGCGCCACTCGGTCCCAAGCGTCCATGAGACGCAGAACCTCAGACGTCGATCTTGGAAAGAACATTCGCCTTTCGAGCCGGGGCTAAAGCCCCGAATCATGATGGCACCGGGTGACGCGGACCTAAAGATCCGCTCTACCACCCCTGCGTCATCGCGCGGGCGATCTCTCACAACTGAATAGCATCAGGATACCTAACTATTTAAAGAACCAATCAAGATCAAGGCGTGGGTCTCGGTCGTTCGAACAACTGAGACCCTGCACGCTCCCTTTCCTAGCTGACGATTTCTTCAGCCAGGCCCAACACCGCCGAGTTCTGCGGAAATGGGTGGAGGTGATGCCAAGTAAATTTTATGGTCAAGCCGAACGGGCGATTAGTACTGGTAAGCTTCATGCATTGCTGCACTTTCACATCCAGCCTATCAAACACGTAGTCTTCGTGTGCCCTTCATTTCCCTTTTGGGTTGGGAGATCTCATCTTGAGGAGTGCTTCACGCTTATATGCATTCAGCGTTTATCACAACCGAACTTCGCTACCCAGCCGTGCCATTGGCATGACAGCTGGAACACAAGAGGTTCGTCCATCCCGGTCCTCTCGTACTAAGGACAGGCCCTCTCAAATCTCCTACGCCCACATCAGATAGGGACCGAACTGTCTCGCGACGTTCTGAACCCAGCTCACGTACCGCTTTAATAGGCGAACAGCCTAACCCTTGGAACCTTCTACAGCTCCAGGATGCGATGAGCCGACATCGAGGTGCCAAACCGCTGCGTCGATATGAACTCTTGGCAGCGATCAGCCTGTTATCCCCGGCGTACCTTTTATCCGTTGAGCGATGGCCCTTCCATACAGAACCACCGGATCACTAAGGCCTGCTTTCGCATCTGCTCGACTTGTAGGTCTCGCAGTTAACCACACTTATGCCTTTGCACTCGACGGCTGATTTCCAAACAGCCTGAGTGTAGCTTCGCGCGCCTCCGTTACAATTTAGGAGGCGACCGCCCCAGTCAAACTACCCGCCTTACTATGTCCCTTTCCCGGATTACGGGAAGAGGTTAGAACCACAGCACTCACAGGGTGGTATCTCACCGTTGGCTCCTCCGAACCCAAGAGTCCGAAATCAAAGCCTCCCACCTATCCTGCGCAGCGAAAACCATAGTTCATAGTAAAGGTATAGTAAAGGTGCACGGGGTCTTTCCGTCTAGATGCGGGTAACCGGCATCTTCACCGGTACTACAAGTTCGCCGAGTCGCTCGTTAAGACAGTCGCACGATCGTTACGCCATTCGTGCAGGTCGGAACTTACCCGACAAGGAATTTCGCTACCTTAGGACCGTTATAGTTACGGCCGCCGTTCACCGGGGCTTCAGTTCGCAGCTTCACCTTGCGGTTGACCGCTCCCTTTAACCTTCCGGCACCGGGCAGGCGTCAGCCCCTATACGTCGTTTTCGACTTTGCAGAGACCTGTGTTTTTGTTAAACAGTCGCCGTGCGCGTTTCACTGCGGCCCCCTCACGCTTTTGACACGTTACCGGGGCACCCCTTCTCCCGAAGTTACGGGGTTAATTTGCCGAGTTCCTGAACGAGCGTTCTCTCGAGCGCCTTTGGATATTCTCCTCGTCTACCTGTGTCGGTTTGAGGTACGGTTCCCTGCTGTTCTCCTTAGAGGTTTTTCTTGGCAGCGTGAACTCGGTGCGTTTCGTCCATACGGACTACTCCTTCGCGTCTCACCGTTGAATGTCTCTCCGGATTTACCTAAAGAAACCGGCTTACACGCGTCGAACCTGATAGCCATAACAGGCTGCACTTATCCTTCTGCGTCACCCCATCGTAATAACGACCAGCTGGGAGTTCCGGAATATTAACCGGATGTCCATCGACTACGCCTTTCGGCCTCGCCTTAGGGACCGACTAACCCTGAGCGGATTAACCTTCCTCAGGAAACCTTAGACTTTCGGCGCGGAGGGTTCTCACCTCCGTTATCGCTACTTATGCCGGCAGGGTCTCTTCTCTACTCTCGACGGATCCTCACGGTCCCGCTTCAATGTGTTGAGAATGCTCTCCTACCACGCGTGACTTGACGCCACGCATTCGCTGCTTCGGTGTTCAGCTTGAGCCCCGTTGAATTATCGGCACCGGACCGCTTGACCAGTGAGCTATTACGCTTTCTTTAAAGGATGGCTGCTTCTAAGCCAACCTCCTGGCTGTCTGGGCGTTCCGACATCCTTTCCCACTTAGCTGAAACTTGGGGACCTTAGCAGGCGATCTGGGCTGTTTCCCTCTCGACAACGAAGCTTAGCCCCCGCTGTCTGACTCCCGTACTAGTTGTCCACGGCATTCGAAGTTTGGTTGGATTCAGTAAGCTGGAAAGCCCCCTAGTCCATTCAGATCTCTACCACCGCTGCAAATCATACGAGGCTAGCCCTAAAGCTATTTCGGAGAGAACGAGCTATCACGGAATTTGATTAGCCTTTCACCCCTACCCTCAGCTCATCCGAGCTTTTTTCAACAAACACCGGTTCGGTCCTCCAGTGGGTGTTACCCCACTTTCAACCTGGCCAAGGGTAGATCATCCCGCTTCACGTCTATTCCTGCCAACTAAACGCCCAGTTAGGACTCGCTTTCGCTACGGCTCGCTTACGCTTAACCTTGCTGACAAGAATAACTAGCCGGCTCATTATGCAATAGGCACGCGGTCAGGCATTCCCTTGCGGGCATAGCCCTCCCACTGCTTGTAGGCACACGGTTTCAGGTACTATTTCACTCCCCTCGCTGGGGTTCTTTTCACCTTTCCCTCACGGTACTGGTTCACTATCGGTCAGAAGCTAGTATTTAGCCTTACGGAATGGTCTCCGTAGATTCCCACAGGGTTTCTCGTGCCCCGCGGTACTCAGGTATCCGCTTCGAGTCCAGCTCGTTTTCGCCTACGCGGCTATCACGCTCTATGGCTTCCCTTTCCAGGGAACTTCGACTAACGACTGGATTGGTAACTCTACTGTTGCGGACCCTACA
>CAVVNW010000027.1:825000-904428 GCA_963749635.1 uncultured Acidobacteriaceae bacterium
CTTCAAGAATTCGATCACCTTCTCGACATTGCTCATCGACATTGCCAGCTTGTGGCCGTCCCCCAGTCTTTCCTGGGCAAAGCAGTAGGGACAACTCAAGTTGCATTTGGTTGTTAGCAGTACATTGGCCATTTTGCCCTTCTTCCACTTTGCGCTTCGGCCGCCCACGATCGACCGCGGGCGGCCGAGGCGCTGCTGTTGATACGTTGATGGACAAACGGACCCGACTTCGGTGATTACCGTTTGCGGAGTCCGCGGAATTGCTGCACTTGTTCTCCGCCTTCTCCGCCGAAGTAATACCCGATTGGATAATAGATCGGATAGTAGATCGGGTAGAACCGGATGGGATAGAACCGGATCGGGTAGTACCGGAAATTGAAGAGCGGATAGAACGCCCGATATGAAATTATGTGATTGGCGATTACCTTCTTCCACATCCTATCGATGGGATACCCGATGGGTGGATGAATGCCACGGCCGGCTTTGAACTCTTCCACCAGGTCATGCAGCTTCTTCACTCTCTTAAGCTGCTCCAACTCCTCGGGCTCAAGCGTAACGCCGTGTTCCTTGGCGACGTCCTGCGGCTTATCTAAAAGCTTCTTGTGCAGGTCAGGGTTTTCGTGGCAAGCCGTCATCATTTTCCGGATTGCCGCTTCTCTGGTCATATTCACCTCCCGGGTGAACTTGTGTCTGCGCCCGCGCAGACGCGATTCGAGTCGTGTGCCTCCTTGTCGTCTCCAGTAGCTGGACACGGCGAAATTAGGAATTGTCAGACGGAGTGGCTGTAGCGTCTGGGAAAGGTCCACCCGAGGCAGAGTGGCGGTTCGTGTGCGCTACTGCCGGCTATTCTTCAGTGCGGTTCTCAGGCGCGCAAGTACGACGGACACGAGTTCACCACTTTTTAACGAATGTTTCCCGATTTGGGAATTTTCGTGAACTTCATAGCAAATCGGCGCGGCCCAATGAGTGGAGCAATGCGCCGAGGGATAGAGGTTCCTTTGTTGTTCATCCGAGGAATAAGGGAGTGCTAACCTATCGGCAGAGGGAATCATGACTTTGACTGCGAGCCTACTTGGCGCGAGTCTGCTGGTTATTGCCTGCGGTGGAGTATATGTCTATCGAGCGTTGCTGGCGATCATAAGAGTGCTCAAGCAGATCAACCGGCAGCTCCTCCAGATCAACGGAAAGCTCCCGTCACCTGGAATAATCAACTCGCTGCTTGTCAATTTGACCGGCTGTACTCCCCACCTTGTCGCGCCTTGTTGCCCTATCCTCCACTCTTCGGAGCCGTGCTATCCGTTCGGCACCTTCTCCCGCGCAATCTCTCCCACCGTCGCCTTCGTGACGCGCAAGTAGTCGTCGGGCGCGAGCAGCGCCTGCGTTCCCCGCACGCCTGCCGACACCGAGATCACGTCCCACAGCTCGATGGTTTCGTCGGCGAAAACCGGATAGTCTTTCTTCGCGCCCAGGACGGTCACTCCTCCGCGAATGTAGCCGGTGAGCGGCTGCACTTCTTTCAGTGACACGAGGTCAATCTTGCGGTCACCGGTCAACTTCGCGAGCGCCTTCAAGTCGAGTTCATAGTTCCCGGGAATCACCGCGAAGCACGGCCCGCTGCGTTCGCCGCGTGCCACAAGCGTCTTGAACACTTGCTCCGGAGGCATGCCGATTTTGATGGCCACCGACTCCGCCGCTAGGTCTTCCGGATCGACCTCGTACTCACGCAACTCGTAGTGCACACCGACCGCGTCTAGCAGACGAACTGCGTTCGTTTTCATAGCGAGTCACTACTTCGCCGCAAATTCGGTCACCGTCACTGCGCGAAACGATTGCATCGCGACCACCGAGTAGCGGCTGTGCAGTTCGGCCTCGAGCGAGCGCGAAGTGTCATCACTGGTCATTGCGGGATACTCCACCAACCACACCCTCCGCGCGCCGGTGACCTTCGTCCGCCAATCGTTCGATTGCGCGCTCACTCCCAATGCCGTGGGACGGTTGGCGCCTCCGCCCGGCAACCAGTCTCGATAGCTTTCTGCCGCCCAGTTACCGACAGGCTGGTAGTAAAGCACGACGTCTTGTGCGCGCGCGTTGTCGATCAGGTAGTTCACGGCTCCGCGCCAGTCTTCACGCATGCGCGAGTACGACATCGACGTGCTGACCAACGACAGCGCACATACTCCGACGATTGCCCAGAGCCGCACTGGTCGCTCGCGCAGCGCGCATGCTCCCACTGCGCACGCTAGCAACCAAGCCGGCAGGCAAATGATGAGGAAGCGATGGAAGAAGACCGGCTGCACTACCGACACCAACAGCGAGACGATCACGGGCGTCAGCAGTCCACTGGCCACAAGTGCATAAGGCCAGAATTCGCGGCCAGCTTCTCTACTTCGGCGAACGCCGCGCATCGTTCGGAAAAACACCGCGAGCAAAAGCAGCTCCACCGCCAGCAGAGCAGGCCCTACTCCTTTGCCGCTCTCCGCCGCCAGGAAGACCCCGAGGTGATAGATCTCCAGCAGTGACGGCTTCGATACCCAGTCGAGGTGACGCACCGGCTGCGTGTGGATCATCCACAACACAGGGAGCGCAAACACCATCATGATCGCACCAGCGACGAGCAATTGCTTCCATGGACGCCGCCCCTTCGGCAGCGCCACCAGCGATACTGCGTGCGCAAGGGGAACCAACAGTCCAAAATAATGAAAGTAGAATGTGACGCCCGCTGCCAGCGCATATCCGCAGGCCATCGCATATGTGGGCCGGGCGACCAGACGAGCGAAGAAGTACGTTGAGACGATCGTCCCCAACAACAACCAGCTGTAGCCGCGTGCTTCTTGCGAATACACCACGGCGCAGGTGCTCAGCGCCAGGAACAATGCCGCCAGCATTCCGACGTTTCGTCCAAACAGCCGCTTGCCTAGCAGGTACATCACGGGCAGGCTAGCTACGCCGGGAAGTACTGAGAGCAGACGCACGGTGGCTTCGCCCAGGTGAATCTCAAGCCACGGCCGCAGCATGACGTAGTACAGCGCCATGTTGCCTTCTTCCGTCCACAGCCAGTGCCAGAATGAGTTGCCCGGCATGCGCGCAATTACGACGCTGGCAATTTCATCGAGCCAGAAACTCTTTGCGCCCAGCGCCACCAGCCGTAGCGCCGCACCCAGCGCCACGATGCCCCACAGCATCAGCTTCGTGTCGCGCCGTTGCGCGCGCTCGCGCATTTCCGCCGCGCTCATCTGCAACGGCACGGCTGATTGTGGACTGGGAATCATGCTCCGAATATACAAGCTAAGAGACGACGTCCGAGCCCCACGGTGAACTGCGGGAGAAAATGAAAATCCCACACAGGCCGGCTTCGCCTGAGTGGGATTTTACGTCCAGCATCCTTCAGTGGAGATCTGTTTTCTACCCCTTGTTCATCAAGCTGTTGAACGTCCAGAACAACAGCGCCGACAACCCGATCGACGCCGGCAAGGTCAATACCCAGGCCATGAGCAGATTGCGCAGGGTTGACATCTGCAAGCCCGACTTGTTGGCCCACATGGTGCCCGCCACGCCTGACGAAAGTACGTGCGTGGTGCTCACCGGCAGCCCCATGTAATCGGCGGCGCCGATCGTCATCATCGCCGTGATTTCCGCCGCAGCACCCTGTCCGTACGTCAGGTGGTCTTTGCCGATCTTTTCGCCCACGGTCACCACGATGCGCTTCCAGCCGACCATTGTGCCCAGGCCCAGCGCGAGCGCGACTGCTACTTTCACCCACGTGGGGATAAACTTCGTGGCCTTGTCAATGTGCTTCTTGTAGTTGTCGAGCACTGTCCAATCCGCCGCTGAGATCTTGGCCGCACCGGACTTCTTCATCAACCGCAGCGCCTCGCTCGTCAGGTACATATCGTTGCGGAAGTTGCGCACTCGATCTTCCGGTACCTGCCCCAGTTCCTTGAAATTGGCTACTTCGGTGCCAACGTCGTTTACCGTGTTGCGCACGGCCAGCATGGTATTGGGTGTGAACTCCTTGGTCCGAACGTATTCCTTCACATCTTCGCGCGGATCGGCCACTACGGCGTTTGGACTCACGTATTTGTCCAAGACGTTTCCTGCCTGCTGCGACACCGCAATGAAGTCAACCGAGTCCTGCGCGGTCAGCGCGTGGTTCAACGCGTAGGCCGTCGGCACCGTGCCGATCAGGATCAGCATGATCAGGCCCATGCCTTTCTGCCCGTCGTTGGAGCCGTGCGCGAAACTCACGCCGGTGCAGGTCAATACCAGCAGGGCGCGGATCCAGAACGGCGGCGGCGCGTCTCCCTCGGGCGCTTTGTACAGCCGCGGATCGTGAATGAATACCTTCGACAGTTGCAGCAGCAGCGCAGCCACCGCAAATCCAATGATGGGCGAGAACACCAGCGACTTGCCGATTTTCAGTGCCTGGTCCCAATCGACTCCGCTGGTTGCGGTGCGTGCGTTCATCAACTGGTTAGCGATGCCAACGCCGATGATCGAGCCGATCAACGTGTGCGAACTGGAAGCCGGCAAGCCCAGCCACCACGTGCCCAGGTTCCAGATGATGGCCGCGGCCAGCAATGCGAACACCATCGCATATCCCGCGCCACTACCAACCTGAAGAATCAACTCCACAGGCAGCAACGAGACGATGGCGAAGGCGACCGCGCCGGTCGACAGCAGCACCCCCAGGAAGTTCCACATTCCTGACCATGCCACCGCGATATGCGGATCAAGCGAGTGGGTATAAATCACCGTCGCCACCGCGTTGGCGGTATCGTGGAAACCGTTGACGAACTCGAACCCTAGGGCGACCATCAACGCGACACCCAGCAGCAGGAAAGCTGAGCTGGACGGGTGATGGACGTGGCTTACGTCCGAGATCAGGTTGGAAAGCGCATAAACAACTCCGACCGAAAAAAGGCCCAGGAAGATGAAGATCGCGACCTTGTGCGGCCCCTTGTTCATCTTGTCGTGCACCACGGCTGTGACCGGCGCGGGGGAGGACAGCGGCGTCGCTGAAGTCGTCATGAACCATCCTTAGGAAATGGGAGAATTGGAGGCGCAGGCTCGTGCGCCCCGTGCGCCGTAGCCTACTATGTGAGCCTGTCTGCAGTGATGAACACCGATTGAACGCCCCATGAATATCTTGTGACTGCAACGCAGGGTCCGCGCCGGAGCCTGGGGTGCACATTTTCCGAGCACATTAATTTTGAGTAAAAGGTGGCTCTCGCCGATTGACCGTCAGCGAATGCTGCCATAGCATCCGACACCTATGGACAACTCGAAGCTCAACGAACTGCAGCAAGCCTATAAGCAGGCGGTCAACCAGTGGGTCGACGCGATCCGCGCGGAAGAAGCGCTGGCCACGCCCGACCATTCCGAGGTCGCCATGGAGCACTGGGATGCGGCCGGATTCGCCGAACAGGATGCCCAGGCCAAGGCGAAACAGGCGCGCGACGAATATAAGGATGCCCTCCGCAAAGTCAATTTCGGCTTTTGAAGCTCCCTATAGCGTTCGGCCACCGGCGCGGCTGTAACTGCGCCGTAAAAACGCTCGATCCCGGTCATTTAGCGATCGCCACAGGGCCGAGGTCGTCGCCGCGAGCACTTCGATCCGATCCCACATTTTCCGCTTGACATTCTATCCAATGCTTGGCACTATACATAGTATTACAAGGTATAGTTCATGGCACAGCTAGTTCCGACATCCCCCGAAATCGAGTCCGCCGACAAGTGGGAGGCCCAAATGCGGAAAGGATGCCTCGAGATGGCTGTCCTCGCAAGCCTCTGGCATGGAAGACTTTACGGGCTCGAAATTCTGAGGGTCTTGGAGCGCGATTCCAGTCTGGTGCTTGCCGAAGGCACCATCTATCCCATCCTTAACCGACTGCGCACCGATGGGCTGGTGCAATCGCAGTGGGTGGAGGCCGAAGCCGGACACCCACGCAAGTACTACCTTCTGACGTCTGCTGGACGCGAGCGCGCGACCCGCATGGCCGACACCTGGACGCAGTTTTCCGCCGGATTGGGCAACCTGATTGAACCGGTACTAAAAGATCGAACTGTGGAGCAACCGAAATGACACCCGAAACCCAGGTAAACAATTACCTCGCGCGGCTGCGCGCCGCTCTGATCGGCATGACTGTCTCGGAGCGTGAAGACATTGTGGAAGAGATCCGCATGCACATCCGCGAACGCTTGAGCGATCCGCAGTCGTCGCTCGACACAGTTCTTGCTGGTCTGGGTCCCGCCGACGATTTGGCGCAGCAATATCGTACCGGCCTCCTGGTCCAGCGAGCGCAGAAGAGCCGTTCTCCTTTTGTGATTTTGCGCGCCGCGTTGCGCTGGGCCACCACCGGCATAGAAGGCTTCATCGTGTTCACGATCGCGCTGATCGGTTACGCGACAGGAGTAAGCTTTCTGTTGCTCGCGCTGATGAAGCCTTTCTTCCCCGCGAACACCGGTCTGTGGGTTGGCCCTGACCAGTTCAACTTCAGTTTCCGCATGGGAGCGACGATGACCAACCCCAATCCTCCGGTTCATGAGGTGCTGGGCTGGTGGCTGATTCCAGTCTGTCTGGTGACCGGCTCGCTGAGTCTAGTGCTGACTACCAAGCTCATCCAGTTTCTGTTCCGGCGTTTCCGCTGGAGGGTGCCGTTTGTCGCGGCGACTCCAACCCGGCCGGCGATGATGGCTCTGTGACTGGCCTCAGCTCTAGCGCTTCTTTTTAAGGAGCACCAGAATTTCCTGCAACCCCTGGCGCACTTTCTTGAGGTGGTCGTTGCGGCCCGCCTTGGGGAATGGCAGTCCAGTTTGCAATTTTGCCGGTTTGCTCTCGGCCTTCAGTTGCTGTCGCGCTCCGGCAATGGTGAAGCCTTCGTCATACAGCAGTTTCTTGATGCGCAACACGTTTTCTACGTCGCGCTGGCGGTACATACGCTGGCCGGTCGAACTCTTTACCGGCTTCAGTTGTGGGAATTCGCTCTCCCAGAAACGAAGGACGTACGACGGCAGCTTGCACAGCTTCGAAACTTCTCCGATGCGGAAGTACAGCTTGTCGGGGATCACCGGCTCCGGGCCTGCGCCCGCCTTTCGCGCCTTTTTCGTCGATCCCGTCATATCGATCCTAAGCGGCCGCCCTTTGCAGGCTGCATTTTCGCTGCCAGCAACGCAACGCTTTCTTCTAACACGAACTATCACGGCGAACAACCGTCTTGCGCTTTTCGGCCGAACGTCCAGCAAAAAAGCCTCCGGGACGAAGTCGCGGAGGCTAGCCTTTTACAGCCCAAAAAAATTAGCGAGGCTTGCGCCCCGCCGGTATCGTTAGTGTTTCTTTTTCTTTGCTGCCTTCTTCTTCGGCGCTGCTTTCTTCTTCGTTGCCATTAGGTAATTCCTCCTTGAAACCTTCTCCCTCGAAGGTCGGTTTCGGCTTGGGCACTCACCACGGATGCTCCAGATATTGGATGAGCACCACGCCTAGCACTACATATTGCGTTTATGTTCTGGGGATGTCAACAAAATTCTTTCAAGAAAAGGTTGCATTCGTCGCGCGTCCGTGCCGCGGCCAAATTCGCCACACTGCAGCACATTCGATACATGCTGTGTTGGGTCCGCGAAAATGAACCGTCGCGATCGCTCTGCTCGCAGCTTCGCGTCGTTGTGACACCGCAGGAGTATCCTTATCTCGCCTTCATTTTCTCTGGGGTTCCGCATGTCTGACATCGGCTCGATGTATCTCGACGAAGTGTTCCGCAGTCTGCGCGGACATAAGCGCTTGGCCGATGCCGCCATCGCACAACTCACCGACGAACAGTTTTTCGCCACACCCGACACCGAGTCCAACAGCGTTGCCGTGATCGTGAAACACATGGCAGGCAATATGCGCTCGCGGTTTAGCGACTTCCTCACCACCGACGGCGAGAAGCCCGATAGGAACCGCGACCAGGAATTTATTTCCGGCAACACGACGCGCGCCGAAATCCTGTCGCTCTGGGAAAAACATTGGGCCTTGATCTTCGACACCCTCAACGGGCTGAGCGCGGACGATCTTGCGCGCGAGGTCACCATTCGCCACGAGCCGCACTCGGTGTTACAGGCCATCAACCGGCAGGTCACCCATTACTCCTACCATGTGGGACAGATCGTTTTTCTGGCCAAGCACTGGAAGGGCGCCTCATGGAAGACGCTGAGCATCGCGCGCGGCCAAAGCGCGGCGGCCAATGCGGTGATGACAGCGAAACATAAACCCAGCTAGCGACAACATATTCCAATCGCCGGGTCGGTGACTCTCGACTGAGACCGCCGACCCGCGATAAATTCGTGCTCCGCTCCTGCTAAACCAAGCTTGCCAGACTTTCCCTCTTCGATTTGAGCCTGCGTCGAATTGTGAACGCTTCAACAACATATGAACGAAGGGGCTATTGACTCGATCGCACTCACCCAAAGGTGGGATAGCTATCGAATTTCGTTGACCGTCGTTCTTCGGCACGAAATAATGAATCATCTCCCGCTCGGTAGGAATTCCCCCCGGCAGCAGCCGTCGCGGATGAGAGGCCAAGCTTCTCGAAGGACGGAATACTATCCAAATCGTGCTCAATCGCCGAATTTCTGCTTTCGCACTCATCCTCCTATTTCTGCTGCCCTCCAGCCTGTTTGCCGAGGGCGCAGCGGATGTGGACTCGCGCCTGACCATCCCCGATGGAACTGCCGTACAGCTTCGCCTCACACGAACAGTTTCGTCGGTTCATGCTCATGTTGGCGATCCGCTCGACTTCGTGGTGGAGAGCGACGTCCGGGTAGATGACCGCACCGTCATTCGCGCCGGCAGTGTGGCGCACGGCTCGGTGCTGGGCGTCAAAGGCCGGCGCATTCTGGGAATCGGTGGCAAGGTTGTCTACGGCATTGATTCCGTCGCGCTGGTCACCGGCGAAACGATCGGCTTGCACGCCCGCAAAGTAGTTAAAGGGAGTTCACATACCTGGCGCATGGTTACCGGCATCGCGGTGACCGCCCTGTTCTATCTGCCGGCCGCGCCCATATTTCTTCTCACCCGAGGCGGCGACAGCACGCTGCTGAAAGGCACTGAGGTTACGGCCCACACCGACTGCACTGCTTCCGTGCAATCCGCCGGCCTGCCGCGCAGCGCACAAAGTCCCGCCGGACTCGACGAGATGTTGGCCAACTTGCCGCCGCGTGTCACCAATCGCGAAGGACGCGAGGGAGACATGGTGAACCTGGTCTTTGTCGCCCAGAAAAACGATCTGCAGGCCGCTTTCGCACGCGCCGGCTGGGTCAAGACCGATGCCTGGGGACCGCTGATGGCATGGCACCTGTTCACCCAGCGAATGCATGATGCCAAGCTCCCTATGGCCAGGTTCTATATGTTCGGCCGGGTGCAGGACTACGCATACGCCCTCCCCGATCCCGACGCCGTGGTTTCACGCCGGCATCACATTCGCATTTGGAAGACCCAGTACACGGTTGGACGGCGACCCCGTCTGGGCCGCGGCTGCCACCTACGATCAGGCCCTTGCGTTTGCCAAGAACGGCCGCATCATCAATCACACCATCAACCCTCAAGTCGACACGGAACGTGACTTCGTGGGAACTGATATCGCGGAAACCAGTCACCTCAGCAAGTCGTACCTGCAGTCCGATAACCCGGTATTCGAGGCCCAAACGACCTCGGGCCAAGCCTATCAGTCCGATAGCCGTATTCTCCTGCTGGACCTGCACAAGACCGGCGCGGCAGTGGCTTCGATCTCAAGCGGTGCGTATCCTTCGGCTAGCGCCAAGACGTCGCAGGCGTCACTAAGCACCAGCTTGCGATAGTCGTCGATGTTTAAACATCACATGGATGTGCGACATTCGGCACTGACAGCCTAGTTTTTCTGGGTAAAACTCCCTCTCAATGTACGCAAGTTCTTTCTGACTGGAGGTGTATCGTCATGCTCACGATACTCCAATGGACAAAGGATTCTGCGGCGCGCCGTTTCGCCGCGTGGATGATCGTTGGTGCTGTATTTATCCTGGCCGTCACAGCGGCTGAGTTTCTCTCCGGCGTGCCAAGAATTCCGTGAGTCGCCCAATCTAAGAACCCCGGCAAATTCACGGGAAGCCTCACAGCAAGAAGCTGCTGTAACCCCAATCGTGCTTCCGGCGCGGATTGCGCTCGCTTGTGTCCAATGCCAAAAGAAATCCCCACTCAACCCTCTTGCCTGAGTGGGGATTTTCGCGAGCCGACTATGTCATACGCTTAGTGGCGCCGGCCTCCTTGGCCACCTCTTGACGGAGCCGAGCGGTACGCAGCCGCCTGGTGCTGGCTGGGCGCCCGGTACTGTGGGGCCGCAGACCGTTGCGTTGCAGCGGGACGCTGTACGCTCCGCGCCTGAGGGGCTGCCGCCTGTCGCGTGTAATTACCGGGCCGAGGAACATTCGCATTCCCACGTGCCTGCTGCTGGTAGTTCGACGGCCGGGGAACGTTCGCTGCCGCCCGCTGCTGCGAGGCGTAGCTATTTTGCGGCGGACGCGGCACGTTCCACGAACCACGAGCCTGTTGATTGCTCTGCGGCGGACGAGGAACCTCGCGGCCATTGTTCGCCGCATTCCCGTTCGGCGTCTGCCGGTTCATCGCCTGCTCGCCGTGATTGGCTGAGGCAAACTGCGAGCGATTACTGCGCGCCGCCTGCTCGTTCCGCGCTTGCTCAGAGGTCGCACCGAAGTGGGTCCCGCGCGCAGCGGCCATCTCCTCCGACGTAGGCCGCTCCTGGATGCCTCCCGGACCACCGTTGTAACTCACACGGTTCACGTTCACGTTGTTCATCACCGTCCGGTTGTACACATTGTGAACGTTGGTGATGTTCACGTTGTTGACCGCGCGGTTGTAGTAGAAGTCACGGCCGCGCCAGTATCCACCCCAATAGCCGACTCCTGTGTAGCCAAAGCCATAGTTAATCCCGCCGTAGAACCCGACCGTCGGCCCCCAGTATCCCGGGTGCCAGCCATAGAACCCAGCCGAGAAGGCCCAGTATCCGGGCGTCCACAGAAAACCTACCTGAGGCGGAAACGCCCAAACT
Organism: uncultured Acidobacteriaceae bacterium; assembly: GCA_963749635.1. Classification (GTDB taxonomy): domain Bacteria; phylum Acidobacteriota; class Terriglobia; order Terriglobales; family Acidobacteriaceae; genus DASRAA01. Next base: position 836,076 of record CAVVNW010000027.1, read on the forward strand.
CCCGGCACCCAGTAATAACCCGCCGGACCGTACGCCCAGTACCCCGGCGTCCAGATGTATCCAGGCCCCGGACACAACGGTTGCGAGTACACCGGCAACGCCGGCGGACCGATTGCCACCGAAACGAACACTCCCGCCCACGAACTCAGGGCGGTCACCAACACCAATACGCTCAACAGCGCTAAACCACGAAGTCGGGTCATTTTCCTTCTCCTCTCGGTCTCATCAGTGCGCGCCTGCCATCTGACGCTTCGCTCGCGATGAAACCCATCGGAACTACCTCAATCACTCTCTACAAACCCCGCCTCCAGGCCCTCGCTTCGGTCGTGACGTGTCAAGAATTGTGAAGGGGAGAATTTTGAGACTTCGAGATTCAAGATTGGTCGGACTCCGAGTTGTCCGCGTCGATGTCGTGACGTTCCGGCAGCATCCGCTGGTGGAGGATGCGAGATACCAAGATCCCCTTGGCTCCAATCCGGTAGAACAGAACGTGCCGCCCATGTTCCATGCGGCGCAAGCCAGGCCTCACGTGATCGCAGGCGCGGCCCAGTTCCGGGTTGTCTGCAAGCCTCCGGCAACAGGCTTCGAGATCGTCAACGTAACGGACGGCCTGATCGTGCCCCCAGGTTCGCAGCGTGTAGTTGGCGATGTCCAGCAGGTCGGCCTCGGCCAGGCGGGCCAGGCGGTATACAGCCATCAGCTAGCGCTTCTCTTTGGGACGCCGAAGTGCCTGCCGAACCCGCGCGAAAGAGTCTCCCTTGGCAACTCCACTGGCGTCGCCTTCGTCAATCGCGGTTCGCAGCGCGGCCAGCTTCGCCTCAAACTGCCGCTCCTCGCGCTCCAGAGTGCGCAACGCCGCGCGAACGACCTCGCTGGCGTTTTCGTACCGGCCACTCTCGACCTTCTCCAGTACGAAGCTTTCAAGATCATCTGTCAGATTGACATTGCGAGTCGGCATGGTGGTCCCTTTGGCATTCGATCTGAAACTGAGACTAGCAGAGTTAGCAAAGTTTGCCAAAAAACTCGGGCGTCCGGATGCGGCCATAAAGACCCACCCGGCCAAAATCAGGCCGGATGGGGCACCCAACTCAAGATTGTTAGTTGCTGGTAGAGTCGCCGGGTGGACCACCCGCGGGTCTGCTTTTGGCGGGTACTGCGCTTGGTCACGACTCGTCCAATTAGTTCCGCACGAAGCCGTGATTCACGTTGTTTGCGTCAACGTAGTATCCGGTGATCGTCCCCGACGGATTACCGCCAAAGGCGAAGGTGCCTTGGGCGTAACCAGTGCCCGCTCCCGGAACATCGAACGTAGTAATGGCGCCGTCAGAAGCGCGCACGAAGCCGTGATTCACGTTGTTCCCGTCGGCGAAGAATCCTGTGATTGCTCCGCTCGGGTCGATGCTGTTAGGACTGGTTCCCTGGTCAGCGCCGGTGCCCGCCCCTGGAGCATCGAAGGTCGTGATAGCGCCGTCGCGAGCGCGCACGAAGCCGTGATACATATTGTTGGCGTCTGCGAACGAGCCGGTGGTCGCCCCCGACGGATTAATGCCAAAGGCGAAGGTGCCCTGGCCGTCACCGGCGCCCGCACCCGGAACATCGAAGGTCGCGATGGAGCCGTTGGGAGCGCGAACATAGCCGTGAAACACATCGCTTGAGTCTGAGTAGAGTCCCACCAACTCTCCCGCGGGGTTGAGGCCGTAGAAAAACGACGTGTAAACACCTTGGTGCGCGCCTGTACCGTCACCCGGTGGATCGAACTCAGTGATTTTGCCGTTGGCAGCGCGGACGTACCCGTGGCGCGCAAGGGTCGCGTCAACATAGGGGCCTGAAATCTCTCCCGCTGGGTTTATGTTCCCACCTGCAGTCCCTTGGAGTGGACCTGCGCCTGCTCCGGGAGCCTCGAAGGTCGTGATGTGGCCGTTGGGAGCGCGCACGTATCCGTAAAACGCGTTGCTCGAGACTGTGTAGACTCCTGTGATCGCTCCCCGATCGTTCATACCCAAGGCAACCGTGCCCTGGCCGTCGCCGTTACCCGAGCCGGGAACGTCAAACTTCGTGATATGGCCGTTGGCACGGCGCACGAAGCCATGGTTTACGTTGTTCGCGTCCGTATACCATCCTGCCACCGATCCGTCGGCGGTGATGCCGTTCACTATGGTGCCTTGGCCGGACCCGGTACCCGCGCCGGGAACGTCGAAGGTCGTGATCGGGTGCCGCGATCGCGCCAGCGCATGCGGCAACCGCGCCGCAACCGGGCCGGTCAAAGGAACCAACGCTAAAGCGCCAATACGTTTCATGCTTGCCACCACCACTTCATAGTCGAGTTACTTCACGCTTTGAACGACGCCCGGTAGAGGCTCGGTTCCAAAATGCTTGGAGCCCGGAGACCCAAACGTCAGTGAGATATTGGAAAATTGAACGTCGCTGCCGCCCGTGACGGTTATCACCAGCGGTGATGGTGAGACGGGTGCCGGATTGCCATTGAGCGTAATCGTGGCCATACCGGATAACTGAAATCCGTTTGTGAGCCACGTGACATCGACATCGACGAGCGTGACATGGTGAGTGTGGGCGCCCCTGGCGTTGGGATCGAAATTCCCGTTGTTTTCCGTCAAGACCCAACCGTCGGACAGTTCCATGTTCAGGGCTGCAGTAAAACTCGCCTTGCCTGAGGCTGAGTTTGAAGAGACTGGGAGCATCTGCAAAGACCATGGGCCGTGAACCTCATACGGACCGGTTGTACCGGTTTGTGGCGAATAGGCATTAATCACCCCGCTAAATTGTGTAGGATTTTGAGCCAGTGCGCCGATGCTTACCGCCAGCGCCAGTCCCCAGATGCATATCACGAACCGCATTTTGTTTCGTTTCATCTCAGACCTCCAGGTCATGGCCGCGTTTATCGCCCATCGCGCTTTGGAATGCAATGCAGGTTCCATGAAGGACAGATAAAGTTTTGCTGAAGCCCTAAGTCGCTGCCGCAGTTGCTTGTTAGCTGAGCATGGGTCATTATTTCGGCAACGCAAACCAGGGTCTCTGTGGAGGATTTACGGCCCAGGAATTCCATTTCGGCGATTTCACACTCGACCAGTCCCGTTATCGGCTGCAAAAGGGTGAGCGTCTCCTGCGTCTGGAAAAACTCCCCATGGAGTTGCTCATCCTGCTGGTTCAACGGCGAGGCGAGCTAGTCTCTCGCGAGGAGATCGCTGAGCGCCTGTGGGGCAAGGACGTATTCCTCGATATCGATCACAGCATCAACACCGCAATCCGCAAGATCCGCCTGGTGCTGAAGGATGACCCGGAGAAGCCTCGTTTCGTAGAAACCGTGGTGGGGAAGGGATACCGCTTTGCTGCGCCGGTGATCTCCAGCAATGGCGACTCCACGCCGGAGGTGCAGCCACTCCCATCGGCGGTTCAGATGACTCCAGTACCTGCGGCCATTCCAAGGAAGCAAGACACGTTTCCGTCCGTCTGTGGATGATGCTGGCGGGAGTGGCCGCGCTGACAATCTTCATCGTTGCTTTGACGCTGTTCCGCGGTCGCGCTGCGAAGTCCACGCGCCCGCCGCCCATCAGGTCCATTGCGGTACTGCCCTTGAAGAATCTCTCGGGTGACCCAAACCAGGAATACCTTGCTGACGGAATGACCGAGGAGCTCATAGGCCGCCTCTCCGCGATTCATGATCTGCGTGTAATTTCTCGCACCTCGGCGATGCAGTTCAAGGACACCAAACTTTCAGCGCCGGAAATCGCTAGCGCGTTGCACGTTGATGCCCTTGTCGAGGGCTCAGTCACGCGGGAGGGCAGTCGCGTTCGCGTTCACGCCCAATTGATTCGTGGCGCAACCGACGAGCACTTCTGGTCCGAAACCTACGACCGCGACTTCAGTGACGTACTTGCCCTCCAGAGCGATGTGGCACGGTCGATTGCTGAAAAAGTCGAGGTTACGGTCACGGGGAAGGAACGCGAGAGGCTTACCGCAGTCCGTTCCGTCTCGCCCGAAGCCTACGAGAGCTATCTCAAAGGCTGGGCCGCCTTCGACAAAAGCAATGGCAGAGCTAGCATCGAGGAAAGTATTGGCGATTTTCAGGAGGCGATCAACAGGGACTCGACCTTTGCACCAGCGTACCTCGGCCTGGCGCAGGCGTACAACAATCTCAGCACGATTGCTGTCGGCGGTGCTACCCCCGGTGAAGCGCGTCCGAAGGTGATCAGCGCCGCGCGAAAGGCACTGGAGCTCGATCCTGATCTAGCCGACGCGCATCTCTTGTTGGCAGACACGCTGCAGAAGGAGTGGCACTGGGCCGAGGCCGAGGCTGAATACCGGCGCGCCCTCGAATTAAGTCCTAACGACGCGCGTGCTCATGCCGCATTCGGTAGTTGGCTGATGTGTCAGGGAGATATCGAAGATGCGCTATCCTGGGCTCAGCGCGGCCGTGAACTCGATCCGCTTGTGATTCATGGCAACGACATCGGGTGGATTCTGTTTATGGGCCACCGCTATGACGAGGCCAATCGAGAGGTGCGCAGTGTGCTGGCAGTCCATCCCGAGAGTATAAATGCACTCTGGACTCTTGGGTTCGTGCTGATTGCCGACGGCCGGTCGCAAGAAGCGATCCCGATTCTCGAGAAGAGGGTTTCTCTTATGGACCGTAGTCCAGGCGCGGTCGAGTTGTTGGCTACGGCATACGCCCGGGCCGGGACGCCGTAACAGAAGCCCTCCGCCTGGTGGAAGAATTGAAACTGCGTCGCCAGAAAGGCTACATTCCGCCTGGCGCTTTTATTAATCCTTACTTGGCACTCGGCGACTACAACGAGGCATTTGTCTGGTTCGAGCGGGCCTACCAGGAGCAGTCGAACATTCTGCAATTCCTCAAAGTGCATCCTTTCTTTGATCCCGTACGCAATGATCCGCGTTTTGTGGACTTACTACACCGCGTCGGGCTTGATAAGTCATACTAGCCCCGTCCGAAGGACAACCCCCATTTCAGCGCTGCCTAAGATACAGGCATAAGCAGTATCCTACGAGGCTATAGAATGTTGGGTCACATCTGGAGCAACTCATGGCAACCAGCGTTACGCGCACCAATCCTCTTTCTTATCTCACCGACCAGCTCAACGACCTTAAGCAGAAGGGCACGTACTTCAAGCTGCGGGTGCTCGACGACGAGCAGGCAGCGGTCTGCACCTTCGACGGCAAGAAGGTCATCAACCTGGCGTCGAACAATTACCTCGGCCTGACGACGCATCCCAAGCTGCGCGAAGCGGCGCTCGAAGCCACGCGCCAGTTCGGCGTGGGCTCGGGCGCGGTGCGCACCATCGCCGGCACCATGAAGATCCACATGGAACTGGAAGAGAAGATCGCGCGCTTCAAGAACGTCGAGGCATGCGTGGTGTTTCAGTCGGGCTTCACGGCCAATGCCGGCACAGTATCGGCGCTCCTGGGCAAGGACGACTGGATCGTCAGTGACGAGCTGAACCACGCCAGCATCATCGACGGAGCGCGGCTTTCGCGGGCCAAGATCAAGGTCTTCCGCCACAAAGACACGGCGCACGCCGAGGAGTTGCTCAACGAAATCAAGAACGAGCCTGGCAAAAAGCTGCTGATCACCGACGGCGTGTTCTCCATGGACGGCGACATTGGGCCGCTGCCCGCGCTGTGCGAGCTGGCCGAGAAGTATGGCGCCATCATGATGGTCGACGACGCGCACTCCTCGGGCGTGCTGGGGCGCAACGGTCGCGGCACCGTCGATCACTTCGGATTGCACGGGCGCGTGGATGTACAGGTGGGCACGCTGTCAAAGGCCATCGGCGCGCTCGGTGGCTACGTGTGCGGTACGCGCGACCTGATCGAGTTTCTCTATCATCGCGGACGACCGTTTCTGTTTTCGACCTCGCATCCGCCGTCGGTGGCGGCTACGTGCATTGCGGCGTTCGACGTGTTGGAGCAGGAGCCGGAGCGCATCGACCGCCTCTGGGAGAACACGCGCTTCTGGAAGAAAGAACTGGGAGGGTTGGGCTTCAATATCGGCGGCGTGACGACTCCGGCGAGCGAGACGCCAATTACGCCCATCATTATCGGCGATGGCAGGCTCACCATGGACTTCTCGCGCGCGTTGTTCGACGAAGGCGTACTGGGAACAGGCATCGCGTTCCCGACGGTGCCGGAAGGCAAGGCGCGCATCCGAACGATCATGACCGCCACGCATACACGCGAGGAGCTGGATCAGGCACTGGAAACGCTGAAGCGTGTGGGCAAGCGCATGGGGATTGTTTAGAAGTGGATAGTGGTTAGTGAATAGTGGATAGAAAAGGCCAAATCGTGATGCGGTATGCGATCGTGCCTGCGACGTTCGCAGTCGTTGCCATCGCGGTTCCGTGGTTGATGGCGCGAACTCCCGAGATCGCGTTCGCGTTGCAGCGCGGCTTTGCACTGGTGTGCCATCAGCAGGCGGAGCGCTCGTTCCTTTTACTCGGCGGAAGCGTGGCGGTGTGCGCGCGATGCCTAGGGATTTATCTCGGCGCTGCCGTCGGTCTCCTTGTGAGCATCCCGCGACGCATGGCCTGGCGATTTCTGCAAGTCGCCGCCGCGCTTAATCTCATTGACTGGCTCGCCGAGCTCTCCGGCCTGCACGGCAACTGGATGCTCGTGCGCTTTGCACTTGGAGTGGCTTTGGGTATCGCCGGCGCCATGCTGATAGCAGTAAATATCTATCCCTTAACCGCCTGCACCAACAGCGTCGCGCCGATCAGCACCAGATCCGGCATGAACAAACTTCAGAAACGCATCGCCACGCAGACGGTGATTGACGGCTCGGCCGAGGAAGATCGCTGGAGCAACCACAACCAGCGAAAGCAGGTAGTAACGCGTCACTTCCGCGACCCACAAGCCTGCCAGCCAATAGCCTGCCATCCCAATAGCGCTGGCGGGCAGGAAGTATCCCTGCAAGGTCGCGCGAAAATGCTGAGCTGACCAGCGCCGCATTGCTCCATAAATTGCCAGCGGAGGCCCGTTCATGCCGTACGCGCCGCCCAGTATTCCCGCGAAAAAACCGCAGACCAGCAGCCATATCCGATTGTCGCTATGCAATTCGGGCGGCCGGCGTCCGATCAGCGCATATGCGGAGAACGCCATGATGATGACCGCGAGCGTTCCCTTCACTAGCCGGTTGTTGCCTTCTGTCAGCAGTAGGAGACCCAGCGGTATTCCGAACAACGTCGCAACCACAAGCCATCCTGCGCTGCGCACATGGATGTTTCGCCAGTCTTGCGCGATGATCACGGCGGCGACCGTAATGGAAACGAGCACGGCCAGCGGCGCCGCTACGCTGATGGGAAGCCGGATGGCGAGCAGTGGAACAGCCACCAGTGCCTCGCCGAATCCAAACGCAGAGCGGATCAGCGTCGCCGCGAAAATTACCAGTAAGACGTAAACTGTCGTGCTGTCCATTCCGCTCCAGCGTCCGGCGATTGCGGACTGACCGATATTTGAACATACGTGCTGCATGGCGCACGATGCTGCCGTGCCTTGATTGACGGCCGCAATTCGCGTGCGTACGATTCTGGCTCCGAACTCTTGAGCGCTCTATCGGTATGCGCGATGATTCAACCGGGAGGTAACACCGCAGCATGAAGGCTCTGGACCGCCTTATCAAGGGTGACATGCATGGCGTCCACTATGCGGTGAGCATCTTCTGCGCCACCGCCGTACTTTGGTTTCTCGTCCATAAGATGGCTGAGCTCAACCCGGTCTGGGCCATCAGTTCCATGGTCGCCACCAGCGATCCGCAGATGAAGCAGGCCTGGCTAATACTGCGCGGGCGACTTATTAATGCTCTGGTGGGCTGTCTCGTCGGGCTGGCGTTTATCGCCATCGGTGGAACAAATATTCTCACCTTGCCGCTCGCTATGGCAGTCACGGTCTTGTTGTCGTCCTACGTCGTACGCATTCAGACGATGTGGCGGCAAGCGCCAATCAGCGCGGCCTTCGTCATCTCGGCAGGAATGGTGTATCACTCGAGACTGCATGGCCTGCAGGCTGGCGCGGCCCGCATGGGCGAGGTCTTGTTCGGCTGCGTCGTCGGAATCGTCGTCGCCTGGATCGTATCCAAGGTGTGGCCGCTTCCAGATCCTGCGCCCGCCGACCAGCCAGCCAGCAATTCACTTTGACAAATCCCGATTAGCTGTTTCCTTCCACGCGCAACACCCTGCCCAACTGCGCGAGCACGCCAATCAGTGCGAGCGTCGCTACACTCCAGATCGCAAATACCAGGTTGACCGCCCAACGAGGCGCGACTCCAACCCGCTTCAGCACGAACGGAAGAAAGTTCCAGGTGGTGATGTGAACGTAATCCCACGGGTCCTGCGTCATGGGAATGTTGTTCAGCCCCCATGCGTCCATCTTCCCCAACGCGAAAGCCACAATGTTCTTGACGCGCAGTCCGATTACGAACATCGGATGCCCCAAGGTCTCCATCTGGTAGATTTCCAGCGGCAACCAGAAGGCCAGCGATGCGAGCTGCACCAGGGTCGCAGTCGCAATCAGCACCATTCCAACGGCCCATACGAATTTGCCGAGTTCTACTCGGTAACGCAGCAATAGCGGAACCGAGATGAACGCCACCAGTTCAGCCGCTGTGGAAACGTAGCGGTCTCCCCAGGCGAAGTCGCCGCTCCAAATCGTGTACCTGGCGTAGAAACTTGTATATGCGAAGAGCAGCAGCCATGCGGTGATCAGGTATGCCCTGATGTCCGGGCGAAAGCGCTTCCAGGCGAGTGCCATCACTACGACCGTCAGCAGTAGTAGCGGATCGAAGAGAAAGATGGATTTTTCTGGCGTGAACAATGCGCCCGTGAAGCCGACATGGAATGGCGTCTCAAACGGGTAAGCCGCCGGCAGCGACGGATTCTGCAGACGATGTTCGATGGTGAACTCGCGTACGTAAGTGCTGAAGATGGAACCGAAGCGATGGTACTGATACCAGCGATCGATCAACACGAATCCGGCATAGACTGGCAACGCTGTCTTCGCATACGTGAGGAACCGCTGCCATAACGCCTGGCCATGTACCTGCTCAAACCATAAGATCAGGAGCAGAAAAAATCCGCCCGCCAGCAAGTCCAGTCCGGTAGTGAGCCGTGTGAGCAGGTTGAGTCCGAACGCCGCCGACCCAGCCAGCAGCGCACGCCCACTACCTGTCCGCAGCCACTGGTATTGATAGCGAAAACCGGTCAGCGTAAGCAAGACAGATGTAGTTGTTCTCCATCATGTTCTGCGTGTAGTGCAGGTGCGTTGTGCAGAACAGCAACGCCAGCACACCCGCCGCAGCCTGACTAGTGTTGAAACCCAGCTCGCGCAGAAAGCGAAAGCACACCACGACTGTCAAGACGCTGATCAGAATATTGGTAGTAAAGGAGACGAAAATATTGCGTACGGTTGGATCAGTGTCGTCGTAATCTGCGAACGCCGGCAGCCGTTCGAGGTACGTTCCCACAATGTCAGACGGCAACATTAATAGCGGTTGACCGATGCCGTACCAGTCATACAGCTTGCCATCGCGGCCGTGCACCCCGAACTCCGGATATTCATCGGGAAACACCGCAGGTTCGGAGGTCCACCAGGAATGCGCCGTCTGCAGGCGATGCATGGTGTCCGCGGTGCCCAGTTCGCCGGATTGGACTACGAACGTCGCCAGCGCCGCGGTCAAACATAGAAGAAACAGCGGGTCGCGCAGGTAGCGGCTGATGTTGGCCATAAGGGTTCGCGAGTATGGTAACCCGCCGCATGTCGAAGCGGCGGTGGCTGTAACTGCAACCCGCCTGAAGGCCGCCGTGGAGCGCGACTATGGAGCCTCGTTCATTGGACCTTACGGAAAATCCGTAAAGAAACTAAGGTCTTCACCTGTTGTGCGCTTCCTCGTGACGACGCTATTCTGGGTCGAGTATTGGGCTCCTTTACCTCTGCCGTCGCTTTCGTCTCATCAACTCACTTCGTCGGCCGCATGGTGATGAATCTGTTGAAATGGAAACGCCGCGCGCCGCTATTGTTCGTTGTGCTCGTCGTACTGGCGCTCAACTGCGGGTGTCAATCCAGTAAGGCTGCTCCGAAAACCGCCGAGGCGACTCCAACCAAGCTGGCTCCGGCGACCCCCATCGACAAGAAGAAAGCGGAACTCGGTGGCAAGACGTGGAACCCTGACTGGGACGCGATCGTCGAGAAAGCCATCCCTCCCGAGATGCTTTCGCACCAGGTGCCGCGCGACGTGCAGCGGTTTTGCCCTCGCTTCTACGACATGGCCGATATCGACAAGCGTGCTTTCTGGGCTTACTTCTTTCAGGCCCTCGCTGGTGCCGAAGCTGGACTCAATCCCAAGACGCGCGCGCATCATACCGAGCCCGAAGTCGATGTACGTGACGGCGTGAGCGGCATGTACGGACGAACCGAAGGACTGCTGCAGCTCACCTATGAGGACGAGAAACGTTACGGCTGCGATTTCGACTGGCAATCCGACCGCAAGCTCCCGGCGAACGATTCGGCCCGCACGATCCTTCAGCCGAAAAACAATCTGGAATGTGGCGTGAAGATTCTGGAGAATCAAATCATCGTGCAGCATCGTCCGCTGCTCTATCGCGCGGGGTACTGGTCGACCCTACAGCCCGGCCGACCTAGCTATCGCGTCTTCGCGAAAGAGATGACCAACCCTCCGGCGGCGTGCGCGGCCCCTGTCAAATCGCGAATCGTTCAACCGAACGAGACGACGAAAACCGTAAAGCAGGAAGCTACCGAAGCCAAAGCCGCACACCAGCCGTAGCCGAGCAAGAACTCTTCGCTATTTTGTCTGTGCTGGAATAAAGTCGTCCAGCACCGCCTTGCGCATCAGGTCGGGCGGCAACAGGCCTTGCGCCAGGATGAAGTCGTGAAACTTCTTCTGGTCGAACTTCACGCCTTTGGCTGACAGCGCCTTCTCTGTCTCTGCGCGCAACGAGAGCAGGCGCGTGTACCCGTAGAAGTAGCTGTTTGCCTGCCCCGGGGCACGATACGTGTAGCGCTCGACTTCCTCTTGAGCAAGCGCGTGCGACAACGCCACGTCCTGCTCCAGGACGCGATAAGCGTCCTTTGGCGTCACCTTGCCCGACTGCAATTCCGGATCAAGGAACGCCCGCGCGGCACGCTGCAAGAGCATCTGCAACGAGATCAACCGCCCTTCCAGCGGCATGTACGGCCTGATCAGATATTCCGAATACAGCCCCCAGCCTTCGGCGTTAGTGCTGTTGAAGGCGTACCGTACCCGCGCCAGCGAAACGCCATGCTCCAGCATTGAGTCGAATTGCAACTCGTGTCCCGGACGCGCCTCATGCGCGGTCAGCGTCCACGCCGCAGCATCGAAGGTGAAATCGTCATATTGTTCCGCCTTAACTTGCCCTGGGCCGGGCGGAATGTTCAGCGGCAACACGAACTCACCTTTTTGTCCCGTATTGTGAATGAACGGCGGAGGCACCATGTGCGGCGCAGGCTGCTGTGCCGTCTCCGCCGCAGTCGCGATGCGGATGCGCGCTGGCCGGTCTGGCAGCGATACGATCTGGTGCTCCGTGATGACGGTCTCAATCTGCTTCAGCCGGTTCTCATAAAAAGGTAGGATCGCATCTCCCACCAGTTGCTGCTTCTTCAGTTCACGGATGACGTCGCGATAATCGCTTGACGGCAGGTTGTGTTCTTTCGCAACTTGCGCCGCAACCGATTTCATCTCACCTTGGATCTCGGTGAACGAATCGTGCGCCATCTTGGCGAGCTGCTCCGGCGGAATGTCGATGCCGTAGTTCTGGAGCTCCAGCGCATAATGCTCCGGCGGCAGGCGGAAATCGTCACGCGCCTTGGGCAGCACCGTTGCCCGCACCCACGCGTCATAGTCGACCAGTTGTTGTTTCAGCTTGGCCAGCGGCTCCTGCCAGCCTTCCTGCTTTTGCTTCGTGAGCAGCGCGGCCAGTCCCTCGACGTAGTTCGAGTTGCGCGCCATCTCCGTCTCAATTTCGGTCTTTGCAGGATAGATGACGCCCGGCTTGGCCATCTGCTCCTGCGTGCGCTGCTTCAGAATTTCGGTGATGGCCGTATAGCCCGGCTCCAGCCCTGCGTACTCTCGTACCCGCACGACCGCCGCAGGATGCCGTGCCGGCGGCGTCTGGTCATCCAGCAACAAACGCACGCCGCTAAACACCATCTGGCTGGCGTTGAGATATGGGACTTCGTGCGCACGCTCATAGTCGTCACGTTGGAAGTTGAGGTTGACCTTGCGGATCATGATTTGCAGGTCTTCCGCGACCTTTTCCTGCTGCTTCTCGGCGGCGGCGGCGTTCAACTTCGCCAGCACGGCCTCGGTTTCCTTGCGCTCCTGGTCGTCATCGGCCAGCGTCGGTTGCGAAACCTTGGTGTCGTACTGCGCCAGACCCTGCTGTGACCCAAACTCCGGATGATGCTGGAACACCACCTGGATCAGCATGTTGGCGTAGCCGTTGCTGATGGTGATCCATTCTGGCTGCGCGACCGATTTATTTTCCGGCGCGGCAGCGGGAGCAACAGGTTTGCTTTGGTTTTGGGCGCACATCGGTATTACAGATGCGAGAACGGCACAGCAGATTGTTTTGCGGATCAACGGCGACCTCCGAGTGACAATCGCTTAGTGTAATCACGCTGAACGCGCTGTGCAATTTTGGGGGATCTCCAAGCACGACACTGGTCAGCCAACAAGGTTACCCACGACCTAGCTCCAGGGGCGTACGACTTGTTGGGAGGACGACGAGGCGATGTGGATCGTAGTCGCCACGTACGCCGCCGGAACAATCTCGAACGACACATTGTACAAGTAATTGCCGACGGTTGGGCCGACCTGCACCCCCACCAGGTTGACGTTTAGACGGGTATTATTGCCGACGACGTTGATCTTCGCGCTCGTGTATGCAGGCGACATAGGATAGAGTTCCTCGAACCATAACTTCGGCTGCGGGTCGTAGTTCGTTATCCACCATCCAATGCTGGAGATGTTGGTGGTTCGCAGTGTTTGTTCTTGCAGTGTCTTGAGCTGCACTGCGTTCTCCTGCGACATGTAACAGCTAAAGGAGAACGCGTCGCCGGCACCGCCGCCCCATGAGACGGTCTGCAGTGTGGCGACGACCGACAGGGCGATCGGATCCTGGATAACTGGAGGAGGGCTTACGCTAAAGCCCAAGCCCTGGTATGCGGGTACCGTCGGGTTATTGTATGGGCACTTTACGTCGAGGTCCTTGGCAAGGGCCGCGGGCAGACCAATTCCGTTGAACTCGGTCAGGTACCCGACTCGATGCTTGTTTGCCGGATCCATGATGGCGCCAGCCTGCCAGTTGCAGGCGAAACTATAGGACATGAATATCCTCCAGCGCCGGAGTATACGCCAGGCGGTAGGATCAGAAGTTTCAAACTCGTGAAGACCCAAGCGCTCGCCCAGTTCGTGGAGGGAAATTGATGGATGCGAAAGAGTTCAGGGACGTGGGACACGAAGTCGTGGACCTGCTTGCGGAGTATTTCGATCACATTGAAGACAAGCGTGTGTTCCCTGATATCGAGCCACGCACGGTGAAGCAGCTTTTTGCCGAAGCTCTGCCCCAGCAGCCCGCGTCACCGCAGTCGGTGCTTGGCGAGATCGAATCCAAACTCCTTCCCTATTGCACGAACGTCGGCCATCCCGGCTATATGGGCCTGATTACACCATCGCCCAATCCTATGGGTGTCATCGCCGACTTCATCTGCTCGGCCATCAATCAGAATCTGGGCGCATACTCCATCGGCCCTGCCGCGGTGGAGATCGAGCGCCGCGTGGTGCGCTGGCTGACTGATCTTTGCGGTTACGATGAAAAAGCCGGAGGCAATCTCACCAGCGGCGGAATGATGGCCAACTTCATCGCTCTCAAGTTAGCGCGCGATGCCGTCTCTCACGATCGAGCGCAACACGACGGAATCGACAAGCGCTGGGCGGTATATGTCTCGGAAGAACGACACGTTTCGGTCGACAAAGCCGTGGACGCGATCGGTTTAGGAAGAAATGCCCTCCGGCCCCTGCCAACGAACGCCCGCTTTGAAGTGCGTCTCGATGCGCTCGAAGCCGCCATAGCCGACGACAAACAGAAGGGCATTCTGCCCATGTGCGTCATTGGCGTATTCGGCACAACCAACACCGGCGCGGTCGATGACATTCGCGAATTGCGCCGCATAGCCGACCGCGAAGGCATGTGGCTGCACATTGATGCCGCCTATGGCGGAGGAATGTTGCTGTCCCATGAGTGGCCGATGCGCGATCGCGGACTGGAGCTTGCCGACTCGATCACCATCGACCCGCACAAGTGGTTCTATGCTCCACTCGACGCCGGAGCCGTGTTAGTCAAAGACCATCGTCGGCTCACCGCGTCATTCGGCATGAAACCGTCGTACCTCACCGACGAATTCGACGAAGCCAATGAGCGCTATCAGTACTACGTGCACGGTTTCGAGCAATCGCGGCGCTTTCGCGGCCTGAAAGTCTGGATGAGTTTCAAGCGATATGGAACCGATCAGATTGGCGAGTGGATCGACAACAACGTGCGCCAGGCGCGGTACCTTTATTCGCTCGCCGAAGAGCACCCTGACTTCGAAGCCGCGAGCGATCCTCCGATGTCGGCAATCTGCATTCGATACAAGCACGCCGTCCTCGACGAGCCCGAGTCCATGAAGCTACATGCCGAGGTCGCTCGCCGAGTGGAGCAGGACGGACACTTCTGGATCTCGACTACAGAACTGAAGGGTAAAGCCTGGTTTCGTATTAACCCGGTAAACTTTCGCACGCGTGAAGAACACATGGAGCAGCTATTTGCGTTGCTCCAGAAGGAATGCAGTGCAGTAGCGGCTGGTAACGGATAACTGAATCGGTGTGGCTAGGGGGGAGCTGACGGCTGAAGGCTAATAGCTGAGAGCTAAATTGGTCGGGACGGGCAGATTTGAACTGCCGACCCCTCGCACCCCAAGCGAGTGCTCTACCAGGCTGAGCCACGTCCCGACTAAGGAGGGTTCACTTCCGGACAACCGGAGGGGTTTCAGGGCCAGAAATAGTCTATCACCGACCAGCCTCGCATTTCGGCTGCGTGCCCCTTCCAGGTCGCGCTATAACATTGCACCGGAGGCGTCGATGCCATTCAGAATTCTTGTCGCCCCTGTCGTGATTGCCCTTTGTGCTGTTCCAGCGTTTACCCAGTGTGGAGATAACTCTTTTCACCGATATGTGGTAGTGAATGTCAATCTTGAACGCCCGGGTCATCTGTCTCCTGCGCAACAGGCGTCGGTGAGGTCGCGAGTCATTGGCCGTTGCTTCGATTCCTCTAATACTCAGCAATTGTCGCAACGAGTCCTCGACGCCTATCAGAACTTCGGATATTTCCGAGCGACTATCCCGGATCCTTCGATCCAAATCGTCGACGACACTCTTTATCCCGAACCGGTATCACTCACCTTCGACGTTAACGAAGGGCAGCAGTTTACGGTGGATGACGTAATTTGGCATGGCCACGGCGCTTTCACCGATGAACAAATATGGCAGGTCACATCGGTGCGCCCCGGCGATGTGCTCGACACCACCAAGGTTCGAGAAACGCTCGACGGCGTGCGCAGGTTGTATGTTTCCAGTGGTTATGCGGATGCCGAAATTGTGCCTCAGGTCGATGTTCTGGAGTCCGGCCGCGTTCGCATGAACTTCTCTGTCATCCACGGTCGGCCCGCGGACCGGTCTCCGCTGAACTGATCCCTCAATCGCGCGTCACCGCTTACTCGATCCTCCCAGCAGCGACCCCAGCACCCCGCGAACGATCTGTCGTCCTACACTGCTGCCGATAGTCCGCGCCGCGCTCTTCGACATGGCTTCGATGAGCGTGTCTCCACGTCGCCCACCCGATTGCCCGGGCAACCCGAGGTTGGGCAGGTTCGCGTACCACGGCTGCTCTTGTCCCGTCTGTTGCGGCGCAGCCGCACTTGCCGGTTGTCCCGCACGTGCCTTCAGAATCTCGAACGCCGACTCGCGATCCACCGCATTCTCATACACTCCGGCCACCAGAGACGTCTTCATCAGCTCCGCACGCTGTTCCGGCGTGATCGGCCCAATCTGCCCGCGCGGCGGGCAAATCATGGCGCGCTCCACAATTTCCGGCGTTCCCTTCTCATCGAGGAACGACACCAGTGCCTCGCCCACTTCCAGTTCGGTGATGACCTTCTCCACATCGAGCTTGGGATTCGTGCGAAACGTCTGCGCCGCCGCCTTCACCGCCTTCTGATCTTTGGGAGTGAACGCCCTGAGCGCATGCTGCACCCGGTTTCCCAACTGCCCCAGTACCGCTTCCGGAATATCCAGCGGATTCTGCGACACGAAGAACACGCCCACGCCCTTCGAGCGCACCAGCCGCACCACTTGCGTGACTTTGTCCGCCACAATCGACGGCAGGTCCGTGAACAGCAGATGGGCCTCATCGAAGAAGAACACCAGCTTCGGCTTTTCCGGATCGCCCACCTCCGGCAGCTTCTCGAACAGCTCCGTCAGCAGCCACAACAGCAGCGTGGCATACACGCGCGGCGAGCGAATCAGCTTGTCGGACGCCAGGATGTTCACCACGCCGTGACCATTGCTGTCCGTCTGCATCAGGTCGTCAATGTTCAGCGCCGGCTCGCCAAAGAACTTGTCGCCGCCTTCCTGTCCCAGCGTCACCAGCCCGCGCTGAATCGCCCCCACGCTCGCGGCCGAAATGTTGCCGTATTCCGTCTGCAGCGCCTTGGCCTGGTCGCCGACATACTGCAACGCCGCCTGCAAATCTTTCATGTCGAGCAGCAGCAATTGATGGTCATCCGCGATCTTGAACACCAGCGACAGCACTCCCGACTGCGTGTCATTCAGGTTGAGCAACCGGCTGAATAACAGCGGCCCCATTTCGCTCACCGTCGTCCGCACCGGATGCCCCTGCTCGCCGAACACGTCCCAGAACGTCACCGGCGACGCCTCGAACGCGAACCCCTCCAGCTTCATCTTCTTTACGCGCTCGGCAATCTTGGGATTGTCCTTTCCCGCCTGACTAATGCCCGATAGGTCTCCCTTCACGTCGGCCGCGAACACCGGCACGCCGGCGCGGCTGAACGCCTCGGCCATCACCTGCAGCGTAACGGTCTTGCCCGTGCCGGTCGCTCCCGCCACCAGGCCGTGTCGGTTCGCCATCTTGGGCAGCAGATACTGCGGGTCTTTACTCTGTGCAATAAGCAAGGGCTCGGCCATCGATCGCCTTTCGGGAAACGAAACTCGCCGGCGTCGGCACCGGTTCGGATGCCTGAATTCTAATACGCCGCGGGCTCGACGACCCCGTCGCCGAAACCCCGTCCGGGCCGCCCTCGAAACATCGGCCCCGCCCCAGGGTTTATCATCCTTACTTCGTGTTCCCGTATTCATTTACAGTATGGAAGGCTTGTTTCTGAGCTCCTGGGGGAAGGTTTGCGTGTTCTCGCTCTGATCCTTGCATGTTTGTCGCTTATCGGAATGGCAGCCTGTGGCGGCTCCAGCAGTACCGCTATCACGGCAGTATCGGTCACCTGCACTCCCACTTCCTTGCAGACAGGCCAGACCAGCGCCTGCACCGCCACCGTCACCGGAACCGGGACCAACTTCAACACCGCCGTGTACTGGGGATCGAGCGCCGGCATCATTGACGCCAACGGCGTATTCACTGCCCAGTCTGTCACCACCAGCACCTCAGTCAGCATCACGGCGACTTCCGTGCAAGACTCCACCATGAACGCCACAGCCACGGTCACGGTCACGCCTCTGACGGCCATCACCGTAAGCTGCACGCCCACTGTGGTGCAGTCGCGCCAGACCAGCCAGTGCAGCGCTTTCGCCAACGGCTCGCCTACCACCGCCGTTAACTGGAGCACCAGCATCGGCGCCATCAACGCCGCCGGAAACTTCAGCGCTCCAACCGTCACCGCCAGCACCGTTGCCACCGTCACCGCCGTCACCCAAACCGGCAGCATCAGCGGATCCAATACCATCACCGTCAACGTGAACAACGCCGCCCCGATCGCTGTCGATGGCGGCCCCACCGGCGTTAGCTATCCGAACGGTGTCTATGTCACCGCCACCGTTTGCGTGCCTAACACCACCACCTGCACCACCGTCGACCACGTGCTTGTCGACACCGGCTCGGTCGGATTCCGCGTGCTCTCCTCGGCCTTGGGCAGCATTGCGCTCCCCGGCCAGAATGCATCCGATGGCAACCCCATGGCTGAGTGCTACATCGCTCCCACCGGATACGCCTGGGGACCCGTCGCGCTTGCGCAGGTTCAGGTCAGCGGCGAAATCGCTACCTCGATACCCGTTGAAGTCATTGCCCCGTCCAGCTTCGCTGCCGCTCCGGCCAGTTGTACCGGCCAAACTACCGGAGGCGCGCTCAGCACCGTCAATACGTCTCGAAGCTAAGGGAATTCTCGGTATCGGCTTCTGGGCGCAGGACTGCGGCGCCGCATGCGCTGCGGGCCCGCAGAGCACCTATTACAGCTGCCCGCTCGCCGGGTGCGCGCCCATCCCCGTCGCCATCACGCAGCAGGTCAGCAATCCAGTCGCGGCCTTCCCCAACGACAACAACGGCAGCGAAATTCAGTTGCCGCCCACGCTCGCCGCAGGCTCGCCCACTTCGCAGGGCTCGCTCACCTTCGGCATTGGCACACAACCCAACAACGGACTCAACGGCGCCACCGTCTACACCGTCACCACCTCGGGCGCAAACCCCGGCTCGTTCGTCTCCACCTACAACAGCAATCCCTATCCCGGAACCATCAGCAGTGGCGCCAACGCCAACTATTTCCTTACCTCTGCCATCACCGGATACCCGCCGTGCACCACCAATCCCGGCTACTACTGCCCCAGCTCTGCTCAGTCGCCGTCGGTCACCAACACCGGAACCAATGGCGCCAGCATATCCATCACGCTCACCGTGGATAATGGCGACTCACTGGTCAGCTCCGGCAACTTTGCTTTCTCCAGTCTTGCCGGCCCTGGCGGCAACCGCACCACGGGCTTCGTCTTCGGTGTGCCATTTTTCTACGGACGAACGGTCTTCACCGCCCTCAACGGCGCCACTACGCCCTCGGGCCCCGGTCCTTACTTCGCTTATTAGCGGATTACGTTAGGAGCGTTTTGAAAGGGCACGGCTTCAGCCATGCCGCAAAGCTGCTAGTTGATTGTGATCACGAGATCGCATAGGCGACCGAGAGATTTGCTTTTGCCGACCGCAGCGCCTCACCCCAACTTTTTCGACAGTGCTTGCAAGGCGTCCCGCACTCGGGGAAACTCCCCCAACCATTCCCAATCGCCATCGCGGACTTCGCGCACCAGTTGGCACCGGTCGGTTGACTCGATGATCCATGCTTTTTGCCCTCGCGGCATGCCGCGTACCTCGAATGCGATCTCAATCGAGCGCAGTTTTCCCAGCGATCCGTTCGAGATTTTCGCGTCGTCAATGAACCAGGCCTCGAGCCCGTTGACTGCGTGATCGGGTTTCGGCGCAGGTACCTCGCTCAGGGGGACGACTTCAAACTTCAACTCTTCCGGCATGGGCGTTGCCTCTGCCACTCAACCTAGCAGCGTTTTTGGGATGCGTCTTAAATCTTTTATTCCCCGTTAGATATACGGGTTCCAGAGAACACTTGCAAAATTTCGAAAGAAAGTCGTGAGGCACGCTTGTCAATTTGGGAGGTTAGTGCTACGTTATTGATGCTTTGGTAGGTTAGAAGTTCGTTAGCCCATCGACAATTCTGGAATAACACGTGAGGCGAGCGATGAACTCCCGTGATAAAGCGAAACCAGCGCCGATGAATTTCAAATCTGTTTCGCAGACTGAACTTCCGCAAGGCCGCAACGGAAAACACAAAACCATTGTTCTCCAATTGCTCAGCGACCTGGAGCAGCTTCGGCCGGGCAACGCCCTGAAGATCCCACTCTCGCAGTTGCCCGACACCAAGGAAAACATCCGCTCGGCCCTGAATCGTGCAACTCGCATCAAGGGCATCGACGTCGCCACTTCCAGCGACGCCGATCACTTCTACGTCTGGGTTCCGCCGAACGGCAACAGGTAAGCGTGCCACATGCCCCACTCATTCGCGGTTTTCGAACCAGCAGATCGCAAGAAGGAGGTCAGTGCACTGCGATGGGCGGCGGCGTCTGGCGGGATTGGTGATTTTGAAACGCCCGTTGCACAACCAGCGAGACAGCGTCGCCTTCCATGCCAAACAGGTGCAACGTCGCCGAGATGTCTTTCATGATTTCGCTGCTGCTCAAAGGGGAGTGCGCCAGGTTCGCTCGCACCCCCGCAATGTACGCGGTCAGGCTGTCCACCTGGGACTTGGCGGTGGGTTCACATTGGCCGACATACTTGTATTGATTGATGGACTTGTCCAAGTCGCCGGTTGTGTTGTTCAGCATGCCCTGAAGGTAATAACTTTGGGCAGATAGCTTGGCAGAGTCGCAGGACCACCCGAGGATATTGAGAGATGCAATCTTGCGTTTATCGTGGCTGCGATCGAGTTCGGACTGCGCTCCTGCGAGCCAGTCGGAGATGAGAGCGCGATTGCTCTCATACAATGTCGCTGACTTATCGAGCGTGGCGCCGTAATAAAATCTGGTTCGCGCGGCATCCATGTAGGCTGCAGCCTTCATCATGTTGAACGCGGTCGTATCGGTCGACATATTGGGTTTGCCCGCCTCGGTGATGATCGACTCGTATTTCCGGGAGGCATCGAAGTAGTGCTGCAAAGCTTCGTCCCGACGAGCGAGGGCCGAGGACGATGCGGCAAAATTCAGAAATTCTTCCGAGATTCCTGAAGGAACGGTCTGGCTGTGACGAATCAGTCGTGCCCCGGAACTCTCCGCGGTTTGCGCCACTGCCGGCGATCCGCATGATCGCAACCAGAAGGACACAAAGCAAGAATGTTGCTGACAGCGAACCAAGGACGCGGCCCATTCCGCGCTGCGAAATGCAGGTGTACTGCCAAGCACCACGGTACATGGACCAGGTCCTTTCGAGGCCGGTGAAAGAGAATCTGCTCTTAACCTTTAACCTTTGTACACTATTTTGCCCGCGACGATGGTCGCCAGGACCTTGCCGCTGAAACTCCATCCGTCGTAAGGCGTGTTACGCGACTTCGAGGGAGATTGCGAGGCGTCGTACGTCCACTTCTTCTCCGGATCGAAGATCGTAACATCTGCATGCGCTCCAGGCGCGAGTGTTCCCAATCCTTCCAATCCAAAGACACGCGCCGGTCCTGACGACAACAGCTCGACGATGCGCCACAGCGGCAAGTGGAAGTGGTGATACAGCACGGTCAGCGCGATAGGCAGCGCGGTTTCGAGGCCGATGATGCCCATCGAGGCACGCTCGAACTCGACCTGCTTCTCGTGGAAGGCGTGCGGCGCGTGATCGGTGGCGATGGCGTCAATCGTACCGTCGGCGATGCCGGTGATCATGGCCTGGCGATCGGCGAGCGAGCGCAGCGGCGGGTTCATCTTGTAGTGCGTGTCGTACTCGCCAATGTTCTCGTCGATGAGGGTGAAGTGGTGCGGCGTGACTTCGGCGGTCGCGCGAATGCCAGCCTTCTTGGCCTGGCGTACGGCTTCCATGGCTTCGGCCGTCGAGATGTGGGCGACGTGAATGTGCGCGCCGGTCTGTTTTGCCAGCGCAATGTCGCGTCTCACAATGTCGGATTCGGCGGAGTTGGGCATGCCGCGCAGTCCGAGCCGGAACGACGTGGGCCCGAGGTTCATGGAGCATCCGGCAGTAACCCGCGAGTCCTCGGCGTGCTGGACGACGGCGATGCCGAGCTTGCCAGCCGCTCGCAGCGCGTCGCGCATCAAGTCGTCCTCGAGGATGGGCTTGCCATCGTCGCTGACCGCGACTGCTCCTGCCTTCTTCAGTGCGGCAAAGTTGGTGAGCTTCTCGCCCTGACTTCCGACGGTTGCGGCGGCGATGGGAAACAGGCGGACGACAGCCTCACGCTCGGGAGCCTGCATCCAGCGGGTGATCTCGGCTGAGTCGTTCACCGGACTGGTGTTGGGCATGGCGCAGACAGCGGTAAATCCACCGGCAGCGGCGGCCGCGGTTCCGGTAGCGATGGTCTCTTTGTGCGGCTGGCCGGGCTCGCGCAGATGCACGTGCAGATCGACCAAGCCGGGTGCAACGATGCATCCCTTGGCATTGAGCGTCTCGCGCGCGGAAGCTTTCAGCACGCCGGGAGCAGCGAGTTCGGCCACGCGCCCGTCGCGCAGCAGGACGTCCATGTCGCGGTCGATGCCGCTGGAAGGATCGATGACGCGGCCTCCGGTGACGAGCAGCGTTTTCGTGTCGGACTTCGCCTTGGTCTTCATTGCGCCGCCTTGAGTACGGTTGCGAGGATGGCCATGCGGGTCTTCACTCCGTTGGCGACTTGTTCGTGCACACAGGATTGTGGGCCGTCGGCGACTTCGTTGGCCAGCTCGAGGCCGCGCACGATCGGACCGGGATGCATGACGATAGCGTCAGGCTTCGCCAGCTTCATGCGCTGTGGCGTGACCTGGAAGCGCGCGATGTAGTCTTCGAGGCTGATCTGGCGTCCGGCGAGCCGCTCTTTCTGAATGCGCAGCGACATGACGACGTCGGCGTCTTGCAGAGCGATGTCGAGATCGTGACAGACGATAACCCCGGGAGCGATCGTCGCCGAAAGGTCAGGCACGAGATCGGGTGGGCCGCAGAAAATGACTTCGGCGCCGCACTTGGAGAGAAGAAGCGCGTTGGCGCGGGCGACCCTGCTATGAAAGACGTCGCCGACGATGACCACGCGCAATCCTCTCAGCGTGTTTTTGTGGTTGGTGATGGTGAGGGCGTCGAGTAGCGCCTGCGAAGGATGCTGGTGGAGGCCGTCACCGGCGTTAATCACCGGAACGGGGATGAAGCGCGAGAGCAGATACGGCGCGCCGCTGTTGGGATGGCGCATGACGATGACGTCGGCGCCCAGCGAGGTGACGGTCCATCCGGTGTCGATGAGCGATTCACCCTTCTCGATGCTGGAGGAGGTGTTGGTGATGAGCGTCGTCGTTGCGCCGAGGGCCTTGGCGGCGAACTCAAACGACGTGCGGGTACGCGTGGAGGGCTCGTAGAAGAGGAGCACGACGCGCTTGCCCCGCAAGAGCTGGGGCGCGCGTTTGGGATCCATGCGGCGCGCCAGCTTGAGGATGGCTTCGATTTCGGAGACGGAAAGTTGTTCGGTGCCGAGGAGAGAGCGCGGGTTCGGCTTCATTGCGCCTCGGGGAGGCGCTCAACCAGCAACACCTTTTCGGCGCCGTCGGTTTCCAGGAACTTAACTTCGATGATTTCGCTTGCGGAAGTCGGCACCTTGCGGCCGACGAATCCGGCTTCGATGGGCAGCTCGCGGTGGCCGCGGTCGATGAGGACGAGAAGCTGAATGCGGCACGGGCGTCCGTGATCGAAGAGGGCGTCGAGCGCGGCGCGCGTGGTGCGGCCAGTGTAGAGCACGTCGTCCACCAGGATGATGTTCTTGTCCTGAATGTCGAACTCCATTTTGCGCGGGCGCACTTCGGGACGGTGGCCAACGGTGGAGAGGTCGTCACGATAGAGCGTGATGTCGAGCGTGCCGACAGGGACCTCCGTTTTCTCGATGCGGCCGAGGATCTTGGCGAGACGCTGCGCCAGCGGAACGCCGCGACGCATGATGCCGACTAATCCGAGATTGTCGGCGCCGTTGTTCTTCTCGACGATTTCGTGAGCGAGACGAACGATGGTGCGCTCGATTTCGGAGGCCGACATGAGTTGCGCTTTCTCGCGCAAATGATTGGGGCGTGGGGTGGATTTGGACATGCCATAACGATGATACGGAACGGGTTATGAAGGAGCAACAGGAGAACAGTGCCCGGTGATGGAAGTCGCCAGGGGGACTGGTAGAACTGCGAGTCCGCAGCCAGGATGGGCTAGCCGACGCGACGGTGCCAGCAGAAGTTACTCAGGTATTCACCGTATCGCGTAAGCGAATCGGTCAGGGTAGAGTGACGTGGGCTTCGATCTCCTCAATGCGGGCATCCATTGCCTGCGGGATCGCAAGAATACCGCAGCAAGAAAAGGACGCCCCGATGCACGAAGGCTCATCCCCCGACAAAAACCGGCCTAATAACCGGGCGAATAACGAGATCCGCCCGCCCACGTCTGGGGCGGGGCGTGAGGTACGAATCCTCGTGGTCGATGACTACAAACCGGTACGCCAGGGCATCGTTTCGCTGGTGTCACGCCAGCCCGGGTACGTAGTTTGTGGCGAGGCCCAGGACGGGCTGGAAGCCGTCGCGATGGCAAAAGAGCTCCGGCCGGAACTGGTATTGATGGACGTTACGATGCCGCACATGAACGGCCTGGACGCGACCAAGGCGATCCGGCGCGCGCTGCCTGGCACAAAGGTAATTATTGTGAGCCAGAATGACCCCGCGATCGTGCGCGAGCAGGCACGCCACGCCGGAGCCGATGGATGGGTGGGAAAAGCGGAGGTGGCGCAAGACCTGCTCAATGTCATTGAACGCGTCATCGGTGAACCGAAAGACACCTGGAAGCAGAACGAAAGTGAGGCGTGGCAGCATCGCCAACGCCTTAACCTGGTGGCCCAGGCGACGCAGGTTGGATTCTGGTTCTGCGATTTGCCTTTCGACAAACTGATCTGGGACGATCGGGTGAAAGAGCATTTCTGGCTGCCTCCAGATGCAGAGGTAACGATCGACATGTTCTACGAGCGACTGCATCCCGACGACCGCGAGCGCACGCGAAAGGCGATCACTCGCAGCAACGTGGACGACTCGTCGTATGACATCGAATACCGAACGGTCTCGCCCGACGGCCGAATCAAATGGATCCGCGCCACGGGCCGAACCTTCTACGACACAACAGGCAAGCCGAAACGCTTCGATGGCATCACCCTGGATGTGACGGAAAAGAAGCTGACCGAGGACGCGACCGCGTGGCTCGCCGCCATTGTCGCGTCCTCAGATGACGCCATCATCAGCAAGGACCTGCGCGGAACGATCACCAGTTGGAACAAGAGCGCCGAGCGGATGTTTGGCTACAGCGCCGCAGAGGCGGTGGGACGGCACATAACTCTGATCATTCCGCACGACCGTCTACCTGAGGAAAATGAAATCATCGCGCGGATTCGACGCGGCGAACGGGTGGACCACTTCGAGACGGTACGAGTCCGCAAAGACGGATCCTCGATCGACCTGTCGCTGACTATCTCGCCGATCAAAGACAAGGATGGAAGGGTCATCGGCGCATCGAAGGTGGCACGTGACATTTCAGAGCAGAAGCGCGCAGAACTCAGGTTGCGCGATAGCGAGCAGCGCTTTCGCGAAATCGTGGAAACGACCCCAGACTGCGTGAAACTGGTGGCCCACGATGGAACACTGCTCCATATGAACACGCCGGGCTTGGCAATGATTGGGGCACCATCGGCTGAACATGCCATCGGGACCAACGTGTTTGACCTGATCGCTCCCGAGGACCGGGAACGATACCGTGCGTTTCACGAAACCGTATGTGCCGGACAAAGGGCGAGCCTCGAATTCGACATTGTGCAGATGGAAGGAAAGCGCCGACACATGGAAAGCCATGCGGCTCCGCTGCTAACCTCGGACGGAAAAATGGTGCACCTGGCTGTTACGCGAGACGTTTCCGAGCGCAATGCGGCGGAAGAACGAGAACGCAAGATCACGGCGGATGCGATGGCCGCAACCGCCAAGTTCCGGGCAGTGTTCGAACAAACGACCGTCTTTGCGGGGATCATGACCAAGGATGGTGCGGTTGTGGAAGCTAACAAACTCTCCCTGGAGGCATGCGGCTACCAGGCAGACGAAGTCCTCGGCAAGACAGTTCTGGGAGTGCGGATGGTGGCGAAGCTTCCCGGAATCTCGAGAGAAGATTCGCGCCGCGACTCCCCTCGCCGCCCAGGGAGTTCCTTATCGCGAGACCCTTTGGTACTCATGGGCAGACGGCACCGAGCGACTGGTAGATTTCGCGCTCTTTCCCATTGTCGACGACGCGGGCAATGTCTTGTTTCTTCATCCCACGGGTGTGGACATCACTGAGATCACGCGCGCACAGGAAAGCTATCGCAGTCTGTTGGAATCGCTGGATGCCGAGGTACGCGTCCGCACCCGGGAACTGGAGGAACGGAACCAGGAAGTGCTGCGGCAGTCGGAGCAACTCCGCGAACTTTCACGGAGACTCATGCTGGCACAAGACGAAGAGCGGCGGCATATCGCGCGGGAGTTGCACGACAGCGCTGGTCAAACCCTCACTGTACTGGGAATGTCGATCGGGCATCTGGCGCTGACTGCAGCCAACAGTTTCCCCGATCTCGCCAACGAGGCGAAGGCAGCCCAGGAACTGGTGCAGCAACTGCATCAGGAGGTTCGAACAACTTCGTATCTTTTGCACCCTCCGTTGCTGGACGAAAACGGACTTTCTCCAGCCCTGGACTGGTATTTGTCGGGGCTGGAGGAACGGAGCGGGGTAGAAATCAAGCTGGAAATTCCTGACGATTTCGGCAGGCTTCCAGGGGAGATGGAATTGGTAGTGTTTCGCGTGATACAGGAGTGCCTGACCAATATTCATCGCCACTCGGCGAGCAAAACGGCACGAATTCGTGTAGCGCGCGGTGAGGAAGGAATCACGGTATCTATCGAAGACCACGGAACCGGAATCCCGGCCGAAAAGCTGGTAGAAATACGTGCCGGGCGGGCAGGTGTCGGGATCCGCGGCATGAGGGAGCGCCTTGGAAACTTTCAAGGCACCTTGGACATTGATTCCAACGCTGCGGGAACCAGGGTTTTGGTTACGATCCCACTACCAAACTCCGCAACGCAGGAAGAACTTGAGACTGAGCCTTTACGAAATGCAGTGTAGCGAGTCCCAAACAACCATCGGCCATGCGAATCCTTATTGCGGATGACAACCTGCAGGTCCGGCGTGGCATTGCCCGCCTGCTCTCCACCGAAGCGAGCTTCCACGTAGTTGGTGAGGCTGGCAATGCGCCGGATACCATTCAACAAGCATGCGAGTTGCTTCCTGACGTAATCCTCCTGGACTTGAGTATGTCGGGATCGAACGGACTGGATACCGCGCGCACCCTCCGTCAGCGTGTACCGCGCAGTAAAATCCTCATCGTCAGCCAACATGAGCCGGGGCACCTTTTGTCATTCTCAATGGATGCCGGAGCCATCGGCTGCGTCGACAAAGCGCGAATCTCGAGTGACTTGTTGCCCGCCCTCAAAAACTTGGAGGCTGCCTGAAGGCCCCGGTAACTAAGGTCAGCGCAGGGTGCGGCGGCGGGCAAACATCGACGCGCCGAGTGCGCCTCCAGCGGCGCTGAAGACCACGAAGACGATGGCCATGATGACCAGCATGAATACGAAGAACGTAGCCAGTCCCTGTGGCGTGTTGAGGGTGTTCATGAACTGACGCAGAAGTTCCTGCGTGCGAGGATCGGGATTGGAAGCGATGGACTTGTCCATCTGCTCCTGCAGGGCGGTGTGGAACTCGCCGCTGTTAGCGGCGAAACGAAAGACGCTCCACACGGTGGTGGCGACAAACCCGACGATGCCAGAGACCGCACCGATACGCATGCCCATGCCGGAAGTGATCAACACTCCGGGGACG
Source organism: uncultured Acidobacteriaceae bacterium (assembly GCA_963749635.1). GTDB lineage: Bacteria > Acidobacteriota > Terriglobia > Terriglobales > Acidobacteriaceae > DASRAA01. Next base: position 863,834 of record CAVVNW010000027.1, read on the forward strand.
CGTCGCTGATAGAGAAAGACGGCCAGGGCGCCGGAGCCCAGTAGCCAGAGGCAACAACCCACCGAAATCACGGGTGCGGCGGTTAGCACGGCCGCGATCAGGCCGGAGAGGAATGCGCCCTTCCACGCAACGTCCCATTGGATCGCGCCAGTTTGCGGGACGTACTGCGGAGTCCCAGGCGTCCACCCGGCGGGCGGAACGACTTGTGTAGGCGCCTCGGACGAAATCTGTTGCGAATCGTCTTCGTCAGGCGAGGCGACACGAATCTGGGGAGCTCCGCAGTGCGGACAGAATGGAAGGCTCTCGTCGATCGACGTCTGACACTTGTAGCAGGGATGTTCCACGAAGTTCGACGTTAGCAGGTTCCAGTGGCTAGTGGCTAGTGGTTAGACAGAGCGGCTAGCTTCCCGTGACGGCGCGAACGACTGCCGGTACAACAGCCTTGACGATTTCTGGGACGATCAGGGAGGCGATCCAAGCCGCGTAAACAGCGACGGGAATGGCCAGGGTCAGTCCCAGCCAGTGACGTTCGACGAACTCAACGGTTGACGTGAGCATAACCATCCTTTCATTCCTGCGCCACGGTTTACAGCGTGCCTTCCTTACCGTGGATCTGGATGAACACGGTGCCGAAGCGAGTTCCGGAGCCGTCAGGCTTAACGGCGACCAGGTGTTGGTTGTGATTGGTGCCAGTCTTCAGTTCCCATCCTTCGCCTGAAGTATCGCCGCAAGTGACCGGCTTATCGCCTTCTTCGCTGTCCATGCGGGCGCCTGCGCCATGATCGCCGCCAGTGCCACGACATACCAGCACGTTCCCCCATTGCTTCAGTTTGTCGACATAAAAGTCCTTCACCTTTTCGGGCGAGTCGGGGGTGTTGTATTCGGCGGCGATGACCTTGATGCCGTAGCCCATTGCTCCAATGTTCACGTTGGCGCGGTGACTGTCGCCGTTGTCTTCGGGCTTAGGCGTGGCGCCAGGATAGATGGGGATGCCGTTGTCGACCGCTGCCTGGCTAGTGTCAACCTTGAGATCGGCGAGCGGGGTCTTGATGTCGACCTTCTTGGCGTCCTTGTCTTTGTCGTCGACGTGGACCGTGCAGCCAGCGAGGATCATGGCAAGAGCCGCCGCGGTGAGAATCATTGAAGTTCTGCTTAAGAGAAATTTCATTCCGAACCTCCACTGGAGCGTTGTGCGGGAGAGTTGAGCCCCGCGCCGCGGAGAGCAACGTTGGGTATGGTCACCGGCAAGTGGCCAGTCATCGGGATTTCTCCAAACATCGCTTTCACCGCGCTGATTTCTGACACCTTCATATTGGAATAAGTACACAAGTACGTCTGAATCTCCGGAAACTGCGACGCAATGTACGGACTGCCCATGGCTGCCACTACCGTCTTCGCCGCCGCAGCCTGCAAGACCGTCTGCAGCAGAGCGGCCGACGAGCCTTGCAATGCCACGCTGTTGCCGTCGCCTGCTACGCCGCGAACCACCTTGCCCGATACCGGCACTTCGTACAGGGCGGCGATGATCTTGTCCGCCTTATCGACCGCGGCCAGTACCGAAGGCGTCATGCCTGCGGCATCGCGCACATCAATGTACAGAACGCGAGCATCGGGAACCCTCTGGCGAACCTGCTCATCGAGCAACCGGCCGGAATCGGAGCGGCTGTCATCGCTGAAAATCAACAGCAGCACGCGTCCATGCGTGTCTTCTGCAGATTGATACGCAGATGACGGAGAGTTGGTTCCCCGGCGAGAGCGTTGCAGCGGAAGGACTTGCTTGTTGTCGCGAACTAGCGTGACGGAGCTATCGGCGATTTTTTGGGCAGTCAGCAGGCTGCTAGGCTTGGCGACCACCTGGTTGACGGCGTTGATATCGACGAGTTGGGCCTTGTTGAGTCCGACCGAGGCCTTGGCGCGAAGGATCTTCAGTACCGATTGGTCGATGCGGGCTTCCGTAATCTCGCCGCTGCGAACGGCCTTGAGCACGCCCCTGTAAGCGGCATCGAGATCGGAAGGCAGGAGGAGGATGTCGTTGCCCGCCTTCACGGCTTCAACGGCGGCCTGGGCCGAGGCGGCGGCGCCACCTTCGGCAAACATTTTCATCAGGCCGTCCATTTGCAGAGCGTCGGTGACGATGAGTCCGTTGAAACCCATTTGCTGTTTGAGCAGCCCGGTGACGATAGGCCGCGAGATGGAGGCGACATGTTTGGGATCGGGATCGAGTGCGGGGACCTCAATGTGCGCGACCATGACGGCATCGACTCCGGCTTTAATCGCCGCCTCGAACGGTGGCAGTTCGACGGCGTCGAGCCGGGCGCGATCGACGGTAACCACGGGAACGGCGAGATGTGAGTCGACGTCCGTGTCCCCATGTCCCGGAAAGTGCTTGGCCGTGGCCATCATGCCGTACTCGTGCGCGCCCTGGATGTAGGCGGCGGCCATCTGGCCGACCTGCGTGGGATCTTCGCCGAAGGAGCGAGTGTTGATGACGGGGTTGTCGGGATTGGAATTCACATCGACATCGGGAAACCAGTTCCACTGCACGCCGACGGCGCGGGCTTCCATGGCCGTGATGCGTCCCGACTGGCGAGCAAAGTCGAGATTGCCGGCGGCGCCGAAGGCCATAGCGTGCGGGAATCCGGTGACCTCGTTGAGACGCATGCCGAGGCCGCGCTCGAAGTCGGCGGCGAAGAGGAGTGGGAACTCGGAATCTTTCTGAAGCTGGTTAGTGACCATCGCAGCTTCGAGCGGCTCGTTCTTATAGAGGAAGCCGTCTTCGTAGTCGACGGTGACTCCAAACCCGCCGAGGTGATATTTGCGCATAGTGTCGCGCAGGCTAATGTATTCGGCGCTGCCGACGTTAAGAAACTGGGCGTGCGACCAGATCATGAACATCTGGCCGACCTTCTGCTCCAGCGACATCTTCTTGAGCGATTTTTCCGCCCATTTTTCTCCGGCCTTGTCGAGGTGGACGGGAGCGGGAGTCTGGAACTTAGGGCCGCCGGCCGAGAGCGCTGGGATCGAGAAGATGCCGACGAGCGCCAGCAGAAGAAAAGGCCGGTGGGACATGACGAAGTGACGATAGCATGAACGTCAGTTTCAAGATGACAGCGCGAGGAGTGAGTGCGCCTGTTCGCGGATCGCGGGGTCGTCGCCGAAACCTTCCATCCAGGTAACGTCGGGCTCGCGGCGAAACCAGGTCATCTGGCGCTTGGCGTAGTTGCGGTGTCCTTGCTGCGCGGCGGCGACGGCTTGCGCCACCGTCAACTCGCCGCGGCTGTGTTGGAGCGCCTGCTGGTAGCCGAGAGAGTGCATCGGCGATATGTCGCCGTAGCGCTCGAACAAGGATTGGGTCTCCGCGACGAGCCCGTCATCGAACATCTGCGCCGCGCGACGATTGATACGGTCGTAAAGCTGCTCGCGCGCGGGATTCAGGCCAATGCGAAGAATGCGGAAGCCACGCAGGGGATCTCGTCCTTGCTGCCAGAGTTGGCTCATTGGACCGCGCGCGGTCAGGCAGACTTCAACAGCGCGAATGAGTTTCGGTACGTCGTTGCGATGGATCGCGGCTGCGGACGCGGGATCAAGTCGTTGCAGCAGACGATGCAAGTACGCCGAGCCCCGTTCGGTAGTGCGGGCGCGCAAACGCTCGCGCAGCTCATCGGAGCGTTGCGGGGCCGGAAACAAGCCCTCTAACAGCGCGCGAAGATAAAGACCCGTTCCTCCGACGACGATGGGAAGATGGCCACGCCGTGCGCTGTCGTTGAGCGCCATTCGCGCCTGGCGGGCGTATTCGCCCGCAGTGAAGGCCTCTCCGGGTTCGGCGACATCGATGAGGTGGTGTGGGACACGAGCGCGGTCATCGCGCGAAGGCTTGGCCGTTCCGATTTCGAAGTTGCGATATACAGCAACCGAATCACAGCTGACGATCTCTCCCGACAAACGTTCGGCGAGCGACATGGCGAGCGCAGATTTCCCCGAGGCAGTGGGGCCCAGGACGACGACCAGCAACGGGTCAGGCGCGGCGGCTGACATTCACCGTGCGCCCCAGGGTATGGTGTGACCGAATCGGAAGAAAGCGATAAGCAGAATCAGCAGCGCGATCGCAAGCAGCCCGATGAGCTTGATGCGCTCGCGCGACTTCTGGCGTTCGTACCAGTCGGGAGATTTGGACTGCTGATCGCGTGGAGACGGCAGTTCGGCGCTCACACGCCCATTTTACGCGCTGGCTACTGCATGTCGCCTTTGGCCGGGTTGTAAAAGAAGTGGAAGCGCAGCGCGAGATAGGGCCCGTGAAATTCGCTGGGCAGCGGCGCGAATGGATTGGACGCGGTGATACCGCCCCAGGCAGCGCGATCGAGCGAGACGTCGCCCGAAGGGCCGATAATCTTCATGCCCGCGACTTTGCCGTCGGGAAGGATGGCGAACTCGATGGAGACCTTGCCGCGTTCGAGCAGTGGCGGACGCGCGGCCTCCGGAATTAGGTTGTACCAGTTCATGCGCACGGCCTGCAGCACGCGTGAAAGATACGGGCCGAAATCGACGCCCTGGGTGTCACTCAGAACTTCAAGATTGCCAGCGGTGCGGGCGCTGCCGCCACGTCCCGAGCCGTAATCGCCACCCGCGCCTCCACCGCCGAACGATCCGGCCGAACGGCCCATGCCGGTCGAACCCGCCGCCCGGGCGATCTGCTGGCCCGCAGTCTGGTTGGCAAGCGCGCGGAAATCCGGAACGCTTGCTGGTGCCTGCTGTTGTGGCAAAGCGAGCTTCGGGTCCTGCACCGGAGGCGCGCTCTGCGCCTGCTGCGTGGGCTGAGGCGGCGCCTGGATTCCCTGCGAGGCCGATTGGTCTGTCGGAGGAGACTGCGGTCCCGGAGGCTTCGGCGGCCCGGCCTTGCGTAGTTCTTCCAGCGTCTTTTGATCCACCTGCGGATGCCGGCTCTCGGCAATCCGGTTCTTGTCCGACAGATTAGCGTCGGGCTTCACCTTCGGAGGAGGCGTCTGCATATCCGGCGGCATGTCGAGATAGGTCAGTTGCTTGTTGCGCATGATGTCTTCGGGCGAGGCAAGCTGAATCGGCTTGAATCCGAAAATCTTGGGCGAGAGCACTAGGAAAATAACGGCGAAGAGGTGTACCGCGACGGAGATCCAGACAGCCTCGCGGCGATGTTGGCGCTCGAGTTCGTCTTCCAGTTGGAGCAGGATTTGGGGGACGATGACATCGCGGTCGAGACCGAGCGAGTCGCCAAGCTGCGACGGCCGCTCATCCTGCGGGGAAGCGCCGATTGAGGTTTTGGGCGGACTGACGATGGGTGACATCCGTTTGAATCAAAACAAGCTCGAGCTCAACCACTTTGGCGCCCCTCGAGCCGCGGGGAACAGAACTTTCCCTCGCGACGGCGCAACCATAGTAAACCCGGCAGGTTACTGCAAGTCTCTTACAACTATTTTCGCACAATTGCAGCTTAACTGGTGATTCACCAAACTGGCTTGTAAAGTTCCGTAAAGAGGTGATTACACTGGAGCTATGAAAGCCGTCATCGTGGGCACCGCTGGTCACATCGACCATGGCAAAAGCGCGCTGGTCCGGGCGCTTACGGGCACCGATCCTGACCGGCTGGAAGAAGAAAAACGGCGCGGGATCACCATCGATATCGGGTTCGCCAACCTCGACTTGGCGGCCCAGTCGGGCGAAAAGTTGCGGCTCGGCTTCGTGGACGTGCCTGGGCATGAGCGCTTCGTGCGCAACATGCTCGCCGGAATCGGCGGCATTGACCTGGTACTGCTGGTGATTGCGGCGGACGAGTCGGTAAAGCCCCAGACGCGCGAGCATTTCGATATCTGCCGGCTGCTGGCGGTGCAGCGGGGGATCACGGTGCTGACCAAGAGCGATCTGGTAGATGCGGAAACCCTGGAAGTGGTGCGCATGGAAGTGGCGGAGTATCTGCGAGGATCGTTTCTCGATCCGGCGAGCGCGCCGATTGTGGCGGTGAGTTCGAAGACCGGCGAGGGGCTGGACGAGCTTCGAAAAGCGTTGGCCGAATTGGCCGCAGATATCCCGGTGAAGGACTCGGGCGCGGTGTTTCGTCTGCCGATCGATCGTGTGTTCTCCATGAAGGGATTTGGAACGGTAGTCACGGGGACCCTGATTTCCGGCAGCGTGCGCAAAGACGAAGAGTTGGAGGTCCATCCTAAGGGCAAGCGGCTGCGTGTGCGAGGAGTCCAAGTGCACGGAACGGCAGCCGAAAAGGCGATTGCGGGACAACGCACGGCTCTGAACTTAGTTGGGACAGAAACGTCGGAGCTGGCGCGCGGCATGATGCTGACACCGGCAGGATTGTTTCGCCCAACGCGCCGAGTGAGCGTAAAGCTGAATCTGTTGCCCTCGGCGAAAATATTGCGCGATAGGGCGCGAGTACATCTGCATGTCTTCACTGCCGAGACGATTGCCGAGGTGAGCCTGCTGGACTCGAAGCAGTTGCAGCCAGGACAGTCGGGCCTGGCGCGATTGAAGCTGGATGACGCCGTGATGCTGCTGCCCGGAGATCGGTTTATCGTGCGGCAGTTCTCTCCAGTGATCACGATTGGCGGCGGAGTGGTGCTGGATGCGTCGGAGCCCGCGCGGCGCATGAAAGCTGACGAGCGGTTGGATTTCGTGCGGGCTGCGTCGTCCGATGATGCGGTTAGTGTTTTGTTGGCGCGGGTGGGGCGGCGCGGCTTCGATGGACTATCTGTGGCCGACGCGGTAGCGGAGACGGGATGGCTGCGAGCACGGGTAGAGACCGTAACCGCTGAGTTGGCGACGGCACGAAAGCTAGTGCGCTTCAGCGAGTTTCTCGTCTCCGTCGAGGCGGTAGCAAAGTTGCGCACGGAGATGAAGGCGACCGTCGAGGCGTTTCATAAGGCGAACCCGCTGGTGGCCGGGATCAGTCGCGAAGAGTTGCGGGAGAAGGTTGGAACTCGTGCCGAAGTCTTTCGCGGGGTCGAAGAGCTGCTGGCACGCGACAAGCAACTGGAAATTGCGGGCGAGTTGATACACGCGACGGGGCGCGGCGTCGTGCTGCGCGACGACGAAGCCGAATCGAAGAAGCAGATCGAAGCGGCATTTGCCACTGCGGGACTCAAGGTCCCGCTGCTCAAAGACGTGCTGGCGTCGCTGCCGGTGGACAAGGTACGCGCACAAAAGATCGTCACGCTGCTGCTGCGCGATCGGGTGCTGGTGAAAGTGGGCGACGACCTGGTGTTTCACCGCGATGCACTCGACGGACTGCGAAAACTGGTCATCGCGCAAAAGGCAAGAACCCCGAGACTGAACGTCGTTGCGTTCAAAGACTTAATTGGTGTAACGCGGAAGTATGCGATCCCTCTACTCGAATATCTCGATCACGAACGGGTCACGCGGCGCGTGGGCGACGAGCGTGTGATTCTGTAGCCAGGCAAACCGTCACTTCTTCAGCAGGGCGCGGATGTCTTTCATCAGCAGCATCAGATGAGTGTCATCGATGAGCGATACCTCGAAGCCAAAGTGCTGGTAGAACGCCTTGGCGTCCCCATCGATGGCGTGCACCAGCACCGCGCGTGCGCTGATGGTGTCGGCGGCATTGGCGGAACGCAGCAGGGCGTCCTTCAAGAGCGCTTTGCCCAGACCCCTACCCTTTTCCGTCTTGTCGATTGCCAGTCGCGCCAGCAAAATCACGCCGATGGGATAGTTGCCGAGGCCCTTGGCGATTCGTTCCGGCGCCTCACGTTTTGCGACGCTGCCAGGCGCCAGCGAATAGTAACCAACCACCTTGTTGGCGCGGTGCACAACGTATGTACGCGCCGCGTCGCTCAATTGATTGAGCATCGCATAACGCTTGAGCCATTCATTGAGTGACTCATGCATGCCGCAGTCGAACTCCTCGACGGTGTGCGAGCGGGTGAGCAACTCGACCGGCGAAAGGGTCGCTTTCTCGCCCTCAGCTCTCAAGGATGGACGGCTCCGAGAGCAGCCGGCGGAGACGGGACTTCGATACAGGTCGGCGGTCGAGAGCGGCTACAAATTTCTTCCACCGCTCGGCAGGCAGCTCAAAGTGGCGGCGGTCGGCCAGCACTTGCTCGGCCCGGTTATAAGCGCTGGTGATGACGAAGTCGGTCATGTCTTCCCCGCACAGGCTGGCAGCGACTTCAATCAACTTGCGCTGCTGGCGAGTGGTGCGCAGATGCAGCCGGTCGTTCTTGCTTTCCAGAGTAGTTGCCATGGTTCAGCCCTATGTACGCACATTGTACGTACACTGTGCCATCGTGGCAAGCAGAATGCCCCTTCGGACTAACCCAGCCAGCCCTGTCGTCAGGGTGGGGCTCCGTCCGACCATTGCCGGGTGGCCCATATTTCCCTGGTTTTGGGAAACGTGGGTTTGGTCCAACCACCGGCATGGGTCGTCCATCACGTCGAACCGTGACTAAATCGCTTGCAGTTTGTCCCAACTCCCCCTACACTCTTCGCGGAAGGATGAGGGAGAGCTGTCTTCCCACGAGTCGACAGCCTGACATTACCCACGTCCTCAGCTAGGTGGTTCACCTGTGACAGGTTCTACTTGCTGTTGTGTTTTTACTCGTCTCCCCGCCAAACGGCCCGTCTTTCCCTCGAAAATCTCTCGTAACCCCTTTATTAAGACGAATTTGCCTCTAACCCACATGGGCTCACGCATTTGCGCGCAATTTATCCGTAACTCCATGAAAATGAGGAATTTCAGGGGGAGGGGGAGGGGGTACCTCGAACGGGCACAGTCCGGAAGTCAAACGGTGGCCCATATTTCCCTGGCCATGGGAAATGTGGGTGCCGTGTCGGCGGGCGGCGCCCTCGGGATGACAACCGGTACTGGGAATGAGTAAATAGGAGATGGGTTGCGATTTGCAGGTCTTATGTCCATGAAAGTTCGCATCATCGGGGCCGGCCTGGCCGGATCGGAAGCCGCGTGGCAATGCGCACGGCGCGGCGTTCCGGTTGAGCTCCACGAGATGCGTCCGGTGCGGACAACTCCGGCGCACCAGACGGCGCAGTTTGCGGAGTTAGTGTGCTCCAACTCGCTGAAGTCGGACAGCGAGAACACAGCACCGTGGCTGCTCAAGGAAGAGATGCGTCGGGCCGGGTCGCTGCTGATGGAGATTGCGCAGCAGACCGCGGTGCCGGCAGGACATGCGCTGGCGGTCGACCGCGACAGATTCTCCGAGGCAGTGACGGAAGCGATCGAACGCGAGCCGCTGATTCGCGTGGTGCGCGAGGAAGTCACGCGCATCGACGAGAATGACGGCATCACCATCGTCGCCAGCGGCCCGCTGACTTCGGATGCGTTGACCTCGGAAATCCTGCGCCTGAGCGGCAGCGCTCAGCTTTACTTTTACGACTCCATCAGCCCGATCGTGGAGGCCGATTCCATCGACCGTGAGCGCGTGTATATGGCGGCTCGCTACGACAAAGGAACGGCGGATTACATCAATTGCCCGATGACGCAGGCAGAGTACGACCGCTTTCTCGACGCGCTGCTGGAAGCGCATTCGGTCGAGGCCAAGGATTGGGAGAAGCTGAATTATTTCGAGGGCTGCCTGCCCATTGAGGAGATCGCGCGACGCGGGCGCGACACGCTGCGCTTCGGCCCGATGAAGCCCGTGGGTTTGCGCGATCCGAGGACGGGGAAAACTCCGTATGCGGTGGTGCAGTTGCGGCAGGAAAATTTGCGCGCTGATTCCTACAACCTGGTGGGATTTCAGAATCACTTGAAGTTCGGCGAGCAGGCGCGTGTGCTGCGGCTCATTCCGGGGCTGGAGAATGCGAAGTTTTTGCGCTATGGGCAAATTCATCGCAACACCTACATCAACGGGCCGGCGCTGCTGCGCGAGACTTTGCAGATGAGGCAGCATCCTGGCGTCTTGTTTGCGGGCCAGATTTCCGGCGTCGAAGGATATGTCGAATCGATTGCGACTGGTTTGCTCGCAGGCATGCAGGCCGCGGCGATAGCGGTGAGGGCGGAGCCAGTCGCGCCCCCGCGGGCAACGGCGTTTGGCGCGCTGGTGAATTACATCTGCCACGCCGAAGGGAAGAGCTTTCAGCCAGCCAACATCACTTTCGATTTGTTGCAACCGCTGGACGAAGAAACGCGACGGCGCGTCCGCGACAAGAAGCAGCGTCACACCATGGTGTGCGAGCGGGCGCTGGCAGAGTTGGAGGGCTGGCTGGCGAGTTGGGCTGTGCCGGCGTCGCGACCCGGCGACTAGCGCTTGTCTTTTGGCTCATTGCGGGCGCGGGTTTTGATCCAGATAGGAGAACCGACGAAGCCGAAGGCGTCGCGAATCTGGTTCTCCAGAAAGCGCTGATACGCGAAGTGTAGCTTCACATCGCGGTCGACAAAGAGGATGAATGTCGGGGGCGAGACCGCGGCCTGGGTCAGGTAGAAGATTCTGACGCGTTTGTTCATGGGGACCGACGCGCGCTCGAAATCGACCTTGGCGAGAAAACGGTTCATGGCTCCAGTGCCCACCCGCTTGCGGCGTTCTTTGGCGACCAGCTCCAGCGTCGAGTACAGCTTGTTGAGGCCCTTGCCGGTTGAGGCCGAGACAAACACGATCGGAGCGTAGTTTAAAAACTTGAGATGACGCCGCGCCTGCTCCTCGAAGATTTTGGGATCGGCGGCGGGTTTGCCGTCAGTGCGATTGGTGGTGACCAAGTCCCACTTGTTGATGACGATGATGACGGAGCGCCCGCTTTCGTGCGCGTATCCGGCGATAGTGGCGTCGCTGGCAGTCACACCTTCGACGGCATCAACGATGATGAGCGCGACGTCAGCGGCCTCGAGGTGCTTCCGCGCCATGACGACCGAGAGCTTTTCGGCCATCAGTTCGGTCTTGCCCTTGCGGCGGATTCCGGCGGTGTCGATGAAACGATAGGTCTGGCCGGCGTGCTCGACAAGTTCATCGACCGCGTCGCGCGTGGTTCCGGCGATAGGCGAAACGATGGCGCGACCAGTCCCGGTGAGCGCGTTCAGCAATGTCGACTTGCCGACGTTAGGACGGCCGATGATGGCGACCTTCGATAGCTTGGGAGCCTGTTCTTCTGCGTCTTCAGCTTCAGCGTCGGTTTCGGCGGGCACACCGTCTTCGGCCTCGGCCTGCTCTTCTTCAGCAATCGCAGCGGCTTCTTCTTCCGCAACAGGCTCGCGGGGCGGAAAGACGCGGAGCACTTGCTCCAGCAACTCGGCGACACCGTTGCCGGTCTCGGCAGAGATCGGCAATAGATTCTTAATCCCCAGGCGGCGAAATTCCTCGGCGTAAGGCTCAAGCTGTAGGGTATCCATTTTGTTGACCGCCAGGATCAGCGGCTTGCCCATGCGCTGCAACTGACGAGCTAGCTCAAGGTCGGGGGCGGCGAGTTCGGTGCGGCCGTCGACAACCATGACGATAGCGTCAGCCTGCTCGAGCGCGACCTTGGCCTGGCGAAAAATCTCCGACGGAATCAGCGCCTTGTCGTCGGGGATGATGCCGCCGGTATCGACGACGCGGAGCATCTGGCCGGCCCATTCGGCTTCGCCATAGAGGCGGTCGCGGGTGATGCCGGGCTCGTCGCCGACGATGGCGCGGCGTGAGCCAACCAGCCGATTGAAGAGCGTGGACTTGCCCACGTTGGGGCGGCCGACGATGGCAAGCGTGCCGGCGATAGGGGATTCTCCCGGGCGCGATTTGCTGCGGGATTCGTAATGGACTCGGCGGCTCATTGAACTCGAGGCTCTTTCGGCTGTGCGGGTAGCAACGTCTATTATAGGGATGTATACCTTTCGCCGTGTCTTCTCCGTCACAACCCGTGTCTTCCACTGCCCATTCGGCAGCCCGCATTCCGACGCTGTACCAGTTTTTCGGGCCGGGAGGCGTGTTGGCGAAATCGCATCCGGCGTACGAGTTTCGGCGCGGACAGTTACAGATGGCGGAGGCCGTCGAGCAGGCACTGACCGAAAAGCGCCATCTGATCGTCGAGGCAGGAACCGGAACTGGCAAGACACTCGCTTACCTCCTGCCGGTAATTCGCTCGGGTAAGCGAGTGATCATCTCGACCGGCACGAAGACGCTGCAGGAGCAGCTGTTCTTCAAGGACATTCCGTTCTTGCAGGAGCACCTTGGCGAGTTGCGCGTGTGCTATATGAAGGGCCGCGCGAATTACTTGTGCCGCCAAAAACTCTACGACCTCACTGATCAGCCTGTTCTCAGCGGGCTGGAGGAGATCAACCAGTTCAAGATCATCAGCGACTGGGAAAAGACGACCGAGACCGGCGACCGCGCGGAACTGGCCGAGATGCCGGAAAGCAGTCAACTCTGGTCGAAGCTCGACGCCCGCACCGACCGCTGCACCGGCACGGAGTGCAAGCAGTTCGAGCGCTGCTTCATCACCGAGATGCGGCGACGCGCGGCGGAGAGCGACATCATCATCGTGAATCATCACCTGTTCTGCGCGGATTTGGCGATCAAGTCGGCAGCCGATCGCGCGCCGGACGCCGGCGTGCTTCCCGAGGCGGGCGTGGTGGTGTTCGACGAGGCGCACGAACTCGAAGATGTGGCTACTGATTTCTTCGGCGTGTCGGTGTCAAATGTGCGAGTGGAAGAGGTGCTGCGCGATGTGGAACAGACGCTGCGGCGGGCCAACCTTCCACTGGCGCAGGCATTAGCGGCGTCGGCGCGGGTACGTGAACGGTCACAATTGTTCTTCTCGATCTTGCCGCCGGGCGATGGACGGTTTGCGTTTGAGAATCGAGCCGAGTTCCTGGAAGAAAACGGCGACGAATTCATTGGGCTGCAGAATACGCTGCTGCATCTTTACACCGAATTGCAGGCCGTCCCGGAGAAACCCGAAGAAGTGCACAACCTGTGCCGCCGGATCGAGGAGTTGCGGGTGCAGCTAGGGTTCGTCATGGAGTCGAACCAGAAGAACACTGTGTTTTGGATTGAGCGTAGGGGCGAACGTCGCGGTGGGCGAGGCAGTCAGCAGAACGTTTTCTTGCAGGCAACACCGATTACGGTATCGGACATTCTGAAGCAGACGCTCTTCGATCACCTGGAGACCGCGGTGCTGACGTCGGCGACGCTGGCGGTCGGTGGAGGCTTCGATTACATCCGCGGGCGCGTCGGGCTGGAACATGCGCGCGAGCTGATTGTTCCGTCACACTTTGACTATCCCAGCCAAGCGTTGCTGTATGTGCCTCCGGATTTGCCTGACCCGCGCGAGCCGCAGTTTGTGGAGCGAGCGTCGCAACGGGTGCGGCAACTGCTGGAGATCAGCCGCGGGCGGGCGTTCTGCCTGTTCACCAGCTATTCGTTCATGAATCAGCTTTATGAGCGACTGCTGGGCGAGTTGGAGTTCCCGATGCTCCTGCAGGGCAGCGCACCGAAAAATGCGCTGCTGGAAGAGTTCCGAATCACGCCGAATGCCGTGCTGTTCGCGACGTCGTCGTTCTGGCAGGGTGTGGACGTGCAGGGCGAGCAGCTGAGTTGCGTCATCATCGATCGGCTGCCTTTTGCGGTGCCGAATGATCCGGTGGTGGGCGCGCGCATCAAGGCGATTGATGAAGACGGCGGCAATGCGTTCTTTGAGTACCAGGTGCCGAGCGCGGTGATTTCGCTGAAACAAGGATTTGGACGGCTGATTCGCTCACTGCATGATCGAGGGCTGCTATGCCTGCTGGACAACCGCATCCTGAAGAAGCAGTACGGCAAGGTGTTCTTGAGCAGCCTGCCGGATTATGCGCGGACGACAGACATAAGGGCGGTGGAGAGGTTTTTCGGGACGGAGACATGGCCTGAAGAATAGCTCTATCCAGAGGAAGTGCAGTGATGAAGACAAAATTAGCATTCGCATTGGGCATCGAGTTCCTCGCGTTCGCAGCGCTCCTTTTTGGGGCGGCAGGGACGCTGAACTGGTTTGCCGGTTGGGTCTTCATGGCGATGTTTTTTGTTTTCGCATTGGCAGTGTCGATCATGTTGATACGGCACGATCCGGCACTGCTCGAAGAACGACTCAGCGGGCTCATCCAGAAGGATCAGCCCAGTTGGGATAAGGTTCTGATCCCAATCGTCGCCATTCTGTTTTGCGGCTGGATGGCGTTGATGGGCTTCGACGCTGTTCGCTTCCGCTGGTCCACGGTGCCACTGTGGCTGGAGGTAGCAGGCGCGGCCGGGCTACTGGTTTCGATGTACATCACGTACGCGACCTGCTGGGAGAATCCTTATTTAGCAGCCGTGGTGAAGATCCAGACCGATCGGGGCCACCATGTCGTATCAACGGGACCTTATGCGGTTGTACGTCATCCTTTGTACGCCGCGATGTTGCTTATGTTCCCCTCGACAGCGCTCATGCTGGGCTCGTGGTACGGGGTTGCGGCATCGCTTGTGCTGGGGGCGGCGTTGAGCGTTCGCGCGGTGTTTGAAGAGCGCGAGCTGGAGGCGCGCCTTCCGGGATATTCTGACTATGCGAAGCAGGTTCGATACCGTCTGGTGCCATTCGTTTGGTGAAGAAGTCCCAAAGTGTCGCCGGGACTGAAGCCGGCTAGCGACGCGGTAAAACACGCTAAAATAGAGCATTAGCCGCAGCACGCCTATTTGCGCTGCTGCGGACGGAGCGCATGTACGAAGTAACTGTCGAAGACACATTTTCCTCCGGGCACTTTCTGCGCAATTACAAAGGCAAGTGCGAGAAGCCCCATGGACACAACTACAAGGTGCGCGTCACCCTACGCGGTGAATCGCTCGACCACGCCGGCCTGCTGCTGGACTTCCGCGACTTGAAGGAAGTGCTGCGGCCTGTAGTGGATTATCTCGACCACCAGATGATCAATGAGCTGGTACCGTTTGACGTGCTGAATCCGTCGGCGGAGAACCTTGCCAAGTATTTCTTCGACGAAACCAACAAGCACTTGACCGGCAAGACCAGCGGCCGGGTGCGGGTGAAAGACATCACCATCTGGGAGACGGACACCACGACGGCGACGTATAGCGAGTAGACAGGGGCTAAAGCCCCAGCCTTATTCGGGTCCACAACGCGGCGCTGAAGCGCCGCTCTACCCAATGCAGATCATCGAAATCTACAAGTCGCTGCAGGGAGAGTCATCGTATGCGGGGCTGCCGTGCGTGTTTGTGCGGGCGGCCGGATGCAACCTGCGCTGCGTGTGGTGCGACAGCGAGTACACCTTCAAGGGCGGCCAGAAGATGTCGCTGAACGAGGTTGAGAGCGAGGTGCGGCGGTTGTCTCCGAACGGCGGTCTGGTGGAGATTACCGGCGGCGAACCGATGTTGCAAGAAGCCGATGTGGTCGCGCTGATGGAGAAGCTTCTGGCGACGGGTTATACCGTGTTGCTGGAAACCAGCGGTGAGCGGCTGTTGGACAAGGTTCCCGAAGCAGTGGTCAAAGTAGTGGATGTGAAGTGTCCTCACTCGGGCGAAGGCGGAACGTTTCGCGTCGAGAATTTGCAGCACCTGACCAAGCGCGACGAAGTGAAGTTCGTGGTGGCCAGCCGCAAGGACTACGAGTTTGCGCGGGAGTTCATCGACGAGCATGCGATGAGCGACAAAGTCGGCTCGGTGATTCTTTCGCCGGCGTTCCGTAAGGACGCGACAGGCGCGCGGGATGTTTCGCACTGCCTGGTGGACCCGCGTGAACTGGCGGAGTGGATGCTCGCGGACGGGCTGAATGCAAGGTTGGGGCTGCAGATCCATAAGTTCATCTGGGAGCCGTCGTTGAAGGGCGTATAAACCGCATGAACGAACCGGCCAAAACGACAAAGGCGAAGGTGCTGGTGGTGCTCAGCGGCGGCATGGATTCGACGGTATGCGCGGCGTTGGCGGCGCGCGATTTTGATGCGGAGAATGTCGCGGCGCTGCATATCGATTACGGCCAGCGCACCGAGAAGCGCGAGAAGCGGGCGTTTCAGGACATCTGCGACCGCCTCGGTATTCGCACGCAGTTGGCCATCAAGACTGAGTTTTTCAGGGCGATCGGCGGATCGGCGCTGACCGACGAGCAGATTGCCGTGCCCAAAGCTGGACCGGAGATCGGGGCCGAAATCCCGGTGACGTACGTCCCTTTCCGAAATTCGCATTTTCTATCAGCGGCGGTGAGCTGGGCCGAGGTGCTGGGGGCGGAGAAAATCTACATTGGCGCGGTGGCGCAGGACAGTTCGGGCTATCCGGATTGCCGCCCGGAGTTCTACGCTGCGTTCAACGAGGCGGTGCGAACCGGCACGAAAGAGGGCAGGATTCGGATCGAGACTCCGCTTATTGCCTTGAGAAAAGCTGAGATTGTGAGGCTTGGCCTTGAATTAGGCGCACCCTTCGATTTAACGTGGTCATGCTATAGCCGGGAGGACCGGGCTTGCGGCGCATGCGATAGTTGTGTGTTGCGAATGCGAGCATTTGCGGCAGCCGGGGCCAGCGATCCTATTCCATATTTGTCGCCGGCCAGAGCGCATTGATTCTCGGGAATTTAAATTTGGATATTGATCATGCCGTGGCAGGCGGTGTCTGTCAGTTCGGAACGACGGCGACCGATGCCACGCGCTGGAGGGAAGTTATGAAGAAATACATCACCCTGTCTCTGTTTCTGGTGCTGCTACTGGGACTCAGCGCCATACAAATCGCGGCTCAATCGACCGGCGTCAAGGGTGTGTGCAAAGACCAGGAAGGCAAATTCATCACCGACGGCGTGGTGGAACTCACCAATGCAGACAACGGCCGCAAGATGACGGCCAAGACGAACAAGAACGGCGAGTACTCCATCATAGGACTCACGCCGGGAACGTATAACGCCGTCCTGCTGCGAAACGGCGTGGCCGTGGATGGAATCAACAGGATTCCTATCGGCGTGGGGGATAACACCTCGGTGGATTTCGACCTCAAGAAGGACGTCGCAGCCAAGGGCGGTCCCACAGAGGAGCAGCTCAAGAAGCAGCAGGAAGTAACCAAGAATAACGAGAAGATCAAAGGACTGAACGCCAAGCTGGCAGAGGCGCGCGACCTGGAAAAAGCGGGTAATTTCGACCAGGCGGTCACTCTCATGCAAGAGGCCACCACAGCAGAACCGAATCAGGACCTGTTGTGGGCGTACCTGGGCGACGCGTACGTGGGCGCGAAGAAGTATCCGGAGGCGGTCGACGCTTATGAGAAAGCAGTGAAGTTCAAGCCCGACAATGCGCTTTACCACGCCGGGCTTGCCAACGCTTATGCGAAGGCGAACCAGCCGGACAAGGCCGTGGCAGAGTACCAGGCAGCCGCGCAGGCCGATCCGGCCAACGCCGCTACCGACTATTTCAATATGGGCGCGGTTTACACGAATACTGGCAAGGTGGATGACGCCATCACCGCTTTCAACAAGACCATCGAATTGAAGCCGGACCGTGCTGATGCGTATTACTGGAAAGGCGTCAACATGATCGGCAAGGCGACGCTGAAGGGCGACAAGATGGTTGCGCCCGACGGTACAGCGGAAGCGTTCAACAAGTATCTTGAGCTCGATCCCACCGGCAAATACGCCGACGCCGCCAAGCAGATGCTGGCCAGCATCGGCGCTCCGGTGGAGACCACTTTTGGCAAGCAGAAAACCACTCCTGCCAAGAAGAAACCGCAGTAAGCAGGGAGAGAGACTGAACAAGGGCGGCCCAGCGCCGCCCTTTTTTCATGGCAAATGAGCGGCAACTTGGGAGGGCATGGTCGCGTCCAGTAGAATCCGCATGAACGAACTTCCATGAGTGCCTCGACCCAGAACAAATTGCTTTCGTTTTCCGAAGCTCGGAAAGTGGTAGAGCAATACGCCGCGAACCTGGCTCCGACTGATCCCGAATTGACGGGCCTGCTGGACGCGGTCGGCCTCGCGCTGTCCGAAGACTTGCGCGCGGACCGGGATTTTCCGCCGTTCCCGCGCGCTACGCGTGATGGCTATGCGGTACGGGCGGCCGATGTGCGGAATGTGCCAGTCCAAGCTAAGGTGCGTAGGCTCGATCAAAGCAGGCGCTGCGGTCGAAGACAGCGAAGTCACGGTCAGCGAAGGCGAGGCGGTCGAGATTATGACAGGCGCACCGGTGCCGAAGGGCGCGGATGCGGTGGTGATGGTGGAATTCACCGGTTCCACGGAGTCGCAGGTGACGGTGAAGCGCTCCGTTGGCGTGGGAGAGAACGTTGTGGCTGCCGGGGCCGAAGCGCATCGCGGTGACGTGATTGTGCCGCGCGGCACACGGGTTCGTCATACAGTGGTGGCCGTAGCGGCCGCGGTAGGAAGGGCCGAGGTCGCGGTGCATCGGCGGCCGACAGTCGCGGTGTCTGGCCACTGGCGATGAGTTGGTCGATATCAACCTGCCACCAGGGCCGAACGAGATTCGCAATTCCAACACCTATTCGCTGGCGGCGCAGGTTTACGAAGCAGGCGGCGAGGCGAGACTGCTGCCGATAGCTCCCGACGATGCCGGGAGAGATCGCGCTGCTGCTACACAAAGGGCCTGGACGCCGATTTGCTGTTGCTGACCGGCGGGGTTTCGATGGGCAAGTACGACCTGGTGGAAGAGGTGCTGGCCTCGGCGGGAGCGGAATTTTTCTTCACAGGAGTGGCCATCCAGCCGGGAAAGCCGGTGGTATTTGGACAGGTCGCTATTGATGGAAAGACGAAGCCATTTTTCGGATTGCCAGGGAATCCAGTCTCGACCATGGTGACCTTTCAGCTGTTTGTGCGGCCAGTACTGGACGCGCTCGCTGGTGCGGCGCCTCAGGGATTGCCGTTCGCGCGGGCTGCACTCAAAGAGACCTTGACGACGAAGACCGGGTTGACGCGATTTCTACCGGGCAAGCTTAGCGGAACGTACGAGAAGCCCGAAGTCGAACTGGTTCGCTGGCACGGGTCGGGCGACTTGATGGCCGCGTCGAGATCAAACTGCTACATTGTGGTACCTCCGGACCGGGAGAAGTTAGAGACGGGCGAAGCGGTGACGGTACTTCTGTCGTGAACATGATGGCCAAGATCAAAAAAAAGGCCGCGAAGCTATCGCACTACGACAACGCTGGCCGCGCGTCGATGGTCGACGTATCGGGCAAGAGTCCCACATTGCGTGAGGCGGAGGCTTATGCATTCGTCGCGATGAGCCGAAGGGTGTTGCGCGCCTTGCCGCAAAATCCTAAGGGTGATCCGCTGGAAGTGGCGCGGATTGCAGGCATCCAGGCCGCCAAGCGAACAGCTGAGCTGATTCCAATGTGCCATCCGCTACCCCTGAGCAAAGTCGATGTGAGTTGTGCAATAAAAAGCGCTGGAATCGAGATTCGCACGGTGGTGCGTACCACGGCTGTCACCGGCGTCGAAATGGAGGCGCTGGTAGCGGCGTCAGTAGCGGCGCTGACTGTGTACGACATGTGCAAGGCGCTTGATAAAGGCATCGTGATTCGCGAGATCCGGCTGGAGCACAAGTCGGGCGGGAAGAGCGGGGATTACCTGCGCTAGGAGAATAAGGACGGACAAGTCATGCATACTGCCGCCGTAATTACTGTCAGTGACTCTGTGGCCCGAGGCCAGCGCACCGATCGCTCCGGACCTGCAACCGCTGCGGTTCTTCAGCAGCACGGCTTCGACGTCACGCAACAGCGTGCCGTTGTTGACGACCAGCGGGAGATTGAACAGACCCTGATTCAACTCTCGGAACAAGTTCGGCTGATCGTTACCACGGGGGGAACAGGGATCGCGGAACGCGACGTCACACCCGAGGCCACACGTGCCGTGTGCTCGAAGTTGATCGATGGTATACCGCAAAAGATGCGCGCCGAGGGATTAGGGAGTACCGAATTCGCGATTCTCAGCCGTGGAGTCTGCGGCGTGCGCGGCCGCTCCCTGATTCTGAATCTTCCGGGAAGTCCTGCGGGGGCGGTGGACTCGCTGCAGTCGGTCATCGAGATCTTGCCTCACGCTCTCGACCTTCTCGGCGGCAAGACCGAGCACGAGGACGGCGACGTTTAGCATTCGTTTCTCACCGTTTTAGCAAGGAGTGCCTTGGAACCTGTCACGCACTTTCTGACCGGCGCGTGCATGAGCCGCGCTGGATTCAATCGCAAGACTGCGTTGGCCACGTTGACAATGGTGCTGGCAGCCGAGGCCGCCGATCTCGACGTATTGTGGGCTATCAAGGGGCCGATCGCCGCTCTGCAACATCATCGCGGGATCACGCACTCGTTCGTCGGCGCTCCTTTTGTTGCGGCGGCGACCTTGGGCTTCGTGTGGCTGCTGTTTCAGTGGCGAGGACCCACGGGCAAGCCACGAATCCTGCGATCGAAGCTGCCAGTCAGGTGGGGCTATCTGTATTGGCTGGCGCTGCTGGCGGCGCTCAGCCATATCCTGCTCGACTACACCACGGCGTACGGCATCCGCATGTTCGCGCCGTTCGACTGGCGCTGGTACTCGTGGGACATCGTCTTCATTGTTGAGCCGCTGATCTTGGTGGCACTGATTGCTGGGCTGGCTTTCCCGGCACTGTTCGGGCTCATTAACCAGGAAATTGGGGCGCGCAGCAAGGGTCCTCGTGGGCAGGTGGGAGCGATCTTCGCGTTGGTGTGCCTGGTCGTTATTTGGGGATTCCGCGATTATGAGCATCGGCGCGCGCTCAATGCCATGGGCGCCTTGCTGTACCAGGGAGCGGCGCCCGTGAAACTGGGAGCATATCCGTATTGGATCGATCCGTTTCGCTGGCACGGTGTCGTCGAAACGGAAACGCTGTTCCAGATGGTGCCGGTCAATTCGATGGCACCGGAGGTAGATCCGCAGGGCGAAGCACGCACCTTTTTCAAGCCGGAGGTGACGCCTGAGCTGCAGGCGGCCAAGGGTTCGTACTTTGGGCGTGTGTTTCTGGACTGGGCGGTGTTTCCGGTGACGCAGACCGAGCATCTGCAAGGCGCGTTCAAAGGATATCTGGTGCGATTTCAGGATTTGCGGTTCGGATACCCGGAGATGCGAGGCCGCGGCACCTTGGGCGGATGGGTGCTGGTGGGCCCGGATATGCGGGTTCAGGAAGAGGGCACCAACTCGACACAACCGTCGGTCGAGGAGAGCCCGTAGCGGGCCCGACGTTGTCGTGGTGGGCAATCTGGTTTTCCTGAGCGGATAATCGAGCTTGACGCCAGTTCAGTGGGCGTCCAGAATCAAAAGACGCGGTTTCTGCCGCGGCAATTTCTGAGGTGACCATGCTGGCATATCTATTTCTCGTCTTCGCCGTGGCCGTACATGCGCGGTTTCTGCCACTGCCTTATAGCTTCGCGCCGGTAACGGCTGCATTGCTGTTTTTCGGCGCGCGCCGGCCGGCCAGGGAGATGTGGATTCCGGTGGCTGCGTTAGCAGCGTCGGGCCTCTATCTTTCGCGCAGCGTGTATGGCTATCCGTTCTCGGCTGATCTGCTGATCACGTGGGCGTGGTACGCAGGCATGGTCCTGCTCGGCGGCTTGCTGGCCCACAAGGCCACTGCCCTGCGGATTGGCTCAACATCGCTGGCGGCTTCAGTGTCGTTCTTCGTAGTAAGCAATTTTGCGGTGTGGGCGGTGTGGAACATGTATCCCAAGACGGCCAGCGGCCTGGCAGCGTGCTACGTAGCCGGGTTGCCATTCTTCCGCAACGCAGTGGTGTCGGACTTGTTCTTCGTCGCGCTGTTCTTCGGGATTGGATACCTGGTGAGCCATCGCCAGGAAGCGGGCGTCACCGTCGCGCGATAGTCGCATCTCAGATCTGAGAAAGAGGGCCGGACACGTTCCGGCCATTTTTATTGTGCCGCAAGTGAATCGCCCTTACGAGCGCTAGTCTTCTTGCGCAGGCGCCAAATCCACCAGCCGATCAAGGCAGCAGCGGCGACAATCGCGATCGCTAGCCGGAGGTGATCGTGAATCGTGTGGCCAAGGAATCCGACGATTTGCGGGCCGTAATAAATCACCAGTAACGATTCGAGGGTGAAGCGCAGAAACCGGCCGAAGAAGATGGCTGCCAGAAAATGGGTGAAGCGCATCTCGGCGACGCCTGCGGAGAGGACGAATAACTTGAACGGCGTGGGCGGCGGCAGCATCGAGGGCAGCATGAGTGCGAGAAATTCGTGGCGCTCGAAGGCCGCATGGATCTTCCTGAAGCGCTTCTCGCCCATGCGTTTGACCAGCAGGACTTCTCCGCCCTTGTACCCGATCCAGTAGATGACGATACTGCCGAGCGCCGAACCGGTGGCCGCCAGGGCCGAGAGCAGCAGGAAATGCCGGGGCGCGGCGTAAGCGTATCCGGCAATGATGGCGTCGAGCGGCATGCCGAGAAAGGCCGCATCAACAAAGGCGAAGCCGAAGATGCCCCAGATTCCAAAGGGGGCGAGGACGGCGAGAATCCAGTGGGTCCACTTGGCTAATAAATGCTTCACTTGTCTCCAGGGAAATATCTATTTTACGTGAAGCGCGGCGGTATCTGGCGCGACGGCAGGACCCTCCTATAATGGCCGTCATGGTTGCGACCAGCAAAGACGTTGCGAGCAGCAAAGACCTGCCGAAGAAGATTGACGCGCTGCGCGACAAGATCCGCTACCACGAACATCGCTATTACGTGCTCGACGATCCGGAGATCAGCGACGCTGAATTCGACAAGCTGATGGATGAGTTGATTGCGTTGGAGGCCGCGCATCCTGAACTGGTCACGCCGGACTCTCCGACGCAGCGGGTGGGCGGCAAGCCCAGCGAAGAGTTTGCCAAGGTGCGGCACTCGACGCCCATGTTGTCGCTAGGGAAGACCACAAGCGAAGCGGAATTGCGCGACTGGGAGCGGCGTGTGCATGAGCTGACGGGCGAGTCGCAAGTGGATTACGTCTGCGAGTTGAAGCTCGACGGCATGTCGCTGGCGCTACGCTTCAAGGATGGCAGGCTGGCGCTGGGACTGACGCGCGGCGATGGCACGACTGGCGAAGATGTGACGCCAAATGTCCGAACAGTGCGCAGCGTGCCGCTAACGATCGCGGCCAAGACGCTCGACAAGGCTGGATTGCCGCATGATTTCGAGGTACGTGGCGAGTTGCTTATGCCGCTGGCGGCATTCGACCGCATGAACGACGAGCGTGAGGCGCAGGGGTTGCCGGTGTTTGCTAATCCGCGCAACGCGACGGCGGGTACGGTGCGAACGCTGGAGCCGAACGTCACAGCGCAGCGCCGGTTGGATTTCTTCGCGTATGGCCTGCTGGCCGACGGACGGGCGATCTTCGATCGTCACTCCCTGGTGCTCAAGGCGCTACAGGCGGCCGGGTTCAAGGTGAATCCGCGTCACAAGCTGGCGAAGAACCTCGAGCAGGTGATGGAGTTCGTCAACGAGACGGATTCGGCGCGCGACACACTTCCTTACGAGATCGACGGCGTGGTGGTGAAAGTGGACCGCATCGCGCTGCAGGATGAGCTGGGATTCACCGGCAAAGCTCCGCGGTGGGCAATCGCATACAAGTTCGCGGCGCGCGCGGGCGAGACGCAGATCGAAGACATCCTGGTGCAGGTGGGACGCACGGGAAAGCTGACGCCGGTCGCGGCGTTGAAGCCGGTATCGATTGGCGGAACGACCGTGACCCGCGCCACACTGCACAACATGGGCGAGATCGAGCGGCTGGGAGTGAAGATCGGCGACTGGGTCGAAGTGGTGCGCGGCGGTGACGTGATCCCCAAGGTTGTGAAGGTGCTGGAAGATAAGCCGCCCGGCACGCGCGAGTTCCACATGCCCACGCGATGCCCGGTCTGCGGCGGGCACGTGGTGCGCGCCGAGGGCGAGGCCAATCACCTTTGCGTGAACGTCAATTGTCCGGCCAAGCTGCGCGAGACCATTCGGCACTTCGCAGCGCGCGGGGTAATGAACATTGAAGGCATGGGCGACGCGCTGGTCAATCAACTGGTAGACGCGAAGCTGGTGAAGAGTGTCGCCGACATTTACGACCTGACGGAAGCCCAGTTACTTGAACTGGAGCGCATGGGGAAAAAGTCGGCGGAGAACATCTTGCGCGAGATCGAGAACTCGAAGAAGCTACCGCTGGAACGAGTGATTTATGGGCTGGGGATTCGCATGGTGGGCGAGCGCACCGCGCAATTCCTGGCCGAGCACTTCGGGTCGATGGACGCGCTGATGGCGGCGAGCGAAGAAGAATTGCAGGCGGTGAACGAGATCGGCCCGCGGGTTTCGCAGAGCATCCGCGAGTTTTTCGACGAGCCGAAAAACGTCGCGCTAGTCGAGCGGCTGCGAACGGCGGGGCTGACGTTCAAGGGACAGAAGAAGCAGCGCGGGACGGCGCTAGAAGGCAAGACGTTCGTCCTCACCGGAACGCTGGAGCGGCACACGCGCGACGAGGCCAAGAAGCTGATTGAGGATGCCGGAGGCAAGGTATCCGGTTCGGTCAGCAAGAAGACGGATTATGTGGTCGCTGGAGAGGAAGCGGGCTCGAAGCTCGACAAGGCAAAGGAGTTGGGCGTGGCCGTGATTGGCGAGAAGGAGATGGAGGAGCTGGTCAAGAGCTGAACTCTCAGAACTTTTCCTTCAGCCGCCGATACGTCTCATCCAGCGTCTCGGGCAGCACGCGCGTTTCGCCAATCACTGTCATGAAGTTTGCGTCAGCCACCCAGCGCGGCAGCACGTGCATGTGAATATGCCCTGCGACGCCGGCGCCGGCGGCCTTGCCGATGTTCATCCCGAGGTTTACGCCGTCGGGGTGGTAAAGCTCGGTCAATGTTGGTCTCGAGGCGGCGGGTCAGGGCCATCATTTCGTTGGCCGCATCCTCGGGCAGGAGGTTCAGTCGGTCGACGTGCTCATAGGGGACGACCATTACATGACCCGAGGTGTAGGGGAAAGCGTTGAGGATGACGAAGTTGAAATTGCCGCGATGGACGATGAGGGCCTTTTCGTCGTCGCCCAGGTTGAGAAGCTGGCAAAAAATGCAGCCCTTCGCCTGGTCGACGCCGGAAACGTAAACGTAACGCCAGGGTGTCCAGAGATAATCCATTACTTGGCAGAGTATCAAACGCGAAAGCCGTACCCCAACGGTGTGGAAGGTGACAGGCACGAAAGCGCGGCCGCCGCCCGCCACCTTTACGTGAAAATTACGCGAAGATCGCGCCCCACTTGGACTTACGGGTTTGACACTCCTCGGAAGCGATTGCTATAGTCAAAGAGTCCCAGGAAGTGGGGCCGCTGACTGGGATCCGGCCGCTGGATTGTCCAAACTCCCCCTTAACCGGGGAAATTCTACTTGAAGGCATGCGCCAGCAGTCCGCGTGAACCAGGCTACCCGTCAATTTCCAAAATTGGTGGGCGTGAACTCAAACAATGTCTCTCGAAGAAACCCTGAACGATACCCCGACCTCACCCTCAACCCAGGATTCCGGCGCAGCCGAGCAGCACGCGGCTGAGATCTCCCCTGATAACAGCACTCATCCTATTGCGGCCGAGACGGCTGCAGCGGCGCCGCGAACTGAAAAAGAACCATCCATGGAAGATTTCGCCTCCGCGCTCGAGAGCTTCGAGCAGGAACAGGCGCAAACCGAAGCTGCCCTCAACGACGAGCAGATCATCACCGGCACCGTCCTGAAGATCACGCCGCAATATGTCGTGGTCGATATCGGCTACAAGTCCGAAGGCGTGGTTCCGGTGGCGGAATTTACCGACGCCGACGGTACTGTGACCGTGCATCCCGGCGAGGAAATTCCCGTCGTCCGTGACCAGGGGCACACCGAGGAAGGCTACATCAACCTCTCGCACCACAAGGCCCAGCGCCTGAAGGCGTGGGACGAAATTGAGAAGGCCTACAACGATAAGGCCTCGGTCAAGGCACGCATTCTGGATCGCATCAAGGGCGGCCTGACCGTCGACATTTTGGGAGCACGTGCATTTTTGCCGGGCTCGCAGGTGGAGTTGCGCCCAGTGCGCAACTTGGATGGCCTGAAGAACACCGAGCTCGACGTCCGCATCATCAAGCTCAACAAAAAGCGCGGCAATATCGTGGTCTCGCGCAAGCAGCTGCTGGAAGAAGAGCAGGGCGAAAAGCGCACCAAGACGCTCGACCAGCTCAGCGAAGAGGCAATCCTAACCGGTACGGTAAAGAACCTTACCAACTACGGAGCGTTTGTCGACCTGGGCGGCATCGATGGCCTGCTGCACATCACCGATATGTCGTGGGGACGCCTGACGCACCCGCGCGATCTGGTGCAGGTGGGTGACCAGATCCAGGTGAAGGTGCTGAAGTTCGACCGCGAGAAGCAGCGCGTGTCACTGGGCTTCAAGCAGCTCACGCCTGATCCCTGGCTCGACGCCTCAGAGCGCTACCCGATTGGCGCACACGTGAGCGGACGGGTCATCAGCGTAACCGATTATGGTGCGTTCATCGAGCTGGAGCAGGGCATCGAAGGACTGGTGCATGTCAGCGAGATGACGTGGTCGAAGCGGATGAAGCATCCCTCGAAGATGGTGAACGTGGGCGACCAGGTGGAAGCCGTCGTGCTGAACGTGAACCCGACCGAGCGGCGCATCAGCCTCGGGCCTGAAGCAGCTGGAATCGAATCCGTGGGAGACGCTGCATGAGAAGTTCCCGATGGGGACGATCGTAGAAGGAAAGGTGCGCAACCTGACCGACTTCGGAGCGTTCATCGAGATCGAAGACGGCATCGACGGACTGGTCCATGTGAGCAACCTGAGTTGGACCAAACGCGTGAAGCATCCCTCGGAAGTGCTGAAGAAGGGCGACAAGGTGAAGGCGATCGTTTTGGCGATTGAGCCCGATCAGCGCCGCCTTTCGCTGGGCGTGAAGCAACTGCAGCCGGATGTGTGGGACACGTTCTTCGAGCAACATCGTGTGGGCGACGTGATCCACGGCAAAGTGCTGCGGCTGGCCAGCTTCGGCGCGTTTGTCGAGATCGCCGACGGAGTCGAGGGCCTGTGCCATAACTCCGAGGCGGTGGATTCGCACGGTACGCAGATCAAGCTGGAAGCTGGGCAGGAATTCGACTTCAAGATCATCAAGATGAATCCGGCCGAGAAGAAGGTGGGACTCAGCATCCGCGCGGTGGGCGAAGAGGCCACGCGGGCGGATGTGGAAGCTTACAAGGCCCCGGCGGCCTCGACGGCATCGCCTTCATCGTCGTCGTCGTCCGGCACCGGATCAACGATTGGCGAATTCATGTCATGGAAGCGCGCCAGCAACGAAAACAACTAAGTCTCAGTGGTTCGCAACAGAAGAGGCCGCTGGCCATGGCGGCCTCTTTTATTTGTCGAGATTAATCTTCAGGTTGATCGTGGGATTGAAGCGGTCGTCAAACTGGCTGATCGACTTGGTGTCGCTCTTCTTGCCATCGATTTCCGCGTAGACCTCGTAGTCGGTATTCAGGGCGAGCTGCGGAAAGCGGTACGCGCCGTCTTTGTCGGCAAAGTAACTTTTCACCGCCAGCGTCTTCATGTTTTTTAGATAGACCACCGCTCCGGGGATGGGCTTCTCGCTCTTGTCCCACACGGTCCCGGTCAGCATCTTCGAAGTTGGCTTGGTCTTCTTCTCCGAAGGTCCGGATAACCCGCCCAAGGGCAATGTCAATTGCGCGGTCGCGCAACCAGCGAATATCGTCGCAATTACGAGCGCAAGCCATAACCTTTTCATGGGTACTCCTGCAGGAAGCCTACTTCTTGGCCGGTGCCGGTTCAGTTAGATGCAGTCCGACGTTCTTACGTTCATTATCGTCGATCTGCACGGTAATTTCCGGCTTGGGCTGGCCCTTCGGCGGTCTTGATGTCGGCCTGAATGATGTAATCCATTTTACCGGGAGGGACACGCTGGGCAAATTCGCCGTTGCTGTCGGAGACGAGCTCCCACTTCGCTTTCTTATCGGTAGCGCGCCGGATCTTGATCGGGACGCCGCTCCACAGGACGATCATCCGGGCCCCAGACAGTACCGAAAATGAGGGCGTAGTCCTGCGCGGTTGATTTCTTCTGCGAACTAGATTGGGGAGATGAAAAGGCCACACTCACCGATATACCGCTGCCCACAAGTAGCAAGAGCAGCGCAATGCGGGTGGCAAGTGCCAAGACAGCGTTCGCTATGCGATAACGCGAGGCGCACGCTACTCCTCTTCCTCTTCTTCACCCACCGGCTCTTCGTCTTCGATGCCTTCTTCGACGCGGCTCAGCTCCAGCGGCTCAACGGCAACCACTTCGAAATCGGTGCCGCACTCCGGGCACGAGACGACTTCACCCTCGTCAACCTCTTGCTCGTCGATGTCCAGATCGGTTTCGCACTCTGGGCAAATTACCATGGCCTCTTCCTCCGTTTTACGCGCGGCCTAAGCGCCAAGTAGAATCACAGCGGTGGCCGCCCTTTTATATTTAGAATCTCTTGCTACCAGCGTCAAGTAATAGACACATGAGATGCGCCGAAGTTTTGAGGGATGGATTTCCGAAATGAAAATGTTTCTTGCGGGAATAACGATTTTGCTGTTGACATTCCTGTCGTCACCCGTGTCTTCCGCCGCGCAAAATAATTCGGTTACGGCTCCCGCACCCGACCCTCAAATCACCGCGGCGTTGCGTACGGTCTCGGCCCAGCGCATCCAGCAGACCATTGAAAAACTGGTCAGCTTCCAAACGCGTCACACGCTGTCGTCGGATGTTCCGGCTTCCAGCGGCAAGGGCATCAACGCCGCGGCGGAGTGGATCAAGAGTGAGTTGGAGAGCTACTCTAAGGCTTGCGGCGGCTGCCTGGAAGTGAAGACTGACGAGTTCGTGCAGGAGCCGGGAAACCGGATTCCCTCGCCCACGAAGCTCACCAATGTGTATGCAATCCTGCGTGGCAGCAATGCGGACAACGCATCGCTAATCGTGCTGGTAACGGGACACTACGACTCCCGCAACTCCGAGACCAACGATGCCACGGGCGCTTCGCCCGGTGCCAACGATGACGGCAGCGGCACAGCGGTCAGCTTGGAATGCGCCCGCGTGCTCAGCAAATACAAGTTTCCCGCGACGATTGTTTTCCTCACCGTCGCGGGCGAAGAACAGGGACTCTACGGCAGCGCACACTTCGCCAAGCTGGCCAAGGCGCAGGGCTGGAACATTGAGGCCGTGCTGAATAACGACATTGTCGGAGGCGACAAGACGCCGGGAGATACCAAACAGGATCCGCACACGGTGCGGGTTTTCTCGGAAGGCATTCCGGCCAACGCGAGCGACAGCGAACTGAAGCTTATCCGCGCGCTGGGCGGAGAGAACGATGGCGCTTCGCGGCAATTGGCGCGTTACATCGCTTCGGTATCGAAAGAATATCTGCCGGCGAAAGATTTTTCTCCGCTAGTGGTATATCGACGCGACCGCTATCTGCGGGGTGGCGACCATATTTCGTTCAACGAGCAGGGTTTCGCGGCAGTGCGGTTCACAGAGTATCGCGAAAATTACAATCATCAGCACCAGAACGTCCGCACCGAAAATGGGGTTGAATACGGTGACCTGCCGAAGTTCGTAAACTATGACTATGTGGCTAATGTGGCGCGCCTGAACGCAGCCACGCTGGCAACCCTGGCTTCGGCGCCGGCCCCGCCCGCGAAAGTGCGAATCTTGACGAAAGCTCTGGTGAACGATTCCACTCTAGTATGGGACGCATCGCCCGGCGGCCTGGCCACCGGATACCTGGTGCTGTGGCGCGACACCGGTGCTCCTGACTGGGAGCACGCGCAGGCGTTCGGCAACGTCATGCAGGCAACCGTGCCGATTTCGAAGGACAATGTAATTTTCGCGGTGCAGGCCACCGACGCCAAAGGGACACCGGAGTCTACCCGTGGTGCCGGTGCCGGAGCGCTAGGCGAACGCGATCCATGTAAGAACGGAGTTTTATGCGACGCGGAACCACCATGTCGTTGAGCTTTCCGCCGTTCACCCCGGCGGTGAAGCAGTTGCTGATCGCCAACGGCGCCGTGTTCCTGCTCATGGCTCTGCTCAGCTACGTCGCACCGAGGACTGAGGCGATCTGTCAGGCCCTCTTTCAACTGCGTCCCGAGAATGTCATACATGGCTGGATATGGCAGCTAGCTACCTATCTGTTTCTGCATGCCGGTCTCTGGCACATCCTGTTCAACATGCTGGCCTTGTGGATGTTCGGTGCACAGTTGGAAACCGACTGGGGCTACAACCTTTTCATGCAGTTCTATTTTTTCTGTGGGATCGGTGCAGCGCTGGTGACCGTCGCTGTATCGTTCACCGGGATTCTGCAAGCCAGCCCCTATACCGCTACCGTCGGTGCCTCGGGAGCAATCTTTGGACTGCTCCTTGCTTTCGGAATCCTGCATGGGGACTCCGAGATCATGCTGTTCCCCATCCCGTTTTTGATGAAGGCCAGATACTTCATCATAGGACTGATTTGCATCGAGATCTTTCTGACGCTCTCCGCGGCACGGCAGCCAGGCGAATCCACGGCCTACATGGCACACCTAGGCGGACTTCTCTTCGGTTACATCTGGCTGAAGTTCGTCCCGCGACGGGGTTTCGGCTTCCTGAGTTCGGAAAAATTCTACGGCCTGCGAAATTCTTACTATCGCTGGAAGCGGAAACGCGCGGCGCGGAAGTTCGAAGTCTACATGCGCAAACACAACCGCACCGACTACAAGCACGAAGATTATTTCGACGAGGATGGCAGGATGCGCGATCCAGAAGCGCGCGACCGCCAGAAGAAAAACGGCGACGCGCGGCCGCCGTGGGTCAACTGACGATCAACGGATCGGCGCTGAACAGCGTCTCCAAATGCTCGTAGACGGTGGGAATGGTACACAAGCCGGGAAGCTGCTGCCAATAACGATGGACGTCGGGGTCGATCTGGGCTTCGCTGCGCAGCTGCGACGACTTCCAGCGACGCAAGTGAATGAAGTGGTCGGGACGGTCGCTGTCGCGATAGAGCCAGTCGTTGCTGTAGCCCTTGGTGTGCATCATCGCGTAGAACTCCCGCAGCATGCTGACGAGTTCCTCCTCTTTACCAGGAAGTGCTTCCAGCATCGCCACTGACATTATTTCTTCTGCCATGTTGTTCCCTTCAGACTTCAACGAAAGTTCGTTCTGCTTCTACAGCGATTACGTGACCTGGCTCGGCCCTTCATCGGCGCTCCGTACCTGGATCAAGCGCATAAAGTTGGTGGCACCGGACGAATTCTGTGTTCCCGCCACCAGACCGAAAACGTCGCCGGGAGCGAGTACGTTCAGCCGCGTGAGCTCTTCTTCCGCAAATTGCGCCATGCGCTCGACTGACAATCTCGCAGGACAAAGTAGCGGAGTAGTCCCCCACAGCGCATTCATGCGGTTGCGCACGGTTTCCGACGAGGTGAACGCATAGATATCAGCCGAGGGACGATACTTCGACAGCATGCGCGCCGTGGTCGCGGTTTCCGTGAACACGACAATGGCGCGAATTTGCAGGGCCTGCGCGGCATGTGCCATCGACTCACAAATCGTCTCCGCCACGGACGAATGCCTGGCTTCGCGATGTCCCGGCTTCAGTGGATTCGGCGTATGGGCTTCGGTTTCGGCGACGATGCGCGCCATCATTTCCACGGCTTCGCGCGGATACTTGCCGCTGGCCGTCTCGCCCGACAACATGACGGCGTCCGTGCCGTCGAAGACGGCATTGGCAACGTCGCTGGCCTCGGCACGCGTCGGGCGCGGGCTCTCCGTCATCGACTCGAGCATCTGCGTGGCCGTAATCACCGGCCGCCGGAAGTCGAGCGCGCGGCGAATCACATACTTCTGGATCAGCGGTACTTTTTCGGGCGCGACCTCGACTCCAAGATCGCCTCGAGCGACCATCACCGCGACCGCCGCTTCGAGGATGCCATCAAGATTCTCGATGGCCTGCGGCTTCTCTAACTTAGCGATCAATCCCACGTCGCTGCGATGCGCGGCGATAGCATTCTTCGCCTTCACCACGTCGTGTACGGTGCGCACGAATGAAATGGCGACCAGATCAACTCCCTGCTTCAAGCCAAATTCAAGGTCGCGCTGGTCTTTCTCCGTCAGCGAAGGAATGCTGACATTCGTGCCGGGAAGGTTGATGCCCTGGTTCTCGCCCAGCATGCCGCCGTTCAGCACTTCACACACCACTTCGCCGTCACGCACTTCTTGCACGACCAGCTCAATGCGGCCGTCGGAGAGCAGAATGCGCTCGCCCGCCTTCACGTCGTGGGCCAGGTCCTGATAGGTGGTGGAGATGACTTCCGTCGTTCCCAGCACGTCATTGGGCGTAATGGTGACGGTCTGCCCCTTCTTGAGGGCCACGGGTGCGCCGGATGCCAGGCGTCCGGTGCGAATCTTCGGGCCTTGCAGGTCCTGCAGGATGCAAATGCTGCGATTCAGATGGGCAGCAACTTTCCGCAGACGATTGATCACGACCGCATGCTGCTCATGGGTACCGTGGGAAAAATTCAGCCGCGCGACATCCATGCCTCGCAGCATCAGGTCGCAGATCATCTCCTCGGAGTTGCTGGCCGGGCCGATGGTGCAGACAATCTTGGCGCGTCGTCGAAGCGTAGCGGGACTCCGCAACGGGCCATCTAGCGCTTCGAGGACATCTGGCTTCGCACTATTCATGTCAGAAATGGTTCATCGCGCGGCGACGCGCCTGGACTCCGAGTTAAGCTGCGACTGCGCCCCAAACAGGAAGCGCGGATACCGCACAGCATTGAATTCGGCGCCGATGAGCACCACCATCGACACCAGGTACAGCCACACGAGCAGCGCGATCGCTGTCCCCACCGAGCCGTAAATCACGTCGTAATTGGCAAAGCTCCGGACATACCAGCCGAACAGGACTGTGGCGAAGACCCACAAAATGGTCGCTACCACGGATCCGGGCAGCACACGATGCCAGGGCTGAGTTCTGGGGACACCATGATGATAAACCAGCCCGATGACGGCAATGCTGGTGAGAGTAGCGATAATCCAGCGCATCGCCGTCCACAGGCCGAGAATGTAGGGCGTCATCCCGTGTCCCACGTGATACATCGTCCAGCGTTCGATCATGTTGCCGGAAACCACCAGGAAGGAAGCGAAGCCCATCGGCACTCCGGCCAGTACCACCAGCAGAAACGCGATCAGGCGCTCTTTCACCAGGCCCCAGATCTTGGGCATCTGGTACGCCTTGCGAAAGCCTTCCATCCACGAAATCATGACGCCGGACGCGGTCCACAGGGTAAGGAAGCCGGTGGAGACCAGGAACTTGGTTTGCACCGGCCTGGCGCCTGTCATGTACTGCGCGATGGTGGCGCTGGTTCCCTCGGGCAGAATGCGGCCCATGGCGCGAAAAATCTCGTGCACAAACAGCTCGCTGCTACGCGAGCGCGACAGGATGGAAGCCAGAACCAGGATGGCGGGAAAGAATGTCAGAATGGCCGAGAACGCCGCTCCTTTGGCCACGCCAAAGGCGTCGTGCTCGAAGGCACGCCAGAAGGCGATCCGCAAATGTCGAAAAAAACGCGACATAATGGCCAGGACTAGAAGCTGCGCATGCTTAGAGTCTACATACCCTTACAGAATAGGGTGAGCCGTATAGCCCCGCGTCACGTCTAGTGACAGCCACTCTTTACGGTCACCCCATGAAAAAAACGCCGCCCGTGTAGAACACGAGCGGCGCGGTTGTGTGATCGATTACTCGGCTGCCAGTTCTTCTGCCTCGTTCTCGCCTTCGTGACGGAGCAGTTCCAGCGCGCGCTCGGCTTCCTCGTACGCCGCTGTGACTTCCTCCTGCACTTTGGATGCGGCCTGTTCCATCTCCTCCGAGAGCCGGACATTGCGGTAGTACTCCATGCCGGTTCCCGCCGGGATAAGACGGCCCACAATGACGTTTTCCTTGAGTCCGCGCAGGTGATCGACCGCACCCTGAATCGACGCTTCGGTCAACACTCGCGTGGTCTCCTGGAAGGAGGCCGCTGAAATGAACGAGTCAGTCGAGAGTGACGCCTTGGTAATGCCCAACAGCAGCGGACGGCCAGTGGCCGGCTTGCCGCCGTTGGCAATCGTCTTCTCGTTCTCCTCGCGGAAGCGGAACTTATCGACCTGCTGCTCGAGCAGGAAGGTCGTGTCGCCCACGTCTTCCACCTTCACCCAGCGCATCATCTGGCGAACGATGACTTCGATGTGCTTGTCGCTGATATTCACGCCCTGCAGCCGGTAGACTTCCTGGATCTCGTTCACCAGGTAAGCCTGCAGCTCTTTCTCACCCAGCACGGCAAGAATGTCGTGTGGGTTCAGCGGACCATCCATCAATGGCTCGCCGGCCTTAATGCGCTCGCCTTCCTGCACGTTGATGTGAACGCCACGCGGCACCTGGTATTCCTTCTCGGTACCGTTGTCGGCGACCACGTAGATCTTGCGCTGGCCTTTGGCGACGTCGCCGAACTTCACGATGCCATCGATTTCGCTGATGACAGCGGTTTCGCGCGGCTTACGGGCTTCGAACAGTTCGACCACGCGTGGCAGACCGCCCGTGATGTCCTTGGTCTTGGTGGTTTCGCGCGGGATCTTCGCCAGCACTTCGCCAGGCGTGACCTCGTCGCCGTCCAGGATCATCAAGTGAGCGCGTGAAGGCATCAGGTAACGCTTGCTGCCCTTGGCGCCCTTGATCACGATCGCGGGCTGACGCTTCTCATCAGGCGAATCCATCACCACGTGCCGCGACAGGCCCGTGACTTCGTCGACTTCTTCGTGCAGCGTCAAACCTTCCTGCAGGTCCTTGAACTGCACCGTGCCGCCGATTTCGGTCAGGATCGCGAAGGTGTACGGGTCCCACTCGACCAGAACGTCGCCGAGCGAAACTTGCTGTCCATCTTCGACCTTCACCTTGCCGCCGTAAACGACTGCGTAGCGCTCCTTTTCGCGTCCCTTTTCATCGACTATGGTGATCGAACCGTTACGGTTCATCGCCACCAGGTAGCCTTCCTTCGAACGGACCGTGATCAGGTTCACAAAGCGCACCGCACCGTTGTTCTTGGCATCGAGGCGCGACTGCTCGCTGACGCGCGAAGCCGTACCGCCGATGTGGAAGGTACGCATGGTGAGCTGGGTTCCCGGCTCGCCGATGGACTGCGCCGCGATGACTCCGGTTGCTTCGCCCAGTTCGACGAGGCGTCCCGAAGCCAGGTTGCGGCCGTAGCACATCACGCAGACACCACGCTTCGACTCGCAGGTCAGCACGGAGCGGATCTTCACCCGCTCGATGCCGGCGGCTTGTACCGCCACCGCCAGCTCTTCCGTGACTTCCTGATTGATGTCAACGATGATGTTGCCTTCGTAGTCCTTGATCTTCTCCAGCGAGACGCGGCCCACGATACGGTCGCGCAGCGGCTCGATGATCTCTCCTGACTCCACGATGGAAGTCACGTAGATGCCATCGACCGTGGTGCAATCGTATTCGCTGATAATCACGTCCTGCGCCACGTCGACCAGGCGACGGGTCAGGTAGCCGGAATCCGCGGTCTTCAGCGCGGTATCGGCCAGTCCCTTGCGCGCGCCGTGCGTCGAGATGAAGTACTCCAACACCGTGAGGCCTTCACGGAAGTTCGCCGTGATGGGCGTCTCGATGATCTCGCCCGAAGGCTTGGCCATCAGTCCGCGCATTCCGGACAGCTGACGAATCTGCTGCTTCGATCCTCGGGCGCCGGAGTCGGCCATGACGTAAATCGGGTTCATCTGGCCTTCTTTGTCCTCACGCTGCATGTTGCCGAACATTTCGTCAGCAACTTCTTCCGTGATCTTCGACCAGATTTCCACGACCTTGTTGTAACGCTCTCCGTTGGTGATAGCGCCGTCGAGGTACTGTTGCTGCACCACGATGGCCTGCTTCTCAGCGTTGCGCACCAGGTCCTGCTTGCCCGGTGGAATGACCATGTCGTCGATGCCGATGGACAGTCCGGCCTTGGTGGCGTAATGGAAGCCCAGCTGCTTGATGCCGTCCAGCATCCGCACCGTGGTCTCCAGACCAAAGCGCAGATAGCAGTAGTTCACCAACTGGCCGACGCCCTTTTTCTTGAGCAGGCCATTGATGTACGGCATGTCTTTGGCGCCGCGCTTCAGGTGATCGTTCATGATGGCGCGGCCCACCGTCGTTGAGATGAACTGACGCTCGAAATGCGTCGGCTCGGTGTGGATCACGTCCTGATCGTCGTACGCCGTGGTGAGGTCCATGACCTCGCCGGTGTAGCGCAGACGAATCGGGGTGAGCGTCTCCACCGCGCCGGCTTCTTTCGCCAGCAGCACTTCCTCAATGTTGGCAAAGGCGCGGCCTTCACCCTTCGAGCCCGTCTTGCCTTTCGTCAGGTAATAGATGCCCAGCACCATGTCCTGCGTAGGCACGGTGATCGGCTGGCCCGACGCCGGCGACAGGATGTTGTGCGACGACAACATCAGCACGCTGGCTTCGACCTGCGCTTCCGGTGACAGCGGAATGTGTACCGCCATCTGGTCGCCGTCGAAGTCGGCGTTGAACGCCGTACAAACCAGCGGGTGGATCTTGATCGCCTTGCCTTCCACCAGCACCGGCTCAAACGCCTGAATGCCGAGGCGGTGAAGCGTAGGAGCGCGGTTCAGCAGCACCGGATGGTCCTTGATGACCTCTTCCAGGATGTCCCACACGATGGGCTCCTGCTGCTCCACCATTTCCTTGGCCTGCTTGATGGTGGTGCAGTGTCCGGTCTGCTCCAGCCGGTGATAGATGAACGGCTTGAACAGTTCCAGCGCCATCTTCTTGGGCAGTCCGCACTGGTGCAGCTTGAGGTCGGGACCAACCACGATGACCGAACGGCCGGAGTAATCCACGCGCTTGCCCAGCAGGTTCTGCCGGAAGCGGCCCTGCTTGCCCTTCAGCGTGTCCGAAAGCGACTTCAGCGGACGATTGTTCGCTCCGCGCAGTACGCGGCCGCGGCGTCCGTTGTCGAACAGCGCGTCCACCGCTTCTTGCAGCATGCGCTTTTCGTTGCGCACGATGACTTCCGGCGCGTGCAGGTCCATCAGCTTCTTCAACCGGTTGTTGCGGTTGATCACGCGGCGGTACAAATCGTTCAAGTCAGAAGTCGCAAAGCGGCCGCCATCCAGTGGAACCAACGGACGCAGCTCCGGCGGAATGACCGGGATCACGTCGAGGATCATCCACTGCGGCTTGTTCCCGCTCTTGCGGAACGCCTCAACCACCTTCAGGCGCTTGGCGTACTTCAGGCGCTTCTGCACTGACGACTCGCTGCGCATCTTCTCGCGCAACTCGCCCGACATGCCGTCCACCTCTACGCGCTTCAACAATTCTTTAATGGCTTCGGCGCCCATCATGGCCTTGAAGCCGGTTGCGCGGAACTGCTGGTCGAGCTCGCGGAACTTGACTTCGTCCTTGATGACCTCGCGCTCTTTGACCGGAGCTTCGCCCGGCTCGATCACGACGTACGCTTCGAAGTAGAGAACCGATTCGAGATCGCGCAGCGAGATGTCGAGGATGTGCCCGATGCGGCTGGGCAGTCCCTTGAAGAACCACACATGCGAGCACGGCGACGCCAGCTCGATGTGGCCCAGGCGCTCACGGCGAACCTTCGACAGCGTCACTTCCACGCCGCACTTGTCGCAGATCACGCCGCGGTGCTTCATGCGCTTGTACTTACCGCACAAGCACTCCCAGTCGGTGACCGGACCAAAGATGCGCGCGCAGAACAAGCCGTCGCGCTCCGGCTTGAAGGTGCGGTAGTTGATGGTCTCGGGCTTGGTTACTTCGCCGTGAGACCAGCTGCGGATCTTCTCCGGAGAAGCCAGGCTGATGCGGATCGCGTCAAAGTCGGCGATGGGGTTTCCGAGTTCAAATGGATTCGATCGGAACAAGTTGTCCTCCCGC
Organism: uncultured Acidobacteriaceae bacterium; assembly: GCA_963749635.1. Taxonomy (GTDB): domain Bacteria; phylum Acidobacteriota; class Terriglobia; order Terriglobales; family Acidobacteriaceae; genus DASRAA01. Next base: position 901,724 of record CAVVNW010000027.1, read on the forward strand.
GGTCTTTACGCGACCGCTGGCGGCTCCCGATTACCTCAGTCTTGCGGGTGCTGCCTCCTGCGGGAGCAGTGGAGGCAGCTACCCCGATCCTTATCGATCAGTCAGCGGCGACGGGCGTAGCGACCAAGGTCTTGCTCTCGTTCGCCTTGATCAGCTCCACATCCAGGCACAGCGACTGCAATTCGCGAATCAGCACGTTGAACGACTCCGGCACACCCGGCTCGATGGCCGCTTCGCCTTTGACGATGGCCTCGTAAATCTTGGTACGGCCATATACGTCATCGGACTTCGCGGTCAGCAGTTCCTGCAAAATGTAAGCCGCGCCGTAGGCTTCCAGGGCCCAGACTTCCATTTCTCCGAAGCGCTGGCCACCGAACTGCGCCTTGCCGCCCAGCGGTTGCTGGGTGATGAGCGAGTACGGCCCAATCGAACGCGCGTGGATCTTGTCGTCCACCAGGTGAGAAAGTTTGAGCATGTAGATGTATCCCACCGTGATGGGCTGCTCGAACCGTTCGCCGGTCAGGCCGTCGTAGAGGTACGTCTTGCCGGAGGTCGGCAGCTCGCCTTCCGCCAGTAGAGACTTGATCTCGTGCTCCTTGGCTCCGTCGAACACTGGTGATCCGAAGTAGACGGCGTCCTTCATGCCGTCAGCCACTTTCTCCAGCATCTCGTCGTCGAGGCCTACCAGGCTGTCCACGAACGGTGTGTCCTTGAACAGCACCTTCATCTCTTTGCGCATTGCTTCGGCCTTCGTGTTCTGCGCCAACAGCTCGCCGATCTTCTGGCCCAGCTGATGTCCAGCCCACCCAAGGTGAGTTTCCAGAATCTGTCCGACGTTCATACGGCTTGGCACGCCCAGCGGGTTCAGAACGATCTCGACCGGCGTCCCGTCTTCGAGGTACGGCATGTCCTCTTCCGGCAGGATGCGCGCGATGACGCCCTTGTTCCCGTGGCGGCCGGCCATCTTGTCGCCGACGCTCAGCTTGCGCTTCATCGCGATATACACCTTCACCAGCTTGATCACGCCCGGTGGCAGCTCATCGCCCTTCTGCAGCTTCTCTTCCTTCTCCTTGACGATCTTGCGCAGCACGTCGATCTGGCGCGAGGTCATCTCTTCGATTTCGTCGATCTGCTCGTTGACCCGCGGGTCCTTGTCGGCGTACTTGATGCGCTTTAAGTTGCGCGTCGAGATGCGCTCGATGGCATCGCGGTCGAGCACTACGCCCTTGGTCAGCAGGCGCTTGTTGGTGCGCTCGTCGTGCAGGTCGGCCAGCACTTCCTTGCTTCCCAGCAACGATTCCAGGCGCTTCAAACGCTCGTCGGTCAGAATTCGGATTTCGTCCGCCAGGTTCTTGTGCAGGCGCTCAATCTGCTGCGCCTCGATGAACTTGGCACGCTCGTCCTTTTCCTGTCCTTTGCGCGAGAAGATCTTCACATCGACCACCGTGCCCTCGATGCCCGGAGGACAGGTGAGCGAAGCGTCGCGCACATCGCCGGCCTTTTCGCCGAAGATGGCACGCAGCAGCTTCTCTTCCGGAGTGAGCTGCGTCTCGCCCTTCGGCGTGACCTTGCCCACAATGATGTCGCCCGCCTTCACGGTCGCGCCGATGCGGATGATGCCGCTCTCGTCGAGATCGCGCAGCGCCGACTCGCTGACGTTGGGAATGTCGCGCGTGACTTCTTCCGGTCCCAGCTTGGTGTCGCGCGATTCGATCTCGAATTCCTCGATGTGGACGGAGGTGTAATAGTCCTCCTTCACCATCTTTTCGGAAACCAGGATCGCGTCCTCAAAGTTGTATCCGCGCCACGCCATGAACGCGACCAGCACGTTGCGGCCCAGTGCCAACTCGCCCATGTCGGTGCAGGGACCGTCAGCAATGACCTGGCCCTTCTGTACGCGCATGCCCTTCTTCACGATGGGACGCTGGTTGATGCAGGTGTTCTGGTTCGAACGCTTGAACTTGGTCAGCTGATAAATGTCGCTGCCCACCTCGCGCGAGAGCTGCATCGGATGATGTTCGCCCTCGACACGCACGATAATGCGCTCGGAGTCTACCGAATCGATGATGCCGCTGCGGCGTGCCAGCACCACTGCTCCGGAATCGCGAGCGGTGACGCCTTCCATGCCGGTGCCGACAATCGGCGCCTGCGCGCGTAGCAACGGAACTGACTGACGCTGCATGTTCGCACCCATCAGGGCGCGGTTCGCGTCATCGTGCTCCAGGAACGGGACCAGCGAGGCAGCCACCGACACCAGCTGTTTCGGGCTGACGTCGATGTAGTCCACTTCGCTGCGGTTAACCAGCACAAAGTTGCCGGCCTTGCGGGCGTTGACCAGTTCCGCCACGATGCGGCCCTTGTCATCGATCTCGGCGTTCGCCTGTGCGATGACATGGCGATCTTCTTCCCACGCCGACAGGTAGAACGAGAATGGCTCGAAGTCGATTAGCTTCTTCTTGCGTTCGCGCAGCTCATTGTTGGCCTTGAGTACTTCGTGCTTCTCCAGATGATCTCCCACGCGATACTCGCTGTCGCCCGCGTTGACCACGGTCACGAAGTCGAGCACGTGGCCGTTCTTCACCTTGCGGTAAGGCGATTCGATGAAGCCGTAGTCGTTGATCCGCGCATAGCAGCTCAGCGACGAAATCAATCCGATGTTCGGGCCTTCCGGCGTCTCGATTGGGCAGATACGTCCGTAATGTGTC